>CAWKJX010000011.1:0-131651 GCA_963850095.1 uncultured Acidimicrobiaceae bacterium | reverse complement strand
TAATGAAGATGTCGCGGGTTCGATTCCTGCCTCGGGCTCGACATGGTCTGGGAGAAAGGAAGCCGGTGCTGAGCGATTTCAAGAAGTTCGTCCTGCGCGGCAACGTGGTGGACCTGGCCGTTGCCGTGGTGGTCGGCGCGGCGTTCACCGCCGTGATCACGGCGTTCGTGGCCGATCTGCTCACACCTCTGATCGCGGCCGTCTTCGGGAAGACGTCGTTCTCGGGCCTGTACTTCACGGTCAACCACTCCAAGTTCTTGTACGGCTCCTTCTTGAACGCCCTGATCACGTTCCTGATCGTCGCCGTGGTCGTCTTCTTTGCCGTCGTGATCCCGCTGACGGCTCTCCTGCGCCGCCTGAACGCCCTGCCCGTCGAAGAGCCCAAGGCGCCCACGCAACCCTGTCCCGAGTGCCTCAGCGACATCCCGGTCGGGGCGCGGCGGTGCGCCTTCTGCACGTCCGAGGTGGCGGTATCGTGACCCGGCCATGACCAGCACACTGCCCCCGCAGGGGTGGTACCCCGATCCGAACCAGCCGGGACTGTTGCGCTGGTGGGACGGCCAGGCCTGGACGGCACAGACCCAGCCGTCGACGGCGGGTCCGGTGCCCGGAGCGGGGGCGAACGCGGGAGTCGAGGGGCAGCCCTCGCAGCGGGTCGGGGACTTCACCATCCCCGCCGACCTGCCCTCGGGGCCCCAAGGCGGTGGGCCCGGCTGGGGACGAGGTCGGGGTCGGGGCCGCTACGGCTACGGCTACGGCCGCGCCGGCGGCAACCGACTGAGCACCACGGCGATCTGCGTCGAAGCCGTGTACCTGGTGCTGGCCGCCACCACCGGGTTCCTCCTCATCGGGATCCTGCCGCTCTTCCTGTCCATCCGGGCCATCTCGGCCCGCGAGAAGCTCGGACCCGTCGCCCTGGCCGTGACCATCGTGGGCTTCGTGGCCTCATTCGCCCTCTCGGGGCACCACTACGGCGGCTGAAGCAACGGAGCGCGGCGCACCTCGCGGTCGAGCGCGCTGGCGGGCCACCTCGAAACAGGCCACCGCACCGGCGACGCCGACGTTGAGCGACGGCAGCGTGCCGTGCTGGGGGATGGCCACCACCGCATCGCAGCGCCGGCGCACCAACGGTGCCAGTCCTTTCTCCTCACTGCCGACCACCAGTGCCACGGGTCCGTCACCGAGCGGCAGGTCGTAGAGGGACTCTTGCGACTCACCGGCGAGACCGATCGACCACACGCCGAGCTCGCGCAACTCGTTGAGCGCCGTCGGCACGCCGCCCACCACGGCGAAGGGCAGGTGCTCGATCGCCCCGGCGGCCGTCTTGGTGACCGTCGGCGATATCCGGGCCGAGCGGTGGCGCGGCAACACGACACCGGTCACGCCGGCGCACTCCGCACTGCGCAGGAGCGCACCCAGGTTCCGGGGGTCGGTGATCCCCGCCGCCACCAGCAGAAACGGCACCGCGCCCCGCCGGCCCGGTGCGCAGAGCTCCTCGAGCGACACGGGGTCGAGTGGGCGTGCGAGCGCCAGGACGCCCTGGGGCGACTCGGTACGGGCCTGGGTGTCCAGCCGCGCCCGGGGCACCGTCTCGACGGGTACCCGCATACGGTCCGCCAGCTCCTCTATGCGGTCCAGCTGCGGGGAGGGATCCTGGTCCTCGGCCAGAAAGACACGGCGCACGGTGCGCCGACCGACCGTGAGCAGTTCGAGCACGGCCCGGCGCCCCTCGACCTGGTCGCCCCCGAGCTCGCTGAGCGCCGCCGGGCTCGGGCGGCGGCGCTGGCCCTGGCGCGACGGCGCGGCGGCTTCGGGCCGCTCCCTTCCCCCTCGACGACCGGTCCGAGCGGGCCGGCTCATTCCGTCTCCTCCATCAGCACCACCGCGAGACAGGCGATGCCCTCCGCCCGACCGAGCGCGCCCAGCCCTTCGGCGCGCGTCGCCTTGACCGACACCGGTGCTCCGAGGACGCTGCTCAACTTCTCGACCATGGCGGGCGTGTGCGGCGCCAGTCGCGGCGTGTCGGCCACGACGGTGCAATCGGCATTGGCGCAGGCGTACCCCGCCCGGGCCGCCAACTCGAGCACCTCGGTGAGGAGGGCCACGCTGTCCGCCCCGGCCCAGGCCGGGTCGGTGTCGGGGAAGTGACGGCCCAGGTCGCCCAGGCCCAGCGCACCGAGCACGGCGTCGGCCAGTGCGTGGCAGACGGCGTCGGCGTCACTGTGACCCTTGAGACCGCGCCCGCCTTCGATGACGACCCCGCCCAGCACCAGCGGCCGGTGTGGATCGTCGGAGAAGGGATGGACGTCGATGCCCTGGCCGATGCGCATGCGTCAACGCCCATCGGGGATGAAGAGTCGGTGTTCGGCGTCGCGCAAGTCCTCGGTGGTGGTGATCTTCAGGTTTGCCGGGTCGCCGGGTACCACCCGCACCTGCCCCCCCAACGCCTCGACCAGCACGGCGTCGTCGGTGGCGTCCGTCCCGCCCTGTTCGTGGGCGCGCCGCAGGAGGTCGGCCCGGAAGCCCTGAGGGGTCTGGACGGCGACGAGCGCCTTGCGGTCCAGGGTCGCCGTCACGTTGTGCGCGTCATCCACCTCCTTGATGGTGTCACGCACCGGAATGCCGGGTACCGCCGCATCGGCACCCTCGTCGACGACCGCGGTGATGACGGCGGCGAACACCTCGGGCGGCGCCAGGGGTCGGGCTGCATCGTGCACGAGCACGAAGTCGGCCTCGGCCGGCACTGCGGCCAGACCTCGTCGCACCGAGTCGGCGCGGGTGTCGCCCCCGGCCACCAGCCTGTCCGCGCCGTGCATGGGGGCGTCGGCATCCGCCACGTCAGCGGGCAGAACCAGGACGATGCCCTCGGAAAAGGGCCGGCAGGCGTCAACCGCCCATTCGAGCACGGGGCGCCCGCCCAGCACCGAGAATTGCTTCGGGGCGCCGAAGCGGCGTCCCGATCCCCCGGCCACCACGATCGACCAAACCTGGGCCACGGTGCGACCCTGGGGCGAAATCAGGTCAGGGCGTCGTTCAGACGCTCTTCGGCGGTCTCCTCGTCCACGTTGAGGGCGAAGGTCAGCTCGGAGACCAGGATCTGGCGGGCTCGCTGGAGCATCCGCTTCTCGCCGGCGGACAGCCCCTTGTCCTTGTCGCGGATGGACAGGTTCCGCACCACTTCGGCCACCTGGTAGATGTCGCCCGAGCGGAGCTTCTCCGAGTGGTTCTTGTAGCGGCGGGACCAGTTGGTCGGCATGCGCGCTTCCTTCTTGCGCAGAACCGCGAAGACCTCCTCGACCTCCTCGTCGTTGATCACCTCGCGCAGGCCCACACCCTCGGTGTTGTCGGCCGGTACGTTCAGGATGAGGTCGCCGTACGCGAGCCGCAGGACCAGGTACTCGCGCTTCTCGCCGAAGGCGACCTTCGTCTCACGCTTCTCTATGACGGCAGCCCCGTGGTGGGGGTAGACGACTTTGTCTCCGACCTTGAAGGACACAGGATTCAGGACTCCCTTGGATGATTCGGGTGCGCCCAGGGGGCGCACAGCCGCGCCGGCGGCGATGTTTGGACCATGCGAAGACGGGCCCGGCCCGCCCGACGGTGGCCTTCCATTCTACCAGACCGGCCCTGTTATTCGTATCGCTCGAAAATGCTCGCTTCCACGAGGCGAGCCAGACCATCGCGCACGTGGCGGGCCGTCGCGGCGCCGATGCCTTCGACCGACTCGAGCTCGGCGGCCGACGCGGAGAGGATTTCGGGGAGCGACCCGAACCGCTCGACCAATCGGTCGATGAGGGTGTCCGAGAGCGGTTGGGGCAGGCGGTGCAGCAGGCGGTAGCCGTGTGGGGCCACCTCGGCGAGCAGCTGGTCGCTCGACGCCGGCAGGTTGAGGGCGGCCACCACCTTGGGCAGGTCCATGAGCGAGTCCGGGGACAGCGCGCGCAGATGGGCGATTCCCTTCTCGTTCGAGTAGTCGCGCAGGACCAGGGCGAGGGCGTCGCCGACGCCGGCGCTGAGCTCCTCGGTCTGGAGGTGGATGAGACGGCCGTCGGAACCCAGCTCGACCAGGTGACCTTCGATCTCCTCCGCAATGCGACGGACCATTTCGCCCGGTTGGAGCACGGACACGACGTCGCGCACGGAGACGGCGTCCTCCATTTCGAGACGGGTCAAGGAGCTCAGCGCGTCGTCGAAGCGCGAGCGGAACCGCTGCAAGGTGGCCAGGGCCTGGCTGGAGCGATCGATCAGCCAGCCGGCCGACTGGGTCGTGTGCTTCTTGTCGTTGCGGTACACGGCAATGGTCGCCATGGCCTCCGACACCGCGACGACCGGCACATCGATCGAACGCGCCACGCGCTCAGCCGTGCGGTGGCGCGTTCCCGTCTCCGAGGTGGCAATGGAGGCCTTGGGGACAAGGTGCACGTTGGCCCTCGCGATGCGCGACGCGTCGGAGGCGAGAATGATGGCACCGTCCATTTTCGCCAACTCCGACAGCCGCTGCGGGCTGTACTCGGCGTCGAGGAGGAAGCCCCCGGTGCAGACCGAGAGGACGGCAGGATCGTCCCCGACGATGATCAGCGCCCCGTGTTTCGCCTGGAGGATCCGGTCGAGGCCCTCACGCAGCGCCGTTCCGGGCGCAATGAGGGCGAGCGCGTCGTTCAGCGGTTGGCTGGCGCCGTCACCGTCGACCACCCGGGCATCGTACCCGGCACGGTCTCGACCACGGCGAGCGCCTCGGCCAGCGTGCGCACCCCGTGCACCGTCATGCCGGGCGGTGCGGTCGTGCTGCTCGACGCCGGCACGAGCGCCCGGGTGAAACCGGCGCGCTGCGCTTCGGCCAGCCGCCGTTCCGCACCGGGAACCATGCGCACCTCGCCGGCCAGCCCGAGTTCGCCGAACGCCACGAGATCGGCCGGGAACGGTCGGTCCCGGACGACGGAAGCCAGGGCCAGTGCGACGGCGAGGTCTGCCGCGGGCTCACTGACGCTGATGCCGCCGACGGCGGCCACGTAGAACTCGGCGTAGGCCGGCACCCCGACCGCGGTGCGGCACGCGAGCACGGCGACGAGAAGGCTCGCCCGTGCGGCATCGATGCCCAGGGTGTGGGGCCTGGCGGCGGGGCCGGCGCCGGCGCTCGGTCCCAGCAGTGCCTGCACCTCGACGAGAAGGGGCCGGCGACCCTGGAGGACCGGCACCACCACGCTGCCGGGTACATCCGCCATGCGATCGCCCAACATGAGCGGCCCCGGGTCGGGCACGGCTCGCAGGCCATCGTCGCCCATTTCGAAGATGCCGACCTCGCCGGTGGGGCCGAAACGATGCTTGACCGAGGTCAGGACGCGCAGGGCATGGTGCCGGTCCCCGTCGAAGGAGAGCACGGTGTCGACCAGGTGCTCGACCGCACGTGGCCCGGCCAGGTCGCCGTCCTTGGTCACGTGCCCGACCAGGAGAAGGGGGACCCCGCTGGTCTTGGCCATGCGAGTCAGGCGCTCGACGCAGGCGCGCACCTGGGACAGGCTGCCGGCCGGCTGGGGGAGCGTCGGGTCCGAGACGGACTGGAGCGAGTCCACCACGACCAGGGCGGGCCGGTGCCGGGCCACCGCCTGCTCGATCGCCCCGACGTCATGGCCCTCCAGAGCCAGGAGCTGTGGCGGGACGGAGCCCAGTCGTGAGGCGCGCCCGCCCACCTGGGAGAGCGACTCCTCGGCCGAGGCCAGCAGCACGTCGACGCCGGTGGCCGACACCGACGACAGCACCTGGAAGAGGAGCGTCGACTTGCCGATCCCCGGTGGGCCGAACAGGAGGGTGACCGACCCGCCGACGACGCCACCGGCCATGACGCGGTCGAGCTCGCTGACACCTGTGGGCAGCGGCTGCGCACCGTCCGCCGGCACCGCGCGTAACGGGACCGCCCGGGCGATGTTCGTGACGGACGGAGGGGCCGCAACCGGACCGAACGTGTTCCACTCGCCGCAGTTCTGACAGCGACCGAGCCAGCGCGGCGACGTCGTGTCGCACGCCGCGCAGATGTAGACCTCCGCGCGCGCTCGCTGCATTGTGGCCACGACGACACGGTAGACACCGGGTGTAACGACCTACCCGAACATTCTCGACCCCGTGACAAGGGCCGCGGTGATCACTGGCACGGTGTGTCCCACGGGTCGAGCTTCCGTCAAGCTCGAAACGGCACCGCTGGGTCCGCGTGCCGGCGGCCTGGGCGGCCTCCTGGCGGATGCGCTCGGCGCCGGCTCTGGCTCTGGCCCGGCTCTGGCTCGGCTGCTTACTCCGGATCGGCGCCGGCGCCGGCCAGTTCGAGGGGCGGCGGCTCGATCCCCTCAATGGCCCGGAAGCTGAGCTGCGGTCCCTCGCCGTCGATGGGCGACTCCTCCAGGTCGACGACGATCGTCTCACCGACCCGGAATTCCTTCCACAGGATGCGCTCGGACAAGGGGTCCTCCACCAGCTGCTGGATCGCCCGACGGAGCGGCCGCGCCCCGAGCTGGGGGTCGTAGCCCTTCTCAGCCAGGAACGAACGGGCGGCCGGCGTCAGCTCGAGGCCGATGCCCTGGTCCGACAGCTGCTTGACCGTGCGGGACATGAGGAGGTCGACGATTTCGGTGACCTCGGCCCGCGACAGCTCGTGGAAGACGATGACCTCGTCGATACGGTTCAGGAACTCCGGGCGGAAGTGCGCCTTCAGCGCCTCGTCCACCTTGGCCTTCATGCGCTCGTACGTCACGGCCTCCGACGTCTTGGCGAAGCCCATGTTGGACTTGCGCAGGTCGGCCGTGCCGAGGTTCGACGTCATGATCAGCACGGTGTTCTTGAAGTCGACCGAACGACCCTGAGCATCGGTGAGCCGGCCGTCCTCGAGGATCTGCAGCAACGTGTTGAACACGTCGGGATGCGCCTTCTCCACCTCGTCGAAGAGCACGACCGAGAACGGCTTGCGCCGCACGGCCTCCGTCAGCTGTCCGCCCTCTTCGTACCCGACATAGCCGGGAGGCGAGCCGACCAGGCGGCTGACAGTGTGCTTCTCCATGTACTCGGACATGTCGAGCTGAATGAGGGCGTCCTCGTCGTCGAAGAGGAACTCGGCCAGCGTCTTGGCCAACTCGGTCTTCCCGACGCCCGTCGGCCCCAGGAAGATGAACGAGCCGCTCGGGCGCTTGGGGTCCTTCAGGCCGGCCCGCGTGCGGCGGATGGCGCGGGAGAGCGCCTTGAGCGCCTCCTCCTGGCCGATGACCCGCTTGTGCAGTTCCTCCTCCATGCGCAGCAGCTTGGCCGTCTCCTCCTCGGTCAGCCGGTAGACCGGGATGCCGGTCCAGGCCGCCAGCACTTCGGCGATGACCTCTTCGTCGACGACGTCGAACAGGTCGACGCCTTCGGCTCGCAGCTCCGCTTCCTGGCTCTCCTTGCGGTCCAGGCGCTCCTTCTCCTGCTCGGCCAGCTTCTTGGCCTGCTCGAAGGCGCCCTTCTCAATGGCAGCCTCCTTGTCGGCGCGCAGGCGGGCGATCTCCTCGTCGAGCTTCTTGGCGCCCGGAGGCGTGCTCATGCGGCGGATGCGCAACCGGCTACCCGCCTCGTCGATGAGGTCGATGGCCTTGTCCGGCAGGTAGCGGTCGGCCAGGTAGCGGTCGGCCAGGTTGGCCGCGGCAACGAGTGCCTGGTCGGTGATGCTCACGGCGTGGTGCGACTCGTAACGGTCGCGCAGGCCCTTGAGGATGTCGATGGTCAGTGCCACTGACGGCTGGTCGACCTTGACCGGCTGGAAGCGCCGCTCGAGGGCGGCGTCCTTCTCGAGGTGCTTGCGGTACTCGTCAATCGTGGTGGCGCCCACCGTCTGCAGCTCGCCCCGGGCGAGCATCGGCTTGAGGATGGACGCGGCGTCGATGGCGCCCTCGGCCGCCCCCGCTCCCACGAGCGTGTGGATCTCGTCGATGAAGAGGACGATGTCGCCCCGGGTCCGGATCTCCTTGAGCACCTTCTTCAGCCGCTCTTCGAAGTCGCCGCGGTAACGGCTGCCGGCCACCAGTGCGCCGAGGTCGAGGGTGTAGAGCTGCTTGCCGGTGAGCGTCTCGGGCACATCGTTGGCCACGATGCGCTGGGCCAGCCCTTCGACGATGGCCGTCTTGCCCACGCCGGGCTCCCCGATGAGGACCGGGTTGTTCTTGGTACGACGCGACAGGACCTGCATGACGCGCTCGATCTCTTTCGCGCGTCCGATGACGGGGTCGAGCTTGCCGTCGCGTGCGAGCTGCGTCAGGTTCCGCCCGAACTGGTCGAGCACGGGCGAGCCCGACGGGTTGTCGCCCGTGCTGGCGCCCTGGGTCGCGCCCACGGACTCCTTGCCCTGGTTGCCCGACATCAACTGGATCACCTGTTGGCGAACGCGACCAAGGTCGGCGCCCAGGCTGACGAGAACGGTGGCGGCCACGCCTTCGCCTTCGCGCACCAGGCCGAGCAGCATGTGCTCGGTGCCGATGTAGCTGTGGCCGAGCTGCAGTGCCTCGCGCAGTGACAACTCGAGGACCTTCTTGGCCCGCGGCGTGAAGGGCGGCGAACCGCTCGGCGCGGTCCCGGCCATGCCGATGGTCTCCTCGACCTTCTCACGAACTGCCTCGAGCGAGATCCCCAGGGACTCGAGCGCCTTCGCGGCGACGCCCTCTCCCTCGTGGATCAGACCCAGCAGAATGTGTTCGGTGCCGATGAAGCTGTGATTGAGCAGGCGCGCTTCCTCCTGCGCCAGCACCAACACCCTCCGTGCCCGGTCGGTGAAACGTTCGAACACCCTGACCGCCTCTCTCTGCTTCTGTATAGCTTCTCGGTCCAGTGTACCTGGGGCCTTAGTTGGAACGGACCGCACCGTGGGGGCCTCGGTCTGGGGGGAAGAACCTTCCAGGCTGGGCTTTCCTGCGCGTCCGTCACCAGCGGGTTGTCGGATTTGGCGGGCGTTGACATATCGTCTTGGACAGTGAACCCGACGGAGGCCCTCGGCCTGCCCCGCCTGCAAGAGGGACTGCAGCGTCTGGAGCCCCTGCTCACCGCCTCTGTCGTGACCGGAGACGGCTTCCTCGACGAGGTCACGACCCACCTCATCGCGGCCGGCGGCAAGCGCCTCCGGCCGCTGTTGTCCCTGGCCACGGCCACCGGAGGCAGCCGGGAGGCCACCGAGGACGACCTGATGGGGGGGGTGGCGGTCGAGCTCGTCCACCTGGCCTCCCTCTACCACGACGACGTCATCGACGAGGCCACGATCCGGCGCAACGTGGAGAGCGTGAACAGCCGCTTCGGGAACCTGGTCGCCATCGTGGCCGGCGACTACCTGCTGGCCCGCTCCGCCGCCATTGCCGCCAGCCTCGGCACGGAAATTGCGGCCCTGTTGGCCGACACACTCGGCCGGCTCTGCCAGGGGCAGGTCACCGAGGTGCGCTCCGCCTTCCAAATAGGGCGCAGCCGTCAGGACTACATCGATTCGATCAGCGGCAAGACGGCCGCCCTCATGGCCACCTCGTGCCGCATCGGAGCGCTCACGGGCGGGTTGCCGACCGCCGAAGTCGAGGCGTGCACCGAGTTCGGGCGCAAGTTCGGCATGGTGTTCCAGGTGCGCGACGACATCCTCGACATCACGGCCACCGACGGCGAGCTCAAGAAGCCCCCGGGACAGGACCTGGCCGAGGGCATCTACACGCTGCCGGCGCTCCTGGCCCTGGCCGACCCCGATGCCGGACCCGACTTGCGCGCGCTGCTCGGGCAGCCGCTGGCTCAGCCCGAACGGGACAAGGCCCGTGCCATCGTCATGGGCACGGGTGCCATCGCCGAGTCGGTCACGAGTGCCCGCGCCTACGTCTCCGAGGCCCAGGCCGCCACCGCCGGCATCGTCCAGCCCGAACTGCGCGACGGGCTCTCCCGGCTGGCGGCGGAATTGCTGAGCGACCTTCCCGGCTGAGTCCCGCTACAGGGTGTTGCCGGTGGTCCCGACGGAGCCACTGGAGCTCGAGTTCGAGCTGGAGCCGGCGCCGGCGTTCCCGCACTTGGCTCGGACCTTGGACAGCCGGGCGTTGATCTTGGTCTCGCGGGCCTGCACCTTGGAGATGCGGTTGGCGATGGCGGTAGCCAACTTGTCGTGACCGGCCGCCTTCAACTTCGCCTCCCGGGCCTCGGCCTTGGGGACGCGGGCCTCGACGGCGTTCTCGAACTTCTGCACCCGGGCCTCGAGCTTGGACAGCCGGGAGCACACGGCCGCGGCCGCCGCGGTCGTGCCGCCGGTGCCGCCGGTGCCGCCGGTGCCGCCGCTCGGCGTGGCCGCTCCGGCTCCGGCCGTGCCGGCCACTCCCAGCGTCAGAGCTCCGGCCAGCGCCGTGCCTGCGATGATGTTCCGAACCATGCTCCCGTTTCCTCCTCGCCTGCGACTGGTGCGCCGCCCGCCGGCGGGTCGGCGCTGGACCCACTGTGCACGCCAGATGTGAGGAATCTGTAAAAGGGGCCGTGAGGATCCCGACGCGCCGGTGCGGCCACCGCCACGGGCAATCCCGGGCCGGTGACCGCACCTCGAGCGATCTCAGCGAGACGAGATCAGCTGGCGCTCGAGCTGGTGGTCCCGCACTTGGCCTCGGCCTTGGCCAACCGGGCGTTGGCCTTGGTTTCGCGGTTGCCGATCCTGGTCACACGGGCGGCCAGGTGGTTGGCCCGCGTCGTCTTGCCTTCGCCCTTCAGCTTGGCCTCGCGGGCCTGGACCTTGGGCAGCAGGGCGTTGATCTTGGCCTCGCGGGCCTGCACCTTCGACTCGAGGGCGGGCAGCTTGGCGCACACCGCCGCCGTGTTCGTGCCGCCGGACGGCGCAGGCGTGGTCGGGGTGGACGCTCCGGCGATGCCGGCCGCACCGAAAGTCAGGGCGCCGACGGCAGCGGTTCCAGCGATGATTTTGCGCAGCATGATCGATTCTCCTTAGGGACTTCTCGGCCTGCTCTCTGCACGCCGTTCCGCCCTTCCGGCGGTACGTCCCACCCTGAGCCCCGAGTGTGAGGATCCTGTAATGCGGGTGTGAGAAAAGCCGCCGTGGCCTAAGAACGGTTGAAGAATCAGACGCCCACGTTGCGCTCGTACACGATGCGCAGGCCGTGCAGCGTCAGCCAGGGCTCCACATGCTCGATGGTCTCCGAGTACGGCGCGATGAGTGAGCTGAAGCCGCCGGTGGCCACCACGGTCGACTCGCCCAGCTCCTCCATGAAGCGGCGGGCCAGGCCGTCGACCAGCCCGGCGAAGCCGTAGAGCGTCCCCGACTCAATGGACTCCACCGTCGACCGCCCGATCACGCTCCTCGGCTCCACCAGTTCGACGCGGCGCAGCGCCGCCGCCTGCTGGTACAGCGCGTCGAGGCTTATGGCCACGCCCGGCGTGATGGCGCCGCCCAGGTACTCCCCCTTGGCGCTGATCGCCTCCACGGTCGTGGCCGTGCCCATGTCGACGACAATGCAGGGCCCGCCGTAGAGGTCGAAGGCCCCGACGGCGTCGGCAATGCGGTCGGCTCCCACCTCCTTGGGGTTGTCGTAGAGGATGGCCATGCCGCTCTTGGTGCCCGGTCCGAGCACCACGCAGGGCAGGTCGGCGAACCAGCGCGAGGCCATCTGGCGCAGCTCGGCCGTGACGTGCGGGACGGACGAGCTGATGGCCATGCCGGACACGGACGTGGCGATGTCGAGACCCTCGAGGTCGAGCAGCTGCGTGAGGAGGACGGCGTGCTCGTCCGGCGTCCGGGTCCCGACGGTGGAGAGGCGCCAGTGGTGGGTGAGGCCGGCCGGCGCCTTGGTGTCGCGCTCGGTGCCGATGCCGACACCGACGCCGACACCCCCGTCTTGGTCTACGACCGGCACCGTGTCGGTGTCTTCGCGCGTGTAGAGACCGATGACGGTCTCGGTGTTGCCGACGTCGATGACGAGGAGCATGTTCAGCCGCCCGTCCGGACCAGATCGAGTCCGAGGTCGAGCACGGTGGCCGAGTGCGTCAGCGCACCGACCGAAATGCGGTCCGGGCCCGCCGCCGCGTACGCGCCGATGGTCTCCAGGGTGATCCCGCCGGACACCTCGGTGAGGACGGCGCCCGGCGCCTCGACCTGGGCCACCCCGATGGCCTCGACCACCGTGGCGGGGTCCATGTTGTCGAGCAGCACGGCGTCGGCGCCGGCCCGTGCCGCCTCAGCCACCTGCTCGAGCGCGTCGCACTCAATTTCGACCAATCGTCCCGGCCACAGCGTGCGGGCTCGACCCACGGCCTCGGTGATGCCGATGCCGGCCAGGTGGTTGTCCTTGACCAGCACGGCCTCGGAAAGCCCGGCCCGGTGGCTGGTGCCACCGCCGGCGCGCACGGCCGCCTTCTCGAGGAGGCGGAGGCCGGGCGTGGTCTTGCGCGTATCGAGGATGGCGACGGCCGGGTTGCGCTCATGGGCCGCGGCGACGAAGCGCGCCGTCAGGGTCGCGATGCCCGAGAGGTGGCCCAGGAAGTTCAGCGCTGTGCGCTCGGCGGTGAGGACGGGGCGCAGCGGGCCCGCAATCTCGGCGACCGTGTCGCCCGGCTTCAGCTCGTCGCCGTCCGACGCGTGCCACACGACGCTGAGGTCGGGCCCGACGCGCCGGAAGGTCTCGTCGGCCGGGGCCCGGCCGGCCAGGGTGCCCGCCCGGCGGGCGCGCAGGACGAAGCGGGCGGTGGCGGACTCGGGCACCAACGCCGCGGTCAGGTCGCCTTCGGGCCCCAGGTCCTCGGCCAGGGCGCGCTCGACCGCCTCGGTGACGGCCCGCCGGTAGTCCTCGTCGCCTGTCATGCCCCGTGCACCAGGCGCCGGCGCCAGGCCGGATCCGTCTCGGGGTACTCGCGCCGGGCGTGGGCCCCACGGCTCTCGGTGCGCAGGTCGGCGGAGGCCAGGAGCGCGTCGGCCACGTGCAGGAGGTTGGTCAGCTCCCCGGCCGCCACCGACGCGGGGGACCCGAGCGCGGCGGCCGTGTCCTCCACCACGGTGCGGGCCTCGGCCAGCGACTCCGCGCTGCGCACGACCCCGGCGCCGCGGGTCATGGCACGCTGCAGCGTGTCGCGCAGCTTGGTGACGTCGGGCGCGGCACCGTCCGCCGCGCCGCCGGAGGCCAGGGGCGCCCGGGCGGCCACGCGCGTGCAGCCGATGCCGTCGACGGGGTCGGCGCCGAGGACGGCACGCAGCGCCCCGCTGCGCTCGGGCCGGGCCTGACCGGACACGATGCGCTCGGCCAGGCGGGCGCCGAAGACCATGCCCTCGAGCAGCGAGTTCGAAGCCAGGCGGTTGGCCCCGTGCACGCCGGTGCAGGCCACCTCGCCCACGGCCCACAGGCCGGGCAGCGCGGTGGCGCCCCACAGGTCGGTGACGACGCCGCCCGAGAGGTGGTGGGCCGCCGGCGCGATGGGGAGCCAGTCGCTCTGCGGATCGAGCCCGATGGAGGCGAGGGAGGCGGCAATCGTCGGGAAGCGCTGGGAGAAGCGTTCGAGCCCGGTCGCATCGAGCCAGAGGTGGTCGACGCCCTGCTCGACCATCCGCGCCGCCATGGCCCGGCTCACCACGTCGCGCCGCGCCAGCTCGTCGACGAAGCGCTCGCCGTCACGGTCGCGCAGGAGCGCCCCGTGGCCGCGCAGGGCCTCGGAGAGGAGCGGGCGCGGCATGGCCGGATGGTGCAGCGCGGTGGGGTGGAACTGGACGAACTCGACGTCGGCCGTGGCCACGCCGGCACGCAGGGCCATGGCCACACCGTCGCCGGTGGACTCGGCCGGGTTGGTGGTGACGGAGAAGAGCTGACCGGCGCCGCCCGTGGCCAGGACGACGTGGGCCGCCCGCACCTCGACCGGGCCGGCGGCACCGGGCGGCCACGCGGTCACGCCGACGCAGCGGCCGCCCTCGACGATCAGGTCGAGCGCGAACCAGCCCTCGAGCACGGCGCCGGCCGAGCGGTAGGTGGCGTCGACGAGGGCCCGCTCCACCTCGGCGCCCGTCGCCGCGCCGCCGGCATGCACGACGCGGGGCCGGGAGTGACCGCCCTCGCGGGCCAGCGACAGCGAGCCGGTGGCCTCGCGGTCGAACTCGACGCCCAGTGCGATCAGCTCGTGCACACGTCCGGGGCCCTCGTTGACGAGAATGCGCACCGCCTCCTCGTCGCACAGGCCGGCGCCGGCGGCCAGCGTGTCGGCCAGGTGCAGGTCGGTCGAGTCCTCGTCGCCCCCCAGGACCGCGGCGACGCCCCCCTGGGCCCAGCGCGTGGCCGACTGCGAGAGCACGCCCTTGGTCAGGACGCCGAGCGACGACGACCCGGCGAGCCGGACCGCGGCGGACAGGCCGGCGACGCCGCTGCCCAGGACCAGGACGTCGAAGGGACCCGGCGGTGCGCCGGCCCCGCCGCTCACGCCGGTTCGGTCAGGGGCGCCGACAGCTCGGCATCGAGGCGGGCCGACACCTCGTCGATCACCCGGTTGCGCCCGTCGACGTGCACCACCCGCGGGACGTAGCTCTCGAGCTCGGCGCGCTCGTAGTCGGCGTAGGTGATGACGATCACCTTGTCGCCCGGTGCCACCAGACGGGCGGCGGCCCCGTTGAGGCAGATCTGCCCCCGCTCACCCTCGATGGCGTAGGTCTCGAAGCGTGCTCCGTTGTCGATGTCGAGAACGGCCACCTGCTCGTAGGGGACTATGTCGGCCAGCGCCATGAGCTCGGTGTCGATGGACACGGAGCCCACGTAGTTGAGGTTGGCCCCGGTCACGGTGGCCCGGTGGATCTTGGACTTCATCATGCGGCGGCGCATCGGCTCAACCGATCCTTTCGAGTTGGCGGGCCCGGTCGGCCCTCTCCGCGGCAACCGCCGCGCTGTTGTCGATCAGACGGACCGGCCCGACGAGCGCCGCCACCAGCAGTCGCACCGTGTCCGGGTCCTCGATGGCGCCCGCCTCGACCAGCGTGGCGGCGTCGACGGCCGCGGCGTAGTCCAGCGCGGCCAGCGGCTCGGCCTCGACCACCGCCCGCATGGCGGCGGCCACGACGGCCGCGTCTCGCTCGCCGGCGGCCACGGCGGACCGCCCGGCGGCCAGCGCCAGCGGCAGCGCCAGCGCGGCGTGGCGCTCCTCGGGCGAGAGGCGCACGTTGCGGCTCGAGAGCGCGAGGCCGTCGGCCTCGCGCACGGTCGGGCACCCCACCACCTCGACCGGCAGCGAGAGGTCCCGCGTCATCCGCCGCACCACGGCCAGCTGTTGGAAATCCTTCTGTCCGAAGTAGGCGCGGCAGGGCCCGGCGATGGCGAACAGCTTGGCCACCACGGTGGCCACGCCGTCGAAGTGGCCGGGGCGCGCCGCCCCCTCCCAGGCGTCGGTGAGGCCGGACACGGCGACCGTGGTCGACGGTGGCTCGGGCCACGACGGGTACATCTCCTCCACCGACGGGACGAAGACCACGTCGACACCCGCCTCGGTGCACACGAGCAGGTCACGCTCGAGGGTGCGCGGGTAGTTGGAGATGTCGTCGGGGTCGCCGAACTGCAGCGGGTTGACGAAAATGCTCACGGCGACCACGTCGCACTCCGCCCGCGCCTGCGTCATGAGCGCGATGTGCCCCTCGTGCAGCGCCCCCATGGTCGGCACGAGGCCGACGGAGCGCCCGGCGGCGCGCCCGGTGTCGAGCAGCTGCCGGCAGGCGGCGCGGGTGCCGACGGTCTCCACCGCGCTACACCGCCGCCTGCGCCGGCACGGCGGAGCCGGCCAGCTTGGTCGCCAGGGCGGCGCCGGCCTGGTAGCCGGTGCGCTCGCCCTCGGGCAGGGCGTCGAGATGGCGGCTGAGCGTGGCCCAGTCCCCCCGGCGTGCCGGGCCGGTCAGCGCGGCGGCGGCGCCCAGGGCGGCCACGTCGTCGACGGCGGCCCGGGTCAGGGGCAGGAACGCCTCGAGGGGGAGGCCCACCTCGGCGGCCACCCGCTCCACCTGGCCCAAAAGGGCCACCACGTGGTTGGCCGCGATGCAGGCGGCGGCATGGTAGGCGGCCCGGTCGCCGTCGGCCACCTCGACCACCCGGCCGGCCAGCGCGGCCACGATGTCGCGGGCGGCAGGCGCGCCGGCGATGGCGAACGTCACGCCCGAGCCCAACCGGGCCGCCCCGACCTCGGCGTTGGGCAGGGGGACGAGCGGGTGCACGGCGGCGCGGCGGGGATGGGGCGCCAGCGCCTCGAGACCGAGGGAGCCCGAGAGGTGGACGACGGTCGTGCCAGGCTCGGGGGTGACGGCGGCCGCCACCTCGGCGATGGCGTCATCGGGCGTGGCGATGACGAGCACGTCGACCCCACGGGCGGCGCCGGACAGGTCGTCGTGGCGACCCACGTACCCGGCGAAGGCCCAG
This sequence comes from uncultured Acidimicrobiaceae bacterium, assembly GCA_963850095.1. Lineage (GTDB taxonomy): Bacteria > Actinomycetota > Acidimicrobiia > Acidimicrobiales > RAAP-2 > Bog-473. Next base: position 115,266 of record CAWKJX010000011.1, on the reverse strand, counting down.
CCGCGCGCCGAGAGCGCGACGGCCAGGGACGTACCGGCCCGACCGGGACCGATGATCCGGATGGTGTGCATCTGACCTCCTTCGGCGTTCCGGCCCCGTCGGGGTGCCGTTCGCCTACAGACGATGCGAAAACGTCGGCTACAGCCTACCCATACGGGTCACTTGGCCACCAGACGCCCTGAGCTGGTCATCCGTGACCAGGTCCGGCGCCAGCTCGGCCAGGGGGGCCACCACGAAGCGCCGCTCCCACAGGCGGGGGTGGGGCACGGTCAGGTCGGGCTCGTCGACCGTCCGGCCCTCGACGCAGAGGACGTCGGCGTCGAGCGTGCGCGGCCCCCAGCGCACCGTGCGCTCGCGACCGGCCGCCTGCTCCAGCGCCTGGCAGCGCTCCAGGAGGCGCCGCGGCTCGTCCTGCGTCGCCAGCTCGACCACCACGTTGAGGTAGGGCTCCTGCCCCCGGGGGCCGCCGACCGGCTCGGTCTCGTAGACGTCTGAGACGGCGACCACGTCGCCGGCGTCCGCCAACGACGCCACGGCGGCACGCAGCAACGCCCGCCGGTCCCCCAGGTTCGACCCCAGCCCTATGAAGGCGCGGGCACGGGCCATCAGCGCGACCGGCGCACCCGCACCCCGGTGGAGCCGACGTCGAGCGGCAGGGGCGGCCGCAGCTTGCGCACGGCGACCTCGACCGCCTCGAGCCGGGGGTCGAGGATCAGGAGGGCGCTGGCCAGGCGGCCGGCCAGGGCCTCGAGCAGCCGGTAGGAGCGGCCGCCCACGACGTCGGCCGCGGCCTGGGCCAGCGCCCCGTAGTCGACCGTGTCCGCGAGGTCGTCGCTGTGCTGGGCGGCCGCCATGTCGACCCAGGCCACTATGTCGACCGAGAAGGGCTGGGGGCGCTCACGCTCCTCGTCGAGGAGGCCGTGCACGCCGACGACCCGGAGGTCGTGGATCTCTATGCGGTCGTTCACCGGTCCGCCTCAGGAGGCCTGGCCCGCGCGGGCATGCCCTCCAGCTCCGACAGCAGCTCGCGCCCGGGCTCGCCCATGGCGTGACCGACCATGTGCTCGACCAGCGCCACCGCCTGGGGTTGGCTGGCAATGCGGCTGGACCAGACCAGGTAGCCGGCCACCACCCCCATGACGCGGTCCCCCAGCTCGTCCTGGTGGATGAGGATGCGCAGGCCCGCGGCCAGTGAGTCGTCGACGTCCCGGTAGCAGGCGGCCAGCGCCGGACGGGGATCCCCGGAGCGCTCGAGCGGGTAGTGGGCCCAGGCCAGGCCCTCGTCGTCGTAGGCGGCCAGGTTGTGGGGCGAGGGCAGGAGCGAGATCACCCGCCCGAACCCCTGCACGCGCAGCCAAATGATCTCCTCGGTGCGGCGCACCCGCCGGTGGTTGACCGCGAACCCGCCCGGGCGCTCGCTGACCGCGAGGTGGTCCCGGATGATCCAGGTGAAGTTGCGGGGCGGGATGCCGTTGGCCCACTTGCCCTTCATGCGGCAGGACCATACAGCCGGGCCACCTGGACCGTGGCCGCCACGTCGTGCACCCGGACCAGGCCGGCGCCCGCAACCAGGGCAGCAGCGGCGGTGGCCAGCGACCCCTCGAGCCGGTCGGCCACGGGGGCGGGCTCACCTCCGGAGGAGGCCAGGACGCCCAGGAAACGCTTGCGGCTGGTACCCACGGCCACGCCGGCGCACCCCGCCGCGGCGGCGGCGGCGACCAGTTCGTCCAGGTGGCGCAGGAGCGAGAGGTTGTGTGCCACCGTCTTGCCGAAGCCGATGCCGGGGTCGACCCAGACCTCGGCCACGCCGGCGTCCAGGGCCCGGCCGGCCCGGGCCAGGAGGAGGTCGCGCACCTCGGCCACCACGTCGCCGTAGCTGGGGTCTTCCTGCATGCTGCGGGGCCGGCCCTGCATGTGCATGGCCACCCAGCCGGCGCCGGCGGCGGCGGCCACCGGCCACAGCGAGGCCGAGATGTCGTTGACCAGGCTGGCGCCCGCCCCGACGGCGGCCGTCGCCACCTCCGGCTTCACCGTGTCCACCGACACCCGGACGCCCCGGCTCACCAGCGCGGCGACGACCGGGACGACGCGGGAAAGCTCGACGTCGGTGGGGACGGGCTCGGCCCCCGGGCGCGAGGACTCGCCGCCCACGTCGATCAGGTCGGCGCCCTCGGCGACCAGGGTCATCGCGTGGGCCACCGCCGCTTCGAACGTGTCGTGCTGCCCGCCGTCGGAGAAGGAGTCGGGTGTCACGTTGAGCACGCCCATGACGAGTGGCCGGCCGGACGGCCCCGGCGCCATGGGGTCAGCGACCCCGGATGAACTGCATGGCCTCGGCGCGGGTGGCCACGTCGGACCGGAAGAGCCCGCGCACCGACGACGTGACGGTCGTGGTGCCTGGTTTCTTGACCCCGCGCATCGACATGCACAGGTGTTCCGCCTCTATGACCACCAGCACGCCACGCGGCGAGAGGACCGAGTCGAGGGCGTCGGCGATCTGAGTGGTCATGCGCTCCTGCACCTGCAGGCGCCGGGCATAGCCGTCGACCAGCCGGGCCAGCTTGGACAGCCCCGTGATGCGGCCGTCCTCGGCCGGAATGTAGGCCACGTGCGCCTTGCCGAGGAAGGGCACCAGGTGGTGCTCGCAGAGCGATGCGAAGGGGATGTCGCGCACCATCACCATTTCGTCGTGCTCGGCGGCGAACGTCACCTCGAGGTGCCGGGCCGGGTCGTCGTGCAGGCCGGAGAACAGCTCCTCGTACATGGCCGCCACCCGGTGGGGCGTCGCCACCAGGCCGTCGCGCCCGGGGTCCTCTCCGATGGCCCACAGCAGCTCGGTGACGGCGGCGCTCACCCGCTCGACGTCGACGCTCACTGCTCGGCGCCCTTGTAGCGGTGCACGCTGTGCAGGTTGCGGTAGCGCTCGGCCACGTCGAGGCCGTAGCCCACCACGAACTCGGGCGGAATCACGAAGCCGGTGTACTTCAGGTCGAGCTCCACCCGTTGTTCGCCCTCCTTCACCAGGAGGGCGCATATCTCCACGCTCTTGGGCTGGCGCGCGTTGAGATAGCGGCGCAGGTAGTTCAGCGTGAGGCCGCTGTCGATGATGTCCTCGACGACGAGCACGTGCCGGCCGTCGAGCTCGGAGTCGAGGTCTTTGACGATGCGCACCACGCCTGAGGTCTTCGTGGCGCTCCCGTAGGACGAGACGGCCATGAAGTCGACGTCGACCGGGAGCGCGATGGCCCGGCAGAGGTCGCTCATGAAGAGCATGGCCCCCTTGAGCACGGCCACCAGCAGCGGTGGCTCGTCGGCGTAGTCGGCCGTGATCTGGGCTCCGAGCTCGGCCACCCGGGCCGCCAGCTCACCGGCGCCGACCAGCACCGGACCGACGTCGGGCTCCGCCCACGAGGGCACACCGGCCTCGGCATCCTCGCGGGTCACCGGGGTGACACTACCGGAGGCGTCGGGGCCGACCCCGAGGCGTCCACGCGAGCGGCGCACCCGGCGGCCTCCCGACAGCTCGGTCCCGACGGCGGCGCCCTGTGCCACGGCCAGCACGCGGTCGACCTCGGCCAGCGAGGGCGGATGGCCCCCTTCGACCGGCGCCACCGTGCGCAGCCATTGCCGGAGGGCGCGCCGGGCCAGGGGCCGCTCGCTGCGCGCCACGGCGCGCGCGTCGGCCGGGTCGGGCAGGGCCGCCGCGGCCAGCGCGTCCAGCAGCGCCACCTCGTCGCGCAGCAGCGCCGCCTGCCGGGCCAGCAGCGGGACCGGGTCGCGCCCGGCCACCTGCGCGCAGAGCGGCAGCAGCTCGTGGCGGACCCGGTTGCGCACGAAAGCGGGGTCGTCGTTGGTGCGCGTCGCGCACCGGCTCCCACCCGAGGGCGTCGCACAACGCGTGGGTCTCGGCCCGGCGCAGGTCCAGCAGCGGGTGGCGGTGCCCCGGTTCCATGCCGGCCAGCCCGTCGGCGCCCGCCCCGCGCAGGAGGTTGACCAGAATGGTCTCGGCCTGATCGTCCATGGTGTGCCCGGTGGCCACGCCGGCGGGCAGGGCGCCGAAACGCGCCGCCCTGGCCCGGGCCTCGAGGTTGGCGCCCGGTGCCACCGACACCCGCCGGGCCTCGAAGCGGGCCCCCACCCGGTCCGCGGCGCCCGACACCAGCTCGGCCTCGGTGTCCGACCCGGCCCGCAGCCCGTGGTCCACGTGGTAGGCGGTCACGTCGCAGCGGGCGGCCGCGGCCAGCACGAGGAGAGCCAGCGAGTCCGGCCCGCCCGACACGGCGCACGCCACCGGGGTGCCCGGGGGCGGGAAGGTGCAGCGGGCCAGGAGGTCGCAGACGAGCTGGGCGGCCCCGCCCTCACCCACCGGCTCGGGTCACCCAGGCAGCCGGGTCGCGGATCTCCTCGAGGGTGGGCAGCCACTCCGGGCCGTCCCACACCCGGGCCAGCAGCGCCGGCCCCCCGGCGGCCTCGACCGACTCGACGAAACGCTCGCCCTCGGCGTACTGGCGCATTTTGGCGTCGAGGCCGAGCACCTTCGACATCAGCCTGGTCAGCCCGCGGGCGTTCGTCCGCCGCTCGTGCAGGACGCGGGAGAAGTGGGCGGCGCCGGGCACCTCGGCGGCGCCGGCGCGGTCCATGGTCACGTCGCCGTGACCCTCGAGCAGGCTCATCATCCCGGAGATCTTCGACAGCGCCTGGCGCTGCTCGGGCGTGGCCAGCATTCCGACCACGCCGGCCTCGCCGGCGGGGTTGTGTCCGGCCCGCACCTCGCTGGCCACCCGCTTGACCACCTCGGCGAAGCCGGACGGGTCACCCGAGAGCGGCCCGAGCATTTCGGTGATGAGGGAGACGAAGTGGTCGCGCAGCCAGGGCACGGCGGTGAACTGCAGCCGGTGCGTCACCTCGTGCAGCGCCAGCCACAGCCGGAACTGGCTGGGGGAGAAGCTGTACTGCTCCTCGACGGCCACGATGTTCGGGCCCACATAGGAGACGAGATCCTGGTCCTCGGGGGATTCGTCATTGATGAGCAGGTCGTACTGGCCCAACACCCGCGTCGCCATGTAGGCCAGCATGAGGCCGAGTTGTGTCCCGGCCACGGCGCGGCCGACGGCGAGCGACGGCCCGCCGATCTTCGACCCGCGGGCGCGCTGGAGCTCGCCCAGGGCGGGGCCGACCAGCCGTTCGATGGAGCGCACGTTGGCGGCCGCCCATCCGGGGCGATCGGTCACCTTGGCCCGGGCCGTCCCGTGGGCCGAGTGCAGCCCGGTGGCCTCGCTGACCAAGGCCTCGGCGCGCGCCGTGAGCTCGTCGAACTGCGCCTGCAGCGCGGCGGAGCGGTAGGTGGCCGGTGCCGGCTTGAGGATGAGCGCGCCCGCGGACACGCGCTGGGCCAGCGCCCAGTCGACCATGGCCGGGGTGGTCGTGACGTCAGTGCTCGGCGTCGTGCTGTCGGCTTTCTTCGTCGATGGCCGCCGCCACCCGTTCGATCAGGCTCTGGGGCACCCGGTCCTTGCACCGGTTGGCGATCACCCGGCGCAGCTCCGCCTCGAACTCCGCCGCCCCGCCGCAGGGGCCGCAGAAGTCCAGGTGGACCCTGATCACCTCACGGCGCTCCTCGGTCAGCTCGCCGTCGAGATACGTGTACAGCTCGTGCACCGCCTCCTCGCAGTCGAGGGACGCCCCGAACAAGCCGGCGGTGTCGGTCTCCGTGCCCTTGCCCACGTTTTCGGTCACTCCCTCGTCCCCCCTGGCACGCTACCCACCAGGCCGCGCGCCTCAGCCACATCGTGCAACGCCTTCTGGAGCGCCCTTCTTCCACGGTGGATGCGGCTCATGACCGTACCGATGGGGACGTCGGTGATCTCGGAGATCTCCTTGTAGCTGAAACCCTCCACGTCGGCCAGCAGGACGGCCATGCGGAAGGCGTCGGGCAGGGCCTCCAGGGCCGCCTTCACGTCGTCGTCGGTGAAGCGGTCCAGGGCCTCGTCCTCGGCCGATCGCCCGGGGTCGCTGCCACCGGAGCTGGCCAGGCGCTTGTACAGGTAGAGGTCCTCGACGTCCTCGACGTCGGTCGTCTCGGGCCGGCGCTGCGCCGCCCGGTACGAGTTGATGTAGGTGTTGGTGAGGATGCGGTAGAGCCAGGCCCGCAGGTTGGTCCCCTCCTGGAAGGACCCGTAGGAGCGGTAGGCCTTGAGATAGGTCTCCTGCACCAGGTCCTCGGCGTCGGCCCGGTTGCGCGTCATCCGGAGCGCCGCCGAGTACAGGCCCGGCATGAATTCCATGGCGACGTCGGTGAAGGTCGCCTGATCGGCCATGGGTCAACCCTACCCACCCGGGGATATGGTCTCCGCCGTGACCACCGCCCCGGCCGGGTTGGGCATCGACCTGATGGATGGCGCCTTCTACGGGCGAGAGCCCCACGACGCCTACGCCTGGATGCGGGCCCATGCCCCCGTGTACTACGACGAGGGCAACGACCTGTGGGCGGCGGCCACCTACGCCACGGTCAAGCAGGCGTCGGTGGACACCGAGTCGTTCTCCAGCGCGCAGGGCATCCGGCCCAAGTACCCGGCGCTGCCGATGATGATCGACTTCGACGCCCCCGAGCACGTGCGGCGCCGGCGGCTGGTCTCGGAGGGCTTCGCCCCCCGACGCGTACGGGCCATGGAGGACGCGGTCCGCCAGGCCAGCGACGCCATCCTCGACACGGTGTGCGAAAAGGGACGCTGCGACTTCGTGGCCGACGTTGCGGCACCGCTGCCGATTGCGGTCATCGGCGACATGCTCGGCGTGGCGCCGGAGGACCGGGCCGAGCTGCTCGAGTGGTCCGACGCCATGCTCAAGTCGCAGGGCTCGCCCGACCCGGCCGCCATGGAGCGCTCCATGGAGGCCTTCGTCGGGTACACCGGCTACATCAACGAGGTCGTGGCCGACCGCAAGGCGAGTGGCGACACCGACGACCTCGTCGGCGTGCTGTGCCACGCGGATATCGACGGCGACTTCCTCGACGACGACTCGCTGGTCCACGAGACGCTCCTGATCCTGATCGGGGGCGACGAGACGACGCGCCACGTCATCAGCGGCGGCCTGGAGGAGCTGCTCGCCCACCCGGACCAGCTGGCCGCGCTGGCGGCCGACCCGGCCGGCCTCCTGCCCGGTGCGGTGGAGGAGATGCTGCGCTGGGTGTCGCCCATAAAGAACATGTGCCGCACGGCGACCCGCGACGTCGAGCTGGGCGGCAGGACCATCCGGGCCGGCCAGGAGCTCATCCTCCTGTACCCGTCGGCCAACCGCGACGAGTCGGTCTTCGACCAGCCGGAGACGTTCGACATCACGCGCACACCGAACCCGCACATGGCCTTCGGCTTCGGCGCCCATTTCTGCCTGGGCAACCAGCTGGCCCGCCTTGAGCTCAAGGTGATGTTCGAGCGGCTGCTGGCCCGCCTGCCCGACCTGCGCCTCGCCGTGGACCGCAGCGAGCTGCCGCGCCGGCAGGCCAACTTCATTTCCGGGTTCGAGGAGATGCCGATCGATTTCACCCCGACGGCACCGCTCGGCGCCGGCCGCGCCTGATGCCCGGTATCGCCGGACACTCCATACTCGTCACGGGCGGTGGCAGCGGCATCGGACTGGCCACCGCCGAGCATCTGGCCGCCGAGGGCGCCCACGTCACCATCTGCGGGCGGACCGAGCAGAAACTGGCCGACGCCACGGCGCGCATCGAGGCCGCCGCCCTCGACGGTGCGACGGCGCGTTACGTGGTGGCCGACGTCACGGTCGAGGAGCAGGTACGCCTGGCGGTGGCCGCCACCACCGAGCAGACCGGCCGGATCGACGGCCTGTTCGCCTGCGCCGGCGGGTCGACGCACATCGGCTCGGTCCTGACGGCCGACATGGCGGCGGTGCGGGCCACCATCGACCTCAACGTCATGGGGTCGGTCATCTGCGTGAAGCAGGGCGCGGCGGCCATGCAGGCCCAGGGCGACGGGGGCGCCATCGTCCTCATGTCCTCGGGGGCCGGCCGCTTCCCCCACCCGTACCTGTGGGCCTACGGCGTGGCCAAGGCGGGCATCTGCTTCCTGACCGAGACGGCGGCCGAGGAGCTGGGCCCGCTCGGCATCAGGGTCAACGCGGTCGCCCCGGGCATCATCGACGACGAGTTGATGTCCTTCATCACCGTGGGAGGCCCGCTGCTCGACGACTACATCGCCCAAATGCCCCTGGCCCGGGTCGGCACGGTCCACGACGTGGCGAGCGCCGTCCGCTACCTCATCGGTCCCGAGTCGTCGTTCGTCACCGGTGAGACCCTGGGCATCGACGGGGGTCACCACCTGCGCCGGGGCGCCGACTACTCACTCCTCTTCGGGGGGTGAGGCGGGCGGGTCGGCCGCCCGCCTCCCCGCTCGCTCAGTTCGCCAGCTGGAAGAGCCCGGCGTCAATGACCGTCTCGCCGCGCTGGGTCTCGGTGCGGAACCGGTAGAAGCCCGCCGCCTCGGCGCCGATGTCCCAGACCGAAATGGTGAGTGTGTCGCCGGGCATGGTGGGCTTGGAGAAGCGGGCCCGCATGGAGCCGAAGCGGAGCGGGTCCGAGCCGCACACCATGTGCAGCAGGCCCCGCCCGGTGAAGCCGTACGTGCACAGGCCGTGCAGAATCGGCTTGTCGAACCCGGCCCGCTTGGCGAAGACCGGATCGGAGTGCAACGGGTTGCGATCGCCGCTGAGCCGGTACAGGAGCGCCTGGTCCGGCCGCGTGGCGTACGTCACCACCTCGTCCGGCTCGCGCGCCGGCAACGGCAGCGAGGCCAGCTCGGTCTCGGTGTCCCCCTCTGGGTTGCGCGGGCCGCCGAAGCCGCCCGCCCCGCGGATGAAGAGGGCGGTGCGGGTGGTGAAGGCCAGCTCGCCGCTGGCGGCGAGGCGCGACTCGCTCTCCAGCACGACCAGGCCGGCCGCACCCTTGTCGTACATGCCGGCCACCGTGGTCGTGATCGACACCGTGCCCTTGGTCGGCACCTCGCCGTGCAGCGCAATGGACTGCTCGCCGTGGACGAGCATGGCGGGATCGAAGTCACCGATGGAGTCCCGCCCGCCGCCGCCCTGCCCGATGATGGTGGTGAAGGTCGGCAGCACCCGCTGCGTCACCCCGTCCGAGTTCTCGGTCGTCAGGTCCAGCTCGAACCCCGTCGGGTCGAGGGCGCCCGCCCCGACCCCGAGGGCGTAGAGCAATGCATCCTTGGAGTCCCACGACCGCTCGACCGGATCGGAGGTCGACCCCACGGCATCGAGATTCAGTCCCATCGCTCACCTCGTTTCAGTCATCTGTTCTTGCGGTTCTTGATGTTACATATATTTATGTCATACTTGTCAAGTGGAACTGACCATCGACGAGCTGGCGGCGGCCACGGCCACCACCAGCCGGCGCATCCGCTCCTTCCAGACCCTGGGCCTGTTGCCCCGCCCCTCCCTGCGCGGCCGCACCGGCGTCTACGGGCCCGATCATCTCGAGCGCCTCTCCGCCATATTGCGCCTGCAGGCCGAGGGGTTCTCGCTCGAGTCGCTCGGCCACCTGTTCGGGGCTCTCGACGCCGGCCTCTCGCTGGCCGCCGCGCTCGGTCTGCCCGAAGCGGCCGCGGCGGGCCCGCGCCCGGTCGACGCGGACGCCGACGCGGCCGAGCTCTACGGCTTCGCAGAGTTGCAGCCGACACGCCGCCGGGGCGTGCGCCGCCCCTTGCTCGCGCTCGTGCCCACCACGATGTGGGACGAGAGCGAGGCCTCGTAACCTCGGAGCGTGCCCGACACCGACCGCGCCCCACTGCTGTGGTGGGACGTGGCGGGTGAGGCCGGGGCGTCGGTCGCGCTCACCACGCGCCGGGGCGGCGTGTCGGCGCCGCCCTACGACACGCTGAACCTCGGCCTCCACGTCGGCGACCGCACGGACGACGTCATCAGCAACCGGGCCCGCGCCGCCGCGGCGTTCGGCGTGCCGCTCCACAGCATGGTCTTCGCCCGGCAGGTGCACGGCACCGCGGCGTCCTGGGTCGACGCGGAGGACTGCGGGCGCGGCACGACCTCGGAGGACGACGCCGTCGCCGACACCGACATCCTGATGACCTCGTCGCCCGGCGTCACGCTCGCCGTTCTGGTGGCCGACTGCGTCCCCATCGCCCTCGTCGACCCGGCAGCCCACGTCCTGGCCGCCGTGCACGCCGGCTGGCGGGGAACGGCCGGCGCAGCGGTGTCCGCCGCCCTGGGCGCCATGGCCGAGCGCGGCGGGCGGCCCGAACGGGTCCTGGCCTACCTCGGGCCCGCGGTCGACCCGCGGCGATACCAGGTGACCGACCCGGTGCACCAGGCCCTGGCCGCCGCCGTCCACCCGGCACCCCTGGCACCCGACGTGGCGCGGCCCGACGGCCCGGGTCATTGGCTGGTCGACCTGGTGGCCGCCAACCGCCAGCAGCTGCTCGAGGGTGGGGTGACCCCCGAACACGTCAGCCACTCCGGTCTGACCACGGCCGACGCCACGCTCTTCAGCGACCGCGCCGCCCGCCCCTGTGGGCGCTTCGGGCTGCTGGCCCGCCTCCAGCGGTTGAGGTCCGGAGCAGCACGCAGCGCCCCGTAGCATGGGACCGGCCGGCCCGGCCGTTCCCCTTGTCTGCGATGCCTCCCCACGACCAGTTCCGCTACGACGGCCTCGCCCTCGACCCGGCCCGCGGCCTCCTCACCTGCACCTACTCGGCGGGCGAGCACTCCTTCACCGAGCGCTTCACGTTCGGGACAGGCGGGGCCTGGGACGACCCGGCGGTGGCCGCGGCCGCCCGCCTGCTCTACCTCCTGGCCGGGGTCTCCTATTACAAGACGACGGCTGCCCACCGCATCGACCTCGGCCAGACCCCGACCACGGCGGCCGAGCGGGCGTTCCTGCGCACCTACTACGTCAACGGACTCGGCGAGTTCGCCTACCGCAACGGGCTCGACCTGGAGGGGTTGGAGATCGTCGGGCCCGAGGCGGGGCCGGGGCCGGGCGCCCGCCGCGCCCTACCAGCCCGATCCCGACCGGCCGCTGATCCCCTTCGGGGGTGGCATCGATTCCATCGTCACGGTCGACGCCGTCGCGGGCGCCCATCCCGCGGCCGCGCTGTGCGTGGTCCACCCGCCGGGCGAGCGTTTCGACGCTATCGAAGGGGCCGCGGCCGTCACGGGCCTGCCCGTCACGCGCATCGCCCGCGCCATCGACCCGCTCGTGCGGCGTTCCGGCGACCTCGGTTTCCTCAACGGGCACGTCCCCATCACCGCGGTCGTCACCGCCGCCGCCGTGGTGGCCGCCGTTCTGCATCGTCACGACGCCGTCGTGCTGTCCAACGAGTGGTCGGCCTCGGTACCGACGCTGGTCGTCGACGGCCGGCCGGTCAACCACCAGTGGTCCAAGGGCGACGAGTTCGAGCGCGGCTTCCAAGAGGTCGTCGCGGGTGCGCTCGGCCCGGGGCTCTCCGTCTTCTCGTACCTGCGGCCGCGCACGGAGCTGTGGGTGGCCGAGCAATTCGCCCGGCTCACCCCGTTCCACGGTGCCTTCCGGAGCTGCAACCGTGCCTTCCGCCAGGACCCGGCCGAACGGCTCGACCACTGGTGCGCCACGTGCGACAAGTGCTGCTTCATCGACCTGGTCCTCAGCCCGTTCATGACCCGCGCCGACCTCGACGCGGTCTTCGCGGGCCGAGAACCCCTTGAGAACCCCACCAACGAAGCCCAGTTCCGCACCCTGGTCGGGCTCACCCCCGAGGCCCGGCCATTCGAGTGCGTGGGCGACGTCGACGAGTGCCGCGCCGCCCTGCGTCTGGCGGCGCAGCGAGCCGACCGGGCCGGAGCGACGCTGCTGCAGCGGCTACGCGACGAACTCGAGGCCACCGCGCCCGGCGGCGCCGACCCGGCGACCCTCTTCGCCCCGCGCGGCACCCATCTGATCCCTGATCGCTATGCGCCAGCCGATCTCCTGGTCCGCGCTCGCTGACGCGTCCGTCGGCGTCTGGGGACTGGGCGTCGAGGGCCAGGCCAGCGTCCGTCGGCTGCGCACCCTGGACGTGGCGCCCGTGCTGGTCGACGACACCCCGCCGGCGCCCAGCCTCGATGGCTTCGAGGTGCTGGCCACCGGATCGGGCGGGCTGGCCACGCTGGCGCGCTGCGACGTCGTCATCAAGAGCCCCGGCATCAGCCGCTACCGCCCCGAGGTGGCCGAGCTCGAGGCGGCCGGTGTCGTGGTGTCCGGTGGCCTGGGGCTCTTCCTCCAGGACGCCGATCCGGACCGGGTCGTCTGCATCACGGGCACCAAGGGCAAGAGCACCACGACCGCGCTCGCCGTCCATCTGCTGACGGGCCTGGGCTACCGCGCCCGGGCCGGCGGCAACATCGGCCACCCCCCGTGGGACCCCGCCCAGGACGACGAGCCCGAGTACTGGATCATCGAGACCTCGAGCTTCCAGGTTCCCGACCTGGCCACCGCGCCCGGGGTCGTTGCGGTGACATCGCTGTCGCCCGACCACCTCGACTGGCACGGGACGGTGGAGCGCTACTACGCCGACAAGTTGTCGCTGTGCACCAAGCCCGGCGTCGGGCTGGCCGTGGTGGACGGCTCCGACGAGGTCCTGCGGGCCCACGCCGCCGCGCTCGGCCCGCACGTGCAGTGGGTCGGTCCGTCCGACGTCGAAATGGACCTGGCCTGGTCGGGGGCACTGGGGCTCCCGGGAGCGCACAACGCACGAAACGCGTCGATGGCCCGTGCCGTCCTGGCCGGCCTCGGCATCGCCGAGGCGACGGACGAGGAGCGGCTGGCCGACGCCGCGAGAGACTTCGCGGGGCTACCCAGCCGCTGTCACTCGCTGGGCCGCGTGGGTTCCGTCGAGTTCGTCGACGACAGCCTCTCGACCAACGTGCTCCCGGCGCGCGCCGCGCTGGATGCGTTCGCGAGTCGGCCCGTGGCGTTGCTCGTCGGGGGGCACGACCGTGGCCTGGACTACGCGCCGCTCGGTCAGGCGGTGGCGGCGCGCCGGTCCCCGACACTCGTCGTGACCATGCCCGACAACGGCCCCCGCATCGGCGCCGCGGTCCGGCAGGCCGCGGCGGGTGCGCCGGTCATCGACGCCGACAGCCTGGAGGAGGCCGTGGCGGCCGCCTACGCCTGGGCGGCTGCCGAGCCCGACGGGGTGGTGCTGCTGTCGCCGGCCGCCCCCAGCTTCGGGCGGTTCGGCGACTACCGGGAGCGGGCCGAGGCCTTCTCCCGGGCGGCCGCCGGCTTCGGGCCGCTCAGCTGAGCCGAGTCAGCAGCTCATGGCTGCGGGCGCCAGCTCGTCCCGCTCGCTCAGGAACAGCCACCAGGAGTCAGCCGAGACTGTCGCGGCCGCCTGGACGATGTCCGGGTCGGCGCCCAACTCCGCCAGTGCCTCCATCGACCACCCGGCGTGCTCCATCTCCTGGGTGCGATGGACGTCCCAGAAGCGGGTGCCCTCCTCGTCCAGTCCGTAGTGCCGGCGCAGGCCGTCCGACTTGGAGGCCGCGATGTCCGACGCCTGGACCTCGTAGGCCGCCACCATGGCCAACGCCAGGGCGGGGTCGGTGGCCGCCGCCGTGCGCACCAGCGCCAGCAGCGCGGCCGTCGAGGGGGTGGCACGAGCGTCCGAGCGGGCGCCGGCCGCCTCCGCGAACGACTCGAACAAGAGCCGCGTGGGGCTCGGGTGTCCCGAGCTCGTCGGCCAGGTTCGCCTCCACCAGGTCGCGGGCGCGCCCCTCCGGCAGGGCCGACGCGATCGCCTCGAGGGTCACCGGCAGCGCGCGCTCTATGTGCCGGTACTGCTCCGCGTAGGCGGCCAACTCACCCTTGGAGAGGGTGCCGGCTTCCCAGCGACGATAAAAGGGGTGCGTGAGCAAGTGACGCCCGACAATCGCCTCTGCCAGCACCTCGTGGATCCGTTGAGTGTGCATGGGGCGGCACCTTATCGCCTGCCGTCGGGACGCTCTCTCGGAGCGGCGAAGGCCCAGCAAGGCACGATCGCGGCGTGCTCAGCCTGATCCGCTTCGCGGCGGGAGAGCTGGTCGGCTGCGGTGCAGCGCAGGGTGGCCGGCATGTCCAACGGGTCTGGCCGGTCGTCCTGCGGGTCCAGATTCTGGCCACCTCGGCCACGCTGTCGCTGGTCGCCGCCTGGCGCCTCACCTCGATCGGGCCAGCCGGTCGGCCCGGTGGGCGCTCTCCGTCGGTCTGTGGCTGATGTTCGGCGCCGCCCTGGTGAGCCGCGGTCGGCGCAGTGCCGGTGAAACCGCGCTGGAGGGCGGGGCGGTCAGCCCGAACAGCAGTTTCTGGGTGGTCCCGACAGCCACGGCCTTCGCCGGGTCCACCGGGACCATGATCGCCGTCCTGGCCAACATCATCACCTCGGCCTGGAGCGCCGCGTCCGTCCACCTCATGCGACGCGACGCGCCCATCCGTCGACGTCGAGCCACCTCGTGGGTCGACCAGTCCCCGCTCCTGGCCTCGCTGGTCGGCCTGCTCCTGCACCTGGTCGGGACCGCCCCGGGTTGGACCGCGGACGTGCTCATCCTGGCCGGTCCCCTGCTCGCGTTCTCCGGAGCCGCCCTTTTTATGGGCTGGTCATACATCCCCACAACCTCTCGGTACCCCGGTCGGAGCACGCCGGCGTCGCTGGGGTTGGTTGACCGCCCTCCGGGTGGCCTACTACCTCGTGCTCGCCCTGGTGGCCGGTCTGGCGGGCTCCACCGCGCTGGCCGTGGTGGCCGTGCTGAGTGGTCTGAGCGCACCCTCGTTCCAGCCGGTGCAACTCGCCGTGCTCTACGGCTACCGGTCCGAGGTCGTGGTGGCGGCGGTCCGCTGGGGCTGGCTTCTCGCACCGCTGGGGCTCGGGCTGGCCGCGCTGGTGCGATAGATCAGGGGACCGCCATGCCGACGACGGGCTTGTCGAGGTGGAGCGACCCCGCCGAGCCGAAGAACCCGGCATCGCCGTAGTTGAAGATGCCGCCATCGCTCGCCACCAGCCAGTAGCCACCGCCGTCTGCCGTGGGCGCGGCACCGACGATGGGCTTGTTGAGCGGGAGCGAGCCGGCCGAGCCGTGGAAGGACGCGTCGCCGTAGTTGAAGATGCCGCCGTCACTTCCCACCAACCAGTAGCCGCCTCCGTCCGAGGTGGCCGCCATGCCCACGATGGGCTTGTTGAGGCGGAGCGAGCCGGTCGAGCCGTAGAAGGAGGCGTCCCCGAAGCTGAATACTCCGCCGTCGCTGGCGACCAGCCAGTAGCCCCGGCCGTCGGCGCGTGGCCGCCATGGCGACGATGGGCGCGTTCAGGGCCTTGCCCCCCGTCGAGCCGTAGAACCCGGCGTCTCCGTAGTTGAAGATGCCGCCGTCGGAGGCGACGAGCCAGTACCCGCCGCCGTCGGGGGTGGCCGCCATGCCCACGATGGGCCTGTTCAGGGACAGGGACCCGGCTGACCCGTCGAAGCCGGCGTCGCCGTAGTTGAAGATGCCGCCGTCGGACGCGACCAGCCAGTACCCGCCGCCGTCACGGGTGGCCGCCAGGCCCACGATGGGCTCGTTCAGCGGCCGCCCTCCCTCGGACCCGCAGTAGGGCAGGTTGCCGTAGTTGAAGAGCCCCCCGTCGGACGCGACCATGAAGTAGCCGTAGGGGCCGGTGGGTGCGCTGCAGGGGACCTCCCCGTTCACGCTGGGCAGATCGATGGGTGCCACGAAGAGCCGTCGTGCCGCACCACACGTGTAGCTGGTGCAGCCGGGCGACCCGCCCAGCCACGCCGCGTAATCGATCCACCACCCTCCGCTCGCGTCGGAGAACAGCGACCCACCGCCCGGGCCGAGCGCCGCCCCGTACGACCCGAGGATTTGGCTCTGCGCCCCGCACGGTCCCACGGGGCCGCTACAGGCGGTGATGCCCTCCGAGTAGCTGGTGCTCGTGTAGACGCCGGCCGAGAAGAGGAGGTAGAAGCCACCGCCCGCCGCCGCCATGGCCGGATCTTCGACCGTCGTCTCCCACGGATAGGCCACGGTGTCGTTCGTGAGCAGCAGGACCGGGGACGAGCCGGCGGCAAACCCGGTACCGGCCGAATTCAGCTGCTGCGACCAAATGTAAGCCGGCGCGCTCGACCCGCCGTCATTCTGCTTCCAGACGAGATAGGCCAGACCCGTGCTCGGGTCGACGAAGGGCTGGGGGTCGATGGAGCCGGTCGACTGGCACTCGAACGGAGCATCCGCGACGTCGCTGAACTGCACGTGCGTCGGAGAAAGAGAGGGCGCCGTCGCCACGGCGAGGCAGTCGAACCCGGTGTCGCTGGCGTGCCCGGCCTGGGCGGCGTCGTAGAACATCACCCAGTGCCCGTCGTACTGGAACACGCCGGGCGACGTCTGCGTGTTCGATTGCTCCCATGGGGAGGGGGCGGGCAGGGCGGTGGAGCCGAAACACCCTCCCGTGTAGGGACCGAAGCCCGAGTCCGGCGAAGTGGAGACGAGGGCGGCGATGTTGTTGCCGAGGGCGTTGCCGGTCGTGAACGCGTAGTAGGTGCCCCCCGAGTACAGGACCTGGGGGTCGGCCGCGTCGCCGCTCCCCTCGTAGTTGTACGCGGGCGTCCCGGTGCCGCATGCGGCGTTGGGGACGAAGGCGGGCGACGAGGCGGGCGCCACGGCCACGGCATGAGATGTTGCCGTCGCCGCCACGGCCGGCAGCATGGCCAGGAGAAGAAGGGTTGCCGTGGTCCCTGCCACTGCCCAACTCGTGCTGCGCCGCATCGAGGCCCCCTCCTGCGCTCGGCACGACTGCCGCGCAAACCGTCAAGGGGAAGCTAGCCGGGTGGCCGACGTCATCGACGCCATCTGAAGAAGGCCGCACGCCCTGGCCCCGCCGATCGTGCTGCCACCGGGCCCGTCTACCTTCCGCCCCACCACAGGTTTCCCGACTCGTTCGTTGCTCAGGAGCCCCATTTGGCGACGCATTTCTTGCGACCCACGGTGACGGCCGGCTTTTCGCGCATCTTTCCGACCGGCCGGAACAGGCCGTACCGGTACAACGGTGGGTGTGAGCAGTTCTCCGAGTGCACCGGCCGTCGCCTGGCAACCGTCGCTGTGGGCCGACCAGAGCACCATGGTCGACGGGTCCTTCCGTGGCCTCGAACGAACCCAGCTCGACGGCCAGTCCTGGGTGGACTACTGCCCGCGCTGGATGTCGGGCTCGGACCGAGCGTTTGAGGAGCTGCTACGAGACGTCGCCTGGAGTCAGAGGCGTCGTTGGATGTACGACCGGGAGGTCGACGAACCACGGCTGACCTCCTGGCAGAGGATCGACGAGCCGACCGCGGTCGGGTACCAGTGGCTCGAGGACGCCCGGGCGTCGCTGTCCGCGCTCTACCAAGTCCGGTTCGACTCGGTGGGGATCAATCTCTACCGCAACGGCGCCGACAGCGTCGCCTGGCACCGCGACCGCATACCCCCGGAAATCGTGGATCCCGTCGTGGCGCTCGTGTCGCTCGGTGATCCCCGCACGTTCCTACTGCGCCCACAGGGAGGCGGGAAGTCGCTCCCGTTCAGGCTCGGGCGTGGCGACCTGCTCGTCACCGGTGGCAGCGCGCAGCGCCGCTTCGAGCACAGCGTCCCCAAGGTCAAGGCGTCGGGACCCCGGATGAGCATCGTGTTCAGACACGGTGTTGGCTGACCGAGAGCGACCTCGCCTCGCTGGTCGTAACGTACCGTTCCGCCGGGTGCTCAGCGGTCCGGGCGCACTCCGCCAGCACGATTGCGCCAGAATCTTCGAGCTTCGATCGATACATGGCACCGTCGGCTCGAGCGATCAAGGCATCCGGTGACTCATCGGGACGATCGGTCCACGCCACGCCGACACTGGCGCTGAGCTCTATCTGGTCTGCCACAGAGGGGGAGGGTGCTCGAAGCGATTCGCTGATGCGTCGCGCCACGAGGGCAGCCGCATCCGGCGACGGGGCAGTCGGGCACACCACCAAGAACTCGTCGCCCCCTATGCGCCCGAGGACATCACCTGTTCGGATGGCACTGCGGATCCGTTCGGCCGCGCTGAGCAGGGCCTGGTCACCCGCGGCATGACCCAGGCGATCGTTGACCTCTTTGAATCGGTCCAGGTCGACAAAAATTGCTGCAACTCCAACTTTTGCGCCGTAGCTGGCCCGCAGGGCGACGTCGAGCGATTCGAAGATGGCGGCACGATTCAGGCAGCCAGTCAGCGTGTCGATCGATGCCCGCCGTTCGAGTTCTCGGCGGAGATCGACACTCTCAGTGACGTCGCTCAACGTCCCGATGACGCCCGACACCGAGCCCGCACCGTTGGTGAGGGGTCGCAGGCTCACCTCGCAGACCCTGGTACTGGCAAAGTCCGGGTGAGGCACGGCGACTCCAAATCGCAGCTCGAGTCCGTCGACTTCGCGACCTGTCAACGCTGCTTCGACTGCAGCGTTGAGTTGGCGACGGTCGTCATCGGCCACCGCGGAGAATTGGCTTGCCAGGTCGCCGGCAGGAGGGGTTCCCAGTATGTGGTGCAGCCGCCCGTTGGTGAAGAGCATTCGTCCGTCCCGATCGACTTGAAACGCGCCAACCGGCATCGCATCTGTCAATCGTGCAATCAGCTCTTCCCGGGCTCGAAGCTCTTCTTCAAGGTCCAGCGAATCGGCCTCGGCAGGACGTATCACAGTGAAGATGCCAGGGTCTTCCGGATCATCGAGGCGATTCGTGTTGTGAGCCTCGATCCAACACCATCCACCGTCCGCCGTGCGGAAGCGTCCTCGCCAAGTCTGCGTCGACCCAGGATCGTTCATCATTGAAAACCAGGCGCCGACCGCTCTGGCCAGATCGTCGGGATGGACTAGGGCCGTCGGAGGTGAACCCAGAATCTGGTCGGGTCGCCAGCCCAAAATCTCGACGATCGATTCCTCGACCTCCGTGATCAGAGCGGCCTCGTTACGGACCAGACGACAAGTCGGTGTCCGCGGCTCCACCTCAGTCCGTTGTTCCGCCACAGAGTTGTTACTCGGCCAATTTCCGGCGAGGAATTGATAGGAAAAGGTCCTCACCTCACTCTTGGGCTCGGACCATGGCCGTGGCGGACCGCCGCCGGCTTGAGTCACGATCTGCCGGTCGAAGGGGGACGAATCGGGCCCAGGCACGGACGGGATCGTTTCTCTGGAGCCTGAGGTCGGATTCGAACCGACGACCTGCGCATTACGAGTGCGCTGCTCTACCGACTGAGCTACCCAGGCGAACTGGACGTTCACGACTCACTAGGTGGAGAGGCCCACAAGCCTCCCGTACCTGGGAACTGAGGTCGTGTTACCCCATTACCCACCATCATGGCATCCCGCCGGAAGGGCAAACGGCGAAGGCTCCGTTGGAAACAGCCCCGGGACCTGGAGTGTTCGGGCGACTGGACCCGCCCCTGCAACGCTCATGCAACGCTCTTGCAAGGGTCGCGGCTCATAGTGGCCCCGGGGCCAACGCGGACGGGCCGCCGGCGGGTTGGGAAGAAGGTTGTAGCGCAGTGGTATCTACCCTCGGACGAGAGGCCACCGTCGACCGGCTGAAGCAGGTCGATCAGTTGCGGGACTGCACCAGGTCCCAGCTCGAGGAGGTGGCCCGGCTGGCCGAGCGGGTCCAGGTGGGCGAAGGCGAGGTGCTGGCGCGAGAAGGGCGCATCGGCCGGGAGTTCTTCCTCATCCTCTCGGGCAGGGTGGCGGTCACCCAAAAGGGCCGCCGGGTCAACGCCCTCGGCCCCGGCGACTTCTTCGGGGAACTGGCCGCCATGAACCCTGGGCCCCGCAACGCCACCGTGACGGCCCTCTCGGATCTCGACGTCCTGATCATCGGGCCCCGGGAGTTCGCCGCCATGGGGAACATCCAGGGTTTTCGGGACGCGCTGCTCAAGAGCATGGCCAGCCGCCTCCACGCCATGGACGCGCGCCTGGCGGCGGTCATCGCCCAGCTGGAAGCGCCCGCGCCAATCCCTTCGCCCGATCGGTGACGTGACGTTCGGCCCTTCCTCGACCGCACGGACCTAACCCTCCACCCCGGTCTCGTGTGCTCACGTAGCCTCGCCGCCAGGCGGGCAACCGCCGCACGACAGAAGGCGGTGGGAGGATGGACGCCGAAGACCAGGGCGCGGGTATGGAGGGCACAGCCCACCTGCGAGCCGTACCGTGGTTCGCGGCCTGTACGGCCGAGCAACTCACGGAGGTGGCCCGTATCGCCGAGCACCTCCGCGTGCAGGCCGGGGAGGTGATCCTGCGCGAGGGGCGCCTGGGCCGGGAGCTCTTCGTGATCCTGGAAGGCACGGCCACCGTGACCCGCGACGGCCGTGTGGTCAACGTGCGCTCACAGGGCGACTACTTCGGTGAACTGGCCGCGATAGAGGCGAAGCCCCGCAGCGCCACGGTGACGGCGGCCACCGAACTCGACGTCCTCATCATCGGGCCCCGGGAGTTCGAGACGATGATGGACATCCCCGGCTTTCGCAACGCGCTGCTGACCGGCATGAGCCGGCGCATCCGCGAAGCGGACGACAGGCTGGCGGCCTACGCGGCGCGCTATCCGGACTTCGATCCGCGGGCAGGAGGCCGGCCCCCGGCATCGTGAAGTGATCGCCTAGCCGGGGTCGGCCGCCAACTTGGCCAGACGGTGCAACCCCATGTGGACGGCAGCCTCCTCGGCACTGCGCAACAGATGGGCCACCCGCTCCTCCTCGCCGTCGCGGCCGCGGTGCCGCAGCGTGCGGGCCAACTGCACCTCGGCCGCCGCCACGAAGGGGGGCGACTGCATGCGCCGGGCCAGGCGCAGGGCTGCCTCGAAGTGCACCTCGGCCAGCGCCAGGTCGCCCGTGGCGGTGGCCAGCAGCCCGAGATAGTGGTCAGCCGGGCCGACGCAGGCCGACGCGGGGGCCCTGATCACCACGGCGGTACCCGCGTAGCGGCGCATCTGCTCATAGAGCCTCGCCGCGTGCCCGGCCGCAGGCGCCCCGATGCGCCAGCAGGCCGCGGCGGCCAAAGCGAGCGACACGCCCTCGGACTGGTCGTTGGCCACGGCCTCCCAGCCGATGGCGGCCAGTCCGGCCAGCTCCGCCATGGCCTTGTCCACATCCCCGGCTTCGGCGCAGATGAGCGACAGCGCGGCCCACAGCATCGGGTAGTCCGACGGGGTCTGTGCGATCACTCCCCGGAACGTGCCTTCCATGCCGGCCAGCTCGCCCCTCTGCCACCAGGTCCACATCATCAGGGCGCCGTAGAAGTTCGAGGCCAAGTCGTTGAACCCCTCGGCGACCTCGAGAGCTCGCTGCCCCAACTCCTCGCCTTTGGCGAAATCCCCGTCGACGAAGGCCATCATGGCCGCGACGTTGCAGGAGAACGACGCCGTCAGCGGATGGGTCGGGACGATGGCGCGCCCGTCGAACCGGTCGATCTCCTCGTGTACCGCGTCGACGTCGCCCTGGGCCAAGAGCTCGCGCACGCGCCACACGTGCCCATGGAGAGCCAGGAGCTCGTCGCCCACCTCCCGGGCGATCTCCCCCAGTTCCGTTCCGGTGGCCAGCCGTTCCGGAGCCGGGTCGATGCCCCACAGTGCATGCATCCGCGCGTTGAGCGCGTAGCCGAGGGCCGGACGGTCCCCCAGCCGCCGGGCCATGGCGATGGCGTCGGTGTTGAGCGCCAGCGAGCGCTTGAGCACACCGCGCCCGGGGACGCCGGTGGCGTAGACGAGCACCAGCCCGAGGCGCGCCGTGACCATTGCCCTGAGGTGAGAGTCCTCTTCGGGCAGGACGGCACGGGCCTCCTCGAGCAGCCCTATCTGCTCGGCATTGGCGCCGACGATGCCGATGTAGGAGAGCGGGCCCGCCCGCAGCGCCGCCGTGGCCAGGCGTTCGGCGTCACCGAGCGAGCGGGCCAGTGCCGCCGCCTCCTCGAAGCTGGCATCGGCATCGACGGCCAGGCCGGCCCGGTTCTGCGCTTCGGCCAGGGCCAGCAGCGCGTCGCAGCGAGCGGCCTGGTCGCGCGCGCCGAATTTCTCGGCCACTTCGAGACTGCGGCCGAAGTGGCCCACCGCGTCCTCGAAGGCCAACAGCCGCAGCGCCCTCTCCCCCGCCGCGATGCAGTAGTCGATGGCCTTGTCCGCGTCCCCCATGGCGGCGCCCATGTAGTAGTGGTGCGCCAGCTCGTTGACGTAGAGGTCGAGGGTGTCGGCGTGCGCACGCTCGGTGGCCACGGCGATCCTGTGGTGGTACCGCACCCGCCTACCCCGCAGGAGCTCGCCGTAGACCGCATCGCGCACCAGGGCGTGGTTGAAGGCATAGCGGTCGCCGATCTCATCGATGCGGCGGAGCAGCCGCGACTCCTCGGCTCGGTCGAAGGCGTCGAGCCCCTGGTCCGGTGTGAGCTCGGCCGCCTCGGCCACAATGGATGCCTCGCACTCGGGGCCCGCCACGGCGGCCGCCTGGAGCAGGTAGATCACATCCTCGGGCAGCCGCGAGACGCGACGGGCGACGAGTTCGCGGATGGCTTCGGGTGGGGCCAGATTGGGTGGTACCGGGGCCTCGCCCTGGCCGGTCCCGGTCCCGGCGTACTCGCTGTATCCGATCTGCCGTAGGAGCTCGTCGAGGAAGAGCGGGTTGCCGTCGGTGAGGCGGAACAACTGGGGGACCAGGTCCGCCGGTGCCCGGGCCCCGGCCGCCACCAACTCCTCGACCGCGTCGCGGCTCAGTCCCTTCAGGTGCACCGTCTCGACCTTGTGCTCTCCCCGGCGTTCCGCCAGCAGGAAGCGGAGGCGGTGGTCCGGCGGCACCTCGGTGTCGACGTACATGCCGATCACCCCCAGGCTGGCCGTGTCGACGTTGCGCAGCACGTGGCGGAGGAGGAGGAGGGTCGGCTGATCGGCCCAGTGCAGTTCGTCGACGACGAGAAGGACGGGCCGGCCGGCAGACATTTCGTTCAGCGTGGCCGTCACCGCCTCGAAGAAGCGGAAGCGCTCGCTCTCGGGGTCTCCCGCGTCCTCCTCGAGCGGAGGCGCGTACTCCTGCAGGCGGACCACGAGCCTCGACAACTCGGTCAACTGCCAGCCGGGCATCTCGCCGATGCGGTCGGCCGAGAGTGACTGGAAGTAGCGGCCGAGGGCCTCGGCGAACGGCTGGAACGGTGCCACCGCGTCCTCGTCGCAGCGTCCCCACAGCACCAAGCGCGCCGCTGCTCTCGACGGAACGCGCCAGCTCCGCCACCAGCCGTGTCTTTCCGATGCCGGCGTCGCCTTCCACCAGCAGGAACCGCCCGTCGCCGCGGCGCACCGACGTCCACCAGTCCATGCAGCAACGACCACTCGCGTCCGCGCCCGATCAGCGGCCCCTCGTTCGGTGAGGTCGGCACGCGGACGCGGTACTCGGTGAGGACGACCGGACCGTGCTCGCCCTCGAGCGCCGCGGCGGCGCACCGCCTCGGGCGGGACGAGGTAGTCGAGGGCGGGGTCGTGGTTGAGGATGGCGTGCTCTATCCAGCTCACGTCGTGACCCGGTTCGATGCCCAGCTCCGCCACCAGAATGGAACGCAGATCCTGGAAGACCCGCAAGGCCTCGGCCTGGCGCCCGGACCGGTAGAGCGCCAGCATCCGTTGCGACCACAACCGCTCCCGGAGGGGGTGGGCGCTGGTCAGGGTCTCGAGCTCGCCCACGAGCGCCTGGTGCTCGCCCATGGTGAGGCCGGCGTCCATCCGCAGCTCAATGGCCGAGAGGAGGAGCTCCTCCAGGCGCCGGGCTTCGGCCCGGGCGAACGGTTCGTCCCGCACCTCGCTGTAGGCGGCGCCCCGCCAGAGGCCCTCCCCCTCCCCGAGCAGCCGAGCACACTCGCTGGGGCGGTGCTGGGCCAATTGCCGCCTGGCCCCGCTCACCAGTTGCTCGAAGCGGTGGACATCGGTGACCTCGGCGGCTGTCTCGAGCGCGTAACCCGGATGCCGGGTCACGATGAGGTCGTCCGGGGCACCCGCCTCGCGCAGACGCTTGCGCAGCCGCGAAATGGTCGAGCGGAGCGCGATCTCGGCACCATCCCCCTCGTGGTTGGCCCACAGGGAGTCGACGATCCGGTCCACCGGGACCACCAGGTTGCGGTCGATCAGAAGCCGGGCGACCAGAGCACGCGCCTTGGCACCGCCCAGGTCGATCACGCGGGCCGCCCACGAAATCTCGACGGGCCCGAGCACGCGGATCTCCCACCCGGCCGCCGCGGCGGTGGTGGTGGGCGCCTCCGGGCTCACCCCGTCATCCCTGTCATCCCCGTCATGGCCCGGTACCGGCTCACCCCACTCCCACCTGCCCCGATGCTACGCGTTTGCTGCAACCATCCGTTTGGGGCGAGCGGGACGGACAAGAAGCCGCACGCCTCGGCCGTGCTCTAGGGAGCGACCTGCTCGAGAACGTGGTGGGGATGATCCTTGCGGAAAGCGCGCACCGTGTAGGCGGTGAGGACGACGTCCTCCAGGGCTCGCACCGACGCGCTCCTGGGCATGTTGAGGATGGGCCCCAGTTCGCCGACGTAGTGTCCCGCACCCATTCGGCTCAGGACCTCGGTGTGTCCGTTGGCCAGCTCCCGGTACACCTCAATCCGGCCCGACTCGACCAGGTAGATGAGATCACCGCGCTCGCCCTGGCGGAACAGGACGTCGCCTGCCCCGAGCCGCACCTCTTCGGGCGGGCGGTCGACGTCGGCGAAGCGCGGCACCAGCTCGACGACCCGGTCGGCCAGCTGGCTCACCCGGTCGTCATGGGTCGAGACCACAACGATGCGGCCCGGGCTGGCCAACTCACGCAACAGCCGGAGGATCCCTTCCACCTGAATGTGGTCCAGGTGGGCCGTGGGCTCGTCGGCCAGTATCAGGGGCGGGTCGTGCACCAGGGCCCGGGCGATCGCCACCCGCTGCTGCTGCCCACCCGACAGCTGGGCGGGGCGGTGGTGCGCCCGGTCCGAGAGGCCGACGATGTCGAGGAGCTCGGCGGCCCGGGCCCGGGCCCGTCCGCGCGGCACCCCGGCCAGCCGCATCGGCACCACCACGTTGCCCCGGGCCGACAGGCTGGGGATCAGATTGAAGGCCTGGAACACGACACCCACGGTGTGGCGGCGGTAGGCGGACAGCGCAGGGCCTCGCAGGTCGGTCACCGCGGTGTCGCCGAAGGCGATGTTGCCCGACGCCGGACTGAGGAGGCCGGCCAGGCAGGAGAGCAGCGTCGTCTTGCCGCAACCGGAGGGGCCGAGGAGCACGACCAGCTCGCCGTCCTCGGCCGTGAAGCTCAGACCGTCGAGAGGCTTGACCACGTAGCCCCCGGAGTCGAACGCCACGGTGAGCCCGTCGACAACGAGCTGGCTGCTCATCCGAACGCCGTCGCCGGATCGGCGCCCGTGACACGCCGCAGCGCGGTGACGCTGGCCAGGATCCCGACCACGACGGCAATGGCCGGAAGGGCCAGGCGCGCATCGGGCGTGATGTCGATCGGCTGGGCGAACATCGGCGTGAGCAGGCTGGCCAGCACCTCGGCCAGCAGGGTGGCGAGCAGCGTGACGACGACGGCCTCGGCCACCAGGCTGGCAAAGAGTGCGCTCGACGACGATCCCAGCGCCTTGAGCACGGCGAAGTCCCGCTTTCGCTCCAGCGCCGCGACGTAGAGCATCGACGCCACAATGGCCGCGGCCACAATCCACATCAGCCAGCGCGTGTTGTCGATGGACTGGACGGCGCTCTGCAACTGGCCCACGGTGCCGGTGACCACCGCCGACGGCGGCAGCGCCACCAGCCCCGTCGGCACCTCCCGGGCCGTCCCCGTCGTGACCACGGCCGTGATCAGCCGCTGGCCGCCTGTGACCGCCAGCTGCACCGTGGCCAGGGGCATGTAGACGAGCGGGACGCCGCCGGTCATGGTCCGGCCGTCCACCGTCCCGACCACGAGGTAGGGGTGCCGGTCGAGGGTGAGCACGCTGCCCACGGAGGCCGCCAGCTTGGAGTCGACCACCGCCTGGCCGGGCCCCGACAGGCGGTGCCCGGACGCCACCTGCGGATCGCCCAGCCCCCCCGGCTGCACGCCGACCAGGTTGACCGTCGTCGACGACGAGGCCCCGGCGACCTGGACCACCTGGGCCGGAGCGAAGAGCAGCGCCGAGGCACGCTGCACCCCGGCCTCGTGCGCCACCGACGAGACCTCGTCTTCGGAGAAGGCGGCGAAGTCGGTGACGCGCCCGTGCGCCGAGGTGGACATGACCCAGGAGGTCGCGCCGACGGCGTCCACCGCCTCGGCCACCTCGGCGTGGAAGCCGTCGGCCAGCCCGCTCAGCGCCAGGGCGAGCGCCAGCACCAGCCCGACGCCGACCACGGCGATCGTGAACTGCCGGGCGCGAAACCACAGGTCGGCGAACGTTACCGCGAGCATCCGTTCCCTCCCTGGCCGGCCGGCGAATCACGCGACACTAACGCCACCGGCGTTAACGCGCCCTGGTGGTGCGATTCGGGGACCGAGCTCAGGCGGCTCAGGCGGCCAGAGCAGCCAGCCGCACGAAGAGCGACTGCAGCAGCAGCGCCTCGTTGGGGTTACGGGGCAGGGCCTGCGCCACCTCGGTGATGAGCCCCACCGCCGTGGCCGCGCTGCGCACGTCCTGGTCGCCCACCGGCACCGGCACCGTGCCGGCCGCCGCCGCTGTGACCCGGTTGCGGTAGGTCCGGGCGAGCACGCCCAGGCCGGCTCGCAGGGCGTCCGTCCGGAAGCGCCGCTCCTCGCGTTGGTACTGCTCCACAATCTCCTTGCGCCCCGGCAGGGCGCGCTCACCCATCTCCTTGGCCGCCTCGGTCAACGACTCGAGCTGGCGACCGTGCTCCGCCCGCAGTGGCTCGACGGCCCGATCGGCCGATTCGATCACCCGGCGGGCCAGGCCCGCGGCCGACGTGCCGGCGGTACGCAACTCGTCGGGCACCGACGCCCACAGCGCCACGCGCGCGGCGACGTCGGGATCCTCGAGCATGACGCGGGCCCGCTCGGGATTGCCGCCGCTGCTGTCGGTCACGGCCGCCGCCAGGTCGACCGCCACGCCCGCCTCGGCCAGCCACTGCAGTACCACGTCCCGCGGCACTTGGGGGAAGGGCACCGCCACGCACCGGCTGGCGATGGTGACCAGGTCCGCGTTCATTTCGTCGGCCAGGAGCACGAACACGGTGTCGCCCGGCGGCTCCTCGAGGGCCTTGAGCAACACGGGAGCCCGGTCGAGTACGAGATGCATGTCGAGCACAATGATCACCTGGCGCGCCGACGCCAGGGGCCGCCGGTGGGCCAGCTGGACGACCTGGCGGATCATGTCCTTGGATACCGATGCTCCGGTCCGGCGCACGAGGTGGAGATCCGGGTCCGTCCCGGCCAGCGCCGCCCGGCAGGTGGCGCACTTGCCGCACCCGCCGTCGGGGCACAGGAGCGCGGCGGCGAACCCGTGCGCGGCGGCCAGGCCACCGTTGCCCGACGGCCCCAGGAACAGGTAGGCATGGACGGGTGTGCGCGCGGCCGCCCGCAGCGCGGCGACGGCGTCCTCCTGCCCGACGACGCCGTCGAAGAGCGCGCTGACGGGATGCTCCTCGCTCACCGGATCGGGGCGGGCGGTTCACCGAGCCGGGCGCGCACGACCGCGACGATACGTGCCGTCAGCGACGCCTCGTCCTCCGTGCCGTCGACCACCACCCACCGGTCCGGTTCGGCCTCGGCCTGGGCCAGGAACCCATCGCGCACCCGCGCCGCGAACTCCGGGCCGAGCCGCTCCAAGCGGTCGGCGCCACCGGGAGCGCCGGCCATCCGGCCCGCCGCCACCTCGACCGGCACGTCGACGAGCACGGAGAGGTCGGCGGCCAGTCCCCCGGTGGCCCACGCCACCAAGGCACGCAGCCCGTCGACGTCGAGTCCGCGGCCGTAGCCCTGGTAGGCCAGGGTGGAGCCCGTGTAGCGGTCGCTGACCACCCATTCGCCCGCGGCCAGTGCCGGCTCCACCACCGCCACCACGTGCTCGGCCCGGTCGGCCGCCATCAGCAGCGCCTCGGTCCGCGGTGACGGGGCCGGGACGTCGGGAGCGAGCAGGACGCGCCGTAGCAGCGCGCCGACCGGCGTGGCCCCGGGTTCGTGGGTGAGGTGGGCCCCGAAAGCCTCGGCCAGCGCGCGCGCCTGGGTCGACTTGCCGCATCCGTCGATGCCCTCGAGCGCAATGAGGCGACCGCGGGCCGCCACGTCAGAAGGGTTCGGTCGGTGCAGCCTTCATGGACGCCGGCTCGCCCGGTGCCGACGACCCGTTGCCGGCCGCCTTCTTGGTGGCCATCGCCTTCTTGGCCGTCGTCTTCTTTGCCGTCTTCTTGCCCGTCTTCTTGGCCGTGGCCTTCTTCTTGGCCGGCGCCGCCTTCTTGGCCGCCTTCCTCTTCTTGGCCGGGCCGGCGGCCCGGCGGTCGGCCAGCAGCTCGGAGGCCCGCTCGATGGTGATCGACTCCACCGCGTCGCCCTTGCGCAGGCTGGCGTTGGTCGTGCCGTCGGTCACGTAGGGCCCGAACCGGCCCTCCTTCAGGACGACCGGCAGGTTGGTCGAGGGGTCCGCCCCCAGGTCCCGCAGCGGGGGCGCCGCCGTCCGGCCCCGCCGTTGCTTGGGCTGGGCGAACAGGGCCCGCGCCTCGTCCAGGGTGACCGTCAACAGCTGGTCCTCGGAGCTCAGGCTGCGGGTGTCGGCGCCACGCTTCAGATAGGGGCCGAACCGGCCGTTGTGCGCCACGACGTCCTCACCCGTCTCCGGGTCCGACCCCACCGTGCGCGGAATACGCAACAGCTCCAGCGCCTGTTCCAGCGTGAGCGTGGCCGGCTCCATGGAGGAGAACAGCGAGGCCGTGCGCGGCTTCTCGGCGCCGTCCGTCACCTCGCCCACCTGCACGTAGGGCCCGAAACGCCCGGACTTGACCTGCACCTCCAGCCCGCTGTCCGGCTCGAGGCCGAGCACGCGGTCGTTGGACGGCGCGGCGAGGATCTCCTCGGCCCGCTCGATGGTCAGCTCGTCGGGAGCGGTGTCGTCGGGAATCGAGGCCCGGTCCTCCCCGCGCTGGAGGTACGGCCCGTAGCGGCCGACCCGGGCCACGATCGGTTCGCCGTCGCTGCCGTCGCCGAGCGGGATGGAGTTCACCTCGCGGGCGTCGATCTCGGCCATGTGCCCCGACACCGTCGCCTTCAATCCGAGCGTGTCGACCTCCGTCCCGTCGCTCGCCGTGGCGCCGGGCGCACTGCTGCCGAAGTAGAAGCGCGTGAGCCAGGGCAGGGCCTCCTCGGTCCCGGCCGCGATGTCGTCGAGGTCGTCCTCCATGGAGGCGGTGAAGCCGTAGTCCACCAGGTTGCCGAAGTAGCGCTCGAGCAGGCCGACCACGGCGAAGGCGGTGAAGCTCGGCACCAGCGCGGTGCCTTTCTTCCACACGTAGCCGCGGTCGAGGATGGTGGCGATGACGCTGGCGTACGTCGAGGGCCGGCCCACGCCGAGCTCCTCCATCGCTTTGACCAGCGAAGCCTCCGTGTAGCGGGCCGGCGGCTGGGTGGAGTGCGAGCCCGGGACGAACGTCGAACCCACCACCTGGTCCCCCTCGGCCAGGGCGGGCAGCACCCGCTCCTCGGCGTCGGGCTCGGGGTCGTCGTCGTCACGTCCCTCCTCGTGCGCGCGCAGGAACCCCGGGAACGTGATGACCCGGCCCGACGCGGAGAACTCGGCCTCCTCACCCTGGGCCACGCCCGCCGGCACGGTGGCGGCCAACCTGAGTTGGGCGCTGGTCCCGGTGGCGTCGTTCATCTGGGAGGCCACCGTGCGCATCCAGATCAGCTCGTACAGGCGGAGCTCGTCGCCCGACAGCTCGCGGCCCACCTGGGCCGGCGTGCGGAAGGTCTCCCCCGCCGGCCGAATGGCCTCGTGCGCCTCCTGCGCGTTCTTCACCTTGCGCTCGTAGCGGCGGGGGGCGGCGGGGACGTACTCGTCGCCGTACATCTGGCGGGCCTGGTTGCGCGCCGCGGTGAGCGCCTCGTCCGACAGCGTCGTCGAGTCCGTCCGCATGTAGGTGATGTAGCCCTGCTCGTAGAGCCGCTGGGCCACCTGCATGGCCCGCTGCGCGCTGAAGCGGAGCTTGCGCCCGGCCTCCTGCTGCAGGGTCGAGGTCATGAAGGGCGCGGCCGGCGAACGCCGGAACGGGCGCTCGGTCACCGAGCTCACCCGGAAGGTCTGCCCGACGAGGGCCGAGGCCACCGAGGTCGCCACCTCCTCGCCCAGCACCCGTACCGGGCTCTTGCCGCTCTGCTCCCCGTTCTCGTCGAAGTCCTTGCCCGTGGCCACGCTGGTGCCGCCCAGCGCCACCAGCGCAGCACCGAAGCCGGCCGGGGCGGCCGCATTGGCGAAGGTGCCGTCGATCCCCCACCAGGTGGCGGACCGGAAACGCATGCGGGCCCGCTCGCGCTCGACCACCATGCGGGTGGCCACGCTCTGCACCCGGCCGGCCGAGAGCCGCGGCATGACCTTGCGCCACAGCACGGGCGACACCTCGTAGCCGTAGAGCCGGTCGAGGATGCGACGCGCCTCCTGGGCGTCGACCAGGCGGCGGTCGAGGTCGCGCCATTCGTCCACGGCGCGGGCGATGGCGGCGGGCGTGATCTCGTGGAACACCATGCGCTTGACCGGGACCGTCGGCGCCAGGACTTCGGAGAGGTGCCAGGCGATCGACTCGCCCTCGCGGTCCTCGTCCGTGGCCAGGTACAGCTCGTCGGCGCCCTTCAACAGTTTCTTGAGATTCGCCACCACCGACTTCTTCGACGTGCCGACCACGTAGAGCGGCTTGAAGCCGTTGTCGACGTCCACACCGAGGCGCGCCCACGCCTCACCCTTGTACGCGGCGGGCACCTCGTCGGCGCCGCGTGGCAGGTCCCGGATGTGGCCGACGGAGGACTCGACGATGAAGTCGGGGCCGAGCAAGCCGCTGATGGTGCGCGCCTTGGCCGGCGACTCGACGATGACGAGTGCCTTACCCATGGCACACCCCGTGGGGCGTCGTCGGGTGGGGAGAAATGGTCGGCACGGTGAGGCACACAGTGAGGGCCCGCCACCCGCCTGTCAAGAGCGGCACACCTCGACGGGTCTCGGGCGGACGGTTTCCGGTGGGGATGACCAGGTTAATCAACCGAAGCGACGGTGGCCGCCGAGACCGGCGTCGAATCGGCCGTGTCCTCGGCGTCCATCGCCTCGGAACCCCGCTTGGAGAAGGCCAGCGCGGCGAGCAGGACGACCAGGGACACGCCGGCGATGGCCAGGCGCTCGCCGGTGTGGTGCTGCAGCGAAATGACGGCCGGGAGGATCAGGAGGGAGACCAGGTTCATCACCTTGATCATCGGGTTCAGCGCGGGGCCGGCCGTGTCCTTGAACGGGTCGCCCACGGTGTCGCCGATGACGGCGGCCTTGTGGGCCTCCGAGCCCTTTCCGCCCTCGTTGCCGTCCTCGATGTACTTCTTGGCGTTGTCCCACGCACCGCCGGAGTTCGACAGCGTGTTGGCCATCAACTGCCCGGTCAGGATGGTGCCGGCCAGAAAGGCCCCGAGCGCCAGGTAGTTGATCCCGAAGCCCACGATGACCGGCGTCAGAATGGCCAGCAGCGCCGGCGTGGCCAGCTCGCGCTGGGCCGCCGCCGTGCAGATGGAGATGACCCGCCCGTACTCGGGCTTCTCGGTGTAGTCCATGATGCCCGGGTGCTCGCGGAACTGGCGCCGGACCTCGAGCACGACCGTGCCGGCCGAACGACCGACCGCCCGGATGGCCAGTGACGAGAAGAGGAAAGCGATGGAGCCGCCGATCAGGAGACCGATGAAGGTCGTCGGGTTGGCCACGTTGATCTGGATCACGCTGAAGAGCTTGGACCCCGTTGCGTGGAGGCTGGGGATCTGCTCGCCGATGGTCTCGATGAAGGACGCGAACAGCGCGACGGATGCGATGACGGCCGAGCCGATGGCCACGCCCTTGGTGATGGCCTTGGTCGTGTTCCCCACGGCGTCGAGGCTCACCATGATCCGCTCCGCCTCGCCGGTGAACTCGCCCGACATTTCGGCAATGCCGGCCGCATTGTCCGACACGGGGCCGAAGCTGTCCTCGGACACGATCATGCCGGCCGTGGCGAGCAGCCCGATGCCGATGAGGGCAACCAGGTAGAACGTCAGCTCAATGTTGCCGTCGCCCAGGCCGATGGCCACCCCGATGGCGATGGCGATGGCGATGATGGCCCAGACGGACGACTCGAGGCCGATGGAGAAGCCCGAGAGCACCGTCGTGGCGGGCCCGGTGCGGGCGGAGGCGGCAATCTCCTTGACCGGGCCGCGCTCGGTGGAGGTGAACTGTTCGGTGATCTGGCTGGCCACCAGGGAGAGGATCACGCCGGTCAACACGGCGTAGAACACCTTGAGGTCGTGCACGTAGTACTGCGCCACCAGGAAGGCACCGACGATCGTGATCAACGCGGCCAGCCAGAAGCCCCGGTTGATGGGGGCGAGAGCGTTGCGGTCGCTCTGGCGGGCCCGCACGACGAGGACGCCGATCACCGAGGCGAAGATCCCGATGGCGGGAACGATGAGCGGGTACAAGACGGCCGGGGTGGGGTTGTGGCCGATGGTCCTGAAGGCGGAGAAGCCGAGGATGAGTGACGAAATGATGGTGATTTCGTAGGACTCGAACAGGTCGGCCGCCATGCCGGCGCAGTCCCCCACGTTGTCGCCCACGTTGTCGGCGATGGTGGCCGCGTTGCGGGGGTCGTCCTCGGGGATGCCGGCCTCCACCTTGCCCACCAGGTCGGCGCCGACGTCGGCCGCCTTGGTGAAGATGCCGCCGCCGACACGCATGAAGAGGGCGAGGAGCGAGGCGCCGAAGGCGAAGCCGATGAGTACGGCCGTGGCCGAGTTCTGGAAGATGAGCACAATGGCCGTGGCGCCGGTCAGGCCGAGGCCGACGCAGAGCATCCCGGTGACGGCGCCGGTGCGGAAGGCCACCCGCAGAGCGGCGGCCATGCCACCGCCGTGGGCGGCCGCCGCCGCCGTGCGCACGTTGCCCCGCACGGCGATGCTCATGCCGATGAAGCCGGTCAGGCCCGAGAAGGTGGCCCCGAACAGGAAGCAGATGACCCGGTAGATGCCGTCCTGGGAGAAGCTCAGGGCAACGCCGCCGTCGGGCTTCACCACCTCGGTCGCGGTGAAGAAGATGAGGATGGCCAGCGGGATGATGATCATCACGATGGCCCGGAACTGGCGGGCCAAGAAGGCCTCGGCGCCCTCCTGGACGGCCTGGGCGATCTCCTTCATTTTGAGGGTGCCCTGGTCGGCGGCCAGCACGTTGCGGGCCAGGAGGAGCCCGGCGGCAATGCCGATGATGCCGGCCAACAGGCACAGGTAGAGCCAGGTCTTGTCCGTGCTGCCGAGGTGGAAGTTCTGGTACCCACCCTTGGCTGCGAGGAGATTGATCATTCCGGCTGTGCCCTTTCTGTTCCCATGGGTCCTGCGGGGAGGAGACGGGTCTGCCCTCCTCCCCCGGTTAGGCAGCGCCCAGCATCATGGCGGTCGATTCCGTGCCCCCGGGCCGAGGGCGCGCCGGCAAGGGCGCGCCCGTCGCCGGGCCGCCGGGCACGTTAGCGAAGGGCGCCCTGGTGGGCAATTTGACCTTATGTTCCTGCGGCCCGCTGACGGGTGTTCCTGCGGCCCGGCCCCGGCGCCCACCGCCGGGCCGGGCCACTCAGGTGGGCGTCAGGTCTCGGTGGGGTCGGCCGGCGCGCCCTGCACCAGCTCGAAGGTGGGGTTCAGCAGGGCCGGCCGCCGGCCCCACGTGCCGACCATGCCCTCGGCCACCAGGCGGGCCCCCGGGTCGATGCCGGCGATCTTCGGCCGCCCCTGGAACACCAGGAGCAGCCCGCCGGTGCCGTCGCTCAGCACGCACTCGAGGTTCGACGTGCCCGCCCGCGGTTGCACCCGGACGGACTTCACCCGCCCGGCCACCCTCACGCGCTGGCGGGGCACGACCGCGGCGATCGGCGTGGTCGCCCCCGCCCGCTGGGCCAGCGTCTGGTCGGCCGCCAGCATCACGGCGGGGCGCCGTGGGCCGTCGCGCCGCCCCATGCGGTCGAGCCCGGCCCGTCCCTCGTGGTCGATCGGCCGGCCGGAACCGTCGCCGTCGCCCTCCCCGTCCAGCCGCGCCCGCTCCTGGACGGAGCGGCCGTAGGAGCGGACCCGTTCGCCGAATCGGCCGCCCACGGCGAAGGGGACGATGGTGGCGCTCACGTGCGGCACCTGACCCAGGACGGCGGCGATCTTGTCCGCGGTGCGGTCGTGCAGGAAGCGCTGCCACACCCGGGCATAGCTGCGCCGAGGGAGGAGCACGGTGCATTCGGTGTCGCCGTCCAGCGTGGCGTCGGCCGCGAGCTCAATGGCCGCCCGGCCCAGGCGTCGGTCCGGAACCTCAATGATGTCGAGCGGCAGGCGGCCCAGACCCTGCCGGCCCCACTCGGCCTCGAGCTCGCGGGCCGCCTTGGTGTCGATGTCGAAGTGCACCGCCCGCAGGTCGTCGGGCGTCAGCGTGCGCGCGTACTGCAGGGCGCGCACGGTCGCCATGTCGAGGCGGTCGACGAACACGACCACCACGTGGTGCCGGAGCACGGGGGCTTCCGACGCCTCGGCCACCCCCGTCTCGAGCATCTCGGCCTCCTCCACGTACTGGTGGTGCAGGCGGATCAGGCCGATGTAGAGGAGCGGCCCGACCACGAAGATCAGCCAGGCACCCTCCTTGAACTTCGCCACGGCAAAAATGAGCACGACGGTGAAGGACAGGAAGGCGGAGAACCCGTTGATCAGCACGCTGCGCTTCCAGTGGCCCCCACGCGCCGTCAGATGGTGCTTCACCATCCCCGAGCCGGCCATGGTGAAGCCGGTGAACACGCCGATGGCGTAGAGCGCCACCAGCCCGTTGACCTGTGCCTTGTAGACGAGCACGAGGGCCAGGGCCACGCCCGCCAGCACGAGGATCCCGTTGGAGAAAGCCAGACGATGGCCGCGCCGCGTCAACTGGCGCGGCAGGAAGCGGTCGCCCGCCACGAAGCTGGCCAGGTACGGGAAGCCGTTGAAGCTCGTGTTGCCGCCGGTATAGAGGATGAGCATGGTGGCCAGCTGCACGACGTAGAAGGCGAGGTGCCCGGCCGGGCTCGACCCGAAGACGGCCTTGGCCTCCTGGGACACCACGGTCGGCGACCCGATCTGGTACGGCACGGCATGCGTCCAGCGGGCCAGCAGGGTGACGCCGAGCACCAGGAAGGCCAACGTCGAGCTCATGGCGACGAGCACCTGGCGGGCGTGGCGGGCCTCGGGCTTGCGGAAACTGCTCACCCCGTTGGAGATGGCCTCGAGCCCCGTGAGCGACGACCCCCCGTTGGCGAAGGAACGCAACAGGAAGATGAAGGCCAGCCCCATCAACCAGCCTTCGCCGGGCGTGCCGATCTTCCCCCCGTAGAGCTGGTCGGCGGGGGGCAACGGGATGTAGTGCAGGGTGCCGAGCGCCTCCTTTACGAACCCGAGGACGATCACGCTCGCCAGCGACAGAATGAAGAAGTAGGTGGGGATGGCGAAGTAGCTCCCCGCCTCGCGGATGCCGCGCAGGTTGCCGTAGAGCAGGAGCAACACCACGGCCACCGTGATGGCGACCGTGTCGGTCGTGTTGGCCAGGCTGGGCACCGCGCTGGTCAGCGCCGCCGTGCCCGCCGACGTCTGCACGGCCACGGTGACCGTGTAGTCGATGAGGAGCGCGACGGCCGCGATCTGCGCGACGCGTGGGCCGAAGTTGTCCCGGGCCACCACGTAGGAGCCGCCCGCTTTCGTGTAGAGCTGGATCACCTCCAGGTACGAGAGGGTGACGAAGAAGAGCACGGCGAGGATGGCCAGGGTGATCGGGACGACGAGGGCGAAGGCGGCCAGGCCGACGTAGGGCACGAGCTGGGTCAACATCTCCTCGGTGCCGTAGGCCGACGAGGAGATGCAGTCGGGCGCCAGCACCCCCAGCGCTTTGGGCTTGCTCAGGCGCTCCGAGGCGAGTTGCTCGGTGACGAGCGGCGGCCCGAGCAACCGGTTCTTCAGGCGGTAACGGCGCGACTCGGGGATCTCGTCGGCCGCCAGCCCGGGCAGGGGCACCGAGGGCCGTGAGGTCGTCGGGATGGCCACGGCCACACAGTAGAAGCAAACGTGGGCTCGTCCCGGTCTGCTTTTTGCGCCACACGAGCAGGCGTGTTGCACTGTGGCGTGCACGTGATCGTCGTGGGGTGTGGCCGGGTCGGGTCGGGGCTCGCCATTTCGCTCAGCGCCGAGGGGCACTCGGTGGCCATCCTCGACAAGGCGCCACGGGCCTTCCGACGACTGAAGGAATGGGACGGGCCCTGCATCGTCGGCTCCGGCTTCGACCGCGACGCCCTGGAGAAGGCGGGCGCGCTCGAGGCCGACGCGCTGGCCGCCGTGACCAGCGGCGACAACACGAACATCCTGACCGTGCGTATCGCCCGGGAGAATTACAAGATCCCCAATGTGGTCGCCCGCATCTACGACCCCCGCCGGGCCGAGATCTACCAGCGCCTCGGCATCCCAACCGTCGCCACCGTGACGTGGACGATCGACCAGGTGCGCCGCCGGCTGCTGCCGGACGAGGACGTGGCCGACTGGTCCGACCCGTCGGGACGCCTCACCTTGATCGACCGCTCCCTGCCCGACGACTGGGCCGGCCGGAACCTCGGTGAACTCGAGGACCCCGGCCGCTTGACCGTCGTTGCCGTCACCCGCAGCGGTGTGCCCCGCCTCGACGCCCGCGACCTCGTGGGCCAGGAGGGCGACGTGTTGCACCTCGCCGCGATGGACGACGCGTTGCACGAGTTCGACGAACGCCTGGCCCGCGCCCAGGTCACCAAGCGGTGAAGGTCGCCATCGCCGGCGCGGGCAGCGTCGGCACCGCCATCGCCTCGGACCTGCGCGCCAACGGCCACGAGGTACTCGTGCTCGAGCAGGACCCCGACCTGGTCGAGCGCCTGCGACCGACGCTCGACATCACCTGGGTGGCGGCGGACGCCTGCGAGGTGTCGTCGCTCGACGCCGCCGGGTTGGCCACCGTGGACGTCGTCGTGGCCGCCACGGGCGACGACGAGGACAACCTCGTCATTTCGCTGCTGGCCAAGCAGGAGTTCGCCGTGCCCCGCGTCGTGGCCCGGGTCAACCACCCGAAGAACCAGTGGCTCTTCAACGAGAGTTGGGGGGTCGACGTCTCGGTCTCGACGCCTCAGCTGCTCACGGCGTTGGTCGAGGAGGCGGTGTCGGTCGGCTCGCTCGTGCGCCTGCTGCAGTTCCAGGGCGGTGCGGCCCATTTGGTCGAGATCACCCTGGCCGACGACTCCCCGGCCAACGACACCGCCATCGCCGACCTGGCCTTCCCCCGCGATGCGGTGGTCGTGGCCGTGGTCCGGGCCAACCGCCTGATCGTGCCCCGGGGCGACACGACGCTGCAGGAGTCCGACGAGGTGCTGGTGCTGGTCACCGCCGAGGCCGAGGACGCCGTGCACGCGCTCTTCATCCGCTCGCCCGTGGCCTGAGCCCGACAGGCACAACGGGGGCTCACAGGCACCGAATGTTCACGGGCCCGCCGTCCAATTGTCACAGTTGCTAAAGGCGGGGGGCCCGCCACCCGTACCATTAGAGATATGGAGGCGGCCTTCTTCGACCTGGACAAGACCGTCATCGACCGTGCCTCTATCGCCGCGTTCGGCCGACCGTTCCTCAAGGGCGGCCTGATCAACCGGCGGGTCGTGGCGCGGGCGGCCGTGAGCCAGCTCATCTACCTCTACTTCGGCGCCGACGAGGAGCGGCTGGTGCGCGTGCGCGAGTCGATGCTGGCCGTGACCAAGGGATGGGACCGGGCCCAGGTACGCCAAATCGTGCGCGAGACGATGCTCCAGACGATTGAGCCCATCATGTACGCCGAGGCGCTCGAGCTGATGGAGTTGCACCGGGCCGCCGGCCACCGCGTCTATCTCGTATCGGCCTCGCCGGAGGAGATCGTGTTGCCGCTGGCCGACCTGCTCGGCGTGGACGGCGCCATCTGCTCGCGGGGCGAAGTGGACGAGCAGGGTCGCTACACCGGGCGCATGGCCTTCTACGCCTACGGCGAGGCCAAGGCGTCGGCCATGCGCGAACTGGCCGAGCGCACCGGACTCGACCTGGCGGCCAGCAGCGCCTACTCCGACTCGGCCACCGACCTCCCCATGCTCGAGGCGGTCGGCCGGCCGGTCGCGGTGAACCCCGACCGGGCCCTGTCCAAGGTGGCCCGCGAACGCGGCTGGGAGGTGCGCAACTTCACCAAGCCGATCCGCCTGCGCGACCGCGTCGGTCGCACGACGCCGGTCGTCACGACGAGCCTCGCCGTCGCCGGTGCGGCACTCATCCTGTGGCGGCGCGGTCTCAAGGGTCGCCACGGCGCCGGCGCGAGCGGCCGCGCCGCCTGAGCGGCACCGGTTCGTTCACTCCTGCGCCACGCGGTGAGACCCGGCGCCGGCGCGGCGCACCGGCAGCGTCGCTTACGCCTCGCGCAGGCGACGGGCGGCGACGACGCCGAGGGCCACGATCAGAGCGAGGATCAAGAGCTTCTTCATGGCGGCGATCCTAGGCGGCTGCCGAACCGGTCAGCGCACCGTCGAGGGCGCCCTCGACTTAGACGGTCAGCAGGTCCCGGGCGCCGGTGTCCGACGACGGGTGGCGCAGCTTGGACATGGCCCGCGCCTCAATTTGGCGGATGCGCTCACGGGTCAGGTTGAAGTGCTCGCCGACTTCCTCGAGCGTCCGGGGCTCGCCCCGGTCCAGCCCGAAGCGCAGACGCAAGATTTCGCGCTCGCGCTCGTCGAGCGGCGAGAGCAGCCGCCCGATCTCGTCGGGCAGCAGGGACACGGCCGCCACCTCGAAGGGCGACTCGGCCGAGCGGTCCTCGACGACGTCGCCCAGCTCGGCATCCCCGTCCTCGCGCAGTGGCTCGGACAGCGACAGCGGCTCGGCCCGGAAGCGCAGCGCCTCGACCAGCTTGTCCTCGGGCATCTCGACCTCGATGCCCAGCTCGGCCAGAGTGGCCGGGCGGCCCAGCTTGAGCTCCAGGCGGGCCTGGGCCTTCTGCACCCGGGCCAGGGTGTCGCCGGCGTGGACCGGGAGACGAATTGTGCGTCCGGTGTTCGCGATGCCACGGGTGATGGCCTGGCGGATCCACCAGGTGGCATACGTGGAGAACTTGAACCCCTTGCGCCAGTCGAACTTCTCGACGGCGTGCATGAGGCCGAGGTTGCCCTCCTGGATCAGGTCCAGCAGCGGCAGGCCCGAGGCCTGGTACTTCTTGGCGATCGACACGACCAGGCGGAGGTTGGACTGCACGAAGGTCTGCTGGGCCTGCTCACCCTCCATGACAGACCGGCGCAGCTCACGCTTCTTGGCCGTGGTCAGGCCCTTGGTCGCCTTGGCCACGTCGGCCTCGGCGGCGCGGCCCGCCTCTATGGCCTGGGCCAGGCGAACCTCGTCGTCCTTGGTCAGTAGGGGATACTGACCGATATCCGTCAGGTAGAGCCGGACGAGATCCTCGTCGTCGCGCTCAATTCGTTCCTTCGCCAAGATGTTCGCCTCAACATTCCGTCCCGGGCCACGGCGGGGGGACGCCGGGCATGTGCGCTGGTACAACACAGCGGGCGCCCGTTCCTGACGCGCGTGGTTGCTCTGACAGTGTAGTGGTCATGTCAAGATGGGTGTACAGCAGGTAAAACGCAGATTTCTTCAAGAGCTTGACTTAAAACCGTCACAATTGTGCGCGAGGTCACGAATGGCTCGGCCCCGCCCCTCCCCAGCAGGGAGCGGCCGCCCCGGATCTCCCCCCCGAGGGCCCGGCGGGCCTCGGCCAGGACTTCTTGGACCGGCCCCTCGCTGACCGCGAGGGCCAGGGCGGCGTGGCGGCGGTAGAGCTCGTCCACCCAGGGCAGGACGGTCCCCACCAGCACGGCCACCCCGTCGCCCGGCTCCACCCCGGCCTCCAGGGCCACCAGGGCCTCGGCCAGCGCGGCCGAGGGCGCCGCGACCAGCGCCCCCGCGTCCACTCCGGCCCGTACGGGCAGTCGCCGGGCCCAGCGGGCGGCCAGCTCGCCGTGGCGCCTGGAGGAGGCGGCGCACCAGACCCGCAGCTCGTCGGCCGCCGCGTCCGGTTCCGACCCGTCCCGCGCCGGCGCGGTGGCCCAGAGCCCGGTCAGCTCGAACAGCCGCCCCTCGAGCCAGCAGTAGTGCCCGACCAGTGCGGCCAGCTCGTCGATGCCGCGCCAGCCCGCCGGCTCAGCCACCTCCCGACTCCTCGAGCGCCGAGGAGCGGTAGCGGTTGGTGATGGGCATCCGACGGTCCTTGCCGAAGGCCTTGGTGGTGATGCGCACCCCGGGCGGGTTCTGGCGCCGCTTGTACTCGGCCCCGTCGACGAGGCGCACCACCTGGTCCACCACCACCGGGTCGAAGCCCTCGGCCACCAGCTCGGCCGCCGTGCGGTCACGCTCGACGTAGCCCGCCAGCACGGGGTCGAGCTCCTCGTAGGGCGGCAACGACTGGTCGTCGCGCTGATCGGGGCGCAGCTCGGCCGAGGGCGGCTTGTCGAGCACGTCGTCGGGAATGGGTCCGGGCAGGCCCTCGAGGACGGCCTGGGTGTTGCGGAAACGGCACAGCTCGTAGACCAAAGTCTTGGGCACGTCCTTTATGACGGCGAAACCGCCGGCGGAGTCGCCGTAGAGGGTGGAGTAGCCCGTCGCCATTTCGCTCTTGTTGCCGGTGGTGAGCACAATCCACCCGTTGGCGTTGGAGACGGCCATCAGCAGCACCCCGCGCAGGCGCGACTGCAGGTTCTCGTCGGTCAGGCCGAACGGTTCGCGCCCGAGCACCGGGGCCAGCATGGAGGCGAAGGCCACGTGGGCCTCTTCGATCGGCACCACCTTGAGGTCGATGCCGAGCCGCTCGGCCAGGACCTCGGCGTCGTGGCGCGACCCGCCGCTCGAGTAGCGCGAGGGCATGGACAGCCCGTGCACGCGCGCCGGGCCCAGGGCGTCGACGGCGACGGCCGCCACCAGTGACGAGTCGATGCCGCCGGACAGGCCGATCACCGCCTCGGAGAACCCGTTCTTGGACAGGTAGTCGCGCGTGCCGAGCACCAACGCGGCATAGACCTCGGCGTGGTCGCTCAGCGGCGGCCGCAACGTCGCCGGCGCCAGCGCGGGACGCTCGCCCGGGCGGGGCGCGGTCACGACGACGCGGGGCAGCAGCTCGGTGACGCCGTGCGGGCGGTGGGGGCCGATCGGGAGGTCGACGACGACCAGGTCGGTGTCGAACTGCGCGCCCGACGCCACCAGCGTCCCGTCGGCCGCCACGACGAGCGAGTCGCCGTCGAACACGAGCTCGTCCTGCCCGCCCACCTGGTTGACGTAGGCGATGGCGCAGCCGGCCTCCTCCACCCGGCCGCGCAGCATCGACAGGCGCTCGTCGCGCCGGCCCCGGTTGTAGGGGGACGCGTTCAGGTTCACCACGACGTCGGCCCCGGCCCGGCCCTCGTGGGCCACCGGGCCGTCGTCGAACCACACGTCCTCGCAGATCGACACGCCGACCCAGGCCCCGGCGATCCCGAACAGCGTCGGCGGCTCGTGGCTGGGGACGAACCAGCGCTGTTCGTCGAACACGCCGTAGTTGGGCAGGAACCGCTTGCGGTAGACGCCGACGATGCGACCCCCGGCGCACACCGCCGCCGCGTTGGCCAGCCCGACCCCGCCGTCGGCCGCGCCGACGAAGCCCACCACGACGGCGCACTGTCCCGTGGCGGCGGCCACCTTCTCCAGTGCGGCGACGTTGTCGGCCACGAATCCGGGCTTGAGGAGCAGATCCTCGGGCGGATAGCCGGGAATGGCCAGCTCGGGCACAATGCAGATGTCGGCGCCGGCCGCCTCGGCCGCCGCCAGGGCGCCGAGGATGCGCTCCACGTTGCCGCCCAGGTCACCGACGACGGTGTTGAGCTGCGCGGCAGCCAGGCGCAGGTGCGTCATCGACCCAGATTACCGGGGGTGCGGGCCGACTCGGAGGGGCCGTCAGGCCGGGTGGCCGAGGAACGCGCGCAGCAGGCCCGCCACCGCGTCGGGCCGTTCGAGCGCGGGCAGATGCGCCACCCCGGGCATGACCTCCAGCCGCGCGCCGGGGATTCGGCCGGCCAGGTCGTGACACCGGGCCCTGATGTGGCTCATGTCGAGGTCGCCCACGACCACGAGAACCGGGCAGGTGACCTCGGCCGCCCGCGACCAGGCGTCGACGACGCGCGGCTCGTGACCCGGGCTGGTGGCCGACAGGGCAATGGCGTTCATGTCGAGGGCGAGGCGGCGCGGCGCGGCGGTCACCCGGCCCTCGGGCGCGTCGAGCCCGTCGAGCCACAACCTGATTTCGCCCCGGTTGAGCCCGTCGAGGTCCCCGGCCGCCTCGGCCGCCTCCAGTTCCTCCCAGAAGGCGGCCTCTTCGGGCCGCAGGTCCGACGCGGTCACTCGCGGTGCCCCCGAGACGGCGGGTGCCAGCAGAACCAGCGCGGCCACCCGCTCGGGATGGGTGAGCGCGAAGTCCAACGCGATCTGCCCGCCGCGTGAGTTGCCCACGAGCACGGGACGCCCGTAGCCGCACGCGTCCAGCACGGCCGACAGATCGGCCACCTGGTCGTGGGCCTCCGCCGCGTAGGTGGTGGCCCCGAAGCCGCGCTGGTCGTACGCCACCAGGTCCATGTCGGGTGCGAGAAGGGGCAGCAGACCCGACCAGCTGCGGTGGTCGGCGATCCCCGCGTGCAGGAAGACGAGCTGCGGGCTGCCCCCCGAGCCGAGGCGGACGCCGTGCAGCGTGGCCCGGCCCACCGGCACGGCCAGAGCCTCGGCCGCCGCGGGGGAGGCCGAGGAGCTGCAGGAGTCCGAGGAGTCGGAAGCGGCGGGCACGCCGACCAGGGTAGCGACGGCCGGATTTAGGGAGACGGCCCCGGAACTGCGAAGCTTGTGCGGTGCAGAGCCAACGTGACTATGTGCTGCGGACGGTGGAGGAGCGGGGCATCCGCTTCGTCCAGCTGTGGTTCACCGACGTGCTGGGGACGCCCAAGGGCTTCAACATCACCTCGGCCGAGCTGGACAACGCCCTCGACGAGGGCATGACCTTCGACGGCTCGGCCATCGACGGGTTCAGCCGGGTGCAGGAGGCCGACGTGCTGGCCCGCCCCGATCCCAAGACCTTCCAACTGCTGCCGTGGCACCACGACGACGCCCAGGTCGCCCGCGTCTTCTGCGACATCGCCAACCTGGACGGCACGCCCTTCGAGGGTGACCCCCGGTACGCGCTGCGCCGCACGCTCGAGCAAGCCCGCGCCGCCGGTTACAACTTCTTCGCCTCGCCCGAGGTCGAGTACTTCTACTTCGCCGACGCCGACCCCGAACGCGGACCGGTGCTCCTCGACTCGGGCTCGTACTTCGACCTGACCGTGGCCGACCTGACGAGCGACCTGCGGCGGCGCTCGGTGCTCGTGCTCGAGGAGATGGGCATCCCGGTCGAGCACACCCAGCACGAGGACGCGCCCAGCCAGCACGAAATCGACCTGCGCTACACCGACGCGCTCACCATGGCCGACACGGTCATGACCACCCGCATGGTGATCAAGGAGATGGCGCGCCAAGAAGGCGTCTACGCCTCCTTCATGCCCAAGCCGGTGTCGGGCGTGCAGGGCTCGGGCATGCACACGCACATCTCGCTGTGGGAGGGCGAGCGCAACGCGTTCGTCGACGAAACCGACCGCTACGGGCTCTCGGAGGTGGCGCGCCGCTTCATCGCCGGCCTGCTGCACCACGCCCGCGAAATCACCGCCGTGACCAACCAGTGGGTCAATTCGTACAAGCGCCTCATCGGCGGCTACGAGGCCCCCGTCCACGTGAGCTGGGCCCGCAACAACCGCTCGGCCCTGGTGCGGGTCCCCGTGGTCAAAATGGGCAAGGTCGAGTCGACCCGGCTCGAGTACCGGGCGCCCGACAGCGCCTGCAACCCGTACCTGGCGTTCGCCGTGATCCTGGCCGCCGGGTTGCGGGGCCTGACTGAGGACTACCCGCTGCCGCCCGAGGCCGACGACAACCTGTTCGCCCTCAGCCCCAAGGAGCTGGCCCAGAAGGGAATAGAGCCGCTGCCCCCGAGCCTGCACGACGCCGTCAACGAAATGGAACGCTCCGAGCTGCTGGCCGACACCCTGGGCGACCACGTCTTCGAGTGGTTCATCCGCAACAAGCGCGAGGAGTGGGACGCCTACCAGGTCGAGGTCACCCAGTTCGAGCTCGATCGCTACCTGCCTCGGCTCTGACCACGCGCCGATGGACCCGCTGCTCTGCTTCCCCGCCGACCTGCCCGCCGAGGTGACCCTCGCGCTCCAGAGC
Organism: uncultured Acidimicrobiaceae bacterium; assembly: GCA_963850095.1. Lineage (GTDB taxonomy): Bacteria > Actinomycetota > Acidimicrobiia > Acidimicrobiales > RAAP-2 > Bog-473. The sequence goes on along the minus strand of CAWKJX010000011.1, from coordinate 70,678 downwards.
GCGGGCCTCAGCCACCACGGCGTGTCGGGGACCGACGACATCGCCCCCGCGCCGGACGGGCGCGCCGTGGGCTACTCGGGTGCCCTCGTCGTGGCCGGCCACGACATGACGGCCGCGGTGGCCTTCTGTCGACATCTGCGCATGCGCGAGGTGCCGATGACGCCATTGCTGCTCGCCATCGCCTCGGGCCAGGTGGGCGAGCTCCTGCTGCGCGACGACCTCTACGACGACTTCTGCGTCCTGCCGGCGCGACCCGAGGAGCTCGTGGCGCGCCTGCAGCACCTGTTCTGGCGCACCGGGCAGAGCATGCGGCCCGACATCATTGAGTACGGGCCGCTCATGCTGAACCTCGAGACGTACCAGGCGGCGGTGGCGGGCCGGGTGCTGGACCTCACCTACATGGAATACGAGCTGCTGCGCTTCCTGGCCGGGCACCCGGCCAAGGTCTTCACCCGCGAGACGCTGCTCAGCCGGGTCTGGGGCTACGAGTACTACGGCGGCGCCCGCACGGTCGACGTCCACATCCGGCGCCTGCGGGCCAAGCTGGGCGAGGAGCACGCCCACCTGATCCAGACGGTGCGCTCGGTGGGCTACCGCTTCGGCCAGGTGGCCTGGCACCCCGGGGTCACCCAGCGCAACGGGGCGGGCGGGGCACCGGCCGCGGCACCTTCGGCCACGCCGGCGCCTCAGGCCACCGGCGCGTAGGCCCAGGCCTCGACCTCGACGCGCGCGCCGATGGGCAGCGCGGCCACGGCCACGGCCGAGCGTGTGGGGCGGTCGTCGGTGAAGTACTCCACCCAGACCTCGTTGACGGCGGCGAACTCGCCCATGTCGACCAGGTAGAGCGTCGTCTTCACCACGTCGCCCAGGGTGGCACCCTCGACGGCCAGCACCTCGGCCACGTTGCGCAGCGCCTGGTGGAGCTCGGCCAGCGTGCCGCCGGGCACCAGCGCGGCCGCCCCGCCGGCGTCGGTGGCCAGGCCGACCTGGCCCGACGTGATGACCCAGTCGCCGACGCGGCGGACGGGGGCGTAGGGACCGACGGCTGGGCTCATGGCTGCTCCTCCTGCTCTGGTTCCTCTCGGGGGCCCGATGCTGGCACGTCGCGTCGCGGGGCCCGGACGGCGGCACGGCGGGTGGGCCAGAGCGCCGGCAGGCCCTCGGCCAGCCAGGCCGCGGCCAGCGTGGCCACGAAGACGGCGTCGGAGCCGTTGACCGGCCAGGTGCGCGCCTCGTGCAGGGTGACGGTGACCTCGGGCATGTCGCGGGCGGAGAGGATCCCGAAGGAGCGGATGGTCAGGTCGACCGGCTCGCCGGCGTCATCCGCCGCGATGCCCTCGCTCCAGACCATCCCGAGGGCCTGGTGCACGGCGCCGAGCGCGTACGAGCGCAGGGTCACGGTGTCGAGGACCTCGCCCGCCCACACCTCCACGTCGACCCGTCCGCGCTCGCCCTCGCCCAGCCGCACGTGGACGCGGGCACGCCCGGCCCCGGGCAGGTGCACCTCGACGGCGCCCGTCCCCGCCGGAGCCGGGGGGGCGCCCGACGCGTGCACGGCGGCCAGGAGCTCGGCCCAGCCGGCGCCGCGCAGTGCGGGCGACACCGGCGGCCCGGCGATGGCCACCTCCTCGACCTCGACCCCCGGGCACCACGCGTGGACCCGCGCCACCAGAGGGCCGAGCCCGACCGAGCCGACCGTGCGCCCGACCCGCAGGATGCCCGTGCTGTCCGGACGCAACGCGACGGCGACGGGCGGGCGCTTGGGACCGAGACGGACCACGTCTTCGCGACGCCACAGCACGCGCACGGCCTGGCCCACTTCGTCGGCCAGCGCGGCGGCGCGGGCGGGCACCGGGCTGTGGCGCTTCCCGCCGAAGGCACCTCCGTTGGCCAGCGGCGAGGCGGGGATCCCGCCGGGACGGCTCCAGCTGGCGTCCGGCTCGAGGTAGGCCGGCTCGACCCAGGTGGTCTGCAGCGTGAGGGCCCACTCGCCCTCGGGCAGCCCGACCGGGTGCGACAGGGGCACGGTGCTGTTGCGGCCCTGCACGCGGCCGGCGGCGGCCCGGGCGGCGCGCACGCCGGCCGCCAGGGGCGCCCCGGCCCCCAGCTGGACCAGGGCGTCTTTCGGCGACGTGTCGTCGGCGAAGTCGCCGCCACCGAGGACGACGTCGGGGCCCGACACCTGGACGTAAGGGCCCTCGATCTGGGCCCGCCACGCCGCCATGACGGCGTGGCGCGGCGGCGCGGCGGCCGGGGCCCGGGCGGTCTCGAGACCCAACGCGTCCTCCGCCGCCTCGACGATCGACTGCCACCCGGTACAGCGGCAGAGGTGGGCGCGCAACCCGGCCTCGATGTCGCGGCGCGACGGAGTGCGACCACCCGACCCGGCCTCGAGCGCGGCCAGGCGCATGATGATGCCCGGCGTGCAGAAGCCGCACTGGCTGGCGCCCCGGGTCACGAACGCTCCGGCCCAGCGGAGCCGGGCCTCGTCGGGCACACCCTCGAGCGTCGTCACATGGCGACCGGCGATCCGGCGCACCGGGGTGACGCAGGCGACGCGCGGCGCGCCGTCGACCCACACGGTGCAGCACCCGCACTGGCCCTGCGGGCTGCAGCCGTCCTTCACCGATCGGCAGCCGAGTTCCTCGCGCAGCGCGTCGAGGAGCGAAGTACCGTCGGCGACCGCCACGTCCTCACCGTTGAGGACGAAGGTCACGCTCGCCGCGGCGGGCCGCCCGGCGGGGCTGCCGGTGCCGATGTCGATGCCGGTCAGGGGACCGAGTGCCCGGACGGGCGGGGGATCAGCTGAAAGAGGAGCCGCAACCGCACGTGCGGGTCGCGTTGGGGTTGGTGATGTGGAACCCGGCGCCCTGGAGCCCGTCGCTGTAGTCGAGGGTCGACCCGGTGAGCAGCTCGGCGCTGGCGGCGTCGACCACCACCTTGACGGTGTCGAACTCGCGGACCACGTCGTCGGCCATCAGCTCGGTGTCGAAGAACATTTCGTAGCTGTAGCCCGAGCACCCGCCGGGCTTGACGGCCACGCGCAGCGCCAGGTCGTCGCCCTCTTCCTGGGCCAGCAACTCGGCCACCTTGGCGGCGGCGGTGTCGCTGAGGGTGACCGGTGCCGGCTTCTTCCCGATGTTGACGGACGTGGAGATGGTCGTCACGAGATCCTCCTCGATGCGCCGCACGCCCTGGCGCCGGCGTCCCCGGTGCACCATGCCCCGCGGCTCTCCCATGTTACCGGCGCTGTTCCCGGGCACGCACCACGGGACCACCACGGCCGAATTCGGCGCCACGCAGGTAGAATGCGAAAACCATGACCTCCGACCCGACCACCTCGGCCCCCCCGGTCGACGCCCGCGCCGAGGAAGTCCGCGAGCGCCTGCGGGCCGTCATCGACCCCGAGCTGGGCGACACCATCGTCGACCTCGGGATGGTGCGCGGCATCGAGGTCGAGGGCGACTCGGTCGAGGTCCAGGTGGCCCTCACCATCGCCTCGTGTCCGCTGCGCTCCCAAATAGAAGCCGACGTCGTCCGCCACGCCGAGGCGCTGGACTGGGTGCGCTCGGTGACCGTGCGGGTGGCGACCATGGACGCCACCGAACGCGCCGCCGTCATGGCCCGGGCGCGGTGGAAGGCCCGCGAGGACGCCCCGGAGACCGCGGTGCCCCCGAACGCCCGTGTGCTGGCCATCGCGTCGGGCAAGGGTGGCGTGGGCAAGTCGTCGGTGACGGCCAACCTGGCGGTCGCCCTGGCGGCCCGGGGCCACGTCGTCGGCATCCTCGACGCCGACATCTGGGGCTTCTCCATGCCGCGGCTGCTCGGCATGGAGGGTGACGTCGAGGCACGCCAGGGCAAAATGGTCCCGCTCGAGCGGGCCGTCGGCACCGGGCTGCTGCGCGTCCTGTCCATGGGCTTCCTGGCCGACGAAGAGCAGGCGATCATGTGGCGCGGGCTCGTGCTCAACCGCGCCGTGCAGCAATTCCTGCAGGACGCGCACTGGGGCGACATCGACTACCTGCTGATCGACCTGCCGCCGGGGACGGGCGACATCCAGATGGGGCTGGCCCGCCTGCTGCCGCGCACCGAGCTGTTGGTGGTGACCACGCCGCCGGTGGCGGCGCAGAAGGTGGCGGCCCGGGCGGCGGACATGGCCCGGCGCGGCTACCTGCGCGTGGCCGGTGTCATCGAGAACATGAGCGCCTTCACCTGCGAACACGGCACCACCTACGCGCTCTTCGGCTCGGGCGGGGGCGAGCGCCTGGCCCACGGGCTGGGCGTGCCCCTGGTCGGCTCGATTCCGCTGCACCCGGACCTGTCCGCGGCGGGCGACGCCGGCGAGCCGGTGGCCCTGGCCCAGGAGAGCGAGCTGGGCGCCGTGTTCGCCGAGCTGGCCCGGGTCGTGGCCGAAGAGGTGGCGCCCATCGTGGAGGCGGAGGGCTGCACCGCCCGCCTGCTCGAGCGGGTCGAGGCCGCGGTGGCCCGCGGCGAGGCCTAGAGCCGAAGAACCCCGCGGCGCCGGCGACCGAGCCAGCCGGCGGAGCGCCCACTAGTCCGTCGCGGCCCAGCGGGTCTCGATGACGTCCTCTCCGGGCGGCGCGTCGAGGGCGCGGGCCCGGCCCTCCTGGCCGAGCGCGGCGCAGGTGGGCCCACAGCGAGAAGCGGGCGACCGGGAGCTGGCGCTCGGTGACGTCGCCGTAGACCTCGGGCAGCAGCTCGTCGACGGTGCCGTCTCCGCGCCCGGCCAGCGTGGCCGCCACACGCTCGTGGCGGCCGAGCCGATGGGCGACCGAGCGCGTCGACCACGTCGGGCACATGGTCCATGAGGCGGCCGTGCCCCGGGGCCAGCGTGGTGATCGGCGGCTCGGCGTCGCGCAGCCGGGCCAGGCTGGCCAGATACTGGTGCAGGTCGCCGTCGGGCGGACGGATGACCACCGTCGAGCCGTGCATGACGTGGTCACCGGTGAGCAGCAGCGCATTCTCCTCGACCAGCCAGCACAGGTGGTCCGAGGCGTGGCCCGGCGTGTGCAGCGCGCGCAGCGTGAGGTCGCCCTCGGGTCCGGTGCAGCGCAGCGTCCAACCCTCGCCGGCGTGCTCGTCCGGCGTGAAGCCCTCGGCCGGGCCGAAGCCGACGACGCGGGCACCGGTGGCCGTGGCCAACGCGCCAGCACCCGGGGCATGGTCGACGTGGGTATGGGTCACGACGATGGTGTGGATGCGGCCGAGCGGGGTGGCCGCGGCCACGATGGCGGCGGTGTGCGTCTCGTCCGCCGGACCGGGGTCCACCACCACGGGGTCTCTCTCCCCGATCAGATAGGTGTTGGTCCCCGGGCCGGTCATCAGGCCGGGGTTGGGGGCCGTCAGCCGGCGCACGCCGGGTGCCACCTGGTCGAGCCGGCCCGGCTCCGGCGCCGGGCCGAGGCCGAAGTCGGGGACGGCCGGGATGCTCACCCGGTGGGCCGCGGCCCCGGAGCGCCCTCGGGCCCCTCCACGTTGGCCCGCATGGAGACGGCGCGCACGGCCTCGTTGAAGTCGCCGAGCGCGCCGCTGTCGTCGGGGTCGGGCACCGGGCCACGCTCGTAGGCGGGATCCCCCGGCAGCACTATGCGCATGCCGTTGCCGTCCGGGACGACGCGGGGCTCAATGGCGGGCACCGAACTGGCCGCCGCCGCGGCCGCGTCGAGCAGCTCGGCGCTGGTGGCGAAACGGCCGATGGCCTGCAGGTTGCGGATGGTCGGGAAGATGATTTCGATCTCGCCGGCCCGGTGTTGGGCCAGTGCGTCCTGCGGCGAGATCCACACCTCGGCGATGGTCTCGCCGGCGTCGTGCGCCGCGATCTGGCCGGGCGGTGCCGGGGCCACGAAGAAGCGGGTGTCGTAGCGGCGCGGCGCGCCCCGCGGGGTGATCCAGTGGGCGAAGTAGTGGATGTCGCCCACGGCCAGGCGGAGCCGCTCGTCCCGGCACAGGTCGAGGAAGCGCCGGCTGCCGTCGTTGACGGCCCGCCGGGCGGCGGCCAGGCGGGCCTCCTCCTCGGGATCGCCGGCCAGCAGGTCGGGACCGCCGGGGCGCCGGGCCAGCAGCAGGCCGGCCTCCTCGAAGGTCTCGCGCACCACGGCCACCCAGTAGGCCAGGCCGCCGGACTCGAAGCCGAGCAAAGCGCTGGCCTGGGCGTCGCTCCGCCCGGCGCACAGTGCCTCGGCCTCGGGCCCCCCGTCGAGCGGATCGACGGCGCCGCCGGGGAAGACGTAGGCCCCGCCCACGAAGTCCGAGCGCAGGTTGCGGCGCACCATGAGGACTTCGAGCCGGGCGCCGTCGGCGCCGGCCGCGGCAGCGTCGCGCACCAGCATGACGGTGGCAGCCGGGCGGACGGTGACCTGGTCGGGCGGGGGCGGGGCCGATGGAGGCACACCACAGAAGCTATCGGCAGGGTGGGGTGGCGCCCCCAGGACGGGGGCGACCCCTTGCTACCCTGACCTGTCCCCATGAGCCAGACCGCCAACGATCACGCGTCGGCGCCCGCGCTGCGCCAGATCCCGCGCCGCTACCTGGCCCTGGGCCTCATCGTCGTCGCCATCGCCCTACTCGGCGCGCTGGTCATCGTGCGTGACAACGCCACCCCCACGAGCTCCTCCACGGTCGAGACCCTCAACGCGGCACCGTCGTCGCTCATCAACACGCTGGCCACGGTGCCGACATTCGACCAGATCGGGGTGTCCTCACCCGATGTCCCGGTCGCCGCGCCGACGGCGACGGGCAGCTCGCAGCCGTGGCTGGCCACGCTCAACCACGGGCCGACCGAGCCCGTGCTGTTCTTCTACGGCGCCGAGTTCGCGCCCTACGCCGCGGTGCAGCGCTGGCCGGTCGTCCTGGCGCTGTCGCGCTTCGGGACCTTCAACGAAGTCGGGCTCATGCAGTCGAGCCCGACCACGGCCTTCTCCGGCCTTTCCACCTTCACCTTCTGGAAGGTCAACTACACGAGCAAGTACGTCATCCTCGAGTCGGTGGAGCGCTACAGCTCGCTGGACCCGACGGGGGCGCGGTATCTGAGCCTCGAAACCCCCGACGTGCGGCAGACGGCAGCCATCAACGAGTACGGGGGCGGGGCGAACGACTTCCCACTGGTCGACGTCTCGAACCGCTGGGTGCTCTCGGGGGCGAGCTTCACGCCGTCGGTCATCGGCGGCCTGTCACAGGACCAGATCGCCGGCGACCTGACGTCGCCCGCCAGCCCGCTCGCCCAGGCCGTGGTCTCGGCGGCCAACGAAATCACGGCCACCATCTGCGCCGTGGACGGCCAGGCCCCGGCGGCGGTGTGCGGGTCGCGGGGGGTGCAGGCGGCCGATGCGCTGCTCAAGATTGCGCCGGGGTCCAGCTCCTGATCTCCGTGGGCCCTCGGGGTGCGGTGGCGCGGCGCGCCCCGACCGCGGGTCAGGTGGCCGACGGGGCCAGGGTGGCCCCGGGTCAGCTGGCGCGGCGGTCGAGCACCATTTTGCGCTCGACCTCGTTGAGGCCGCCCCAAATGCCGTGCGGCTCGCGAATCCGGATGGCGTAGTCGAGGCATTCGCCCCGCACCCGGCACTCCTCACAGATCGCTTTGGCCCGGATCTCCCGGGAGGCCTTCTCTTCCTTGCGTTCGGCGTGTGAAGGCGGGAAGAACACCGCGGCCTGCGGCCCCCGGCATGCTGCCTTCAACTGCCATATCTCTGATCCCTGGCGCATTCGACCCCCCGATAGGGCAACCCAGATCCCCCTACCGACTCAAGCTATCGCCGGTACTGCACGCGTTCAAGGGTCCTGAGCAGGCTTTATGGCGGGTCGTCGATCGACTGCAGGAGCCCGCCAACTACGCTCGGGCCCGCATGGACGTGGAGACTTTCTGCGCACAGAGCCACGTCCTCGTCCTCGCCGGCAAGGGTGGCGTCGGCAAGACCACCGTGTCAGCTGCGCTGGCCCGGATGGCGGCCGGGGCGGGGCGGTCCGTCCTCATCGTCGAGCTGGAGGGCAAATCCGGGATCGCCCAGGCCTTCGGACGGCGGGAGGACCTGGACTACGAGGAGGTGCAGCTCTGGCCCCGAGGAGCCGAGGCCGGGGGGGCGGAGCGGCCGGCCGAGGGACCGGCGGAGGGCTCGGTGCGGGCCCGGCGGGTGACGCCCGACGATGCGCTGGTGGAGTATCTCGAGGACCACGGCCTCGGCCGTGTGTCGCGCCGTCTGGCACGTACGGGCGTTCTCGACGTCGTGTCCACCGCCATCCCGGGGATACGCGACGTCCTGGTGCTGGGCAAAGTGAAGCAGCTGGAGCGGGAGCAGGCGGCCGACCTCATCGTGGTGGACGCCCCGGCGACGGGCCATGCCATCACCTTCTTGACGTCGGCGGCGGGCATGGTGGACGCCGCCCGGGGCGGCCCCCTGCGCACACAGGCTCAGGACGTGGTCGATCTGCTGTCGGACCCGGCCCGCTGCCGGGTGCTGCTGGTCACCCTGCCCGAGGAGCTGCCCGTCTCGGAGACGATCGAGTCGGCCTACACCTTGGAGGACAAGGCGGGGGTGCAGCTGGGGCCGGTCATCGTCAACGCCTGCGATGCCGAGCCGGATCCGGGGCTCGAGCGGCCGGCCGCCGAGGTGGCGGCCGAGGCCGGGGTGGCGCTGGCGCCGGCGCACGTGGAGGCGCTCGAGGCGGCCCGGGAGTTCCGGCTGGCCCGCCACGCCGTCTCGGCCGAGCAGGTGGAGCGGCTGGGGCGGGAGCTGCCTCTGCCGCACCTGCTGCTGCCGGTGGTGGGCTCCGACTCCATCGGTCCGGCCGAGACGGACGTCCTGGCCCGTGCCCTGGCAGGAGCCGTCGAGGGCCTGGTGGCCGAGGGGGCGCTGTGAGCCGGCCGGCCGAGGCGGCAGACCGGCCGGATGCCGTGGGGTCCCAGCCGGAGACGCTTCCGACACTGGTGGCGGAGCGCTCGGTCGTCGTGTGCTGCGGCTCCGGAGGCGTGGGCAAGACCACGGTGTCGGCCACCTTCGCCCTGGCGGCGGCCCAGGCGGGCCGGCGCGCCTGCGTGGTGACGGTCGACCCGGCGCGGCGCCTGGCCGACGCGCTCGGGGTGGAGTCGCTGCCGAACACGCCCTCCGAGGTGGCGGGCGACTGGCCGGGCCATCTCCATGCGCTGATGCTCGACTCGAAGGGGACGTTCGACGACCTGGTCGAGCGCTACGCCCGTACGCCCGACCAGGCCGAGGCCATCCTCTCTAACCGCTTGTACCAGAACCTGGCCGGCGCGCTGAGCGGCACCCAGGAGTACATGGCCATGGAGAAGCTCTACGAGCTGGTCCAGTCCGACGAGTTCGACGTGGTGGTGGTGGACACGCCGCCGACCCGCAACGCGCTCGACCTGCTCGACGCGCCCCGGCGCTTGACGCGGTTCTTGGAGAACCGGCTGTTCCGGGCGCTGCTCGTGCCGACGCGCATGTCGCTGCGAGCGGTGAGCATGGCCACGCAGGCGCTCCTGCGGACAATTTCGAAGGTGGCGGGGGCCGAAATCGTGCAGGACGCGGTGGGGTTCTTCCAGGCCTTCGAGGGGATGGAAGACGGGTTCCGCAGCCGGGCCAGCGCCGTGCACGAACTGCTGGCCGACCCGGCCACGGCTTACGTGCTGGTCACGTCCGCCCGGCCCGACGCCGTCGCCGAGGCCGGCTTCTTCGCCGAGAAGCTGGCCGAGCGCGACGTCACGGTGGCCGCGCTGGTGGTCAACCGGATCGCACCGTCCTTCGGGGATGGGGAGTCGGACGGTGGGAATGGTGGTGGTGGTGGTGGTGGTGGTGGTGGTGGTGAGGCCGCGTCGGCGCTGGCCGTACTGGAAGCGAATCTGGCCGAGCTGAACGCGGTGGCGGCTCGCGAGGAGGCGGCGTTCTCCGGGCTCGCCGCTCGGGTGGCGCCGGCCCCTGTCGGACGGATCCCGCTCTTCGGCCAGGACGTGCACGAACTGGCGGGTCTGCAGCGGGCGGCCGAGCATCTCTTCGCTCGCGGGTGAGTGCCGGCGGTCTGGACTTTGGGCGCCGGACGCCGACACGCCATTTCAAAAACGCTAATCACAGCGGTTTAGGACAAATGGGGACGACCTGAGACTTCCCCGGCGGCATGCGCAGCGTTACCCGAGCTACCGAACCCAGATACCGGTCCGATAGTGTCCCCGCGATGCAGACCATTCTGGTCGCGAGCGACGCCCCCACCCTCCGACGCGAAATCGAGGCGGTGATCAGCGGCCCGGACGTCGAAGTGGCCGCCGTCACCACCGGACCCGAGGTCGTCTCCTTCGTGAACGAGGAGTCTCCCGACCTCGTGATCGTCGACATGCAGATGGGGAACATGGGAGGGATGGCGGTCTGCCTCGAGCTACGGCTGCAGGAGTCCTACGACGCGATCGACCACATTGCCGTGCTGATGCTGCTCGACCGCCGGCCCGACGTCTTCCTGGCCCGCCGTTCCGGCGCGGAGGGCTGGTTGGTGAAACCCCTCGACCCCCTCCGCCTTCGCCGCGCCGTGGCCAAGCTTCTCAACGACGGGACATTCCACGACGACTCCTTCACGCCCGTGCCTGTGCTGGTCGGCGCCGAAACCCAGCTCCAGGCGGGAACCGAGCCCGGCACCTGACCGGCGGGTCCGTGCCGCGCCACCGGGAGACATCCTCGGACCCAGGTCCTCGGCGTTCACGCAGGCCCTGGCGACGTAACGACGACGACGGCCACGCCCGCGAGAAGCGCGGATCGTCACTCGAGGACGAGGCGTCCGAGCAGGAACGCATCATCATTGAGGCACTGGCCGACCTGCGCGAGATGGACGTACGCGAGGTCATGACGCCGCGCACCGACGTGACCTACCTGACCATCCCGGTGCACGCCGAAGACATAGCCCAAGCGGTGCGCACCTCAGGGCACAGCTGCTTCCCGGTGGTCGTCGACGATCTCGACGACCTCATCGGCATCCTCTTCGTCAACGACATCTTCCGAACCGGCCGGGATCCGGGCGCGCGCGCCGAACGCGACCGCGACCGCGACGCCACCGACCCCAGCCCGCTCGAGATCTCTCGCAAGGTGCGCCAGCCCTACCTGGTCCCCGAGTCCCTGGGGGTCCTAGAGGCGCTGGCCGACATGCGAAAGCACCGGCGCGCCGTGGCCGTCGTGGTGGACGAGTACGGCGGTGTGGCAGGCATGCTCACGGTCAAGGACCTGCTCGAGCCGCTCGTGGGAGACCTGCACGACGAGTTCGATGAGGGGGAGGAAGCGGTCATCGTGCGGGTGGACAACACGCGGTGGCTCATTGAGGGACAGACGAACGTGGACGACGTCCGGGAGCGGCTCGGCATGGATATCCCCGAGGGCGAGTACGTCACCCTCGGTGGTTTGCTGTTCGCTCGTTTCGGCCACATCCCTTCCGAAGGCGAGGAGGTGCGGGTAGGTGACTGGAACCTGCGCGTCGTCGAAATGGACAAGCGGCGAGTGGCACAGGTCGTGGCCACCTTCGTCGGAGGGGCCGGGCCGGGGCTGCGGCCGGCGGATGGCGGGGACTCAAACGACCTGGGAACGCTGCCTTCGGTCAACGGCGGTGGGGAAGCCCCCGGCTAGGCCGGGGTAAGGTGAGGCCGCTCCCTCCGGGGGGTGGACGGGCTGTGGCGCAGCTTGGTTAGCGCGCTGCGTTCGGGACGCAGAGGTCCCCGGTTCAAATCCGGGCAGCCCGACTCCAAAGTCCCTGGTCAGGGCCTCAGCGATCCATAGTCCGGACCCTCCAGAGCGGTTGGCGCTCTGCACAGACTCCATAGATCCAAGCCGCCTTCGCTTCGGCCGGCGACTCTGCCGCCGTCTCGGCAGGCGGGTGCACGACCCGATCACAAACCGTCCCCGTACGGCACGAGTCGGCACTGCCTGCCCGCCCCAAAGTGATCGGGCTAGCGCTCGCTCACGCGGGCCGAGGCTGCGTCGAGAGCCGCTCGTGCAGCAGTTGCCCGCGGATGCCCCGCATAAGCCGCGAAATGGATCACGAACTCGTGGAGTTCGTCGATGGATATGTCCCCAGTTCGAAGCGCGGCGCCAAAATGCGTCTCCATGGCGACAGGGGCTCCGGTCATGCAGGCGCAGGTGATGGAGATCCAACGACGTTCCTTGCGAGTCAAGCCCGGTCGGGTCCAAATCTCTGCAAAGACTTGATCGATGACGACATCGGCGACGTAATCGTCACCACGCTCCGGTGCCGGCATGCCGGTAACTTGGGAGAAGGCTTCGGCACCACGCTCCCAGCGCTTGTCAGCCTTCATTGGGACGCACCGAGCCGCTGGATCTGAGACGCTAGGAAGGCCTCCCGGTCGGTTGCATGCTGGTGAATCATCGATTCCGCGAGAGGGTCGGTCAGCACCAAGAGCCGGTCGTCAAGGATCCCCTGCACCACAAGCTCACCCGCATCGTCGGCGCTGATGATGGGAATTTGCGGTGACTGCACCGGAGTCGGTGGCCCGTAGTCGCGGATCTGCTCCACGATGTTGGTCATGACGCCGGCAGGGCAGAAGCACGTCACCCCGATCCCGCGAGGTCGGGTATAGAGCGCAAGGGATTCGGAAAGAGCCACTACAGCAGCCTTCGTCGCCACGTACGGCAGCCTGTCATAGGCATAGGGAAACAGTCCTGCCGTCGAGCCGGTAGTGACCACGTGCCCCGAACCCTGCTCGAGGAGGGTAGGCAGGAACGCGCGGAGCATTCGAACAGTTCCCAGCAGGTTGACGTCAATGATCGAAGACCAGGCGTCCATTGGGATCTCCAGAGGGTCACCCTTGGCGATCACGCCGACATTGCTCATGACGATGTCGATTCGCCCGTAGTTCCGTAGGGCCGTTTCGGCTAGGACAGCTACGTCCTCGGGGCGCGACACATCGCACCGCATTCCTTGGGCGCGACCTCCGAGCGCTTGGATTCGCTTGCGACGAGCTGGGCTCGCTCCGCGTCGACGTCACTGACGATGGCCGTCGCGCCGCGGCGAGCAAGAGAGTGCGCGGTGGCCCGGCCGATTCCGCTGCCCGCTCCGGTCAGGACGGCCACCGTCCCGGCGACGGAATCCATCAGGGGTCGAGGATCGAGCTCGTCGAATGATTTGCGTGATTCATCTGGGGAAGTGTTGCCGACAGAGAGACACGGTGTCTATGTGAGGTGAATCCACCGGTGCTCAACGCTGGCGGCTTGTCGGAGCCGTGAGGAAGAGGACTGTCCAGTCCATGAAGGGCGGCCGCGGCCGTAAAGAGGGGGGAGTGTCAACGTACGCCGGCTCTGAGCCGATACTGCTGAGGTTAGAACCTGAAGCGGGTCAGTCCTCCCGGCTCGGTGCCAAGCGCCACGGTCACCGAATGTGGCTTGATGCGAAATACGTTCCACGGCGGTGGTCCCTGCGACGGCGCGTTGAACGGGGCGGTAATGCCGGCCCCGGTCTCATCAAGTTCGGCGGGCCACCCCTGGTCCGCCCAGGCCTTGGCGAGGCGCGTCAATGTGGCCGGGTCGGTCTCCCGCTCTGCCTCACCTTCGGCGACGACATCTGCATCGCGAATCGACAGCGCGATGGAGCAGCGCGGGTCGCGTGCGACGTTGCGGCCCTTCCGCGTGCCCGAACCGGTCTGGAACCAGAAGCTCCCGTCCAGCCAGAGCGCACCGACCGCCGTCACGTGCGGGCTCCCATCCTTGTTCACCGTCGAGAGCCACGTCGTGCGAGCGTTGTGTGCATCGGGAGCCGGCGACGAACCGGCATCGAGCTTCTCGACGACGTTCGCCCAGTTCACCGGGGGCAGCCCGTCTGTCGCACCCAAGTTGATGACGTCCATCATGTCTCCCTTCGGTAGTCCGGCGAAGTTGCTCAGGGCCGGGTCTTCCAATTTGACGTTTCCCGGTAAGCAAAGTCATCGGGTATCAGAGGGGTCGAACTCCTCCGGCCTCGAAAGTCCGTCCGGCGTAGTGAGGCACCCTGGGGCACTTCGGGCCACCCAGCAACGGACGTGTGTTGACTCTATTGAGGGGAGGTGGCTTCCTTGTTCAGCTTGAATTTCTGGTGCTGGGCCAGGATGTGCTCGTGCGAAGCGCCGTGGTTCGGCACCTCTGGGTGGTGATGCCTACACAGGATGTAGGGCGTCCCCTCGAGTGCATGGTGGCCAATCCTCCAGCAGCCTTTTGTGTGGCAGTTCACCTTGCGCACGCCGGTATATACGCCCACGCCTACGGCACTGATCAGGGTCGCCTCACCAAGGTCAGAGCCGAAACCGGACCAGAAGTTGTAATAGACATCTGGTCCGCCGTGGAGGGTCCCGGTGTGCAACGCGAACCAGTGCCGTAAGGTGCCGATGAATCCGATTAAGAGCGCTAGAGCCAAGATCGCGATGATCAGGCCCATCAGCCAGACGACCTTGTTTCCCGTGCTGTCCGGGGGAAACGTTTGTGTTGCCGGTGCGGCGGCGGTGCCATCGGTGGTTACCCCACCGCCGCTCTGCGTGGGGAGGGTAGAGGGCTCGATTCGCGGGGCATCGGTTGTGTCAGCCAAGTTCCCTCCGATTCCGCTCCCCGAGAGAAACGCGGCGAACTCGCATCGCGCGATTCTGCCCTCGCAAATGCCTTTCAGCGCGGATCTCTGCCCTCTCGCCGGTTTCGGGCGCCCCTGGCTGGCCGAGAGCGTTGGCTGCCTCATCGTTTTCTGACCGGCCGGAACGGTCGCCGATGGTCCCAGAAGTTCCCATATCCCGCGAACAGTCCGTGGGGTGTTCAGTCGATCGAATGGGCCGCCGGCCACCTTCTGCGCGGTGATCCGTCTACAGCATGAGTTGCCTCTCGAGGTAGCCCAAACGACGGCGGCAGGTCAGTTCAGCTGATCGGGTGCGGGAGGTCTTTTGGCTGGCAGTTGCGATAGTCCGGCTCGGGGTCAACCTCGAACTGCACGGCCTTGACCGTGGGGCGCCCCTCTAAGAGGGCTCGGACCACTCGGTGCATTCCATCCATAACGCGCGGTGGGTCAGTCAGCAGGCACAACGGGATACCGTGAACTGTGGATCTTCCAGAGCTTCTGGTTGCTGATCCTGCCGAATGGCGGACCTGGTTGAGGGGCAACCACTCCAAGTCACACGGCGTGTGGCTCGTCCTAGCCAAGAAGGGCACGACGCATCCGACAACGCTCTCCTACGACGAGGCACTCGACGAGGCGATCTGCTTTGGTTGGATCGATGGGCAGCTCGGGCGTCGTGACAACGCAACGTTCCGGCGACGATTCACACCTCGAAACGCTCGGAGCCCTTGGTCTCAGAGGAACGTCGCTATCGCCGAGAGGTTGAGCGCCTCTGGCCGAATGCATCGGTCAGGGGAAGACGAGGTTCGGCTGGCCAAAGCGGATGGTCGATGGAGTACTGCCTACGCCGGGCAAGCGACCGTGGAGGTTCCAGAGGATTTGTTAGACGCCCTGATTGCCAATCCTCGTGCTCAGGCAAGGTTTCAGACGCTCACCAGTGCGAATCGGTATTCGATCCTCTATCGGATCGGAAGCGCAAAGAAGCTGGAGACACGAGCTAGGCGGATCGAGCAGTTCGTGGAGATGCTGGCCCGAGGCGAGACCATCTATCCGCAAGGTCCACCATCACCTCGTTAGTTGGTCGGCGTCAGCGAATACGAATAGATGCCCCATTTCGCCGCTTATGCGGAGGTGATTTGGCTCAAACTGCGGGCCCTCCTCCGCCCGGACCCGGGGAGCGTTAGTCCGACCGGCTCTGACCCTTTGCCGGAACTGCGGCAATGCCGGCTGAGATCAGCCAAGAGCGCGCTCGCCCACGCTGACGCTCTTCGCTGAAACAGAGGAAGCGCTCGCGATCCTCAGGCCAGCGGCGATGACGTCTCGGAAACGACGAAAGGCCTCCATGGCCTGTGATCCCCTCGGACAGAAGGTCTGCTGTCCGATTTCCTTCCAAGCCGGTGAAATCTTCCGTGTCCCGATAGCCATCTCGAGAGCTCCGTTCGGGACGCAGAGAGCCCCGTTCAAATCCGGCCACGCCCACCAATAATTCCTGGTCAGGGCATCAAGATTTCTGCCGCGCTCGACCCTCTGTGCCCCTGGAGTGTGCCGCTCCCCCCAGAGCAGTCCCACCCAGTCGGTGCCGTGAGAGCCCGGAGCAGGCTCGCCACCGTCAATGATGGAGTCACCATGACTACACTGTAGTCATGGTGACTCCAGTATCCATCCGTTTCCGCAGACCCCAGGTCCTCGAACGGCTGAAGGCTGAGGCCGGAGCTCGCAACGTCTCGACCTCGGCCCTCGCCGAAGAGCTCATCGAGGAGGGCCTGCGCACGCGGCGGCACCCGATGATCGTCTTCCGTGACGGTGCGTCTGGTCGTCGCGCTGGGCTCATCGGCGGTCCAGACGTCTGGGAGGTCGTCGGCGGGCTCGTCAGCGGGGACGTCCCCGCCGAGGACCGCATAAGCCGTGCGGCCGAGCACCTGGGCCTGTCCTACCAACAGATCGACGCCGTGTTGAACTACTACGCCGACTTCACCATCGAGATCGACGCAGAGATCGCCGAGAACGTCGCCGCAGCCGACGAGCTCGAGGCGGCGTGGCGGCGGCGCCAGGGCCTTCTGGCGGGGTGAAGCTCATCCTCGATGTGCACCATTCCCGTATCGCGGCTGCACGGCTTCGCCAGAACGGACACGACGTCGTAGCGGCGGCCGAAGACCCACGCTTGGCGGAGTTGGCCGACGAAGAGCTTCTCCGACACGCCGCAGCGGAAGATCGAGCACTCGTCAGTGAAGACGCTAAAGACCTCGATCGCATTGTCCGAAAGTGGGCGGCCAAGGGCGAACACCACGCCGGAGTGATTCTGACATCGACCAGGCGATTCCACCGTGGTGGCGCTGCCTACCCTGAAAACTTAATCGTGTCGCTGAGTCGGTTGTTGGAGTCACCTCCTGAAACCGAAAACGACTGGGTGCACTGGCTCCAGTGACCCATTGACCCAGACCTCTCGGCTCAGCGCTTTGGCAGATTCGGCACGGCTCGCACCGAGGCAGTAAGTCTCAGTTCCACACGGCCGCGTAGACGCAGAGGACAGCCAAGACGGAGACTCCAGCCCACACCAGCATCCAGCCCTTGTTGCCTAGCGTCACCATTGTTCCGTCTTCCTTTCCAGGGGTTCCATGTCGCCCGCTTGTGCGTGCATTCACAAGCTATCCTCGTGCGCCAGGTGCTTGCAAAAGTACGTGTCAAGTGAAGAGCCCGAGTGGTTTAGCCCCCAAGCCCTCAACTGGGCTGCTCTTGCCCTCGGCGCCCTTGCGCTCGAAGTAGATGCGTCCCACGGTCCCGGGAGTGCGGATCTGGGTGACCAGCTCGCTATCACTCTGAACGGCCGGCTCTTCGGTGAAGTCACTCCCGAACCCAAGAACCTCTACGCCGTCGCGCCTCTTTATGACGGCTTGATTCGTCGCGCCCGGAGTTGCTCGAAATTGGGGTCTTGATGTCTCAGAGAGGATTCGCAGGGGTGGCGCCAATCCAGCGAACGGCGCGACCCTTGGACGCCGTGAAGGGCGCGCACAAAGGTGACGTTTGCCGACTGACCAGTCTTCACGTTGCCCGCCGACGGACCAGCCAGAGGGTGATGGCCATGAGCAGTACCGACAACCCAAGCAGCCAGCCCGCCTCCATCCACTGGAACGCCCAGAATCGGGTAGCGGGCTGATAGCTCGTCACCTCTGTGTAGCCGTGTTGGACGAGGTACTGCCACGCGGCGAGGGCGTGCAGGTTCGGCCCCCCACCTTCTTTCCCGGCGACCTGCGTTGGTGCGCCCTGGAGGACCTGATAGAGCGCCGACTGGCTGGCGACCCGTCCGCCCTTGGTTGTCCAGTCCTGGCTCACCACCCACACTGAGCTGGGTACGTTCAGTGACCTTGTCACGATCGGCGCGAGATAGTGCGCTCGCAGCCAAGCCCCGGTCGCTATGGCGAGTGCGGCGTACGCGACCAGCGCGGCGACAATGGCGGGGACGACCTTGCGGATCAGGATGCCGGCCAGGACGCCGATCGCGAAGGCAGCCAGCGTCCATGCGCCGAACGCGACCCCGCGCAGGTCGAACAGACTGGGGGCAAGCGAAGACATCTCGGAGAGGTTCCTGGCCTGGTTGTCGGCGCCGAAGTACGGCTGGTAGTACCAGGAGAACAGGACGCTGATGGCGCCGGCCGCAGCGGTCACCGCGACCGCGAGCCCAACCAACTTGGCCAGCGCCCAACGCCACCGCCCGAAGCCCTGTGTCCAGGCGTAGCGGTAGGTACCGGTCTCCATCTCACGGGCCAACACCGGCGCACCGACGAACGCACCGATCAGTGCGGGCACCAACTGCAGTATCCAGCCATTCGTCAAAAGGCCGCCTGGGCTATTGAAGCCACTCGTCAGCTGGAGGCAAGCATCTGAGCCCGCGGGCGCGGCAGGCGAGTTCCGCCGCGTAGGCGTGGTGAAGCTGCACGCCGACCATCAACGTGTAAGCCCCGATCGCGACCAATGCCGCAACCATGCCGATCAGTGCGACACGGTGCTGGCGCCAGGTGACCCAGACCATTCGCCGCCATGGCACCGGCCGCAGGCTTGCGTCTTCTTCTTGGTTGTGGAGAGGCACGGTGAGCGTCGTTATTGCGGTCATCTCGTCGACCTCCGAGCTCTCGACGCCCAGACCGCGAATCGGACCGGGCTGAGCAGCGGTCTCGGGCTCGCGCAAGTAGGCAAGCGCGAGTTCTTCGAGACCGACCGGATGCGACTCCCATCCCGGCGGGACGGGATCGTCGGCGGTGGTCCGGACCAGCAGATGCGCCTGGGCCCCGCCTCGGCGGACGTGGACCACCGATCGATCGGTGTACGCTCGCGGTCTCGGCGGCTGGGCCGGTGAGGATGCGGTGGCTAGCAAGCAGGTCATCGACCTCGCCGGCCATCTGCACCCGGCCATGCGACAGCACGATGAGGTAGTCGGCTACCCGTTCGAGCTCGGCGAGCACGTGCGAAGACAGCAGCACCGATACGCCGTCGTCGGCCGCCGCTGTCAGCACGGTGGCCATGAAGTCGTGCCTTGCAATTGGGTCGAGCATTGCCACGGGCTCATCGAGTACGAGCAGCCGCGGATGTCGCGCCAGGGCCAAGGTCAACGCGAGCTGCGCCTGCTGGCCACCCGACAACTTGCCGGCCTTGCGTTTGAGTGGGATCCCCATTTCGCCGAGCCGGGTCTCGTGCGTAGGCCCAGTCGAAGTGTCGGTTCAGGTTGCGGGTCAGGTGCAGCATGTCGCCCGCTGACACGTTCTTGTAGAGCGGCGTGTCCTGGGCGACGAAGGCGATGCCGTCCAGGGCGGCGAGCGAACCAGGCACGCGACCGCCGAGAACGGTGAGGCCACCCTCCGATGGCGCCGAAAGGCCGACTGCCAGGTTCAAAAACGTGCTCTTGCCGGCGCCGTTCGGACCGACCAATGCCGACACGTGACCGGCGGGGATGGTGAGCGTGCAATCGCGTAGCGCCTGCGTGCTGCCGTAGCGCTTACCCAGGCTGCGCGCCTCGACGATGTTCATGCAACCCCCTCCGTCTCGCCGTCGACCGCGCCACCGCGCGTGTTCGAACCTCCGCGGCGCTCATAGAAATCCCGCAGCTCACTGGTAACGAGTGCCGCAATTCCGCTCTCGTCGAGCCCGGCCGTGTCGGCCTTGGCCAGCCAGCCCCGCAGGGAACGCCGAAGCCCGGTCAGCTCGGGGAGCGCGACCTGGCTGAGGGTGGCCAAGATGAATGTGCCCTGGCCTGGGCGCCCCACGATGCAGGCCCTTGGTCTCCAGTTCGCGGTACGCCTTGGACACCGTGTTCGGGTTGATGGCCAGCGTGGCGACCACATCCCTGACCTTGGGCAGCTGATCGCCCGGTTTGAGGTAGCCGAGTCGCAGCGCGTGTTCGACCTGATGGACGAGCTGGAGATAGGTCGGCACTCCTGAAGCGGGGTCGAGCCGGAACTCGATCGGTGAGATCTGAGCGCCCACCCGGTCGCTGTCCCTCTGTCCTATGACCATAGGACAATCATATAGAGGTTGGCTGCGCAATGTCAACGCCGGGAGAGGCCCCAAGACGAGTCGCTCTCGCCCCAGCAAGGTGAGCAGGACGCGGAGTCACCCACTCATTAAGGGCGCTGAAGCACCGCCTCCGTCGGCGAGCTGTTCGACACTGAGGTCGTCGGAGCGCCACGGAGAGTTCAAGTGCCACTTTGACGTCGTCATATCCAAGTGGGCGGTTCTGCCTCGATACTCACCAACAGCGAAGTGCAGGTCGTTGTCAAGGAAGTGACGCCGAGCGAGTCGGCGCGGTTGAAACGCCAAAGAACCACGAGATTCGAATTGACCCAAGACACGACGACCACACACGAGGCAACTCGGACACGCAATAATTGCCTAGTGCCCAATGACTCCGGCTTCGGCCCGCCACGCAACGAAGAACCCGTATCTCCGATCGAGGTTCGAGTGGCACTACCGAAAATCGCCTGGACCAGGGCCATTGTCGCCTTCCTGAACGAAACAGACGATTCCTGGGTTGAAGGTTCTCGCTGGCCAGCTGTGATTGCCATCAACCGGTTCGGTCAGCAACGGCAACTCCTGGAATTCCAGACAAAGAAGGAGGCGATATCTCAGACGGCGCTGGTCCGGGCGGAACTTAAGAGCCTTGGACTACGACGTTGGTGTGAGAGATACGACGTGCCATGGAGCTTCGTGACGGCCTAACGCACGGACCCGGCGCACGGGGCACCTCACACCAACCGCAGCGTTGCGGCGGCCGTCTGCCCGACGATCGGTTCAGTCCGCATCGCCGCCGGATCCTGGTACGACCGGATGGACC
This sequence comes from uncultured Acidimicrobiaceae bacterium, assembly GCA_963850095.1. Taxonomy (GTDB): domain Bacteria; phylum Actinomycetota; class Acidimicrobiia; order Acidimicrobiales; family RAAP-2; genus Bog-473. The sequence goes on along the minus strand of CAWKJX010000011.1, from coordinate 49,788 downwards.
TCGATCGGGCTGCACCGGGGAGTCCATTGGCTCCCAATTCCGAAACGGTGATTCGTACCGATTCTGTGAGATTGGGTGGTGTGACGAGGAGGGCGGGGTAGTAGGGGCAGGATGTGGCGGATCCAACCGGATTGTCGGTTCCTTCGACCTTCGCTGACGCTGTCTGCCCCGGCGCCAACGAAACATTCGGAGGAGTGATGGCGCCGGGCGGCAAACCGCCCATGTAGCCCCCAAGGGTTCGTTGGGCCTGGACGGCTTGATCTCCCTGGGCATCGAGGCCGGCCACCCCCGGATAGCCCGACAGGGCACACGTTGACGAACTTTGGTTGATGAACAAGATCACCTGGTCCTGGTGTCCGAGACCGGCACCGCCGCCAGCACCGGAGACCGAAATCTGGCCGTTATGACATGGTGGGAGTGCCGTGCCAGCCGGTGGTGTCGTCGTCGTCGTAACTAACGCCGTCATTGCTGTCACTGGAACGGTGGTCGTGGAGACAGCGGTAGCTGGTGCGAGGGTCGTCGTAGTCGGGCTCGCCACAGGTGTTGGTCTTCCATTGGCGCATCCCATGGCAACGAGTCCGGCGACACTTATCGCAGCCACCGCCACAATGACTCGATTCGATCTCACCACGACCTACGACGCTCAGATTTGTTCGCGTGTTCACGGAAACGATCGTCGGTGAACGTTCCTGTATCCGCCCGAACACGTCGTACTAAGTGCGAGCGACGCCAACGGGCGCCTGGAAACTGAACCCAGCACCTCGTCGCACATCCTTCGGTTGTCACCGCAACCGAAACTGACACGAGTCACGAGGCTGCACAGATGTCTCACGTGCAGCAACGAGGCCACCCGATGGTCTGGTCGGGCTGGGATGAGGAATCCCTGTGGATGATGCCCGGGCGCTCGTCGACCGGCACTGGCTCGTCCTTGTTGACTCCTTGCACAGGTCGTCTACCGCCCGGGTTGACCCTTCAGCCCTAAATTGCTCCGGCAGCCTCGAACGAGTTGTACACCGTGACCGTAGGAGGACCCGTAACACCGATCGCAGTAGTGACCCGCTCCACCTTAGGGTTCCCCTCGAAGAATCCCTGGAACTGCTCTGCGGTCTCCCACTCATCGATGACGACGAGCTCGCCGGCGCCAGCGACGAATCGGTGATGAAGAATTCCAGCGCCCCTGGTGTCCTCAGTGATCTCTTCGAGGAGCGCGGCGTTGGCCTGCAGACCCTCGATGGCTTTGGCGACGTCGGCGACAGGGAAGTGAGCGATGACTGTGACACTCATGTTGACACCTCAGATCAGGTACGACCACCTCAATTGAGGCAGCTTCGGGAGGTTACGACATCGCCGTTGAGATTGCTCGGCCTGCTCCGGTTCCGGGAGTGGCTCCCTCCCCGACTGCAAACGACGCAAAGTCGACGTCGGCGGAAGGACCCCTGATTTCCCAACGATGCCAGCTCGGGTACAGAACAACCCGACAGAACGAGGGCCGTCGCCATCGCGGGAACGGCGCATCAGGCACTCGGGCCTGCCCGCCGGACTGCCGACCCACCCGTTGGGTACCAATTATGCGCAAAGGACCAACTGCCGCACCAAAAGGGTCGGGAACTGCCGCCTGAATCACACATAGCGAGCTTGCTGCTTGGCGGGAATGTACGCCCCGATTGCGACCACCGCAACCGTCCAATGGCAACGGATGTCACTTGCTATCGGACCGTCGGGCTGCGCCCTCGCACCGAGCGGGACTACGGGATGACCTCTAGCGAGTCCTACTTGGCCAGTCCCCACGGCCCGACGCCTGAAAGACGTTGGGGTGATATGTGCAGGACGAATCCCTCGGGCCAGTCGTCTCCAGGGGGCGGGAACTGACCGTTGGTGATCCGGCGAAGCACTGCCACGGCGCCACCCTCTTCAACGCGGGCGATTCCTTTGATGACGACGTAAGGACTAAAACCCTCGAAGGGAACGTCGGACTCAACGGACAGGGTGACCCGCGGATCGCGACGAACATTCCGAAGCTTGACGTGATCTGCAAGATGTCCTGCGACGATCTCATCCCCCTCCCAACCGACGTAGATGCAGGTCACCTGCGGCGTGCCGTCGGGGTTGATGGTGGCAAGATGGACAAGCCGCCCAGATGCCACGGCCGCGCGGGTGGTTTGGTCGAGTCGGATGAATCCCACGGCCATTGTTGTCTCCATTCTGCGAGTCTCTGGAGAATATCGGGCATGTCCTGAAGTCGGACCTGAGATATCCACCCCGTCCGGCGATCTGGGCGCCTGAGCTGTGGGATCCTTCAGGCCATGACGCCCGAGCAGTTTCTCAATCGCTGCAAGACGATTTGCCATGTTGGTCCTGCCGGCGTCTGGGAGCTGATCAGCCTTCACGGCTTCCGGACAGCCGAGCAGTTAATCTTGGAAGCCGATCTCGTTGACGCGGAGCGCCAACGTTTGCTTTCGGAACCTCGTCGAGAGACCATTCGACTGCACGTCCGCGGCCAAGACGTGACACTTAGAGACCAAGGCCCACTCTTCGCCCGTAAGGACCTGCAATCTGCCCTGGACAGCGGACTCGACGTCAGTGATTGGATTCACCTATTGAATCAACGGGTCTACTTCTTCACGGACCAAACATCTATGCAGAAGCTTCTGGACAAGTACGTTCAGATGGACGGCGCCCAGGACGTGGTTTGGCTGTCACCGCTCAAGCTCCTGGAAACGGAAGGGCTGCGGCTTGAGCTCGCGAGCCAAAACACAGGCGCAATTGCCCGCCGGCGCGGCCCACAGAAGACCGCGGAGACATTTGTTCCGTTATTCCGGTTTCCAGACCGAAAGCCTGCCGAAGTAACCGCGCTCGGCGGGTTCGATGACCTCACTTCAGTCTTTCGTGCCGAACGATGCTTTCCAGATGGCCGTCGCAAGCTCCTTACGTAACTGCGTGATGCTGATGCCCGTGCCATCGGCTGCACCACTACGACCCGCTCCCGGCCGCGTTCTGGGCGACCCCTTATGCGGCCCCCGAGCGTCCGGACTTAGCTCGGACGAACATGAACAGAGCGCATAGCAGGCTCGAGGCCCGAAAATACTCGAGTAGGCCCGAGTTCAGCGGCTCTTAGCGCCGCCTAGCGGGTGTACGTGTTGTCTTGCGGTGAAGACTTCCTCGGCCTCCCGGCGTCAGCTGACCTCAGCCAAAGCAACAGAACCCTCTTTGGTCCCACTCAAAATGGCGAAGGTCAAAACAATCGATGGACATTGATTGCAGTCCTCTGCCAGACTTCTCCCGGAGTTGGAGGGAGGCGGGCGAAACGGTGACAGGTCGACTTTGGCCGCGCATTGGCGTGTCAGTGCCCGCCTTGGGCTTGATGGCTGCTCTTGCATCGGTAACCGCCGTGACCGCTGGATTTGTTTCGGAACCAGCTTCTGCCCAGACACCATCCATCCATGACACATCGCCTCTGTCCAACTCCGCTTCCACATCGTCTTTCACAGTCCAGCTCGCCGCGGCCAGCGTCAGCGTGGACAACTTGAGCAGCTATTCCAATAGCCAAGTGACCAGCTTGGTGCAGTGGGCAGACCGGGGTATGGCCACGACGAACCCTCTCCACAACGACGTCAGCGGCGAGATGGAGACAGGTGACAAAGTCGTGGTCACCCAATACGGGGTGTTCTGGCTCGACATCGAGCGCCGGGGTGGCTTGCTCTCGGGCGCCTGGCCGATCGTCTCCGCTTCGACCGGGCCGAAGTTCCAGTACATGCCCTACGGCAACGAATGGGAGCCGAACGAGCTTCTGCCTGGCTCAGACCCCAGCAACGCCTCCGTCTATGCCACAGGTCAGGGCCTGAACGTGTTGGCGGTCGGAGGCGTCGACGGGAGCTGCACACCGGGCCAGGGAACCTTCGTGATCGAGAACTCCGATGTGTGCGGCTATGTCAACAACGGGGTCAAGGTGAACATGACCACCGGCATCGACCGCTCCGGCGAGCACACCTATTCCGTCACCGGCACCCTCTACCAGGAGGGGACGAACGACGCCCAGGTGATCACCGACAGTAGTGGCCAGAGCGCCACGCTCCAGTTCACTCTTACGTACTACTTCCGCACTTACACCGACACCAGCGATGACTACCCGAACCGGGCCTTTGGGCCAGCCGACCGGCGAGTCCGCACGACTTTCACGATTGTGCCTAGCGCAAACATCAACCTGGGCACCGTCGTCATCGCCGACAACTCCGACGACGGCGCCATCACCTACCCGTATCGCCACTACAACTACTCGAACACAAACCGATTCATCTACGAACCCCCCAACAACGGTTGCAGTAACTCGAGCTTGCCGGCGGCCGATGTCGGCTTACTCTGTGAGGGATCCTCCTACGTGAGCAACTTCATCACCCAGCCGAACAAGCTGCCGAACACATTGGTCGGCGGCAACTTCGTGACCGAAGAGCAGAGCAGAACGGCGGGCAGCACAACCGATCGCGAAATGACCGTCATCGTCCCAACGTCGTCGCCGTTCCGGCTACCAGAGCGAATCGACCAGCTCTGGAACCAGGGTTTGAATGTGACGTCCCTGGACGTCGACTACTTCAACAACGAGTCCGTGAGCGTGCCGGGTGGTAGTTCGGTGAATCTCGGTTACGACCTGCAGACCGTCCCGGTCGGCTGAGGTCCAGGGATCCATCTATCTCACCGAAGCGCAGTTCGACCATTTTCGAAACAATCAGTCACAGCTCTGCCAGCCCGATATCGAGATCTTCCCAGTGGTGCGCGGTAAGAATGGCAAGTGCTACATGAAGGTCCCTCATCGAACGGGAGATGCTAGGCCGCGCCGCGTACGCCGGTGGCCCGGATGCCGGCCAAGCATGACGCCCGAGGGTTCCACTGCTACGACGGGACGACCGGACGGTTCATAGGATCCCACCCCAGTACCCACGTTGAGAATCGTCGATGCCGGCCCAATCGCCTCGTTGATGGCCTTGCTGCAAGGTGTGGCAGTAGCCGTGGTCAGGCTCGGGTTGCCGGAGACGGCGCCGCTGAACTCCTGCCGCTACCACTCCGGGCCGAGCAATGGGGCTCTGCCCGGCACCTGCATTGTCGGGGTCAGGTCCTTTGCAACAGCCCGAGCTTTGGGCGGTCACGGTGGGGGCGCAACGGGCGGCCCGCCTTGGCCCGGTACATCGCCTCGTCCGCTAGTTGCCGGGTCCGGTCGAGCTTGCCGTCGGTGCACGAGGCGAAGCCGATACTCACGTCCGCCGGTGCTCCCTGGATGTGCACCTGGCCTACGGCGGCGGTGATGCGCTCGGCTACCCGATGGGCATCGAGTTCGTCTGCATTGTTGACCACAGCCACGAACTCGTCACCGCCCGTGCGGGCGAGCAGGTCACCGCCCCGCAGGACAGCGGAGGCGGCCCGGGCCACGCCGATCAACATGCGATCACCGGCGGCATGGCCGTGGGTGTCATTGACGGCCTTGAGACCGTCGATGTCCATGACAAGGATGGCTGTGGCACCTTGTGGACGGTCCGACTCCAGGTACAGGTCCAGACCGCGGCGGTTGGCCAGGCCGGTCAGGGCATCCGAATTGGCCTGGATCTCAAGTTCGTGGTGGACCAGCGCGTTGGCCAGGGCCAGCTCGACCACGTTGCCCAGAGCGCGACAGCGGGCGAAGGCATCCTCGGAGATCGGAGTGCCCCTTCTGGCCACGCTGATGATGCCGTGCAGCTCGCCCTCGGGGACGACGGGGATCCAGACGGCGTGGGTCAGGCCAGCCTCTATGACAATGGTGCGCAAGGTCGGGCCGATGCGGGTGAGGTCGATCTCAGCCAGCAGGGGCTGCTTGGTCTCCAGCACCTGACGCACGTAGGGATTGTCCCGAAGTGGGTAACTGGTCGGCGTCGATCCCAGATCGTCGGCCACGGCCTCCTGCACCACGATGTCGTCGTGTACCCGCAGGTACACCGACCGGCTGCACTCGCTGCCGGCCATGTCCGCCATGACCTGTGTCCCCTCGACGACCACCTCCTTCGGATCGCGCCGTGACGTGAGGGATTGGGTGGCACCGCTCATGAGCCGACCGAGCCGGGCCAGGTCGTCCGAATCGCGCACTTTGCCCTCGAGCCGCCCTCGTAACCCGTAAATGGCGGCTGTGATGACCACCGACACGGCAGTCCAGAGCAACAGCCGGCGCACGTTTGTGGCCTCACCGCTCTGGGCGACGATGCCGGCCGCGGTGAGGCTGACCATGGCGGCAGCCACGACTACCACCGCGTACGAGCGGGGATACGAGAGAGCGATCCCGACGACCGGCAGGAGGACGAGGGCCGAGAGCCCACCGGCGCTGCTCGGCACACCCGGATTCGTGCCACCGGAAATCAGGAGCAGGCAGACCGAGGCCAGGTAGGCCAAGGTGGTAACGAGGACGGCCCAGCGCGGCAGCCGCGCCCAGGGGAGGAACATGGAGGCGACGACGAGAGCCAACACGCCGGTCGAGGCCCAGTAGAAGGCGGGGTCGTGCGGACCCGGCGGCAGGGCGCCGCTGGCCTGCGCCGCCACGGCGACTGCCACGAAGGCAGAGAACCGAACGAACATCGGGCGGCGATGCAGGCCGACACTCACGTGTTCATCGCCTGCTGCCATGCTTCTCCTCGGAGTCGCCCGACCGCACACCTGTGCCGTAGGAGTCCTCGGCACGTGGGGGCCCCGCCTTGAGGATCTTGCAGGATTTTCTCGCAGCCCGTTGACGGTTCGGGCTAAACGCTTTTTACGCCGGAGGCCCGACCGCGCCGGACGGCGGACCGCCCTCGAGCGCATCGATGAGCCGGTCGAGGAAGGGGACCTGCCCCTTGAGCAGCATCGTGCGAGCCTGGGCCAGCCCAACCCACGCCAGCCGGTCCACCTCGGGAAAGGACCGCAGCCTGCCCGAACCCCGGGGCCATTCGATCTCAAAGGTGTTGCTGGTCGCATCGGCGGGGTCGAGGTCGCCCGCCAGCGCCCAGACGATGACCCGTTTGCCGCCGGGCTGGGCCAGCTCCCCGAGCGGCAAAGGCGTGCCGGCTGGTGGATGGAAGCCGGTCTCCTCGTGGAACTCGCGATAGGCGTTGGCCAGGGGGTCCTCCCCAGACTCGTACTCGCCCTTGGGGACGGACCAAGCCCGCGGCGTCCCGGCGCGCCCAGAACGGCCCGCCGGGGTGTGCCAGCAGCACCTCGAGGGCGCCGCTCGGCGCGGACCGCCGGTAGAGGAGGATCCCAGCGCTTCTGGCAACCATGGGCGTCGGTTCCATCTTCTCATTGGACCCGGCGAGACCGGGGGCAACAGCAACGTCCTCGTGGGAAGAAATGCCGGGTGCTACCGCAGGTCGCACCGATGCGGTCTCCGGGAACGGCTTGACTGCCATTCCCGGAGCGCCCTCGGTAGGCTGTCGAACCGGTCCGGCCGCCCGATCCGGACCCGTCACGGGGGCGCGAGCGTCGACCGAGACCACCCGGTCGCTCGTCACAGACAGCACGACACAATGAGCCCCACGAACCCCGAGAACGACCCCGTCCAAAAGGGCCTACACCAGCTCGGACGCCAAATCGACGCGGAGAGTCCGCCCGCCACGCCCGGAGCCGGTGCGCCCGCCGGAGGCAACGCGCCCGCCGGAGCCGGTGCGCCCGCCGGAGGCAACGCGCCCGCCGGAGCCGGTGCGCCCGCCGGAGGCAACGCGCCCGCCGGAGCCGGTGCGCCCGCCGGAGGCAACGCGCCCGCCGGAGCCGGTGCGCCCGCCGGACGCGCCCGCCGGAGCCGGTGCGCCCGCCGGAGGCAACGCGCCCGCCGGAGCCGGTGCGCCCGCCGGAGGCAACGCGCCCGCCGGAGCCGGTGCGCCCGCCGGAACAGAAGCGGCCTCGGCGGACGACCCGGCCGAGAACCCGGTCGAGAAGGGCCTGCACGAGCTAGGGCGTCAGATCGAAGCCGCGCAGGGCAAGAAGCGGGGCGCTCATGCTGCAGGTAAGAAGCGCTCGCGGAAACGGACCGTTGCGTGGGTCCTGGGCACCCTCGGTCTCGTAGTGGCGGTCCTGATCGCCGGGACGGCGGGCTACGCCTGGTACCTCAACCATGAGATCCACCGGATCGACCTGCGCAACCTGGCCTCGGCCCCAGGCAAGGGCGCCGACGCCGGCACGCAGAACATCCTCATGATCGGCTCCACGTCGCGCTGTGCGCTGAAGGTCCAGAACCCCGCCTACGGCATCTGCTCGCAGGGTGTCAACGGCGTGAACAGCGACGTCGTCATGATCCTCCACCTCAACCCGGCCAACGACACACTGTCGATCCTCTCCGTCCCCCGCGACCTGTTCGTGCCCAACGCGCGCTCCGACGGTGCCAACAAAATCGACGCCGCGCTCTACCAGGGCCCAGACCAGCTCATCGCCGCCATTGAGGAGGACTTCGGCATCCCAATCCAGCACTTCGTGGAGCTGAACTTCGACAGCTTCATCAACGTCGTCAACGCTCTGGGCGGCATCAAGATGTACTTCCCGGAGCCGGTCTTCGACGCCTACTCGGGCCTCAACATCCAGACGACTGGGTGCATCGAGCTCAACGGGACCCAGGCCCTGCAGGTTGTGCGAGCACGGCACGTCCAGTACAAGGGCCCCGGGGTGACGACCAACGACCCCAACTACTGGCCGCAGGAGGCGCAGAGTGATATCGCCCGAATCCGCCGAGACCACGAGTTCCTACGCGTGCTGGCCACGGCGGTGAAACAAAAGGGGCTCAGCAACCCCATCACGGACCAGCAGCTGGTGGCGGGAGTCGTGGGGCAGCTCACCGTCGACCAGGGCTTCTCTGCGACCGAAATGATCGGGATGGTCCTCGACTATCACAGTGTCGACGTGAACTCGTCCCCACAGCTCACCTTGCCCGTCGCAGTCGACCAGTTCGGCAACTACGTCTACCAGGGCGGCAGCTACGGCGACATCGAGTTCCCGGCCGAGCCGCAGGACCACCAGGCCGTAGACGAGTTCCTCGGGCTCACCTCGAGCAACGACGACACGTATTCGGGCGGGCCGCTTCCGGCGCCGTCCTCCGTCACCGTCTCGGTTCTGAACGGCTCCGGCGCGTCCAACCAAGCGGCGGACACCGCGCAGAGCCTGCAGACCCTGGGCTTCAAAATCGGCACCATCGGCGACAGCCCCCCCGTTGGCCAGGAGGCCGAAACCGTCGTCTACTACTCGTCCAAGGCGCCCGCCGAGGTGGCGGCGGCGCAGGCCGTCGCCAATTCCATGTCGGGTGCCGTGATCATGGCCAAGGACCCGTCGCAGGTAAAACCGGGTTCGGAGGTCACCGTCGTGACCGGCACCGAGTTCAGCGTCAACCCTCCACCTCCGCCGGCACCCAGCACCACCACGACCGCCTCCTCCCACAAAGGGTCAGGGCACTCGGCCACCACGACCACCACGACCACGACCAGCACGACATCGGGCAGCACGGGCGGCACGGGCAATACCGGCAACTCGGGCAATGGCGCCTTCGCAACGCCCACGCCCTCGGTCGAAGCCCTCGCCCCGTGGGACCCCCGGGCCTGCACAGCGAGCGGCGGCAAAGGGGCCTGAGCAGGTTCAGGCGAAGATTTCGCCCCCGTTGGTGTCGAGGGCCTGCCCGCTCATGGCCGACGACAAGTCCGAGGCCAGGTAGACGATGGACCCAGCCACCTCCTCGTCGCTCGGGATATGGCCCAGCGGCACGCGGGCGTTGAGCTCATCCGCCACCTTTTGAGCGGGCACACCGCGGCCGGTCGATTCCATATCGATGTAGATGTCGACGGAAGGTCCGGCCATCCAACCCGGGACCACGGCGTTGACGCGAACGTTGGAAGGCCCGAGCTCGTACGCCAAGACCCGGGTAGCCGTGAGCAGAGCGCCCTTCGAAATGGCGTAGCCGCCCTGCAGCGGCTGTGGCTGACGCGCCACCATCGATGCCACCATCACCACGGAGCCGCCGCCCCGCCGGCGCATGAAGGGGAGGGCGGCACGCGTCATCTGGAGCGAACCGAAGAGGTTGACGTCCATGATTTTGCGCCACATGGCGAGGTCGACCTCCTCGAAGGCCTGGAAGACGTCCATGCGGAACGCGTTGTTGACCAGCACGTCAATGCCGCCGAACTCCTCCGCGCCCATCTCCATCAGACGGGCGCAGGCATCGGCGTCGGTGATGTTGGTCGACACGGCGACGACGCGCGACCCGATCTCCCGCACCTCGGCGGCGACCTCATCGAGATTCGATTGACGCCGCGCCGCCAGGACCAGGTCCGCCCCGTGCGACGCCAGCGCCCGCGCCGCCTGTCGGCCCAGGCCCGGGCCGACACCCGAGACCACGCACACCTTCCCGGCCAGCAGCCCGGCTGGGGCGGCCTTCTCCTCTTCGTTCTGGGTTGTCGACATTTCCGCAGCGTAGGGCAGCGGCGCCGGCCCGTTGCCCAGCCATCCGCGCCGCCGTCACACCGGCCTGAGATGATCGGCGGCAACGTCGTGCAGAGGAGGGTCATGGCCATTTGTTCGCACTGCGGCGGCGAAATGACCGATGGGATCAGCTGCCTGACCGACCCGATCGTGATCGGCGGCAAGGCCTATGCCCCGATCCGCTGGGGCCAGGAGCCGCGTCCGCGGCACAGGTACGAGCCCGAGGACTGCCGCGACTGTGGGACCCCGCTTGGCGGGGTGCACCATCCGGGTTGTTGCATCGAGCGCTGCCCGGCCTGTCACGGCCAGGCCATCTCATGTGGCTGTCAGGCGGACCCGGATTGCGTCTACGAACGCGCACGTGCCGGGCGCTGCCGGGCCCACGTCCTGCGCCGGGTCGGGTGGCGCTGACGCCGATCGTTCCGGCCGCTACGCCCGGCCACCCTCGACCACGCGGCCGATGCACGCCCTCATCGCAACGGTCGAGCCGGACCTACCTCGCTGACGTCACGCGTTTCGTCCCAGATCGGCCCCAGTAGGCACCTCACGAAGGTCTCGTCGCAGTACAGCCGCTCCCCCGCCAGCAACCCGGACGCCTCGTCCACCGGCATCATGGACAGCACCCGGTGCTGGCGCGCATCACCTGACTCGTCGCGCACGACGATGACGTACTCCTGAACGGCGGTCCGCTCGTTGACCCACTCCCCGAGCAGATCGAAGCCCACGACCTGTCCGGTGAACACGGGATACTGGGACCGGTAGAAGCGCTCGATGCGGGTCCGAGCCGGACAGGACCCGGCCGGCCGGATAGAACTCGTAGGTCGGGTCCGGGACCAGGGTGGCCAACACCCGATCGACGTCGAAGACCCCCTCGGCCTCGGCGTGTTCGTGGCACAGCGCGAGGACGGCGTGCGGGTCCACGACGGGCGCCTCAGCGGATGGTGCCGGCGCCCGGGATCAGCGGCAGGTCGAGCGCCGTGACCCACCCCGGCGGTAGGTCGTTCACCGCCGGTACGGCATTCAGGGCGCGGAGACCGGTGGCCAGGCAGCCAGCCGCTGCGGCGTCCCGCCCGGAGCCGTCCGTGAAGCGGAAGGCGGTCTCCTGAGTGATGGACGGCGAGCCTTCGATCTCGACTCGGTACACGTCGTCCTGCGTACCCCGGGGCCAGTCGGGCGCGGCGTCGGTGCCCACCCGGTTGACGTGCTCGAGCGCAATCCGGGTCTGGCCGTTCACGATGCCGTTGATAGTGAAGTGGATGGCAGCCACCTGGCCCGGCTCGACGACCCCTTTGGCGGTTTTGATGGGAGCCGGGGTGACCCACTTGTCCCAGGTGGTGGTGATGCGATCGAGCTCGATGCCGACGGCGCTGGGCGATCATCGGCACCGTGGCGCCCCAGGACATCACCAAGATGTCTTCGTGTTCGAGCAGGGGGGTGAACTCAGGCGGCTTGCCGATCCCCATCTCCTCCTCGTAGTCGCCCTCGTAGTTGATGTAGTCGAGGATCTCGAGGGCCTTCACCGAGCGGACTTCGCCGCACAACCCCATCAACGTCATGGGGAGGAGGTCGTTGGCGAATCCGGGGTCGATGCCGGTCGTGAAGCAGGACGCCCCGCCGGCCCTGCAGGCCTCGGTGATGGGATCGATCCACGAGGGCGGGTTGAGAACCATGGCCGGCCACACCCACGGCGTCATGGCCGTCGAGCAGACGTCGATACCGGCCCGCAGGAACCGGCCCATCAACTCGATGTTGTCGTTCGCGTGCGCAGCCGTCGGCCCGTAGTGGACCAACGCGTCGGGTCGCAGTGCCGTCAGCAGGTCGGCGTCATCGGTGGCCACGAGGCCGATGGGGCCGATGCCGCAGATCTCCCCCACGTCGCGGCCCACCTTGTCGGGCGCACTGACACCCACCCCGACCAGCTCGAAGAGCGGGTGGCGGACGATCTCGGGGATGACCATCCGGCCCACGAACCCGGTGCCCCACACCACGACGCGCTTGCGATTTTGTGCCATGACGCGTCGGAAGCTACCACCGGCGCAGGGCCTGGCTCGGGCCGACCGTCGCCCACTTGACCCTGACGGCTCCAGTCACCAGTGTTAGGGCGCCATGCCCCGGATCGCTTTCATGAGCCCGCACGACTGACACGATCGCATGGGGACGCTCGACGGGGTACGTGTGCTGGAGGCGGGGCTGTTGGTCCAGGGACCGCAGGCCGCCCTCACGATGCTCGAGTGGGGCGCGGAGGTCGTGAAGGTCGAGCTGCCCGGGTTCGGGGACCAGGCCCGCTGGCTGCCCATAAGCCGTGACGACCGCCGCTCGGCCTGGTTCACCGCCTTCAACCGCGGCAAGCGCAGCGTGACCGTCGATCTGCGGGAGCCGGAAGGCCGCGAGGTCTTCCTCCGCCTGGCCGAGCGCGCCGACGTCGTCATCTCCAACTTCAAGCCCGGGACGATGGGGGCCTGGGGCCTCGGGTACGCAGAGGTCAGCGCGCGTAACCCGCGGATCGTCTACGCCTCGAGCTCGTCCTTCGGCTCCGAGGGGCCCGACGCGGCACGCGAGGGCGCCGACCTGAGCGCGCAGGCCGCCGGGGGGATCATCAGCACCACGGGCGGGGGTGGCAGCGACCCCAGCTCCATCGGCGCCACCGTCGCCGACCACATCGCCGGTCAGAACCTGCTCGCCGGCATCTTGGCTGCACTCTTCGCTCGCGAACGCACCGGGCACGGCCAGGAGGTGGAGACCTCGCTGCTCGGGGGCCAGGTCTGGGCTCAGGCCGGTGAGTTCACCCGGCTACCTGATGTCCGGCGAAGTGTCGGGGCCGGGTGGGCGCAGCCACCCGATGATTCCGGGGATCTACGGCATGTTCCCCACCTCCGACGGCTGGATCGCCATTGTCGGCGTGGCCGGTCCCGGGCGCGACCTCTTCTACCGGACCATCGGGAGGCCCGACCTGATCGACCGTTTCGACCACCTGCTCTACTTCGAGGACGACAAGGCGGAGCTGTGGCCGATCCTCAACGAGGTGTTCGCCTCCAAGACGAGCGAGGAGTGGTGTGATCTGCTCGGCGCGGCGGGGCTTCGGTTCGCCCCGGTCCGGGACCATCGGCAGGTGGCCTCGGATCCCGGCGTGTCGGCCAACGGGTACATCACATCCGTGGACGGCTCCGACACCCGGGTCGTCCGGCCGCCCGTCCGCTTCACGGATCCCCTCGCAGCCGTGCGGAGCGAGGTGCCCGAGCTGGGTCAGCACACCGAGCAGGTGCTGCTCGAGAGCGGCTTCACCTGGGAAGAGATCGGAACGCTCTCGGCCAACCACGCCACTTGACGCACTGTCTCGAGGGCCGCTCACGTCGAACGCAGTCGATTTCCGAGCCGTCTCACCGGCATCTCGCCCTCAAGCACGATGATGAACGGCCATAAGGAGCCGTGAGCAGTGGGACACGAAAGGCAGACTCCGAGTTGCAAACTGCGTCGTATGAAGACGTCTGAGTTTGGTGAGGTCTTCACGTTTTGCGTTGACCAGCCCGAACGCTGCGTGAATTTCAATGCTCACCCCCGGGCTAAGGGAACGCCGCGCCACACGCAGCAGAGGTGCCTGAAACTCAGTGCTCCCAGCGTGGATCGGCGTCGACGATGGCCAGGCTCAGCTCCTCGAGCTCTTTGACGAGGGCCTTGAGCCGGCGGTGGTTCTCGAAGAGGACCTGGTAGTCGGCGAGCTGATCTTCGCTCAAGAGGCGGGTGACCGTCTTGTTGTTGACCTTGCGGGTCCACGAGCGGTAGGGACCATGCAGGACGCGGCGGCGTCAGCCCGGCACTTGCAGGCCGCCTTCCCGCAGCGTCCGGTCCGCACGACCACGCTGCCGGCCAAGCACGGTCCGAGCTCGGCAAGCTCGTCTTTGATGCGCTCGAGAGCGCGGGCCTGGCGGGCGGAGAGGCGCACCGCGGACAGCTTCTCAGAGGATCCACCGGCAGCTGGGGACATCGTGCCACAGTATATATGCTGTGGCAGACGCCTCCCCGAGCCGGCCGAGGTGATCGCTCGGTTCAACCCGCGCACGGTGTCAGCGGCGGTGGCACGCTTCGCCCGGGAGCTCGTCGTCCGGGCGGGCCCGTCGAGCGCGAACCGTGCCAAGGCGTTCTTGTTCGCGGCCTCCAAGCTCGGGGCATTCGCCGAGTCCGTCGGCCTCGAGCTCGACGCCGACGTGGTGCTGTGCCCCTCGGTGATCGAGCGTCTGTGTCACCCCGAGACGACCACCATGTCGGCGCCGACGAGGCGCACGGTGCGCACCAACCTGCGGGCGATCGCCCCGGCGCTGGGTCCTCGGGCGGTTGCTCCAACGCTCGGGCGGGAGCGGGCGAAGGCCCCCTACTCCAAGGCGCAGATCGCCGCCTACCTGGCCCTGGCCGACGCCCAACCCACTTTGGCGCGACGGATGCGGGCCTCTGCGCTCGTGTGCTTGGGGGCGGGCGCGGGACTCATCGGGGCCGACCTCAAGGCCGTGGCGGGCACCGATGTCGTCTCCCGCTCCGGCGGCGTCGTGGTCATTGTCCGACACGGACGGTGTCCGCGCGTCGTCCCCGTCCTCGCGCGCTATCACGAACGGCTGCTTGGCGCTGCTCGCGGCGCGGGCGAAGGGCTGCTGATCGGCGGCGCCTCGACCAGCCGTCGCAACGTGACGACGCACCTGACCGCCTCGCTCGCCGGTGGGGCCGAGCTCGCGCGCCTCGACATCTCGAGACTGCGCGCCACCTGGCTGTGCGAGGCGGCCCAGGCGATCGGGCTCAAGGCCTTCATGGACGCGGCCGGCGTCGTCGTGCTCCCAGCGCCTCGGCGACCTCGTGGCCCACCTCGAGCCCGCTCGGCGAGGCCGAGGCCGTCGCCCGCTTGGGCGGCCGGTCTTGAGCACCCCGGCCCTCGGGCGAGCCGAAGCAGTCGTCGACGCCTCCGGGCATCGCTCCTGCACATCGAAGCCAAGCTCCCCCTCGGCGTGCGTCCCCGCCAGCTCTCGGTGCGCACCCTCTTCGTCGGGCTCCTCCTCGCCCTCTGTGACGGCCGGCCCGCCCACCTGCGCAGAGTGCATGCCGCCTTGGCGGGACTCACCGAACGCGACCAGGGCCGTCTCGGGGTCAGCGTCGCGTGGCGCAGCGGCCCCCACGGCCTCACCTACCGCCAGGTGGAGAGACACCTTCTCGCTCGTGGTGGGCGTCTTGGCCAAAGCGAACCCCGACGGCGCGCCGAGCGAGACCCTCCAAGAGGTGCTCGACGCCCTCGTCGAGGCCTCGGTGCCCGAGAGCGCACAAGAACGCGTCTGCGTCCCTCGCGCATCGACTGGACCGACCTCGAGTCCTTCTCCACCCGGCGCACGAAGCCCGATGGGCACTACGCGGACCGCGAGGCGGCCTGGGGGCACCGCAAGGGCGCCGGGCCGGGCGAGCGCCGACCAGTTCTTCTTCGGCTACTACCTCTCTCTCGCCACCATGGTCCGCGACGAGGACAAGGGCGAGCTCGCGGAGTACGTCCGGCGCCTGCACCTGTGCTCGTGCGATCACGACCCGGTGCCGGCGTTGGTCGCCGTGGTGGTCGAAATGCCCAAAGCGCAGATCCCCCTCGGCGACGTCATCTGGTGACTCGGGCTACGCGCATCGGCGTCCCTGCGCACTTCGCGCTCCCGCTTGCGCGGAGCCGGGGCCTCCTTGGTGATGGACCTCCACCCCCACGACCGGGGCACCGCGCGGGCACCCACGAGCGGGGCCATCTTGTGGAACGGGAACCTCTACTGTCCCGGCCACACCCAAGGCGCTCTTCGACCTCGGGCCGCTCGGGCCGCGGGGCCAGCCGAGGCAGAGGTCGGCGGCCCACGACGTGCGGATGGCCGAACTCGCGCGCTACAAGCTCGGGCGCATCAGCGCCCCCGACGCCGAGGGCTATCAGCCGGGTCGCCTGTGCCCAGCGGTGATCGGCAAGGTCCGCTGCCCGCAACGAGAAGCCTCGATGGCGCTCGGCCTCTCCCGTCCCGAGGTCGGCATCGGTGCCCGAACACCCTCCCTCGTGCTGCACGCAGAAGACGATCACCGTCCCGCCCTCGGTCAACGCCAAAGACCGCCCAGACGTCACGACTACCTCTCCACGGCGCACCGGCGCCGTTCCTATCGCCCGGCGCATCAGCCGCCGAGCGCTCCTATGCCACGGTCAAGGATCCGGCCACCATCGACGTCGCCCGGGGCTGGTGCCGGGTCATGGGACTCGCCGCCCATCAGCCTGCTTGCTCGCCTGCGCCCTCGTGGTGCGCAACCTCGCCGTCGCCGTGCGTTCGACGCGCTATCGAGCAGAACGCCGAACGCCGGTCGACGATCGGGACCGCCCCGGCGCACGCGGGCGTCGAGCGCACGGTGCCGCAGCGATCTGGCCGACGACCTCTGCCAACGCTCGACGCTCTCAGTCGCCGCCGCCTCCAGCGCAACGCACTCGCCCTAGCCCGATCGCACCCGACTTCCGTCGCAGCAGCCGCCCGAGTGACCCCGGGACGACCCAGCCGGTGTCGACGGCGCTTCACAGCGCTATGGCTCGATGACGACGGCCAAATGTGAAGATGGGTCTGACGTCTAACTGTGAAG
This sequence comes from uncultured Acidimicrobiaceae bacterium, assembly GCA_963850095.1. Lineage (GTDB taxonomy): Bacteria > Actinomycetota > Acidimicrobiia > Acidimicrobiales > RAAP-2 > Bog-473. Next base: position 32,733 of record CAWKJX010000011.1, on the reverse strand, counting down.
ACCTCCTGGTGGAGGTGAAGGGACTCGAACCCTCGACCTACGGCTTGCAAAGCCGCCGCTCTTCCAGCTGAGCTACACCCCCGGGACGGCAGAGGATTCCGATGTGCTGGATCCGGTGTGCTGCCGGGACCTGGCGATTCTAGGCGGCACCGGCCCCGGTGCCGGCGATCAGGAAGCGGTGGTCTGGAGTCGACCTCCGCCAACCGAGCCGGTGGGCGGTGTGAAAAGGCCTCCCCGCACATCACGCTCCACTCCGAAAGACGTCGAGTCGCCGAGTTCCAACATCGGTAAGCGCACGTCACGGCAGGAACGAAGCTCACGGTGATAGCCGTGACCGCCTGGCAGCACAGCCAGAGCGGCCACGTTTGTCTGCCCCGGGACGCCTCCCACTAGGGTGCGCTCTCGTGGACGCACGGACCTTCCTCGGTATGGAACCCGACGGTGACGACCTGCACTGGCGTATGTCGGTGGCGCCTCACCTCACGACTCCGGGCAATTTCCTCTTCGGCGGGTGCGGTCTCGGTGCCGCGCTCGTCGCGCTCGAAGCTGCCTCGGGTCGGCCGACCGTGTGGGCCACCGCGCAGTACCTTTCGTACGCGCTCACGCACGCCGAGCTCCGCTGGGAGGTCATACTCGCTGCTGAAGGGGGCCATGTCACACAGGGCAGAGCGGTGGGAAGGGTCGACGGTAAGGAGATTCTGACCGTGAACGCCGCTCTGGGCCGGGACGAGCTCGAGGTCGAGGGCGTGTGGGCCGAGCCTCCGGAAGTGCCCCGGCCCGAGGACTGTCCGCCCCGCTACCTTCCCGAGTTCTTCCGCAACACCATCATGGACAGCGTCGAGACAAGGACGGCGCGGGGAAGGTCGTTCGAGGAAATGGACGGAACTCCCGGGCCGGCGGATTCGGCCCTGTGGGCTCGCGTTCCGGGGCATCTGACTCCCGCCGCCGCCACCTTGGCCATTTTCGGCGACTACGTGTCCGGCGCGGCGTCGCAACCGATCGGACGTCGCGCCATGGGCCGCAGCCTCGACAACACTCTCCGCATGGTGCAGCTGAGGCCCACCGAATGGGTGCTCTGCGACATTCGCATCCACGCCATCATGGGCGGCTACGGACAGGGCACCGCCTTCCTCTGGTCAGAGCAGGGCGAGCTGCTCGCCACGGCGAGCCAGTCGATCGCCGTGCGGCTGTGGCCAGAGGACGCCGTTCTGCCTGAACGGCGGGGGGCGCGGTAGCCGGGCGCCACGGAAGCGGCGAGACTAGGGCGGTGGTTGCGGATTCAGGGACCCAGGCCAGATCCGGGATACGACGCGTCGTACCCGTGGCCAACTGCGTTGTTCTGACGGCTCTGGCCCTGGTGACCGCCGTACTGGCGGAAGGCGGATCCACCAGCGCGAACCCTTCTCATCCCGCCAGCGCGGCTCCCGTCAGCTCTACGACGACATCGCCGACCTCAACCTTGACGGCACCGCCTGCGACCGTGACCACGACGACGGCACCGTCGCGCGACCACGACCACGGCCACCCCCGCGACCACGACAGTCCCACCGCCCCCGACGACGGCGGCGCCGCCTGTCTCGGTCACCCCGGATGCCGCCGCCGGAACGGTGACCGCCGTGGGCGACTCCGTGATGCTGGACTACCAGGACCCGCTGGAAACGGACATTCCCGGCGTCGCCGTCTCTGCGTCCGTGAGCCGCCAGTGGGCCGAGGGCGAGAGCATCCTTCAGCAGCTGAAGGCGTCAGGGCAGCTCGGCTCGAAGGTGATCGTGGCCCTGAGCACCAACGGCCCGATCAGCTCCACCGACTTCAACAGCATGATGGCCATCCTCTCGGGCGTGACCCGGGTCGTGTTCGTCAATGTGCACGTCGACCGGCCGTGGCAGGATCCCAACAATGCGGTCATCGCGGCCGGCGTGTCCCAGTACCCGAACACGGTCCTGGCGGACTGGGCCTCCCTGGCGGCGCAGAACCCGCAATGGTTCGGGCCCGACGGCACCCACCTCGCTATCAACGGACCCGGAGCCGACGCATTGGCGGCGCTGATCACCCAAGCCCTCGAGAGCGGCTGAACGACGGCGCCGTAGGAGGTCTTCGTGATCTATCAGGTGACCACCGTTTGCCGCCCTCTGGCCAAACTCGGATTTGCAGTCTCGGTCGCACTGCTCACCGCCTCGTACTCGGGCATGGTGTCACCGGGTCCAGGGGAAGCCGCAACCTCGAACCCGCGTGCCGCTACCCCTTGCAGCCAGGCCGAAGACTTCCCCTATGGCAGTGCCGTCGTGGGCCTGACGGCGACATCCGACGATGGCGGCTATTGGATCGTCACCAATGACGGCTACGTCGCCGCGTGCGGTGACGCCTCCAACCTGGGTGAGCAAGTCACGCTGAACGCCCCCATCGTCGGCATCGCGGCCACGCCGGATGGAGGTGGGTACTACCTCGTCGCCTCCGACGGCGGCGTGTTCAGCTTCGGTGATGCGCACTTCCAGGGATCGGCGGGATCCATCCATCTCAACAAACCGGTGGTGGGCATGGCGGTCGATCCGGCGACGGGGGGTTACTGGTTGGTGGCCTCGGATGGCGGGATTTTCGCCTACAACGCTCCGTTCCTGGGATCGACGGGGTCGCTGACCCTCAACCAGCCCGTCGTCGGCATGTCGGCTGCCGGCAACGGCAGCGGCTACTGGTTGGTCGCCTCGGATGGCGGGATCTTCGCGTATGGCGTGCCGTTCTGGGGGTCGGCCGGTTCACTCCGCCTCAACAAGCCCGTGGTCGGAATGGCCTCGGATGCAGGGTCGAATGGCTACTGGCTCGTGGCATCTGACGGCGGGGTCTTTGCCTACAACGCTTCCTTCTACGGATCGACAGGAGGCATCGCCTTGAACGCGCCGATCGTCGGAATGGACGCGGCGGCAATTGGCGCTGGCTACCGCTTCGTCGCAGCTGACGGGGGTGTCTTCGACTTCGGCACCTCCGGCTTCTACGGAACGCCTCTCTTCGCCCCGCCGCCGGCGGCGGTGGCCGTATCGGTGACCGCGGTGGGCGACTCCGTGATGCTGGACTACCAGGACCCGCTGGAAACGGACATCCCCGGTGTCGCCGTCCATGCCGCCGTGAGCGAACAGTGGGACCAAGGTGAAGTGGCCCTCCAACAGCTGAAGGCGTCAGGTCGGCTCGGCTCTCAGGTCATCGTGGCCCTCGGCACCAACGGACCGATCAGCTCCACCGACTTCAACAACATGATGGCCATCCTCTCGGGCATGACTCGGGTCGTCTTCGTCAATGTGCACGTCGACCAGCCGTGGCAGGATCCCAACAACGCGGTCATCGCCGCCGGCGTCGCTCGGTATCCGAACACGGTCCTGGCGGACTGGGCCTCCCTGGCGGCGCAGAACCCGCAATGGTTCGGGCCTGACGGCACCCACCTCGCCATCAACGGACCGGGAGCCGACGCATTGGCGGCGCTAATCACGCAAGCCCTCGAAGGCAGCTGATCGTCTCCGGTCCGGTGGGGAGCCGAGCCGGTGACCAGCGCTTCCCACCAGGGCGAGCGAGCGGTGGTGGGTGACGAGAGGCGAATGTCGTCTGATCTTCGTTACCGGTGGATCGAGTGGACAGCGAGCGCGAAGATGCTGACCCTCGGTTGAGATCTTTTCAGCCGCTTTGAGGAGGCCACAGTGGGCAGCTCTCAATTCGAAGATCGGATGAGCAGTACCGATGCGACGATGTGGGTCATTGAGAAGGATCCCCTCCTCAGATCGACCATCGTGGGCGTGGTCCTACTCGACCGGCCGGCTGACCGTGACGCGCTGACCCGGGTGTGGGAACGGGCGAGCAGGTCGGTCGTCCGCCTGCGCCAGCGAGTGGTGAGCGACCCCTATTCGGTGGCACCACCGCGCTGGCAGGTCGATCCCCAGTTCGATCTCGGCTATCACGTCCGATTCGTCAAGACCGTCGGTGAGGGCACGATGCGGGACTTGCTGGACCTCGTAGGCCCGATTGGGATGCAGAGCTTCGATCGGGCCCGGCCGCTGTGGGAGGTCGTGGGCGTGGAAGGCCTGGCCGACGGGCGCGGAGCCCTGATCTTCAAGCTGCACCATTCCATGACCGACGGCATTGGATTCGTCAACCTGGCGACAGAGTTCTTTGACGACCAGGCCAACGGGTGGGAACAGCGTGAGCCGCTGCCCGATCCACCTGCCGCAACGATCCCGTCTGCCAGTCGACGGTTCTCGAGCGGCATCGCCCACGAGATAGGCGAGGCCGGCGACGCGGCACGAAAGGTGGCGTCCGCCGCGGTCATCAACGGCGTTGGCATGCTGCGCAACCCCATTGCCGGGCTACGGGATGTATCCGCTACCACAACTTCCATCGCAAGGGTCCTTCGACCGACCCTCGAGCCTCTCAGCCCGATTATGCGCGGTCGTTCGCTCGGGCGACGCTTCGATGTGCTCGATTCGTCCCTCGACGAGCTCAAGGCGGCGGCCAAGTCTGTTGACGGGAGGATGAACGATGCGTTCGTCGCTGCGACCTTCGGCGGTCTCCGCCGATACCACCTCAAACACGGTGACCTGGTTGACGGATTGCGCATGAACATGCCGGTCAATATTCGCGGTAGCGGCGACTTGGCTGTGGGTAATCACTTTGCCCCGATGCGGTTCGTGGTGCCCCTTGACATTGTCGATCCGTCCCAACGCATGCGCGTCGTACATCAGCTCGTGCACGACGTTCGGGCGGAGCCGGCTCTCGGCTTGGTGGGTCCGATTTCCGCCGTCCTCTACCGGCTGGGCACGAGCGTGGCCACCGCCGCCTTCAATTCGATGATGCGGGGGGTTGACGTCGTGACGACCAACGTGCCCGGCATTCCATTCGACATTCATTTCGCCGGAACCCGTGTGGAATCCCTCTACGCCTTCGCCCCGCTGGCGGGCGCCGCCATGAACGTGGCGCTCTTCAGCTACAAGGACCGGGTCCATGTCGGAGTGTGCACCGACTCCGCTGCGGTCCCCGATCCAGACGTCCTGATGGAATGCCTCCGGGAAGGCTTCGAGGAGGTGTGCGCCATCGGCCGATGAGGCGGGCGCTCTCGAGCTCGCCCGACGCCAAGACGGTGGCTGCTCCTCCTACACTCCGCCAATATCGGACCGGACCTGTGGGAAGGCCGCACCTAGACGGACGGCAACGGCCGACTCGCATGGGGGTCCGGAAGGACACTAGGTTTGAGCAGGAGTTATCCGCTCCGGGGCTATAGCTCAGTCGGTTAGAGCGCAGCACTGATAATGCTGAGGTCGCTGGTTCGATTCCAGCTAGCCCCACCAGTCACGATGCCGGATCGATCCCGGTCGTCGCTCTCGTCGTTGTTGGAAAGCCCTACTCGGCTCGGAGCAGTAGGGATGGCGGGGTCCGGGCTGCGACCAGACCGGGAACGATGGCGACGACGTTGGCCAGCACGAGCGCGCCGACAGCGACGACGGCGATGAGTCCCGCCGGGACGGTGGGATACGGAACGGCGTAGATCTCCTTGGCGAACAGGGTCCACAACCATCGCCCGCCCACAATGCCGAGCGGCACGCCCACTGCGATCCCCACCACCGCGGCCACCGATGCTTGCCAGGTCACTGTGGCCAGCAACTGGCCTCGAACGAAGCCGAGCGTCTTGAGGAGCGCGAGGTCCCGTCGGCGACGGCGGACCGAGGCAACGAGGGTCAGGCCGAGTGCGACGAGCATGCCGAAGACCAAACCGAGGGCCAGCACTCGTGCGAAGTTGCTCGTCGACCCATTGTTGACGATCTCCGCCGGTCGTTGCACGCCGATCACCGCGAAGGTGCCACCGGCGTTCGGGTCCGTTGCGAGCGCCCGGGTTATCGCCCGCGCGATCTGTTCCAGCGCGGCGCGGCCCGCCGCCGGGCTCACGCCGCTGCGTAGCCGAACTGCGGCAAGGGCGGGGCCGTTCAGGTTCGGATCAGGGTTCTGGAGGGTGCGGCGGAAAGCTGCTGGCGCGGCATCGCTCTCCACGATCGCACCCGTACCCATGGACGGGTGCAGGGTGGCGGGATTGCCGATTGCCGGGAGGGTGGCGGTGCCGACGATCCGCAGCCGTGTCGGCGGGATGTAGTCCGGAGCGTCCTTGGGGTCGCCATAGGACAGGACCACGGTGTCCCCGACGTGCTTGTGGATCTCGGCCAGGCTGGCGGAGCCGAGCACGATTTCTCGGTTCCCGGTGAGAGCGCGGCCGGAGACGATGGGGGGCGAGAAGGCAGCCCGGACGTCGACGCGTAGGAGCGGGACCGTCTGGCCGTCGAGCTCGACGTCGGCATAGTTGAAGCCGGTCCACGACGCGATGACGGGACTGCGGTCCAACATGTGCTGGGCAACGGGTGGAACCTGCCCGCCGCCCACCTCGACCAGTGCGTCGTCCCAGTTCCACCCGTAGAGAGCTGGGTGCGTCACGAGCGTGTTGAGGCCGCTCCCGAAGGTGAGCGTCGACACCAAGACCGTCACGGCCAGAACGGACCCGACCAGTGCGGAACGCACCGGCACGGCGGTCCGGCCACGACCTCGTTCCAACGCAAAGCGGACGCCCGTCACGGCCGAGATGGGCATGCCCGCGGCAGCGACCCTGGCGGCGACTCGCGATCTACTCCGGGATCCTTCTCCGGTCGCGGTGGTGCGCTGCGGAGCAACCCGGTAGGCGACGGCCAGGGCGATCGCACCGAGGGTCAACACCAAAATGGCGCAACCGACGCCGACCACCGTCCAGTCGACCGAGAAGCCGGGTGACGGATCGACGGCGCGTACCGCACCGATCGGTGCGAGCGGCGAGAGCGCGACCGCGACAACGACCGCAAGGACTGCCCCGGCCAGAACGGCCGCGAACGGGCAAAAGAACGAATCGGCGATCGTCTGGGTCGGGCTGCCTCCCAGGGCCCGGAGCACCCTCAGGTCCTCGCGTCGCGACGAGGCGATCCTTCCGATTGTCAGGCCTGCGAGGAGCAGGGCGGCCAACGTGGTGACGATGCCGAAGACGCCTGCCGCAATCGACTCGGGCTTGATCGCCGTTTCGACCCGGGTCGCCACCACCGATGTGACGTGAAAGCTGTAGATCGCGTTTCGGGGGAGAAGGCCGATGATCTCGCGTTCGACCGCGGATTCGTCCTCGCTCCCGTGCACGAGCCGAAGCTGGTAGGTGGGAAAGACGGCCTGATGGTTCGCGAAGAGGTGTCTCGTGGTCGCCGGGGTGAACAGAATGTTCGTCCAATTTCGGTCGATGTCGTCACTCACCACTTGGTCGTTGGGCACCACGATGCCGACCAGCGTGGTGTGGAACACACCGACCGGCCGCTCGCTGGGCGTGCCGAAACCGACGGAGTTGATCTGCGCCAGCGAGAAGGTCCCCATGGTGAAGCGCTCGCCGATATGCCAGCCGAGAGCCCGCGCCGCGACGACCGTCGCCATGAACTGGTCGGGTCGGTCGGGATCGGGCAACCGCCCCTGTGCGACGGCCGGTTGGTCCTGGTCGAAGAACAGGCCGTTGAGGCTGCCGATCGGCGTCACCTGTCCGTCCTCGAGCGCAGGGTCGTTTGACGGGAGTCCGCGCGCGTTCAAGGGGGACGCGAAGAGCGCAAGAGAGATCCCCGACTGCCTGACGTCGTGCAAGTGGGCGATCTCGGCGGTCAACTTCGCGGAGTAGCTGCGCGCTCGGATCGTTCCCGTGATCGAGGTAGATGTTGACGTCCAGGTCCGAGGCGTGGGAACGAACCAGGTAGGTCGGATAGGCGGACTGGGTCCGCCGTGCTCCTGCCACCGCCCCCATCCCGAGCCCGCCGAGGAGCCCTACCAGGATGACGATCGACAGATAGCCGAACCAGTTTGCAGCAAGCGTCGTCCGTAACCCGTACCGGGCAACGGACAGCACCGAGTGACGGTGCAAGCTGGCATCCGGTGGCACTGTCACCTCATCGATCCTTAGCCCAACGTCGAAGCTGCCCTTTGATTTTGATTGGCCCCTCTGCGCTCCTAGCTTGCCCTCTCGCGGATCTCCAGCCCAGGGTGCCAGCCCCTGCGGGCGACTGTCGTGCCACCACTACCACCGCGTCCCGCGTAAACCCCATCGCCCTTTCGCTGACGACGACCTTCCCGAATCGCTGTCCCAACTTTGTCCCGACAATTGGGTCCCAGAGCGTCCTGCTCTGTCCCGGTCAGTCTCAGGGCGGCCGTTCACTCGCCTTGTGACCGGGACGGACTGGGACTCAACGGGATCCCTTGGGACGCACCGGGACCTCGCTGACCTCCCTGATAATGCTGAGGTCGCTGGTTCGATTCCTGCTAGCCCCACCACTCACAAGGACACCCACCAGCGGCCGCGCGCGCTGTCGGGCGATCATGTTTGATCAGGCGATCTGTTCGAGCACCCTTGTCGCATCCCAGTTCGACGTTCTGATAGCCGCCGTTGCAAGCCGCCTCCCGGGCCTCCGCCGCCATCGCGCTGGCGCGCACGCGGTCGTCATCGTGATCGCGATCGGCGAGAAGTGCCGCCCACGCGGCTTGGGTTGTGCACACGTAGAGCGGGGAGCGCAGACCCTCATGGAGTTGGAGCGCGCGTTCGAACGAATCGTTTGACTCTTCGTGGCGCCCAAGAAAGTGCTGGAGACGTCCCACGGTGTGAGCAAGGACAGGGCTCGCCGTCACATGCGTCGTGACCAAGATTTCGGGGTAGGGGGAGATCCGGTCCAGCAGGACTTCTGCCGCCTCCACATTTCGCGTCAGCACCGCAGCTTCGGCCCAGTACTGGAGAGCCGTCGTCCAGTTGCCGTCATCGGGAATGGGAAACCCCGCTGCCGCCTCGGCTTCAAGCAATTGACCACACCGTTCAAGATCGTCCGCTTCTGCACAGGCGATGGCGAGCACTGCCCGATACACCGCTAACCTCGGTCGATTGGCAACAGCGTCTTCGACAAGCGTCAGCAGTTCCCGGAGTCGACCCTGGCGGACACGGACGTTGAGTAGCTGTGCACCGTAAATGATGAAGGCGTCCTCCTGTCCCGTCTCGAGCCCGAAGTTGAGCGCCTGAGTCGCCAGCTCCTCAGCCTTGCCGAGGTCGCCCTCGAGAACGGCCAGCACTGCTCGGTGAAAGACGGCGCTCCATCGAAAGCTCGCGTCGGGAAAGGTCTCGAGGATCTCGGTTTTCACGCGCAGTTGTTCTTCGAAGCCGTCCCTGTTCGCGCTTTCCAATTCGCAGTTGACGAGGACTTCTCTGGCGATGAGCTGAAGGCTGGGGTCACCGACCTCGTCGGCCACGCGGAGTCCCTCCGCTATCCAAGCGAGGCGCTGGGGGAGGGTCGATGGCCCAATGATGGCCCGGCAGGCGTGGACCAGCACATGGACCATCGTCGCCGGGTCATCACCGATTCTTGCGAGAGCCACTGCCTCTTCACCCAGAGCAAGCCGGTCCTCGAGCGTCTTCGAGTAGATCTGCTCAGAGCCGGACAGCGCGAGAAGACGCGCCCGTGTCCCATGATCATCCGGACCGATTCGAAGAAGAGCTCGTTCGAGGACGGCCAGGCGCTCGTTGTCCACTGTGCCGTCGGTTCGTGATTGCCAGCCGCGGTTGTTCGTGAGTGCCGCTCTGGCGAGGAGTCCGACGTCACCGGCCCGGTCGGCGGCCCAGGCTGCATCGAGCAGCGTCTCCCGGTAGGCGGCAATGCCACACCACTTCTGTGCATCCCCGAGACCCACGAGCAGATCGGCCCGGGTCCGGAGGTCCGCTGAGGGATCGTGATCCAAGAGCTCCAAGGCCTGGGTAAACCAGCGCATGGCCTCCGCCGGTGCGAAGGTGGCGAGAGCCCTTACCCCGGCCCGCCCGGCATAGGTGACCGCCTTGGCCACATCGGTGGGCCGGGTGGCCTGGCCCCAGTGGTGGGCGAGTTCGCCCACTCGTGGTCCCGGCTCGCCCGCGGTGAGATCCTCGAGGGCTTCGGCGATAGCACGGTGGGCCCGGGCGCGGCGATTGGAGGAAAGCTCATCGTAGAGTGTCCGTCTCGATCAGAGCATGGGCGAACGTGTAGCCGTCTGCCCGATCACGATCTCGCAGAACCTGCGCACCGACGGCCGCGTCACAGAGGTCCATCAAGTCGTCGGCCCCCATCTCCGCTACCCGCACCAGCAGCTCGAGGTCGAAGTCGCGCCCGATCACCGAGGCGAGCGTCAGCACACGGTACGTCTCTGCACCGAGCGAGCGCACCCGTTGCCCGACGACTTCGCGGATGCTGACCGGGAGCCCGGCCGTGCGCAGATCTTCCGTCGCGCTCCATCGGCCGTCGTCGTCCTGGTAGATCGCTCCCGTGGCTGCCAAGTGACGGAGGAGCTCACCCACGAAGAAGGGGTTGCCTTCGGTCTCGGCCAGCAAGGCGTCGCGGAGAACGACGCCGTCCTCGGCCAACTCGTGCCCAGCGATCAACTCCAGAAAGCCGAGCAGCTCGTTGTCGTCCAGTCCGCGCAGCGGAACACGGGTGATGCCCTGCTCGCGATGGAGGGCGGCCAACGCGCCGGCCAGCGGGTCATCGGGACCCACGTCGGCGTCCCGGAAGGTGCCCACCACCAAAATGGGCAGCGGTCGGTTCGTCGAGAGCACGTGACGCAGGAGTTCAACCGTGGCCGCGTCAGCCCAGTGGAGGTCGTCGAGCAGCACCACGAGAGGTGTCAACTCCGAGGCGCGGGCCAAGAGATCGACCACGGCCGCGTAGAAGCGAGTCCGTTCGGTCTCCTCCGAATCGTGATCTTCGGCGACCTGGGCCACCGTGCGGCGCCAGATGGCGGGCACGACCCGCCCCAGAACAGTTCCGTATTCCTCCACGTGCGCGCGCACCAAGTCGAGCGGCGCTTGTTCCACGAGGTATCCGAGCGCTTCGGCCCACGGCTGGTACGGCACGAAGAGGTCTTCGTCGCAGCGCCCGTAGAGAACCGATGCCCCGGCCTCCGACGCCCGCATGGCGAATCGGGCTGCGAGCGTCGTCTTGCCTATGCCAGGTTCGCCTGAGAGCAGCACGGCCCGGCGTTCACCGGCGCGCACTTCCTTCAGCGCTGCTTCCAGCGTTTCTTGTTCGGAGACTCGACCCACGTACCGTGACCTGGCGATGGACGCGACTCTCGAGGGTGCAGGGAGAACGGGGTTCTCCGTACTGGCCAAGGGCTCCCAGCGCACCCGGTACGCCGTCACGAGGCTCTCCAAGCCCTTGAGCTCAAGCTCGCCCATCAGCTCCAAGTCGAAGCCGCCACGGGATCGGGCGAGCAGACGAACCATATCGGTAGTGAGGATTTCACCGCCCTCTGCCCGGGCACACAGGCGGGCTGCCTCCACGACCGGCAGCCCGAAGTAATCACCCTCCTCGGACTCAGCCTCACCGACCGCCACCCCGACACGAATCGAGAGCGGTTCGGATGAGGCGGGGCGGGCCGCTATGGCCTGCTGCATGGCCACGGCGCACGCCAACCCGGCACCTACTCCTTCGAAGGTGGCCATCAACCCGTCGCCGAGGTTCTTGATCTCCTCGCCCCCGGCGTCGGCCACTGCGGCACGAAGGAGACCAAAGTGCTCTCGACGCAATCCGTCCGCCGCGTCCTCCCCGACCCGCGAGAGGAGTTCCGTCGAGCCAACGAGATCCGTGAAGAGCACCGTGACGGTCACAGTGGCCATCGGCAGTCCACTCCTGTCTGCAAGGGCGGTTTCAGTCTGCCACGGGGCGCCGCAGGGTGCACGCTCAGCCGACCACTCTGTCTGCACCTCCGACTCAACAATTGGGTCCCGGCCCCGTCCCACTCCGTCCCGCGGCACCCACCGTCTCGCATGACGCGACCTCTTGACCAGGACAGAGCAGGATTCGGGGAGACTGGTTGGGACCCGAGCACATTCCTCTTATGAGCCTGATGATGCTGAGGTCGCTGGTTCGATTCCAGCCTGCCCCACCGAAAGTAGGGCACCGAGGTCGACAACCGGCGCTGTCGCCGGGCGCGACCAAAGTCAGTCCGTGCTCCCCGTTCGCCCTCGAGCCTTCCTCCTCGAAGGTTCGAAGGATGCCATGACGTCCGCCGGTAGGAGGGGTCATTCGACCCCTCCTACCTCAGACGGACTATCGAGGAACTAGCTGCTTGTAGTGAACGCCACCGCCGGGACAAGAAGCCCCGGACCCGCGGGCAAGGCGGCCAGACCACACGCGGTGCTGCCGTATGTGGTCGGTTGGGTGCTGTACTGCGCAAACGTAGAACTTACCGTTTGGCAGGTTATTTCACCTGTGGGGCCGCCGGCGTCGCCGTTACCGCCAGCGAGCGTGGCCACGAACAAGTACCCAGGGTACGTGTCCGCACCGACACTCGGGACGCTCGACGACTCATACGACAAGTTCACGTTCAGACCCGTGTCCACGACGGTGTTGTTGTACGTGATGTCATAGACGACATCGTCGGGAAGCTGCACGTGCTTCGGTGCGAAGTTGAACGTGACATTGAAGTTGTCAATGCCGTAAGTGGGCGGAGTTCCCGTGTACCCGGTGGCGGTACCCGGCGGGGTGACGGTGACAGTGTCGCTGGCAATCAGGCTCCCGGCCGCAACGCCGTTGCCGGGCTCAGTGGCGCCCGGGTTGTAGAGGTTGAGTGTGATGGGCAATGGTGCCGATTCCGACGCCTTGTTGAAGTTGCCCATTGACACCACCACATCACCGAGCCGACCACCCCCGTCAGCCAGGGTTATGTCGTTCCCAAACTGATTGGCTCCGGTTGCGTCAAATGCATACGACCACACATAGTTCGATGAGACGGTCATGCTGTTGTAAAGGCTGGAAGGGACAGGAGGGGCGGGATTCCTCCCGCCCTCGGTCGTTGAAGCCGCAGCAATACCGCTGCCAGCCAAGACGAACACAAATGCGGCAACCATCAGTAACCGTTTCATTGCTGGTTCCTTTCTTTTCCCCGGTGACTTGCCGAAGATCTAATGCGACACCGAGACCGACTCGGCCATCCATCCGCTACAGCTCGGATGCAATAACTGACCGCTTTCCACTGGGAATCCGATCGGAACTCGAACGTCCCCTTCTGCATGTCGAGTGCCACCTTCATCCTCCATGCCCTGCCGCGGCCATACCGATGACCGTGGAGCACGCGGCCGTACGTCCTTCCTGATACCGCGATGACCCGCAGGTGCGAGCCCCGCTGACAAGTGGGCATCTGAGATACCAGGTTTGCCATTGCTCGCTGACCGGCCGTCAAAGCGACCGAAACGAAGGTCAGATGTACGTTCGCCCACCACCACATCCGTGAAATATCCGCCTGAGAAGCTCCTGCAGCTTGTAACCCAGAACAACCGCCAACCTGGTTCGGCTACCCCTCGGGATTACCGAGCTGCGTCCTTTCGGACAGCCTCTCCCTGTCGACAAGTTCCCGATAGAGCCAAAAGTCACAGCGTTTTCTCAGCTCTCCACTTCCATGTTCGCGAGGACGAAGGGGACAACGTCAGGTGCATGCACGCGTGATGCAGCCAAAGACGAGAACCGGGACTGCGAAGCATCCGAGCTGTCGTTGACATTGACCGGGCGAGAAGTACGCGTCAGACCTCGTCCCCGGCTGAGCAAGTCGTCGGCCCGAACGGATGGAGAGTCTTCGTCGTGGGCTCCGGGCGACCGTCAACGGGTCGTCGTTGAATCGTTCTCTCATCGAAGAAGGATCGGGAGATTGGTCCATCGCGTGCACACCTGGCGTGCGAGCGCCCCTTTGGATTACCGACTTCCACTGTCGCCTCAATCTCACGGGGACAAGTGGCCATCGCCACGACATCGGGCGATGATGGGTAGCGTGCCCCGGCTCATCCTCTGGGATATCGACGGAACCCTCCTCCACACCGGAAGCGCCGGCCGCCAGGCGCTCGAGCTCGGCGCGGCCCGGGTGGCCCGGCTTCCAGCGGTGCCCCATGTGCGGATGAGCGGGAAGACCGATCCGCAGATCGTCAGGGACATTCTGGTCGCGGCGGGTATATCCGCTGACCAAGCCGCCGACCTGCTCCCGGCCATCCTCGCCGAGGCCGAGCTGCTCCTCGAGTCATGGTCGGGGCGCATGGCGACGGAGGGCTGCGTCCACCCCGGCGTCCGAGCTCTCCTGGTCGAACTTGATGCCGTCATAGGCGTCCGCCAGACCCTTGTGACCGGAAACATCTACCCGAACGCCCTGTGCAAGGTCCGCGCCTTCGGCCTCGATGCATTCTTCGATGTCGAAGTCGGCGCCTATGGAACCGATCATCACGAGCGCGATCGCCTCGTGCCGATCTGTCTCGACCGGGTCCGAGAACGGCGAGGCGAGACTTACGCTCGGAACGAGGCGTGGGTCATCGGTGACACGGCCAACGATCTCAGCTGCGCCCGCGCTGCGGGGGTGCGCTGTCTGTTGGTCGGAACCGGCGGCGGTGGCTTTGCCGGCGTCGACGCGCTGGACGCGGATGCGGCCGTCCACGACCTCGGCGCCACCAGTTCACTGCTGGAACTCCTACTCGGCTGAGCCAGAATGTCTCGTGTCCATCTTCGGGCCCTTCGCTGAACTGTACGACGCTGCCCGGCCTGGCTATCCCACCCGGCTCTTCGATGCGTTGGGCCCGTTGGATGGCCGGACGGTCATGGATGTCGGGGCGGGCACGGGCATCGCCACCATGGAGCTGCTGGCGCGGGGAGCGAAGGTCGTGGCAATCGATGTGAGCCCGGAGATGCTCGCCCGAGCCAAGGCCCGCAATGGCGGGTTGATGACGGTCGTGGCGGACGGAGCCCGGCAACCCGTCCGAGCCGCCTCGACCGACTGTGCATGTTTCGCCCAGTCATGGCATTGGATGGAACAGGGCCGGCGCGTCCAAGAGGTCGCGCGGATACTGAGACCCGGCGGTCTGTGGGCGGCCTGGTGGTCCCAGCCCAGGGCCGACGACCAGAGCTGGTTCGAGCAGTTCTGGGCCATCATCGAATCGTCCTGCGAGGGCATCAATCGAGGGCAACGCGACGCGAACTGGGGTCAGGAACTCATCGACTCGGGGCTTTTCGACCTGCGGCCCGTGGCGGCCGTGCCGTGGGTCCGCCATATCGACGTCAAGGGCTGGCTCATGGACCTCCGGTCCCAGAGTTTCATCGCAGCCCTCGACGAAGAGCGCCGAGTCTGCCCTGCTCGACGAAGTTGCACGGGTGATGGACCAGAACTTCCCGAAGGGTCGGGCCGTCATTCCCTACGACACCACACTCTGGTCGGCGATCCGGAGGTAGCAGACCGGCCCCGCAGTCGTCAGCCCGCGGTCCAGTGCGCTCCCGTGCGACTTGGCATCACTCGAGATCTCGGCCTCTCTACCGGCGTGCGTGCCGCGCTCGTTGGTGCAGCCTTCCTCGACGACCCGATGATCCGCTCTCTCCCCGAACGCTGCGAAGAAGCGGTCGGGCAAACACGACGCCGACCGCGACCTGGAGCGCCCCGGCCAGCACAAGGGGCAATCGAAGCCCTCCGATGGCGGCCAGGCTCCCGGCCAACACGGCCCCCACCGGAAGAGCACCCCAGACGATGCCGCGCCACGCGCTCCCGACCCTCCCCATGAGATCGGTGGGAGTGAGCCGTTGGCGCAATGAGATCGCCACGACGGATCCGGCGGCGACGGCCACCCCCATGAGGATGAAGGCCGGGCCGGCCGTCACCCAACTGTGGGCCGCCGCCATGAGCAGGTACCCGACACCGGAGACGACGGCGGTGCCGATGAGGGTCGGTGCGCTGCCGAAACGGCTGACGAGCCGCGCTGCAGTCACACTCCCGAAGAGGTTCCCGACCGCCCCGGCCGCGAGGAACACCCCGTACGCGGCAGGCCGGATGCCCCATTCGGTGGTCGCCAGGAGCACGAGGACGCCGGTCACCATTCCCTGGAGACCGGCCAGGGACGCGACCATGAACAGCAGCACCCGCAAGCGGCGATCGGCGATCAGGTGTTTGACCCCGTCCCATATGGATCGGGAAGACTCCGTGGTCGTTTGTGGCGCCGTCTTCAGGTGGAACCTGGCAAAGGGGAGGCACGACAGCAACAACGCGAAGGATTCGCCTATGAACGGCGCCGACGGAGTCAACGCGAACAACGATGTCCCGACGACCGGACCCGCCAGATGCTCCGTCGCCGCCTCGGTACCGCTCAGCACCCCGTTGGCGCGCTCGAGCGCATCGGGCTCTACGAGTGCCACGGCCATGGCCTGCATGGAGGAGTAATAGATGGCCCGGCCCGCCGAGTTGGCCAGGGCGATGACGATCAGCAACACGATGGTCATTTGGTCGCTCAGAATCAGAATCACGGCAACGAGGATCACCGCGGCGCGCAGGCAATTCATCAGGGCAATCAGGGGTCCGCGTTCGAACCGGTCCGCGAACTCGCCGGCCGGCAGCGCCATGAGGAGCCATGGGAGGCTGTCCGCCGCGACGACAAGGGATACGGCAAAAGGACGCGGGTCCACGGCTACGGCCAGAAGCGGGACTGCCCCCAGAGCAAGCCCGTCACCCGAGCTGGCAAAAGTAGAACCCAGCCAGAGGCGCTCGAACGACCGCCCGAGCAGGCGACCGCCCGGAGCACGGAGCATCCTCACAGCGACCGCATCGCGATCGTTGATCTATCTGACCGGCGAGCGCCGGCCCTGGCTATGGGTGGATCCGGTTCTTCGAGCACGTCCTGGGCGGGTCTGCCGTACCCACAGTGGACCCGACACTGTTGTAGCCGATCCGGTGGCTCCCGGTGAGGATCCTGGTCGAGTTCAACAACCGCCTAAGGCTTTGGGAGACCCCTACCGCACTGCGGACGCGGCAACGGCGGGTGCCACCTCGTTGAAGGGATCCGAAAACCCCTAAAGGCGACAGCCCGCCGTGCCGATAATTCTCCAAGCAACACCCCGTACCAGTGTGGAGCGGGACGGATGCCTGGTTATGGCTCAAGCGTGGCGGCTAGCACCGCCAATCTTCAGCCCCAAGAAGTACCGAACTCAGCCATCCGACCCCTCCTTCCGCACGTTGGTTACAGGTGGGGTATGAGAGGGCGAATCACCGTGGGAACCGGTGCCCTCCATTCCCCGCGGCCTAAGCTTTGCTCAAGTTGCAACCGGAATGCAACGGGGAATTGGTCACATCATGTTCTTCCGTTGGGCATTCCGCCGGGTTCAGTCAACTTTCGGTGAGCCGCGCCGCGTCCGGACCACCCGGAGAACGGGCATTGCATTCCGGATCTCAGGCACGGCGACTGCCCCGGACGCCTGGATTCAGAGCGTGCGGCGCCTGTGCTGACTGACAGGTAACTCGAGACGCCTCGATACCTGCTCCTCGAAAGAATCTTGAGGGTCGAGCGGGGCAAATTCGAGTGTCGCACCCTCCAAGAGCCATTTCTGCAGGTCCGCGGACGCCATCGGCTTGGCCAGGTAGTAACCCTGAATCGAGTCGCATTCGGCGTCGGCCAACATGGCGCAGGTCGTTTCGTCCTCTGCTCCTTCGGCAATCACGGTGAGTCCGAGTGAGTGCGCCATGGCGATGGAGGATCGGACGATGATGGCGTTGCTCATTTCGTTGGGGAGGTTGGTCACGAAGGAACGGTCGATCTTGAGATCCTGGACCGGGAGGTGGTGGAGGTAGGCCAGGGACGAATAGCCCGTCCCGTAGTCGTCGATGGCAATCCGAATGCCCAGATCCGCCAGCTCCTCCAGAACTCGGCTGGCCTTGCCGAGATCCGCCATGATTTCGGTCTCGGTCACCTCGAGCGTCACGACGTCGGGGGGGAGATCATTGGCCTGCAGGTTTCTCGCTACCCGCTCGACCAGGCTGGCGTCGGCAAACTCGCGACCGGAGACGTTGACGGCGATTCCGATGTCGAGTCCAGCCCGGCGCCAGGCAGCCAACTGGGCCAGGGCCTCGCGCAGTACGAACTCACTGATCTGACTCATTAGGCCCATCTGCTCCGCAATGACGATGAACTCCTCGGGAGGAATCGCGCCGTGTTCGGGATGGTTCCACCGAAGCAGCGCCTCGACCTTGCAGATTTGGCGCGATCGCACGTCGGCAATCGGTTGGTACACCACGCTCAGTTCCGTTCCAACTTCGAGCGCATGGGTGAGGAGGCCGCCCAGCATGAGCCATCGACGCATGCTCTGGTCGTGTTCGACCGAATAGAGCTCGACCGAGCTGCGCCGCTCCTTGGCCAGGTACATGGCGATGTCCGCCCTCTGCAGGAGCAGTTCGACGTCGCTGCCGTGGTCGGGGGCAAGCGCAATGCCGGCGCTCGCCGTCACGGCCAGCGTCAATCCCTCCATCTGTATGGGACGTGCCATTTCGCTGTGGAGGTCCTCCACAATGGCAACCGCGTCTTCGGGCCCGCTGATGTCGGCGATCACAAAGGCGAACTCGTCCCCGCCGAGCCGGGCCACCGTGGCCCGACCGCGAGCGGCACGCAGTAGACGTTCGGAGACCTCACACAAGAGACGATCCCCGATGGCGTGGCCCAACGTGTCGTTGACGTCCTTGAAGCGGTCGATATCGAGCAGAACGATGGCGACGCCCCGGCTGTCGTTGAGGGCGGCTGCGGCCCGGGTCAAGAACAGCATGCGGTTCGGGAGTCCCGTGAGCATGTCGTGGGTCGCCTGGTGCGACTTGCTGTCCACCTCGTAACGCAGCTCCTCCACGAGCCGCGCTCGCTCGAGGCTCGAGCTGGCGTGCGACACCAGTGCCTCGAACAGTCGGAGATCGTCCTGGTCGAAGCTGTCCAACTCCTCTTCGCGGTCGATGGCGATGATGGCGCCGATTGCCGTCGCTCCGTTCATGAGGGGGGCCACGACGGCGTCGCGGTACTTCCCGGCGATCGGGTCAACCTCCGGCCCGCCGGACTCCACCGGGTTGCTGCTGAGCAGGGCCGTACCGGTCGTGATCACCTTGGTGACGATCGACGACTCATCGAGGGTTATCGGCTCGACCCTGGGGGCACCTTGGCCATCGACCAGGACCACACGAGGAATGCCCGACGGCTCGGCCAAGACGAGCTGAGCTCGCCGAGCTCGCATGACGTTGCATACCTGGCGCAACACGTCCTCGCTCATGGACGTGGGTTCGAGGCTCGCGGTGCTGAGCGCACGACTGAAGTCGTAGAGCCGTTGCAGCGACGCGAACCGGAGGGACAAACGCGTATAGCCCCTGTAGGCCACGATGATGAGAACTGCAACCAGGACCAGTGGCAACGTCGCCCACGGGTCGAACCATGCTGCGTCAAGGACGACGAACGAGAGGCAGATGCTCGCCGCGGTCAGCGTCGCCTCCATTGTGAATTCGATCGGCGTCCGGCGCGCCGTTGCCGTCCGGCCGTGCAGCCTCATGACGAACCACACTGCCGACGTGCTGAACACCGCCGTGGTGCATAAGGCCGCTGCTGCTGCTGCCCACCCCCGGAAGCTGACCGGACTCGCCCCGCCGAGCATCTCCCGGTACACCACGGCGGCCAGTGCGGCACTGAGCCCGTTCGACGTGATGTTGAACAGAGCCTTCATGAGCGCCTGCCGGCGGATGACGACGAACACGAACGCGTAGGCCGTGAGAATGCAGAGGACCAGAAGCGTGGGAGACAGGAACACCAGTCCCAGCAGCATCGGCACCTCGTGGAGGACGAAGAGGTACGTGTTGCCGCGGTAGTGGAGCGACACGGGCGCCCACACCATCGCCATCGTGAGCACGCACAGCACCACGAACATCGCCGGCTCGGGAATCAGGACGCGGATCGGCCCGAGTCCGTCGATGGGGCCTCGCACGAGCAGCGAGACGATGCCCAGCCCCATGGCGAAGGAGAGCGCGTTGATGGCCAACGCGGTCAGGGGGTTCCGCTCGTCGGGCACGTGGCCCGCGTCACGGTCACCCGCCGAGTCGCTTGGATCCCCGACGCTGTCCAGGATTCGGTCCTCTAGTTCGTTCGTCGCATCCATCCAGGGAAGGCTTTCCCGCGCACCGATTCCGCCCTTACCCTGGCTATATCGGTAACAATTGCTGAGGAGTTGAGTAAGAGTTGCGATCTGGTAGCACGTCCCGGGCCGGGCTCTTCAAGCCTCTGACCAGGTATTTCTACGCAGATGACCTCCTTTCGGCCCTCCGTCACGAAAGTCGGGCCGTTTTCTCCCTCAGTTCCGGCACGCTCAGGCGTGCGGCCCTCCCGGATCTCCCCACCCTCCAGGCCCCGTGCTTGGCCATAGGGTCCTGCCCGTGGAGTTCAGCCGCGAGCTACGTGAAGACGTGGCCGCCGGCGACATCACGGTGACGTTTCGCCTGTGGCGCCGACCTCACGCCAAGGTCGGCGGGCGCTACCACGTCGGACGTTCCGTCATCGAGGTCGACAGCATGGACTTGGTCGTGTTCTCGGAAATTTCCGGAGCCGACGTGCGTCGCGCCGGCGAACCGGACCGTGAGTCCCTGCGCATGCGGGCCGCTCACGCCGGGCCGGTCGACGACAGCACCCTCCTCTACCGCATCGGTTTCCACGTGGTGAAGTAGCGCCTCGGGCCACGCTCGGCGTTCCTCGTCGCGTCGTCGATCGCCTCGGCGGATGGGGTCGCGCCCCCGGATATCGGACCGACGTGGTTGACATCGAACCTCGGCTCCCTTCCGTGACTGAGCCTGCTCTCGCCCTGATGACGGGCGCCTGCTCCAACGCGGCGCGTCGCTGAGCCTGCCTCCCGGTCGGCCTGGCCGCCCTCCTCGTGACATGGAGGCCACCGCGACGCCGAGCCTCCACCGACGTCTGGCCGTCGCCCGTGCGTGCCCGTCTGGGCCGCCGGTAGGGTCTAGGGCTCGCGGCAGAGCCAGACTTCGCCGGCGAGAACGCCCAGGACGAGGGAGGTCCGACATGCAGCAACGGCCCATCGGGAACAGGACCGTGAGCGCCATCGGCCTGGGCGAAATGCCGCTCTCCATTGAAGGCCGACCCGACCGCAAGCAGGCGATCGCCACCATTCACGCGTCGCTCGACGCGGGCGTCACCATCATCGACACCGCTGACGCCTACTCGCTCAACACCCGCGAGCACGGGCATGGCGAGGCGCTGGTCGCGGAAGCGTTGGCGGCCTACGGCGGCGCCACCGACGAGGTGCTCGTGGCCACCAAAGGTGGGCACCGCCGGCCCGGGGACGGGAGTTGGACCGTGCACGGTGACCCGGCCTACGTGAAGGAGGCCTGCGAGGCCTCGCTCAAGGCGCTCGGCGTCGACGCCATCGGGCTCTACCAGTACCACCGCCCCGATCCCAAGGTGCCCTGGGCCGAGTCGGTCGGCGCCCTCGCCGACTTGCTCGACGAAGGCAAAATTCTCCTGGCCGGCGTCTCGAACGCCACGGTCGAGCAGATCGACGAGGCACAACGCGTCCTCGGGGGCCGGTTGGCCAGCGTCCAGAACCAGTTCTCGCCCCGCTTCCGCTCCTCGGAGGGCGAGCTCGAGCACTGCGAGAAGCTCGGAATTGCGTTCATACCCTGGAGTCCGCTCGGCGGCATCGGCCGCGCCGACGTCATCGAGCGCGACCACCGCGCTTACGCCGAGGTGGCGGCCGAAGTTGGCGCGACGCCCCAGCAGGTGACCTTGGCCTGGATGCTGGCCAAGGGCTCACGGGTCATCCCCATCCCGGGCAGCAGCCGACCCGAGACGGCCGTCGCGTCCGCGGCAGCGGCCGACGTGACCCTCACGACGGAGCAGGTGGCCCGCCTCGACGCCTCTTGACGCGGGCGCAGGCCGCAGGCGGAACAGAACGACTCGCCGGCGTGTTCTACGTGTGTCGTCCCTGGGGCCGTTGCTACCCCCCGACACAGAAAGAGACCGCCATGCCTGCTGTGACCGTCCCCGACACCCTGGTCCTCCCCCGCATCGAACCGTCACCCGAGGTGGCGACGGACATCCGCCCCGTGCGCTCGGTGACCGATGCGCCATCCGGATTCGAGGGCGAGGGCTTCCCGGTACGACGCGCCTTCGCCGGCGTTGACCTGGCCGATCTCGACCCGTTCATCCACATGGACCAGATGGGCGAGGTGGAGTACGCGCCGGGCGAACCCAAGGGCACGCCCTGGCACCCGCATCGCGGCTTCGAGACGGTCACGTACATGATCGACGGGACGTTCCAACACCAGGACTCGATCGGCGGCGGCGGTCTCATCACGAACGGCTCGACCCAATGGATGACGGCGGGGTCCGGCATCCTGCACATCGAGCGCCCGACCGAGCAACTCATCGCCAGCGGGGGGCTTTTCAACGGAATTCAGCTGTGGGTGAACCTGCCGGCCGCCGACAAGTGGATCGACCCGCGCTACCAGGGGATCGAGGCGGACGACGTCCTGCTCCTCACCTCTCCCGACGGTGGCGCACTGGTCAGAGTGATCGCCGGCGACGTGGCCGGACACCACGGCCCCGGATCGACCCACACGCCCATCTCGCTGGTCCACGTCACCCTGCAGCCCGGCGCCGAGTTGGTCCTGCCCTGGCCCGAGGAGTTCAACGCACTGGCCTACGTGCTGTCGGGGCGAGGCGCGGTTGGGCACGGAGGCACGGCCGGTCCATACCGGTCAGCTGGCCGTGCACGGCCCCGGTGCCGCGCTGACGCTGCGGGCCGACACCAGCCAGG
Organism: uncultured Acidimicrobiaceae bacterium; assembly: GCA_963850095.1. Classification (GTDB taxonomy): domain Bacteria; phylum Actinomycetota; class Acidimicrobiia; order Acidimicrobiales; family RAAP-2; genus Bog-473. The sequence continues at coordinate 10,078 of CAWKJX010000011.1, read as the reverse complement.
AGTCGCGCCACCCCGCGCTCGACGTCCTGATCCTGGGTGGCCGGCCCATCCGCGAGCCCGTCGTACGCGCACGGGCCCTTCGTCATGAACACGCGTGCCGAAATCATTCAGGCCTTCGAGGATTTCGAAGCGGGCAAGCTGGGCACCGTGCCGGCGGACCACATCGGCCACGCGTGAGCCGCATACCCGGCAGCGAGGTCACCGGCGGCCCCACGTGGGGAGCCGACGACATCGGTGACCTGACGGGCCGGGTGGCTCTGGTGACCGGGGCCAACAGCGGCATCGGCTACGCGACCGCGGCGGCGCTGGCCGACCACGGCGCGCACGTGGTGCTGGCCTGCCGCAACGAGGACAAGGCGCGACAGGCCCGCGACAAGCTCGAGAGCGAGCTCGGCCGCTGTTCGCTTGGAGTTGCTGCCGCTCGACCTGGCGGATCTGGTCTCGGTCCGGCGGGCGGCGGAGTCCTTCCTCTCCGGGCACGCCCGCCTGGACCTGCTGGTCAACAACGCCGGCGTCATGGGGACCCCTTACCGCCAGACAGCCGACGGCTTCGAGCTGCAGATGGCCACCAATCACCTGGGCCATTTCGCGCTGACCGGGCTGCTGCTGGACCGACTCGTCACCACGGAGCGGTCCCGGGTCGTCACGGTGAGCTCGCTGATGCACCGCATCGGCCGCCTGCGTCTCGACGACGTCGGCGGGGACGCACCGCGCAACACCTGGGTGAGCTACGGGTCGAGCAAGCTGGCCAACCTCCTCTTCACGCTCGAGTTGAGCCGGCGGCTCGACGGGGCCGGCGTACGGACGTCGGCCGTGGCGGCCCACCCGGGCTGGACCCGCAGCAACCTGGCCGGCAGCGGCGCGGCCCTGGGCGGCAGCCGTCTCCGCCGCAAGCTGAGCCGTACGGCCGGCTCGACGATGGGCCAGTCCGCCGCCGCGGGCGCGCTCCCCGTCCTGTGCGCCGCCACCTCGTCTTCCGTCCGTTCGGGGCAGTACGTCGGACCGGCCCGCCTCGGAGAGCTGTACGGCCCGCCGCGGCTCGCCCGCCGCTCGGCCCGGGCCCGTGACGCGGTGGCCGCCGCCGCGCTGTGGCAGGCCTCCGAGGAGCTGACGGGCATCCGCTACTCGGTCGGCGCCCCGGTCTGAACGCAGCGGCAACACGATCGCGGCCGGTCCGGGACGCCGTCGGCGGGGGCGGGGGCGGTTCGAAAGTCGGGCGGCAGCGCGACGCGATCGGTGCGCAGCACGCGGCCCAGGACGGCGACCACCACCGAGGTGGCACCGGCGCGCCGCAACGCGGCGGCAGCGCTCTGCGCGCGGGCGCCGCTCACGTAGGTGTCGTCGAGCAGGAGGACGCGCGAGCCCCGAGCGGCGCTGGCGAACGCGGCGGCGACGGCGAAGCCCGCGCGGTCGGGCTGCATGTGGCCGAGCGGTCGGGAGCCCCGCGTGAGCAGGAGCGGCGACCAGCGCGCGCCGGTCCGGCTGGTGGCGGAATCGGCCAGGCCGGCCACGCCGTGCAGGGGCGAACCGCAGGGGCGCGCCGTCGACGGGACCGGCAACACCAGGTCGAGCGGTCCGCCCGCGGCCCTGTTCAGGCAGTTGGCGTGCTCGGCCAGGAAGCCGTCGAAGAGGAGTCGCACCATGGGGGCGAAGCGGGCCCGCGCCTCGGCCACCGGCGACTCCTTGTAGCCGAGGAGCACGCGGTAGAGCGGGCCGGGCAACGGGCACAACCGCACCGGGAACACGGGGACCAGGAGTGCGCCCAGCCGGCGCGCCACCCAGCGACACGCGAAACAGTGGGCGTGGTCGGTCCGGTTCGGCCCACAGCAGACGAGACAGACCCCGGGTCCGGGTGGCGGCACCCGGTAGGGGTCAGCCGGGAGGAGCGGGGTCGGGGTCGGGTCGATGGAGGAGAAAGGTCCCCGTGGCCCGGCTCACGAGCACACCTTCGGGGTCCCGCACCGTCGCCTCGCCGTAGGCCACCTGCTTGGCCAGGCGCGCCACCTCGCCCCGCATGACGTAGGGCTCGCCCCTCATGGCGGGGCGCATGGTCTCGGTCTTCATCTCGAGGGTGCCGCGGGTACGGGCTTTGCCGGGCAAAGCGGCGTTGATGGCGAAATTCATGCAGGCGTCGAGCAGGAGGGAGTGGACCCCGGCCTGGGTGATGCCGTGCGGGTTGCAGGCCAGGTCGGTCGGGGTGAAGGTTCCGGTGGCCCAACCCAGGTCCTCGCCGTCGACCCCGTAACCGGTGAAGGAGCCCCCGACGACCTCAATGATCGGCATGCCGCCGTCGCCCAGCCAGCGGTCCATGTCCTTGGGCCGGCCCCGGCCGGTGTCTGCCATCGCCGGGAGACCCTAGCGGTCCGGCGGCACGGCCAAATGGTGCTCAGAACCCCGGCAGGTAGAATGGATGCCTGTTCTGAACCGGCAGGGAGCGGCCCGCCGGAATTGGAAGGAGAACCCACCATGACCACCGCCGTCATCGTCGACGCCGTCCGGACCGCCGGCGGCAAGCGCAACGGGAAGCTGCGAGGCTGGCACGCCGTCGATCTGGCCTCCGAATCGCTCATGGCCCTGGCCGAGCGCAACAAGCTGGACCCGGCACTCGTCGACGACGTGATCATGGGCTGCGTCATGCAGGTCTCCGAGCAGTCGCTCAACATCGGCCGCAACGCAGTGCTGGCGGCCGGCTGGCCCGAGTCGGTGCCGGCCACGACGATCGACCGCCAGTGCGGCTCGTCGCAGCAGGCCGTGCACTTCGCCGCCCAGGGCGTCATGGCCGGTGCGTACGACATCGCCATCGCTGCCGGCGTCGAGTCCATGACCCACACCCCGATGGGCGCCTCGGTGGTACGCGACTTCGGCTTCCCGTTCGGTCCGCGCATGATGGCTCGTTACGCCGAGAAGGGCGGCCTGAAGGGGCAGGGCATCGGCGCCGAAATGATCGCCGACCAGTGGGGCATCTCACGCGAGGACCTCGACGCCTTCTCGGTGCAGAGCCACCAGCGGGCGGCGCGGGCCACCGAGGAGGGCCGTTTCGAGAACGAGATCATCCCGGTGGCCATAAAGGACGAGGAGGGCAAGGAGACGGGCGACCTGCTCACGTCCGACGAGGGCATCCGGCCCGGTTCGACGGTGGAGGCCCTGGCCAACCTGAAGCCCGCCTTCAAGGAGGACGGCAAGGTCACTGCCGGGAACTCGTCGCAGATCACCGACGGATCGTCGGCCGTCCTGATCATGAGCGAGGAGAAGGCCAACGCGCTCGGCTTGCGCCCGCGGGCCCGCTTCCACGCCTTCGCGCTGGCCGGCGTCGACCCCGTGACCATGCTCACCGGGCCCATCCCGGCCACGACCACGGTGCTCGAGCGGGCCAAGCTCACCATGGACGACATCGACGCGGTGGAGATCAACGAGGCCTTCGCCTCGGTCGTGTTGGCATGGGAGAAGGAGCACCACCCCAACATGGAGATCGTGAACCCCAACGGCGGCGCCATCGCGCTGGGCCACCCGCTGGGCGCCTCGGGCGGCAAGCTGCTCGGCACCTTGCTCAACGAGCTCGAGCGCACCAATGGCCGCTGGGGCCTGCTCACCATGTGCGAGGGCGGCGGCCTGGCCAACGCCACCGTCATTGAGCGGCTGGGTTAGGCCAGGCTCGGCCCCCGGCTAGGGGTCGGCGGAGGACGAACGGGGCCGGCCTCCGGGAAGCGCGGCGACGCGGCTCCCTGGCTAGTGGTATTTGGTGGCGGCGAGGAAGCCGGCGAAGATCATCACCAGGCCGGCGACGAGGCCCCACGGGGAGCCGTGTGCCGCGAACGGCAGGTGGGCCAGGTAGTTCACCGTGATGACGATCACCCCGCCGATGAGAAGGATGAGGACCATGGCGCCGAACCACGGCGGGCTGTGGCGCACGCTCTTGGGGATGGGAGCGGTGTAGCGGCCCGACTCCTCGGCCGACTTGTAGCGCCCGACCTTCGACGTGGTGCGGCCGGAGGACGACTTGCCTCGGCGCGAGGCGCCGCCCGGGCCCTTGGTGCTCGTTGCCATGGCACGAGGTTAGCCAGCGGCACGGCGCGGCTCCCGGCGGGGGCGGCCCCGCTCATTGGGTACGATCGGCCGCCCATGGGCGCGCGGGTGCTGGTCATCGACAACTACGACTCCTTCGTCTACAACCTCGTCCAGGAGCTGGGGGAGCTGGGGGCCGAGCCGGTGGTGTTCCGCAACGACGCCATCGATGTCGGGGGCATCCGGGCCGAGCGGCCCGACGCCGTGCTCATTTCGCCCGGCCCGGGCCGGCCCGAGGACGGCGGGGTGAGCCTGGAGGCGATCGAGGCGCTGGCCGGCGACATTCCGCTGCTGGGGGTCTGCCTGGGGCACCAGTGCATCGGCCAGGCCTACGGCGGCGACATCGTGGCCGCCCCGCACCTGATGCACGGCAAGACGTCCGAGATCCACCACGACGGCCAGGGGATCTTCGCCGGGCTGCCCAACCCGTTCGTGGCCACCCGCTACCACTCGCTCGTCGTGCGGCCCGAGTCGGTGCCGGCCGCCTTGGAGGTCACGGCGACCTCGACGGACGGCGTCGTCATGGGGCTGCGCCACCGCTCGCTCCCCGTCGAGGGTGTGCAGTTCCATCCCGAGTCGGTGCTGACGGCCTCGGGGCCGGCGCTGCTGGCCAACTTCCTGGGCCAGCTGAGGGCGGCGCCGGTCGCCTGAAGCGGCGCCTGCGGGCGCTTCGGCGGGGGCGGTCCGCCGCGCGGGCTACGGCTTCGTCGGGGGCGTCGTCGGAGGTCCGCCCGGAAGCAACGTGGACGTGGTGGACGTCGGCGTGGTGGTCGACGTGGTGGTGGTCGTGGTGGTGGTGTTCGACTGGCACACCGAGATGTTCACCGTGGACCCGCTGGCCACCTGCGCGTTCGCCGCCGGGGACTGGTTGTCGACGTTGCCCGGCTGCGCGTTGTTGGCGCACGTGGTGTCGAAGGTCGCATTGGGCACCAGGCCGGCATTGGTGATGGCCGACTGGGCCGACGTCGACGTCTGGCCGACCACGCTCGGGACGGCGACACAGTTGGACACCTCAATGTTGACCGAGCTGTTGGGCTGGGCCGGCGTGTTCGGCGCCGGTGACTGGGCCGCCACCTCTCCGGCCGAGTACTGACCGTTCGGGCAACCGCTGTTCTGCGTACCCACGTTGAGGCCGGCGTGCGACAGGATCGATCCGGCCGACGCTGCCGACTGTCCGAGGACGCTGGGAACCGAGACCGAGGTCTGATTGCCCGACACGGTCAGGTGGACCTTCTGGCTGGGTGCGATTTTGGTGCCCGGGTTGGGAGATTGCCCGAGCACCGTGCCCACGGGCTCGTTGCTGTTGACGTACTTCACGGCGTAGCTGAGCCCGGCGTCCTGGATCAGCTGGGTGGCGGGCGTGAGCTGCAGGCCCGTCACCTTGGGCACCGGTGTGCCGGCACCCGCGCTGAGCACCAGCTTGACCGAGGAATTCTTGGCCAGCGAGGTGCCCTCCTTGGGATCGGTCGCCACCACGGTGCCCTGCCCGTAGAAGACGTTCAACTCCGACGTCGTGCCGCCCACGGCCAGGTGATCGTTCTGGAGGGTCTGGGTGGCCTTTTGCTGGGACTGACCCACCACGTTCGGCACGGTGACGTTGCCGCCCAACACCGAGCGCAAGAGGAAGAAGGCGATGATGCCGAGCGCGGCGAGGAGGACGACCAGGAGGATGACCAGGTTGCGCGTGCGCTTGCGCCGCTCCATGTCCTCCGAGCCGGCGGGAGGGGTGGAGCCGTCGGGGACGGCCATGGTCCGTCCGGTCGTGGTGACGACCCGCGTGGCCTGGGTGGCCCCGGCGGCGACCCCGACCGTCGTCATCATGGAGGTGACACCGGGGTCGCCGGCCTCGACCGGGCGGCCCTCGGCGAAGCGGAGGAGGTCGGCCCGCAGCTCCTCGGCCGATCCGTAGCGGTCGTCGGGGTTCTTGGCCATGGCCTTCATCACCACGGCCTCGAGCGCGGCGGGCACGGCCGGGTTGGCCTCCCGGGGCAGCACCGGCGTGTCGCGGACGTGCTTGGAGGCGACGGCGACCGGGGAGTCCCCGGTGAAGGGCGGGCGCCCGACCGACATTTCGTAGAGGACGACACCGAGCGAGTAGATGTCGCTGCGGGCATCGACGCCCTTGCCCTCGGCCTGCTCGGGCGAGAAGTAGGCGGCGGTGCCCATGACGGCGCCCGTCTGGGTGAGGCTCTCCTCGGTGTTGATGGCCCGGGCGATGCCGAAGTCGGTGACCTTGACCTCGCCCTCGGGCGTGATGAGCACGTTGCCGGGCTTCACGTCGCGGTGCACCACGCCGTGGCGGTGGGCGAAGGCGAGGGCGGCGGCCACGCCGGCGCCGATGGTGGCGATCTGGCGCGGCGGCAGCGGATTGGGGTCGCGCAGCACGGCGGAGAGGGCCCGGCCGTCGACGTATTCCATGACGATGAAGTAGGTGCCGTCGTCCTCGCCCCAGTCGAAGACGGGGACGATGTTCGGATGGGAGAGGTTGGCGGCGGCCTGGGCCTCGCGCCGGAAGCGCTCGACGAAGGTCAGGTCGATGGACAGTTCGGGGAAGAGGACCTTGAGCGCGACCGGCCTATCGAGCTGGCGGTCCATGGCGCGGTACACCTGGGCCATGCCGCCGCGTGCGACCAGGTGGGTCAGCTCGTATCGGCCCGAGTAGACGCGCGGGGTGTCGACCGGTTGCATGGCGCCCGAGCCTACGCTGGGATGACCGGGCCGAAAGGCTCGGACCGGGTCGTCGCGGGCGGATTGGTGGTCATGGTCGCTCTCGTCACGGTGTGCCTCCGGTGGCGGCCGGCGCGGCTGCCACCGCGCTGGTGGTCTGCACGAACTGCGTCACCGTGGTCTGCACCGCCGCCGTGGCCACGGCCGTGGTCGTCGTGGTGGTGGTGGCGGGCGGGGGCACAGTGGTAGCGGTCGGCGCGGGGACGAAGTGGTTGGACGGCACGGTGGTGGTCGTCTTGGGGATGGTGGTTGTGGTGGTGGTCGTGGCCTCGTTGAGCAGGCGGCGCACGTACGCCTGGGCGCTGGTCAGCGAGCCTTCCTGCACCCCGGCCTTGAGCGGCCCGATGGCCTGATCGGGGACCTGGCTGCTGGTGTGGCCGGTGTGGTCCACCACCTTCGGCTTGAACCAGAGCACACCCCCCTGCTGGCCCTGCTTGACGACTATCTGATCGTGTTGCAGCGTCACGTACCAGTTGTCGTAGGCGTACCACTTGATGGCGAAATAGACGCCCACCGGCACGGCGACCACGAGGAGGACGAAGCCGATGACCCGCAGGGTGATGCGGCGCGGGATGCCGAGACGGCGCCGGCGAGCGCCGCGGCTCTCCTTCTCGTCGGAGCGGGCCGGCGCCGGGGGTCGCCGGAGCGGGCGGCACGCGGGCGGTCGAACGCGACAGCGGGACCGACGCGACGGACCCGACGAAGAACTCGTCGCTGTGCGGTCCCTCCTCGGCCAGGGAGGCGTGGTCCTTGTCGTCACCGAACCCGAGCCGGGCACCGCGGGACAGCGCGTCGGCCGCCGGCACGACCGCCGTCTCGTCGTCGCGCAGGGCAGTGGTCAGCAGTGAGGTGGCGGCCAGGTCGGCGGCGACCGACCCGGTCGCGACGCGTGCTCGCTCTCGGCGTCGGCGTCGGCGTCGGAGTCGGGACTGTCCGTACCGTAAGTGGCCTCGGTGGCCCCGATCGGGAGAGCGGCCAGCGGCGTGGCGAGGGACGGCTTTCCGTTGCCCTCCTCGCCCACCTGGACGTCGACGATGACCACCGTGATGTTGTCGGAGCCACCGTGCTCGTTGGCCACCTCGACCAGCCGGTGGGCCGCCTCCCCCGGGTCATCCACCTCCTCGAGGATTTCCGCCATTTCGTCCGTGCCCACCTCGTTGGACAGTCCGTCGGAGCAGAGCAGGAGCCGGTCCCCCGTGCGGAGGTGCAGCTCCCACATGTCGGCCTCCACCTCGGTGGAGACGCCGAGGGCGCGGGTCAGGATGTGCCGCTGCGGGTGGATGGCGGCCTCGGCCTCGGTCATTTCGCCCTGGCGCATGCGCTCTTCGGCCAGGCTGTGGTCGTCGGTCACTTGGAACATTTGCCCGTCGGAGAACACGTAGGCCCGCGAGTCGCCGACGTTGCCCAACGCCAGCACGTCGTGGCCGTCGGGACTGCCGACGAGCGCCACCGCGGTCAAGGTGGTGCCCATCCCCCGCAGGTCCATGTTGGCCTGGCTCTCCTGCCAAATGGCGGTGTTCGCCTCGGAGAAGGCGTGGCGCAGCCCGTCGGAGGTGGGCGCGCGTTCGAACGCCTGCTCGAGCGCCTCGACCGCCACGCGTGCCGCCACTTCGCCGCCGGCGTGACCTCCCATGCCGTCGGCTACGGCGTAGAGGTTGGGTCGCTCGAGCGGAATGTCCTGGTTGACGGTGCGGACGCGGCCCACGTCGGTGGCCGAACCGGACCGCAGCACGGTCACCGGGACACCTCGAACACGGTCGCGCCGATTTGGAGCAGATCACCCTTGCCGAGACGGACCGCCTGGGAGATCTGCTCAGAGTTGACGTAGGTGCCGTTGGTCGAACCGAGGTCCTCGACCCAGAGCTGGTCGTTGTGACGGAACAGGCGGGCGTGCAGCGTGGAGGTATAGATGTCGTCGGTCATGGCGACACCGCAGCCGGGCGAACGCCCGATGGTCAGCTCGTCATCGAGGTCGAAGGTGCGCCCGGCGTAGGGGGGCGGCTGGACGGCCTTGAGGTAGAGCTGGCGCCGGCGTGGTGCCGCCCGTTCGGCCGCCGGTTGCGCCGCGGCCCGCAGTTCGCGCTTCTCCTGGCGGCGAAGCGACCGTGGCTTGCGAACGGTGGCCGGGCTCATTTCGACCCACACGGCGCGGATGACGCGGAGGAAGAAGATGAAAATCAGCGCGATCACTCCCCACTGCAGGATGTGCAGCACCGCGTTGAGGTTCTGCGTGGCCAGCAGGTCCGCCACCGCCCCCGGCGTGGTCACGACATTTCAAAAATGAGTCTCGTCGACCCCACGCTGACCTCGTCGCCGCTGGCCAGGAGCTGTTCTCGGATGGGACTGCCGTTCACCCTGGTTCCGTTGGTCGAGCCGAGGTCGGTGACGAACACCCCGTCGCCCTGGCGCCGCAGCTCGGCGTGGCGGCGGCTGACGTTGGAGTCCGGCAGCACGACGTCGCACTCCGGCAACCGACCGATGACCAGGGGCTCGGAGCCCAGACTGACCCGGCGGCCGTCGGGCAGGACGAGTTCGGCCAGGAAGCCCCCGTCCTCGCTCTCGCGGACCTCGGCGGCCACGGTGAAGCGGCCGGGCTTGAGGCTGGACCCCTCGAAGATCTCGACCTCGACCGGTCCCACGAAGGAGTATCCCTCGATGCGGGCGTGCTCCCGGGCGGCGTCGGAGAGCTCCCGGGACAGCGCGTCGATGAAGTTGGCGAACCGGCTGACGTCGGCGGGCGAGAGGGTCACCGCGAAGGCGTTCGGCGCAATGAGGCCGCGCACGCCCACCCGCCGGTGCAGGTCCATCTCGCGTGTGAGCCTCCGCCCGATTTCGACCGGCTGGAGGCTGCTTCGAAATGGCTTTGCCAACGTTCCCTCCACCAGACGCTCGAGTCGCTCCTCAAACTGCTGGAGTCCCATGGTCTCCCAGAGATTACTGGGCTGGAGTACTACCGAGGGATTCGCTGGGCGTCTGACCAGGTCAACTAGGCCTCTGCGGACAAACCGGTCGGGTGCAGGGACTACTGTTGGCCGGTCGCTCGGGCGAGTGGCGGAATTGGCAGACGCGCAGGATTCAGGTTCCTGTGTCCGAAAGGATGTGCGGGTTCAAGTCCCGCCTCGCCCACTGGCGGACGTTGCCCGATGCGTGCAGGTGGTCGGCCACGTCCCTCCGCCCGCCCCGAGCCGCCCCCCGAGCCGGAGGACGCGTCGTCCGGCGTCCGGGTCAGGCCTCCGCCCCGCCGGGGCCGCCGGGGCCGCTCAGTCTGCGGCGGCGGCGAGGAGAAAGC
>CAWKJX010000010.1:0-34775 GCA_963850095.1 uncultured Acidimicrobiaceae bacterium | reverse complement strand
GAAGGGATCGAAGGTGGGCGCCCTCGAGCTCGAGCTCTTGAGTCTGGGCATCGCCGACGAAGCACTCGCGGCCCTACCATCCCCAGACCTGCGGCAAGGTCGAGCGCTTCCATCAGGCGCTCAAGAAGTTCTTGGCCAAACAAGAACCCGCCACCACCAAGAAGCTCCTCCAAGGACAGCTCAATCGCTTCGCCGCCCTCTACAACTGCGAGCGACCACATCGCAGCCTCGGTCGGCGCACGCCCATCGAGGCGTCGCACGCCCAAGAGAAAGCGGGGCCGATAGGCGCCCGCCCTCGACACCGCCGGCTATCGGATCCGCCACGACAAGGTGGACCGCGGCGGTTCGGTGACCCTGCGCTACAAGGGCAAGATGCCCGCGCGTCGGGGTGGGCTGCCCCTATGCCGGCTGGCGGGTCATCATGCTCGTGGCCGGCCTCGACGTGCAGGTCCTCGGGCTCGACGGCTCGCCGCTGCGGCACCTGACGTTGGATCCGTCGGTGGACTACCGGCTCTTCGGATTCTGGCGGGGAGTCCTCCTGCCCAGGATCACCCCGACCGCGACGAAGGTGCTTCAAGCTTGAGGTGTGACCCAACAACCAAGAAGCACCTTCGTTCTTCGCGACCATAGCGAGATACTCGGAGCCCTCGTGGGCCTCAAAGACGTGGTCGTCCTCCACTACGAACGCCGTGGGCCCGACGTCGAACTGGCGATGAGCAGCTGACCCGCAACCGGTGCGCTGTCCGAGCCTGTTCGGAGCCGGCCCAGGTCAAAGAACGCCCGGTCGTCACCTACATCGACCTCCCCGTCTACGGCACGCCCATGTCGGCTGGGGTGGAAGAAGCATGGATGCGCTGTGTGGACCCAAGCTGTACGAAACGTCCTGGACGCTGAGGACTACCGCATCGCAGCCAAGAACTGCCTCTTGACGACGCGGGCGGCCAAGTGGGCCACCGAGCAGGTGGGCACCGGGCCGCACGGTCTCAGAGGTGGCCGGCGAACTGGCCTGTGACTGGCACACGGTCAACGACGCCGTGACCACCTACGGCAAGGCCCTGCTCGAGGCCGACCGCAAACGGCTGAACCAGACCAGCGCCATCGGCCTCGACGAGACCTCCTTCGTCGCCCGACTCGAGAACACGGACTACGCCACCACGGTCGCCGACGTCGAGAACCACCAGATCATCGAGATCCTGCCCACCCGCAAATACGCCGATGTGGCGGGCTGGATCGACCAGCAGCCGGCGGCCTGGAAAGAGCGCATCGCTTCGGGGCTCGACATGTCGGCCACGTATGCCGCGGTTATTCAGTCGTGTTTCCTAAGGCCGCCCAGGTCGTCGACCCCTTCCACTTCATCGCCTTGGCCAACCGCAGCCTCGACGCCATCCGCCGCCGGGTCCAGATCGAACAGCTGGGCCACCGGGGACGACGCGACGATCCGCTCTTTCGAGCCCGTCGGCTGCTGCTCATGGGAGAAGAGAAGCTCAAGGCCGAAGCGACACAACGCTTGGCGCTCGCTCCTCGAACTCGGCGATCCCGGCGCCGAGGTGGCCATCGCCTACCGGATCAAGGAGCGTCTGCGTGACTTCTATCGGACGACAGATCCCGACGAGGGCCCGCCAGATGCTCGAGCCGAGCTGCAGGGCCACTGCCTCAACAAGCGATGCCGCCCGAGATCCAACGCTCGGACGCACCATCAACCCTGGTTCGACAAGATCGCCAACTTCCACCTGGCCCGGGTGTCCAACGGCCCGACCGATCGCTCAACAACCTGATCAACGGATCAAACGCATCGGCTTCGGCTTCCGCAACTTCGAGAACTACCGCATCCGTGCCCTGCTCTACGCCGGCAAACCCAACTGGCCACAGTGCTCTGGTCGATCGTCGTCCGGTGAGATCCGCAGACCCCGCCAGAATCCGAAGAGCCGGACTACCAGCGGATGCCCTGATCGCCCGGGCCGTGTCTACGATGTCTTGAAACAGGTGTCTCCGATGTCTCTCGACATCACAATTGCAGCCCCAACGGGATTCGAACCCGTGTCGCCACCTTGAGAGGGTGGTTGCAGCTAGCTTCTGACCTGCAATTTAGGGCCTGACCTGCGGAAACTCTGCTCATTACATGGCGGTAGTTCGCGCTGTTTAGCGGTATCTTCGCGGACTTGGCGCGGACTTTGAGAACCTCGATCTGACCCGGCTACTGGCACCTTACAGGATTACTGTTATTATGACCAGAAATAAAGGAATACCTGTAATGACCGAGATGCCGGGCACACGACCGAAGAACCCATATCGACCGGGCGCAGCCGTCACACCGGCTTTCCTTGCGGGCCGCAACGGGGAGATTCAACGGTTCACTCGCACGCTGCGAAACGCCCCAGAGACTCCCGCCAATATCCGGATCGTGGGTCTTCGTGGAGTCGGAAAAAGTGTTCTTCTCAAGGAGGAGGAGTCGGTAGCACTCGACTGGCACACGAGCCGCCTTCAACTCGAACCCCGCAACAACCAAGAAGAGGGGATTACGGAACTCCTGGTCGCCGCCGCCACTCAGGCCATTGCGGCAATCTCGCGCGCGGCGAGACTCCGAGCGACGATAAAGGGGGCGGCGGCTGCGGCCAGCCGGGTCCTCAAAGTCAGTTTTCACGACGTGGAGATATCACTTGACCTCTCAAGCGGCTCGCGGCAGCGTGACCTCGCAAAAGCACTCTTCGACGCTGCCGAAGCCGCCTACCAAGGAGGTCTTGAGGGCTCATAGTCATGCTGGACGAGGCACAAATACTTCGTGATGACAGAACCCGTAACGGCGAGCATCCCCTTTCACTCGTCGTGGCTGCCTTCAACAAACTGCAAGAACAAAACGTGCCGATCGCTCTAGTGGTGTGCGGACTTCCTACTCTCCAAACCAACCTGTTAAAGGCTAGGACCTATAGCGAAAGAATGTTTCGTGGGGAGGACATCGGATCGCTGACCGGCCCAGAAGCACGGCAAGCATTTACGAAGCCGCTCGTTGGGACGGGAGTTTCCGCCACCCCCAAGTGGTCAATCGTGTGATTGAAGAGGTGGAGGGTTACCCCTACTTCATCCAGCTCTGGGGCGCGGAGCTTTGGGATGCCGCTGAGGACGCTGGAACGATGCTGTTCACCGAGCTTCTTCTGGATGAGGTCGAACCGGACATCTACCGGCGATTGGATTCAGACTTTTATGAAAATCCTCGCTTATCGCTCACGCCAGCCGAAGCCGACCTTCTAATGGTGACTGCAAACCGCCCTTACCCCCCCTTGGACGGCAGAAATCCAGGGCGCTTCTCTAAAGTCAGAGGGGAACATAAATGTGCTGATGGGCCGGTTGACCGACCAGGGCGTTGTTTACAGAATCCAGAAAGGTCAATACGAATACACCGCCCCCAAGTTCCACGACTTTCTAATGCGTCGCAGGAAGCGACTGTCTGGGGCGTCGTAAGACTCACTCTTTGTGTGAGGAGACTGGGCAGGGGCCTCACAGAAGGTGTTCACCATTGACTCTGAGTTGGGTGACGCTCCCCCGGTTTACCCTCAGCGTGTGACAGGATGCCCGAGCCCGGCGACCCCTGCCCGGGATTCGTCGCCCAGCCTGACCGGTGTTGGCGGATGGTCTACAGCCGACAGATGCAGGCCACGCACTGCCGCGAGACGCCGTCTTGGACGGGTGATGGTTCTCGCCGAAAGGTGACCGCTGGTGGCGTGTGTGGGCGTGCCCTGACCACCTCGAGGGGCTGACGGGGTTACGTGAGTTCGGGCGATAGCCGCTCAGGGCACAAAGAGGCTCGGCGCCTTCACGGTGTCACCGTTGCGGGCTCCGATTTCGTCGTGCCTAATCCCACATTCGGACCGAACAGGCGGAGCTGTTGATCGGGGGGAGAAGGGCTGGCACAAGTTGAGCCTGGAGGACACGTTACGGTAGGCACGTCGACGACTGAAACGGTATAGGGCACTGACGAAACGGCGGGCATGTGGATTGTGGCTGCCCATCGACCGTCAGAGGCGGGCTTCACTCCTGAACTCACCAGCCAAGTCCCAGCCTTCTTTGCGGATGGTCGCGCAACTGCGTACAACTCGGCGTTCTGACCAAGTTGGGTCGCCACTCCCGACACAGAAATGATTTCACCGGCGGTCCCGTTTTTGAAAGCAACCGAAGTGATCGAAATCGATCCGGGGGTCTCGACACCGAAAAGCGGATGGGTGGTCGTAGTTGTTGGCGGAGCACTCGAGGATCCAGCATGTACCAACACGAATATTCCGCCAATAAGTGCGGCCGAAATCGTCGCCGCCGCTCCAATCCAGGCACCTTTGTTCGTCGTATTCGATGAGGCGCTGTTTTCCCCATTCGGAGCATCGCGTCCTCCGCTCGACTTCCCTCGAAACCGAATCAGACGCATGCCCAAGCATCGCAGACAACGCGCCTCGCCTGGCTGACCGCGTGCGGGGAGCGACGCAAAAGGGATCCCCCTGGACATCCGTTCGGTGCTGAATGGTGCGGTGAACTGAGCCTAGATCCTCAAATCGGGGACGACGACCGGCTGGTGGAGCGTCGAGGCCGCCAGCGTCAGCTTGGGTCACCGGAGCGCCTTCTTCGAGGAGGCGCAGCCTCATTGGATACGGACCCGAGAGGTCGCCTGGCCGCCGGCCATCTGGGAGGGTCATGCTGCAGATTTTGCGTACCCTGGCGGCATATGATTCTCTGCGCTGCATGGCGCTCAGGTCGGGGATGATGGTGCGTGCCATCAGGCCCCTTGCTCTCTAATGCGTCGCACAAGCTCTCTAAGGCGTCGATCAGTGATAGCAGCCCTCACGGGAGAGAGTTTCGATAGGTCGGCCTGCATTTCTTGGTATTGGTCGATTGCGGCGTCGACGCCGGCTGCAGTCGTGCCGAAAGTGAAGCGAGCGTTGAGCGGCCTATCAGTCAGGCCGAACGATGGATGGATGCCGACGAGGGCGCCTAATGCGTCGTTGCGCTCGCGCTGGTCCGCCTGGCGGATCTCCTGAGCTTCGGAGTCGGATGCATCTGGAGGGATAAATGGCTGTTCGCCATAGACCACGCTGGCGAGCTCGCGGATCTTTTCTAGCTGGTTGTCATCCATTCTGAGAACCTTTCTCAGCCTCGTTCGCCGCAATGGCTCGTTGGAGCGCTACGCGGATGGAGCGACTAAGAAGTTTGTCCCAGAGCGCAAACGGCAAACGCTGAGCGTCGAGGGCGTTGCGGTAGAGGTTGTTCGCCTCGAACGGGAGATTCCAAACGGTGTGCTCCACGGGATAATCGGACGCCAAGACCGCGGCGTTCCCAAAGCTCCGGCTCGTACTCGGCAAGTTCGTCCGGCATGTCCGCTGAGTCACGGCGCCTCACGCAATGCCCCTGATGCCGTAACTGCCTCGAGCGGACCCGCGTCGCTGTGGTCGGCCCTCCTCCTCGCCCGACGGCAGGCGCAGAGATGCAAGGAGCCGTGTCAGCGTTATCGACTGCTGGCGTGCTTCCACCATTGCCGGCGACGCAACCTGGTCGCCTCGGTGATTCTCGACGGTGACGGGCAGTTTCAGTGCCTCTTCGGCCAGGCGGTCTAGGCGGTCAGCTGTCCGGCACGCCTCACGCAGCAGCAGGAGTTCGTGGTTGTCGAGTTCGTAATCGTCGGTGACTGAGTCCCACAGTTTGCCGCCGGCTGTTTTCAGGCCCGCGGGTTTGGGATTATCTCTTGACATGGTGTTTTGTCCTTTCGGATGGTCGAAAAATGGTCCGATTTTGGATTTGCAAACGAGCTTTTCAGATCTCGGAGGAGGGCCGGCTGTATACGGGGCGGGCGATGGCTGGCAGTGCCGGGGTGGGGTAACCGGGTACCTGTGATTATTTGGAGTACCTGCAAGTTGATTGCTCCTCGCCGGCATCGCAGCTCGTCGCCCTAGTCGGTCGGTCGTGTCTGTGGTCTTGCTCGTCGGCAACGCCCGCGCACACAAGGCAGGAGAACAACCCTCATGTCCGCGGCATCGCCAACCTGACACCGCGACGTTGTGATGCCGTCGCCGTCGTTGTGTGACACACACGCACCTGGCGAGTCGTGTCATGCCAACACAACGAGCGGCGAGATCATCGACCGCATCAGTCCATGTAGTTGAACGCTTGCTGAACCCGCCAGCGTTCCGTAGGCCACGCCGCTGCAGCAGCGATGCGTGGATGGACGCCCGCAGTCGAGGCAAGTGCGATGCGCAGCGTGCCTGCGTCTTCCAGCTCGAACAGCCTGCGCCACCGCGCCACCGGCTCGAGCTTGCCAAGGGCTTTAAGAACGCCGAAAAGCGCTTGGTAACCGTCGACCACCTGCTTCGTCACAGTTGGCGGCTTGGAGAGTTCAAAGGCGAAGATGGGCCAACTGCCCCAAATACGCAGTTCCGTGCTCACGGTTTGCGGCTCATCCAGGACGCCAGCAAGCGAAAGGCGGTCGGCAAGGATGTTCTCGAGCTGGGCTGCTGCCGTGGTCAGATTGCCGCGGGCTTCGAACTGGTGAACCGACAGGCTCGCCAGCTGAGCGTCGGACACGTCGGGCGCAAACGGCGCAGATTCTCTCGCCGTCTTGAGCCACTGGTCGAACTGGCTAACCAGCTCGTTCACCACGATCTCGACAGCGTTTCCCGTCAGGAAGTCCTCAGCATCAGAACGAGCGGCAGGCAGCAACTCGGCGGCGATGGCGCGCTGCTCAGCGACGAGTACCCGATCCCGCGCCACTTTGGCGACAATCTTGTCCAGGTCAGACGTCGCAACGTCAGGCATTGCCGGATCGGGCAGACAAGCGATGCGCTCGAGCTCGGCTACCCGCTCATCAGCCGCCGCGCTGGCCCTGGGCAGTTCGACACCCGGGCACCCGCGATGCGTCGAACAGTTTGCACATTCAGCCCGTGCAGAACGTCTTGTTTGCCAATAAGGGTGCTGGTCATCGGTTCTCCTCCTGGGCGGCTGCTGCAGCCTCTTCTTCTTTCGACGGCATGCCGAGAATCAGTCGGCCCATCCGGTCGGATTCGTCGTAGGTAGGGTCATGCAGGACAACTTGGCGGGGCTGCTTGACCTTGGGCGCCAGGAATGCAGCCAGGTCAGCGCGAGCCTGCTCGTCGCGAAGAGCGTCGGCCGCACGCTGCAGCCCGGCCCTTGTTTAGCCTCACTGGGCTGTCTGTCGGTTTGGCATTTTCGGGTGTCTCCCTTTAGCTATCGGTCCCGGCGATTTGCCGGGTTGGTTGTGTGAAACTCAGGACGTTGGCCAGGGCTGCTCGCTCGAGCCAGTCGTCAGTCACTCGAACACCGCGGCGCAGTCGTTTTCGTGAATGACGTTCGCCCTGCCAAGAGTCCCCGGCTCGAGGTCGTCGGGGATGGTGAGACGAGCGCCACAAGGGCAGCGGCCCGTAGTGGCGACGAGACGACGTCGGGCGAGCCCTTCCTTGATTGCCGGCGCGGCGTCGTCGGGGATCTCTTCGACCAGGACGAGGACGCGGCGTTTGGCCTTGAATCGTCGGGCTGTACTCACCTTCCGACCCCGGCAGACACGGTAGGGACGGTAGATACGGTAGATACGGTAGGTTCCTGGTCAGGGGGGCTTTTTGAGTCTTCAGGCTCGATCTCGGAATATGGCCCTGACCTGCTAACTACCGTTCCTACCGTCTCTACCGTTCTCTCAGGGGTAGAGGGGGACGGTATGACTCCGTAACGCTCCCAGATGGGCTCGAGGTCGGATCGGAGATAGCCGCGGGTCTTGCTTCCAGACGCCCAGTGCTGTTGGGGTGCGACCCCAAACGGCTTCAACATCTTCGCCAGCCGGGATGCCGGAGCCCTGGTGTCGTTGTTCTCGATGCCACGGCCCCACCAGCCGGCGTAGGGGCTGTCGTCGCCTCGGTTGACGAGGGCGGTCAGCAGGTCGGCGGTCGGGACCATCTCTCTGTCGCCGAATGCCTCGCGGACGTGCCCGAGGAGCGAGATCCCGTGATCCTGCTCCTCGACGTAGCCCATGAGTTCCAGGGCGGCCGCTCGAGCCCGCTTCGCCCATCGGGCGCCGGCCTGGTCTGCAATTGCGAGCAGCGGCTCCCAGACGTGCTGGCCCCGGTCGCTCAGTTCGTCGGGGAGGTGTGGCTCGGCTGATGCCAGCGGCGCTATGTGGCCTGCGCCCCATGCGCTCAGGGCATGGACGAGTTTCGCCACCTGGTGCCGCACGATCCTCTGTCGGAACCTCTGAGGCGTCCGCTCGTGCGGAGCTCGACGGCGCAGCACCACCGGGACCGAGCGGTCGGCCACCGTGTCGGGTAGCTGTCCGATGCCGGCAAACGCCTTCGGGCAGAAGACTTCGAAGTCCTGCGTCGTCATGTTCGAGCCCTGACCCGTCATCCGCGGGACCGTCGCACCCTTGCGGTGTCCGGCGTTCAGAAGCCCGCGCAGTCCCTCGGTAGCCGTCGGGTCCTTACCGAAGACGGCGTCCACTTCATCGAGGAGGATGGTCGGGCAGTCTTGGGCGACCTTGCGGAACACGACTGCTTCGCTCGGGGTGACGATCATCCACGGGCGCCGGGTCAACATCTCGAGCAGCTCGAGGAGTCGGGACTTGCCGGACCGCTTCGTCGCCGAGGTGATGCCGAGGTACGGGGTGCAGTCGGCGGCCTCGAACGCCCAGGTGTGCATGACGAACAACGCCGTGGCGATGGCCTGGGCTTCGGAGCTGAACACGACGTACTTCTTGAGGACAATGGTCAGGGCTCGCAGCAGCGCCGCTGTCGGCACTGGTCGCCCAGGCGGTTCCTCGGGTACGGCTACAACTGGCGTCGGTGATGTGGTGGTAGGTGACGACTGGGTCCCGTACTTCTTCGCCATGGCGCGGAAGTCGCCGTTCATGTGCATCCGGCACACGTAGCCGTACTTGTCGTAGGAGGGCTTTTTGGGACTGTTGGCCGGCAGTGCAGGGATGGACGAGCTGAACATCCAGAGCCGGTCGGTGCCACGGTGGTTGGTACTGGCCGACGTACCCTCCCTCGGGTCCTTGTTGGGGTGCGACCATTGGGTCACGCCTTTGGAGTCTGGGCCTCTGGCGTCCATCGTCCAGCCGTCAGCGGTAAGGAGTTGCTCCCAGGTGTGGTTCCGGTTGAAGGCCTCCACGTAGTCGGGCGTGCCGGTGAGCACCTCGGTGATCGCTGGCACTTCCTGCGTCACGGGCCGTGGCCGCTCCACGACCAACTCGAGCAGCCAGCCCGGCGCATCTGCAACTTCGACTTCACCGGGAGCACGACCCGGGACCCAGCGGTACTCACCTTCGCCACGGACGGTCGGAGCTACGTTCACCTGGCCGCCAGAACCTCTGACGTCAAGGCCGGCGTCGGGGAGGTTCAGCGCTTCGTTCAGCCTGTGGCTGTTGGTGATCTTGACGTTGTCGCCATAGCGCCAGAAGTAGTGAAAACCACCACTCGGAGTCTGAGCGACGACAGTGGTGGGCAACTTCTCGCAGCCGTGCTCATCCATCAGCGCCTTGAGCGACGCTGGCCCAGGCCTACCTGGCTTGTCATCGACATCTAAGGCCCAGATGCCCGAGCGCCTCCCGAGGACGACGCACACGCCGTCGTTGGCGTGCCGGATGGTGTTCCACCATCCCTCGATACAGTCGGGGTCCGTGGTGGCCTGCTCCACCCAATCGTTGATTGATGGCACCTTCATCTCGGGGCGAAGCGGAGCTACCCGCCAGCCGAGTTCGGCGTACCCGTGGGCGGCGTCGAGAGGGATGGTCACGCCAAGACCCCGCGACTCTTCCCACGCCTCCACGTCTTCGGGGCGGTACCGGACGTGCCGTCCGACGGTGAACCTCCGTGGCCCGGTGTTCGTGTAGTTCCACCTGTAGACCGTGCTGAGCGGCACCCCGTAGCGGGCCGCCAGGTCCTCTGGCGTCATGGGCTTCGGCATCCGAGAATCACCTCCGTGTAGTTCCACCTTGGTAATTATAGCCGATCGTTGGGGCACTAATGGCGGTCAACTCCAAATGATGGCGTTGACATGGACATATAAGGGTACTAGGGTGACAGGGTGCGCATATCGGAGGTAATTGCAGCCAGAGTCCGGCAATTGCGACAGGCTCAGCGTTACTCCGTGGGAGCCCTAGCCAATCGGTGTCAGGAACTCGGTGCAGCCGCCATGAACCACGACCTGGTATCGAACATCGAGCGGGGACGCAGAGGGCGCGTCAGCGTCGAGGAGCTGGCGGTGCTAGCCGCTGCCTTGAACGTCTCACCGGCCGCCCTGGTCGACCCAGGCGAGAATGAGGTCGACCTCACCGACTCAGTGTCTGTGGGATCCCGGGTGTTTCGGGCGTGGCTTACCAGTCGTGCGCCGCTGCGCGGCCAAGACCCCCGAGAATTCGAAGCCGCTGCCGTTTCCCTCCTTGGCGACCTCCCCGAGGTGGACGAAGCCGTACGCGAACGTGCCCTTGCTGCCCAAACCCTCAAGCAGCGGTTATTTGAGCCGCTCCCTGACGAGCCACAGCTCGAGCAGGAATCCAGGGAACGTGACGAGCTTTTCCGGGGACTCCATGAGGAAGGCGCCCGCATACGCGATGCGAAGAAGGGCGACGCCTAGTGCCGAGCATCAAGAAGCGTGGCCGCGGTTACCAGGCGACGTACCGGGGCCCCGACGGTCGGGAACGGACCCGGACCTTCGACTTGAAGAAGGATGCGGTGGCATGGATCTCGACTCGACAGGCGCAATTGCGGAAGGGCGCTGGGTCGACCCGGCCGCCGGCCGAGTGACCCTGGCCACCTGTGCGGACCAATGGCTCGAGCAGCGCCGTGACCTTCGGCCGACGACGAGGGCCAAGTACGACGGGCTGCTCCGTCTGCACATCCTGCCCAGGCTCGGCCGCACGCCACTAGCCAGGCTCACCCCCTCACAGGTGCGGAGCTGGCACGCCGACCTCGAGCAGCGCCATCCATCCACGGCGGCCGGTGCGTATCGGCTCCTCTCCACCATCTGTGCCAGCGCTGCTGATGATGGCGTAATCGGTCGCACACCGTGCCGGGTCAAGGGTGCAGCAACGGAGAAAGCTGCATCTCGGCCCACGGCAACAGTGGCCGAGATTGGCGCAGCCGTGAATGCCACACCGGAGAGGTACCGGGTCGCAATTCTGCTGGCCGCCTGGTGCCAACTTCGCCGTGGCGAAGTTCTGGGCCTCCAACGTGGTGACGTTGACCTACTGCACGCCACCGTCTCGATTGAGCGCACCATCACCGAGCCGTCTGGAGCTCTGGTGGTGGGACCGCCCAAGACGGACGCCGGCAAGCGCAGGGTGGTCATGCCACCCCACGTCGGCGCCGCCATGGGCGACCACCTCGAGCAGTTCGTGGGACCTGGTTCTGATGCGTGGTTGTTTACGACCAATGATCACCCGGACCGCCCAACGTCGCCCCGGACTATCGCTCGGGTATGGGAGGCGGCACCGAAGGCAGCTGGCCGTCCAGACCTCCACCTGCACGACCTGCGCCACACTGGCCTCACGTTCGCAGCGGCCAGCGGAGCGACGACGGCCGAACTCATGCACCGAGCAGGGCACTCAAGCCACGCCGCTGCCTTGCGCTACCAGCACGCCACCGAGGACCGTGACCGAGTGATCGCTGATGCTCTTGGCGAGCTCGCAGCGGCACCAGCGCCAATCTCGCGGACTTCTCGCGGACTTGGCGCTGGCCGAGGGTCGAAGCGGAAGGCCAGATAAGCCTTCTACGCTGGTCTTTCTTTTGCAGCCCCAACGGGATTCGAACCCGTGTCGCCACCTTGAGAGGGTGGTGTCCTAGGCCTCTAGACGATGGGGCCGAGCGGTGGTCTCCATGCACACGCATGGAAGCCGCCGGTGCTCGGGGGGAAGTGTAACGGTCCCGTAATTGTGGGACGGCATGTTTCAGGATTTTGGGACACCGACCATAAGGGGTGTCCATGGTGGACCTGGCCAAATACGCCGTCAACGCCGTGCTGGTCGAGGGTCGCTCGGTGCGGGCGGTGGCCCAGGCGACGGGGACCTCCAAGTCCTGGGTGCATCGCCATGTCCAGCTCTACCGGGCCGGCGGCGAGGCCGCCCTCGAACCGCAGCGCCGGGGGCCACGCCACGCCCCGGCGCTGACCTCCCCCGATGTCGAAGACGAGATCGTCTGGTGGCGCAAGCACCTCTCTGAGGCGGGATTCGACGCCGGGGCGAGGACCATCGCCTATCACCTGGCCCTCGTCGCCGACCCGGTCCCCTCGCTCTCGACCATCCACCGGGTGCTGCGACGCCGCGGCTTGGTGGTCGACCAGCCCCAGAAGCGGCCCCGCTCTAGCTGGATCCGCTTCGCCGCCGACCTGCCCAACGAGTGCTGGCAGAGCGACATGACGCACTGGCATGTCGGGCCCGACAAGGTCGAGATCCTCCACTTCATCGACGACTGCTCGCGCGTCGCCCTGTCCTCCAAGGTGGTGGCCGTGGCCAGCGCGTCCGACGTCATCGAGCTCTTCTACGCCACCGCGGCGACCTGGGGCTTGCCGGCCTCGGTGCTCTCTGACAACGGTGCCATCTACACCGCGGCCTACCGGGGGGCCTCGACCGCCCTCGAGATGGACCTGGCCGCGCTGGGGATCACCTTCAAGCACGGCAAGCCCTACCACCCCCAGACCCAGGGCAAGATCGAGCGCTACCACCGGACACTCAAGAAGTGGCTTGCGGCCAAAGACGACTTCGGCTCCATCGACGAGCTCCAGCACGGAGTCGACTTCTTCGCCCGCTACTACAACGAGGTCCGCCCCCATCAAGCACACGGCCGTCCGCCGCTCGCCCTCTACAACGAGCGCGACAAGGCGGCCCCGCTGATCGACGGCGTGGCCGTCTTGCCCACGACCAAGGTGCGCCGAGATCGCATCGACGGCACTGGCACCGTGACGCTGCGGCACCGCTCGAGGCTGCACCACATCGGCGTCGGACGGGCCTACAAAGGCCGGCGCATCCTCATGCTGGTGGCCGACCTCGACATCCGGATCCTCGACGAGGACGGCACGCTCTTGCGCCACCTCACACTCAACCCCTCCAAGGACTACCAGCCCATCGGGAGAGCTACCCTCTGAGGGTTCAGCTGTCCCAGAAACTCTGAGACATCACAGTGCTCGGGGGGAAGGACTCGAACCCTCAATAACTGGACCAGAACCAGTCGTGTTGCCGATTACACCACCCCCGAATGGGTGGGCGGTCAGATTAGCCGAGCGACCTGTCGCCGGAGTTCGCCCCGTTGACCAGGACGGGGGCGCGTTGAATCGCGGGGAACGCGGTGGAAAGATCCATCGCCCGGGGCTCCCCGGGAGTGAACCCGGGTTCGGAGGTCCTCGGCATGCACCGGCGGTCCGTAGCCGTAGCCGTAGTCGCCCTGGCCGGAATGGCCGGCGCCGCCGCTGCCGGCTGGCGATGCCGGCCGCAGGCCGGGACACCCGGGAGTCGTCGTCAAGGTCACGCCGAGCCAGGGTCTCAAGCCCGGCCAGACGGTGGTCGTCAGCGGCCACGGCCTGCCGAAGTCCTCCGGCGGCAGCACCCGGACCTGGTTCGTCACCGAGTGCACCACCGCCGTCCACGGCCGGATGAACCCCGCCACCGACACGCCCCACTGCGACATCAGCCACGCCCAGGCCCTCCGGGTCAGCCCCAACGGCACGTTCAGTTCCCATTACCGCCTCACCACCGGGATCATCGGCGACGGCTGGTGCGGGACGGCCGGGCACGCCACCTGTGTGATCGGCGTCGGGACCGCCCAGGGACTGGGCACCGTCGTGCGGGTCACCTTCAAGACACCGCCGCTTGCGCCCGGCTTCCACCAGCACGACCAGCACGACCGGCTGACGAAAGCGCCGAACCCCACCGATCAGGTGTCGTGCAGCCACTCCAGGTGGTTGTAGCCGATGATCCGCCCCAGCCCGACACCGACGGTCTCCTTGAAGAAGTAGGGCAGGGTGGACCAACCCGTGATGGGCGAGGACCGCGTCGGCGTGGGCGACGGGCTCAGCCCGAGGTCCGAGGCGATGGCCATGGAGCGGTCCTCGTGGAAGGGGTCGGTCGTGACGAGCACGACCCGGGCGTCGTGGGCCGCCAGCTGCTTCTGCGCCTCGGCGATGTTCTCGTAGCTGTCGTTGCCGCCCGCCTGCATGATGTCCGACGCCGGCACGCCCCGGGCCTCGAGATACATGGCACCCGATTCCGCCTCGGTGCACTTGTCGCCCGGCTGCTTGCTCCCGGTCAGCATGATCAGGTGGGCGTAGCCCTGGTGATAGAGGGTCAAGGCCTGGTCGAGGCGCGCGCGGAGATCCTGAGTCGGCACGCAGTTGTCCTGCGCCGCCCCCATGACCAGGATGGCGCCCGCCGGGTGGGGGTCGTACTGGCGCGAGGTCAGCCACACCTGCACGAAGGTGACGCCGAAGTAGAGGACGATCACCGCCAGGACGAGGGCCGCGATGCGCAGCGCCCAGCGGACCGGGGCCAGGAGCATCAAGGAGCGGGGGTGACGCGGGCGAGCGCGGCCGCCAACCGGCGGCGCGTCTCGGTGCGGCCCAGCACCGCCAGCGAGTCGAACAGGGGAAGGCCCCGGGTCCGCCCCATGACGGCCACGCGGATCGGGGCCTGCGCCTTGCCCAGCTTGCGCCCGACCGACTCCGCGATGGCCAGCGTGACCTCGTGCAGCGCGTCCTTGTCCCACGGGCACGTCTCGTAGGCGGCCAGCGCCTCGGCCAGAATCCGCGGCGCACCCTCGTCGCCGGCGATCGCCTTCTGCCAGCTGTCCGGGTCGTCCGGCGCGTCCGCCAGGAAGAGGAAGTCGACCAGCTCGGGCACCTCGCTCAGCACCGCGACCCGCTCCTGGGTCACCTCGGCCAGCGCCGCGAAGACCGCGGCGTCGAAGCGCTCCGGGGCCCACGGCGGCGGCGCCACGGCGGGCGCCCCCGTGTCGGGGTCGCGCCAGCTCCCCGGGGCCCACTCCCCCGGCGCCGGGTGGACCCAGGGACGGGCCGCCGCCACGAAGTCGTCCACCGACAGGGCGCGGAGGTAGACGCCGTTCATGTGGGAGAGCTTCTTGACGTCGAAGAAGGCGGGCGACCGCTGCACGTCCTCCAACCGGAACCGGTCCAGGATCACCCCGAGCGGCACGATCTCCTCGTCGCCCGGGCTCCAGCCGAGCAGGGCCAGGTAGTTGCGGAAGGCCTCGGGCAGGTAGCCCTGCGCGCGGTACATCTCGACCGCCACCGGGTCGCGCCGCTTGGAGAGCTTCTTCCCCTGCTCGTTGACCAGCAGCGGCAGGTGGGCGTAGGCGGGCAGCGCCAGGTCGGTGCCCTCGGCCCGGTTGAGCGCGCCCCACAGCATGATCTGCCGCGGCGTCGTCGGCAGCTGGTCCTCCCCGCGGATGACGTGCGAGATCGCCATGGTCCGGTCGTCGACCGCGTTGGCCAGCACGAAGAGCGGCCTGCCGTCGCCCCTCACGCAGATGAAGTCCTCGAGCGCCCGCTGGGGGAACTCCACGTCGCCCCGCACGAGGTCGTGGACCTCCACCACGCCCTCGTCGGGCGTGCGGAAGCGCAGGGCCCGCCCGTCCCCTCGCGGCAGTCCCAGATCGCGGCAGTGCCCGTCGTAGCCCGGCGTCGGGTCCCCGGCCGCCGCCCGCTGCCGTCGTCCGCTCGTCGATCTCCTCGCGCGTGCACGCGCAGGCGTAGAGCGCGCCGCTGTCCCACAGGGCCTCGATCGCCGCCGAGTGCGCCGGCTCCTGCGCCGACTGGAAGTAGGGGCCCTCGTCGGGGGACATGCCGAGCCAGTCCAGGGCGTTGATGATCCCGTCCGTCCACAGGGGCCGGTTGCGCGCCTCGTCGGTGTCCTCGATCCGCAGGATGAAGGTCCCCCCGTGCTGGCGCACGAAGAGCCAGTTGAAGAGCGCGGCCCGCGCGCTCCCGACGTGGAAGTAGCCGGTCGGCGACGGGGCGAAGCGCGCCCGGGGCGGGGTGGTCGGATCGGTCATGCGGTGGGCCGGCGCACCCCGGGCGCCGGCGGGATGCAGGGGGAGGGGCCCGGCGTCAGTCTTCCTCTATGGAGATGGCCCCCGTCGGGCAGCCGTTCACCGCCTCGCGCAGGCGCTCGCGGAACTCCTCGGGCGGGTTCTCGTTGAGGACGTACAGGTAGCCGTCGTCGCGCACCTCGAAGACCTCGGGCAGGATCCCCATGCAGACGGCGTTGCTGGCACACTCGTCGAAGTCCACGACGACCTTCACGGAGACCTCCTGGTCAGGGCTGGCTGGATTCCGACGAGCATACGGCAGGCCTCTCGCCTCAGGGTCGCTCGGCGCTGACGACCCACATGGCGAAGAACTGGGAGCC
The DNA here is from genome assembly GCA_963850095.1 of uncultured Acidimicrobiaceae bacterium. Taxonomy (GTDB): domain Bacteria; phylum Actinomycetota; class Acidimicrobiia; order Acidimicrobiales; family RAAP-2; genus Bog-473. The sequence continues at coordinate 18,388 of CAWKJX010000010.1, read as the reverse complement.
GCCACCGTAGGCCTGCCCGAGGGCCCGGCGGGCATCGGGCACCTGGTGCTCCCCCGCCATGCCGCGCACCTGCAGGGCCGACTCGAGGAAGCGCAGCATCCCCGAGGCGCCGATCGGGTTGGACGACAGGACGCCGCCCGAGCAGTTCCACGGGATGTCCCCGCCCTCGATCATCGACGTGGCACCGGCCTGGGTGAGCTTCCACCCCTCGCCCTCGGGGCAGAAGCCGAGGTTCTCCAGCCACATCGGCTCGTACCAGCTGAAGGGCACGTAGACCTCGGCCATGTCGAAGTCCGACCGCGGGTTCGTGATGCCGGCCTGGCGGTAGAGGTCGGCGGCGCAGTCCCGCCCCGCCTGCGGGTTGACCTGGTCCCGGCCGGCGAACATGGTCGGCTCCGAGCGCATGGCCATGCCGTGGATCCAGGCGGGTGGCCGCCCGGTCGCCGCCGTCGCCGCACCGGCGGCCTTCTCCGAACCGATGACCATGGCTGCCGCGCCGTCGGAGGACGGGCACGACTCGAGATAGTGCAGCGGGTCCCACAGCATGATCGACTCCTCGACCATCTGCATGGAGATGTCGGGCAGGTGGAGGTGCGCGTACGGGTTCTTCAGCGCGTGCAGCCGGTCCTTGACCGCCACCATCATGCCGATGTCGCGCGGCGCGCCGGAGCGGTACATGTAGGCCCGGATGATGGGGGCGAAGTACCCGCCGGCGCCGGCGAGGAGCGGCGCGGAGAAGGGCTGGGGCACCGACAGCGCCCACATGGCGTCCGAGTCGCTCTGCTTCTCGAAGGCCACGGTCAGCACGCGCTCGTGGATGCCCGACGCCACGAGGTGCGACGCCACGATGGCGGTCGACCCGCCCACCGAGCCGGCCGTGTGGACGCGGAACATCGGCTTGCCCACCGCGCCGAGCGCCGGGGCGAGATAGAGCTCGGGCATCATCACGCCCTCGAACATGTCGGGGGCCTTGCCGACGACCACGGCGTCGATGTCGGCGAACCCGAGACCGGCGTCCTCCAGCGCGGCCAGCGCGGCCTCGCGCACCAGCCCGGCGATGGACACGTCCTCCCGCTTGGACTTGGCCACCGTCTGGCCCACGCCGATGACCGCGCAGCGCTCCGCCATTACACGCCCTCCATCACGCAGACCAGGTTCTGTTGCAGGCAGGGCCCCGAGGTGGCGTGCGCCACGGCCCGGTCCGCCTGCCCCGACCAGATGGCCCGGGCCGACTCGCCGATGCGGATGAGCCCCGCCGACATCATCGGGTTGGCCGCCAGCGCGCCCCCCGAGGGGTTGAGGGCGACCCCGTCGCCCAGCCCCAGCGCCTCGGCCAGGATGATCTCCTGGTGGGCGTAGGGCGCGTGCAGCTCGGCCACGTCGACCTTCTTGGCCCCGACGCCGGCCTTCTCCCCCGCCAGCTTCGTCGAGGGCGAGACGCTGAGGTCCCGGGCGCCCACCGCGTGCGTCTCGATCCGGTGGTCGATCCCCGTGATGAACGCCGGCCGCTCGCACAGCTCGTAGGCCCGCTCGCCCGCCGCCAGGACGACGGCCGCGCAGCCGTCGGTGAGCGGCGGCAGGGCGTGCCGGCGCAGCGGCGCCACCTCGTAGTCCTCGGCCAGGAGCTCCTCGGGCGAGCGGTCGTAGGCCACCTGGGCCTTGGGGTTCGAGAGCGCCGAGCGCCGGGAGCGGCTGGCCACGGCGGCGAAGTCGGCCTCGCTGGCCGCGCCCTTGTCGATCATGGCCTGCGCCTGCAGCGCGGCCAGCGACGTGGGGTCCGGCCACAGCGGGGCCAGGTAGTAGGGGTCGAGCTGGACGGACAGGATCTCGCCCAGGTCGCCCATGGACGAGCGGCCGAAGGCGTAGACCAGGGCGGCGTCGATCTCGCCCTCCTGCAGCAGCACCCACGCCTCGTAGAGCGCCCAGGCGCCGTCCATCTCGACGTGCGACTCGGCCCGGGGCGGCCACACCCCGACGGCGTCGAGCGCGGCGACGAAGGAGAACGGCCCACCGATCAGGTAGTCGGTCGAGCCCGAGCAGATGAAGCCGACGTCGTCCTTGGTGATGCCGATGTTGCCGAACACCTCGGCCACGACCGGCATGAGCATCTCGACCTCGTTGCGCGCGTCCTCGCGGCGGACGTTGTCGTACTGGGCGAAGGACACGACGCCCGACCGGGCGCGAGCCCGAGACGAGCCCGGGGAACTCGCTCACTGGTCCACCATTCTCAGAGGTACTCCTTGTAGGTCTCGTAGTCGGCGTCGGGCTCGCCGGTGGGACGGAAGTACTTGACCGAGGCCAACGTCGGTCCCCACTCCTCGGGCGGCGCCCACACGGCCTCGACCCGCATGCCCATGCGGATCTCGTCGATCGGGATCTCCTGAATGAGTCCCATGAACGACAGGTTGGCCCCGTCCAGCAGGATCTGGCCGCAGATGTAGGGGATCTCGATCGACTGGCCGGCGAAGGGCACGTTGACCACGCAGTAGGTGGTCATGGTGCCGGTGTTCGGGAGCTCGACGCTCTCGTCGGTGGGCACGCCGTCGGTCGGGCACGAGCCGCGCGACGGGACGTAGACCTTCTTGCACTTGGGGCAGCGCTGCCCGATGAACTTGCCCAGTTCGTACCCGTGCAGGTTCTTGCTCATGGCCACGCCGGCCGTGAAGACGAAGTCGAGGTGCGTGGTCGCCGCCATCATCGTCACCGGCTCGCGCTCGCTCACGACGCACCTCCGACCGCCACGAAGTGGCTGATGTCCTTCACGTGCCCGACGCGCTCGTCCTCGGGGGCGAACTCGGGGCGGACGCGCATGCCGGTCGAGACCTCGTCGGGACTCGACGCCGGCAGCACGTGCAGGAACGAGGTGTCGGCGCCGTCGAAGCGCACCAGCACCCAGGCGAAGGGCTCCTGCAGGGGGTGCTTGGGCCGCGGGTGCGCCACCCAGGACCACGTGGTGACCGTGCCCTCGGGCCCGACCTCCACCATCGTCGGAGGTCTCCTCGCCCGTCTCGGGGTCGTACTCGGTCGGCGGCACGATGACGCGCCCGCCCGTGCCCCGGATGCCGACGACCTTGCCGTCGCGCAACCCGGTGAGGAAGGCCCCGACGACCGGCCCCACGGAGCGCACGTAGGGGTACTCCAGGACGTGGTCGGCGCGGTAGATCACCGCCTCCTCTGCCATGGCACCTCCCCGTGTCCGCGGGCCCCCGGCGGGCCCGGGGTGAAACTAGAACAGATTCCAGTTTCGTGCCAGGTCCGGCCCCGTCAACCCAGTCACGTCAGCCCAGTCACGCCTCAACCCATGCTGGACAGTGTCCACCCCGGCCAGCAGCTGCTGAATGAAGGCCCGGTCGTTGAGGATCGGGACCTCCGAGACGAACATGCGGCCGTAGCGCTCGAAGTACATCAGCTGCTTGGCCAGCAGGAACGTCCCCCGGTCGAACTCGGACATGAGGCCGCCGGACTCGTCGGCCATGCGCCGCACCTTGCGCTGGGTGCGCAGGCGGCGCAGGATCGCCCGCACGCTGCGCTGGTGCGCCTCCACCCCCTGGGCCTTGGCCATCTGCAGCTGGATCGTCTGCATGATGCCGGCCAGGCTGACCTCGCCGAAGGGCCGGGTCAGCGCCGGCTCCATGATGGAGCGGATGAACGCGGTGAGCTCGTCGTCGGACAGGCCGACGGCCACCCCGATCGCCGGGCCGTAGACGTCGGTGATGTGCTTGGTCACCACCGGCCAGGCCGACTCGTCACCCATGGCGGCCGACAGCAGCGAGATGAAGAAGCGGTGCGTCGAGGGGTCGAGCCGCCCCACGATCCCCCAGTCGATGACGCCGATGCGGCCGTCGCGCAGCAGCATCATGTTGCCGGCGTGCACGTCGCCGTGGAAGGCGCCCCAGCGCACCGTGGTGAGGAAGAAGGCCCGCATCACCTCCTGCACGAGCGGGGTGGGATCGAAGCCGAGGTCGGCCACCCGGGCCAGGTCGTCGATGGGGACGCCGTCGAAGAACTCCATCGTCAGCACGTTGCGCCCGGAGAGGTCGAGGTAGGGCTCGGGCACCGCCATCAGCTTCAGGTCGAACTCGTTCTGCAGCCGGCGGAAGTGGACGAGCGAGCGCGCCTCGTTGCGCAGGTCCATCTCCTCGCCGATCTGCACCCGGAAGCCGTCGAGCAGCTGCAGGGTGGAGCCGGCCATCTGGTCGCCGGTCTGGCGGACCAGGATCTCGAGCAGCGGCTGCATGAGGTCGAGGTCGGTCGCCACCACGTGCTCGATGTCGGGGCGCAGCACCTTGACCGCCACCGTGCGCCCGTCGAGGAGGCGGGCCCGGTGCACGACGGCGATGGAGGCGGTGCCGATCGGTTCGGGCTCGAACTCGGCGAACGCGTCGCGCAGCGGCAGGCCGAGGTCCTCCTCCACCCGCTGGCGCACGTCGGGGAACGGCACCGGCGGCCCGGTGTCGAGGCAGGCCCGGAACTCGTCGGCCACGTCGTCGCCGAACATGCCGGGCGACGAGGCGATGATCTGGCCGAACTTCATGAAGGTGCCGCCCAGGTCCTGGAAGCTCTTGCGCAGCGGCCGGGCCAGCTGCGCCGCCGGGAGCGGGCCCTGGCGGATGGTGCGCAGCTGGCGGAAGGCCGTCGGCGCGAAGTGGATCGCCACCACCTTGGCGATGGTCCGGCTCCGGCGCAGGAGGTCGCGGTGGGTGGGGTCGGGCAGGCGCCGCGGGTAGATCCGCGGCACGTCCTCGGTCAACGGGCGCGGCACACGGGCAGGCCTCTGCGGCCGGGGTGTCGTGCCGACCGGTGCGTCCGCCGCGCCTGGGTTCACATGCGTCAGGGTAGGCGAGGCGCCGCCCCGACCCCCTCCATTCCGCTGGTGGGACGGCTACCCGAAGGAGTTCTCGAGCGAGGCCAGGGCTCCCTTGTAGGTGTCGCCGAAGATCGGCGCCATCTCGTCGGGCGTCACGTCGTAGGCCCAGATCACCTTGGATCCCGCTCCGTCGGGCTCGACCGAGATGGTGGCGGTGTGGCTGTCGATGGGGACGCCGCCGACGACCGAGTAGGTGATGACGCGGCTCTCCTCGTCGCGGGCCAGCAGCCTCTCGCGGATCTCCATGCCGAACATGCCGATGACGCGGTCGTCACCCTCCATGCGGAAGGACTCGATGCCGGGGAAGAAGTCACCGACCCCGGCGAAGTCGCCCACCTTCTTCCACACCTCGTCGGGTGCGGCTGCGATCGTCACGTCCACTGCGCCTGCTGCCATTGCGGCCTCCTCGTCGCTTTCGTCGCTCTCTTCGGTTCGCCCGACCTGAAGTCGCCGGTACAGTACTGCCGACCCGGTCCGCCCGCAGGAGACCGGCCGCCAGGAGGGAGAGTGCCGATGGAGACCCGCACAATCGGCTCGCTGCAGGTCAGCGTCGTCGGGCTGGGCTGCAACAACTTCGGCATGCGCATCGGGCGCAAGGAGACGGCGGCCGTGGTGGACGCCGCCCTCGACGCGGGCATCAACTTCTTCGACACCGCCGACATCTACGGCGGGACCAAGAGCGAGACCTATCTGGGCGCCGCGCTCGGGGCCCGCCGGGACGACATCGTGCTGGCCACCAAGTTCGGCGCGCCCTACGAGGGGCACGACGGCGGGGCGTCCGCCGCCTACATCCGCACGGCCGTCGAGGACAGCCTGACCCGGCTCGGCACCGACCGCATCGACCTGTACCAGCAGCACATGCCGGACCAGAAGACCCCGATCGCCGAGACGGTCGGCGCCCTGGGCGAGCTCGTCGCCGAGGGCAAGATCCGCGAGTTCGGCTGCTCCAACTTCAACGTCGACATGCTCACCGAGGCCGCCGCGGCCACTCCCGCCGGCAGCCCCGGGTTCGTCAGCGTGCAGAACCAGTACAACATCCTCTACCGCGAGCCCGAGGACGGCGTCCTCGAGTGGTGCGACCGCACCGGGCACCGCGTTCCTGCCCTTCTTCCCGTTGGCCAGCGGGCTCCTGAGCGGCAAGTACCGGGCCGGCGAGCCGCCGCCCGAGGGCACCCGGCTGGCCGCCATGGGCGACCGCGCCGCGAGCCAGCTGTCCGACGAGCGCCTGGCCGCCGTGGCCGCGCTCGACGAGCTGGCCCACCGCGACGGCCACGGCGTGCTGGACCTGGCCTTCGGCTGGCTGCTCGCGCGGCCCGCCGTCGCCTCGGTGATCGCCGGCGCCACGAAGCCCGAGCAGATCGCCGCCAACGTCGCCGGCGGCGCCTGGCGCCCGGGTGCCGACGTCCTGGCCGCGGTCGACGCCATCGCGCCGCGCTGACCCGCTGACCCGCTGACCCGAACCATTCAGGTGCGCCCACGGACAGGCTCACCCGTCCTCGGTGACATCTGCGTGCCCGACAGATCAGCCATGCGCTCCGTCGGCTACAGCCGTGAGGCGGAATCGGGCGGCGGCCGCTCATCCCTGCGACGCAACCGACGTGCCGCTCAACTGCATCACGGCCGCCTCCACCATCTGGATGTCGGGCGGCTGGATCGCCAGCGGCCCGCCCGCCACCGGGACCTGCCACACCATGGACACGTACGGCGTCGGCTGCAGGACCGAGCCGCTCGGGCACGGGGGGAACCCGGTGATGTCGAAGGGCATGGTCGGCGACGGCGTGGCCGGCCCGCACACCTGGGTGCGGCGGTGCCACTGCACGAGCGCGCCGTAGGGCATCGGCACGCTGGTCACGGTCGACGGGAGGATGTACATGGCGGCGACGAGCACGTCGGTACCCGACGGCGTCGTCGCGTAGACGAGGCCGTCGACGTGGTGGGGGTCGAGCGTCCGCTTCGCCGCCGCGTTGGCCGCCACGATGGTGGGGTTCACGTACGTGACGACCGGGTAGTCCGTCGGCGAGGCCGGGACGTACCCGGCGGCGACCGCCGCCGCGGGGGTGGCGAAGGGCGTCACGGCCGCACTGGTCGCCTGCACGTACTGCGCGGCGCCGATGTCCTGCGCCGCGGTCAGGGCCGGCGCGCACCCGCTCTCGGCCATGTGGATGTCGATGGGCCCGTTGTTCCCGTCCGCCAAGAGGTCCTGCGCCTCGGCCTGCGGCAGCGCGGGACCCGTGTAGTGCCAGTTGGGCGTCGTCGTGTTGAAGCCGGCCGCCGCGCTGGCGTCGGCGCCGTTCATGTCCATGCCGTTGTTGCCGCCCATGATCATGTACGGCGTGTTGGCCAGGTCGAGCCCGGCGATCTTGAGGCCCTTCTGGTGCGGGACGCACGTGCTGGCGGTGGCCGACTGCGAGCCCGAGCCCGCCGCCCGCCCCGCTCCCGCTGCCGCTCCCGCTCATCACCATGCCGCCCATGGCGCTGTCGGTCGACTCGGGCGCCGCGACGGGGTAGCTGGCGCTCAGGGCGAGCGCCGCGCCCAACGCGGCGACGCCGAGGATGGCCGCCGCGGGGCTCCGCCGCACGACCTCGGCGGCGGGCGAACGCCAGGCCTCCCTCGACGCGATGACCGTCGGCACCATCGCGGCCGCCAGCAGGATCACCAGCGGCCCGGTGTTGGGATCGGTGTCCGAGCCGCTGAACAGGTTGCCCACGAGTCCCTGCCCGGCGATCCACAGCAGGAAGGAGAAGAGCGCGCCGGCGGCGAGGAACCAGCCGGGGCGGCGCGCCACCAGGGGGCCGAGCCCGATGGCCACCGAGACGGCGGCCAGGATCCAGGCCGTCTGGGTCCCCGTGGTCGAGAACAGGTTGCCGAGGCTGGTGAGGAAGTGGGCGTACCAGTTCGGCTCCCCGTCGGCCATGCCCACGATGGCGCTCTGGATCGAACTGGAGGTCCGGTTGTCCGGCAGCACGAACAGCACGGCGGCCAGTGACCAGTAGCCGGCCCACACGGCCAGCGGCGTGATGGAGCGGCCGATCCCCTGGGCGGCGGCCGACGAGGCCACGCCGACCGGGCGGTCGCTCCAGTCGACCCAGCGGCGGGCCGGCCGCGGCCAGGCCATCAGCCCGAGGAGCCCGTAGAGGAGCACGGACCCGGGCGCGCCGGTGAGGGCGCTCGCCGTGCCGGTGAGCAGCATGCCCAGGCCCTCGCCGATGACCCAGACGCCGAGCACCCAGACGAACGACACCGCCAGCGCGGGGCGCACCGAGCGCCGGAAGAGCAGGCCGACCCCGATGAAGAGCTGGATCAGCGCGAAGAAGGTGTTCCACACGGCGACGTCGGGGGCCACGAAGTTCCCGATGTGCGTGATGAGGTCGGCGAGGACGAACGGCTGCCCGCTGGCGTTGGGCAGGATGAACGAGGTCACGAAGCCGCGGCCGAACATGAAGGGCTGGAACTGCAGGGCGGCGTCGAGGATCCAGAACAGGCCGAGGATGACCTGGAGCACCCGCTGGGAGCGGACGGCGAGAGGGAAGCGGCTGTGCTCTTCTCCCTGCGTACCGCTGTCGTCGTCCATGCCCTGACCTACGCTACCGGCGGCTCCCGGGATGTCCTGGTCAGGGCGGTCGGGCCGGGACGACCGGGGTCAGGGTCAGGGCAGCCGGAAGTCCCGGGCGATGCAGCCGGCCGGCGTCACAGCCTCGGCCACCGCCCTTGCCGTTCACGTTGCCATGGACGTTGAGCGCAGTGCCGTCGAGGCACATGAACACCGACACGTAGGAATTACTGGGAACTATAAACAAATCTGCTTATAGTCTGGGGAGACATCCCGGCCCTCCACGCACCCGCCCCGCACCGACCGCACCCGCCCCGCTCCGACCGCACCCGCCCCGCCCGACCGACCGCCCCACGCGCCCGGCCCGGCGATGCGCCGCAGCTCAGGCGTCAGCCACCGCGGCCACCAGCTTCTGCAGGGTGTCCTTGGCGTCCCCGAAGAGCATCGTCGTCTTCGGGTCGTAGAGCAGGTCGTTGTCGATGCCGGCGAAGCCGGGCCGCATGGAGCGCTTGAGGAAGATGATGTTCTCGGCCTCGTCGGCGTGGATGATGGGCATGCCGTAGATGGGGCTGCCCGGGGTCGACTTGGCCGCAGGGTTGACGGTGTCGTTCGCCCCCACCACGAGCGCGACGTCGGCCGTCGACATCTCGGGGTTGGCCTCGTCCATCTCCTTCAAATCCTCGTAGGGCACGTTGGCCTCGGCCAGCAGCACGTTCATGTGCCCGGGCATGCGGCCGGCCACCGGGTGGATGGCGAAGAAGGTCTCGACGCCGCGTGCCTTGAGGGCCTCCTCCAGCTCGCGCACGGTGTGCTGGGCCTGGGCGACCGCCAGGCCGTAGCCCGGGATGATGACGACCTTGCGCGCGTAGGCCAGCAGCACGCCCACGTCCTCGGGCGTGCCCGTCCGCACCGGGCGGGTCGCGTCGCCCTCCTCGCCGCCGGTGGCGGTGATGACCGAGCCGAACGCGCTGAAGAAGATGTTGGGCAGCGAGCGGCCCATGGCGCTGCTCATGAGCCGGGTCAAGATGATGCCCGAGGCGCCGACCAGGGTGCCGGCCACGATCAGCAGCGCGCTGTCGAGCACGAAGCCCGAGGCCGCCACGGCCAGGCCGGTGAACGAGTTCAGCAGCGAGATCAGGACCGGCACGTCGGCGCCGCCGATGGGGAGCACGAAGATCACGCCGAGCACCAGGGCGAGCACCAGGATGATCCAGACGTAGATGATGCTCCCGGTGACCAGGGCGAGGATCACCATGACGCCGATGGCCGCGCCGACCAGCGCGTTGATGACCTGCTGGCCCGGGTAGGTGATGGGCCGCCCGGTGATCAGCTCCTGCAGCTTGATGAAGGCGATCGCGCTCCCCGAGAACGACACCGACCCGATGAGGACGCCGAGGAGCACCTCGGCGGTGACGTAGACGGCCGGTTGGAGCCCGAGCGAGTGCAGGTGCAACAGCTCGACGATGGAGATCAACGCAGCGGCGCCGCCGCCCACGCCGTTGAAGACGGCCACCAGCTGGGGCATCGCGGTCATCTTCACGAAGCGGGCCACCGGCACGGCGATCGCCGCGCCGAGCACCATGGCGATGATCGTCAGCGTGAGGTTCCAGCCCGAGTGCCGCAGCGACGGCAGGGTGAAGGTCATGGCGATGGCGAGGGTGGCCGCCGCCGCGCCGACCAGCTCGCCGCGGCGTGCGTGCTTCGGCGAGCTCAAGCCCTTCAGGGCGAAGATGAAGCCGGCGATGGCGATGAGATAGGCCAGGTCGCGCGCGGTCGTCAGCGTGAAGGAGACGGCCAGCATCAGGCGGCGCCCCCGCTGGGCTCGGACGGCGACGGCGGGGCGGCGGCGCGGCCGGCGCCGGCGTCCTCGGCCTTGGCGACCGGCGGCCGGGCCCGGTCGCCCGGCTTGCCCTTGAACATCTCGAGCATGCGGTCGGTCACCACGAAGCCGCCCACCACGTTCAACGTGGCCAGGAAGACGGCGAGGAAGCCGAGGGTGACCTCGGCCGCCCCGTGGGCCTCGCCCATGATGGTCATCGCGCCGACCAGCACGATGCCGTGGATGGCGTTGGACCCCGACATCAGCGGGGTGTGCAGGATGCTCGGCACCTTCGAGACGACCTCGATCCCGACGAAGGCCGCCAGGACGAAGATGGTCAGGTAACCGACGATCCCGGTGGTCGACCCTCCGGTCGACGTCGACTGCAGCAGCAAAGCGATCACGACTGCGCTCCTTGTGTCCCGCTCGTCCCGCCCGTCCGCCACCCGTCCCGCCCGTCCCGCCCAGCAACTCCACCGCCGCCGGCGCCACGGCGGCGCCGTCGCGCAGCACGCACATGCCCGCCACGATCTCGTCGTCCCAGTCGGGGGCGAGCGTGCCCTCGGGGCCCATGAGCCCGAGCACGTTGGCCACGTTGCGGGCGTAGAGGAAGCTGGCGTGCGTCGGCATGCCCGAGGGCGGGTTGGCCATGCCGACCACGTGCACACCGTTGTGCGCCACCACCTCGCCCGCCTTGGTGAGCTCGCAGTTGCCCCCCTGGTCCGCCGCCATGTCCACCACGACGGCGCCCTCGGCCATGCCCTCGACCATCGCCGTCGTGAGCAGCACGGGGGCCTTGCGCCCCGGCACGGCCGCGGTGGTGATGACGACGTCGGAGCGGCCGACCTCCTCGGCCAGCGCGGCGCGCTGGCGGTCGAGCTCCTCGGGGGTGAGCTCGCGGGCGTAACCGCCCGGCGCCCTCGGCCGAGACGCCGGTGTCGAGGAAGGTGGCGCCGAGGCTCTCGGCCTCCTCCTTGGCCGCGGCGCGCACGTCGTAGGCCTTGACCACCGCCCCGAGCCGGCGCGCCGTGGCGATGGACTGCAGGCCGGCGACGCCGACGCCCATCACGAGCACCTTGGCCGGCGGCACGGTCCCGGCCGCCGTCATGAACATGGGGAAGAACTTGGCCAGGTGCTCGGCCGCGCTAGCCCCGCTCGATACCCCGACACCGTCGCCTGTGAGCTCAGGGCGTCCATGCCCTGGGCCCGGCTGATGCGGGGCAGCAGGTCGAAGCTGAAGACGGTCGCCTTCTTGGCGGCCAGCGCGCGCACGGCGTCCTCGGCCTGCGCCACCCCGAAGAAGCTCAGCAGCGCGGCGCCCTCGGGCAACCCCGCCACGTCCTCGGCGCTCGGCGGGTTGACCCGCACCACCAGGCCGGCGCCGGCGAGGGTCGCCGCGGCGTCGGGGGCCACCGTCGCACCGGCCTCGGTGTAGGCACCGTCACTGAACGCGGCCTCGGTGCCGGCGCCGGCCTGCACGCAGACCTCCCAGCCCGTGCCGACCAGCTTCTTGACCACGTCGGGGACGAGGGCCACGCGGCGCTCTCCGGGACGGGTCTCGGTGGGGACCGCCAATTTCACGGTCGCTCTGTCTAGCAGCTGACCCCCCCTTTGCCCCTAATCGGGGAGGTCACACAGGCAAGGCACGGGACGACCCCTCAGGTCCCGGCCACGGCCCCGAGATAGGGCGGGGGCTCCCCGCCGCCGTGCACGAGGAGGTTGGCGCCGGTGACGAAGGAGGCGGCGTCGCTCGAGAGGTACAGGCAGGCCTCGGCGACGTCGGCCGGCGTGCCCATGCGTTCCACCGGGACGGTGGCGGCCGCCCGCTCCATGCCCTCGGGGCCGCCGTAGAAGTCGTCGCCGGCGCCGGTGTCGAGCAGGCCGGCGGTCACGCAGTTGACCCGCACCAGGGGGGCCCACTCGACGGCCAGCGTCTGCGTCAGGTTGATGAGACCCGCCTTGGCCGCGCCGTAGGCCGAGGCGCCGGGCGACGGGCGCATGCCCGACACGCTGGCCACGTTGACGATGGCGCCGCCGTCCTCCTGCACGGCCATCACCTTGTGGGCCGACTGGGCGCACCACAGCGGGCGCCAGCAGGTTCAGGTTCACGATGGCCTCGACGAAGCGCGGCGACGCGTCGGCCGCCAGCGCGTGCGGCGAGCCGCCGGCGTTGTTGACCAGCACGTCGAGCCGGCCGAAGTGCTCGACCGCCTTGGCGATGACCCGCTCGGCGTCGGGCGGCTTGCGCACGTCGGCCGTGACGAAGACCGCCCCGTCGACCTCGGCCTCGTGGCGCCCGCAGGCGACGACGTGCGCCCCGGCGGCGGCGAACGCCGCCACCATGCCGGCCCCGACCCCACGCGAGCCCCCCGTCACCACGACCACACGCTCGCTGAAGTCGTAGACGGGCTGGGTCACCGGCCAAACCCTACGGCACCGCCCGGGCCGGCGGCCCGGGCCGCGGCCGGGCCCGGCCGGCCCCGGGGTCCGCGTTGGCCCGGCTGCGCACGCTGGCCTAAGTTCCGTCCGGCCTTCTGACGCGGCGTCAGGGCCGAGAACGAGGAGAATCCGCGACCGCATGCCCATCGATGTGATCCAGGAGCACGACGGGATCGCCGAGGTGGTCATCGACCACCCCCCGGTCAACGCGCTCGACGTGGCGGGCTGGTTCGAGCTGGCCGACGCGCTCATCGCGGCGGGCCGGGTGCCCACCAACCGGGTCGCCATCCTGCGGGCGACCGGGCGCGGCTTCTGCGCCGGCGTCGACATCAAGGAGATCAACGCCAAGGGCGACGAGGCGCTCGTCGGCGTCAATCGCGGCTGCGCCGCCGCCTTCGCCGCCGTCTACGACTGCGAGGTGCCCGTGATCGCCGCCGTGCAGGGCTTCTGCCTCGGCGGCGGCATCGGCCTGGCCGGCAACGCGGACATGGTCGTCGCCTCCGAGGACGCCACCTTCGGGCTGCCCGAGGTCGACCGCGGTGCGCTCGGCGCCGCCACCCACCTGGCCCGGCTGGTCCCCCAGCACGCCATGCGCAAGATGGTCTACACGGCCAAGCCCATCACCGCCGCCGAGCTGGCCTCCTACGGCTCGGTCGCCGCGGTGGTGCCGCCGGACCGCCTCCGGGCGGCCGCCCTCGAGCTGGCCGCCGACATCGCCGCCAAGAGCCCGACCATCATCCGCCGGGCCAAGGAGTCGCTCAACGGCATCGACCCCGTCGACGTCAAGCGCAGCTACCGCTTCGAGCAGGGCTTCACCTACGAGCTCCACGTACGCGGCGTGGCCGACGAGCAGCGGGCCGCCTTCGTCGAGAAGCGCGACGCCGACACCTCCCAGTGAGTGCCGGGTGAGCAGCTGATGGCCGACAAGCGCACCACCGTCGACGACATCGTCGGCGAGCTCCGCTCGGGCATGACGATCGGGATCGGCGGCTGGGGCTCGCGCCGCAAGCCCATGGCCGTCGTGCGCGCCATCTGCCGCTCGGACCTGACGCGACCTCACCGTCGTCGCCTACGGCGGCCCCGACGTCGGGCTGCTCTGCGCCACCGGCAAGGTGCGCAAGGTGGTCTGCGCGTTCGTGACCCTCGACTCCATCGCCCTCGATCCGCACTGGCGCGCCGCACGCCAGCACGGCCGGGTCGAGGTCATGGAGGTGGACGAGGGGATGTTCTTCCTCGGCCTCCAAGCCGCCTCCTGGCGCGTCCCCTTCCTGCCCACCCGGGCCGGGCTGGGCTCCGACGTCCTCACCATCAACCCCGACCTGCGACTGGTGCGCTCCCCCTACGGCGAGGGCCACCCGTATCTCGCCGACCCCGCCGACGCCGACGTCGAGCTGATGGCCATGCCGGCCCTCCACCTCGATGCCGCCGTCATCCACACCAACCGGGCCGACGCCGCCGGCAACGGCCAGGTGCTGAGCCCCGACCCCTTCTTCGACCCGCTCTTCCTCGGCGCCGCCGAGCGCCGCTTCATGACCACCGAGTCCATCGTGGAGAACGGCGCGCTGGCCGACGGAGCGCACCCGCTCTCGAGCGTGCCCATCCACCGCATGCTGGTCGACGGCGTGGCCGAGGCCCCGGCGGCGCGCACTTCACGGCCAACCCGCCCGACTACGGGCGCGACGAGTCGTTCCAGAAGGAGTACGCCGCCGCGGCGGCCGACCCGGCCGAGTGGGAGGCCTTCGCCAACCGCTACGTCTTCGTCGGCGACGACGAGTACCGGGCCCACATCGCGGAGCGGCAGGCGTCATGAGCGACCCAGCACGACCCCGGCGTGACCCGGGCCGAATCCTGCGTCATCGCCTGCGCGGAGGCCTGGCGCGACGCCGGCGAGGTCATGGCCAGCCCGTTCGGCACCATCCCCGCCCTCGGGGCCCGGCTGGCCAAGCTCACCTTCGCGCCCGACCTCGTCCTCACCGACGGCGAGGCGGCGCTCATGGTCGGTGCGCCGCCCATCGCCACCCCGCCCGCCGAGCTGGTGCGCGAGGCGGCCATGCCCTACCGCAGCGTCTTCGACGTCGTGTGGTCGGGCCGGCGCCACATCATGATGATGGCCAGCCAGATCGACCGCACGGGCAACCAGAACATCTCGGCCATCGGGCCGCACGCCCAGCCCAAGGTGCAGCTCGTCGGCGTGCGCGGCGCGCCCGGCAACTCGGTCAACCATCCCACCAGCTACTGGGTGCCCGACCACACCGTGCGCACCTTCGTCGAGCAGGTCGACGTGGTGAGCGGCGTGGGCTACGCCCGGGCCGACCGCGGCCGGGCGCGGCGCCACGCGCTTCCACGACATCCGCCGCGTCGTCTCGAACCTCGGCGTGTTCGACTTCGAGACGCCGGACGCGCACCATGCGCCTGCGCTCGCACCATCCCGGCGTCACCGTCGACGACATCGTGGCCGCCACCGGCTTCGCGCTCGACCATCCCCGACGACGTGGCCGAGACGCGTCTGCCGACGCCCGAGGAGCTGGACCTCATCCGCGTCGTCCTCGACCCCGGCTCGCTGCGCGACCGCGAGGTGCGGAGCTGAGCGCGGACACGCCGGCACCGCACGCCGGCGCCGGCGCACCGTTGCACCCGGCGCTCCACACCGAGCTGTGCGAGCGGATCGGCGTGCGCTACCCGCTGGTGCAGACCGGCATGGGCTGGGTCGCCGGCCCCCGCCTGGTCGCCGCCACGAGCGAGGCCGGCGGCCTGGGCATCCTGGCCTCGGCCACCATGAGCCTCGAGGAGCTGGCCGCGGCCATCGCCGAGGTGCGCCGCCGCACGACGGCGCCCTTCGGCGTCAACCTGCGCACCGACGTGGCCGACGTGCACGAGCGCATCGAGCTCATGATCGAGACCGGCGCCCGGGTGGCCAGCTTCGCCCAGGCCCCCAACGCGGCCCTGGTCACCCGGTGCAAGGAGGCGGGGCTCTTCGTCGTGCCCACGGTCGGCGCCCGCCGCCACGCCGAGAAGGTGGCCGAATGGGGCGTCGACGCCGTCATCGCCCAGGGCGGCGAGGGGGGGGGCACACCGGCACCGTGCCCACGACGCTCCTGCTCCCCCAGGTGGTCGACGCCGTCGGCGACCGCGTGCTCGTCCTGGGGGCGGGCGGCTTCTTCAACGGGCGCGGCCTCGTGGCCGCCCTCTCCTACGGCGCCGCCGGCGTCGCCATGGGCACCCGCTTCCTGCTCTCGGCCGAGAGCCGGGTGCCCGACGCCGTCAAGGCGCTGTACCTCGGCACCCCGGTCACGGGCACCGTCGTGACGACCAAGGTGGACGGCGCGCCCCAGCGGGTCGTGCGCACCGACCTGGTCGACCACCTGGAATCGCAGTCCTGGCTGCGCGCGCTGCCGCGCGCGCTGCAGAGCGCCTACCGCTTCCGCCAGGAGACGGGCGCCAGCGTCGCCTCGCTGCTGCGCGAGGGGCGCGCCATGAAGGAGGGCAACGAGCTCACCTGGGCCCAGGTCGTCATGGCGGCCAACGCCCCCGTGATGACGAAGGCCGCGCTCGTCGAGGGGCGCACCGACGTCGGGGTGCTGCCGACGGGTCAGGTGGTGGGCGTGATCGACTCGCTGCCGACCGGTGGCCGACATCATCGCCTCCGTCATGGCGGAGGCGGACACCGTCCTCCGGGGGTGGAGCGCCTAAGCGCCGTTGCCGTTGCCGTTGCCGTTGCCGCAGCCGCCGCGGCATTGCCCTGGGAGACGCGGCGCAACAGGTTCGACACCCGCTGGTGCGTCACACCGAAGAGGTGGGCGATGCTCGGGATGCTCTGTCCCTCGGCGCGCAGCGCCACGACGAGCGAACGGCGGAGATAGCCACTCGCCTCGGACTGCCGGCGCAGGATCGTGCTCACCAGCTGCACGGTCCCGGGCTCGTCCTCGTCGCCGAGGATCGCCTTCCACTCGCGTCCGTTCTGCCGGGCCAGGCGGACGTCGGCGATCCGCTCGGAGAGCAGCCGCTCACTCTCGGCGTTCTCCCGCAGCACGGATTCCAGCTCGTCGAGTGCGTGCAGCACGTCGTCGGACCCGGTCCCGCTCCGGTCGTCCTTGTGGTCCGGCATTGCGCTCTTCGCTCCTCTTCGCTGTGTCGCTTCCTGACGCAGCTCGGTCGCCTCTGTGGCCAACATGCAGGTCGTTCCTCCAATCAGGGAGCCGTTCCGCGCGGACGCGGTAATCGGACGACTCGCACGTGCACCAGCCTAAGCAGCCGCCGCGCCGACGTGTCGTCATGCTGGCAATACCCCAAACGGTCCGGCTCACACACCGTGGGGCCCGCGGGCCCGAACTTGCCCGCTACCTGGGTTTCAGCGGCTCAGCAGCACGGAGGATCCGTGCCCGAACAGGCCCTGGTTGGCCGTGACGGCCACCCGGGCCCCCTCGACCTGGTGCCCGGAGGCCGTGCCGCGCAGCTGCCACACGCACTCGCACACCTGGGCGATGGCCTGGGCCGGGATCGCCTCGCCGAAGCAGGACAGGCCCCCCGACGGGTTGACCGGCACCCGGCCGCCCAGGGTGGTGGCGCCGTCGCGCAACAGCTTCTCCGCCTCGCCCTCGCCGCACAGGCCGATGTCCTCGTACCAGTCCAGCTCGAGCGCGGACGAGAGGTCGTAGACCTCGGCCAGGTCGACGTCCTCGGGGCCGATGCCGGCCTCGGCGTAGGCCGCCGTGGCGATGGAAGGCCGGAACCCCGCGGCGGCCACCGCCGCGTCGCGCGTCGCCACCGGTCGCCGCGGCCGAGTCGGTGGAGAAGTTCGGCATCTCGATCACCGTGTTGGGGAACGTCGGGGTGACGGTCGAGACGGCATCGATGGTGACGAGCGGCTCGGCGCCGCCGGCGTGGCGCCGGGCGAACTCCATGGAGCGTGAGGACGAGGGCCGCGCCGCCGTCGGAGGTGGCGCAGATCTCGAGGAGGCGCAACGGGTCGGCCACCATCGGCGAGGCCAGCACCTCGTCGACCGTCACCTCCTTGCGGTAGCGCGCGTAGGGGTTGGCCAGCCCGTGCCGCGCGTTCTTCACCTTGACCTGTGCGAAGTCCTCCTCGGTGGCGCCGAAGCGGTCCATGCGCCGGCGCGGCGTACAGACCGAAGTAGGTCGGGTTGGTGGCGCCCATGAGATGGAAGCGCAACCAGTCCGGGTCGTCCTTGCGGTCGCCGCCGCCGACCGGCGCGAAGAAGCCCTTGGGCGTCGTGTCCGCACCCACGACCAGCGCCACGTCGCACAGCCCCGCCAGGATCTGCGCCCGCGCGTTGGCGATGGCCACCGCACCCGACGCGCACGCCGCGTAGACGCTCGAGACCCGCGCCCCGGTCCACCCCAGCGCCTGGGCGAAGGTCGCCCCGGACACGAACCCCGGATAGCCGTTGCGGATGGTGTCGGCCCCGGAGACGAACTGCATGTCGCGCCAGCCCAGCCCGGCATCCGCCATGGCGTCACGGGCCGCCGCCAGCCCGTACTCGACGAAGGGTCGGCCCCACTTGCCCCACTCGTGCATGCCCGCACCGAGCACGGCCACCTTCTTGTCGTCGGGCATGCTCGGCCTCCCCGCCTGTCGCCGGGCATCAGGCCTCCCCAGCGGGCGCGCGGCGTCGGCACCCAGCGGGCGCCACTTCCACACCAGGTAGTCGCAGCCGTCCTCCGAGTAGAGGGTGTCGACGACCAGCTCGACCT
>CAWKJX010000009.1:0-328903 GCA_963850095.1 uncultured Acidimicrobiaceae bacterium | reverse complement strand
CCCAGCCAGCGATCGACCCGGGTGAGCGCCTCGTCGTTGTCGACGGCACAGGCCACCGCCATGCCGTGGATCCGCACCCCGCGGTAGCTGACGTCGTCTTCATTGAGCTCGATGCGGTCACCGGGCACGACCGAGGCCAGCATGCGCTCCCAGTCCGGCTCGGGGCCACCGACGTTCGGGGCGGACAGGTGGAGGGTCGGGGTCTGGGCGACGCCGCTCCGGATGTCGCCCCGGGAGCGCAGGCGGCGCAGCCCCACGATGGGCGCCGGCTCGCCGAACATGGCGGAGAGGGCTGCGAGCAGCTCCCTGCGGCCGTCCGAGTCCGTCCACGTGGCGGCGATGCGCCAGGCGTAGTCCGACGAGTCGTCGCGGACGGTCAGGCTGACCGCTCTGGCGAAGACGTCCTCGACGTACTCGTGGACGCTCAGCGGGCTGGCCACCAGGGCGCCGAGGGCGGCCGTGGCCGAACGGGCCAGCCCGGCGAGGGATTCATTCGGCAATTCGGCCCGGGGGACCAGGTAGCCCGCCGGGTCGATATGCCACCAGGCATCCGGTTCGGCCGGCGTCGGGTCCGGCTCCGACGGCGCGGCGCCACCGCCGCCGCCAGAGGACGACAGTGCCTTGAGAAGGCTCTCCATTTGCGGATGACCCTCCATCTGGGACGACGCCGCCTCGGTGTCCGCCTCGCCGGACCGCTCCGCTCGGTCGGTTTCGTCGCACGCCGGCGCCTCCGGATCGGCCACGGCCACCAGGAGCCCCGTCACGTCCAGCTCGCGGCGCCGTTCGGGCTCCGGCGTCTCGGTCTCGCCTCCCTCGACCTCGACCTCGACATCATCGACCTCGACCTCACCTCGACATCATCGACCTCAGCGCCGGCCGCTCGGTCCACCGGACTCTCGGCCGGTTCAGCGTCAGGCGCCGACGGTCTCGAGGTTCGATGCAGTCTGAACAAGTTCGCCATCACGCCTCCCGCCGATTCGTTGGGCCGCTCGCGGAGCCCGGCTCGGCCGACTTGGCCACTCACCGTGCCCGTGAGACAACGGCCACCGGCCAGGGAACGCCCGGCCCCCAGTGATCTTGCCCTCTCCGGGACGGGACCGGTGCAGGGCGACCGGGAGGGGCCCGAGCCGGCGTGGCTCAGAGCCGGTACAGGGCCGCAGCGTTCTCCCCCAGCACCTTGCGCTGCACCGCCGGGGACAACGTCGACATCTTGTCGGCCACGGTCTCGAGCGGCTTGGGATAGAGGCAGGTGGGATGCGGGAAATCCGTCTCGAACAGGACGTTGTCCTCCCCGACAGACGCGATCAGGGCCGGCACGTTGTTCTTCTCGAACCAGAACGTGGCGTAGAGGTTCCGGCGGAAGTACTCAGACGGGAGCATGGAGAGCTGGTCCAGCTGCTTGGGCGCGTTCTCCGACATTTCGTAGTCGAGCGCCTCGAGGATGAAGGGGATCCAGCCCACCCCGCTCTCGACCGAGACCATCTTCAGGGTGGGATGCCGGTCGAGCAGGCCGCTCAAAATGATGTTGGTCACCACCCGGGCGTTCCCGATGAACAGGAGCGTGCCGCCGATGGCCAGTTTGGTGTCCTCGTCCTGGGACTCCCACGGGTATGTGCCGAAGTAGGTCATGGTGGTCAGGCTGGCGCCGATGTGGAAATGCACCGGCAGCTGCAGGTCGGCACACACGTCCCATAACGGGTCCCAGGCCCGGTTGGCCAAGTCCGGCGCTCCCAGGTCCTGGGTGTCCGACGTCATGTTGACGCCCCGCAGACCCATCGCCGCCACCCGCTCCGCCTCGCGGGCGCTCTCCCGGCGGGTCCCAGGCCGGCAACACCGGCATGGGCAGCAGGCGGTTGCCCGAGTCGGCCTGCACCTCGGCCATGGCGTCGTTGTAGATCTGCACGCACAGCAGGCGCAGTTCGGGGTCCTTGACCACATCGGAAATGCCCTGGCCGCCCAATCCGATGGAGTTCGGGAAGCACACCTGGGCGTAGATGCCCGAGTCGTCCATCACCTCGAGGCGCGCCTTGGGGTCGTATGCCCCGGCGTGAATGCGGTCGATCGTCCACTCGTAGAGCGCCTCGAGGGCCCGTCCCTTGCCCCCGTCGCGGTCGATGACGCCGCCACCGCCGGCAAAGCCGAGCTCGGCGCCGTCGACGATCCACATGGGACGGCCGTCGATCTCTTCGACGTGCGGGACCCGGTCGGCGTACTTGGCCGGGGCGCGGCTGGTCCAGAGGTCGTGGGCCTCGGTCAGGTGGGTGTCCGCGTCCACCACCCGAAGCCCGTCGAGTGCAAGAGCCATCATGCCTCCCCGGTTGCTCGTGACCATCCCACCCTACGGCCTGTTCCTACGGCCGGGTTACGGGCCGGGATGGGATGTCTAGCGGGTGCGGGGGAAGCCCAGGTCGATTTCGCTCGTCGAGGGGTCGGGCCAGCGCATGGTGACGACCTTGGGCCGGGTGTAGAAGCGGATCCCCTCGGGACCGTACATGGCGCTGTCGCCGAAGAGGGACGACTTCCACCCGCCGAAGGAATGGAACCCGACGGGGACGGGGATGGCGACGTTGATCCCGACCATGCCCGCCGCGATGTCGCGCTGGAAGCGCCGCGCCGCGCCGCCATCCCGGGTGAACAGGGCCGTGCCGTTGCCGTAGGGGTTGGTGTTGACCAGGTCGACCGCCTCCTCGAAGGTGTCGACGCGCACCACGCTGAGCACGGGCCCGAAGATTTCGTCGTCGTAGGCCCGCATGCCGGGCCGCACGCGGTCGAGCAGGGAGCAGCCGAGGAAGAAGCCCTCGGGCCAATCTCCCCGGCCGTCCACCACGAGCCGCGCCCCTTCGGCTTCGGCGCCGTCGACGTAGGCGCGCACGCGGTCTCGGTGCTGAGCCGTGACGAGCGGCCCCATCTGCGACTCCGGATCGTTCCCGGGGCCGACGACGACCGACGGCACCCGCTCGGCGATGGCGGCCACCAGAGGATCGGCCACCGCGCCGACGGCGACTACCACCGAAATGGCCATGCAGCGCTCCCCGGCCGAGCCGTAGCCGGCCGAGATCGCCGCATCAGCCGCAGCGTCGACATCCGCGTCGGGCAGGACGACCATGTGGTTCTTGGCCCCGCCGAGCGCCTGCACGCGCTTGCCGTGGCGCGCCCCGGTCTCGTAGACGTGGCGTGCGACGGGGGTGCTCCCCACAAAGGAGACCGCGGCCACGCCCGGGTCGGTCAGGAGCGCGTCGACCGCGACGGCGTCACCGTGGACCACGTTGAGCACCCCGTCGGGCACGCCGGCCTCGTGGGCCAACTCGGCCAGGAGGAGCGAAGGCGAGGGGTCGCGCTCCGAAGGCTTGAGCACGAACGTGTTGCCGCAGGCGATGGCGTTGGCCAGCATCCAGAGGGGGACCATCACCGGGAAGTTGAACGGCGTGACGCCGGCGACGACGCCCAGGGGCTCGAGCACCGTGTGGACGTCCACGCCGGAGGACACCTCGGTCGAGTGCGAGCCCTTGAGGAGGTGCGGAATCCCGCAGGCGAACTCAATGTTCTCGAGGCCGCGAGCCACCTCGCCGGCCGCGTCACTCAGCACCTTCCCGTGCTCGGCCGTGACGGCGGCCGCCAGGTCGGCCGAGGCCCGGCTGACCAGGTCGCGCAGCCGGAAAAGGACGGCGGCGCGGGCGCTGAGCGAGCCGGCGCCCCATTCGACCGCCGCGTCCGCCGCGACTTCGACGGCGGCGGCGACCTCGTCGACCGAGGCCAGCGGGACGGCCGCCGTCTGCACGCCGCGAGCCGGGTCGAAGACCGGCCCCTGGCGCCCTGACGTCCCCGTCACCGATTTGCCGCCGATGAAGTGCTCGAGTTCACGCATGGGACGATCCTGCCACCGGGGCGGTGACACGGCACGCCGGGTGTGACGGACGGGCGCCGACCCGGATCAGACGGGGGCCGGCTCCTCTTGGGCCAACCGCGCCAGCTCCTCGGTGACGAGGCGCTCGTGCTCGTCGAAGTCACGCCTGGCCGCCCTCGGGCTCCATCGGCCCCGCATGGTGAAGACGAGCACCCCGAACACCGCCATGCCGATGAGGCACACCGTCCACCAGCGCCTCCACTCCGCCGGTGATGTCTTCTGCGCGGGAAGCAGCTTCTGCTCGGCCACCAGCAGGCTGGCGAGGTTCGGCGAGTGTTTCGCCACGCCTGCAATCTGGGCCTGGGTCACCGGCTTGCCGCTTTGAATGTCAAGGGCGAGCGGATTAAAGGCGTTCAAACCCAGGACCTGGGGGTTGGACAGGCCACCGGCGGCCGCGATCGCCTTCAACAGGTTGTCGGTGCTGTTGCACGCGCTCAAAAGGGTGGCCAATGTCTTGGGGCCCGGTTCGCCCGTCTTCTGCAGATTGGTGATGACTTCCGCCGGCGCGGGTGTCGGACTGCACTTCAACGCGGAGGTATTCGGCGCGTAGGGCTGCGCGGCCTGAATGGCCAATAGCGGCCCCTGAGCTCCCTGATTGTCGACCAGCACCGTGGACGTCGTGATCACGTAGGGGAGCACCAGGAACGACAGCGCCACGGTAATGCGGAGGATCCATCCCCAAATGGCCAGACCCGAGGCGGTGAGCGCGGGGTTGTGCGACTCGACCTGTTCGGTGTAGTTCGCCATCCACGGCGCGTAGGCCAACGCGATCGAGAGGGCCAGGAGCACAATCACGAGCACGTTGGCGTAGTACCCGGTATGTGGATGCTTCGTCTGCTGAATCATGAACCACATCATCACGATGGCGCAGATCGCTCCCGCCAGCATGAAGGGCTTGCGCACGCGCGCCCAGTCGGAGAGCACTCCCGCCAGGACGAGGCCGGCGGAAAGGAAGGCGGCCAACCACACGTTGATGCCGTTGGCATCGGGCGTCGATCGATTGAAGACGACGACCCAGTAGATGGTCAGGACGCTGACCGAGGCGTAGTAGAAGAGCAGGAAGACCGAAATGGCGACGGACGACACCACCAGGTCGAGGTGGAACATGGAGCGCATGGGCCGTCTTGTGGCCGCCTCCACGTCGATGCCCTTGGCGCGGGCCTCGACGAGGGCTCGCTCGCGTTCGGTCACCATCAGCTGGTCGCGCATCTGCGGGGACAGCTCGCGCAGGAAGAAGAAGGAGATGAAGACGACGCAGAGGCACACCGTCCCCGAAATGATGAACTGGTCCTGCCAGGGCTCCAGGTGGCTGAGGGTGTGCGTGGCCACGAGGCTGGCGCACAACGCGCCCATGGTCGGGCCGAGCGCCCAGAAACCCATGGCCGCGCCGCGTCCCATCTGGGGCGAGAAATCACGCATGAGGGCAGGGGTCGAGACGAGGATGACGCCTTCCACGAACCCGATCACGCAGTAGGAGGCGGCGAACCAGAACTTTTCGGTGATGTGGGGAATGGCGAACAGCTGAATGAGGGCCACGAGGAGCGTCCCGTAGATGGTCAGGTTCGCCCGGCCGATTTTGTCGGAGAGCCCGCCCAAGAACGCGCTGAAGGCCCCGATCGCGTTGGAGACCACAAGGAGGTACAGGAAGTACTGGAACGACATGTGGTAGTAGGGCAGCATCAACGGCGTGACCGCGCCCTCCACGTAGTAGAGGTAGTAGAGCATGATCGTCGTCAGGACGACGATGGCCAGGTAGCCGAGCCGCGGCCAGGTGTTGGGGTAGTGCGTGAGCTGGCGCTTCCACAGGGCATGGCCCAGACCCTGTCGGCCCGGAACCGTCCCTGCCGTGGTGGTCATGCACGTCCCCTTTCGCTGCGCCCTCAGGAGGCGGGTGCCACCGTCCCGAAGGCTCCGTCCGACTCGTCCACCGGCACATGCCACGTGAGTCGGGTGCCACCCTCCCTCGAGGTGCCGATCTCCATGCCGCCCCCCAGGCGCTCGGCCCGGTGCCGCATGTTCTTGAGCCCGAGACCGTCAGCCCTGACCCCGCCCATGCCGGCGCCGTCGTCGGCCACAATGACACGCAACTCGTCGCCGACCGCGACGGTAATGACCACCTGGGAGGCATGGGCGTGCTTGCCCACGTTGGTCAGGGCCTCCCGCAGCACGGCCAGGACCTCCTCGGCCAGCTGGCCGGTGACCACATGGTCGACCGGGCCACTGAAGGAGACCTGCGGATGGAGGCCGAGCACCGGCCGCAGTTCGTGCACCAGGTCGAGGACCTTGGGGTGCAGACCCTCCTTGTTGATGGTGAGCTCTATGTCGAAGATGGCCTTGCGGAGCTGGCGGATCGTCTCGTCCAACTTGTCGATGGCCTCACCGATCCGCATGACCGCCTCCGGCCGTTCGACCAGCCGCGCCGTCCCCTGCAGGGACAGGCCGATGGCGAACAGACGCTGGATCACCGAGTCGTGCAGGTCACGCGCAATCCGGTCCCGGTCCTCGGTGAGCGCGTGATCGCGTACGAGCGAGTGCAGCCGTGCGTTCTCGATGGCGATTCCCGCGGCGCTGGCGAGCGCCAGACAGAGTTCCTCGTCCTGCTCGGAGAACTCCCCGGCGTGTCGCTTGTTGGTCAGGTAGAGGTTGCCGTAGACCTCGCCGTGCACCCGCACCGGCACACCCAGGAAGGAGGTCACGGTCGGATGCGCACCCGGGAAACCGAAGCTGTCCGCGCTGTCGGCCATGTTGCCGATCCGGAGCGGCTTGTCGTCGGCCATCAAAGTGCCCAATACACCGCGGCCGATGGCCTGTTCCGCCTCGAAGTCCAGACCCACCGTCAGGAGCTGGTCGAGCGCCTGCCCGTCCTCCGTGAAGACGCCGAGCGCCCCGAACTCCGCGTCGACCATGTCGCAGGCCTCCTCAATGATGCGGCGCAACACGACGGGAAGGTTCAGCTCGGCGTCGAGGATGAGGATCGCCTGCAGGAGCCGGCGCAGCTTGACGGGATCATCGATGCGATCGAAAGGCTGCACGAATGGCCAGGATAGGGGTGCGCCGCATCCCGTGTCGCACGACGGCGATCTCGGGCCTCCCGCGGGGGTCGTTCGGGCCGTGGCAATATAACGCTGGTGTCGATTCGCGTGTTCGTCCTCGACGACCATGAACTGGTCCGAACAGGCCTTCGCACGCTGCTCGAGGCTGAAGACGACCTGGAGGTGGTCGGTGAGGCGGCGACGGCGGAGCAGGGCCTGAGGCTCATTCGCGAGCTGGAACCGGACGTGGCCATCCTCGACGTCCGCCTACCTGACGGCAGCGGGATCGAGGTCTGCCGCGAGATCCAGTCCGTCCTCCCCCACGTCCGTTGCCTCATGCTCACGTCGTACTCGGACGACGACGCCCTGTTCTCCTCCATCATGGCGGGCGCATCCGGCTACGTCCTCAAGGAGGTCGGTGGAGGCGATCTGCTGGGGGACATACGGCGGGTCAGTCAGGGCATGAGCCTGCTCGACCCGGCCCTGACCCAGGAATTGTTCGACCGGCTGCGCAAGGACCAGGAGTCCGAGTCCAAGTTGACGGTACTGACACCCCAGGAGCGCAAGGTTCTCGAGCTGATCGCCCAGGGGCAGTCGAACCGTCAGATTGCGGAGCAACTCTTCCTGGCCGAGGCCACGGTCAAGAACTACGTCTCGAGCCTGCTCTCCAAGCTCGGGATGCGCCGGCGCACCGAAGCGGCCGTGTACGCCGCGGTGCTGGCGGAGCGGAAGTCCCCCCGCCTGTAGCGGCCTTCCCTCAGCCTCAGGGCACCGACACCCGGCGGTTGTCGTCGAGCGTGCGGAAGTCGATGCCGGCCGAGCGCAGCTGGTCCTCGAGACGCTCCCGCTCGGCCAGCGGATTGACGAAGCGTGTGGGATCGCTCTCTATCCCCATGGCGTGGCACAGGCGCAACAGCATCCGGTCGTGGTCGAGCTCGAGCGCCAAGTCCTCCGCCATGATGTGCCCCTCGTCGAGGCCGTGTCCGTTCAGCCGGCGACGGCACTGCAAAAGAACGACCACGAGCTCGTCGCGCGACGCCGGCAACTCGACCGGGTCCATGTCGGCACAGAGACCGCAGAGCAATTCGCTGTACATCGACATTGCAAGACTCAGCCTGTCCGGATTTCGTTGGGTGCACTAGAGCCGATACTCCTGTCTCGCATAGGGCCGATACTCCCTATGACGGCGACCATGCACCCCAACGTTCGTTCAACCACATGTCCGGGCGGCCGTGGTCTCCGAGCCTCTGAGCCTCCACCGCCTCGCCGCGCCCGGCGGCGCCGAGGTGCGCCCGGACCCTTGAGAGTCGCGCCGAGCCCGCCCTATCAACAGGAGATGAGAGTTGCGCCAAGCCAGCCCTTTCAACAGGAGAAATGGTTAACATGGCCGCACCCGTGCAGAGCGGGCAAGCGGGATTCGGGGTACCGTGCCACGGCCTGGAGGGGTTTCCTACACCCATGGGGGGGATGGTGACAGCCCGGCCTCGCCCCGGCCTGCCCGATGACGTTCACCGACGAAACCGTGGCGGGCGCGACCGGCGGCCCACCCACCATGTCCGCGACCGATCGGGTCGACGGCCGCTTCGAGCTCACCGCGCTGGTGAAGCGGGGGAACGGCATCGACACCTACGCCGGGATCGACCACCTCCACGCGACCGACGTCCTCGTCAAGACCGTCGAGACGGCGAGCATGCCCACGGCGGTCTACATGCGCCTCGAACACGAGGCGCGCCTGCTCGAGCGGATCGACCTCGGACGGACGCGCCGCGTGCTCTGGTGCGGTCAGCGCGACCGCTACTTCTACCTGGTCCAGCCCCGCGTCGAGGGTGAGCCGCTCGACCTGGTGCTCACCCGGGGGCAGCTCTCGGTCGAAATGTCGCTCCGGCTGGCCATCAGCATCCTCTCGACGCTCCACCAGGTCCACCAACACGGCGTGCTGCACCGCGACATCAAGCCGTCGAACATCATCGTGCGCGGGGAGGGCGCCGACCTGACGGCCGAACTGGTGGACTTCGGGCTTTCCCGGGGCGCCGACCTCGACGGTGCCTCCCGGGGCGAGCCGGCGGGCACGGTCCGCTACATCGCGCCGGAAGCCGCCGGCCTCATCAACGTGGTCGTCGACCAGCCGTCCGACCTCTACTCGCTCGGCGTCGTCATGTTCGAGTGCCTGGCCGGCCACACCCCCTTCAGCGGCGACACCGTGGGCGAGGTGCTCCGCCAGCATCTCAATGCCGACGCCCCGCCGCTGCGCTCGCTGGGCCTCGCCGTGCCCCGATCACTCGACGGGGTCCTGCACCGCCTGCTGGCCAAGGACCCGGGGGGGCGCTATCAGTCGGCCGCCTCCGTCCTCGATGACCTGACCCAGATCGCCGCCGCCCTGGAGGCCGGCCTGGACGAGCCTGCCGTCACCCCCGGGCGGCGCGACCGCCGGCAGGTGCTGGCCGAGCCGGCCTTCATAGGGCGGCGCGAAGAGCTGGCCGAGTTGGTGGCCGTCCTCGACGACGACGACGACACCCTCCAGCGCCTGGTGCTGGTCGAGGCCGACTCGGGCGCGGGCAAGACCCGGCTCCTCGACGAGTTGGCGCTGCACGCCGCTCAACGTGACGTCGTCGTGCTGCGCGGTCAGGGCGTCGACCAGGGCGCCCCGCGGCCGTTCCAGATGCTCGAGGGCCTCGCCGACGGAATCGTCGTGGGCGATGTCGACGGCATGCTGGCCGGGGGCCTGCGCGCCCAGCTCAGCGAGCGGGCCGACGCGGCCGCCGCCACCCTGCCCGTGCTGGGCCCACTGCTCGGGCCGGTCGACCGTGCCCGCCTCGGTCCCGAGGAGTACGGCGAGACGCGCAGCATCGAGGCCCTGCTGGCGCTGCTCGAGGCCCTGGGGCAGGCGCCGCGCCCCGTGCTCATCCTCCTCGACGACTGCCAGTGGGCGGACGCCATGACCTTGTCCCTGCTGGACCGCTGGCAGTCTCTCGA
Source organism: uncultured Acidimicrobiaceae bacterium (assembly GCA_963850095.1). Taxonomy (GTDB): domain Bacteria; phylum Actinomycetota; class Acidimicrobiia; order Acidimicrobiales; family RAAP-2; genus Bog-473. The sequence goes on along the minus strand of CAWKJX010000009.1, from coordinate 318,994 downwards.
GGTGCCCCGGACGGGTCGCGGCGTCGTGATTGTGGCCTCGTTCCGCTCGGAGGACGTACCGGTGGGCCACCCGCTGCGGAATCTCGACCCGACGGCGAGCGTGGTGCTGCGGCCCTTCGACGCCCGGAGCATCGAGCAGCTCAGCGAGTCGATGGCCGGTCCGCTCCCGGCCGAAGCCATCGAAGCGGTCGTGCGTCTGGCCGGCGGCAGCCCGTTCATGGCGTCGGCCGTGCTGCGAGGCATGGTCGAGACGGGCGCCCTGCGCCACCGGCCCGAGGGCTGGGAGATCGACCCGGGGCCCATGGCCGACGTGCAGACGTCGCGGCGGGCCGCGCTCGATTCTGTCCCGTCGCTTCGACCTGCTGGACGAAGAGGCTCTGCACTTCCTCACCGTCGGCGCCGTCCTCGGCAAGGAGTTCGCCCTCGACCTGGCCATTGCGCTCTCGGGCCAGGGTCCCGCCGCGGTCACCCCGGCGCTCGACGATGCCCGGCGGCGGCGCATCCTCTGGGTGCGCGAGGCCGACGGCCGCTGCTCCTTCACCCACGACAAGTTGCGCGAGAGCCTGCTTGAGCGCCTCGAGCCGAGCGAACGGCGGCGCCTGCACCTGGCGGCGGGCGAGCGGATCGAGGCCACCGACCCCGCCCGCTGCTTCGAGCTGGCCTACCACTTCGAGGCGGGCGGCGAGCTGGCGCGGGCGCTTCCCTACGCACTCCAGTCGGCGGCCGAGGCGCGGGGTCGCCACGCGCTGGACGTGGCGGAGACCCACTACCGCATTGCCGAGCGGGCCGCCGTGGCCGACCCCGCCACCTCGGCCCGCGTCACCGAAGGTCTGGGCGACGTGCTCATGCTCCAGGGCGACTACCCCGCCGCGACGGAGCAGCTCGAACAGGCCTTGGCGCTGAGCGGCGACCCGGTGACGCGGGCGGTGATCAGCGGCAAGCTGGGCGACGTCGCCTTCAAGCAGGGTGACCAGGTGACGGCCACGCTGGCCCTCGAAGGCGCCCTACGCGCCCTGGGCCGATGGGTCCCACGGCGGAAATCGTCCCGGCTGGCCGGTGCGCTCTTCGAGAGCGCCGTCCAGACCCTGCATACGCTTCTTCCCCGCTTGTTCGTCGGCCGCCGGCCCGTGGCCGGCGCCGAAGGCGACTTCGTGGCCATCCGCCTCTACAGCGGCCTGGCCCACGTCTACTGGTTCAGCGCGGGCCCGGTGGCGTGCGCCTGGGCCCATCTGCGCGAAATGAACCTGGCCGAGCGCTACCCACCCAGCCCGGAGTTGGCCCAGGCCTATTCCGAGCACGCCCCCGTCATGACGACGCTGCCCTGGTATTCGCGGGGACTGACCTACGCCCAGCGCTCCCTGGCCATCCGCCGCGAGTCGGGGGACGTGTGGGGCCAGGGCCAATCGCTCAGCTTCGTCGCCACCGTGCTCTACGCCTCCTCCCGCTTCCGTGAATGCATCGACGCCTGCCGGGAGTCCGTGCGCCTCCTGGAGCGGACCGGTGGCCGGTGGGAGCAGAACACGGCGGTCTGGCACGAGGCGTTCGCGCACTACCGCCTGGGTGAGCTCGACGTCGCCACCGACCTTTCGCGCGAGCTCTACTACAAGGCGACGGCGATCGGTGACGCCACCGCGGCCGGTATCGCCTTGAGCGGATGGTCCCGGGCCGGGGTGGGACGGATCCCCGAAGCCTTCGTGGCCATAGAGATAGGACGCGACCTCGGGGACGCCCACACGGCCACCGAGGTCCACCTGGCCGATGGCGTACGGCTCCTCTACGCCGGCGAAGTCGAGCGCGCCGTGGAGCGCTTCACCGAGGCTCAGGCCATCGTCTCGTCGGCCGGCCTGCGGGCCGAGTACATCGCTCCCGTCCGTCCCTGGCTGGCTACCGCGCTGCGCATGCAGGCTGAGGCCGTCGAGCCGTCCGAGCGGCGGGCGCGGGCGCGCTACCTGCGCCGCGCCACCCGGGCGGCCAGGCGGGCCCAGCGCTTCTCCCGCTCCTACCGCAACAACCTGCCGCACGCCCTGCGCGAGCGCGCCATTGTGGCCGGGCTACGCGGGCGGCCCCGGCGGGCCCGGCGTTACTTCGCCCGCAGCCTCCGCATCAGCCAGGAGCAGGGCGCGGCCTATGAGTCGACGGTGACCCGCATTGCCGAGGCGCGGGCAGCGGCCGCCCAGGGCCGCACGGACGCCCGGGCCGACCTGGCCCGGGCCGAAGTGGAACGGGTCAGCCTCGAGCCGCACGCGCCCGACAGCCCCCGCGCCACCTACTCGCTGGCCGATCGCTTCGAAATGCTCCTCGACGTCGGGCGCCGCATCGGCACCGCGGTCTCACCTGCTGCGGTCTACGAGGAGGTGTACCAGGCCGCCATGCTCATGCTGCGGGGCGACCACTGCAACGTGGTGCGGGTGGGCGGCGGCGAGGACGACGTCATGGTGAGCGATTCGGGGAGCCTGGTGCCCGACGTGAGTCTGAGCCTCATGCGCCAGGCCATCGACGGCTTGGCGCCCGTCGTCTCGAGCGCGTTGAGCGACACCGATACCTCCGACAGCATGCTGCTCGCGGACCTGCGCTCCATCCTCTGCGCGCCGATCATCTCCGAAGGCCGGGTCGTGGCCTGCTTCAACGTCACGCATCACCAGGTGAACGACCTCTTCGGCGACGTCGAGGTCCAGCTGGCCGAGTTCATCGCCACCCTGGCCGGCGCCGCGCTCGAACGGGTGGCCGGGAGCGAGGCCCATTTCCGCTCGCTGGCCCAGAAGTCCTCGGACGTGACCACGGTGATCGACCGCCAGGGCCGGATCACCTACCAGAGCTCGTCGGTCGAGCAGGTCTTCGGCTTCGCACCCGACCAGATGGTGGGCCGCGAGCTCACCTCGTGGCTGCACCCGGAGGACGCGCCACTGCTGCTGGCCTATCTGGACCCCGGTATGCACGGCGAGCCGGAGGGCCGCCTCGTCCAGGCGCGCATGCGCCATCGCGACGGTTCCTGGCGCGTGGGTGAATCGGCCGTGCGCAGCTCTGTTCGACGACCCGAGCGTGGACGGCCTGGTTCTGAACACGCGCGACGCCAGCGACAGGGTGGCGCTCGAGGCCGAACTGCGGGACCGCGCCTCGCATGACTCGCTCACCGGCCTGGCCAACCGGTCGCTGTTCATCGACCGGGTCGACGAAGCCTTCGTGCGCCGGCGGACCCACGGCCACCCCCTGGCTGTGATCTTCCTCGACCTCGACGACTTCAAGTCGATCAACGACACGTTGGGTCACGGCGTTGGCGATCAGCTGCTCGAGCTCACCAGTACCCGGCTCGAGCAGTGCGTGCGGCCCGGCGACACGGTGGCGCGGTGGGGTGGTGACGAGTTCGCGCTTCTCCTCGAGAACGCCGACGCGCGGGCCGCCGAGCAGATCGTGAAGCGGATCATCGCCGTCCTCGGCCATCCCTACCGGATCAACGACCAGGAGATCCTGTCCCGGGCCAGCATGGGCGTCGCCGTGACCGGCGAGGGCGAAACGGCGGAGGACGTGCTCCTCGGTGCCGACGTCGCCATGTATGTGGCCAAGTCACGTGGCAAGTCGCGCTACCAGTTCTTCGAGGCCGACATGCGCGACGCGGCCGTCGAGCGGGCCGCCCTCCGCACCGACCTCGAGTGGGCTCTCCAGCGCGGCGAGCTCACCATCCACTACCAGCCCATCGTCGATTTGGCCGGCGGGGGCACCCTGAGCGGCTTCGAGGCGCTCATCCGGTGGTGCCACCCCACCCGGGGCGAGCTCCTCCCCGATCAGTGGATCCACCTGGCCGAGGGAAGCGGAATGATCATCGGCATCGGGCGCTGGGTGCTGCGTAAGGCGTGCCATCAGGCCGCGGCGTGGCAGCGGGTGCACGGCCAACGGCTGCCCATGGCGGTCAACGTGTCGGCCCGCCAACTCCAGGACCCGAGCCTGGTCGACGAAATCGCCGCCGCCCTGCGCGAATCGGGGTTGGAGGCAGGTGCGCTCGTGCTCGAAATCACCGAGAGCGCCACCGCCGACGATCCCGAAGCGGCCATCGCCCAGCTTCAGGAGCTGCGTAGGTTGGGCGTCGAGTTGTCGATCGACGACTTCGGGACGGGCTACTCGTCGCTGAGCTATCTCCGCCGCTACCCGGCGCAGCACCTCAAGGTCGACCGTTCCTTCGTCGCCGAGGTCGTCACGAACCCCGAGGACCACGCCATCGTGTCGGCCATCATCAACCTCGCGCATTCGCTCGGCCTGCACGTGATCGGGGAGGGTGTGGAGACGGACCAGCAACTCGACGAGCTCCGTCGCATGGGGTGCGACCAGGCGCAGGGCTTCCTCTGGCGCCTTCCGGCGGCTGAGGAGGCCGTCACCACCTGGCTGTCGTCGCTGCGCCCAGATCCGCTGGGGACGTTGGCCGTCGGACCGGCACCCACGGGGGCGGTCCCGTGAGGCCCGGGGGCGGGGCGCAAGCGATCTTCGAGGTGCAGGCCGGTCGGTCGGCCGTGCTCGTCAAGGCGCGCTCCAACGTCGGCCCGATCTCCTTCGCCACCAGTGAGCTGCACGGCGAAATCTCCGCCGACGTGGACGGCCGGACCATCGACGCCACCGCGCCCGTCAAGGCCCGGCTGTCGGTGGCGCTCCGCTCGCTCACGTCGGGCAACACCCTCTACGACACCGAGCTGAAACGCCGGATCGACGCCCGCCGGTACCCCGACGCCGTGCTGGAGCTGGAAAACGCGGTCCACCTGGCGGGGACGAACCGCTACGAGCTGGGGGCCCGGATCGAGATCCACGACGTCGTGCGCCCGATCGGGGGCATCGTCACCATCGACTCGCTGGACCACGGCGCCATCGTCGTCCGGGGACAGCAAACCCTCGACATCCGCGACTTCGACCTCGAGGTGCCGACGACGCTGGCCCTGAAGATCTACCCTGAGGTCTCCGTCGAAATCCATCTTGAAGCGCGATCGCAGTGAGCGCGCGGGAGGAGGAGCGTGGGCCTGATCCTGGCGTTCATCGCCGGCTACGTCATCGGCGCGCGTGACGGGAGCGACGCGCTCGACGAGGTGATCGACGCCGCCAAAGCGGTGGCCGGCTCCCAGGAGTTCGACGACCTCGTCAAGGCGCTGCGCGCCCACGCGGGCCACGTGCTCCAAGAAGTGGGCCGACAGATCGACCCGTCCTCGGGTGAGCCCCTGTCGATGGCCTCCATCCTCGGCCGGGCCCGGGAGTTCGTCGGGCGCGACGCCTCTACAGGGACCGCATTCTGAGGTAGCGGGCCAGGTCGGGCAGGGACCGCACGGCCAGTGCGGTGGCCCCGACGATGAGGACCCAGCGAACCACCCTCAGCATGACCGGCGTGCTCGGCTGCTCAGCGGTGGCCGACCCGGGTGGACCGGTCGGCCCGGGTCAGCACGCCCTCGGCCGACTCGGCATCCTCGGCCACCGCCACGCCCAAGGTGGCGTGCAACCGGATGCCCTGGCCCCCCACCACCACGGGCTCGTCGAGTGTGTGTTGCAGACGCCGCATGAGCGGCCCGACGGCCTGCTCGTCGTTGACCGTGATGACCACCACGAGTTCGCTGCCGCCCACGCGCCCGACCGTGTCCTCGGTCCGGAGCACCGAGGTCAGCCGGCGTGCCATTTCGCACAGGACCGTGTTGCCGGTGGTGTAACCCAGGTCGAGGTTGATCTCCCCGAGGTTGTCCAGGTCGATATGGCTGACCACCACCTCGCCCCCGTGGCGCCGGCGACGCGCCAGCGCCTGGGTCAGGCGGTCGAGCAGGAGGAGCTGATTGGCCAGACCCGTATGGGGGTCCGCCATGGAGAGCTGCCACAGCTGGTCGTACTTGCCCGCCGGCGGCCGGCCCACGGACTCCGCCCCGCCCGAGAACTCCTGCAACATCGATTCCACGCTCCTGGAGGTTCCACCGGGCGAGGGGGGTCCGCCCGCGACGCTCTGGCCAGACGTGTCCGGCACGACCCTCTCCGAGGGCGCGTCCCTACCGAAGAACTTCTTCCTTACCTTCTTCACGAAGCCCCCTCCGTTCCCTCTCTAATCCACTCATATCGGATTCCCACTCTCCCGAACAGAGCATTAAGTCATTAACCCTGGCCGCCGGCCCTGTTTTCCCTGGCCACAGTGCTGAGTGTAGCGGCGGACCCGGTCGGTGGTTCCGGCGTGGACGGGGCCGGCGGCGAACGTCCCACTGCTCGGGGCCAATGCCGGTTGCGCCGGGCGGGCGGCCGGCCGAGGGCCAAAAAAACGGCGCGGTATCCTCCCTCCACGGTCGTGCGAAGGGCTGCCACCATCTCCTCCTCCAAATCCGAGCAATGACGAGCACGGTGGGCCCCACCCGCCCGGTGGGTGCCGTGCGATGAGCGAGCCGGCCCCGGTCATGGTCGTCGACGCCGAGGGTCTGCGGGACCTGGTGGCCCGGTTGGCCGACGAGGAGTACTACGGCTTCGACACCGAGTTCCACACCGAGCGCACCTACGTTCCCGACCTGGCGCTGATCCAGATCGCCTGGAGGGACGGGGTGGCCCTGGTCGACCCGCTCGCTGTGGACCCCGCCCCCCTGGCCGAGGTGTTCAGTGGGCCCGGCACGGCCGTGGCCCATGCGTCGTCGCAGGACCTCGACGTGCTCATGGCGGCGTGCGGCGCCGTGCCATCGGCGGTGTTCGACACGCAGATCGTGGCCGGGTTCCTGGGTATGTCCACCCCGTCGCTGACCCGGCTCACGGACCAGATGCTGGGCGTCTCGCTCCCCAAGGCCGACCGGCTCTCGGACTGGCTCGAGCGCCCCATGTCCGACCGTCAGATCTCCTACGCCATGAGCGACGTCGCCCACCTCCTGGATCTCCGGGCCGTCCTGACCGAGCGGCTCAGCGCACTGGGCCGGTTGGAGTGGGCCCTCGACGAGTGCGACCAGGTCCTGAGCGATCGCACGCCCGCGCGCGACCCCGACGAGGCATGGTGGAAGCTCGGGGACATCCGGAGCATGTCGCGCCGCTCGCGCGGAGTGGCCCAGGAGGTGGCCGCCTGGCGTGAGCGCACCGCGGCCGAGACCAACCGTCCCCGTCGCATGGTGCTGTCGGACCTCGGCCTGCTGGCCATTTCGCAGCGACCGCCGCGCAACGGCGACGAGCTGCGGCACGCCCGCGGCGTCGACGCCCGGCACCTGGCGCAAGGCCGGGCCGGGGAAATCCTGCGGGCCGTCGAGCGGGGGCTTTCGCTGCCCGCCGACCGGATCCGCATGCCATCGGAGGGCCGCGAGGCCCCGGCGCCGGCCGCCGCCGTCGCGGTCTGCACGGGTGTCGTGCGCCAGATCGCCGACGACCTCGACTTCGACCAGGGCCTGCTCGCCACCAGGGCCGACATCGCCCAGCTCCTGTGCGGAGAGCCGAGCCGGCTCGACGCCGGGTGGCGCCGCCAAATCGCCGGCATCCCGCTGCGCCGCCTCATCGTCGGGCAGGTCGGTCTCTCCCTCGGGCCCCGGCACCGCGTCCTCCTGGAGGAGCGGCCATAAGCGGCTGCACCGTCCGTCGAGCCCCGCCGAGGCCATCCAGGAGGTTAACCGTCATCCACCAGGAACTTCTCAGCTGCAGACCGCGCCGGGAGCTATTAGAGTTGCGACTCCACCGCCCGGACCTGCCATGCCGCCGGGCCGTTGAGGACTGGGCCACTGCAGGCGGGCGACCGAGCAGTGGCGGGGGATGACGATGGAGCACTGGACGCAGATTCTGGCGAACGTCTCGCTCTGGGAGTTCGTCCTGCTCGCTGCCATCACCTTCGGCCAATGGCTGCGTCACCGCATCAGGGGCGCCGGCTGGGCTGCGCTGGCCTTCGGCATCATCGGCGGCATTTCCGTGGTGGCCAAGGTCGACCCGAGCATCGTCACGAACGAGACGACGGTCAAGGTGCTGATCGCGGTGTTGATGCTGGTTCCCTACTGCCTGTTCCAGTTCGCCGCCAGCTTCCTCCACCCGCGGGCGGCGGTGCAGTACGCCGTGGCGGCCCTCACGGTCGCGGTGATCGCCTTCACCTTCGCGCTGCAGTACGTGCCCGAGCCCGGGGAGCCGCCGCCGGCGGACTTCGTCGCCTACCGGCTGACGTTCAGCGCCCAGTGGGCCTTTCTCTTCAGCTATGTCGTCATCCGGCTCTTCCTGGCCGGACGAGACCAACCGCGCATCGCCAAGTACCGCATGCGCCTGCTCGCCCTCGCCACGGCCGGGCTCGAACTCCAGGTCGTGGTGGCCGCCCTGGGCATTTCGGGCACGTCGGTGCAGTTCGCGGACGAGCTGGTGACGGTCATCATGGGCGTGTTGTTCCTGGGCGCGCTGGTGCTCCCGGGGTTCGTCCGCTCCTTCCTGGGCCGCCACGAGGACGCCGCCTTCCGGCGCGGCATGACGGAGCTGGTCACGGCGGGCGGGCCTAAGCAGGTGGCGGAGGGCCTCCTGCCCCACGTCTGCGCCCTCGTCGGCGCGTCCCGGGCCGTTCTGCTCGAGCCCGACGGCACGCCGCTGGCCCAGTACCCGCCGGTCGAGGACGCCGACGAGGACAGCGGCGCGGGCGGGACCGATGGGACCGGCGGGACCGAGGGGTCCGACGCCAGTCCGTGGTGGGATGTCGGCCCGGGCGACCCGGAGGTGCCGTACCGCATCAGGCTCCAGCCTCAGTACGGCGAAACCCACGAGCTCGTCGTCACCATCAGCCCCTTCATGCCCTACTTCGGCGGCGACGAGCTGACCAAGCTCCACCAGTTGGCCGACATGGTCGGACTGGCCCTGGAACGCTCCGAAATGGCCGAACAGATGGCGTACCAGGCCTCCCACGACGCCCTGACCGGCCTGGTCAATCGGGCCGCTTTCGTCGAGAGTCTGGAACTGGCCCTGGGCCACATCGGCCGGCGCTTCAACGCGCTGGCGATCATGTTCATCGACCTCGACCGGTTCAAGTCGGTCAACGACAAGGCCGACCACACCGCGGGTGACGTCGTGCTGCAGGAGATGTCGAGGCGCCTCGCCGCGGCGACGCGACGCGTCGACGTGGTGGCGCGGTTCGGCGGCGACGAGTTCGTGGCCTTCGCCGAGGTGGACAACGAGGCCGAGGCGTTGGATATGGCCGAGCGCTTCCGGTCCGTGCTGTCCGCCCCCTGCCGGGTGGCGGGCCAAGACGTCATCCTGACGGCCAGCGTGGGTGTCGTCGTCACCGCGGACGGCACGGAGTCCGCGACGCTGCTGCTCCACGAGGCCGACCTGGCCATGTACGACGCCAAGCACGCCGGGCGCGACCGCGTCGTCCTGTCGAAGTCACGGGCCCGGGCCATCGCCAAGGAGAAGTGGGGGCTGACCCGCGGCGCGGACCCGGACAGGGGCGAGTCCGGCGCCGGCGCCTAGTTGACCGCCCGCTCCCGATCCGTCCAGTAGGGCTGGCGCAGCTTGTACTTCTGCAGCTTGCCCGTGGCCGTGCGGTCCAGCACCTCCCTGAACTCGACCGAGGTGGGCGCCTTGAAGTGGGCCATGCGGTCGCGGCAGTGCCCGATCAGCTCGGCCTCCGTCGTCGCCGCCCCCTCGCGCACCACCACCAACGCCTTGATGGTCTCGCCCCACTTCTCGTCGGGTACGCCGATCACCGCCACCTCGGCCACGGCCGGATGCTGGTAGAGGCAGTCCTCCACCTCTATCGACGACACGTTCTCCCCGCCCGTGATGATGACGTCCTTCTTGCGGTCGGAGATCACCACGTAGGCGCCGTCGAGATACCCGCCGTCGCCGGTGTGGAACCAGCCGTCCTCGAGAGCCGACGCGCTCTCGGCGGGCTGCTCCCAGTAGCCGGCGAAGACGTGGTTCGAACGCGCCAGCACCTCGCCCTCGGCGTCGACGGCGATCTGCACCCCCAGCGCGGGCACCCCGGCCCGCCCCAGCAGCTGCGAGCGCGCTGTCGGGTCCAACCCGTCCCACTCCGCCGGGGCCCGGTTGATGGTGAGCAGCGGCGCCGTCTCGGTCAGCCCGTAGATCTGGATGAACTCCCACCCCAGCTCCGTCTCGATGCGCTCGATCGTCTTCGAGGGTGGCGGCGCACCTGCCACCACTATGCGCACCGTCCCGCGTCCCGGCACCTCCCGCCCTTCCGCACCGCGCGTCTCGGCCGCGCTCAGGATGGCGGCCACCACCGCGGGCGCGCCGCACAGGAGCGTGACCCCCTCGCGCTCGATACGGGCCAAAATGTCCTCACCGTCCACCTTGCGCAGTACGACGTGGCGGGCCCCCATGCCGGTCACGGCGTAGGGCATGCCCCAGCCGTTGCAGTGGAACATGGGCAGCGTGTGCAACAGGACGTCACGGTCGCTCACCCCGGTATGCCACCCGAAGGCGGTCGCGTTGAGCCAGCAGTTGCGCTGCGTCAGCTGCACGCCCTTGGGCCGCGCCGTGGTGCCCGACGTGTAGTTGACCGAGCACGTCGCGTCCTCGTCGCGCTCCCAGGGCTCGGGCCTGGCGCCCGCCGGTGCCGGCGCGAACAGCTCGGCGTCCTCCACACCGTCGAGGCAGAAGCGGTGGTTGACCTTGATGCCGTCGACCTGGTCGGCCAAATCCGGGTCGTACAGGAGGACGGACGCCCCGGAGTGTTCGACGATGTAGGCGATTTCGTCGGAGGTCAGCCGGAAGTTGATCGGCACCAGCACGCGCCCGTAGCCGCTGACGCCGAAGTACGCCGTCAGGAAGCGGGCCGAGTTCGGGCTGACGATGGCCACCCGCTCACCGTGTCCGACGTCGAGGTTGTCCAGGGCCACCGCCATACCGCGCGCCCGGGCCTCGAGCTCTCCGTAGCCCGGTGCCCCGAGCGAGCCCGCCACCCCGGGTTCGTCGACCACCGCCGTCCGGTCGCCGTAGACGAGCGCGGCCCGGTCCAAGAAATCAGCCACCGTCGAGCGCGACGCGCATGCGACCCCCCGTCTCTCCGGCTCGGTCCCACCCAACGGACCGAACTTAGTTGACGGCCGTGGACGCGCTCTCTAGAAGTGCCCGAGCACCGGATGGGGCACGTAGGGCTTCTCGAGCTGCGCCACCTCGTCGGGGGTGAGCGACAGCTGCTCGGCCCCCAACGCGTCCTTCAGGTGCTTCTTCTTGGTCGAGCCCACAATGGGGGCGCTCACGCCCGGCTTCTGCAACAGCCAGGCCAGGGCCACCTGCGCCGTCGGTACGCCGCGCGCCGCGGCGACGTCGCCGGCCGCGTCGACCACGTCGAAGTCGGTGGGCTGGTCGTAGAGGTAGTCGGTGAAGTTGTCGGTGCTCGAGCGGGTCGTGTGCCGGCCCCCGTCGCGGGTGCGGTTGCCGGCCAGGACGCCGCGGGCCAGCGGGCTCCAAGGGATGCACCCCACCCCCTGGTCGAGGCAGAGCGGAATCATTTCGCGCTCCTCCTCGCGGTAGATGAGGTTGTAGTGGTTCTGCATGGAGACGAACTTCGTCCAGCCATGGAGTTCGGCCGTGTGTTGTGCCTTGGCGAACTGCCAGGAGAACATGCTGCTGGCCCCGATGTAACGCGCCTTGCCGGACCGCACCACGTCGTGCAACGCCTCCATCGTCTCCTCTATGGGCGTGCGGGGATCCCATCGATGGATCTGGTAGAGGTCGACGTAGTCCATGTCCAGGCGCCGGAGCGAGGCGTCGATGCCCGAGAGGACGTGCTTGCGTCCGAGGCCGCCACCGTTCTCTCCGGGCGTCACTGGCATGAACACCTTGGTCGCGATGACCGCCTCGTCCCGGGTGAGGTACTTCGGCACGAGCCGTCCGGTGGCCACCTCGCTCGCCCCGCCCGAGTAGGTGTCGGCCGTGTCGAAGAAGGTGACGCCGCCCTCCACGGCGCCCCGCACAATCGGGTCGGCCGCGTCCTCGTCAATGACCCAGGGGCGTTCGCTGCTGTTCCCGAACCCCATCATGCCGAGGCAGATCCTCGACACCCGCAGGCCGGACGTGCCCAGATTCGTGTAGTTCATGGTTGACCTCGCTCGGACGCGCCCCGCCCTGGGGGAGCACCCGCAGGCTTACCAGGTGCCGGCCCGACCCCGCGCACCCTGTCGGGACGGCGCTACTCGCTCGGGGACGGGCGTGGTCGGAACGGGCGTGCTGTAGCGCTTGCCGGCGCTGGTGCCGCTCCCGGTGCCGCCACAGTTGCAATTGCATCCCGAGCCGGCGCCGGGACCGGTCGAGCGTCCGCCCCCGCCCGACGCGCCACCCGAGGAGATCTTCGGTGGGGCGGTGGTCGTCGTGGTCGGCCACCGCCGGGGGATGGTCGTGGTGGTGGTCGTGGTCGACCTCGGGGGTGCGAGGGTGGTGGTGGTCACGGGAGGGTTGTTCGACCGTGGAGGTGCGGTGGTCGTGGTGGTCGCGGGCGGGTTGTTGGTCAGGACGGTCAAGGTGGCCGATGCGGGCGTGGCCGATGCGGGCGTGGCCGGTGCGACGCCGCCGGTCGCCGTCCCGAGGGTCGTGCCCCGACCCGACGAGGGGGGGGGTGGAGGGGGCGGAGGAGGCCAGCTGTGAGCCGGCGAGCGAACTGGGCGAGCTCGGCGGTGTCGTGGGAGCCGTCCCCGCGCCGGACCGGCCGGAGAGCGGAGTGGTCGTCGGGGTCGGGACGTGGCCGGTCGCGCGCCGGCGAGGGGGCGTGCTGGGCGCTCAGGGTCGGCGTCGAGGCGGGGCCGGTGAACAGCAGTCCGAGGACGACCGACAGGCTGGCCGCCAGCACACTGGCCGAGGCGATGGCCCGGTTGCGCAGGAGGTGCGTCCCCGGCGTGGCGGCGAGCGCGGCGGCGAGACCGGCCGCGGCGGCTGCCGCAGGGCGCGGATTTCCGAAATCTGGTGACTCGAAAACCTCTTCCAGGGTGGCGTAATCGTCGACGTTGGCCCAGTCGGGCGTCGGTCCGTCCATCTCCCTCCAAGGAGCGTGGCGTCGCGCTCAGGGGCTTCGCCGGAGCCCTGACCCCCGGAAGTCTTTGGAATTACCCCTCCGAGTTCACCCTATAGCGGGAGGGTCTCCGTGGGAACCATCGCCCGCCATGACTCTGAAAAACGGCGCACAATTCGTCCGAACGGCCGTTCAGATTTCAGAAATCCCTGTAAAGTAGTAGGAAATACGCACCAATCTCGCGGTGAGGGCGGACCCTTTCAGGCCGAGGTCGACGCGAGCATCTCGCCGAGGCCCGAAACGGTGGCCCCGACGCCCCCGAGGACGCCGGTGAGGGACGCCGCCGCCGGGACGGCGGCACCCACCTGGCTGGCCGTCGTGGAGACCGTCGTTCCCGCCGTCGCCACGGTGTTGCCGGCGACCACGACGGCGGCGCCGAGGGGACCTGTGCTCGTCGAGGGTGGTGGCGCCGGGGTCGGGGCGGGAGTGGGGCTCGGCGCACCACCCGTCCCGGTGGCGGGCGTCGTCGGTACGACGGTGACGGTGCTGCCCGGAGGAGCGGCGACCGATACCTGCGGAGCGGGCGACGTGAGACTGGTCAGGACAGCGGGCGGGCTCACCTGGTCGTCCGCCGCCACCGTGGGCGTACTGCCGGGCGACACCGACGGTGCCCCGGGAGCCGATGCGGACCCGCTCCCCGGCCCGGCCGCCGCAGGCGCCTGGGCCTGCGCCTGCGCCTGGGGGACGCCGGGCGGGTTCGAGTGGCCGCTCCCTCCGGCCACGCCGGCCACCACCAGCACCGCGGCGGCCACGCCGCTGAGGGACGCGACGGCCCGCTGCCGGGCGGAGGCGTCCCGGGGGGTGAACGCCAGCACGGTGGCGCCGGGACCATCGAGATCAGCGGTGGTCTCCTCGTCGTCCTCGGCCATGGGCCGGCCGAAATCGCGCGAGAGGAACACCTCCTCGAGCGGTCCGGGGTCGAGGTGGGCTTCGGGGTCGTACGCCGCGCCCAGCCAGAGTTCGTCGATCCAAGTCGGGCTGTCGATCTCTTCGGAGTGCCCGAACTCCCGCGAGAGAAAGAGCTCCTCCAAATTCGAAATCGTCCCCACATCGTGGTGGTCGGACATCGATCCCTCCTCCTCCGTCGGATCCGTCCACCCTGGGTAACGACGGTGCGGCCCCTGACCTACTGCTGCAATGGCAATTGCAAGCGGATCTGGGGGGATTCCTTTCTCAGGGGCCCGCGGCGATTTTGACCAGGCCCGAGGGCAGCGCCGCCGATGCGCGGCCGGACCGCTACGGGTGAGAACGGCGGAAGTAGCGGCTGAGCGTCTCTTCCTGCTGCTGGTACGACGAACCGATGCCCGATCCGTAAAGCGCCGTCGGCTCCTCGAGCATCCGTTCGAACGTCAGCTTGCACACGGACTGACCGTTCTCGACCATGAAGGGCACGTCGTGGGCGCGGACCTCGAGCGCGGCCCGTGAGCCCCGGAAGCTCCCGGCGGGGTCGAAACCGAACCCCGGGTCGAAGAAGCCCGCATAGTGCGTGCGCAGCTCGCCGCTGGTCGGGTCGTAGGCGGTCATTTCCGCGGCCAGGTCGGGCGGAATGCACACGGCTTCGTCCGACATCAGGAGGTAGAAGCGCCTGGGCGAGAGCACCAGCCGGTCCCCGTCCTCGCGGAAGACGGGATCCCAGAACGGGCTCGGGTCTGACGCCACACCCGTCGTGAGGTCGAGCAGGGGCGCACTGTCGCGCGTGCTGTAGCCCACCTGGCCCCCTTCGTCCCCGCGCAGGTCGAGCCCGAGAAAGAGGCCGTCGGAGAGCACGAGGTCGTCCACGGGCACCGGTTCCCCGCCCCGGTAGAGGATCGGACCGTCGAGGTGTGTCTGGCGGACCTCGTCGTCGCTCAAAGTGGGCCGCCCGACGGCCAGACGCAGCTGGTTCAGCGTGAGGTCCTCGCGGACACGTACGGCGAACGACAGCGGCACGACCTCCAGGTAGAGCGGACCGCTGTACCCCGGTGCAATCTCGTCGAACCGATCGCTGTGGTCGGTAATGACGCGCGTGAAGACGTCGATGCGCCCGGTGGAGCTCTTGGGGTTGGCCTTGCCGCGCAGACCGGCGGGCAGGTCGAGGCGCTCCTTCAGCTCAATGAGATACGGGCAGCGCGCTTCGAGCATGGCCCCGTCGCCGCGCAGATCGATTTCGGCGAGGATGTAATCCTTGAGCTTGCGCTCCACCGAGTCGGCGCCCGGGAGGAAGCTGCAGCGGATGCGCAGGGCTCGTTCGCCCAGACGCAGGTCGAGGCTGGCCGGTTGGACGTTGGCATCGGGAATCTTGAACCGGCCCGCGTCGATGTAGCCCGCCCGAATGGCACGCTCGAGGTGCTGTCCGGGCAGCACGCCCTCGGAGCTGGTGGGCAGGTTCAGCACGGCACGCGGCGCGGTGGCGTGGGCACGCCCAGAGCAAAGCACGTGCCGCCGTCATCCGAAAGGGCCCCCGTGGGGACATCGTCGGGCACAGGCTGTGGATGACTTGGGGACGAAGCTGCGAACACAGGGGTTTCGCACGTACGAACAGCTTTTCCACAGGATGTCCTCCGCGGCACCCGTCCCGGTCGGTGCCGGCCGGCGGGGTTGCCCACCGCGAGCCTGCGCGCCGTGCTAAAGAAGATGCCGCGAGGATGCTGTGAATGAGCTCTCGAGGAACGAGAGGGGGAGCGATCTCGTGTCATCAGCCCATGCCCACGTGCCGGGGCACGAACAGACCGACCCGGGTGACGAGTTCGGCGCCTGGACGGACGACGAGAGCCCCATCCTCCTGGCCGACATCGACCAGGTGCTCGAAGACTCGGCGCATGTCGAGCGGGCGCGTGCCTCGGACCCGATCCGGGCCTGGCGTGACGACCTGACCGTCGCCCTCGATTCGCTCGCCTACGCCCGCGGCATCCTGGCGGCGGACGTCGGGATCCTGCGCCACTGCCTGGCCGCGCCCCACCTGCAAATGGTGGTCGACGACCTCCCCTCGGCCATGAACGGCCCGGCGGGGGGCCACGAGTGGTCGGCTCCGGGCGAGGAGGAACCCGGCACGGCGCGGGTGGAGGGGATCTATGTCCGTTCGGACGAGCTCATGGCGGTCCACGAGGAGATGGCCCACGCGGATCTGTCCTCCCGCGAGGAGGTGACGCGGGTCCTGGGCGAAGTCGAGGCCCAGCTGGTCGACCTGGGCCAACGCCAGGAAGCGGTCGAGGTCCGGCTGAGGAGATCCGCGCCGCCATCGTCCGCCAGTACGAGGAGGGCTGCGTCCCCGCCCGCGACTGGCTCGGCTAGCCCGCCCCCCACCAGGGCCCGGCCCGGCCCGACGGTAAGCTGACGGGCCGTCAGATTCCGGCGCCGGCACCCGGCGCACCGCTGCACCGTCCCGGAGGTCCCATGCTCGACTACGTCATCCGATCCGGCACGCTCATCGACGGTTCGGGTGGTCCGGCGCGCCGGGCCGACGTCGGCATCCGCGACGGCCACATCGTGGCCGTGGGTCAGGTCGACGAGGAGGCGGAGACCGAGTTCGACGCCACCGGGCTGACCGTGATCCCCGGCGTCGTCGATCCGCACACCCACTACGACGCCCAGCTGTTCTGGGACCCGGCCGCCTCCCCCTCCAACGTGCACGGCGTCACCACGGTGATCGGCGGGAACTGCGGCTTCACCCTGGCTCCGCTCAACGCCGAGGACGCCGATTACATCCGCCGCATGATGGCCAAGGTGGAGGGCATGCCACTGGCCGCCCTGGAGCAGGGCGTGCCCTGGACCTGGTCCACCTTCGCCGAGTACCTCGACGCTCTCGAGGGCCGGCTGGGCGTCAACGCCGGCTTCCTGGTCGGCCACTGCGCGCTGCGCCGCAAGGTCATGGGGGCGGCCCGCTCCGAAGAGGTGGCCACCGACGAGGAGATCGCCGCCATGCGGGAACTGCTGGCCGAGTCGCTGGAGGCGGGCGGGCTCGGCTTCTCGTCCTCACAGTCGCGCACGCATTCCGACGGCGAAGGCCGCCCCATCACCTCGAGGCACGCCGACCGCCGCGAAATGCTCGGCTTCTGCGAGGTGGTGGCGGCCCACGAGGGGACGACGCTCGAGTACATCACCAACGGCTGCCTGGACTCGTTCAGCCCCGAGGAGATCGATCTGATGACGACCATGAGCGTCACGGCGCAGCGCCCGCTCAACTGGAACGTCCTGACCGTCGACGCCCGCGCCGGCGAGCGCATCGAGCATCAGCTGTCCGCTTCCACCGCCGCCGCGGCCGCCGGCGGGCGCATCGTCGCCCTCACCATGCCCACGCTCGTCCCCATGAACATGAGCTTTCGCACCCATTGCGCCCTCTTCCTCATTCCGGGTTGGGGCGAAGTCATGGGCCTGCCCGAAGCCGAGCGCATGCGCCAGCTCGCCGATCCGGCCGTGCGGGCGAAGCTCGACGAGCTCGCCCGCAGCAAAGAGGCGGGTGTTTTCCGCGGCCTCTCCCACTGGGGGACCTACGTGATCGGCGACACCTACTCGCCCGCCAACGAGGGCTGCGCCTTCCGCCGCGTCGCCGACATCGCGGCCGAGCGCGGCACGGCCCCGTTCGACACGCTGCTCGACGTCGTGCTGGCCGACGACCTGCGCACGGTCCTGTGGCCTAACACCGACGACGGCGACGAGGCCACGTGGGTCATGCGGGCCGGCATCTGGAACGACCCGCGGGCCATGGTCGGCGGGTCGGACGCCGGAGCCCACCTGGACCGCATGTGCGGGTCCAACTACCCGACCGCGTTCCTCAGTGACTGCCTGCGGGGGCGCCGGCTGGTGCCCGTGGAGCAGGCGGTCCACATGATGACGGCCCAGCCGGCCCAGCTCTTCGGCCTGCGTGACCGTGGTCTCGTGCGCGAGGGCTACGCGGCCGACCTCGTCGTCTTCGACCCGGCGCAGGTCGGGTCGGAACCGGCCCGCCTCGTTCACGACCTGCCCGGGGACACCCCGCGGCTCTACGCCGGTTCGCACGGTGTTGTGCGCGTGTTGGTCAACGGGGTGGAGACGGTGCGCGACGGTGCGCCCACGGGGACCCTGCCGGGCACGCTGCTCCGCTCGGGCCGGGACACCGCATCGGTCGTCCCGGCGCCCGCCTGAGCCCCCCGACCGCTCCGGGCCGTCTAGCCTGCCTGCGGTGACGCTCGAATCGAACGACCCGGCTCTGGTGGTCGACGAGCCGACCGGGGGTGGCGGCGTGGGCGCCGGCGCGACGCCACCCGAACTGGCCACGCCCGACCCGGCGCCACCCGTCCCCCCGTCGCCGAGCCACTGGCTGCGCGAGGGGATCATCGTCGTCGTGGTGGCCGTCCTGGTCGCCGTGCTCCTACGCGCCTTCGTCGTCCAGACCTTCTACATCCCGTCGGGATCGATGGAACCGACGCTGCAGATCGGCGACCGCATCCTGGTCAACAAGCTGAGCTACCACCTGCACGGCGTCGACCGCGGCGACATCGTCGTCTTCGCGCGGCCGGCCGCCGAGAACTGTGGCGGTCCCCCGGTCAACGATCTCGTCAAGCGGGTCATCGGCCTGCCCGGTGACACCATCTCCCTCTCGGGTGGCTACGTCTACGTCGACGGTCGGCGACTCGACGAGTCCTGGCTGCCCAGCTCCGAACAGGGGGTCACCACGCCGGGGCCGCCCACCACCCCCTACAGCCTGGCCACGCCCTACCGTGTGCCGAGCGACGATTACTTCGTGATGGGCGACAACCGCACCGACTCGTGCGACAGCCGCTATTGGGGCCCGATCAGCCGCTCGCTCATTGTGGGCAAGGTCGAAATGCGCGTCTGGCCCATTTCGTCCGTCCGCTTCTTCTAGCGCCTTCTTCTAGCGCCTTCTTCTGGCGCCGCACCCCGGCCTCAGCCACCCTCTTCCGCTTCGGCGTTGACGCGGGCGACCGCCGCCACCGTCTGGCCGTCGTCGAGGTTCATGACCCGCACCCCGGTGGCGTCGCGGCCCTGGGAGGCGATCTCCCGGGCCTGCGTCCGGATGACGACCCCCCCGGAGGAGACGAGAAGAATCTCCTCGTCCAGTCCGATCATGAAGGCGGCCACCACGAAGCCCCGGCTCCCGGTCAGCCTGATGCCGCGCACGCCCTGACCGCCGCGGGCCTGGCGGTTGAAGCGCTCGAGCTTGGTCCGCTTCCCGTAACCGGCGTCGGTCACGATGAGGATGTCCGTGTCGTCGGCGGCCACGTCACACGAGACGACACTGTCGCCCTGGCGCAGCCTTATGCCGCGCACGCCGGCGGCGTCGCGGCCCATGGCCCGCACGTCCTCCTCGTTGAATCGGATGGTCATGCCGTTGCGCGTGACCTCGAAGAGGTCGTCGTGGCCCGAGGTCGCCACGACGCGCACCAGCTCGTCGCCGTCGCGCAGGTTGATGGCGATGAAGCCCTCACGCCGCGACTTGTCGTACTCGCTCAGGGCCGTCTTCTTGACCTGCCCGTGCGCCGTGGCGAAGACCAGGAACTGGTCGGGTGAGAACTCCCGGGTGGCGATGATGGCCGTGATCGACTCGTTGGGGGCGAGCGGCACGAGGTTCACCGCCGCCGTGCCCCGGGCCGTGCGGTCCTTCACCGGGATCTCGTGGCCCCGCAGCCGGTAGACCTTGCCCTGGTTGGAGAAGAGGAGCAGGTAGGCGTGGGCCGAGGTGTGGACGACCTGGCTGACCAGGTCCTCCTCCTTCAGTCGGGCGCCCTGCACGCCGCGCCCGCCGCGACCCTGGGTCCGGAAGGCGGCGGCGGCCACCGACTTTATGTAGCCGGCGCGCGTCATGGTGACGACGATGTCCTCGTCGTCGATGAGGTCTTCGACTCCCATTTCGCCCGGGTCGTGAGTGATGATGCTCCGCCTCGGGTTGTCGAACTTGTCGCGGATGGCCGTCATTTCGGTCTCGATCACGCCGCGCAGCTTCACGTCGTCGGACAAAATCGCCTCGAGCTCGGCGATGGTGACGCGCAGTTCTTCCATTTCCTGCTCGAGCTCGCTGCGGCCGAGGCGGGTCAGGCGGCCCAGCGTCATGTCGAGAATGTGGGTCGCCTGCACCTCGGTGAAGGAGAAGGGGTCGGCCATCAGCGACGTCCGGGCCTCCGGCCGGTCCGCCGAGGCCCGGATGGTGGCGATGACGGCGTCGAGCATGTCGATGGCCCGCAGCAGGCCCTCGACGATGTGGGCCCGGTTGCGTGCCTTGTCGAGGCGGAATTGCGAGCGCCGGGTGATGACCTCGATCTGGTGGTCGATGTAGTACGAGAGTGCCTGCGCCAGGTTGAGCGTGCGCGGCACGCTGTCGACGAGGGCCAGCATGTTGACACCGAAGCTCGTCTGCAGCGGGGTCTGCTTGAAGAGGTTGTTCAGCACCACGTTGGCGTTGGCGTCGCGCTTGAGCTCAATGACGAGACGGGGCTGCTGGTTGGCCGACGCGTTGCGCAGCTCGCTGATGCCGTCGAGGTCACCGGCGCGCACGAGCTCGGTGATCTTCTGCTCAATCACCTCGACCGACGTCTGGTAGGGCAGCTCGGTGACGACGATGCGGTCGCCGACGCGGCCCTCTTCGATTTCGGCGACGGCGCGCATCTTTATGGACCCGCGCCCGGTCCGGTAGGCGTCGAGGATGCCCTGGCGGCCGAGGATCAGTGCGCCGGTCGGGAAGTCGGGGCCCTTGACGAACTGCATGAGGTCGTCGGGCGTGGCGTCGGGGTGGTGCAGGACGTGGATGGCGGCGTCGATCACCTCGCCCATGTTGTGCGGCGGCACGTTGGTGGCCATGCCGACCGCGATGCCCTGCGACCCGTTGACGAGCAGGTTGGGGAACCGGGCGGGCAACACGATGGGCTCGAGCGCCGAACCGTCGTAGTTGGCCTGCATGTCGACGGTCTCCTCGTCGATGTCGGCCATCAGCTCGAGGGCGAGCGGCGCCAGGCGGCACTCGGTGTAGCGCATGGCCGCGGCGCCGTCGTCGGGTCCGCGCCCGCCGAAGCTGCCGTGCCCGTCGATCAGGGGGTAGCGGAGGGAGAACTCCTGCACCATGCGGGCCAGGGCCTCGTAGATGGCCGAGTCGCCATGGGGGTGGTACGTCCCCATGACCTCGCCCACGACCTTGGCGCACTTGTTGTGCGGCCGGTCGGGGCGCAGCCCGTTGTCGTACATGGAGTAGAGGATCCGGCGGTGCACCGGCTTGAGCCCGTCGCGCACGTCGGGCAGCGCCCGGGCCACAATGACCGACATGGAGTACTCGAGGAACGAGCGCTCCATCTCCTCCTGGATTTCGATCGGCTCAATGGACCCGCTGACGGGCGGCTCCTCCGGGGGCGTCGTCCCGCCGTCGCCGGAGCCGGCGGACCCGCGGCCCGCTCCCCCGCGTCCCGAGCCGCGTGTCGACTGACGTGGCATGTTCTCCTACTCTCCGTCCACCGGCTCAGATGTCAAGGAAGCGGACGTCTTTGGCGTTCGTCTGAATGAAGTGGCGCCGCAACTCGACGTCGTCGCCCATCAGGATGGAGCACACCTCGTCGGCCAGTGCCGCCTGCTCGACGTTCACCTGCAACAGGGAACGGCGCCCCGGATCCATGGTCGTGTCGCGTAGCTCGGCGAAGTCCATTTCCCCGAGTCCCTTCAGGCGGTTGAACTCGTGCTTGTGGTCCGGGTGCTCGGCCAGGAACGCCGCCCTGGCCGCGTCGTCCTTCAGGTAGATCTTCTCCTTGCCCACCAGCGTCGAGTACAGCGGCGGCTGGGCCACGTAGACGAACCCGCCCTCCACCAACGGCTTCATCTGCCGGAAGAAGAACGTGAGCAGCAGCGTGCGGATGTGGCTGCCGTCGACGTCCGCGTCCGCCAGCAGAATCACCTTGTGGTAGCGGATCTTGTCGACGTCGAACTCCTCGGCCAGCCCCGCCCCGATGGCCGAAATCAGCGCCTGGATCTCGACGTTCTTCAGCATCTTGTCGATGCGGGCCCGCTCGACGTTGAGGATTTTGCCGCGGATCGGGAGGATGGCCTGGGTGACCGGGTTGCGGGCGTCCTTGGCCGAGCCGCCGGCCGAGTTGCCCTCGACGATGAACAGCTCGGACTCGCGGGGGTCGCGCGACGAGCAGTCGGCCAGCTTGCCGGGCAGACCGGCGCCGTCGAGCGCCGACTTGCGCCGGGTCAGGTCGCGGGCGCCCTGGGCCGCCAGCCGGGCCCGGGCCGCCTGCGTCGACTTCTGCACAATTTGGCTGGCCTCGCGCGGGTTCTCCTCCAGCCACTCGGTCAGCTTCTGGTTCGTCGTGCGCTCGGTCAGCGAGCGGATGGACTGGTTGCCCAGCTTGGCCTTGGTCTGCCCCTCGAACTGCGGGTCGCGCAGGCGCACCGAAATGATGGCGGTCAGGCCCTCCCGGATGTCCTCGCCCTTGAGGTTCTCCTCCTTCTCCTTCAAGAGGTTGCGGGCGCGGGCGTAGCGGTTGACGACGTTGGTCAGCGACTTGCTGAACCCCTCCACGTGCATGCCGCCCTCAATGGTGGAGATGCCGTTGGCGAAGGAGTGGATCGACTCGTGGTACCCGGTGTTCCACTGCAGCGCGATCTCGACCTCCTGGCCCTCCTCGGACTGGTCGAACGACGCCACCTTGCGGAACAGCGCCTCCTTCGAGGCGTTCAGGTGCTTGACGAAGTCGACGATGCCGCCGTTGTACTTGAACGTCACCTTCGTCACCGGGTCGGTGCGCTCGTCGACGAAGCGGATCTCCAGGCCCTTGTTCAAGAAGGCCATGATCTGCATGCGCTCGGTGACGGTCTGGGCGCGGAACTCGGTCTCGTCGAAGACGGTCGCGTCGGGCCAGAAGGTGACCGTCGTCCCGGTCCTGGGCTCACCGGTGCTGCGGTCCCTGGGCGCCGGGCCGGTGTCGGTCACCTTGCGCTTGAGCTTGCCGCCCTTCTCGAACTCGGCCTCCCAATGGCGGCCGTCCCGGTCGACCTCGAGCAGGAGCCGGCTCGACAGGGCGTTGACGACCGACACGCCGACCCCGTGCAGGCCGCCCGAGACCTGGTAGCCCTTCCCCCCGAACTTGCCCCCCGCGTGCAGCGTGGTGAGGACGATCTCCGCCGTGGAGATCTTGGGGTACTTGGGGTGGGGCCCCACGGGAATGCCCGCGCCGTCGTCGCTGACCCGGACCCCCCCGTCGGCCAGCAGGGTCACGTCGATGCGGCTGGCCCGGCCGGCCATGGCCTCGTCGACCGAGTTGTCGACCACCTCCCACACGAGGTGGTGCAGGCCGCTCGGGCCGGTGGAGCCGATGTACATGCCGGGGCGTTTCCGGACCGCCTCGAGGCCCTCGAGGATGGTGATGTCGGCCTCACCATAGGAGTCGTTGGTCTTGCCCGGAGTCTCGTCCACCTTCACTGCCACAGGCGCGCCCTTTCAAAACAACGGTTTTCGTGGTGCGTATCGAATCCCCGGTCGATGCACCTCCGGCCCTTCGATGCGAACGCTCCATTCTACCCGACAGCCGTGTCGTTTCGGCACTCTTGAACGGTCGGAAATGAGCTCCGGCCGCGCCGTCTACGGCCGCTCGACCACCACGTCCAGGTGCTCGACCGGGCCTCCCCCGAGGGCCTGGACCTGGGCCAGGATCCGGCCCGATTCGACACGCGCCCGGGTGGCCCAGACGGGGTGGTCGGCCGCCACGACGAGCGCGTGCCCGTCGACGCGCAGGGGACGAACGTGCTCCCCCAGCTCCGCGCCCACCACCTCGTCCCAGCGGGCGAACACCGCCTCCATGGTGGCCGTGCTGGCCGGGGCGCCCAGGCGGCCCAGCAGCCGCGGCAGCGACTCGCCGACCGGCCGGGGACCGTCACCGGCCCGGTCCCTCACGGCCCCACCAGGTCGGTCACCTGCCACCACCCGGGCCACCTCGATCCCTTCGGGGAGCGGGGCGGCCGTGGTGAGGAGGGACTGCCCCGCGGGCAGCTGGGCCACCAGGGCGCGGCTGCGGGCCGGGTCCAGCTCGGAGAACACGTCGTCGAGGAGGAGCGTGGGCCGCAGCGGCGTGCGGGTCGACACGAGCTCGTGCACGCCGAGGCGCAGCGCGAGCGCCAGGCACCGCTGCTCGCCCTGGGAGGCGTGCGTGCGGGCTTCCCGGCCCTCTATGACCAGGACCAGGTCGTCGCGGTGGGGCCCCACGGTGTTCACGCCCCGGCGCAGGTCGTCCCGGCGGCTGGCCACCAGGGCGTCGGCCAGGTCGCCGCTCCAGCTGCGGGCGTAGTGCTGCGCCACCACGGGCTCCCCCGTCGCGCCGGCCAGGCGGCCGTAGGCCGACGCCACCAGGGGCCCCAGGTCGGCGGCCAGGCGTTCGCGCGCCGCCACCAGGACCTTGCCGGCATCGGCCAGGCGCTGGTCCCACACGTCGAGGGTGGAGACGACGTCCCCGCCGGGTCGTCCCCCGGACTGGCGCAGCAGCGCCGCCCGTTGGCGCAACACCCGATCCGTCTCGTCGGCCGCCCGCGCCCCTTCGGGGTCCAAGAGGGCCAGCGCGTCGTCGAGCAGGTCACGGCGCGCCCGCGGCCCGCCGCTGACGATGGTGAGGTCCTCGGGCGAGAAGACGGTGCACGGTGCCGCGGCGGCCAGGTCCTTGCGCGCCGTGACCGCCTTGCCGTTGACCCGGGTGCGGCCGCGACCCTCGGGGACGATCTCGGCGTCGACCGTCGTGGGGCTCGGTCCCGCCCGCAGCTCCATCCGCACGACGGCGCGTTCGGCGCCGGTGCGCACCATGGCCTCGGGTGGGGCGCCCCGGAACGAGCGGCGCGTCCCCAGGTAGGCCACCGCCTCGAGCACGCTTGTCTTGCCGGTGCCGTTGGCGCCGGTGATCACCGTGGTGCCCTCGGGCTCGGGCGCCACCGACGCGGCCCCGAAGATGCGGAAGTCGGACAGGTCGAGATGCCGGATGCTCAAGGGTGCGCCGGTGCGCTCAGGAGACCCGCACCGGCATGAGGAGGTAGCGGAACGCGTCGTCCTCGGCCCCGCGCACGGTGGCCGCGCGCGACGCGTCCGCCGTCTCGATGATCACCTCGTCGCCCGCCACCGCCTCCACGCCGTCGATGAGGTAGGCGGGGTTGAAGGCGATCACGAGATCCTCTCCGGTGTAGTCGCCGTCGACCGACTCGGCCGCGTCCCCCACGTCCTGGCTCTGGACGCTGAGGTCCACCCCGCCGGGCCGCATGGTCAGCCGGACCGGGGTCGTGTTGTCGCGCACGAGGAGCTGCACGCGGCGCAACGCGGCGAGGCAGCTCTCCTTCCCGAGATGGAGGCGGTTGGGGTAGTGGTCCGGGATCAGTTGTTTGTAGTCCGGGTAGCGCCCCTCGAGCAGCCGGGTGCTGATCTGCACGTTGCCCTGCCAGAAGGTGATTTCGTTGCTGTTGGCGGCCACGCCCACGCGGGCCGTCTCGGCCTGTTCGGAAATGGTGCCCGTCGGCAGGCGCTGCAACTCCGAGAGTGCACGGGCCGGGACCAGGAGATCTTCTTCGCCCGGAATGACATTCGCCCCGGGGAGATCGCGCATGGCCATGCGGTACGAATCGGTGGCCACCAGGCGGATGGTGTCGTCGATGTGCGACACCAGGACGCCGGTCAGCAGGGGCCGGCCGTCGTCGTGCGACGCGGCGCGCACGACCTGGCGCACCGCCTCGCCGAGCGCCGTCTCCGAAATGTGCGACGTCGGTTCGCTCGTCTTGCCCACCGGGGGGAACTCCACCACCGGGTAGGTGTGCAACTTGAAGGTCGACCGGGCCGCCGAAATGGTGATGTGATCGGTGTCGTCGGCCAGCGTCACCGCCCCCGGTTCCAACCGCCGCACAATGTCGGTCGACAAGCGCGCCGGAATGACACAACTTCCGTCGTCGATCCCGATCACCTCGTCGGTCACCTGAATGGTGAGGTCGAGGTCGGTCCCGGTCACCGACAGCGTGTTGCCCGAGCAATCGAGCAGCAGCCCGAGCAGTACGGGGGACGAACCGCCGCGGCCACCGACGGCGCGGCCGGCCGTGGCCAGCATGTCGACCAGTGCGTCGCGCTCGGATCTGAACTTCACCGGCGGCAATCCTTTCGGGTGGTTCCCCAGTTCTTCATGGTGAAGAGAGGGATGTAGGAGAGTAGTAGCGGTAGTAAGGGCTGTGAATTGTGGACGACACAACCGAAGCCCAGCGTCGTGGGGGCAAACTTGTCCCCACGGGCCTGTGCGGCACGGGCACCGATTCCGCGGGGCGCCGGTGGCCGCGGCGCGGGGCTGGGGATGGGCCCGGGCCCTGTCCCCAGGGTGCGGTGCGCCGGTCCACAGCCTTTGCCCGGGGTCGGCCACAAGCGGGGCACCGGCGGGGTGCGACGGCGGGGGTCGTCAGCCCGTTCCGGCACGGATCTTCTGAATGAGTTCGGTGACCTGCTCGTAGATCTGCCGGCGCTCCTGCATTTGGCCGGCGATCTTGTCGACGGCATGGATCACGGTGGTGTGGTCCCGCTTGCCGAACACGCGTCCGATGGCCGGATAGCTGTAGTCCGTGAGCTCGCGGGTCAGGTACATGGCGACCTGGCGGGCCGTGACGAGCGGCCGGGTGCGGCTGGGCCCGCACAGAGCCTCGACGGAGAAGCCGTAGCTGGCCGCCGTGGTGTCGAGGATCATCTGGGGGGTGATCCGCCGAGGTTCCCCCGCCAGCACCAGGTCCGACAGGACCTTCTCGGCCTGGGACAGCGAGATGGGCTCGTTGTTGAGCTTGGCGAAGGCACAAATGCGGATCAGCGCCCCCTCGAGCTCCCGGATGTTGTCCTTCACGTGCGAGGCGATGAACTCGAGCACGTCGTCGGGCACGTCCTGGTGCTCGCTCATGGACTTGGAGCGCAGGATGGCCAGGCGGGTCTCGAGGTCGGGGGGGTCGATTTCGGTGATGAGGCCGGAGAGGAAGCGGCTGCGCAGGCGGTCCTCGAGCGTCTCGATCGACTTGGGCGGCCGGTCCGAGGTGAGCACCATCTGCTTGGAGGCGCCCTTCAGGTCGTTGTAGGTGTGGAAGAACTCCTCCTGGAGGCCCTCTTTGCGCTCCATGAACTGGACGTCGTCGATGAGCAGGACGTCGCAGTCGCGGTAGCGCCGCTTGAAGGCCAGGGTGGTCGAGGTGCGCAGCGAGTCGACGAAGTCGTTCATGAAGGTCTCGGTGGTGACGTAGAGCACCTTGCGCCGGGGGTAGTTCTCGGTGACGTAGTTGCCGATGGCGTGGAGCAGGTGGGTCTTGCCGAGGCCGCTGTCGCCGTAAATGAAGAGGGGGTTGTAGGACCGGCCGGGCGTCTCGGCCACGGCCTGGGCCGCGGCGTGGGCCAGGCGGTTGGAGGAGGCGGCGACGAAGGTCTCGAAGGTGAACTTGGAGTCGAGTTGGACGGCCGGCGATTCGCGGCCCACCCGGGCCACGGCCGGGCCCGTCGGTTCGAGCACCGGCTCGGGGTCGGCCGGCAGCCCGAAAATGGCGTCGGGCTCCACCACGGGGGCGGCCACCTCGGACTCGTGGACCTCCAGGCGGCCCCGGACCGGGGAACCGACCTCGTTGGCCAGCGTGTCCTCGATCATGGGCAGGTAGCGCGACTCGATGCGCTCCCGGATGAGCCCGTTGGGGACCGAGAGGACCATGACGCCGTCCCGGAAGCCGATCGGCTCTATCCCCGAGAGCCAGAGCTGCCAGGTGGTCTCCGAGACCTGGTCGCGCAGGGACCCGGTGCACCGTGTCCAGAGATCTCCAGCCTGAATCACCGCTCTCCGATCGCCCCTTCTCCCCCCCGGCGTCCAGCCACCATGTTCGGAACGATCCTCGGTGGAGGGAATTGGTCGAACGTACACCGCGGGAAGCGGATGCGACTAGAGCCGATCCACAAATCGCGCCTAACATGGGACGACTCGCCGCCGCCGGCCTGTGGACGTCACCGAGGCCCGCGGCACGTACTCTGCGACGAACCGGCCTGCGACGCCGTTTTGGTCGCGAAAGGCTGATTGACGTGAAGCGCACCTACCAACCCAACACCCGGAAGCGGGCCAAGACCCACGGGTTCCGCAAGCGCATGTCCACCCGCGCCGGGCGGGCCATCTTGAAGTCACGGCGGCTCAAGGGACGCCACCGGCTCACCCCCTGAGGTCGACGTGCCGAAACGGACGTTCGGTCGTCTCACCTCCCGCTCCTCCTTCGCCGAGCTGCAGCGGTCCCGAGCCCGGGCCTCGAGCGGCCCGGTGCGGGCCTCCTTCGTGCCGGTCGAGGACGGGGCGCCCGGCGTGTTTCCCCAGGTGGGGTACGCCATCGGTCGCCACTGTGGCACCGCCGTGGTGCGCAACACCCTGCGCCGCCGGGCCCGGGCCGTCGTGCGGGCCGAGGCGTCCACGCTGCCCCGCGGCACCTACCTGCTGCGCGTCGCCCCGGCCGCGGTGGCCCTGCCCCCGGCGGCGTTCCGCTCGGACGTGGCCACCGCCCTGCGCCGCGCCGGGCAGGTACCGGCGGTGACCGCATGAGGGCCGGAGCACCGTCCGAGCACCGGCCGCGCCTGGCCAACCGTACCGCGTTGGCCCTGCTCACGGCGTATCAAGGGGCAGCCTCGGGCCGCATGTCGCCCTGCCGCTTCTACCCCAGCTGCTCGAATTACGCCAAGGAGGCCTACTCCGAGCACGGGTTCGGGCGGGCCACCGCCCTGACCGCACGTCGCCTGCTGCGCTGCCGGCCCTTCGGCCCCCACGGGGTCGATCTGGTGCCCCTGGCCGCGCCCACGTCCATGCCGGCGCCCGTCCACGTCCACGCCCACCATGAAGGACGGCCACGCTGATGCTGAGCACCCTGCACCCCCTGCTGGGCTCGAGCCCGATCCAGCCCATCCTCAACGTCTTCCACCCGCTGCTGAAGCTGTTCGGCTGGATCCTGGCCGGCCTCTACGCCGTGTGGCCCAATTACGGGTTCGCCATCGCCGGCCTGACCGTGATCATCATGCTGGCCCTCACCCCCATCACGGTGAAGAGCACGCGCTCCATGATCGCCATGCAGCGTCTGCAGCCGGAGATGAAGAAGCTCCAGGCCAAGTACAAGGGCCCGGAGAACCGCGAGCTGCTCAACCAGGAGATGATGCGGCTCTACAAGGACAACGGGACGAGCCCCTTCGGGGCCTGCCTGCCTCCCCTGCTGCAAATGCCGTTCCTGATTGTGTCTGTATTCGCTCATCCGTGACCTCTCAAAGACCACGGCAACAAATAGCGAATACCTGCCTCCGAATTCCCAAATGCACCATGCGCTGGTTGCCAGTCACGGCCAAATGCACTGGTGGTTCGGGATGGACTTGTCCAGTGCCCCGCTGTCGCACCACGGTTTCCCCGGAATCCTCCCTTATTTGGCACTTATCGCCATCGCGGTCTTCCTGCAGTACTACCAGATGAAGCAGATGAACAGCCGCAATCCGCAGGCGGCTGCTGCCAATCCACAGATGCAAACCATGCAGAAGATATTTCCTCTTCTGTTCGCAGTCATTTACATAAAAGTGCCCGCCGGAGCAACCATTTACATGGTGGTGTCTTCAGCAATGAGGATCGGGACGCAGGACATCATGTTCCGCACGGGGATGGTGACACCGGTGACAGCCGAGCGCGAGATCGGCTCGGCGAAGGAGGAGAAGGAGCCCAAACAGAAGGCTCCGCCTCAGCTGCCACCCGCGTCCAAGCCGGCAGCCAAGAAGAAGTCGACGGCGACGGACGGGACGTCGCTGGCCAAGGGCACGGTGCCACCGAAGGCCCGGCCCGCCTCGAACGGCCGCTCCGGCGGCAACGGCAAGGGCCCGTCGGGCAAGGCCGCCAACGGCAAGGCAGCGGCCGATTCCGAGAGTTCGGAGACGGCCCCCAAACAGCATCCGCGATCCCGATCCAAGCGGGCGAGAAAGGCGCGGTAGCGCGTGGAATGGGTTGAGGTGACGGGTAAGACCGTCGAAGAGGCGACTGAGCACGCCCTGGAGCAGCTGGGGGTGGCCGAGGGTGATGCCGAGGTCATCCTCGTGACCGAGGCGAAGACAGGCCTGTTCGGCCGCGTACGCGAGGAGGCCCGCGTCCGGGCCCGGGTGCGCCCGGTCGGGGCCCGGCCCAAGCGGGAGCGCTCCCGGCGCCCCAGCCGCTCTGCTGCGGGTCGGCAGGGCGGCGGCCAGCGGAGCTCGAACGGCGGGTCAGGCTCGACCTCGTCGCAGACTGGTTCCGGCGGCCGGGGCTCGGGCGGTGGCTCGGGCAGCCGTGGAGGCGGCAGTGGGGGCGATCGCAGCAGTGACGGCGGGAGTGGCGGCGGCAATGGTGGTGGAAGCGGCGGTGAAGGCAGGGGGGCCGCGGGAAGCGGCACCAGCCGTTCGGCGCGGCGCCGTCGCAATCGCAGCAGCAGTTCCGCTGCGGCGACCCAGGGATCGGGTGAGGTTTCGCAGAACGGTTCGTCGCCACGATCGGCCACGCGCCCGCCGCGGCAGACCGAGCAGGGCGACAACGAGGTGAAGGAGGCAGACGACATGGCCGAGGGAATGACACTCGAGGAGCAGGGTGAAGTGGGCCGGGCCTTCCTGGCCGGCCTCCTGAGCGAGTACGGGATGGAGGCCTCGGTCGAGTGCCGCCTCCTCGACGAGGACACGGTGGAGATCGCGGCGACGGGCGACGACCTCGGGATCCTGGTGGGCCCGAGAGGCTCGACCCTTCTGGCCGTGCAGGACCTCACGAGGGCGGTGGTCCAGCGCCAGTGCCCGTCGAGGACTGACCGGATCCTGGTCGACGTCGCCGGTTACCGGGAGAAGCGCTCGGCTGCCCTCAAGCGCTTCAGCACGCAGATCGCCGCAGAGGTGCTGTCCTCGGGCCAGGAGAAGGCCCTGGAGGCCATGAGCCCGGCCGACCGCAAGGCCGTCCATGACGCCATCAACGAGATGGATGGGGTCGTGACCCGTTCGGAGGGCGAGGACCCGAACCGCTACATCGTCATCGCTCCCGCCGGCTGACGCCCCGGCCGGCGGTGTCCGGGCCCGACGACAGGGGCGAGGGAGGCTCCGCCCCCCCGCCCCTCTCCCCCACCGCTGCCTCCAACCCCACCGCTTCTACATCCGCTTCGCCCGATTCCTCCCCGAAGTCGTCTCCGGCCTCCCCCGGTTCCCCCACCTCCTCCCCGGTCGCCCTTCGCTTCCCTGACTCCTTCCCCAGGTGCTGTAGCGCCCCCGGCCCCCGCCGTGCTCCATGAGGTCCTGGCCGACGCTCGTCGGGCCGGATTCCTCGGTCCCGGTCCGCTCGAGACTCAGCTGCGCCACGCCCAGGGATTCGTCGAGATCGCCCGGGAGCTGGAGACCATCCCTCGGCCCCTTCTCCTGGACTTGGGCTCCGGTGGAGGGCTGCCCGGCCTCGTGGTAGCGCTGCGCTGGCCTGAGGCATCCCTGGTCCTGCTCGACGCCAGTGTCCGCCGTAGCGATTTCCTGCGCTCCGCCGTCGAGCGTCTGGGCCTGCAGGGGCGCACCGAGGTCCTCTGGGGCAGGGCCGAGGAGCTCGGCCGGAACTCGCGGTGGAGGGGAGGATTCGACGGCGTCCTGGCCCGTTCCTTCGGCCGTCCGGCCGTCGTGGCGGAATGTGCCGCGCCCTTCCTGAAGGTGGGCGGGTGGCTGGTGGTCTCCGAACCGCCGGCCCACGAAGGCGGGACAGGGGGCGACGACCGCTGGCCGGCAACAGGACTGGAGCCGCTCGGATTGGTGCCTGCTGGACCGGCTCGGGCGGACTTTGCCTATGAGGTGCTGCGGCAAGCCGACCCCTGCCCGGAGCGCTTCCCCCGCCGCAACGGCGTCCCGGCCAAGAAACCCCTTTTCTGAGCACCGGGCGCCGCCAGCGCCCAAGTTCACCGGCTCCTCGGGGTCCGTCCATGGCCAGGGCTTGGAGGGATCTGGCCATGTTCCACGTGAAACAAGGCTCGGAGGGGCCGCGACCTTCGGAGGCGGGTTCGAGGCCCACCCAAAGTTCCACGTGGAACATGTAGGAACCCTTGACCTCGAGGCGTACGCACGCCAGGATAGGCGACGTGCTGCGGGGTGTGGGAGAGCTTGCTTGATGCGCATTCGGCGCAAGGACAGAGAACTCCACGAGACCCCCCAGCCGCAGCCAGCAGAGCACACGCCCCCAGCTGACCCCCCGACGCCCACCTCGGTCGACCCGGTCAAGAAGCTGATTTCCGGATCCTCGGGTCCCGCGGCACCGCCGGCTGCTCCCTCTCCCCCGCCGACGGCCCAGACGGCCCCCGTAGCGCCGCCGGAGGCGCAGCCAGTAGCACCGCCGGAGACGAGGCCAGAAGCGCCGCCGGCGGCCAAAGAGCCGCCGGCGGCCGGAGAGGCTGTAGGGTCCGTCCCCACCCCAGCTGAGGAGCCCCAGGCGGAGATGGCGAACCAGCCGAAGCCGGACACGACGCCGACCCCGCCGGTTCAGGCCCGGACAACGCCCATGCGGCCCGCTCCGGCGGTGGAGGAGCCGGCGGTCCCGGCGTCAGAGCCGGCCACAGGCCCGAGGCACGCCCGCGACGGGGGACCGGCGTCGGAGGAACTCAGCGGCCCCGGTCGCGGCGCCAGAGGCGTCCCTGGCAGCGGAGACGGCCCCCGTGACATCACCGGCCCCCGACGCCGACCCGGTCCCCGAAGCCGACGCGGCCCAGGAGACCGCCTCAGCGCCGGAGATCGGCCAGGCTCCCGACTCCGAGCCGGCGCAGCCGGCCATGCGCACGCCATCAATCCGCGAGGAGGCCGTAGAGCTGTTGAACGGCTCCAAGCCGGCCGCCCGTGAGCTACCCCGGGTCATCGCCATCGCCAATCAGAAGGGTGGGGTGGGCAAGACGACCACCACGGTGAACCTGGGCGCCGCCCTGGCCGAACAGGGCTACCGGGTGCTCGTGGTCGACCTCGATCCGCAGGGCAACGCCACCACCGGCCTGGGCGTCGAGGCCCGCAATTTCGAGTACTCGATGTACGACGTGATCATGCGGGAGCAGCCCCTCGAGGATTGCATCGAGCCGACCAGCGTCAAGAACCTCTTCGTGGCCCCGGCCACCATCGACCTCGCCGGCATCGAGATAGAGCTCGTGCCCGCCTTCAGCCGCGAGCTCAAGCTGAAGCGGGCCGTCGACTCGGTGGTGGACGACTTCGACTTCATACTGATCGACTGCCCGCCCTCGCTCGGTCTCATCACGGTCAACGGGCTGGCCGCGGCCGATGAGGTCATGGTGCCCATCCAGTGCGAGTACTACGCCCTGGAGGGTCTGAGCCAGCTCCTGCGCAACGTCAACCTGGTCTCGACCAATCTCAACGAGTCGTTGGAGGTGACCACCATTGTGCTCACCATGTACGACGCCCGCACCCGCCTTTCGGTCGATGTGGCCAACGAGGTCCGGAAGCACTTCTCCGAGCGGGTGTGCAAGGTCGTGATCCCGAGGACGGTCCGCCTGTCGGAGGCACCCTCCTTCGGGCAGCCCATCACGGTGTTCGACCCGGCCTCGCGGGGGGCGGTGGCCTACCGCGAGCTGGCCAAGGAGGTGAGCAATGGCGCGCCGCAGCGGACTCGGTAAGGGCCTGAGTGCCCTGATCCCGAGCGAGGCCACCGGGGAGTCCGACTCCCTGCTCCGGGTGGTCCCCATCTCCCACATCCGGCCCAATGCCTTCCAGCCCCGGAGCCACTTCGACGAGGAGTCCATGGCCGCCCTGGCCACCTCCATCAAGGAGGTCGGACTGCTGCAGCCGGTGCTGGTGCGCGAGCTGCCCGAGGAGCCAGCCACCTACGAACTCATCGCGGGGGAGCGGCGCTGGCGGGCCGCCCGCCGGGCCGGCCTGCAGACCATTCCCGTGCTGGTCCAGGTGGCCGACGACGTGGCCAGCCTGGAGCAGGCCCTGGTCGAGAACCTCCACCGGGTCGACCTCAACGCCCTGGAGGAAGCGGCGGCCTACCAGCAGCTCATCGACGAGTTCGGACTGACCCACGAACAGGTGGCCACCCGCATGGGCAAGGGCCGGGCCACCGTGACCAATACCCTGCGCCTCCTGCAGCTGCCGGCCGGGGCCCAGCGCGCTCTGGCCGAGCGCACCATTTCGGCCGGCCATGCCCGGGCGCTGCTGGGCACCCCCGACCGCACCCTGCAGGAGAAGTTGGTCGAGCGCATCGTCGACGAGGGTTTGACGGTTCGGGCCGTCGAGGATCTGGTCCGCTCCGGAGGAGCCGACCTCCACGTCCTGCCTCCGGTCGACGCCGAGGAACCGACCGAGGAGATGCCCCCGAGTGGCGGTACGACCTCTGGACCCTACGACCGATGCACCTGCCCGCCGGGCCACGGTCAAGAAGCTGCCCGAGCCCGGCGTGCTCGAGCTCGAAGAGCTTCTCTCGACCCACCTCAACACCCGGGTCAAGGTGGACATTCAGAACCGGCGGGGCCGCCTGGTGGTCGAGTTCGCCACCCTCGAGGACCTCGAACGCATCTACCGCGCCATGGTCGGTGACGGAGGCGTCGCGTAGTTCACACAACTGTCAATGGGGGGTTCAGGTTCATCCACAACCTGTGCATGATGTTGTGGATTGTCACTCGGTTCACCTGGCGGCAGCTTTGATCGCGCAACTGTCGCGGCGGCTTTATTACCGGTAATCAATCCCAGGAGGCGTCGGCCCAGCGCCCCAGGGCGCTCGACAGGGCGGTGGCGAGCGACAGGGCCCGCTCCACCACCGAGCTGGCCGGACCGACCTCGACCAGCACGGCCGGCATGCGGGTTTCCCGCAGGATGGGGACGGACATGCCGTGGGTGCCGGCGTCGGCCACGTCGAGCGCACCCGGCACGGTGAGTTGGACCAGCTCGGCCAGGCGCCTCCCACCTGGTGATTCGTCGTGGGTGCCGGACCAGAACGCGGTCCGGCAGGTGGAGGCCGAGGGGTTCAACCTCAAGCCGACGAAGACGTCGACGCCGAGCTCGTTGGCCTCGCGGGCCTGCACGGCGTCGTCGGGGTGGTGCAGTTCGGTGACCCGGATTCCGCTCAGCGTGAGCCGGCGCCGCAGCGCCCCGGTCACGCTGCCCAGACCACCGCTCTCGCCCACGGCCACGTGGCGCCCGAGCAGGGTGGGCGGGGCGCTGCGCAGGGCGGCCCGGGCCCGCACCGACGAGACCAGCTCGGGGTCGTGGTGGCGGCTCTCGAGGCGCAGCAGCTCACGCAGGGTGGCCCCGCCCACGATGCCGTCGACGGGCAGGCCGGCGTTGCGCTGGAACTCGCCGAGGGCGCGGGCGGTGTCGTCGCCGAAGATGCCGTCGACGCGCCCGGTGTCGAACCCCAGGGTGCACAGACGCTGCTGCAGCTCCGCCACGTCGTCACCCCGCAGCATCGGGGTCCGGCGGTAGACGAAGCGGTCGCCCAGCCGGAAACCGGCCTCCACCAGGGTGTTCCAGGTCTGGGGACCGCACACCCCGTCGACGCGGAGGCCCCGCAGGCGCTGGAAGGCCTGGACGGCGGCGCGGGTGGCCGGACCGAAGGCGCCGTCGGCGTCGACGGGCGCGCCCGGGAGCACGGCGCTCAGGCGGTGTTGGACGTCAGAGACCGCCGGGCCGCGGTCGCCGAAGCTCAGGGGCAGGCCTACAGGTAGGCCGAGATCTCCTCGAGCAGGGCGCCCTTCGGCTTGGCCCCGATCAGGCGGACCTGGGGCTCGCCGTCCTTGAACAGGATCAACGTCGGAATGCTCATCACGTCGAAGCGACGGGTCACGTCCAGGTTGTCGTCGATGTTGAGCTTGACGATCTTGATCTTGCCCGCCTGCTCCTCGGCGATCTCCTCCAGGACCGGGGAGATCATCTTGCACGGGCCGCACCATTCCGCCCAGAAGTCCACCAGCACGGGGACGTCCGAACTCTTGACATGCTCGTCAAAGGTAGCGTCGGTGAGGGTCTCGATCTTCTCGCTCATGGCATCTCCTTGTCAGCGGGTGTAACGCAGGGGTGGACGGTTCTGTTCCCGCCCGCTACTCGCCCTTCATTTCGAGCCAGCGCTCGGCGTCGATGGCGGCCATGCAACCCGACCCGGCCGAGGTGACGGCCTGGCGGTAGTAGTCGTCCTGCACGTCGCCGCAGGCGAAGACGCCTTCGACACTGGTGCGGGTGGTGCCGTCGAAGGTGCGCACGTAGCCGTTGTCCGCCAGCTCGACCTGGCCCTTGAGGAGCGAGCTGTTGGGTTCGTGGCCGATGGCCACGAAGAGGCCGGTCACGTCGAGTTGGGACGCTTCGCCGGTGACGGTGTCCGCCAGCGCAAGACCGGCCACCTTGGTGTCACCGAGGATGTCGGTGACCACGCTGTTCCAGTGGAACTCGATCTTCGGGTTGGCGAAGGCCCGCTCCTGCATGATCTTCGAGGCGCGGAGCTGGTCGCGGCGGTGGATGACCGTGACCTTGTCGGCGAAGCGGGTGAGGAAAATGGCCTCCTCCAGGGCGGAGTCGCCACCCCCGGCCACCGCGATGTGCTGGCCCCGGAAGAAGAAGCCGTCGCAGGTGGCGCAGGTGGAGACGCCGTAGCCGAGCAGGCGGCGCTCGTTGGGGCAGCCGAGCATGAGCGAGCGGGCCCCGGTGGCGATGATCAGCGTGTCGGCGCGCACGGTGGGTCGGTCCGCCTCGGGGTCGCCCACCCAGACCTCGAAGGGCCAGGGGCTGAGATCGAGTCGGCTGACCTTGGCCGTGCGCAGCTCGGCGTCGAAGCGGAGCGCCTGGGACCGCATGATGCCCATGAGCTCGGGTCCCATGATCCCGTCGACGAAGCCGGGATAGTTCTCCACGTCGGTCGTCAACATGAGCTGGCCGCCCGGTTGGTCGCTGGTCGACGACGGTTCGCCCTCGATCACGAGCGGCTCCAGCTGGGCCCGCGCCGAGTACAGGGCGGCGGTCAGGCCGGCGGGGCCGCTGCCGACGATGACGACCTTGCGCCGCTCGGGGTCGGCGTCAGGCATCCGGGGGAAGGCCACGGCGCGAGTAGAGGATGGCGCCCACAATGCAGAAGATCAGGCCGAGCACGAGGTAGGAGGCCCAAATGCGGTGGCCGGCGATGGTGGTGATGCGGATGAACATGACGCAGAACAGCATCAGGACGGTGACGGCCACGACGCCGATGATGATGCCGAACACCACGCTGCGGGCGGCGACGACGGCGGGGCGCACCGCCTTGTCGTTGACCGTCGCCACCACCGTGTCGATGGTCTCGAGCGCCCGCGAGGACAGGGCGTCGGAAAGATCGTTCTCAGCCACGGGTCGAGACTACCCGCCGGAGGCGGTGCTACCAGCCTGGGCTGGGATGATGTAGCAGGCGCCGACGGTGTTAGGACCGGCGTGCGTGCCCACGACCGGGCCGAGGTCGGCCGCGACGAGAGGGTGCTCGGTGGCGATGCCCTCCAGGCCGGCCAGCACGGCGGGGAAGTCGTCGCAGGCACCGTCGGCCACGGCCAGCCACTCGAGCGGGGCGTCGGCCGTCACCTTGTCGCGCAGGTAGGCCAGGGCCCGGGCCCGGGTGCGCTGCTTGGACTCCTCGGCCACCTCGCCGTCCTTGAGCTGGATCACCGGCTTTATGTTGAGGATGGAGCCCAGCAGGGCCTGGGCCCCGCCGATGCGGCCGCCCTTCTGGAGGTGCTCGAGGCCCCCGAGGACGCCGTAGATGCGGGTACGTGGGATGCGGCTCTCCGTGCTGGCCACGAGCTCGTCCATGCCGGCGCCGGCGGCCGCCTCCTCGGCCGCGGCCAGCACGAGCAGGCCCTGGCCCAGGGTGAGCGAGAAGGTGTCGACGACGCGCACCGGAACGGCGCCGAACGTGTCGGCGGCGGTGATGGCCGAGGCGTAGGTGGCCGACACCTTGGAGGAGATGGTCAGGCAGAGGACGGCGTCGGCCCCTTCGTCGGCCGCCTGCTGGTAGGCGGCCTGGAACTTGCCGGGGGAGGGCGCCGCCGTCTCGGGCAGCGCCTTGGTGCCACGGCAACGCTCCCAGAACTCGGCCGGAGTGAGCTGGCGGCGGTCCTCGAACTCATCTTCGCCGAAGCGGATGGTGAGGGGCACCACGCCGATGTGGTGCTCTTTGACGAGCTGGTCGGTGAGGTCGCAGGCGCTGTCGGTGACGAGGTGGACGCCGGTCATGCAGGGAGTCTGCCACGGTGACGGGGCGGCGGGCCTACCACCGAGCGGGTCCGTCAGCCGCCGGGAGCGCCTAGGGGCTGGGGCGCGGCCCCCGTCGAGCGTCGTGGCGCTGGCCCAACCAGACCACGACGGCCCCGAAGGTGACGCCGCCGGCCAGCACGGCGCCGACGACCCGCACGCTCAGGCCGGCCAAGGTCGTCGACCCCGACAGGTTCGAGACGACCAGGACGACGACGCCCATGGGGACGGTGGCGATGGCCACCCGGCCCAGCGGGGCCCAGGTCTCGCGGTCGGCCAACCGCCCGAACCACTGGCGGAAGGTGGCCAGGGCGCAGACGGCGGCGACGGTGTAGGCGATCGACAGGGAGAGCGCGAGGCCGCGCACGCCCAGGGGGTGCACCAGCGCCAGGGCGAGGGCGACGTTGAGCCCGTTCTCGAGCAGGTAGAGATAGAAGGCGACCCTGGTGCGTTGCATGGACTGCAGCACGCGCACGAGGTAGAGGTAGGTGCAGAAGCCCGGGAGCCCGAGGGAGAACATGGCCAGGGCGGCGCCGGTGGTGGCGGTCTGTGCCGGGGTGCTGTGGCCGTTGCCCAGCAGGAGCGCGACGGCGGGCTTGGCCAGCAGGAGCATGCCCACGGCGGCCGGGAGGATCAGCGCGAGCACGGCGCGCAGGCCCGTCGTCATGCGGTGGAGGAAGGCGGGGATCTGGCCGGTCGACCAGCGCTCGGCCAGGTCGGGCGTCACCACCGACATGATCGTGACCGCCACGATGCCGTAGGGGAGCTGCAAGAAGGCGTACGCGTAGGTGTACGACGAGACCGGATCGCTCCCCGAGACGCTGCCCGCCAGCAAGGTCACGATGAACAACGCGACCTGGTTGGCCACGACGAAGCCGAAGGTCCAGCCGCCCAGGCGGGCCACGGCGCGGCAGCGCGTCGTCGCGTGGGTTCCAGCGCCAGCGCAGCAGCCCCAGATCGGCCCGGCTGAGGCTGGGCAGCAGGGCCACCCCCTGCAGCACGACACCGAGCGAGGTGCCGAGGCCGAGCAGGACGAGCTGGCTGTGGTGCGCCTCCACGCCGGCCAGGCTGGCCCCGTGCCCGGCCCAGAGGCCGAACCAGATCAGGACGGCGATGCACACGAGGTTGTTGACGATGGGCGCCCAGGCCACGGCGACGAAGCGCCGGCGCGTGTTGAGGAGGGCGGCGGCCAGGGCGAAGAAACCGTAGGCGGCGATCTGGATCACGAACCAGCGCAAGAAGGTGGTGGCGACACGCCGCTCGAGCAGGACGCGCGGGATCTGGCCCGGGTGGCCGTGGGCGTCCAAGGCGGTCAGCGCCGTGATGAGGTAGGGCGCGGCGATGAACGCGGCCACCGAGGCGACCAGCAGGACGACGACCGACACCGTGACGACGGCTGAGATCGACTCGAACGCCTCGGATTCGGACTTGTTGGCCAGTCGCTCGACGAAGACGGGAATGAAGGTGGCCGACAAAATGCCGCCCAGGACGACGTCGTAGAGCATGTTGGGTGTGACGTTGGCCAGGTTGTACGAGTCGGCCAGGAAGTGTTGCCCCAGGGCCCAGGCCAGCACGACGATGCGCAGCAGGCCGGTGACGCGCGAGACGCCCGTCCCGATGGAGACGTAGACGGCGGCCGTGCGCAGCGGCATGGTGCGGGCGCGACGGGGGGTGGGCACGCCCGGCTCAGTTCGGGGTGTCGGCGGCCGCCCGGAGCCGCTGGCGACGCGAGCGCCGCCACGTGCGCACCCACCAGAGGAGGAACACCGCCCCGGCGAGGACCGTCAGGGCGATGCCGACGAACGAGATGGCGGTCGAGTGGACGGTCAGGACGGTGCGGGCCAGGACGAGTTGCCCATCCGCTGTGCGCAGCGTGACGTCGATGGGGAGCCGGTCGCCCGAGCCACGGGCTTGCGCCGTGACCCGGACCGAAGTGGTGGGCCGGTCGAGCAGGAGCTGGCGCGAGTTGCCGTTGGGAAAGGTGAACTTGTCGCTGGTCAGCGTCACCACGACGGAGACGGGGTAGGGGCTACTCGACAGCACGGTGACCGGAATGGCGGCCCGGCGCGAGGTGAAGGTCACGGTGCGCTCGGTGGCGAAGGAGATCAAGTTGGTCTGGCTGGAGAAGTTGCGGTCGTACGCGGCCAGGGCGGCGGCACGTCTCCCGCCGCTCAACGCACCGGACTCGGTCTCGAGCAGTTGGTCCCCCAGGCGAGCCACCTCGGGTGGGTGTCCGCGGATGGCATCGGCGAACGAGCTCAGCTGTTGGCGGGCCACCGCGATCTTGTCGGCCGCGGTGCTCGAGACCTTGCGGCCCGCCGGGCCCGACTGGAGGTGCCGCACGGCGGGCTCGCGGTTGCCGCCGGCCGGCACCTGCGCGAAGTACTGCGCCAGCGTCACCGGCGTCGAGGGCGGAGTTGTCGGTCAGGCCGGCGAGCAGCGTCTCGATGAAGGGAGCCGACGGACGCCAGCCGGCGGGCGGCGCCACTATGACGCCCCGGGCATCGGTCAGGTAGGGGTCCTCGTAGTGGACGAAGGACAGGCCGGCCAGCAGTTGCTCGGCGCCGAGGACGGGATCGCCGGGGTCGGCGGTGAAGCCGGTGCTGAGGGTGCTGTTCGAGGCGGCGGCGGGCAGATTGACGTCGTGACCCAGGTCGAGCGTGAAGGGCTGGGCGAAGGTCAGGTTGCTGACGCCGGCCGCGGTCAGGTCGCTGTCGCTGAGCACGAGCTCCGACGAGCCCGCCACTTCGACGCCTTCGGCCAGGTTGTCCCCGTCACCCTGGGCGAAGGAGGACGTGGTGTCGACCCAGGACCCGCCGCTCGGCTTGAGCCCGGCGCCGTGCAGCAACTGATCCCCGCGGCCGAGCTGCTGGCCGATTTCGCCGGAGAGACGCGCCTCGGACAGAGCGGCCACGTTGACGGGCACATAGGGCTCGTCGAGGAACTCTGCGTTGTCGAGCGTGGCCAGGTCGGCCAGGGCGCGCAGCCCGTCGCGCCCGTGCTGCTGCTCTATCTCTTCGACGGCGACCGGGCTCACGGCGACCGAGGTGGCCACGTCGCGGTGGTCTTCGAGCGCGCCGGCCAGCGCCGTGGCGCCGCCGGAGCCGACCGGTACGACGACCCCGACGCGCAGGGCGCCGCCCGGGCCCACCGCCGACGGCTCCTCGTAGGTGAGGAAGGTGGTGAAACGTGCCACGGGTGAGGACGCGCCCGGACGCTCGAGCGTGACCGAGACGGGGTAGACGTCGCCGCAGATGCCGGTCAGCGGCGTGCAGCCGAGGGTGAGGGTGCTGCTGCCGGTCGGACAGGACCCGGTACCGGACGACGGTGCCGTGGCGTTCGCATCGGGTAGGACGGTCACGCAGACGTCGGCGGTCGGGATGCCGGTGGTCGTGACCGTCGAGACGGCGACGTCGGGCACCCGCAACAGCACGCCGGTGCTCGGCGTGGCCGAAATGGCCTGCTGCAGCTGCGAGCTGTTGTCCAGCCGGCCGTAGAAGGTCAGGCTGACATCGAGCCCGCTTTCCGCCGCCGCGGTGCCGAGGGAGATGTTGAACCAGGGCGCGGCGGGCGTGACGAACGGGGTCTGGGAGATCAGGGTGAGCGGCATGGACGCGGGCGCGCCGGCCACCGTGGCCCCGGCTCCGCCGACAGGGAAACCCGAGGTCAGGAGGAGCGTGGTGGCCACGGCGAGCGAACAGAGGGCGGTCCTGGCCCAGCGCGTCGGCACAGGGAGAGGCTAGAGGGCGCACTACCGTGGGCGGGTGCAGTCCACGTCGGTGCCTGAGCGGTTTCTGCCCTACGTCGAAGCGACCGAGGATCTGGCGCGCCGCTTCGCGGCCGCAGGCAGGGCGCTGTACTTGGTGGGGGGCTCGGTGCGGGACGCGCTCTTCCCCGATGCGTCGGGCGGCCGTCCTACGGGCGATTTCGACCTGACCACGGACGCCCGGCCGGACGAGATCGAGCGGCTCGTCACGGGCTGGGCCGACGACGTGTGGACGCAGGGCAAGCGTTTCGGCACCATCGGCGCCCGCCGGGGCGAGCTCGTCTATGAGATCACCACCCATAGGGCTGAGGTCTACGTCCCCGAGTCGCGCAAGCCCGAGGTCACCTTCGGCGACGACATCACGGTCGACCTGTCCCGGCGCGACTTCACCGTCAACGCGCTGGCCCTGCGCCTGCCCGACATGGAGCTGATCGACCCCTTCGACGGGCTGGGCGACCTGGCGGCCGGCCGGCTGCGCACGCCGCTCGACCCGGAGGTGTCGTTCGGCGACGACCCCCTGCGCATGCTGAGAGCCGCCCGGTTCGCCGCCCGGTTCTCCCTCGAGCCCGACCCGGCGTTGGTGGACGCCGTGGTGCGGCTGGCCGGCCGGCTGTCCATCGTCTCGGCGGAGCGCATCAGGGACGAGCTGGACAAAATGATGATGCTCGACGTGCCGTCCGCCGCCTTGTGGTTCGTCGTGCGCACCGGCCTGGCGGACCAGTTCCTGCCCGAGCTGCCCGGGCTGGCGCTCGAGCAGGACCCGATCCATCGCCACAAGGACGTGTTGGCGCACACCCTGGCCGTCGTCGACAAGACGTCGAAGATCCGGCTGTTGCGGTTGGCCGCGCTGTTCCACGATGTCGGCAAGCCGAAGACGCGCGCCATCACCGACGGTGGCGTGAGCTTCCACCACCACGAGGTGGTCGGCGCGCGTATGACGAGGGTGCGCATGGAGGCGCTGCGATACCCGGCGGCCGACACCGACACGGTGGTGCGCCTGGTCGAGCTGCACCTGCGCTTCCACACCTACCGTCTGGGGTGGACGGACAGGGCGGTGCGCCGTTACGTGCGCGACGCGGGGCCTCTCCTCGACATGCTCAACGAGCTGACTCGGTGCGACTGCACCACGCGCAACGCCTCGAAGGCCCGGGCGCTGGGCCGACGGATGGACGAGCTCGAGGCGCGCATAGTGGAACTGCGGGCCCAGGAGGAGCTCGATGCCCTGCGGCCAGACCTGACGGGCAACGAGGTGATGGAGCTGCTCGGCATCGGTCCGGGCCCCGAGGTGGGCCGGGCCTTGGCGTTCCTCATGGAGCTGCGACTCGACGAGGGGCCGCTGGGTGAGGAAGAGGCAGCACGCCGGCTACGGGCCTGGTGGGCGGCGGGCGGACCTGACCCCAGGTCGCAGGGCTAGCCTCGTCGGTCATGACGAGGATCAATGCGCCGGAGTCGGGGATGGGCGAGCACATCGACTGGGCGTTGTTGCGCCCGGAGATGGCGGCCGGGATGGGCAAGCTGTCGGCGGCGGTCTACGGCAACTCCCAGCTGTCGGTGCGCGAGCGCGAGGCGGCTCGATGGACGATCGCACTGAT
This sequence comes from uncultured Acidimicrobiaceae bacterium, assembly GCA_963850095.1. Lineage (GTDB taxonomy): Bacteria > Actinomycetota > Acidimicrobiia > Acidimicrobiales > RAAP-2 > Bog-473. The sequence continues at coordinate 275,513 of CAWKJX010000009.1, read as the reverse complement.
CAACGACTGTGCGGTGTGCCGCGACACCAGGGCCCGGGACGGGGAGGCGGTCGGCGCCGGCGAGCCGTTCTACGCCGAGGCCGGTGACTGGCGCTCGGCCGACGGGTTGAGCGACCGTGAGCGGCTGGCGGCGGAATTCGCCGAGCGTTTTGCCCTCGACCACCTGGCCATGTCGGCGGACGACGCGTTCTGGGCGCGGCTGCACGGCGCCTTCTCGGAGGGCGAGCTGGCCGACCTCACCATCTGCTGCGGCTGCTTCCTCGGCATGGGCCGCACCCTGGCCGTCGTCGGCGTGCGGGCACCCGACGAGCGCATCCTCGTCTGAGCCACCTGCCCTCCCCGTCAGTCGGCGGGCCAGACCTCGGGATCACCTTCGCCGGCCGCGAAGGACTCCACCAGCGTGTGCGCCACGTCGTCGTGGTACTGCACCGGCGGGGACTTCATGAAATAAGCCGAAGGGCCGACGAGCGGGCCCCCGATGCCGCGGTCGAGCGCCAGCTTGGCGCAGCGCACGGCGTCGATGATGACGCCGGCCGAGTTCGGTGAGTCCCACACCTCGAGCTTGAGTTCGAGGTTGAGCGGCACGTCGCCGAAGTTGCGGCCCTCCATCCGGATGTAGGCCCACTTGCGATCCTTCAGCCACGGAACGTGATCGGACGGCCCGACATGCACGTCGTCGGCGTCGAGCACGTTGTCCTCTATCTGGCTGGTGACCGCCTGGGTCTTGGAGATCTTCTTGGACTCGAGCCGGTCGCGCTCGAGCATGTTCTTGAAGTCCATGTTCCCGCCGAAGTTGAGCTGGTAGGTGTGGTCCAGCGCCAGGCCGCGGTCTTCGAAGAGCCGGGTCAGGATGCGGTGGACGATGGTGGAGCCCACCTGGCTCTTGATGTCGTCACCGACGATGGGCACGCCGGCGTCGCGGAAGCGGCGCGCCCACTCCGGGTCCGAGGCGATGAAGACGGGGATGGCATTCACGAAGGCCACGCCGGCATCGAGGCAGGCCTGGGCGTAGTGGCGCTGGGCCTGCTCGGAGCCGACCGGCAGGTAGGAGACGAGCACGTCGGCCCGCGCCTCGCGCAGGGCCCGGGCCACGTCGACCGGCGCGGCCGGGGACTCCTCGAGGACCTCGCGGTAGTACTTGCCGAGGCCGTCGAAGGTCGGCCCGCGCTGCACGGTCACGCCCAGCTCGCCCACCTCGGCGAAGCGGACGGTGTTGTTGAGCCCGGCGTGGATGGCCTTGCCCAGGTCGGTGCCCACCTTGGCCTGGTCGACGTCGAAGGCGGCCACCGGCACGAGGTCGCGCACGTGGTACCCGCCCAGCTCGACGTGCATGAGCCCGGGGACCACGTCATCGGGCTCGGCGTCGCGGTAGTAGTTGATCCCCTGGACGAGAGAACTGGCGCAGTTGCCGACGCCGGCGATGGCGAGGCGGATGGGGTTGGGCATGTGGGTGTCTCCTTGTGTAGGGGGGTGCGAGGCTTGGTTCAGGGGGCCGATTCGGTTCCAGCCGTGGCGAGGGCGGCGCGTTCGGACGCGATCAGGGTGTCCAGCCAGCTGATGTCTCGGGCGACCCCGTCGGCGGTGTGCTCTATGACGGAGCGGGCGTAGACGTCGAGGTGGTCCGGGCGGCTGTTGGACTCGGACTCGCCCAGGCGTTGCACCAAATGGGCGCGCCGGCGCTCGAGCAGGGCCAGACGGGCCTGGGGCGCCAGGTGGCGGGCGAAGGCCAGGCGCAGGTCGAAGCTGCGGGCATCGTCGGACGCGGTCCCGCCGGCGAGGAGCTCGGTGAAGAGCTGGCGTCCGGCGTCGGTGATCCGGTACACCTTCTTGCCCCGACGGGCCCGGGTGGGGGAGTGCCGCCGGGAGCGCAGGACGTTCAGCTCCCCGCTCAGGGAACCCGTGGGCGGTGCGACGGCTCCGGGGCCGGCTCCGGCACCCGTCTCTGGGCTCGAGCCGTCGGTGGCGACGACCGCCCCGCCCTTCTCCAGCCTGGTCAGGGCGGGGTAGATGGAGCCGAAGGAGACGTTGGCCAATAGCCCGAGGTGGTCCCGCAGCTGGCGGCGGATTTCGTACCCGTGCAGGTCACGCTCTTCGAGGAGGCCCAGAATGGCCATGTCCAACATGACGGATCATTATATCGGTTCGATATAGCGCAGTTCAAAAAGGCGTCACGGAGTCGTCACCGGAAACTCGGGAAATTTGGCCCCGCGTTGCGACCCATTTCTGGGCACGAGGGGTAGCCTGTCCCCGTGTCAGTCACCTCGGAGCCGAGGTCGTCCTCCCGGGCCGTGAGCCCTGACGTCACGGCTCAGGTGGAGTACCGGATCGTGCGCAATGGCCTGGTGCGGGAGGTCGAGCGGGGCCGGGTCCAGAAGATCGACGTGTGCGACGCCCACCCCGAGCTCCTGCGGGCGGCCCGCAACGTGGGACGGCCCACCAAAGAGGTCTGCCCCATCTGCGACGACGGGCGCCTGGTCACGGTGACGTTCGTGTTCGGGGCCAAGTTGCCCCCCGGCGGGCGCTGCCCGGGCACGGCGGCCGAGCTCAAGACACTGTGCCGGCGGCCCGAACCCGTGTTGTGTTACGAGGTCGAGGTCTGCCCCGCGTGCGCCTGGCACCACCTGATGCGCAAATACCCGGCCGGTGGTGGGCGGGCACGGCGGGCGGCCCAGAAGAAGACCTCGGCGCCGCCGGCCAAGCGATGAGCTACGCGGTGCCTCCGGCAGGCGAGGCGCCGGTTACCGTGCCCTCGCTGCGGGCCCGCAAGGTGCGCGACGGTGCGGTGCCCATCGTGATGGTCACCGCCTACGACGAGCCGGGGGGGCGCATCGTCTCCGAGGCCGGGGCGGACATCATTCTGGTCGGGGACTCGGTGGCCAACACGGTGCTCGGCTACGAGGACACCCTGTCGGTCGACATCGAGGTCATGGCCCACCACACGGCGGCGGTGGCCCGGGGCAAGCCGCACAGCATGATCCTGGGCGACATGCCGTGGATGAGCTACCACGTCTCGGTGGAGGAGGCGGTGCGCAACGCCGCCGTCCTGATCCGGGCCGGCGCCCAGGCGGTGAAGCTCGAGGGCGGGCGGGCCCGGCTGCCCGTGATCGAGGCCATCATCCGGGCAGAAATCCCCGTCATGGGCCACCTGGGGCTGACGCCCCAGTCCGTGCTCGCCATGGGGGGCTTCCGGGTGCAGGGCAAGTCGGCGGACGCCGCGTCGGCGCTGCTGGACGCGGCGAAGGCCCTCAGCGCGGCCGGCTGCTTCGGCTTCGTGATCGAAGGGGTTCCCGACGTGGTGGGGGCGGCGGTCACCGAGGCCATCGACGTGCCGACCATCGGCATCGGGGCGGGGCCGGCCTGCGACGGCCAGGTCCTGGTCTTTCACGACCTGCTGGGGTTGGGCCGACGCAAGCCGCCCAAGTTCGTGCGCCAGTACGCCGATGTCGGGCGCATCGCCACCGAGGCGATCGCGGCGTTCGCCGCCGACGTCCGGAACGGGACCTTCCCGAGCGACGCCGAGAGCTATCACGCCCCGGCCGGCCTGGGCGATGCCCTCTCCTGAGGACGGCTAGCATGGCTCGTTCCAGTCGACCCTGCTCCTGACCGCCAGGAGCCCGGCACCCCGTGCCGGTCCGGAGGGAGGTATGCCGCATATGCGGCCTTACGAAGTCATGGCCATCTTCGAGGCCACCACGGAGCCAAGCGTGATCCAGGGCGTGCTCGACCACGCGCTCGAGGTGATCCGCAGCAACGGGGGCAACCCCGGTGCCATCGACCGTTGGGGGAAGCGCACCTTCGCCTACGAGGTGAACCACAAGCGCGAGGGGTACTACGTCGTGGTCGAGTTCACCGGTGAGCCCGAGACGGTGGCCGCCCTCGACCGCATGCTCGGCCTGGCCGACGAGGTCGTGCGGCACAAGGTGGTACGCATGCCCGATGGCGCCGTCGCGGCCGCGCCGGCGGCGAGCTGAACAGAGGACGAGGACGAGGACGAGGAGCATGAGCTGAGATGCCAGACAACAGCGTGACCTTGGTGGGGAACATCACCCGGGACCCCGAGCTGCGCTTCACCAACACCGGCCAGGCCAACGTCAGCTTCGGGCTGGCGGTGAACCGGCGCTGGCAGAACCGCCAGACCCAGGAGTGGGAGGAGGCCACGTCGTTCTTCGACGTGGTGTGCTGGCGCGAGATGGCCGAGAACGTGAGCGAGACGTTGACCCGGGGTGCCCGGGTGATCGTGAACGGCCGGCTGGAGCAGCGCAGCTGGGAGACCCAGGACGGCGACAAGCGGTCCAAGGTCGAGGTGATCGCGGACGAGATCGGCCCTTCCCTGCGGTGGGCCACGGCGCAGGTCACCAAGAACGAGCGACGCGGGCCCGGGGAGTACTCCCGTGGCGGCGGTAGCGGTAGCGGTAGCGGCTGGCAGTGGCAGCAGCGGCGGTGGTGGTGGTGGCCGGCAGCCGGCGCCGCAGCCGGCGCCCGCCGATGGTGGCGGTAGTGGTGGCGGTGGATACGGATTCGACGAGGAGCCCTTCTGATGGCACGTAACAACCAACGCGGTGGGACGGCGGCACGCCGGGCCCCCAAGGACCTCGGCCGGCGGGTCAAGAAGAAGCCGTGCGCGCTGTGCCGCGACAAGGTCGAGTGGGTCGACTACAAGGACGTACCCCTGCTGCGCAAGTACATGAGCGACCGCGGCAAAATCCGCTCGCGCCGGGTGACGGGCAACTGCGCCCAGCACCAGCGGGCGCTGGCCATGGCGATCAAGACGGCCCGTGAGCTGGTGCTGCTGCCCTATACGCAGCGGACGGTGACGGAGCGGCCCGGAGGGCGCCGCGATCGCGGTGACCGCGGCGACCGGACGCTGGACTCGGTGCCGGGCGACGGGCTCCCGCCCCGGCGGAGCCGGCCCGAAGAAGACACGGTGCCGACCCCGACCCCGGCCCCGGCGGAGGTGCCGGCCGAGGTCGAGGCGCTGGTGGACGAGGCCGAGGCTGCGGCCGCGGTGGTGGACGATGCGGGTGTGGACGCATGAAGGTGCTCCTGCGAGACGACGTCGCCGGCGTGGGCCGCCGCGGTGACATCGTGAAAGTGGCGGGCGGGTTCGCCCGCAACTTCCTGCTGCCCGAGGGCCGGGCCATCGTGGCGAACGACGGTGTCGAGGGCCAGGCGGAGCAGATGCGGCGTCGCCGCGACCTGCGCGAGGCACAGGACCGGGTCGCGGCCGAGGCACAAGCCACCCTGCTGGCCGGCGCGGTGATCCCGATATCGGCCCGGGCGGCCGGCGGGGGGCGGCTCTTCGGCTCCATCGGGCCGGCCGACGTGGTCGAGGCGATCAAGGCGGCCAAGGGAATCGAGGTGGACCGCCGGCACGTCGTCCTGCCCGAGCACATAAAGGAGACGGGCTCGTTCGAGGTGACGGTCGAGCTCTTCCGTGACGTCGTGACGATCGTGACGGTGGAGGTCAAGGCCGCCGGCTGAAGGCCGGGCGGGAGCCGGCGCGGCCGGCGACCCGGACGCGTTGTAGACAGCCGCGTGTTCATGATGGAGCGGTGGTCGTCCGTACACGGCTTATCCACACGGCCCAGCGTGCTTACACCCACCGTTACCCACAAGCGGACGACCGTTACCCACAGCAAGTTCGTCCTTATGTCCCCAGACTCGGGGCCGTCAGAGTAGGGGAGCCGTGGTCCACGCCTTCGAAGACACCCGCCCGCTCCGAGCGGCTCCTCCGCCCGCCCTCGCCGGGCGCGCGGGTGCCGCCGCACGACCTCGAGGCGGAGCAGTCGCTGCTGGGCGCCATGCTGCTGTCGAACGACGCCGCCTCCATCGGGATCGAGACGTGCGCGGGGGGCGACTTCTACAAGCCGGCGCATGGGCACATCTTCGTGGCCATCCGGATTCTCATGGAGCGGGGTGAGCCCATCGACGCCGTCACGGTCACCGATGAGCTGAAGCGCTCGGGGCTGATGGAGCAGGTGGGGGACCCGTCGATCTTCATCTCGCTGCAGGCCAGCACGCCGTCGATCGCCAACGCCCGGCACTACGCCCAAATCGTCGAGGAGCACTCGCTGCTGCGCAAGCTCATCGGCGTGGCCGGCGAAATCGCCGACATCGGCTACTCGGTGCCCGAGGACGTCAAGACCGCGGTGGACGACGCCGAGCAGCTCGTCTTCAACGTGGCCGAGCGACGCGGGGCCGACTCCATGCACCCGCTGCAGGACCTCCTGATGAAGGGGCTCGACCGCATCGAGGAGCTGGGGCAGCGCGGGTCGGAGATCACCGGTGTGGCGACGGGCTACCACGAGCTGGACCGGATTTTGCTAGGCCTGCAGCCGTCGTCGCTGAACATCGTCGGCGCCCGTCCCGGGATGGGCAAGACGAGCTTCGCCCTGGGCGTGCTGGCGCACGTCGGGATGGCCGTCCAGCGGCCGGCGCTGCTGTTCTCCTTGGAGATGGGCCACCTGGAGCTGACCCAGCGGCTGCTGGCGTCGGAGGCGGAGGTGAACGGCCAAAGCCTGCAGAACGGACGCATCCGCACCCAGGACTGGGCGAAAATCGGCACCGCCGTGACGCGGCTGTCGCAGGCGCCGATCTTCATCGACGACAACCCGAGCGTGACGGTCATGGACATCCGGGCCCGGGCCCGACGGCTGAAGAAGGCCGAGGGCGACCTGGGGCTCGTGGTGATCGACTACCTGCAGCTGATGACGGGGCGGGGGCGCTTCGAGAACCGCCAGACCGAGGTGGCCGATATCAGCCGCCAGCTCAAGATCCTCGCTCGCGAGCTCGAAGTACCCGTGATGGCGCTGTCGCAGCTGTCCCGGAACCTGGAGTCACGCACCGACAAGACGCCCCAGCTGTCGGACCTGCGTGAGTCGGGGTCGCTCGAACAGGACGCCGACGTCGTCATGTTCATCTACCGCGAGTCGGAGTACAACGACGAGGTGCCGATCGACCGGGCTGACGACGCGCTGGTCGAGGTGGCCAAGCACCGTAACGGGCCGACGGGGAAGGCGAACCTGCTGTTCCTCAAGCAGTACGCGCGCTTCGAGAACCACCGGAACGTGTAGCGGCGACGCCGGCCCGTCGGACCAGGCGGGTGACGGCGAGCACGGCGGCGATGGTGACGACGGCGAGGGCGGCCCAGGCCGACAGCGCCGCCCCCGCGGCGAGGGAGCCGACCAGGACTTCGACGGCTACGACCACGGCGAGCGCCAGGGGGCCGCGGTCCATGAAGCGGCGGTGGAAGTCGGCCAGGGCGCCCGGGCTGGTGATGCCGTGGGCCAGGAAGACGGCGAGGCCGCGGACGAGGCCGAACCCCGTGCACACGGCGAGGGCGGCCCAGGGCCGGCCGGTCAGCGCGCACAGGACCACCATCAGGTACACGGCCGACGTCTTGATGTACGTCGTGACGCCCGTGCCGATCTGCCAGCCGAATCCCGAGCCGTAGACCCAGGGGCGGAAGCGATCGAGCCAGCGCTCGTTGACCTGGCGGCCGTGGATGGGAAGGCGGAAGCGGCCGAGCCCGGCGTCGGAGGCGGCCGCGATGAGGGCGGCCCCGCCGGCGACCACGGCCGACGTGGTGGCCGGGAGTCCGAGTCGCCCGGTGCCGGCGGCCAGGCCCGCCACGCACAATCCGAGAGTGGCCCCGCCCACCACGCTGCCCAGCACGAACCAGGACGCCGTGGCTCCCCAACGGTGGCCACGGCCGCGCTCGGCCAGCGGCGTGATGGTCGAGAGCATGGAGAGGCCGCAGGGCGACCAGGTTGAGCGGGCGGCAGCGACCACGGCCACCGTCGCCGCGGCGATGGCGAGGACCTCGGTCTCGGTCATGGGTGTTCTCCCTCCACGAAGGTGGTCATGCCGGCGTCCCGAGGAACGGGGCAGTCCCGAAGGCGAAGATGCCCCCGTCGCGGGCGACGAGCCAGTACCCGGCGTCGTCGCCGAAGCCCGCCATGCCGACGACGGGCATGTCGAGGTGGATGGCGCCGGTCGAGCCGTCGAACACGGCGTCGCCGAAGGCGAAGATGCCGCCGTCCGCGGCGACCAGCCAGTACCCCTTGCCCGATGGCGTGGCAGCCATCGCCACCACCGGCGCGTTGAGCTGCTGACCCCCCATGGAGCCGAGATACGGCGCGTCCCCGAACGCGAAGATTCCCCCGTCGTGGGCGACCAGCCAATAGCCCTGTCCCGACGGTGTGGCGGCCAAGCCCACCACGGGAGCGTTCAGATGGCGGCCGCCCATGGACTCGAGGAACGGGGCGTCACCGAAGGCGAAGATGCCGCCGTCCGCCGCGGCCATCCAATACCCCTTGCCCGAGGGCGTGGCGGCCATCGCGACCACTGGCGCGTTGAGCGGTGTCCCCCCCATCGACCCCTCGAACGGGGCCGTCCCGTAGGCGAAGAGCCCACCGTCCGCCGCCGCCAACCAGTATCCGCCGCCCGGGCACAGCACCACACCCACGATCGACGCGTCCAGCGCCAGCTCCGAGGCGTCGCCTTCCGACGGGAAGTTCCCGTAGGCGAAGAGCCGACCGAACGAAGTGAGCACGGCGTAGCCCTGGCCGTTGGCGCTCGGTGCCATACCGACCACCTGGCAGTTGGTGGCAGGCGACGTACACGGCGGTGTGGGCGGCGCCGGGGTCCAACAGGGCTCGTTCTGCTCGGCCGTCGCGTTGTCGAAGGCGACCGCGGTGGTGCACGTCGGGTCAACCGTCCAAGGTGGTACGCAGGCCACGACGCGGCAGACGATGCGTCCCATGCACGCCACGTTCTGGTTGCATTGCCCGTACCGGAACTGCAGGCATCCGGTGAGGTACGAGTCACATCCGTTGGCCCCGCAACCGCAGTTCGTCCCGTCACACTCGGTCCCGCAGAAGGGATACCCGTCACCGCACCCGCTGTCGCACGAACAGGTGGCGTTGCAGTCCATGTAGTAGCGCGGGCCGCCGCAGTAACTCGAATTGTCCGCCATCCACCAGCCGCCCATGACCGTGTTGGTCGGGCAGTAGTTGTAGCCGGTCACGGCGCAACAGAACTCGCTGAAGCCCGAGCAGCAGGTGCTGCCGCATCCACAGCCGGCGTTCCCGCACTCGCAGATCTCTCCGTAGGCCGTCCCTGGCTTCAGCGCGAGGTCGAGCCCGGCGCCGACGGCCACGGCGCTCCCTACGAACGCGGATCTGTTGATGACGCTTCGGCGCGACAGACGGCGGTCCAAGAAGGCGGCCGAGCGTTCTACGAGCGCGGTCGAAAAGGTCATGGTGCTGCGCCTGCGGTTTCGTCCGGCCGCAGCCGACGGCGTGCGCCTTCGAGCACCGGCAGGGTCGACAGCGCCACCATGGTCAGCCCCAGGCCGACCGCACTGGCAAAGAGGAGCGGGGCGCCGGCCCATGGTTGGTGGGCCAGCACGGCGACGATGGATCTCCCGCCGCCGGACGAGCTCGTCGCGACCACGAGCGCGGCAGCCGCCAGGGCCAGGGCCAGGTTCAGGACGACGTGGAGCCACGTGGCCGGCGTGTCGGGCCGGCCGAAGCAGCCGCAGGTCGCCAGCGGCCCGCCCCGCAACCTGGCGTAGGCCACCACGCACGCGAAGAGCACATAGGACGACGCCACCAGGGCTCCCGTCACCGGACCGGTGCGGGCCAGGGCCGCCAGCCCTACCGCGACCTCGGTGAGCGCCAAGACCCGGACCAACTGGCGGAGGAAGCCGAGCGACTGCAGCGGGCGGGGAGTCCTCCCCGGGACCAGGGAGCTCACCGCACGTGCCGTGTCGTCGGGACGAAGGGTCTTGGCGACGCCGGCGACCACGAGCAGGCCCGCCCCGATCAGGTACAGCCCGATCAGTTCCATGCCACCCGGTCCGAGGGCGTCTGTGTCTGCGGTGTCGGTGGACTCAGCGTGAGCGAGGCCAACAGCGTGTTGATCCGGGGCACCAGCAGGGTGCGCTGGAGGTGACTCCCCAACACCGCATAGAAGGAGAACGGGCGACCCGCCTCGGTGAAGAACCATTGGGTCCCCGATTGGCCGGGTATGCCCCGGCGCAGGACGGTGGGGGAGAAGTCGCCGGGCGACAGGGAGGCGGGGCGCCCCTGTCGGGCGAACAGGACGGTGCCCAGGCTCTCGGGGCCGTATTCGAACAGGGTGGCGTAGACATCGCCGGGGCCCATCAGGTTGACGGCACCACTCCCGAAGTCACCGACGTCGTCGGGTAAGGGGAAGGTGGCGAACTGGGCCACCGCGTGGCGCACGCCGACGGGTACGGCGCGCACGAAAATTTTGGCCTCGAAGCCGGTGGGCAGTTGTGAGGTGATGCCGTGGGCGCGGACGGTGGCCACTATCCGGCGCGTCGGTCGGGGAAGACGTCCTCGAGGGTTCTCGGATACAGACTCGGGTGCCCCGGATGGATGCCGGCCGCCTGCAGCACGTCGTCGGCCGCCGCTTCCCGCTCCGGACCGTCCAGGCCGGTCTCGGCGAGTTGAGCCCCCTCGTCGAACCGCGCCCGTTGCACGAGCTCGACGAGTTGGGAGACGTTTCCGGCCACGCCCTGTCCGACCTTGCGCCCGGTGGCGCCGTCGATGAGCACGAAGAACGGCGAGCCCGGCACCTGGTAGTCGTGCCAGGCCTCGGTCGACATGATCACGGGTACCCGACCGGTGGACAGGGACCGCACCTGGGCCTCGATCTCGAGCTCCGGTCCCTTGGTGACGATGACGACGCGGGTGCCCAGGGGGAGCTCGAGCCCCTCCGGCTGCTGGAGCGCCTGCCAGAACCCGGCGCACGAGGTGCAGCCGGACGACAGGAAGCCGAGCAGGGTGAGCCGGTCGCTGTTGGTCGGAGCGAAGGCGCGGGCGTCACCGCTCGGAGTGAGCCCGGCCACGGCCGGGGCCGGGCCCAAGGCCGGTCCGCCCGGCGGTGCTCCGGCTGGGCCCCGTTGCGGCGATCAAGGCAGGGTCGCCGACGCCGACGCCGAGCTCGTGCAGGGAGCGCAGGATATCGGCGTGGCTGCGCAGGAGGCCGGCCACCAGCACTCCGAGCAGCAGTACGAGAAACGTCGAAACAACCACAAGAGCGATCACCGCCACCTCCTTTGGCCGGGAGCACCCCAGTATCTCTCGGGGAGGGCCGCGAAGCGCGGCAACGCGACGGGGGTCGAGGTGGGGCAAAGTAGGTCCATGGCGCTCAGCACCGAACTCTTCCTGCCCGAGCCCGAGACCCGAACCGTCCGCTGCACCGTGATCTCGGTGGACGACCACGTGGTGGAACCGCCCCACACCTTTGAAGGCCGTGTGCCCGAGGCCCTGGCCGACCGGGCCCCCCGCATTGTCGAGACGGACGAGGGACACCAGGTATGGGAGTTCGAGGGCGAGCGTTATACCCAGGTCGGTATGAACGCAGTGGCGGGGACGGCGCCCCGAGACCTACGGCCTGGAGCCGTTCCGCTTCGACCAAATGCGACCCGGCTGTTACGACGTCGAGGCACGGGTGCACGACATGGACATCAACGGGGTGTGGGCCTCGGTGAACTTCCCGTCGATGATCACCGGTTTCTGCGGCCGTGTCTTCTTCGACGCCAGGGACCGCGAGCTGGGTCTGGCCTGTGTGCGGGCTTGGAACGACTGGCTCTTCGAGGAGTGGTACACGCCCCACCCGGACCGGATTGTGCCGCTCGGCATCACGTACCTCGCCGATCCCGAGTTGGCCGTCTCCGAGATCCGGCGCAACGCAGAGCGTGGCTTCACCTCCGTCACGTTCCCCGAGCGGCCCCACGAGGTCGGCCTGCCCTCGCTGTGGGACCGGGCCTACTGGGACCCCATCATGGAGGCCGTGGTCGAGACGGACACAGTCGTTTCGCTCCACGTCGGCAGTTCGGGCCTCACCCCCGCCCCGCCGGGCGCAGGCATCGACACCCTCCACCTCGGGGCCACGCTCTTCGGGCAGCTGTCGCTCACCGCCTGCGCGGAGTGGCTGTGGTCGGGCTACGCCCTGCGCCTCCCTACGCTCAAGATCGCCATGAGCGAGGGGGGCATCGGGTGGGTGGCCATGCTGGTCGACCGCCTCGAGAACATCGTGGACCGCTCCGGCTACGGCCGCGCGTGGGACGTGCGGCCGGCCGATGTGCTGAAGCGCAACTTCTGGTTCTGCACCATCGACGACCCCTCCACCATTGACACCCGCCACGCCATCGGGGTCGACCACATAATGGTCGAGGTCGACTACCCACATGGCGACAGCACCTGGCCCGACACCCAACGGGTGATCGAGGAGTGTTGGGGCCACATCCCGACCGACGAGTTGCGCGCCATGTGTTGCCTGAATGCGGCGGCACTGTACCGACACCCGCTACCCGACCAGGTCCTGCCGCAGTGAGAGAAGGGTCCGAACGGACGGGTTGAGCGGACGAACCAAGGAGCGATCATGTTCACACCCACAGCAGAGAAGCTCATACCCGATCTCACGCCCCGAGAGGAGTTGGTCGTCCTCGCCCGCGCCCTGTGGCGCGAGGGGTACAACGACCACCTGGCCGGTCACATCACGGTCAACCTCGGTGACGGGACGCTGCTCTGCAATCCTTGGTTGTTGACCTGGGCCGAGCTGCGGCCGTCACAGGTGCTGCGTATCGACCTCGACGGACGCGTCCTCGAGGGTGACTGGCCCGTTCCCCTCGGGATACCGCTCCACCTCGAGCTGCACAAAGCACGGGCCGACATCGGCTGGGCCGTGCACAATCATCCGCTCTTCGGCACCGTGTGGGCTGACCTGGGCGAGGTTCCCCCGATCCTGGATCAGAGCTCGGCTCTCGGCGGAGGCACGCTCTGTCTGGTCGACGAGTACGGGGGACCCGTCAACGACGCCAACACGGCGCGCCGCGCCATTGAGCAGATGGGCACCGCCGCCATGGCGCTGCTGGCCGGCCACGGCGTGTTCATCGTCGGGGGCTCCGCCCGGGCCGTCCATCAACGCGCCGTGGCCCTCGAGCAACGTTGTCAGCACGCCTGGTACGCCCGCGCGGCCGGTGGCACCGGTGCGACACGTGTCCCGCAGTCGTTCATCGACCTCGTGGCCGCGAACGACGGGGAGGGGTTCATCGGCTTCTGGGAGGCGGCGGTGCGGGCCGAGCTCGCCGCCGACCCGGGCCTGCTCAGCCCGTAGCGCGCTTCGTCCCCGGCTCCGTCACCCTGGTCCAGATCTGCGACGGGCGCGAGGTCATGACCCGGCCGCTCGGGCCGACGAAGGTGAGCTCTGCGTTGGCGTCCCCCGACACCGCCCAACCCTCAGAGTGGATCAGGTTGTGGTGATGCGCACAGAGCGCCACCATATTGTCGAGATCGGTCGGGCCCTCGTCGCGTTCCCACTGTTTGATGTGGTGGGGGATCCAGAAGAGCACGTGGCGACAGCCGGGGAAGCGGCAGTGCCGATCCCGGCGCATGATCTCGCGGCGCTGGGTGGGCGTGGCCGTTCTGACCTGTCGTCCCTCGTACATGGTGTGGCCGACATCGTCGTCCACGGCGATGATGAGGTTGGCGTCACAGGCCAAGCGGCGGACAACGTCGGCGCTGACATAACCGCCCCGTTCGAGCTCGCCGCAGAGCTGCGAGTCTTCGTCGAGCAGGACCTCGAGGGGGATATGGGCCACGACGGTGTAGGCGGCCCCGGCCCGGCCGGCCCCGGCCCCACGCGAACTCCCGGACCGGAGCAGCGAGACGAAGGCGTCAGCCATGCGCTTGTCCCAGGGCGTCCCACCGTCGGAGTGGAGAGCCTCGGCCCGGGCCTCGAGGGCGGCGCGCACCTCGGCGTAGTCGGCCGGGGGCAGCTGGGCGGTGATGGTGCGCACGGTGTCGTTGCAGCGCAGTGTGCGGGCCTCGTGGTCGGCGCGGGCGTCGGAGGCGCGCGGGCGCACGTTCGAACGGGCGACCTCGGCCAGTTCGGCGACCGAGAGCCCCTCGGCCTTTTGGGTCCATTCCGCGTCGGTTTCGGGGGTGGCCACGTCGGCCACGGTGCGCACCTTGTCGAAGGAGACCCCGCCCCCTGACAAGGCCCCCGCCAGGGAGGGCAGGTCGAAAAGCCGCTGGGCCACGCGAACCAGGGAGCGGGCCGTTGCCGCAGAGAGCCCGTTGCGCCAAACCAGCCAGGCCTGGGTCGACGTGGCACCGTCGGCCCGGAAGGCCTGGCGCCGGTCGATTTCGCCCACAATGGCCGCCAGACGGCCCTGGTGGGTGGCCATCAGGGTGGCTTCGACGTCGTTGGCAGTCCGGAGATCCTCGTCGGACATGTGGGCCACGTCGGTGTAGGTCAGCGGCGCGACCGGTGCGGCGTCGGGAGTCGTCAGACGATCGGAGCGCATCGTCAGGTGAACGGTCGCCGCGACGAAAAGGTGTCCGGGGTTTGTTCAGGTCCCGAAGACGTCACCCAGTTCCATGGGCACGGGTGTGTCGAGCTGCGCGTACGTGCACGAGGCCGGCCGGCGGTCGGGACGCCAGCGCACGAACGAGGCGGCGTGGCGGAACCGGCTCTCCTGCAGGTGGTCGTAGGAGACTTCGCAGACGGCCTCGGGGCGAAGGGGCTCCCAGGTCATGTCCTTACCGGCGTTCCAGCGGTTCATGTGGCCCGGAGCGCGGCCGGCTGCCTGCGCCTCGGCCCAACCGGCCCAGGGGTGGTTCTTCAGCGCGTTCTTGGCATAGGGCTTGAGCTCGTCGACGAACTCCTTGCGGCGGGCCACGCTGAAACCCGACGCCACCCCGACGTGGTGCAGTATGCCCTCGGCGTCGTAGAGACCGAGCAGGAGCGAGCCCACGCCGGCGCCATCCTTGTGGGTCCGGAAGCCGGCGACCACGCACTCGGCCGTGCGCTGGTGCTTGACCTTCAGCATGAGCCGCTTGTCGGGCAGGTAATGGAGTTCGGCGGCCTTGGCCACCACACCATCGAGGCCGGCACCCTCGAAGCGGGAGAACCAGTCGGCGGCCACGTCAGGATCTTGGGTGGCCGGGGTCAGGTGGACCGGGGCCCGAGCTTTGCGGAGCAGCTTCTCGAGCGTTGCCCGGCGCTGTTCGTAGGGCGTGTCCATGTAGGACGTCGTGCCGTCGGCCAACAGGTCGAAGGCGACGAATGAGGCCGGCGTCGCTTCTGCGAGCTGGCGGATGCGCTTCTCGGCCGGGTGGATGCGCTGGGACAGTGCGTCGAAGTCGAGCCCGTTGGGCCCCGCAACCACGATCTCACCGTCGAGGACGCAACGGTCGGGCAGCTCTCGCCGGAGGGCCTCGACGAGCTCAGGGAAGTAGCGGGTCAGTGGCTTCTCGTTTCGACTGCCCAGCTCGACCTCGTCACCGTCACGGAAGACGATGCAGCGGAAGCCGTCCCACTTGGGCTCGTAGTACATGCCCTCTTGGCGGGGTAGCTCCCGGGTGAGCTTGGCCAGCATGGGGGCGATCGGCGGACGCACGGGGAGGGTCATGGCGGGCCTCAGGCGGCCGCCTTGCCGTGATCGGCGGCCCAGGCCACCAGGTCGTCGGCCGACTTCGAGTTGACGACCCGCTCGAAGGGCACGCCGGCTGTCACGGCGTTTCGGCAGCCTCGGCCGAGCCACTCCAGTTGGCCCGGGGCGTGGGCATCGGTGTCGATGGCGAACGTGCACCCGAGCTCGACGGCCCGGCTCAGGAGATCCTGGGGCGGGTCCTGGCGCTCCGGGCGCGAGTTGATTTCGACGGCGGTGCCCGTGCGGGCGCACGCGGAGAACACGGCGTCGTGGTCGAACGCCGACTGGGGCCGCCCCCGGCCCGTGATGAGGCGGCCCGTGCAGTGGCCGAGGATGTCGGTGTGCGGGCTCTCGATGGCCGCCAGCATGCGCGCCGTCATGTGGGCGGCGTCCATCCGCAACTTCGAATGCACACTGGCCACGACGACGTCGAGCTGGCCGAGGAGTTCGAGATCGAGGTCGAGGGCACCGTCCTCGAGGATGTCCACCTCCATGCCGGACAGAATGCGGAAGGGCGCCAGATGCGCGTTCAAATCGGCGAGGACCTCGAGCTGTTGGCGCAGCCGTTCCTCGTTGAGCCCGTGGGCCACGGTCAGGCGGGCCGAATGGTCGGTCAGAACGAGATACTCGCGCCCGAGACCACGAGCGGACTCCGCCATTTCGAGGATCGGGCTGCCACCATCGGACCAGTCGGAGTGGGAGTGGCAGTCGCCCCGCAGTGACCCGAGGAGCTCGGCGGCCGAACCGTCGACCATGAGATCGTCGTCGGCTCCGAGCTCCTGATCGAGCTTGGTCAGGTAGGCCGGGACCTGCCCCTGCAGCGCCTCGGCGATGACCTGTGCCGTCGATTTGCCCACGCCCTCGATCGACTGCAGCCGTCCGGCGGCGGCCAGTTCCGCCAGGTCCTCGGGCGCCATGGTGGCGACGGCCCGGGCGGCGTGGCGGAAGGCGCGTACCTTGTAGGTGTCGGCACCACTGCGCTCGAGCCGGAACGCGACGGCGTTGAGCGCGTCAAGCGGATCCATCGGCGTCCCCCTACGCCTTCTTGGCCCGGCTCGGTGCCACTCGGGGTGGCTCGTCGGGCATCTTCGGGTACTGGGGCGGCCAGGGCGCGTCGTGCAAGCCGGCCGCCCGGTCACGCTCGGCCAGCGCCAGCAGGGGTTCGAGTGACTGGGGCGCCGTCGCGATGTCCGCCCACGGGTCGCCGCGGCGCCGCACCAGCTCGGGGACGGAACGGATGGTCAGCTCGTCGGGGATCACGGTCTCGACCTCGTCCCACGAAAGCGGTGTGGACACCTGCCCGCCTGTCCGGGGGCGGGCGAACCAGGCACCGAAGACCGTCTTGTGCGGCGCGTTCTGGTTGAAGTCGACGAACACGCGGGCGCCCCGCTCCTCCTTCCACCAGTTGGCCGTGATCTCCTCCGGATGACGCCGTTCGAGCTCGCGAGCCAACGCGACCGCCGCCGCTCGTACCGCGATCGAGTCCCAGCGCGCCTCGAGGCGAAGGTAGATGTGGAGTCCGTTGCTCCCAGTCGTCTTGGGGTACCCCCGCAGACCGAGTTCGGACAACAGATCGCGGCATCGCAGGGCGGCCGCCCGGACCTCGTCGAAGCCGATCCCCTTCGTCGGGTCGAGGTCGATGCGCAGCTCATCCGCGTGGTCGGGGTCGTCCGCCAGGTACGGCCACAGGTGCAGGCCGATACAACCGATGTTCACGGCCCACAGCACATGGGCGATGTCGGCGACGACCAGCGCGTTGGAGGTCGTGCCATTCGGGGTCGAGACGATGGTCGACTCCAGCCACTCAGGCGCCCCGTTCGGGATCCGTTTCTGGTAGAAGGACTTGCCGGTGGCCCCGTCGGGGAAACGCTGCAACATGGCGGGTCGGCCACCGGCCGTGTTGAGGAGGTGGTCCGCCACCTCGAGGTAGTACGTCACCAGATCGAACTTGGTGGCGCCCAGGCCCGGGAAGTACACCTTTTCGGGACGCGAGATCCGCACCTCGTGGCCGTTGGCCTCCACCGTCTGCTCATCGTCCCCGGGCATCGACGCCGACTCTACCGACGACCGGCTGCCCCGGCCGGGTCCTTGAATCCCCCGTTGTCGGACGGACACCATGGGCCGGGAGGCACCCTGAACCCCAACGGGAGCGGAGTAGCCCAGGTGGTGCTGGACCTGGCGGAGCTGAGCTACATCGACCCATCCGGACTGTCGGTGCTCGCCGTGGAGAAGCACCGGGCCGACACTTCGGGTCTGGCGTTGCGCATTTCGTCGCCGATGGCATTCGTCCGCCAGCTGCTCGACAGCACCGGGCTCAGCGATTTCCTCGACGTCGCTCCGGAGAGCGACCGGGTGAACGGCTCCGGCATGGCCCGGCTCAGCGCTCCGCATGGCCCCTCCTAGGCCCGGCCCCCCGAAGCCGATGTGGCGAGGCCCGCACGGGCGCCGGCGTCGCGACCGGGTCCCGCCGACGCCACTCCGCGATCGTCGAGCTCCTGTTCGAGACGGGCGCGTTCAGAACCCGGGTTGAGGTACTGGGCCGGCGTCGCCAGCACCCCCAGTGCCTCACACAGCCTGATGAGCGCGCCGTCGTATGCGAGCTCCCGAGCCAGGCTCTCAGCGGCGGAGGTTGCGGGATCGACCCTCGCGGCGTGGAGCCTGGCCCGGGACGAGACGACGTCGGAGAGCAGCAGGTCCGCCGACCTGGCTTCCACCTCATCGTTGCCAAGGGCCCGTGTAAGGAGGTCTACATACATGACCACCCCCAAATGGTGCCCGAACGTACGCTTGAGGGGGTAGAGGCAAACGTCCCCTCCTCGTTGATACTCCCTAGTGAATGGGGATGTTCCGCCTCAGTGGAGCAACGAGTCGAGGACCTCGTCGAGGCGCCCCTCCCAGGTATCGGCGCCGCCCAGTGGGGTCACTCGCAAAGGGGCAGGAGCGGTCAGGACGGGCAGTGACGTCAACCGGGTCGTGCGCTCCCTCACCTGGGCCGAGAACAGCCGACGGAGCCTCCGGTTCCGGGTCGACCCGAGCACAATGGCGCCGGCCCCCCGCTCCCGGGCCTCGGCGACGATGCGGGCCGGCACCCCTCGATACGAGGCCACGCACACCGAGCCCCCCGCTCGTACACCGCTGTCGGCCATCTGCTGCACGGCCCAGGTGACGAGGCCCGTCGCCTCCTCACGCGTGCGCAGCGTCACGCCTCGACCGCCAACGAGGCGTTCGTTGACGTGCAGCACGTGCACCGACGCCCCGCTCCGGCGCGCCACGGCGGTGGCGAACAAGGTGGCGACCTCGCCGGCGGGCGAGTCGTCGAGGGCAAGAAGGATGCGGTCGAACATGGTGTTACAGCCATGTTAACGCGGCAAACCCCGTCTCAGCAGGACCGTTGGTCCCTTACAGTCTCCCGCTGCACGCCCGATTCTGAAGGGAGGAGGGGCATGCCGTCATGACGAACTGCCTCGTTGTCCAACATGTCGCGCCCGAGTCCGCCTGGGCTATCGGGGACGCCCTCGTCCGCGCCGGCATCGAACCTGACGTGCGGCGCATGTTCGCCGGCGACACGCTCCCCCTCGACGCGTCCGGCCATGACGGCGTCGTCGTCATGGGCGGCCCCATGTCGGCCGCGTCCGACGACGGCTTCGCCACCCGGCGTGCCGAGCTGGCATTTCTGGCCGACGCGCTCGGACGCGCGGTGCCGACGTTGGGTGTGTGCCTCGGAGCGCAGCTCCTGGCGGCCGCCGCCGGTGCGACCGTCGGTCCCGGAGCGGACGGCCCCGAAATCGGCTGGGCCCCTGTCGACCTCGCGCCTCGATGCGGTGAGTGACCGCCTGTTCGCCGGCCTGCCGGAGCGTCTCACGGTGTTGCACTGGCACGGCGACGCCTTCGACCTCCCCCCGGGTGCGCACCGCCTCGCCGGCAGCGTGCGCTATCCGATTCAGGCCTTCCGGGTCGGCGCGGCGGCATGGGGAGTCCAGTTCCACGTCGAGGTGACAGCAGCGGCCGTCGAAGGGATGGTGCGGGCCTTCCCGGAGGACGCCGCCCTGGCCGCCGGGGGTGCGGCGGCAATCAGGCGGACCACGCCCGAGGCGCTGGCCGCGCTCGCTCCCTGGCGTGACCTGGTCTTCGACCGGTTCACCGCCATGGTCGGCGAGGCGGATCACGCCGCGGTTTCTCGGACATTTCCGGCAAGTGAACTCTGACAAACTCACTTGCCTCTGAGGCAAGTTACCCTGCACAATCGGCTCATGGAGCTCCATGAGGCCCTGTCCTCCATCGCCGAGAGCCTGCGGGAGGAGCGCACCCGTGCCGGCCTGACGCTGGAGCAGTTGGCACAGCGTGCCGAACTCTCGGTCCCCCACCTGTCCCGGCTCGAGTCCGGCGACCGCCAGCCGTCCGTGGCCGCACTGATAGCTCTCTCCCGGGCGCTCGGCGTCTCCATGAGCACGTTGCTGGGCGAGCGCCGCGGCACGCCGGCCATCTCGACCTATCCGCCGGACCGGCCGGTGCACGAGGCCAACGGGCTGACGATCGCGCCCTGCAGCGGGTTCCCCGGCTCCTCGACGCTCGAGGCCCTCCAGGTCACCGTGAGCCCGGACCGGGAGCCACCGGAGCCGGCCCGCCACCGCGGCGAGGAATGGCTCTACGTCGTGCGCGGGCGCCTGCGCCTGGAGTTCGACGACCAGGTGCACCTCCTCGACCCGGGCGCCACCGCACACTTCGACGCGAACCGGCCGCACCGGCTGGGCGCCGAGGGAGGCCCGGCCGAAGTGCTGATCGTGGCGGCCGACGCCCCCAACGACTTCCGCAACCACCCGCTCTTCTCCACATCGATCACCGACCACTAGCTGCCGAGGAGGCGCATCCATGACCATGCTGGCTGAGCTCGAAGGCACCGGCGAGAAGTTCTCGCTCGACGCGCTGATGGACGTGCGGGCGCGCACGCGCCGGGCGGTGCACCTGATCGCCGAACAGGTGAAGCCGGGGATGGCCGAGGAGGAGGCGAAGGCCATCGCCCGCGATCTCCTCAAGGAGATGGGCATGCGCCGGGGCTGGCACCACATCATTGTGCGGTGTGGCCCGAACACGACCAAGGACTTCATGGAGAAGTCCGACCCGGGCGTGGTGCTCGGCGACGACGACATCTTCTTCGTCGACATCGGGCCGATCTACGGCGACACCGAGGGCGACGCCGGTGACACCTTCGTGTTCGGCGACGACCCCGACCACCTGCGGGCCAAGAAGGAGGTCCGCCTGATCTGGGACGAGGTGCGCGACAAGTGGTTCTCGTCGGGCATCAATGGCAAGGAGCTCTACGACTTCGCCATCGAGACGGCGGCCGGGTACGGCTGGAAGCTCAACATGGACCTCTCCGGGCATCGTCTGTCCGACTTCCCGCACTCCGCCCACTACGACGGCCCGCTGGCCGAGGTGACGTTCCGGCCCAACCCGAATCTGTGGGTGCTCGAGATCGCCATCGCCCACCCTGAAAGGAGGTTCGGCGCCTTCTACGAAGACCTCCTCCTCGAGGACCAGTCCTTCCCCGGCTGAGGCCGGACCGTTCGAGACCAAGCAAAGGAGCAGAGCCCCAATGACCATGAGCGCGGGCACGACGGACGCCCCGGCCCTTACGAAGACCCACGGACTGCGGACCAACGCCCTCGGGCTGCCGTCGCTGTTCGCCCAGTCGCTGGCGGTGATCTCGCCCACCATGACGGCGGTGCTCATCATTCCGCTGGCCTTCGCCAGCGCCGGGCAGGGCACGTGGTTGGCCTATGCCTTCGGCACCGTGATGCTGCTCTTCGTGGTGTTCTGCCTGAACAAGTTCGCCAAGCGGTCCGCCTTCGCGGGCTCCATGTACGCCTACACCGCCAAGGGCCTTGGCGCGCCCACCGGCGTGTTCTCCGGCTGGACGCTCATCTGGGCCTACTACTTCATCGCCGTGGCGGGCATGTGCGGGTTCGCCGTGTTCAGCCAGCAGCTGATCTCCGCTCTCGGGTACCACGGCGACGTGCACCCGATCTTCTTCTTCGCCATCAGCGCGTTCGCCTGCTGGGCCATCGCCTACAAGGACATTCGGGTCTCGTCCATCCTGACCATGGTCCTCGAAGGGGCCTCGGTGGCCTGCATCACGGCGCTGGCGTGCGTGATCCTCTTCAAGCACGGCTTCCACGTGGACAGCACGCAGCTCTCGCTGAGCGGGGTGGACCTGCGCGGCATGGGCCTGGCCGTCGTCGCCTGCATCTTCTCGCTGGTCGGCTTCGAGGCCGCGACCACCATGGGTGCCGAGGCGAAAAACCCGCGGCGCAACCTGCCCCGGGCGGTGATCGCCAGCCTGCTCATCACCGGGGCCTTCATGGTGTTCATGGCCTACGTCGAGGTGGGCGGCACCAGCAACTACGGGGCGGCGTGGACCAGCGCACCGCTCAACTTCCTGGCCGACGCGTACGGGGTCAGCTTCTTCAAGATCCCGGTCTCCATCGGGGCCATGGTGAGCTTCTTCTCGCTGTCGCTGTCGTGCCTCAACTCGGGCTCCCGCATCATGTTCCCGATGGCCCGCCACGGCATCTTCTCGGGACATCTGGGCCGGGCCCATGCCACCAACCGCACGCCGCACGTGGCGGTCACGGTCTACATCGCCATGATCTTCGCCCTGCCGGCGTTCCTGATGATCTTCACCAACCCGCTCACGGCGTTCGGTGACGCGGGCACGCTGGCCGCCTTCGGGTTCCTGGTGGCCTACTACCTGATCACGGTGGCGGCACCCGTGTACCTCAAGCGGCAGTCGCTGTTGCGGACCCGTGACGTCGTGGTCGCCGGCATCGCCGTGCTCTGTCTGCTGGTCCCGACCATCGGCAGCTTCTACCCGATGCCGGCGTGGCCGGTGAACCTCTTCCCCTACGTCTTCCTCACGTGGATGGCGGTTGGCGGCACCTGGCTGTTCGTGGTCAACCGGCGCCAGCCCGGCATCCTGGGCGACATCGAGGCCGACCTCGACCGGGCACCCGAGCTCATTGAGGAGTCCATCGAGATCGACGAGATGTCGCCCCAGCCGGCCATGGCCTGATGACGCCCCGCCCCGGCCCGGCCGTCCGGCGCGGTCAGATGAAATCGGCCAGCGCCTCCCAGCCCGCCGGCGGCGGGGCCAGGCGCCAGAACTGTTCGGGCACCCGACCCTCCACGCGGGCCGTCAGGGCGTGGTCGCCTCGAGTGGCGGGATCTGCGACGTGTAGCACCAGATGGCGCGCCGCTTGAGCTCCTCGTCGGGCACGTGGGGGACGATGGCCGGCGTGGGCCACGGGTGGGCGCGCAGCAGCTTGGCCACGCGCCAGGCCAGCATGCCGGGCAGGTGCTTGTAGCCGTGGTCCTCGTAGCAGAACCACTCCCGGGCGCCAGCCTGTTCGGCGGCCCGGATGAGCAGGCAGGCCTCGTGCACCATGACATGGTCGGGGTTGGCCAGGCCCATCGGGAAGAAGACGGACGTCGGGTCGATCTCGGCGATGGTGGTGGCGAGCACCGGCGCCACGTCGTCGGGGGTCGGCCGGGCCTCGGGGGCCAAATACTGGTGGTCCGAGAACTCGAGCCAGCGGTAGCCGGACTCGAGCACGGCCATGGCCGCCTGGTCCTCTGTCCGGCGCACGGCCACCACGTCGTCACCGCCCACGAAACCACCCAGGGCGTCCCAGTCCGAGGGCGGGTCCGGGTAGGCGGGCGGCCGCCCGCCGAGCACGGTGATGACGGTGGTGTCGGGGTAGCTGGCCAGCAGGTGGCCGGCGCCCATGGCGGCGTCGTCGAAGTGGGGCGACACCACGACGATGCGCGAGAAGACATCGGGGTCGACCTCACCCCACGTCGGTTCGGCCCAGGCGGAGGTGGTCACCGCCGGATCATACGGGCACATCGTCGATGTCACCCGCGACGTGGTGGCGGAACGCGGGCAGGAGCATGGCGATGACGGCCGCCCCCACGATGCAGGCCAGCCCACCCGACACGATCGAGAACTCAATGCTCGTGAGCGTCGCCACCGCCCCCGACTCCATGTCGCCCAGCCGGGGTCCGCCCTGGACCACGGCCATCTGAATGGAGTTCATGCGGCTGCGGAAGCGTACGGGGATGGTCGACTGCAGAATGGTGTTGCGCAGCACGGCCGAGATCACGTCGGCCCAGCCGGCGATGGCCAGCATGACCAGGGCGACCCAGAGGGTGTCCACCAGGCCGAATACCACGATCGCCGCACCCCAGACCGAGACGGCGACAATGACCGCCCAGCCCTGCCGGCGCAGGTTGGCCACCCAGCCTGTGGTCACTGCCCCGATGAACGCACCGACACCCGGGGCGGCGTAGAGGAACCCGAGGGTGATGGTGCCGCCTCCGAACACGGACCCGGCCATAGCCGGGAAGAGGGCCCGCGGGAGCCCGAACACCATGGCGTTGATGTCGATGATGTAGACACCCTGGAGGGCCTGGCGCGAGCGTAGGTAGCGCAGCCCCTCCCTGGTCGACTGCCAGGGCGAGAGGACAGCCGCGTCCTCGTGCGGCGGCATCGGCCCCAACATGATCGACGCGATCAACGCCGCCACGAAGGAAAGCGCGTCGAGCGAGTAGACGAGACGCAGGCCGACGCCGAGCAGGATGCCCGAGAGCGCCGGCCCCACGATGACACCGATCTGCATCACAATCTGGTTGAGGGCGGCCGCCGCGCTCAGGTGGCGGCGCTCGACCAGCCCGGGGACGGCGGCCGAGCGGGCGGTGGCGTTGAAGCCCATGAAGCCCGCGGCCAGTGCGCTGATGAGATAGAGCGCGACCAGCGACGGGTGAGGCAGGGCCGCGTTGACGGCCATGGCGGCGCTGGTGCACACCGAGCCCACGGCCGTCCACATCATGATGCGCCGCTTGTCCATGGAGTCCCCGAGCGGCCCGGCGGTGAGCGCGCCGATGAGGAAGGGGACCAGCTGGGCCAGGCTGATGGCGCCGACCTGCAGCGACGAGCCGGTCATGGAGAACACCTGGTAGGGGATGGCGACCACCACGAGCTGGTTGCCCAGCGTGGAGATGAGCGAGCCCGAGAACAGGAGGCGGAAGTCGCGGCTCTCCCTCAGTGGCGTCGTGTCGACGAGGATCCGGCCCGGCACCCAGGGCAGCCTACGGTCGGCCTCCGGACTTCCCGGGTGTCCGGGGGTTCACGGCCGCCGCGCCCGGCCGACCAAGGCCCGCCACCCAGAGATCATGTGCGTGTCACGGACGGATCGCGCAACGTATACCTCTAACCGGCAGACTCGGTGGGTGCCCTCCGCCAACCCCTCTTGCCAGCTGCGCCGGGGTGGCCGAGCGGCCCGACTGGCCGGAGCCGGCCTCATCGGCGCGCTCGGACTCACGACCGTGTCGCTCGGCGGGGTGATCGTGCCGTCGACGGTCGCCGGGGCGAGCAATCCGGCGTCGCTGAACTGCGGGACGCTGGTCCTCACGGGCACCGATTCGAACAACTACCAGTTCACCGAGTTCACCACCGGCAACGCCACCAGGGGGTCGAACGTCGACTCGGGCGGCTCCGTGGCCTACGGGGGAAACCTGGCGGCCACCAACTTCACGGTGGCCCAGAACATCAGCCCCGCCGCCGCCACCCCCACGGCGATCGTCGGCGGCAACGAGACCGGCCAACTGAACCTGCAGAAGGGCAGCGCCATCGTGGCGGGCACGGCGACCGGCCCCGTCAACCTGAACGGCGGGAGCGGGACGACGAAGACCGCCGGTGGTGGGGCGGGCAGCATTCCGTTCGGCTTCTCGTCCATCGGCACGAGCCTGGGCGGCTGCTCCAACGTGTACGGGCCCAATGGTTCGACCACGGCCGGGACGATCACGCAGCTCAACCCGAGCTACTCCACGCTCGGCTTCTACGCCACCGGCAGCGTGAACGTCTTCACGGTCACGACCGACCAGCTGCAGGGCGTCAACAAAATCGACTTCAGCGTGCCCCCCGGCTCGACCACGCTGGTGAACGTCACGCCATCGGCGGACTTCACCGGGTCGCTCAACCTGACGTCGATGAGCGGCAACATCTACTACGGCTGCCCCACCGCCGCTCCGAGCGCCGGTAATACGCTGTGGAGCAACGGGAACTGCGGGACCCAGCCCTCGGCGAACGAGAACACGACCACCGTCGACGTCGAGCGTGACAATACGGTGTGGAACCTCTCCGCCGAGCCTGTTCCCGACGAGCGACACCCTGACCGTCGAGGGCTGGCAGGGCACCATCGTCGCCCCCAATCAGGCGGTGGCGCTCGCCGTCAACGGCCAGTTCGACGGGAGCATCTTCGCCGCTTCCATCGGCGGCAGCGAGCAGACGAACTTCGACCCGTTCGGCGGCACCATGCCGTCGTCGGCCGACCCGTTGCCCGCGTTGTCCGAGGGCCTGCCGCTCACGATGGGCGGACTGGCACTGCTGGGCTTCGGCGGGTTCGCGCTGTTGCGCCGCCGGCAACGCCACGCACACCCCGTCTGACCATCCGCGGCCGACCGGCCGGCGCGTCAGGACTGTCGCCGGCCGAACTCGCGGGGCGCGATGTCCCAGGCCGCCGGCCAGTCCCGGGTGCGCAGCAGGGCGTCGCTCCCCCCGTCGCAGAAGAGCACCGAGCCGCAGAAGAACGCGGCGTCGGGCCCGAGGAGGAACTCTATGAGGGCGGCGATCTCTTCGGGCCGCCCTGGGCGCCCGACCGGAATGGGCAGCATGTCGAGCAGCGGTCCCGTCTCGTCGTCGGCCCGCATGGCCGCCACCATGGGCGTGTCGATCATGCCGGGCGCGACGGCGTTGAGCCGCAAGCCCGCGCCCGACCAGTCCGGCCCGGTGGCGTGGCGGCGCACCCAGTGGGCGACGGCCAGCTTCGAGGCCGGGTACGACGCCATGGCGCCGTGCTCGTCGGCCAGGCGCAGGCTCAGTGTCCGGTCGTCGGCGAGCAAGGCTTCGACCAGGTCGAGAGGGACGGCAGGCTGCACGGTGGTCGAGTTGGAGCTGATGGCGACCGCAGAGCCGCCCGGGGCCAGAAGCGGGCGCAGTCCGGAGAGCACCTCGACGGTCCCGAAGTAGTTGACCGACGCCAGCAGTGACCCGGGGCGATCCGGCGTGCCGGCCAGGCCGGCGCAGGTGACGATGGCGGCCAACGAGCCGCCACACTGCCCGGTCGCCTCGGCGACCGCGTCGGCGCGGCCGTCGGGCGTGGACAGATCGGCGACGATGTCGGTGTCGTGGAGGTCGATGCCGACGACGCGCCAACCCGCCGCGCCGAGTCTGGCGGAGGTGGCGCGGCCGATACCCGACGCGGCGCCGGTGACGACGGCGGTGCGGTCAGGCAGTGGGGCGCGCCTTGAGCAGGCCGAGCGCCTTGTCGGCATGGCTGGACATGGAGATTTCGCTCGAGATCACGTCGAGGAGGGTGCGGTCGGTGTCGATGACGAACGTCTGGCGTTTGACCTTGAGGAGGTTGCTGTTGCGTTTGGCGCCGAGCAGCGCGGCGACGGCGCGGTCAGGGTCCGACAGCAGCGGCATGCCGAGCGATTCCTTCTCGTCGAACTGCTTCTGCTTCTCGACGGGATCGGCGCTGATGCCGACTGGTTGCGCGCCGACAGCAGCGAACTCGGCCTTGAGGTCGCGGAAATGACAGCTCTCCTTGGTACAGCCGTACGTCATGGCGGCGGGGTAGAAGAAGAGCACGACCGGACCGTCGGCCAGGAAACCGCTCAGGGTGCGCTCGGTGCCGGTTTGATCGAGCAGCGTGAAATCGGGCACGGTGTCGCCTTTTTGCATCCGCTCAATGTAGGGCGGATGTGGGCCGACGTGCCCGGTCAGGCCTCGAAGCGGAATCCGACGCCGCGCACGGTGACCAGGTGGCGGGGGTTGGCCGGGTCGGGCTCGATCTTGCGGCGGAGACGCTTGATGTGGGTATCGAGCGTGCGGGTGTCCGTCAGCTCCTGGTCCCACCACAGACGGTCGATGCACCAGTCACGGGTCACGACCTGGCCGCTGTGCGCCATGAGGAGCGCCAGGAGGTCGAACTCCTTGCGGGAGAGATCGACGCCGTGCTCGTTGACGGTGACCTCACGGCGCCCGGCATCGAGGCGCACCGGGCCGACCGAGAGCACCTCCTCGTGGTGCTCGGCCACCGCCACGCCTCGGCGCAGCACGGCGCGCATGCGGGCCACCAGCTCGCGCAGGCGGAACGGCTTGGCCACGTAGTCGCTTGCCCCCAGCTCGAGACCGAGCACAATGTCGACCTCGGAGTCACGCGCCGTCACCATGATGATGGGCACGGGCTTGAGCGCCCGCATCTGCTGACAGATCTCTATGCCGGACTGGTCGGGCAGCATGACGTCGAGCAGGACGAGGTCCGGATGCACCCGGTGGAAGAGCCGGAGCGCCTCGTGCCCGTCGCCCGCGCTCTCGACGGTGAAGCCCTCGCGGGTCAGTCCCGAGGCGAGCGCCTGGCGGTAGGACTCCTCGTCGTCGACCACCAGGACGAGGGGGCGGTTGTCCCGGCCCGGGCCGGTGGTGGTGGGCCGGCTGCTGGCCGCCGGCGCGTTCGCGATCGCCACGCCGTCAGGCTGCGTCGTTCGGGGTCCGGGGAGGTCTCGCGGCGCGAGGGACAGGCGACGACGGTGGACGGGGGGTGGGTCGCACCGGCGTCGCCTGTGGACACGGGGAGGCGAATACCCGTGCCATGGTGACCAAGGATCCCAGCAACCCGGGGCGCGACGGCTCCGGGGTGCGGATCATGATGACCTCGGCCAGGTGTTCCCGGCCGTGATGGTGACCCGCGGCGGGACCGGAACGAGGAACCCGGCCGGCGTCGTGCATCGTCTGATCCACTGTCGCCATCGATGGTCACGATAGAGAGCAGAGGTAAACGTGCTGTGAAACAGTTGCAACCAACAAGTGTGCGGAATATGAACTCTTCACGCAGAGTTCCTGCGAGCGGCTGTGGACAACCGGAGGTAGCCAAATGACCGAGGCCATGGGCCACGGCGTGAACCAGCGCAAGGCCATACAGATGACGCCGGCCGAGGTCGACGGGTTCCTGGCCGAGCGGCGGGCCATGACCATGTGCTCCCTGTCGCCCGATGGTTCGATCCACGCGGTGGCCATGTGGTACGGATTCGTCGACGGCTGCGTGACGGTCGAGACCAAGGCCAAGTCCCAGAAGGTGCAGAACCTGCGCCGCGACCCCCGGTTGACCCTGCTCTTCGAGGACGGCGACTACTACGAGGAGCTGCGCGGGGTGGAGCTGGTCGGGCGGGCTGAGATCATTGAGGACCCGGACCAGCTGTGGGCGCTCGGCGTGAGTGTGTTCGAGCGCTACTACTCGCCGTATTCGGACGAGCTCAAGCCTTTCATCGAGACCATGCTGCACAAGCGGGTCGGCGTGAAACTGGTGGTGGAACGCACGGTGAGCTGGGACCATCGCAAGCTGGGCCTGCCGCCGACGAGACCGGCCGGCACGTGAAGATCTCCGTTGAGCAGACGGTGGAGGTGCCGCCGGCGCGGGTGATGGCCGCCTACGGGTCGCCGGCCTTCTACGCCGGGCGCCCGGTGCGCGACGACATCGCCGTGCTCGAGGTGGGGCGCCACGAGTCGGTGGGCGGAAAGACTCTGATGGAGGTGCACTTCGCGTTCGTCGGTTCGGTCTCGGGCGCCGTGCGGCGGGTGATCGACCCCAAGAAGATGTCGTGGGTCACCCGGACCGAGGTCTTTCCCGACGAGGGACGCGGCAACGTGGGTTGTCCTGCCGGACCACTACCCCGACCGCCTGACGGCGAGCGGTGACTACCGGTTCCGGCCCGGCCCCGGCCCCGAGTCCGGGCCCGACGGACCACAGAGCACGGTCGTCGCCGTGGAGGGCGATCTGAAGGTGCACGTGCCCATAGTCGGGGGCACGGTGGAGAAGGTCATCGTCTCGGGGCTGCGCAAGTATCTCGAAGCCGAGGTGGCCGACATCCCGTCCCTGTACGGGGACGTCAGGCGCAGGCCTTGAGCATCTGCGCCATGCCGTCCTCGATGCCGCTGGTCAGGACGTCGATGTCCTCGGTGGTGTCGTAGTCGCCCGTCACCCCGAAGTTGACCTCGCCGTCATAGGAGAAGATGGCGATGCCGATGCGGATCTGCCCGCCCAGCGGGACGTAGGGGAAGGCGCGCACCATGCGTCGTCCGGCGGCGTAAAGCGGGAACTGCGGGCCGGGGACGTTGGTGGTGACCGTGTTCACGTTGCGCTGCGCGGCCCGGGTGGCGAGGCGCATGCCGAGAGCGAGCAGCATGGGGGGTGCGAAGCCGGACATGGACGTGAGGGCCTCGCCCGCCACGGCCTGCTTGGACTCCTTCAGGTCCTTCATCTGGTCCGTGATCACGTGCAGCCGCAGGACCGGGTCCTCGATGTCCACCGGCAACTCGGCGAACATGGCCGAAACCTTGTTCTCGAACGTCCCGTCCCCCACGGCCTTGCCGTGCTGGTCGCGCGGGCGCACCGAGACGGGGACCAAGCGTGCGCACCACGCGTTCGGTGTCCTCGCCGCGGGCGATCAGCAGGTCGCGGAACCCGTTGGTGATGGACGCCAGCACGACGTCGTTGAACGACCCGCCGAGCTCCGTGCGCACCTGCTTGATGTCGTCCACCGACGTCGTCGCCCAGGCGTAGCGCCGGTGCGGCCCGATGGGCCCGTTCAGACTCGACAGCTGCGTGGGGCGCACGAGGCCGCTCAGCGCGACCAGGCCGCTGGTCACCTCGCCGGCGTAACCGAGCATCCGCCGCAGCCTTCGGGTCTGCGCCCGCGCCGCGCGCAGCTGCTCGTAGGGGGAGCGCACAATGTTCTCGAAGGCGTCGACGACGAGTGACGTGTTCGAGGGCGCGGGCTCGGGCTCCCATCCGTGCGTGCGCTCGGGTCGTTGGGTCTCCGGGCTCAGGTCCATGATCACCGCCAGCAGATCGGTGCCCGAGACGCCGTCGACCATGGCGTGGTGCGTCTTGGCCAACATCGCCCAGCGGTCGTCCTCGAGCCCCTCGACCACCCATATCTCCCACAGGGGCCTGGAGCGGTCCAGCTGCTGGGCCATGACCCGCCCGACCAGCTTGCGCAGCTCGCGCTCGCCTCCGGGAGCGGGAAGCGCGGTGTGGCGCAGGTGGTACTCGATGTTGAAGTGCGGGTCGTCGACCCACACCGGCCGCCCGAGCTCGAAAGGGACCCACTTCACCCGCTGGCGGTAGCGCGGGACCAGGTCGAGCTTGGCGTCCACCATGGCCACGACGTCGTCGAAAGGGGGTGGCGGGCCCTCGAAGATGCCGACCGAGGCGATGTGCATGTGCGAGACGTCGTCCTCGATGTGCAGGAACGAGGTGTCCAGCGGGCTCAACCGGTCAGGGCTCATCGTCGCCCTCCCTTCACGGGGGTGCTCAGGACCCGAAGGCTACTACCGCGGCCGCTTCGTCCGGCAGGGTGTCAGCCGACGGAGGCGGTGGGCGCGGGCACGCCCAAGGTGGCCAGGAAGGGCGTCGAGAGGATGCGCCGGCGGGTCTCCTCGTAGGCGGCCTCTATCACCCGCGGGCCGCGGTCCTCGGCCATGGCGCGCAGCCCCATCGCCCGCCGGCAGTCGCTCTCGGGCTCCAGGCTGATGACCGGGATGCCGGCAACCTCCAGCCGCTCGATTTCGCGCTCCATCCGCCGGTGCACCGTCCGTCGGAGCAGCCCGTCGGCCCCGGCCGCCGCGCCCTGGGCGGCCGAGAGCGACGAGACCACGATGACGAGGTCGAGGCCCTCCGCCCGCAGGACGTCGGCATTGGTGACCGAGTGGACGCCACCGTCGACGTACTCGGTGCCGGCGATGGTGACCGGGCGGAAGTAGCCGGGGATGGCGCACGAGGCCAGCACCGCCTCGGCCAGCCGGGCGTCCGGGGCGCCGGTGCGACCGAAGACGACGCGTGCGCCGTCGGTGCGGCGCACGGCACAGATGCGCAACCCGTCCGGCCAGCGGTCCCCCATGTGCTCGTCGAGGCCACGGGCCCGTTCGGTGATGTCGATCCGGCCCTTGGGGATCAGGGTGCTCGCCGCCACCTCGGGCCGGAAGGCCAGAGGCCGGCGGGCGATCCGCGCGATCAGCGCCGGGGAGGGGAGGTTCCACAGCCGCAGCAGCGACCCGAACGACGGGGAGGGCAACGGGCCGGCATCAGCCGGGAGGATGCGACGCAGGATGGCGCCGCCCCGGCGCGACGTGGGCACGCCGTAGAGGGAGGCCGCCAGGTCGGTGGCGGGCACGCCGACACGCAGCGCGGCACCGGTGACCGAGCCGGCCGAGGTGCCCACGATCACGGATGCGTCTCGCGGGTCCCAGCCGATCTCGCGCTCCAAGGCGGCCAGAACCCCGGCCTGGTAGGCCTGCCCCACGACGCCGCCCGCGCCGAGCACCAGGCCGATGGCGGGGCCGCCGCCTCTCCGGCTCCCGAACCCCCCACGGATCACCTTCACCACCCCCTCTTTCTACCCGTCGCAGCGCCCGTTCGCGTAGATTTCGCGTAACGGAATTCGTCGTTCCTGCCGGTTGAATAAGCCAAATTCGACGTGCAACCGGATCGCAACCCGGGTGCACCTGCACGGCGTGGGACGAACAGGGAGGTCCATGACGGAGACGCTCAGGGTGTTGGCCGCGGCGGGCGGTGCCCTGCTCATAGTGGTGATGCTCAGTGACGCCGTCGCCACGCTCATCGTCACCCAGGGCAGCAGCGGATGGTGGCGCCCGACCCGCCTCTTTTACGCCGTCACCTGGCGCGCCGTGCGGGCGGTGGCCGCCCGGTTACCCGACCGCTTCGGTGAGTACGTGCTCAACGTCTACCCGGCGCTCTCGCTGCTCGGCCTCCTGGTGCTGTGGCTGGCGGGCCTCATGATCGGATGGTCCCTCGTCTACTGGGGCCTGGATCAGCACGTGGGGGCCACCCGGGACTGGGGCACGCTGGTCTACTACGCCGGGACCTCGCTAGTGACACCGGTATTCGGGTCGGCCCACGGCGCCGTGGTGCGCCTGCTGACCCTGCTCGAGACGCTCACCGGCGTGGTGACGATCGCGCTCGTCATCTCCTACCTCCCCGCTCTCTACGGCTCCTACAGTCGCCGCGAGGCGCGCCTTTTGACCCTCGACGACCCTCAGGGTGGACGCATCACCCCGGTGCGCGTCATCGCGGTCAACGCGCCCGGCGGCGACGTGGAGATGCTGTACCGAGCCTTCGCCGACTGGGAGCTGTGGATCGCGGACGTCCTCGAGAGCCACGTGTCCTATCCGATGCTGGCCCTTTTCCGGTCGCAGCACGAGGGACAGTCGTGGGTCACCGCCTTGGGCGTCGTGACCGACGCGGCGACCCTCACATCCGCCTGCGTCGAGGGTGCCTCGGCACGCCAGCCCGCGTTCGTGTACCGACGGGGGCGCCGGGCGGTCGTCGAGATCTCCAGCCGGCTGCACGTGCCCCAGAACACGCCGGTCGTCTCGTGGCTGGTCGAGGACAACTTCGAGCTCGCCTGGGTCCAGCTGGTGGAGCTGGGCGTGCCGCTGCGCGACAAGGCCGTGG
The DNA here is from genome assembly GCA_963850095.1 of uncultured Acidimicrobiaceae bacterium. Lineage (GTDB taxonomy): Bacteria > Actinomycetota > Acidimicrobiia > Acidimicrobiales > RAAP-2 > Bog-473. The sequence goes on along the minus strand of CAWKJX010000009.1, from coordinate 242,450 downwards.
CGTGGGCCGACCTCCAGTCCCTGCGGGCGGGCTACGGCGACCAGCTGGAGCGTCTCATCGACTTCCTGGTGGCGCCCCGGGGATTCTGGGGCCACTCGGCCGAGGAGACGCTGGCGCGCGAAGTGGCCGCGGCGGCCGCCGAGGCCCGCCGGGGCGCGCGCCTCCGTTAGCCCGGTACGCCTGCAGCCGCCCACCGTTACTCTTCGGAGCTGACATGGGAACCACCCGCGACGAGCTGCACCGGCTCTCGACGCATGTGCTGGGGCGCCGCCGCTTCGAGGTGAGCGGCCACTTCGGCCTGCGGTCGAGCCCCGGGGGCGTGGCCACTCCTGCCTTCGGACCCGAGCCCGAGGTCTTGCGCACCGCCGGCATGACCCTCATCCGGGAGGTGGGCACGCAGTCCGCCTCCGTGCCACTCGAGGGCTCGACGCTGGCCCGGCTGGCCGAGTTCGCCGGGGCGGATCTGGGCGCCGACTTCTCCGCCGGGCCGGCGACAATGCCGCTGGGCGACGTCGATCGGCCGCTCCACCTCGACGCGCAGGAGGTGGCCGGCCTGATCGCCTGGTTCGACCTGGGTTGGCGCGTGCTCGACCGCTGCGTGGAGCAACTCGCCGCGCCGAGTACGACGCTGCAACTGTGGCCCGAGCACTTCGACGTGGGTACGGCGGTGGACCTGGGAACGGTCAGCGTCAACCTCGGCTTCTCGGCCGGTGATGCGTTCGCGGACGAGCCGTACCTCTACGTAGGCCCCTGGGACGAGGGCCGGCCCGGCGACCCGGCCTACTGGAACGCCCCCTTCGGCGCCTACGCCACCCGATCGCAGGCGGGCGACGGCGATGCTTGCGATGCCTTCCTCCGGACCGGGCTCGAACGGCTCACGAGGGCGTAGCGTTCCGGTGCCGGTCCCGCCCCCCACACCCGAGACGGTCAACCTGCAGCCGCCGGACGCCGGCGAGGTGCAGGTGATGGTCGATGGAGTGGCCAGCGCCGTCGCCGTCGGGGGCACCCTCGCACCTATCCAACGCAGCCTCCTCGACTCGCTGATGCCGGCCATGACGGGGCACCGGGGGACGGTGCCCGAAAGTCCGTCCATGACGCCGGCCGATTTCGCACAGAGCATGGCGAGGCGCGAGCCTTCCTTCCGCACCCGCATGGTGCAGCTGATGCTGTTGTGCGCGCTGCTCATCCAGCCGATCCCCGAGGAGGTGGCCGAGCGCATCGCAGCCACCGCCGAGGAGCTCGGAGTTGAGGACGGCATGGTCGACGTGGCCCTCGACCTGGCGGCCGGCTCGATGGCCTTGGCCACGCAGGACTTCGTTCGCAACGGCTACGAGGGGACCTGGCACGCCGAGGACGCGATGACGACCCTGCACTCGGCCCGGGAGCTGCAAACCTGGGAGTTCTCGGTCGACGACTCGGACCTGGCGGCGCAGTGGGCATCGCTCGGGTCGCTGGCGGCAGACACCATCGGGCGCAAGGTCTGGGAGCTGTACCAGGCGCGTGGTTTCACGTTCCCGGGCGCCGCGGACTCCGCGCCGCCGCTGCTGGCCCAGCACGACTGGGTACACGTCCTGGCCGACTACGGCACGACCGTCGAGTCGGAGGTCGAGGTGTTCGGTTTCATTTCACGGGCGAACGACGACATGCACGCCTTCTCGCTGCTGGCCATGGTGCTCGCGCTCTTCGAGACGGGGATCGTGCCGCATGCGGCCGGACTGTTCGACGCGTCGCCCGGGCACTTCTCGGGCGACCCCGGCATGGCGACCCGTTTGTCGGACGCCATGCGGCGGGGCGCCTTGTGCCACGACGCCCAGACCGGTGCCGACAGCATCGACTTCCTGCGTCTGGACTGGTTCTCGGTGGCCCACGTTCCCTGTGCCGAGCTGCGCCAGCGCTTCCACGTCGTCGCCAAGGCGGAGGAGGCGGTGACCGCCGGGTCGGTCGGCCCCTGGGAGCCGGGCGGCATCAGCCCCTTCCAGATGCACGCCGGCCAGGCAATGGCGGCGGCGCGAGGCGTGCCCTACGACGGGCACGGCGCGTCGGTCTGAGAGCTACGACTCGAGGAAGCGCAACACCGCCAGCACCCGGCGGTGGTCGTTCTCGGAAACGGGGAGATCGAGCTTCGAGAAGATGTTGGCCACGTGCTTCTCGACGGCCCCCTCGCTGACGACGAGCGCGCCGGCAATGGCCGCGTTGGAGCGTCCTTCGGCCATGAGCGACAGCACCTCGCGTTCGCGGACGGTCAGGACGGAGAGCGAGTCGGTGCGGCGGGTTGCGCCCATGAGCTGTGTCACCACCTCCGGGTCGAGGGCTGTGCCGCCGACGGCGACGCGCTCGAGCGCCTCGACGAAGTCGCTGACGTCGGCCACCCGGTCCTTGAGGAGGTAGCCGATGCCGGCGGCATTGTCCGCCAGGAGATCGGCCGCGTAGCGCGTCTCGATGTACTGCGAGAAGAGCAGGATCCCCAGCCCCTCGTACCGCTCGCGCAGCTCGAGCGCGAGCCGCAGGCCCTCGTCGGTGAACGTGGGTGGCATCCGGATGTCGATGACCGCCACGTCGGGCGGGTTCTGCGCGATGGAGCTGCGCAGCGCGCCGGGTTCGCCCACCGCGCCCGTGATGGCGAAGCCGCGGTCGACCAGGAGCTGGACCAGGCCGTCGCGCAGGATGGCCGAGTCCTCGGCGATGGCGATGCGGAGCGCGCCGACCATCAGACCGCGAGTGGAAGGTCGACCGTGACGACCGTGGGGCCGTCCGGGGGGCTGACGAGGTTGAGCCGGCCGTCCACGGCACGGACGCGGTCGGTGAGGCCGGCCAGGCCGCTCGACGACGACCCGACCGAGGAGAGCTGCGCTCCACCGCAGCCGTCGTCGCGCACGACCAGGCGCAGCCATGTGCCCTGCTGCGCACACGAGACCGAGGCGCGCGAGGCCTGGGAGTGCTGGGCCACGTTGGCCAGCAGCTCGGCCACGCAGAAGTAGGCGATGGCCTCGATGGCGGGCGTCGGGCGGGTGCGGAGATCGACCGTGAGCGTCGTCGGGACCGCGCTGCGGGCGGCCAGGGTGGCGAGCGCGCCTTCCAGGCCGATGTCGAGCGCGGGGGGGTGGATGCCCCGGGCGATGTCGCGCAGCTCGGCGATGGCCTCCTTGGCCCCGCGGTGGGCCTCGTCCACCAGCTCGCGCACGCGGTCGAGGTCGATGTCGCCGCCGCCGTCCGCCAGCTTCTCCTTGGCCATACCCAGGCGCATGGCGAGCGCCACCAACTGGGCCTGGGTGCCGTCGTGCAGGTCGCGCTCGATCCGCCGCAGCGTGGCTGCCGACGCGTCGACCGTCTGCGTCCGGGCCTGCTCGAGCGAGCGCACCCGGGTCGCCATGGGGTCGGGTCCGAGCAAGGAGCCCATGAGGAGGCGGTCGACGTTGACGAACCCGCGCATGACCCAGGGTGCGGCGAAGAAGAAGATGAGTCCGCTGAAGAGAATGGCCACTTCGCGCGTGAACCCGTTGCCGTTGAAGTAGTTGAGGGAGAACAGGGTCGGGAACAGCCCGAAGACCGGGGTATTGGACGCGCCCGAGAAAAGGAACGTGTGGGTGAAACAGACGAAGGCGTCCCACCACAGGCTGAAGGCGACGAAGAAGCCGAGCAGCGTCCAGGGCACCTTGAGGGCGAGGTAGCCCACGGACCGCCAGCCCACGCGGTCGCGTATGGCGCTGCTGAGCCAGCCGAAGAAGCCCGGCCGGGAGGTGAAGGGCTCCGGGTCTTCGATGTGCTGGCCGAGCATGGAGCGGGCCAGGGCGCGGTGCCAGCCGCCGAAGCCGCGTGCGCTGCGGATGGAGGCCGCCAAAATGGCGAGGCCGAACACGGTGATGGCGAGGACGAGGCCCAGGACGAGGGTGGCCGTGACGAAGAACAGGCCGAAGACGGCAATGCCGCCCGTCAGGAGGTAGAAGGCGAGCTCGGTCCAGGGGCGGCGGGTGAAGGGCTCACGGATGATGCGACGGCCCAGTGACTGCAGCGAGGCCAGCTGCTCCTCGCTGATGGCGAAGGTCAGCTGTTTGCCGCGGGCGGGTGCCTCGCTGCCGCCCTGTGTCGGCTGGTCGACCATCATGCGTCCCTCTTCGCCAGCAGCAGGCCCCCGAGGAGGAGCGAAATGACGGTATAGAGCGCCATGTAGGCGAAGCCGGTGGAGCTGTTCAACGCGCCCTCCACCCGCACGACGGCGCCTACTGAGTTGGCGTAGATCATTTCGGGGGTGAACCGACCCGGGTTGCCCGGGACGTGCTGGAGGAGGATCGAGGACAGCAGCGTGCATCCCACGAAGGCTGCGATGGCACCTGCACTGTGCCGGATGATCGCGCCGATTCCCAGTCCGAACAAGGCGAGGAGGGCGAGGAAGGCGCCCGACTCGATGAGCGCACGCAGCACGCCTGGATCGGACAGGGTGGCCGAGGGGGCCCCGTCCCCTGACAGGATGGCCTGCCCCACGAAGAACGACGTAAAGCTCAGGACCATCCCGACGACGAACGGAGACCAGGGCGACGTCGATGATCTTGGCCAGGAAGAAGACATCACGCCGGGGGGTTGCGGCCAAGGACGAGCGGATGGTGCCCGAGCTGTACTCGCCGGTCATCAGCCAGCACGCCGAGCACGCCGATGACGAGCGAACCCGACCGCCAGGCCGGACAAGCCGTATTGGTCGGGTCGAACCCCTGGTACCACTGCTGATTGTGGTGGACTGCACCGTGGGTCGAGAGGTAGGTCACCAGCAGCGTGGCGGCGAGGGTGACGAACAGGGACCACTTCGTGGAGCGGAGGGAGGCCAACTTCCTCCACTCGGCCCGCATGGCCTGGCGGAGGCCGGCGCGCCCGGCCGCCGGCCGCGGCCGTCCCGGCGTGCGGCCGCGCTGGGCAGCTCAATGGTTACGGCCGTCGTCATGGGAGTGGGTGTCCTTTCAAGTGGTGGGACAGGTCGACGGCGTGCGTCAACGCGAGAGAGCGGGAATCGGATCGGGCCGGCCGGACGAGCGGTACTCGACGGCGTCGCTCGTGAGTTCCATGAACGCGTCCTCGAGCGAGCCTCGCAACGGCGTCAGCTCGTGCACCGTCAACGACGCCGCGGCGGCGAGCTCGCCGACGGCCGACGCCTCCATGCCCGTCACGACGAGGGCGCCGTCGTCGGCCACCGACGGCCGCGCCCCGACCCGGGTGAGCTCGGACACGAAGCGCTGCGGCGTGGGCGTGACGATGCGCACCGATGTGCCCTGCGCCTGTGCGGTGAACTCCTGCACGCTCGTCTCGGCGATCAGCGTGCCGCGCCCGATGACGACCAGACGCTCCGCCGTCAACGCCATTTCGCTTATGAGGTGGCTCGAGACCAGGACGGTCCGGCCCTCGGCCGCCAGGCCCCGCAGCAAGTGCCGTGCCCAGCGGATGCCCTCGGGGTCGAGCCCGTTGACGGGCTCGTCGAAGAGGAGGATGCCCGGGTCGCCCAGCAACGCGCCGGCAATCCCGAGGCGCTGGGCCATACCCAACGAGTACGTACCCGTCCGCCGGCCGGCCACCTCGGTCAGGCCGACGATGTCGAGCACCTCGTCGACCCGCGCCAGCGAGAGGTCGTTCGTCGCGGCCATGTAGCGCAGGTGTTCACGGGCCGAGCGCCCGGGGTGGAACGCCTTGGCGTCGAGCAGCGTGCCGACCTGGCGCAGCGGCCACGCCAGCTGCGCGTAGGGCACGCCGTTGACGCGTGGCGCGGCCGGCGTCCGGGCGGTCGAGGCCGACGATCATGCGCATGGTGGTCGACTTGCCCGAGCCGTTGGGGCCCAAGAAGCCGGTCACCGCGCCGGGTGTGACGGTGAAGCTGAGGTCGTCGACCGCCAGGGTTCTGCCGAAGCGCTTGGTCAAGCCATGAGTGACGATCATGCCTCCAGCATGAGCACCTCGGGCCGGCGTGGGAATGTCGCTACCGGGCGTCCCGTACTGGGGCTAGCACCCCGGTACGGAGGTGGAGACGGTCAACCCGGGTGGTCAACCCCTCCACTGCGGCGAGCTTGGACCGAGGCGTCACGTGTCACGTGTCACGACGATTGTCGGCACCGGCCGTGGCGTGCCGGGCCCGGCCGGGCCTACGGATCAGAAACCCGAAGACGAGGACGACCACTCCCAGGGGACGATGCCGCCGACGAGGAGGGGTGTCGAAGAGTCTCCGCCGCCCTTCGCGCCGGTGCTGGCGACGATGCTGAGGTCGGAGACCAGCTGCGGACCGCAGTGGGCATCGAGGTGATAGTGACCCACCCGCTGTGAGCCCAGCTTCAACGGCACCGTGAAGGACCCGTTCTGGTCGGTCTGGCCCCAGCCGACGATGGCGCCGCTGTTGATCGTCACCAGAACGGGGACGTCGGCCGTGCAACCCTGACCCGAGGCGGTGACGTGCCCGTGGGGGACAACGGTCGAACTGCTGAGCGCGAGGGCGTGGGTGGCGGAAGAGGCGGACGGCTCGCCGCTGCCCGGGCTCGTGGCCGGAGAGGTGACCGGCTTCGTGGCGACCACGAACGGCTCGGCGGCGCTCAGCGTCGACGCATGTCCGGCCGCCGAGCGGCAGCTGGCCTTCACCCGCACCGGCGAGGGTAGGGACGACGTGGAGACGACGAACGGCCCGTAGGTTTCCCGGCTGCTCCTGGGCGCGGGCTCGGCCCAGCTCTCGAGGACCTTGGCGCGGGGCGTCTGGAGGGTGATCTTCAGGTAGCCGCCGCACTCGGGGTGGTCATGGCTGCCCTGGACGAAGCCGGTGACGGTCACGTCGAACTGGGTGGTGCCGGGAGACCCATGGCTCGGGATGAGGATCAAGCTGCGTGACGTGGGCGTCGCCGCGCCTGCTGAGGCGAGCCACGACAGGAGGACCACGAAGGTGGCCATGCCGATGCAGGCCGCCGCCACGGTCGGCCGCCGTCCGAGGCGGTCGCCTGGAGCAGACGACCGGACGTTCACAGTTCGCTCCTTGTGACATGCAGTAGCCCAGAAAAGCCGTGACACGCGGGAAATGGTTCTCATGCGAACTTTCCCCCTGGGGTGGCTCACTCTGTGCGTCCTGTAGGCGCTCAGGGTAGCCATCCCCGCGGCGCGCTGCCGCGCCAAGCGTCGGCGTCCAACGCCCGTGGACCCCGGGTGGCTTGTGCCGGTTGCAACAGCTTGAGAGAGTGGAGTCGAGACGCGGCTCCACCCCCCGGACCACGAATCGAGGCCCCTTGGCGCTCACCGACCAGGAAACGACGAACCGGCGCGAGGCCACGCCGGCCGCCCACGCGGTCGACCTGCGCAAGACCTATGGCACCGGCCAGGCCACCGTCAACGCCCTCGACGGCGTGAACGTCACCTTCGAGCGTGGACGTTTCACGGCGGTCATGGGACCATCAGGCTCGGGCAAGTCGACCCTGATGCACTGCATGGCCGGCCTCGACCGTCCGACGTCGGGGCAGACGTTCGTGGGCGACCTCGACGTCGGCCACCTCGACGATGGCGCCCTGACCCAGATGCGGCGCGACCGCATCGGGTTCGTCTTCCAGTCGTTCAACCTCGTGCCCACGCTGACCGCCGCCGAGAACATCACGTTGCCGGTCGACCTGGCCGGGCGGAAAGTGGACCAGGAATGGTTCGACTATCTGGTCAAGCAGCTGGGCATCGGTGACCGGCTGCGTCATCGACCGAACGAGATGTCGGGCGGCCAACAGCAGCGCTGCGCCTGCGCCCGGGCGCTCATCAACCGGCCGGACCTGGTGTTCGCCGACGAACCGACAGGAAACCTGGACTCCAACTCGTCGGCGGAGATGCTGAGCTTCCTGAAGCAGTCGGTCACCGACCTCGGGCAGTCGATCGTCATGGTCACGCACGACCCCCACGGCGCCTCTTACGCCGACCGGGTGGTCTTCCTGGCCGACGGCAACGTGGTGGACGAACTCGAGCAGCCCACGGCGGACTCGGTGCTGGAGCGGGTGCGGACGTTGGGTTCCTGACATGTGGCGGGTGACGATAAAGGGGCTGCTGGCGCACAAGCTCCGGCTGGCCCTGACGGCACTGGCCATCGTGCTCGGCGTGATGTTCATTGCCGGGACGTTCGTCCTCACAGACACGCTGAACAACACGTTCAAGACGCTTTTCGGGAACATCTACCAGAACGTCGACTTCCAGGTGCGCGGCGTGGCCCAGTTCGGCAGCGGCGGCACCGCCACCCGCAACCCCATCCCCGAGTCTCTGCTCGCCAGGGTGCGCGCCGTGCCGGGCGTCGAGGTGGCCGAGGGATCGATCACTGGCTACGCCCAGTACATCGGCCACGACGGCAAGGCGATCTCCACGGGAGGCGCGCCGACCCTCGGCGTGTCGTTCGTGCCCAACCAACTCTCCCAGCTCCACCTCGTCGAGGGAGTGGCGCCGACGACGTCCCACGAGGTGGTGATGGACCTCGGCACGGCCCAGAAGTTCGACTTCAAGGTGGGCGAGCGCGTCCGTATTCTGCTGCAGGGGCCGACGCAGACCTTCACCATTACGGGCCTGGCCCGTTTCGGGACGGCGGACAACCTGGCCGGCGCCACCCTGGCCGCCTTCAATGTCCCCACGGCGCAACAGCTCATGGGCGAGGTGGGCCAATTCGACGACATCAATGTCCTCGCGGCGCCCGGTGCCGACAAGTCGGCGCTGCAGCACGACATCGCGAAGTCGTTGCCACGCGGCGTGGAGGTGGTGACAGGTCAGACCGTGGTCAACGAGCAGACCAGCGCCGTCGGCCAGGCGCTGGGCTTCTTCAAAACGGCCCTGCTCGTCTTTGCCTTCATCGCGCTCTTCGTGGGTGGCTTCACCATCCTCAACACGTTCTCCATCACCGTGGGTCAGCGGACGAAGGAGCTGGCGCTCCTCCGCATTGTGGGCGCCAGTCGCCGCCAGGTTTTCAGGTCGGTCCTCGCCGAGGCGGCCATCGTCGGCCTGCTGTCGTCGGTCATCGGGCTCGGCCTGGGCGTGCTCGCCGCCATCGGGCTCGAGGCACTGCTCAAGGGATTCGGCGTCACCCTGCCCTCCGGCCCGTTGGTGTTCGAGGCGCGGACGGTCATTGTGTGTCTCGTCGTCGGTGTTGGCGTGACCATGGTCTCGGCCATCAGCCCGGCCCGCCGCGCCGTACGTGTCGCCCCGGTCGAGGCGGTCTCCGAACAGCAGGCCGAGCACGACATCCCCATGCGGCGCCGCTTCACCTGGGGCGTGGCCATCACGTTGCTCGGGGCGCTGGCCCTCGCCGTGGGTCTCACCGCGCCGGCGATCGCGCTGGTCGGGCTGGGCGCGTTGTTGATCTTCGTCGGCGTGGCCCGGCTGGCGCCGGCGGTGGCCCGCCCGATGTCCAGTGTGATCGGGCGTCCCCTGGCGCGGCTGCTCGGCATGTCGGGCAGGTTGGGCCGGGAGAACTCCATGCGCAGCCCACGGCGGACGGCGCAGACCGCCTCGGCCCTCATGGTCGGCTTGGCCCTCGTCTCGGTCATCGCGGTGTTCGGGGCCTCGGTGTCGCGCTCGGCCACCAGCAGCGTCGACAATGCCATCAGCGCTGACCTGATCGTCTCGCCCCCCAACAACGGCGGGACCGGCAACTTCAGTACCGCGGTGCCGACCGTCGCGTCGTCGGTCCCCGGGGTCACCGCCACTTCGATCGTCTACGGCGACCAGTTCGAGGTCCGCGGTTCGCTCGAGAGCCTGCTGGGGCTCTCGACGAGGAACCTCTCCAAGACGGTCATTTTGAACATGACGGCGGGCAGCCCACGGGCGCTGACGGCCGGCGACCTGCTCATCGACACGACCACCGCCAGCTCCGACAACCTGTCGGTGGGGGATACGGTCCCGGTGAAGTTCGCGCTCACGGGGCGGTCCACCATGCGCATCGGGGGGATCTACCAGCCGAACGCACTGACCGGGCACTATCTCGTCGGCCAGGCCTTCTTCCTCTCCCACTTCCAGAACCCGCTCCCGGGCGCGGTGCTGCTGAACACGGACGGCAGTCCCGGGGTGCAAGAGGCGGTCCAGAAGGCGCTGACGCCCTATCCCAACGTGCAGGTCCAGACGCGGGCGCAGTTCGAGGCGTCACAGTCGGCCCAGATCAACCAGTTGCTCGGCCTGGTGTACGCGCTTCTCGCCCTGGCCGTGCTGATCGCGCTGATCGGGATCGTCAACACCCTGATGCTGTCGGTGTTCGAGCGCACGCACGAGATCGGCCTGCTGCGCGCCGTCGGCATGAAGCGCCGCCAAATCCGGGCCATGATCCGCTCCGAGTCGGTCATCCTGGCCGTCTTCGGGGCGATCATCGGCATTGTGGTCGGGACGGCGCTGGGCATCGCCCTCGTCTCCTCGCTGCACACGCAGGGGATCACCGACACCGTCGTGCCGGGGTCGAGCCTGGTGATCTTCCTCGTCCTGGCCGCGCTGCTCGGCCTGCTGGCGGCGAGCTGGCCGGCGCGGCGGGCGGCCCGCCTCGACGTGCTGGCGGCCATCGCCGCCGAGTAGCCCTGCCTCAAGCGGAGAGACCGGCCGTCGGCGCCGGCGCCGGCCCACCAGAATGCGGCGGCTCAGTTCGTTGGTGGCGCGCCAGAGCTCGTCGGCGTCCATGCCCTCGAGCCCGGCGGCCGAGCGGATGAAGGGCTCGAAGAGGCGCCAGCCCAGCTCGAGCGCGACGACATGGCCGGCGGCGAGCCGGGCCGCCGCGACGTCGCCCGTGTGCTGTTCCGCCTCGGCCACCAGCTGGGCCACGAAGGGAAACCGGTGCTGGAGCTGCCCGACCGGGTAACCGTCGAGGATGGCGCGGGCCAGCACCCGCCACTGGCGCTCCGCCACTGCGTCAACGTCTGCGCCGGGCGCGGTGGCGGCGACAGCCCGGTTGAACTGGTCGCTCACATGGTCGAGGACGGCGGCCACCAGCTCCTCCTTGGTCCCGAAGTGGCGGTACACCAGGCCGTGGTTGACCCGGGAGCGCGTGGCCACCTCCCGGATGGAGGTGGAGGCCGGGCCCTTCTCCGCGAAGAGGTCGGAGGCGGCGTCGAGCACCGCCGTCATGACGTCGGTCCGCCCTGATGGACGTGTTGTAGTCACTTGACTACAGTAACGCCATGTCCACCACCGCACCAGGGACCAAGCCGGGTCATTTCCGTCTGCCGGGATACGTCGTCAACGTCGGTCCCTTCAGCCACCTGGCCGCGGAACGGGACCGGCTGGCCTCGCTGCGCTGGCAGCACTTCGAGGCCACCCAGCTGGGCTCGACGGTCGGCGCCGAACTCTCCGGTGTGGACCTGCGGGCCGACCTGCCCGACGAGGTGATCGTCGGACATCCGACAGGCGCTGCACGACTACAAGGTCATCTTCTTCCGGGACCAGCCGTTGACCCCGGTGCAGCACGTGCGGTTCGCGCGCCGTTTCGGCCACCTGGAGGTGCACCCGTTCCTGCCGTCCAACACGGGGGAGCCCGAGCTGGTCCGGTTCGAGAAGACCGCGGAGGTCACGGGCTACGAGAACGCGTGGCACCACGACGTGACGTGGCGGGAGTGCCCGTCGATGGGTGCGGTGCTCCACGCGCTGTCGGTACCCGGCATCGGCGGCGACACGCTGTTCTCCGACATGTACGCCGCCTACGACGGTCTGGACGACTCGACGAAGCGGGAGATCGACGGGCTGGTGGCGGTCCACGACTTCACCCAGACGTTCGGGCACGCCATGACGAAGGAAGAACGGCGCAAGGCGCAGGAGCAGTACCCACCGGTGCGCCACCCGGTGGTGTGCACCCACCCGGCGACGGGAAAGCTGCACCTCTACGTCAACCGGCCCTTCACCAGCCACGTCGAGGGGATGGAACCCGACACGAGCCTCGAGCTGCTCGACCGCCTGTGCCGAATGGCCGATGCGCCCGAGCACCAGTGCCGGTTCGTGTGGTCGAAGGACGCGGTCGCGTTCTGGGACAACCGGGCGGTCCAGCACTACGCGTCCAGCGACTACTGGCCGCACTTCCGGACCATGGAGCGAGCGTCGATCATCGGGACGAGGCCGGCCCGCAGTTGATCGGGCCGAGCGCGCCGGGGGTATCGTCCGCGCCGGCGGTGCTGGCGGCCGTCCGCGCCCTTAGGTTTATCGTCGATGCGCCGACTGGCTGACGTCTCCATGCGCAGTTTGGCGCGCGTCCTCGTTCGGATCTTCTTCCGGAGCGTCGAGACCGAACACGGCGAGCGACTCCCCGAGCACGGGCCCGCCATGGTGGTGGCCAACCATACGAACGGCCTGGTCGACGGCCTGTTGCTCATGGCGGCGCTCCGCCGCTACCCACGGTTTCTGGGCAAGTCGACCTTGTTCAAGATCCCCCCGCTGTGGCCCTTCTTGAAACTGGCCGGCGTCATCCCGGTCTATCGAGCCGTGGACGGTGGGTCGTCGGAGCGCAACGCCTCGGCCTTCGCCACCTCGGACCGCCTCTTGGCCCACCGGGGTGTTGTGGCCATCTTCCCCGAGGGCATAAGCCACGACGAGTCGACGCTGCAACCACTCCGGACCGGTGCAGCTCGGATCGCGCTCGAGGCGGCCATCGGAAGCATGGTCCCCGATGTCGTCATCGTCGCGGTCGGCCTGGTGTACGACGACAAGGCCATCTTCCGCTCGCGCGCGTTGGTCCGGATCGGCGAGCCGTCCGACGTCTCGCCGTGGAAGGAGCTCTATGGCCAGGACGGTCGTGCAGCCGTGCGCCAATTGACCGACGCGGTGGCCCGACAGCTCCAAGAGGTCAGCCCGCCGTACGCCTCGTGGGCGCAGGCGGACGAGCTCGCCCGGATCGCCGAGGTCGTGGTGCGCACCCCCGACGCTGGGCTGCCCGACGATGTGGATTTGGCCGAGCGCGCCGCCGTGGCCGATCGTCTGGCGTCGGCCGCCCGACAGCGCGATCTCGGGCCACGATTCGACGCACTACGCGTCGGCTATGCCACCTACGAGCGAGACCTCTATTTCCTCGGACTGACCGATGCCCAGGTGGCGTCCCGTTACACCAAGGGAAGCCTGCGCGGCTCGGTCACCTGGTCGCTGGCCAAGGTCGCCGTCGCCGGGCCCTTCGCACTGATCGGGGTCTTGGTCCATGTCATCCCCTTCCAGATCGTCAAGCAGTTGGCCAAACGGCCCAGGAACGTCGGGATCAGGGCGACGGTCAAGCTGCTCGGCTGCTTCACATTGTTTGTTCTCACCTACGCGGTGATCGGCGTCGTCGTCGGAACCCGCTGGGGGGCGTGGCTGGGTTTGGCCGCCGCAGTGGCGGCACCGCTCTGCGGCTACATGGCCGTGCGCCTGTTCGAAAGGGCGAAGCGCGTCGGCGGCCTGCTGGCGGGCTACCGGACGGTGAGAGGCCGCAAGGACGTCCTCGACTCGGTGTTCGCCCACCGGCGCAGCGTCGTGACGTCCGCCAGCGCCCTCTTGGAGCAGGCGTGAGGCGGACCGGCCTGCGATACGGGACCCAGCATGCGCAGTCGGCCGACCTCTGGTGGCCTGACGGGGCCCGGGGCGATCTGCCGGTCGTAGTCCTCATCCACGGGGGCTTCTGGCGGCAGATCTACACGAAGCGTCTGATGCACCCGCTGGCCAAGGTCCTGGCGCATCACGGATGGGCCGTTTGCAACCTTGAGTATCGGCGGGTCGGCCTCGGGGGAAGCGGAGGCTGGCCGGCCACCTTCGACGATGTCTCCGCGGCCGTGAACGCGCTGGCCACCGTGGACGGCCTCGATCTCGAGCGGGTGCTCACGTGCGGGCATTCGGCAGGTGGCCATCTGGCCCTCTGGCTCGCCGGTCCGAGGACGACGTCCTCGCCTCCCGATCCGGGTGGGCCGCCGGTACGCGTGCGGTCGGCCATCGCGTTGGCCGGAGTCGCCGACCTCGACGTGGCGGCCCGGACGCACCTCGGGGCCGGAGCGGTCGTCGCGTTGATGGGTGGCGGTCCCGACGACCTCCCGGACGTCTACCGGTCTGGCTCGCCGGCCGCCCAATTGCCGCTCGGAGTGCCGCAGTACCTCGTTCACGGCTTGGCCGACACGACGGTGCCACCGTCGATGAGTGCCGACTACGTCGAGCGAGCCGTGGCGAGCGGCGACGAAGCCGTGTTCGTGCCGGTGGCCGGCGCCGGTCATATGGACATGATCAAGCCTGCGGGCGGAGCCACGCCGGAGATCCTCGCCGTGCTCGATCGATTCTGAGACCCGGCGCCACGAACCCGATCGCGGCCGTCACGGGTGGCGTGGCTCGTGTGTTCCTACGTCGGCGGCTGGCCGTACGCGGTCACCGATAGGAACCGGACCGGCAGGCGGGGGAGGCGCACCGGCCCGTGGGCCACCTCGCCGTCGAACTGCAGAGAGTCGCCGGGCGTGAGTGAGTACGACGCTCCCGCGTAGCCGTAGTCCATTTCCCCCTCGAGCATGTAGATGAATTCGGTTCCGGGGTGCTGATAGAGGGGAAAGACCTCCGTCTTGCTGGTCAGCGTGACCAGCATCGGCTCCATGCGTTTGGCCGGTCCCCGCATCGACCCCAGCAACTGGTAGCGGTGGCCGCTCCTCGTCCCCGGACGACCCAGCTCAGGACCGCCGCCCGACCTGGTGAAGAGCGCGTCGCGCTCCTCGTCGAGTCCCTGGAACAGTGAGGTGATCGGGACCTCGAGCGCCTCGGCCAGGCGGGACAGGGTCGCCAGGCTGGACGAGACCTGCGCGTTCTCGATCTTCGAGATCATGGCCCGCGACAAGCCGACCTGCTTGGCCAGCTGGGCGGAGGACATGCCGATCTCACGAGCCCGGCTGCGCACACGCCAGCCGATGACGGCCTCGATCTGCTGGGGTGGATCCGATTCGGGCTCGGTCTCCGGGTCGATTTCCGCCGTGGGATGCCCCCGGGGTGTGCCTTCTTCGTCGGCGCGGCCCTTGGCGCGAGGGCTCACGCGGCGGTGTGCACCGATCCGTCCTCGACGTCCGGCTCTTGGTTGGCGGCGGTCGCGACCCAGGGTGGCGTCAGGGAGGGCGCTCGCACATCCTCGGTGACGTGGACCCGACGGCTCGTGGCCTCACTCACCAGAGGGGCACGCAGGTACAGCACCCCGTTCTCGGCGTGTGCCTCCAGCCCTTCGAGGTCCCATCGGCTCCCCAGGAGAAGGCGTTGGTGGAACGATCCGTGCTGACGACCCGATTCGATGACGTCGACCCCGGGCCCTCTGGTCAGGCTGCGCCGGAGGCCGACGGAAAGCGAGTGCCCCTCGACGGCGACCTCGATCTCCCCGGCGGCGACCCCCGGGGCATCGAAGGCAATGACCAACTCGTCCCCCGCCCGGTAGACGTCATAGGCGAGCGGAGCGGACTGCGTCGCCTCGTGAACCTGGCTGAGCTCTGCGACCTCTTCTTCCCGTAGCGGACGCAGGGCGCGCAGCGGATCTGTGGTGTTCGTCATCGGGCCTCCCCTTACTGCCTGTTCTCGGATGTCTACTAGCACTATAGAGAATTCACTGCTGATTAACAACCCGAGGATGTGGAGATGCGCCGAAAGGCCGATCAGCCCGGTTCGAGTCGGTCCGTCTTCGTTCCGCCCCGGCGACGGGGTTCTTACTGGGCGACCCCGCCCTCGACGGCCGGCCCGCCGCGCCGGCCCTGCAACACCGAAGGCCCCAGCGACGAATGCGCCACCACTATGTACGCCGACGCCAACATGACATAGACGAGGTCGAGGAGCATGGCCAGGGTGCCCCCCCTGCTCGTTCCGAGGTGCCCGAAGACGCTCGGGGCGATCAGGGCGAAGACCAGGTACACCGCGAGACCAAGAGAGAATACGAGCTGCAGGAAATAGATGAACCCGACGACGGCCGCGTAGGACTGCATGACCCGGAGGTTGGGTCCGGTCACGGCACCGTCGCCCCGGGCGACCGCAATGCCGCGACCCACATGGAGCAGGAACGTCGCGCCGGCCAGCACAACCAGCAGGGCGCCGATGACGATCTGTCGCGCCAACGAGTTCGTGAGTGGCGAGTCGTGTGGCGAAATGACGGAGAACAGCGACGTGATGATGAGGACCGAGCCGGCGAAGGTCAATTGCAGCGTGACGAAGCTCATGCCGAACAGGTACACGCTCTGTGGTCGCATGCCTCGCTGGTCCGGCTCGGCCCGGTTCGCCACCAGGAGGATGACGGGTACCAGTACGAACAGCGAGGACAAGGCGATCAGGAAGGCGAAGGCGACCACAATGCCGCCGGTGAGTCCCACCAGGTCGTTGGCGTTTCCGACGTAGCTCATGTGCACCCCCGGCGGTTGAGCGTTGCTCCACCGCAAGGTAAAGCGCGGCACCGCCGAAGTCGCGGATGCTCGCCCCGTGCTGCCTACGTCGCGTGGATGTGCTGGCCGCGCTCGCCAGCCTCGAGCAAGCGGCCGATTTCGTCGACCTCGGCCTTCACGGAGCTCGCGAACCACGAGGCGGCGAATCGGTCGTGGAGCCAGCCCAGAATCCCGTGACCGAGGTCGAGCTCCTCTACGTGGTGGATCCGCGTGCCATCGGCCACCTCGTCTATTTCGAACCAGGCGTGAAGGCTTCGGGGTACGCCGTGCTCGAGCACGACGTCGATTGTCCCGGGGCGCTGCCAGCGGTATCGGGTGATCACCGAACCCCGCAGTCGGCCCAGGAACTTGCCGTCCTCGCGAGCGATCATCCCGTCGGGGAGGTCGGCCAGCTTGGTCACCCAGACCATTTTGGTATCCGCCTTCACGTACTGGGCCGGATCGAGCACGAAGTCGAACGCCTCGTCCGGGCTCACACCACGCGCGATCGTCGTTCCCTCGCCTCGAACCACCGCACCACTCCTTCTCGTCCTTCCCGCCCATCCACCCTTTCACGGGCGGGGCGCCACCGTAGTGTCCACGGCACCGATGACCCGAGTCCGATCAACCCGTCCGGAACGCAGCCAAAATCCTGGCTACCGCGCCGGACGGGGTGAAGCTCGGCGACAACGGGCATGTCGATCCGCTCGGATGCCGCACTGGCGCTGCGAGTCACTGGGGGGAGGTCGAGTTCCCATGGCCCCCCCTCACCGGGCGAAATAGGTTCTCTGTCGGCAATCGGAAGGAGTCACAGGACATGGCAACCGTCGAGACGGTCCGCGGCGCGGTGGACACCGCCGAGCTCGGGCCGACCTACATGCACGAGCACGTCTTCGTTCTCAGTCCAGACGTGCAGCAGAACTACCCGGACGAATGGGGCAGCGAGGACGAGCGGGTGGCCGATGCCGTCGCCAAGCTCAAGGCCCTCGCTGCCCAAGGGATCCGCAGCATCGCCGACCCCACCGTTGTGGGCCTGGGACGGTACATCCCCCGCATTCAGCGCATAGCCGATCAGGTGTCCGAACTGAACATCATCGCGGCGACCGGTTGCTACACCTACGACCAGGTGCCGTTCTTCTTCTACTACCGGGGCCCGGCCCTGTCGGCCGCGCTGGGCACGGAGGTGCCCGACCCGATGGTGGAGATGTTCGTAGGCGATATCACCGACGGCATCTCCGGCACCGGGGTCAAGGCCGGCTTCCTCAAGTGCGCCATCGATCACCAGGGCATGACCGATGGGGTGGCTCGGGTGATGCGTGCGGTGGCCAGGGCCCACCGCCATACCGGTGCCCCCATCACCGTGCACACCCATCCGGGCTCCCACGGCGGCCTGGCGGTGAAGCAGCTGCTGTGCGACGAGGAGGGGGTCGATGCGACCCGGGTCGTGCTGGGTCACTCCGGCGACAGCAGCGACGTCGACCACCTCAGCACCCTGGCCGACCTCGGCTTCATCCTGGGTATGGACCGGTTCGGGATCAACGTGGAGACGACCTTCGAGTCTCGGGCCGACACGCTCGTCGAAATGTGCCGCCGCGGCTACGCGGACCGCATGGTCCTGGCCCATGACGCAGCTTGCTATCTCGACTGGATCGACCCCAACGTCTTCGCGCTCATGACGCAGTGGAACTACCTCCATATCCACGACGACGTCCTGCCCTACGTCCGCGAGCGGGGTGTGACGGAGGCTCAAATCGAAACGATGCTCGTGGACACGCCACGCCGCTACTTCGAGAACAACGCCGCCTATTGAACGACGAGCCAGCGACCGAAGAGCCTCTTCACGTTGCCGCTGCCGAAAGTGGGAGCTTCCCCGAACAGGGGTTGAGCTACAGCGGCTGTCTGCACTGCCGGCATGGCGGACCCGCCTCTAGCGACATGGGTCGACGGCCATCGCGTCGGGAGGGATCGAGGGCGCCCGGTCGGAGACCATCGGGTAGTGGCCCGGACCCCGTGCCAAACTGCGGCTCGTCGTTGAAGCGACAGGAGCAAAGGGGGCCGGTGCCATGGTCGAACGTGACGGGTCGAACACTGCCCCGTCTGACGTGGATGTCGTCGTGGTGGGTGCCGGCTTCTCCGGGCTCTACCTCTTGCACCGTCTCCGGACGCTCGGCTTCACGACCAGGGTCTTCGACTCGGCTGGCGACGTGGGGGGGACGTGGTACTGGAACCGGTACCCCGGTGCCCGATGCGACATCCCCACCACCGATTACACCTTCAGCTTCGATCCCGAGCTCGAACGAGACTGGACGTGGTCGGAGAAGTACGCCACCCAACCGGAGATCCTGTCTTATCTGCAGTTCGTCGCCGACCGGTACGACCTCCGCCGCGACATCACCTTTTCGACGCGGGTGACGTCGGCGGCCTGGGACGAATCCGCTGCACGCTGGCGCGTCCGCACCGATCAGGGCGACGAGATCAGCTGCCAGTTCTATGTCATGGCCAGCGGCTGTCTGTCTCTCCCGAAGGCATCCGAGATCCCTGGTCAAGACCGGTTCGGCGGAGAGGTCTACTTCACGAGCACCTGGCCCCACGAAGGCGTCGACTTCATCGGCAAGCGGGTCGCCGTGATCGGCACCGGATCGTCCGGCATACAGTCGATCCCGCTGATCGCCGAGCAGGCCAGCCAACTCACGGTCTTCCAGCGCACCGCGAACTTCTCGATACCCGCTCGAAACGGGCCGCCGGCGGCTCCCCGGCTCGCTGCCCTCGCGGCCGACAGGGTCGCGTACCGCGACTCAGCTCGGCAGTCGCGCGCCGGCGTGCCGACCGAGGTCACCGAGATCGCCGGGGCCTATGCGACCGACGAGGTACGGCGGACGCGCTTCGAGGCGGCCTGGGAGGCCGGCGAGCTGATCGAGATCCTCGGTGTGTTCAACGATCTCTTGTTGAATCCGACCTCCAATGACGTCGTCGCGGAAATGCTCCGAGAGAAGATCCGCTCGACCGTGCTCGATCCTGAGACAGCCGAGGCACTCTGCCCGAAGGGCCATCCGTTCGGATCGAAGCGACCGTGTCTCGATACCAACTATTTCCAGACCTACAACTTGCCCCACGTCCGCTTGGTCGATCTCCGCACGCACCCGATCGTCTCCATCACCGAGTCGGGGATCGAAACCACGAAGGGGTCCATTGAGTTCGATGCCATCGTCTACGCCACCGGGTTCGACGCCATGACCGGTCCGGTGGTCGCCGTCGACATCAAGGGCCGCGACGGACTCTCCCTCAGAGAGAAGTGGGCCGACGGACCGTCGACGTACCTTGGCCTCACCACAGTCGGGTTCCCCAACTTCTTCACCGTCACCGGTCCGGGCAGCCCGTCGGTGCTGTCCAACATGGCCGTATCCATAGAGCAGCATGTCGAATGGATCGCCGGCTGCCTCGACGACCTGCGCGCCGGCGGCTTCCAGAGCATCGAGCCGACTCCGCTGGCCGAGGCGGGGTGGAATCAACATGTCGACGACGGCGCGTCCATCACCCTCTATCCCAACGCGAACTCCTGGTACATGGGGGCGAACGTGCCCGGCAAACCGCGAGCCTTCTTGCCCTACGTGGCCGGCGTCGACGTCTACCGCGCCGCCTGCGACGAGGTCGTCGCCCGCGACTACCTGGGCTTCTCCCTCGTCGGGCCAGGTGGGTCGCAGTGCCAGGACGGGGTGATCCGTCGACTGCAGGTGGACGTGGCCATGCTCATCCAGACCATGGCGGACCTGGGTCTACCTCCCATGGAATCGCTGTCGGTCGAGGACGCCCGGGCCCTCATGCAGGCCATTGAGGCCGTGCGGCCTCCCGGCCGGGAAGTGGGCGAGGTCGTCGATGGCGTGCTCCCGGGTGCCGCAGGACCGCTGGCCTACCGGCTCTACCGGCCGGCCGGTGAAGGCCCGCATCCGCTGGTGGCCTACTTCCACGGTGGCGGAATGGTGCTCGGCAGCCTGGACTCCGACGATCCATTCTGCCGCGACCTGTGCCTCAGCTCTCATGCGGTGGTCGTGTCGGTCAACTACCGGCACGCGCCGGAGGCACGCTTCCCGGCGGCGGTGGATGACGGGTTTGCTGCCGTGCAATGGATCGCCTCCCACGCCGTGGAGCTCGGTGGGTTACCTGGTCACCTCGCGGTGGCCGGATGGAGTGCGGGTGCCAACATCGCGGCGGTGGCCTGCCAGCTGGCGCGAAATGCCGGCGGACCTGACATCGTCGGCCAGTTGCTGTTGACGCCGGTCACGGACGGCAGCATGAGCACACCGTCCTATGAGGAGAACGGGCTCGGCTACGTCTTGACGGCGCCACTCATGCAGTGGTTCTGGGATCACTACGCCGACCCGGCCGACCGCATCGACCCGAAGGCATCGCCGCTGCGGGGAGATCTGTGGAACCTTCCTCCGGCCCTGATCGTCACCGCCGAGTTCGATCCGCTGCGCGACGAGGGCAGGGCCTACGCCGAAGCGCTGGCCGCCGCGGGGGTGCGAGTCGTGCAGCTCGAAGGCCGGGGCCAGATCCACACGTCCTTGACCATGACCGACGTGATCCCGTCGAGCGCAGATCTGCGGGCCCAGATGGGCGAGGCCCTCCGGGACTTCTTCCGGGCGGCCGTCCCAGCCTGACCGGCGATCGCCCGTTTCGGCCCCGTCGCTCTCGCTCCATCAGGAAAGCGTCCCGGGTGCGACTCGTAGGATCGCGCCATGCCCACCGGCGCACCCCGAGCGTCTGACGCGGAATCGCGGCCTGTCGTGTCACCGTCTGTCCTGCCGACCGCTCCATTCGAGCCAGGATCGGTCTCCCTTCGGCTGTACCCGCACAACGAGCTTCCAGCCGACGCCATCGTCAGCGAGCTCTGCGCGCAGGCTGGGCTTGCTTTCAGCAGCGGTTTCGACGGAGTCATGATCAGCGAGCACCATGGCGGCTTTGCGGGCTACATGGCACAACCACTGCAGATGGCCTCCTTCGTCTTGGCGGAGCACGCAACGGGTTGGGCTGCGGCGGCTCCACTCCTGCTTCCCCTCAGGTCCACGGCGCTGGTTGCCGAGGAGGTCGCCTGGCTCCACGCTCGTCATGGGGGACGGGTCGGACTCGGAGTGGCCGCGGGTGCGCTACCTCTGGACTTCGAGTCGGCTGGCGTCAGCCAGACGGATGCCGTCGATCGCTTCAAGGCGGAACTCCCTCGGCTCGTGGCGATGCTCCGAGGTAAGGATCTGGGGGGCCTCGCGGCGGACCCGGCGTTGCTGGCGTGCCGACGAGCTCCGGTCCCCGTGCTCAGCGCAGCGGTGTCGGTTGCCGCCGCCGTACGGGCCGCCCGGTGCGGAGCAGGCCTCCTCATGGAGGGCATGTCAACTCCCGAGAGACTCGCTCGCCTGACCGACGCCTATGGAGAGGCCGGTGGCACGGGCTCTCGGGTCCTGATCCGTCGCGTGTGGCTGGGCCGGGTGCGATCCGGGCTGATCGACAGCCAACGGGCGGTCTATGAGAGCTACGCCGGGTCTGCGAGCTCATTCGGCGACGACCAGACGATCGCGTCCGATCAGCCAGACGAAATGGCAGAGCGGCTCGAGGCAACCGTGCAGCAAGTCGGGGCCGACGCGCTCAACCTCCGGGTACAACTTCCCGGCATGTCGCTCTCTGAGGTTCGGGAACAGATCGCCGAGATTGGTTCCACCGTCGTTGCGTCTCTTCGGAGTAACTGGCCCTCGCCGGGAAGAGGAGACCGGTAACTACCGGATCGGTGTCCAGCCGCTCGAGAGGTGGTTCCCGCCGTCGACGTCCAGAGTGACCCCGGTGATCTGCCGTGCATCGTCGGACAGGAGGAAACACACCGCCGCCGCGATGTCCTCGGCCTCGGTCAGCCTCCCCAGTGGGAGATTGGAGCCGGCGGCCGCACCGGCGTCCGCTTTCCAAATGGACCGGGTTGCCGTGGTTCGCACGAGTCCGGGACTCACGGCGTTCACCCGGATTCCCCTCCCGGCCAAATCGGCCGCGATTGTTCGCGTCATGGCGTTCAATGCAGCCTTGGCCGACGCGTAGGCCACCATGGCCGACGTCGTTTTCCGCGGTGAGCCGCTCGAAATGGTCACGACCGAGCCGGCGTTGTCACCGAGTCCGCGGGCGGTCGCCGCTCGGATCAGCGCAACGGCCGGCCAAGTGTTGAGCCGAATCGTCTCGAGAAGCTGTTCCTCACTGATGGTGTCAAAGGAGAACGGATAGGGGGCACCGCCCAGTGTGCTCACGATCAGGTCGATTCTGCCGAATGCCTCCACAGCGCGGTCTGTGAGCATCGCCACAGCCGGTTCGGTGTCCATGGATCCGACAACTCCGACGACATCGAAACCGTCCGACCGCATGGCGGCCTCGGTCGAAGCCAGGCGGTCCAGATCGCGACCGTTGATGACTACGGACGCACCTTCCCGTGCCAGGCGGAGGGCACAGGATCTGCCAATGCTCGGATCAGCGGTCGAACCCGTGACGATGGCCACCCGACCGGAGAACCGTCGTGCTGCACCGACAATGGCCGCATCACCGTGGTCGGGGGCGTTCTGGTCGGATGATTCCATCGGCTTCATCTTGCCCTGTGTGAGCCGTCGAAACCGCGTTGCTCAGAGAGGGCGTGCGTTGTTCGGCACGGCCGTCTCGGGCCCGGGGTCCGCGCCCGACGTGACGGTCTGGCGCTCCACCGGGCGCCGCCGACCTAGACGGACCAGCATGAGGCCTCCGGCCAACGCGACGCCGGCGAAGACGGGCAGCGGAAGCTCGATCAAAACCGCGGCCAAGGCGCCACCGACGAGACCCGAGATTGCTTCGGCCCCCACCTGGATCGACTGGTTGTTCCCCATGGCCCGTCCCTGCCCGCTGTCGTTCGCCGCCAGCGAGAGCATCGCGGCGCAAGACGGCAGGCACACGGCCAGAGCCAGCGCAGTGGCACCCAGCGTGAACCACAAGGAATTCTTCGAGTTGGGGATGACGATCAACGCCATGAGAACGCCCATGGCCAGCGCGCTGTAGAGCACCATCGTGCGTGGCTGGGCCAGTCGCGACAGGGCACCCACGAGCCACACGTTGGCGATGACGATCGGGACGGCCACGTACGCAACGAACACCGAAACGCTGCTCACACCCATATGGAATTTGTCGACGAGGTACATCGGATAGACGCGGAAGAATCCGAATATCGAGAGATAGAGCGCGAAATTGACCAGGTACAAGGGCCGCAGGTCCCGATCGGTGACCACGCGAGCCAAGTTCGTGAAGGCCTCGAGGTAACGGCCATGCCCACCCGTTCCCGGGTGCGTCTCCTTGAACGACACGGCGACAGCGAGCAGTACGCCACCGAGCAGAATCGTGACCGTCCAGTAGGGCGTGGCATAGGTGAACCAACTGGCGAGCCCGTGATCGGCCAGCTGCCCGCCTCCGAGTGGACCGACGACGTACGCCAGGCTGGCGCTCAGGTAGATGTATCCGAACAGCCGGTTGCGATCGGCACGGTCCGCCGTGTCGGCAATGGCGCTCTGCGCGATCACGATGTTCGATTCGGCCAGTCCGGCGAGGAAGCAGGCCACCATCAACAGCGGAAGGCTCCGGATCGAGAGCGCCGTCGCGATGAACACGTAGAACACGGTCGTCGCGCCCAGCGAACCGAGGAGAATGGGGCGACGGCCGACGCGGTCGGACAACGCCCCGATCACCGGCGAACCAAGGAACTGACCGAGCGGGTACAGGGCCAACAAGAGCCCCAGCACCAGGCTGCGCTCCGTCAGGCTCGAGGTGGCCGCCAGCATCCCGTTGTCGTTGTGCAGGATCATGGGGGTGAACGTGGCGATCATGAGGCTGTAGCCGAGAAAGCCGACGAAGACCACGACGTACAGCGGCATGAGACCCCGAATGCCCCGTGCACCCATTGCCGCGACCCTACGTGCCTCCGGGTCTTCGCCACCGGACGTAGGTCGGCGATGGATGACGGTCCCGTGGCCCCCGATGACCGCTCCGGAGACTGAGTTCGCCCGACTGGGGAACCAATCTGTCCGGATCGGCCCCATTGGACCTGGGATGGAGCCTGAAGTACCTGAGCGGGAACCCTACGACTGATTCGGGCAGGGCATGAGACCGATCTGCGCCCGGTTGAGCGTATCCGTTAGGCCCGCTCACGCGGCCGGGGGACGATGGACACGGTCGTGGTGTACACCTTCGTGCCGAGGGCGTCGCCCTGGGCCGTGTACTCCGGGTACCGGTTGGCCGGACCGAGGGGCACCGTGATGTGCAGCGCACCAGTACCGTCCGCCTGCAGCCGCTTTTCGAACGGCGACGCGTTCTCCTCGGCGATGGTCACGTCGTATGTCCCGCCAGGGGTATAGATGGCCGGCGTCACCACCAGGCCCGAGCCGCTGCCGGCCAGCTCGAACCCCAATGCGTCGGCGCCTTCGAGCGTGCTGAACTCCTCGGCGGTGCGTTGCATCGAGACCTGCCATCCATAGACCGAGTAGTCGGCGGATGCCGTGGTGTACGTGACCTCTGACGGGTTGGGCAGCGGGTGGGCGAAGTCGGCCATGACCGCGCTGATGCTCTGCTGGAGGTCACGCGTCCAGTAGGGCCACGAGTGGGTCCCGTCGCCGTAGTCGTCCCACCAGCTCGAGATCCCCAGCGTCTCGAGGCGGTTGTGAAACAGCGTCGTGTCGAAGTCCACGGCCCCCTCGATCAGCCCCGGCTCCGGGGTAGGACTCGAGCGACCCGGGGTCGGTGACCGGCGAGGGGTTGAGCGGGCCCGGCAGGCCGTTGCCGTTGAAGAGCAGGATATTGGTGTCGGCGAGGTTTTCCGCCAGTGTCGTCGGGTCGTGCGCCGCCCAATTGATCTCGTCGGTCAGGGGGTCACCGAAGATAGAGGTAGGGGCCACGTGGTCCTCGCCGACTTCGGTGGCGCCGATGATGGAGGCTGCGCCCTGCCTGGGCGTCTTTGTCGTACGCGATGTCGGGCGCTGGTGAGAAGCCGAGCACCGTCTCGAACAGGTCGGGGAACTGCGCCGCGTAGCTGGTGGAGCAGAAACCCCCCATGGACAGACCGGCGATGGCTCGGCCCTGGCGGTCGGCGACGGTGGGGAGGTTGGCGTCGATCCAGGGGATGAGCTCGTCGATGTGGAATGTTTCCCAGTTCGCCGCGCCGGCAGACTGGTCCACCCAGTTGGAGCACCAGCTTCCACCGTTGTCGTTCAGCGACGCGTCGGGCATCACCACGATGAGTGGTAGTCCGGCTGTGGTCTGTTCCACCTGGCCGTAGTTGACCCAGTCAGACGCCGTGCCGGCGGTGCCATGGAAGAGATAGAGCACTGGGTAACGCGTGGAGGGGTCGTAGTCGGTGGGCAGCAGCACGTCCACGTCGAGCGTCCCCGCCACAGCCGGCGTGGTGACCGTCATGTCGATCAGTCGCGGGTCGGCCTGCACTTCGGACGTCACGGTGATTCCGTCGCCGTACTGGAACGACACCGTGGGCGATATCTGCGCCGCCGCCTGTGCCACCCCGCGCATGCCGGTTGAGGCGACAAGTAGCGACATTCCCGCCAAGCCGCAAAACAGCGTCGCCCGCCGACCTGCCCTGTGCCGTCTCCGCGTGAGTTGCACCAGTTCCCGCCTTCCGCCTTGGTTCAGCCCGCACGCCAACGATATAGAGAAAAGGAACCACTCTCCCAAGAGCTCGAGCATGGCCCCGGAACGCAGTTATCTTCGGGATGTCGACCGTAGGTGGCGGCTGCCGGCGCCGTTTCACTACCGGGAAACAACTCTGGAATTGAAGTTTGGGGGCGCCTGCTCCCTTGATTGATTTTCGGGGAGCGGGAGTCACACTCCCAGGCAGGAGGAGGACGTGCGGCCTTAGCCGCGCGCATGAAGGGGGGTTTGCACAGTGGTTCCAAGGTGGGTGTTCGGCGCGGTCGCAGCCGGCGGTCTTGTCGCGGGGTGTGCGCTTGCCACGGGGGCTCAGGGGGTGCATGGTCCGGCCGCACCGACGGCCCGCATCTCCGAGGTCCAGCGGCTTTACCACGACGAAGTGGCGCTGAGCAGCCACGAGACCCAGTTGCAGACCCTGCTGGGGTACGCACGAGCCGTTCTGAAGGCGCAGGCATCGGCCCCGGCGTCCGTCGTCGCAGGCCCGGTCACGACCACGACGGCACCCGCGGCAGCGCCGGTCTCGCCCACGACCACGACGACGACCCCGCGCCACCGCGGATCGGGTGGGTCCGATGGCTGAGAAGCGACAGAAGGCCGGGACTCGCCGGCGCAAGACCTTGGTGCCCGGCATGGTCGTGACCGCCGCCACGCTGGGAACGACCGGCCTCGCCTTCGCCTGGTCGTTCAAGACCGCGCCGGCGTCCACGGGCACGGCTACCCCCGCAGCGAGGGTCGTGGCGAGTGAGCTCTCACGAGAGCGAGCGGGGATCGCACAGCTGCATGAGTCCATCGAGTCCAGCCTGAGCCAGATCGACGCGCTGCACCACGGACAGTCCGTGCCGGCGCCGCCGACCGCAGCAGTGGGCTCATCGCTAGCGGTCGCGACCCCGAGTTCGGTCACGAGCACCCCAGGCGGCTCGTCGGTCGCCGTGTCGGCCGTCTCCTCGGGTTCGACGGCACCGGGATCGCACGGCGCGGCACCTGCGACAGCGACCGCGACCGCTCCGCCAGCGGCGGCGGTCGACGTCGAGCGTGGCGTCTTCGTCGCCCGCCCCGGCCGCGGCGCCGCCGAGCCAGCCGGTCGCGGCCCCGTCACCCGCCCCGGCCCCCACTCCGACGACGACGCCGGCGACCCAGCCCGCCCCGACCCCGACCCCGACGACGGTGCCACCTCCGGTGACCTCCACGTCTGGCGCGTCGCCCGCCAAATGATGACGGCCACGACGACGGCGGCCGTGCTGGGGTCGGTGCGCGCCATGGCGTGCGACGTGACGATCCACGGATTGTCGGCTCCCGGTGTCGCCGAGACGGATGTCGCCGATGCCCTGAGCCGGTTCACCGATGTCGACCGGGCGTGCACGCGGTTCAATCCCGAGAGTCCCCTGATGCGGGTCAACGCGCGGCCCGACCGGTGGCACGACGTACCCCAGACGTTGCTTCACGCCGTTCAGGAGGCGCACGCGGCGTACCAGCGCACCCACGGGTGGTTCGACCCCCGGGTCCTGCGCTCCCTCGTGGGCCTCGGTTACGACCGCAGCCTCCCGTTCGAGGCCGGCGGCGTCGCCACGGCCGGCACGCCCGTAGCCCCGACCGCCCGAGGCCCCTGGAGGCCCCGCTTTCGCAGCGGCCGAGGACCGCAGATCCATCTCGGAGGGGAGCCGATCGACCTCGGTGGAATCGGCAAGGGGTTGGCGCTGCGGTGGGCATCGGAGCGGCTCGAGCAGGTGGTCGACGACTACCTCATCGATGCCGGTGGCGACTGCCTGTGCCGGGGTCGCGGACCCGACGGCGACGGCTGGCGGGTCGGTGTCGAGGACCCGCGTGGTGGGACCTACCCGCTCGTCGTGGTGGAGCTGAGGGACCTGGCCTGCACCACCTCGTCGATCCGGCTGCGCCGCTGGCGCTGCGGCGGGCGGAGCGTGCACCACCTCGTCGACCCGCGCACCGGACGGCCGGGAGGCGACGGGCTGCTCGCCGTCACGGTCATCGGGCCTGACGCAGCTGCCGCCGAGGTGTTGAGCAAGACACTCTTCCTGCGAGGGCGCCGAGCCATCGCCGCCGAAGCCAGCCGGTTGGGCGTCGCCGCGTTCTGGGTCGGCTGCGACGGTCGTACGGGCGAGACGGATCGCTTCGGCGCCCGTGTGATCTGGAGGGCACAGTGAGCGCGGCGCCACCGCCGGTCGCCCTGCCGGCCACGGCATCCAGTCCGCAGATCGCGCCCGCGCCGCCTGCGTCGCGCTCGGTGCCGACCGACGCACCTTCGCGAGCGGCGCGGTCCCGGGCGAGCCGACGCGCTCGGGTGAAGGACCTGGGTGCGATCTGTGGTGTGCTGACGGTGGCCACGGGCACGGGCTATCTGGTTGCGTTGCACAGCGGTGGTGTGCTCCACGATCGCATGCTGCCATGGATCCTGGGGCGGAGCCTCGGCCTTGCTGCCTATGTGTCGTTGAGCGCGCTCGTGGCACTCGGGATCTGGTTTCGCCATCCGTGGAAAGTCGCCCGGAGGGCGCCCGGGCCCGAGGCACTCCTGCGGGCTCACGTGGCCCTCGCGGCGGGGACGATCGGTCTGCTCATCGGGCACATCTGCGCTATCGCACTCGACCACTACGCGGGCGTCGGATGGATCGGTGTGTTCGTCCCGTGGGAATCGCAATACCGCCCGACCGCGGTTGCACTGGGATCGCTCGCGCTCTACGGAGTGGTGCTCGTGGTGCTGACCGCCGCCCTCGCCGGCTCCGTCGCCAGGCGAGTCTGGCTGCCCGTCCACGCCATTGCGGTCCCGCTCTTCTGCCTCTCCCTGGTGCACGGACTCCTGGCCGGGAGCGACACGCACGTCATGTGGTGGCTGTACGCCGTCACCGGCGCCGTGGTCGCCGTGTTGCAGGTCAGTCGTTTCCTGACCGACCGACCGCTCTCGGCGGAGGTGTCGTGAGCCCCTCTCTATCACTGGAGGAGCGGCCTGTCGCTGCCCTTACCAGGACAGTGCTGGCCCGATTGGGCGGACCCGACGCCGTGCTCCTGGCCGGACCCGCAGCCGGCAACGGTCCTGAGCCGCTTCACGGGATGCTGGACCGCCTGGGCCCAGCATCCCCAGCGATGTGCTCGGAGATCCTGTCGGCCATTTGGGCCAGTGAACTGCAGGGTCGCGGTGGTGGAAGCTTCCCCCTCTGGCGCAAGCTGCAGGCCGCGATCGACGCGCCGGGCACGCCGGTCGTTGTCATCAACTGCAGCGAGAGCGAGCCGGCCAGCCGCAAGGACTGGACCCTTTGCTCCTATCGACCCCACGCCGTGCTCGAGGGCGCCGCCGCCGTGGCGCGTGCCGTCGGTGCCGACGAGGTGGTCATCCACCTGCATGCGAGGTCGATCGAACCCACCGCTGCCATCCGCTGCGCGCTGCACGAGCGCAGGTCGCTCTCCGGCGATCCCGTCTGGCGACTCTCCAGCGGCCCGGGTGGGTACGTCGCGGGAGAGGCGAGCGCGGTGGCGCGCTTCGTCCACTCCGGGGTGGCGCTACCCCTCTCCAACTCGGTGCCCCTGGCCCGCCGCGGCCCGTCGGGCCGGCCCACCGTGGTGGCCAACGCTGAGACGGCGGCACACGTGGCCGCCCTGCTGCGGATGGGTACGGATCGTTGGAGGGCAGCAGGCACCGAATCGTGCCCTGGTCCACAGCTGCTCACCATGGCCGGAGCCGTACCCGAGCCGGGGTTGGTGGTGGAGCTGGTGGGGCAGGCCACCATCGGCGAGGTCCTCGAGGCCGCCGGCGTCCCGGCTCCGCCCGCAGCCGTGCTGGTGGGGGGCTACGCCGGGACGTGGCTGAAGGGTGAAGTTGCCTGGCACACCCCGATGGAGACCACCGCCTTACGCTGTCTCGGCGCGGCGCGTGGGTGCGGGCTGATCGGCGTGCTGCCGCATGGCGCGTGCGGTCTGGTCGAGACGGGAGGCCTGACCCGGTATATGGCCGGGGAGTCCGCAGGTCAGTGCGGCCCCTGCGTTCACGGTCTCCCCGTACTGGCGACGTGTATGGATGGCCTCGCAGGCGGGACCGCCGGCCGCCGGTCGTTGAAGCGACTGCACCGCACGGCCGACGCGCTTCCCGGAAGCGGGGCCTGCAGCCACCCTGACGGCGTCGTGCGCCTGGTGCTCAGCGCGCTGGAGGTCTTCAAAGACGACGTGGTGCGGCACTGCGCCGGTAAGCCTTGCCGGGCGGCGGATCACCCGCCCGTCTTCCCGACCCCCGGCCCTGGCCGTGTTGAAGTGGCATGAAGGTCGTCGTCCACGTCGATCCCACCCGCTGCCGCGGGCACGGCATCTGCACCTTGTTCTTCGCCGAGGGTCTGGAACTGGACCGGTGGGGATTCAGCCGCCCTAGCGAGTCCGCGCCCGAGGGTCGGCGGAGTCTGGCGCAGGCGCGCCGGGCCGCGCGGGCGTGCCCCAATGGCGCCATCTCGTTCACCGTCGACGACGTTGAGCTGAGGAGGGGTATATCGCGTCGAGGTTGAGCATCGACTATGGACAAAATGCTATGAGTTCGGCGTAGCAATGGGATTGCTGGGGCCGAGGCGTGGCGCGATTCCGACATAGATAGCACGCATGACGTACGTCCCTCGGGACCTTTGATAGTCGAAAGAAGGCGGAAGACGCTCGTGGTCGAGCGTGCGGCGCTCGCTCACTCACCAGGCCACGTTGTGGTGCCGTCTGGCCGCTCCGGGTCGTCGTTTGGCCCCAAGGTGTGTGCCTCTTCGACCAACCCCGTCGCCCGATCGAGGTCGTCCCGGTCGTGGTCGAGCAGCGACCGCTCTCCTAGCCACCAATCCAAATTCTCCTGTCGTATGGCCCGTTCGGGGTCGCCCGGCGAAGTGAGCGAGAGGACCTCTTCGGCCACCTCCACGGCTCGCTCGAGGTCGGTGCGGTCGTGGTCGAGCTTCCAGCGCTCGGCCAGGCCCCAGTTCACGTTCTGGCCCAGAGTGAGGCGTCTCTGGTCCTGCTCTTGTGTGCGGACGAGAGCACCCTCGGCCAGCTCGATCGCCCTGTCGAGATCGGCTCGGTCGCGGTCGAGCAACCATCGCGCGGCGAGGCACCACACAAGAGCGCTCAGTCGATCGACACGAGCCGGACTGCTCCTCGGAGCGGTCGCGAGGGCTTCCTCGGCCAGCTCGAAAGCTCGGTCGAGGTCGGCTCGGTCGTTTGACTTCTCGTAGCTGCCCTTCGCGACCCGGAACGCTCGCTCTGTCGCCACCTGGCGCTCGTGGGCGCGGCGTCGCTCGAGGGCGGACAGCTGGTCCGGTGTCCAACCCGCCACTTCGTCGAGCCCGGCACCGAAGGCACGCCGGAGCGCAGCGATCAAGGCGTCGGTGTCGGCCATGTTGCGGCTGCCGCGGTAGGCGGCCGCGGCAACAACTACCTCAGCCTCGAGCTCCTCGCCGTTTGGGCCGCTCACCCACCGCCGCACCACCGTGGTCAGGCTAACGGCGCGCAGGACGCGGGATCGCGGTCGGGACTACCCGACGGTCCGTCCTTGGCGGCCCTTCTACGGGCGGCAG
The DNA here is from genome assembly GCA_963850095.1 of uncultured Acidimicrobiaceae bacterium. Taxonomy (GTDB): domain Bacteria; phylum Actinomycetota; class Acidimicrobiia; order Acidimicrobiales; family RAAP-2; genus Bog-473. The sequence goes on along the minus strand of CAWKJX010000009.1, from coordinate 210,904 downwards.
GGGCGTCCTCAGCCTCGGGAGCTGAGAACGGACACCCCCGGAGTGCACGCCGGGGCACCTATTGGGCAGTAGAGCCGTGGCCGAGCATTGGTTCAGGCGGACTGCATGAGGTGTGGCGCAATCTCTGATCTGCGATGTTTAGAGAGAGCGGGCGACGGGAATCGAACCCGCGTTCTCAGCTTGGGAAGCTGATGTTCTGCCTCTGAACTACGCCCGCGAGTGTCGGCCACACTATCCTCTCCACCGCACATGAACCCCCGGTGGCGCTCGCAGATCCGCCGTCCACGGGTTCGACGTCGACGTCACTGAGGCGAGGAGATTTCGTGCCGGTCAGGATCATTTTGGGGTTGGCGATCACCGTCATCGGCTTCGGCATCGCGGCCAGGCGGTTCCACTGGCTGTCCCGGCTCATCCGTTCTGGCAAGCCCGACCCGTCCCGGACGCGCGGGCCCATCAGCCGCAAGGCCGAGGCAGAGGTCACCGAGGTGGCCGGGCAGCGCAAGCTCCTCCAGTGGACGGTCCCCGGCCTGGCCCACTTCTTCACCATGTGGGGCTTCACCATTCTGCTGCTGACGATCATCGAGGCCTACGGCGACCTCTTCGACAAGTACTTCCACATCCCGATCATCGGCACCTGGAACTGGGTCGGTTTCATTGAGGACTTCTTCACCTGCGCCGTCCTCGTCGCCCTGGTCGTCTTCGCCATCATCCGCCTGAAGAATGCGCCGGCCCGCCTCGAGCGCAAGTCACGGTTCTACGGCAGCCACACCGGCGCCGCCTGGCTGGTCCTCCTCATGATCGCCGGCGTCATGGTCACGCTCCTCCTCTACCGCGGCGCCCAAATCAACACCAACCCGACCCAGTTCCCCTACTCGGGCTGGAGCACGTTCGCCTCCCATGCCGTGGGCAAGCTGCTGCACCCGCTCGGGGCCGGCACCAACAGCGTCCTGGTCACGGTCTTCCTCATCCTCAACATCGCCATCATCTCGGGCTTCATCGTCTTCATTTCGTACTCCAAGCACCTGCACATCTTCATTGCGCCCATCAACGTCGCCTTCTCGCGCCGCCCCCGGGCCCTGGGCGCCCTCGGATCCACACCCGACATGGACATGGAGAACGTGGACGAGGACACCGTGTTCGGCGTGGGCGAGGTCGGGCAGTTCACCTGGAAGCAGATGCTCGACTTCGCCACCTGCACCGAGTGTGGGCGCTGCCAGTCGGCCTGCCCGGCCTGGGCCACGGACAAGCCGCTCTCACCCAAGCTCCTGATCATGAACCTGCGCGACAACATGTTCACCTCCGCCGGCCCGCTCCTCGGCGGAGAGGGCGAGCAGACCGCCCTCGTCCCCAACGTCATCGACCCCGACGTCCTGTGGGCCTGCACCACCTGCGGCGCCTGCGTCAACGAGTGCCCGGTCGACATCGAGCACATCGATGCCATCGTCGACATGCGCCGCTACCAGGTCCTCATGGAGTCCGAGTTCCCCTCCGAGGCCGGCCTCATGCTGCGCAACGTGGAGAACCAGGGCGACCCCTGGGGCCTCGGCCAGGGCAAGCGCACCGAGTGGACCAACAGCCTCGACTTCGAGATCCCCGTCGTCACGGGCACCATCCCCGACGACGTCGAGTACCTCTACTGGGTCGGTTGTGCCGGTGCCCTCGACGAGCGGGCCCGCAAGGGCGTCCAGGCCACGGCGCGCATGCTGCACCGGGCCGGGGTCACTTTCGCCATTCTGGGGCCCAAGGAGTCCTGCACCGGCGACCCCGTGCGGCGCCTGGGCAACGAGTATCTCTACCAGGAGCAGAGCAAGCTCAACATCGCCACGCTCGACGAGGCCGGCGCCAAGAAGATCATCGCCAGCTGCCCCCACTGCTTCAACACCATCAAGAACGAGTACCCGGCTCTGGGCGGCAACTACGAGGTCATCCATCACGCCCAGCTGCTCGAGCATCTGGTCCAGTCGGGCAAGCTCGTCCCCGGCTCGGACTACTCGGGCAAGGTGACCTATCACGACCCGTGCTACCTCGGACGGCACAACCGGATCATCGACGAGCCCCGCACGGTGCTCAGCGCCATCCCCGGGGTCGAGCAGATCGAAATGCGGCGCTGCAAGGAGCGTGGCTTCTGCTGTGGTGCCGGCGGCGCCCGCATGTGGCTCGAGGAGAACATCGGCAAGCGGATCAACATGGAACGCACCGAGGAAGCGCTCGGCACGGGCGCCGACGTGGTGTCGACCGCGTGCCCCTACTGCATGATCATGCTCGATGACGCCGTGCGGGCCTTCGCCAAGGAGGACGAGGTGCGCGTGCTCGACCTCTCGCAGCTGGTCGAGGAGTCGCTCGGCGGGCCTGCGCCCGCGCCCAGGGCGCAACCCGAGCCCGACCCGGCGCCGGCGCCGGAACCCCAGCCGGCCGGCTGATCCCCCAGCCGAACCGCGCCCGACGCTCCTACGCGGGCGCCACCATGCCGTAGGCGCGCTCCGGCCGCAGGATCAGCGCGATCCGCCCGTCGCTGACCATGGCCCTGCGGTACTCCTCCCAGTCCGGGTGTTCGCCCGCGCCGTTGCGGTAGTACTCGACCAGCAGGTCCACCGTGGCGTCGTGCGGGTCCGCCGCCACCGCGGAAAGCTCGGCCGTCGCCTCGAGCACCACGTACTGGTAGAAGTTGTCGCCCAGGACGTAGAGGGAAGCGCGGGGGTCACGGCGCAGGTTGGCCGTCTTGGCCCGGCTGTCGGTGACCGAAATCAAGAACGTGCCGCCCTCGTGGGGCACGTACATGATGTTGGACAGCTGGGGCCGCCCGTTGGTCCGGATGGTGGCCAGGACCCCTTGCTGGCGGGCCCCGACGAACGCCAATGCCTCGGTCAGATCCATGGATCCGACCGTAGCGGGCCGAGGCCGGCTCTAAGCCGCCGCCGGTCGCGCCGCCGGATCCGGTGTTCCGACCTGCTCGGGCTCCGGGCGTCCGGCCAGTAGGAGGTGGATGATGGCCGCCACGATGGCCCCGAGCAGCGGGGCGATGATGAACAGCCAGACCTGGCTGAGCGCCGTGCCCCCGACGACGAGCGCCGGCCCGAGGCTCCGGGCCGGGTTGACCGATGTCCCCGTCAGCGGGATGCCGATGAGGTGCACCATGACCAGCCCGAAGCCGATGGCCACGCCGGCCGCACCCTGAATGGCGGCCTTGTGGGTGGCGAAGAGGACGACGAGCACGAAAATGGCCGTGAGGACGATCTCGATCAGGAAGGCGCCCCACTGGCTCACGAACAGGTGTGATTCCTTGCCGTAGCCGTCCGTACCGAGGCCCTGGGCCGACTTCTTGTAGAGCGGTGAGGTGGTGAACATCCAGTAGAGGAGATAGGCGCCGACGATGCCGCCGGCGAACTGGGCCACGAGGTACGACACGCCCTCCGCCAGCTTCATGCGCCCGGACCCGATGAACCCCAGTGTGACCGCCGGGTTGACGTGGCAGCCCGAGATCGGCCCTATGGAGTAGACGAGCGCCACGAGGACGAGCCCGAAGGCGAAGGCGGTGGTGACCACCCCGGCGCTGTAGCTCAACCCGAAGAGCTTGAAGCCGAACGACTCAGTGGCGACGCCGACGGCGACGACGACGAGCACCATGGTGCCCAGGAATTCCGCAGCCAGCTTTCTCGGGTCCAACGTCATGACCGTGACCTCCTGTGTCCATGGCGAGGGATAGGACACGATCAGTCTCGCAGCAATCCGCGGGAATTGCCGCGGATAGCGAGAGGAGTCGTCAAACGGTTGTTCGGATGGCGAAACGCCGGATGGCCGGACGGCCCGATTGTCGAGCGGCGCTAGATGCTGGAGATGGCCCGCTCGTCGGCGTCGCGCAGGCGGGTGGCCATGGCGGCCAGCATTTTGCGCGACAGCGCCGGCACCGCGTCGAGCACGCCGTTGAACTGGCGCTGCCCCAGTACCAGCAGGTTCATGTCGGTCTCCGACGCCACCGTGGCCGATCGGGGCCGGCGGTCGAGCAGGGCGAGCTCGCCGAAGTACTGCCCCGGCCCGAGCGTCGCCACCTTGCGATTGTTGCGTCGCACCGCGGCCTCACCCGTGACGATGAGGAAGAACTCCCGCCCGATGGTGCCCTGCTCGCAGAGGATGCGCCCGGGCGGCACCGAGACCTCCTCGAGCGCTCGGCGAATGGTCCGCAGGTCCTTGGCCGACGAGGTGGAGAACAGCCAGATCTTCGAGAGGTCGAGGTCCTTGCTCATGGCGCCAAACAGTAGCCCCAAGCCGTTTCATGCGCCGGTTTTGGCCGACCCTTCGGGAGCCGCTGCGTCGACCTACGACCTATCGGCCGGGCAGCCGGACCGGGTCCCGCCGACGCCCTGCGACCTCTGGCCGCGCTCGCGCTCAGACGGCGTCGGCGCCGCGCTCGCCCGTACGCACCCTGACCACGGTTTCGGCCGGCACCACCCACACCTTGCCGTCACCGATTTTGCCCGTGGCCGCCGACGCGACGATGGCATCCACCACCGCCTCGGCCCGGTCGTCCTCCACGAGCACCTCGACGCGGAGCTTGGGCACGAAGTCGACCTGGTACTCGGCGCCCCGGTAGTTCTCCGTGTGGCCCCGCTGGCGCCCGTAGCCCTGGGCCTCGGTGAGGGTCATGCCCTGGACGCCCATGTTCTTCAGGACGTTCTTGACGTCATCGAGTTTGAACGGCTTGACCACTGCCACCACGAGCTTCATTGTGCGCTCCTCAGATCAGCCGGGCCTCGACTGCCCTCACCGAGCACCCTAGCGACGGGTTCCGGTGCGTGTCCGGTGGCTGAATTCACACCGCCGTAATCTGCCGGAAGCAGAGGGTTATCAGAGGGGCTGTAGCCTTCTGCGGTGCCCCCGAGTGGACATTCCGCCAGCTCAGGAGACGACGACGCCCCTCAGATGACTCTGTGGGAGCGCCTCAAGTACTCCATGATCAAGCCGGACGATGACGCCGGCGCAGCCAAGGAGGTGCCGCCCGACCGCGATCTCGACACGGTCCGGGCGGAAGTCCGACGGTCGAACGACAAGGAGCGCGCCATCGGGCTGGTCGCGGCGCCTGTGGCCGCCATCGTCGGCATCGCCATCAGCACGGCCTCGCTCGACTACGCCAAGACACACCACGAGAGCTTGACCGTCTACAAGGAGCTCACCTACGTCCTGCTGGGTTTGGCCGTGTTGATACTGGTGGCATCGTTGCTGCGCAAGCGCATGTTTCAAGGCATCACGCTGGCGCTCTTCGGGGTAGCCGTCTTCCAGTTGAAGTACACCTACGTCGGGTTCGCCGCACCGTTCATTCTGGCCGGTGCTTGGTATCTCGTGCGCGGCTACCGACTTCAACAGGAACTCAAACGCGTCGAGGCCGCGGGTGGAGGCGGCGGCCGTGTGCGCCCCAACCGTGCTTCGCCGACCGGAGTGCCGGCGAGGCCGCGGCCTAACAAGCGCTACACGCCCCCGACCTAGGAATCCGTAGGCTCGGCAAATCGGTCCGATCAGCTGCCGGCTTTGCCCCGGCGGACCACCCGGCGGCGCCAGACGATGGCCGCCACGACCAGGACAAGGGCCCCGGCCAGGGCGCCAGGCAGGGCGAAGACTCCGTCTGAAGCGTGTTGGGTGTCGATCACGGCCAGAGGAGACACCAACGCGGGGTCGCCCGGGACGGCGAGCGCGGGGATCCTGGTGCCGGGCCGGTAGAAGGTCGTACCCCGGCAAGGACTCGTGGTAGAGGCGGCCGCCCAGCCGGTAGAAGCCGTGGCAGGAGTCACCGGCTGCGTTGCTCCCGCTTCCCCCGAGCAGGCCCAGGCATCCGCTCACCGTCACCGTCACCGGTTTGCCCTGTGAGCGCAGACGGTTGATCTGGTCGTTGGAGTGGACATCGCCGACCGTGAACACCACCACGAGGACGGCCAGGGTGCCGATGACGATCCCCGAGTACGACCTGAAGCACGCGGCGGGCGTTGAAGTCCACGGTGGCGCCTCGAAGGGGTCCCACCCGGCCGAAGTCGTCGTTCGTGCCTGGGTCCGGCGCTCCCGCGCCAGGTTCGCCGCCCTGCTTCCCGCCCTCCCGGTCACCGTTGGCTCGAGGTCGGTCATCGTGATCGGAAGATGGTAGCGGCGGCCCGCCCGGGCTCCCGGGCACCCCGGGGGAACGCGGCGAGGGCCGGGCCAGGACTCTTGACGGATTAACGCGCTCGAAACACGGGCGTGACCATGTCGGAAACTCCCGAACAGCATCCTTTCCAGCGGCGGGGAGAACCGTCGGAAGTGGCCACGCCGTACCCGGTGCATCGAGGCGTCTTGCCCAGCAAGGCAGTGCACCGTACGGCTGACAGTTAGGAGAGATTGAGTGATCCACTTACTAGGGGCTACGACCTATGTGCCGTATCCCAGTTGGCTCAATCCGGGAGACAACACGTGGCAGCTAACGGCAGCCACGTTCGTCGGCTTGATGAGCCTCCCCGGCCTGGCCGTGCTCTATGCATCGATCGTCCCGAAGAAGTGGGCGGTGAACGTCCTGGCGATGATGTTCGCCGGCTTCTCGCTCGTCCTCGTGGGATGGTTCGTCTGGGAGTACCAGTTGGCGTTCGGCTCCACATCCCTCGGGGGCGGAGTCAAGGTGATCCACGGAGCGGTGGTCCAGACCCAGCTCACCGGAACCGGGACCTGGAAGCACTTCTTCGACAACTTCATCGGGAAACCGGGCACGACCACGAACAGCCATCCAGGAACAGGGTCAGGCCTTGTCGGGGGCCAACACGATCATCCCGTTCCACTTCCCGACGGCGAGCCTGGCGTACTTCCAGTTCGTGTTCGCGGCCATTACGCCGCTGCTCTTCCTCGGCAGTGTGATCGGCCGGATCAAGTTCTCGGCCTGGTGCATCCTCGTCCCGTTCTGGTCGACGTTGGTCTACTGCGTCGACGCCTTCATGCTCTGGGGCGGTGGTTACTTCGCCCAGGAAGGCGCGCTGGACTTCTCCGGTGGCTACGTGATCCACATGTCAGCCGGTGTGTCCGGCTTCGTCGCCGCCTGGGTCCTCGGGCCCCGCTTGCTACGAGATAGACAGCACGCCTTGCCCAACAACCTGGTCATGGCGGCGGTAGGTGCCGGCATCCTGTGGCTCGGTTGGAACGGCTTCAACGGAGGTGACCCCTACTACGCCGGGGCGAGCGCGGCCGCGGCCGTCATCAACACCAACATCGCCACGGCGACCGGGCACTCTGGTGTGGATGCGGATGGACGCGTGGCTGAGCAAGGAGAAGAAGCCGACCTTCCTCGGCGGCGTGAACGGCATGATCTGCGGCCTGGTCGGTATCACGCCATGTGCCGGCTGGGTCAACGGCTGGGGCGCCATCGCAGTGGGTGCCATCTGCCTGTGCCGTGGTGTGGGTGTGCTGGAACTACCTGTCCAAGGTGCCGCCGTTCTCCAAGGTCGATGACGCGTTGGGTGTCGTCTACACCCACGGCATCGCCGGCTTCACGGGCGGCATGCTCCTCGGCATCTTCGGGGACCCGAACATGATTGAGTACGGGTGCGGCCACGTGACCGCCAGCGGCCAGGTCGTCGCCACCAGCCAGGCGACGTATTTGGCGGCCAGCAAGACCTGCACGCCCTTCGGCGTCAACGGCCTGATGTACACCGGATCGGCCCACCAGTTGTGGGAACAGTTCCGGGCGGCCATCTGGGTCATCTTCTGGTCGGCGCTGGTGACCTTCATCCTGATGAAGCTGATCGGCCTGGTCCTCCGAGGCGCCCGCTACAAGGACGACATCCTCGAGGTCGGCGACCTCGCCATCCACGGCGAAGAGGCGTTCCCCGAGGAGGAGTTCGCCACCCGTTCCGACGGTGCCTTCGCCATGGCCGGCATCGGCGAGGGCGCGGCGCGAGAACCCGATCCGTTACCTTCCCCCCCGGCGGCGGGGGCGGGGACTAGGCCCGGACGAACACGAGAAAAGGAGCTCTACCAATGAAGCTGATCGTGGCAGTCCTCAAGCCCTTCAAGCTCGACGACGTCAAGGAGACCCTCAAGTCGCACGGGGTGCAGGGCATGACCCTCACCGAGGCCCAGGGTTTCGGGCGCCAAAGAGGACACACCGAGGTGTACCGAGGTGCGGAGTACGAGGTGGACTTCGTCCCCAAAATCCGTGTCGAGGTGCTCGTCGAAGATAGCCAGGTGGACGACGTCGTCGACGCCATCGTGAGTTCGGCGGCAACCGGAAAGATCGGTGACGGCAAAGTGTGGGTCGTCCCGGTCGACACCGTGGTGCGCGTGCGCACCGGCGAACGCGGGGCTGACGCGTTGTAGGACGCGTTCGATCCTGCAGATGGTCTGGCAGGCCGGGGTGCGGCGAGGCACCCCGGCCTGTCGCCATTTTCAGGAGGAGCAGAGGGCAAGATCTTCAGTCGAGGGCTGATAGCCGACGGTGGGCCGGGCGTGGGCCGCCCGAGCAGCGCGGTGGCCCGAGCACCGGGTGTCGGCGCCTAGTCGATCCAGTAGCGCCGGAAGGACGTCGCCCCGTCGTCCTTGGCCACCACCGACTCGAGCCGCCCCCCGCCGCGTTCGATGACGCCGGCCGAGGCGAGGTTGTCGTCGTCGCACACGACCAGAAGGCGGCCGACGCCGCCGGAGCGGGCCAGGACCACGGCCTGGCGGAGGATTTCGGTGGCGTAGCCGTGCCGGCGCATCGAGGGCCGCACGCCGTAGCCGATGTGGCCGCCCGCCCGGGCCAGGTACTCGTTGAGCGTGAAGCGGATCGAGACGCGGCCGACGATGTCGCCGCCGGCGACGGCCAACAGGAAGTCGGAGTGCACCAGGCCCTCGGGCACCCGCGTGCCGTCGCGCAGGCCCTCGAGCAGGTCGAGGTAGGCGGCCCAGGACAGGCCGGGGTGCCACAGCAGCAAGAAGGGGAAGCCGTCGAACTCGGAGTGCGCGGCCAGGCACTCCTCCTCGTCGGCGGCCGTGGGAGGCCGCAGTCGCAGCGCCAGCGCTCGGGGCGAAGGCGAGGAAGGTGGGAAAGGGTCGGGGTCGGCGGTCAGGGTCGGGGCGCGGTGAGGGCGCGGTCAGGGTCAGGGTGCGGGCTGATCGCCCTGAGCCGCCACGGCGGCGGCCGCGGCGGCGGCGGCCGCCGGGTCGCCCAGGTAGTCCGCCGAGCGCACGACCAGGTCGTCGCCGAGGCGCATGCGGAAGGGGATGCCGGTCGGGATTTCGAGGCCGGTGATGTCGTCGTCGGAGATGCCCTCGAGGTGCTTGCGCAGGGCCCGGATGGAGTTGCCGTGGGCGGCCACCAGGACGGCGCCCCCGTGGGCGGCGGTGGCGCGCAGGTCGGGCAGGATGGCCGACTCCCAGTAGGGCACGGTCCGGCGCACCACGTCGGCCAGGCACTCGGTCCGGGGCAGGTCGGCCGGGTCGAGGCCCTCGTAGCGGGGGTCGTCCGACACGTCGTAGGGGTTGTCCGGGGCCAGCGGCGGGGGCGGCGTGTCGTAGCTGCGCCGCCAGAGCATGAACTTCTCCTCGCCGAACTCCCGCTTTATCTGGGCCTTGTTCTTCCCCTGCAGGTCCCCGTAGTGGCGCTCGTTCAGCCGCCAGTGGCGCCGGACGGGTAGCCAGGAGCGGCCGGCGGCGGCCAGGGCGATGTCGGCCGTGCGGATGGCCCGTGTCAGCACCGAGGTGTGCAGAATGCGCAGGTCCAGGGGCGCGAAGGCGGGGTCGGAAGAGTCGGCAGAGGTGGTCGCCTCCGGCCAGGAGCTCGCCGCCGGCCCGGGCCTCCTCCTCGCCTGCGCCGGTCAGGTCGACGTCGACCCAGCCCGTGAAGCGGTTCTCGGCGTTCCAGGCCGACTGGCCGTGGCGGAGGAGCACGAGGTCGAGCACCGCCCGATCGTACGTGGGCCCGGCGGTGGACGGAAACCACCAGTTCAAGGTGGGTTAAACTGGGGTGGCAGCCATCTAGTCAAATATCTTGACAATGAAGGACTCAACTTTGCTATACTGGCTGACAGCAGTTCGAGGACACTGGTAGAGGACGCTGGTAGGCGGCAGACAGACGCCGGTACAGGATCGGTACAGGGACAGACAACCGGAAGGAACAGGCAGACATGGCCAAGGCCGTAGGAATCGACTTGGGGACCACCAACTCGGTGGTGAGCGTGCTGGAGGCGGGCGAGCCCGTCGTCATCCCCAACGCGGAGGGCGGCCGGACGACCCCCTCGGTGGTGGGCTTCTCCAAGACCGGCGAGGTGCTCGTCGGCGAGGTGGCCAAGCGCCAGGCCATCACCAACCCCGACCGCACCATCCGGTCGGTGAAGCGCCACATGGGCACGAACTGGACCGTCGACATCGACGGCAAGGCCTACAAGGCGCAGGAGATCTCGGCCCGCATTCTGGGCAAGCTGAAGAGGGACGCCGAGTCGTATCTCGGCGACACCGTGACCCAGGCGGTCATCACCGTGCCCGCGTACTTCGACGACGCGCAGCGCACGGCCACCAAGGAAGCGGGCGCCATCGCCGGCCTCGAGGTGCTCCGCATCATCAACGAGCCGACGGCCGCCGCGCTGGCCTACGGGCTGGACAAGGAGGAGACCGACCAGACCGTCCTCGTCTTCGACCTGGGCGGCGGGACCTTCGACGTCTCGGTGCTCGAGATCGGCGAGGGCGTCTTCGAGGTCAAGTCCACCTCGGGCAACACCAAGCTCGGCGGTGACGACTGGGACGACAAGGTCATCGAGTGGCTGGTGACCGAGTTCAAGAACACCGAGGGCGTCGACCTGTCGCAGGACAAAATGGCCATGCAGCGCCTCAAGGAGGCGGCGGAGAAGGCCAAGATCGAGCTGTCCTCCGTGCAGGACACGCAGATCAACCTGCCCTTCATCACGGCCACGTCGGAAGGCCCGAAGCACCTGGACCTCAAGCTGACGCGGGCCAAGTTCAACGAGCTGACGGCCGACCTGGTCGAGAAGTGCCGCGGGCCGTTCGACGCCGCCATCAAGGACGCCGGGCTCAAGACCTCCGACATCGACCACGTGGTGCTCGTCGGCGGGTCCACCCGCATGCCGGCCATTCAGGACCTGGTGCAGAGCCTGACGGGCAAGGAGCCCCACAAGGGCGTGAACCCCGACGAGGTGGTGGCCATCGGCGCCGCCGTGCAGGCCGGTGTCCTCAAGGGTGAGGTCAAGGACGTCCTGCTGCTCGACGTCACCCCTCTGTCCCTCGGCATCGAGACCAAGGGTCAGGTCATGCACCGCCTCATTGAGCGGAACACCACCATCCCGACCAAGCGGTCGGAGATCTTCACCACGGCCGAGGACAACCAGCCGTCGGTCGAGATCCACGTGCTCCAGGGCGAGCGCGAAATGGCCATGTACAACAAGACGCTGGGCAAGTTCCAGCTGGTCGACCTCCCGCCGGCCCCACGCGGCATTCCGCAGATCGAGGTCACGTTCGACATCGACGCCAACGGGATCGTCCACGTGTCGGCCCAGGACAAGGCGACGGGCAAGGAGCAGTCGATGACGATCACCGGCCAGTCCTCACTGGCCAAGGACGACATCGATCGCATGGTGCGCGACGCCGAGGCTCACGCCGAGGACGACCGGCAGCGCCGCGAGGAGGCCGAGGTGCGCAACACCGCCGACACCCTCGTGTACCAGACCGAGAAGCTGCTCAAGGAGCAGGGCGAGAAGTTCGAGGGCTCCGAGAAGGAGGACGTCGAGACCGCCCTGGCCAACCTGAAGGACGCGTTGGCCGGGACGTCGGTGGAGGCCATAAAGGACGGCACCGAGAAGCTGGTCGGCGTGTCACAGAGCTTCAGCCAGCGCCTCTACGAGCAGGCTTCGGCATCGGCGTCGGCCGGTGACGGCCCGGGTGCAGGCCCGTCGGGTGACGGCGCCGGCCCGGCCGACGAGGGTGGTTCGGACGACGACGTGGTCGACGCCGAAATCGTCGATGAGGCATGAGCTTCTCCGAGGGGGCCTTCCCCGAGGAGGCCGACGAGACGCCCGAGGCTGACGCCGGGGTACCGGCCGGGCCCGAGGGTGCCCCTCGAGGGCGCCAACGGGAGCGGTGGCGGTACCGGCCAGCCGGGCCAGCCAGGCCAGCCGGCGCGCCCGCGCCGGCAGAGACGGCCGATCCGGTCGAGGTGCTGGCGCGCCGAGCGCGACGAGTACCTGCTGGCGCTCCAGCGCACCCAGGCCGACTTCGAGAATTACCGCAAGCGCATCGCGCGGCTGCAGGACGAGCAGTCGGCTCGGGCGGCGGCCGCCCTGGTGTCCAAGCTGCTGCCGGTGCTCGACACGCTCGACCTGGCCGAGGCGCACCTCAACGAGTCGCTCGACGTGAGCGAGGACGGCAAGGCGCTGCGCGCCTCGAGGGCCATGCTCATGGACATTCTGGGCAAGGAGGGCCTCGAGCGGCTCGACCGGGCCGGCGTGCCCTTCGACCCGTCGGTGCACGATGCCGTCGCGCACACCGACGGCGAGGGTGGCGAGACCATGGTCGAGGAAGTGTTCCGCTCGGGTTACCGCTGGAAGGGACAGGTGTTGCGCCCCGCCATGGTCCGCGTGCGGGGGTGAGCTGAGCCATGGCGGCACAACGCGAATGGTTCGAGAAGGACTACTACAAGGTGCTCGGCGTCGTCCCGACGGCGTCGGACAAGGAGATCACGCGCGCCTACCGGAAGCTGGCCAAGGAGTACCACCCCGACGCCAACCCCGGCTCGGAGGAGCGCTTCAAGGAGATCAGCGCGGCCTACGACGTCCTGGGTGACGCCGACAAGCGCAAGGAGTACGACGAAGTCCGGGCCCACGGCCCCGTCGGCGGCTTCGGCGCGCCCGGTGGCGGCACCTTCCGCATGGAGGACATGGGCGACCTGTCCGACCTGTTCGGCAACCTCTTCGGAGGCGGCGGCGGTACCCGGCGCACCACGACCACCCGGCGCGGGCCCCAGCGCGGGGCCGACATGGAGGCCCAGCTGAACCTGTCCTTCCAGGACGCCGTGCACGGGGTGACCACCTCGGTCAACGTGCCCCAGGAGGTGCGGTGCTCCAACTGCCGGGGCAGCGGTGCGGCGCCCGGTACCTCGACGCACACGTGCCCCCGCTGTGGCGGGACGGGGAGCCTGAACGACAACCAGGGCCTCTTCTCGCTCAGCACGGTCTGCCCCGACTGCATGGGGCGCGGCACGCAGTTCGACACGCCGTGCCCGGTGTGCCACGGGACGGGCACCGAGCAGAAGGTGCGCAGCGTCAAGGTGCGCATCCCGGCCGGGGTGGAGGACGGGCAGCGCATCCGGGTCAAGGGTCGGGGTGCGCCCGGGCAGGGCATGGCGCCGGCGGGCGACCTCTACGTCGTGGTGCACGTGGCCAAGCATCCGGTCTTCGGGCGAACGGGGCGCAACCTGACCATGACGGTGCCGATCACGTTCCCCGAGGCAGCGCTGGGCACGACGATCACGGTGCCGACGCTCGACGGCAAGGTCACGCTGAAGGTCCCGCCGGGGACGCAGTCGGGCCGCGTGCTGCGCGTGCGCGGGCGCGGGGTGCCGAGCGGCTCGGGCCGCAACGGGGCCAAGGCCGGCGACCTCATGGTCAAGATCGACGTGCTGGTGCCGACCGACCTGAGCGACGAGCAGCGGGCCGCCGTGGAGTCGCTCGCTGCGGTGACCGACGCCGCGCCGCGGCAGACGGTGGACGGGTGAGCAGCGTGGCCGGCGAGGCCGGACGCCGCCCCGGGTCGGGCCTGGGCCGTGACGCCAACACGGCCGTCTACGTCATTTCGGTGGCGGCCGAGCTGACCGGCATGCACCCGCAGACGCTGCGCATCTACGAGCGCAAGGGCCTGCTGGACCCGTCGCGCACCAGCGGCGGGAGCCGGCGGTTCTCCGAGCGCGACCTGGAGCGGTTGCGCCACATTCAGGAGCTGACGGCGACCGGACTCAACCTCGAGGGGGTGCGTCGGGTGCTCCAGCTCGAGGCCGAGGTGGCCCAGCTGCAAGCCGAGCTGGCCGAGGTGCAGGCCCGGGCGGTCGACGCCGTGGCGGCCACCCACCGCCAGTACCGGCGCGACCTGGTGCCACTGCGCCAGGCGCCGCTGCCGTTCCGGCGCCGCCCGGGTACCGAGACGTGAGCGACGGACGGGCCCGGGACGGATCGGGCGAGCGAGAGACGAAGCGGCCGACAGGCCGAGGGAGAGAACACCCGTGCCGATAGACCCAGAACGCTGGACGAACAACACCAAGGCCGCCTTCAGCGCCGCCACGGGCCACGCGGCGTCGTCGAACCACCCCGAGCTGACGCCGGCTCACCTGCTGGACGCGCTGCTGCAGCAGCAGGAGACCATGACGCGCCCGCTGCTGAGCCAGGTGGGCGTCGACCCCGACGCGCTGGCCGGCAAGGTGCACGACCAGCTCATTCGGCTGCCCCAGGCCGCCGGCGGATCCGAGCCGGGCCTGTCGCGTGACGCCCGGGCCGTGCTGGAGGAGGCCGACTCCATCCGGCGCGACCTCGGTGACGACTACGTCTCGGTCGAGCACCTGGTGCTGGCGCTGGCCGACCAGATCGGCATGACCAAGGAGGCCCTGCTCACCGCACTGCGCGCCGTGCGGGGCAACCACCGCGTCAGCACGCAGGACCCCGAGCAGACCTACCAGGCGCTGGCCAAGTACGGGCGCGACCTGACCGAGGCGGCACGCGAGGGCAAGCTCGACCCGGTCATCGGGCGCGACGAGGAGATCCGCCGGGTCATTCAGGTGCTGTCCCGGCGCACCAAGAACAACCCGGTGCTCATCGGCGAGCCGGGCGTGGGCAAGACCGCGATCGTGGAGGGCCTGGCCAACCGGATCATCGAGGGCGACGTGCCCGAGGGGCTCAAGGGCAAGCGGGTGGTGGCTCTCGACCTGGGCTCCATGGTGGCCGGGGCCAAGTACCGCGGCGAGTTCGAGGAGCGCCTGAAGGCGGTGCTCAAGGAGATCACCGACGCCGAGGGCGAAATCATCACGTTCATCGACGAACTGCACACCATCGTCGGCGCCGGCGCGGCCGAGGGAGCCATGGACGCCGGCCAGATGATCAAGCCCATGCTGGCCCGGGGCGAGCTGCGCCTGATCGGCGCCACCACGCTGGACGAGTACCGCACCTCCATCGAGAAGGATGCCGCCCTCGAGCGCCGCTTCCAGCCCGTCTTCGTCGGCGAGCCCTCGGTGGAGGACACCATCGCCATTTTGCGCGGGTTGTCCGAGCGCTACATGGCGCACCACAAGGTGCGGATTCAGGACGCGGCGCTGGTGGCGGCGGCCGTGCTGTCGGACCGCTACGTCACCGGCCGCTTCCTACCCGACAAGGCCATCGACCTGATCGACGAGGCGGCATCCAAGCTGCGCATAGAGATCGACTCTATGCCGACCGAGCTCGACCAGATTTCGCGGCGCATCCGCCAGCTCGAGATCGAGAAGCTGGCACTGGAGAAGGAGAGCGACGACGCGTCGAAGGAGCGCCTCGAGCGCCTGCAGCGCGACCTGGCCGAGCTGAGCGAGCAGCGCGACTCCATGGCGGCGCACTGGGAACAGGAGAAGAGCTACCTCAACGCCGTCAGCCAGCTGCAGGAGGAGAAGAACCGCAAGGAGGAGGAGGCGGCCCGCCTGGAACGCGACGCCGACCTCGCCGGCGCCGCCGCCATCCGCTACGGCGAGCTGCCCGAACTCGAGCGCCGCATCGCCGAGGCCAACGAGGACCTGGCCAAGCTGCAGTCGGGGACGCGGTTCTTGAAGGAGGAGGTCGACCCCGAGGACATCGCCGAGGTCGTGTCGCGCTGGACCGGCGTGCCCGTGTCGCGGCTGATGGAGGGCGAGGTGCAGAAGCTGGTGCGGCTCGAGTCCACCCTGCACGAGCGCGTGGTGGGGCAGGACGAGGCGGTCTCCGCCGTGGCCAACGCCATCAGGCGCAGCCGGGCCGGGCTGAGTGATCCCAACCGGCCCATCGGGTCTTTCCTCTTCCTGGGGCCGACCGGCGTGGGCAAGACGGAGTTGGCCCGGGCGCTGGCCGAGTACCTCTTCGACGACGAGCGGGCGATGGTACGCATCGACATGAGCGAGTACCAGGAGAAGCACACCGTGTCGCGTCTCGTGGGCGCGCCGCCGGGCTACGTCGGCTACGACGAGGGCGGCCAGCTGACCGAGGCGGTGCGGCGGCGGCCCTATTCGGTCGTGCTGCTCGACGAGCTGGAGAAGGCCAATCCCGACGTGTTCAACATTCTGCTGCAGGTGCTCGAGGACGGGCGCCTGACCGACGGGCAGGGGCGCACGGTGGACTTCACCAACACCGTGCTCATCATGACGTCGAACCTCAAGGGCGAGCCGTCGGACTACTTCAAGCCCGAGTTCATCAACCGCATTGACGAAATAGTGCGCTTCAAGCCACTGAGCGAGGACGACCTCGAGGTGATCGTCGGAATTCAGCTGGGCCGGTTACGGGCGCGGTTGGCCGAGCGGCGGCTGTCCCTGGAGGTGACGCCGGCGGCCGAGGCGTGGCTGGCCCGGGCCGGTTACGACCCCGACTACGGGGCGCGGCCCCTGCGGCGCGTGCTGCAGCGCAAAATCGAGGACCCGCTGGCGCTGGCGTTGCTGGAGGGCCGCTACCTCGACGGGTCGACGGTCACGGTCGACGTGGACGTCGACGGGGACGACATCGTCCTGCGCTAGCGACACGACCCGCGGCGAGCCAACCCGCCCGGGTGCGTGTCGCAACGGAGGCCCGCATTCTGCCTGGTGTGCCGCCGTGACGCCGCGCGTGCGTTCCCCGCGAAACTCGTGTCCCCGTACGGTCCCGGTTTCCCATGTGCGGCGCCGGCGTCGAAGCAGGCCCGTTCGCACGCGTGACGACCGAGCACGACGGGATGGACTGTTAAGAAGCGATGTGCGACCAGTTACGAGGCGTTCACATTGGACTTCGCGGGCTCGTCGCGGGCCGTTCATCTACAACGCACTCTTAAGAGGCCCTAAAAGTCGCGCAAAAGGTTGACCTGGGAACAACGCTCTGACCTGGGGAAACGCGTGCCGCAACGGCCCACGCACCGAAAAAAACGGTGATTACCTAGCAGCAATTCGCCGACAACTACTGCGTGGGTATCGCGCAACGGACTTCGACCGCCGGGTTCCCGAGCTCATCCACGTCAGTGCGTTGGCTGGCCGAACTGGCCGCGCATCCACGACACCGACCTCTTCGACAGGAAAACGCATTGACGACACCACCGTCCACCGCACCCCCTCCCATGGCCGCGTCGTGCATGCGGACCGGCTCGGACCCAGGTGTGCGTCGGCGTGCCTCGACCGCGAAGTCTTCGGCGAATTTTCTACATGACGTGACGGCAGGACCCGTTGGTGACTCTCGTTGCCGCGGTGCAGGTTCTCGTGGCCAGGGGACCGGGACAACCGAAACAGGGGGATTCTCATCGTGAACTACGCGCGTCCTTTCGCGTCCGCGTCAAGAAGGCACGTACTGCCGCGACTCGGTCTGGCGCTCCTCGGCGTCGCACTCGGCTTCACCGCCACCGTGACGACGGCGCTGACCACCTCGGGCTCGAACCCGGCCGGCGCCAGCTCGACGCCGGCCGAATGGCTGGTGGCCTCCGACGGAGGGATCTTCAGCATGGGCGGTGCGCCCTTCTACGGTTCGGCCGGCGGCAAGTGGCTCGCCTCGCCCGTCGTCGGCATGGCGCCCACCCCCGACGGCCTCGGCTACTGGGAGGACGCGTCCGACGGCGGCATCTTCTCCTACGGCGATGCCGCCTTCTTCGGCTCCATGGGCGGCAAGCACCTCAACGCCCCCGTGGTCGGCATGGCGTCGACCCCCGACGGCAAGGGCTACTGGGAGGTGGCCTCCGACGGCGGCATCTTCTCCTACGGCGACGCCGCCTTCTTCGGCTCGACGGGCAGCCTCCACCTCAACAAGCCCATCGTCGCCATGCAGTCCACCCCCGACGGAAAGGGCTACTGGCTGGTGGCCTCCGACGGCGGCATCTTCTCCTACGGCGATGCCGCCTTCTTCGGCTCGACGGGCAGCATCCGTCTGAACAAGCCCGTGGTCGGCATGGCGGCGAGCTCCAACGGGGGCGGCTACTGGCTGGTGGCCTCCGACGGCGGCATCTTCTCCTTCGGCAACGCCGCGTTCTACGGGTCGACCCCCGCACTGGTCCTGGCCCCGGTCAGCGCCATCACGGCCACGACGGACGGGAAGGGCTACTGGGAAGCGGCCAGCAACGGCGCCGTGTACTCCCATGGTGACGCCGCCTCGTTCGGCGCCAACGGCATGGCGCTCGTCAAGCCCGTGGTCGGATCCGCTCTTTCCATCCTGAGCTTCGGGGGGGCCCACAGCATGACCCCGCCCGCCGGCTACTCGGCCACCCAGATGACCTTCGACGACACCTTCTCGGGCTCGTCGCTCGACACGAACTGGACGCTCCGAGCTCGCTCCGGGCTCGGTCTGGAACGACGAGAGCCTGCCCGCCGGGGACTCGTCGGCCGGGTCCAACCAAGCGGCCTACTGGGCCCCGTCGCAGGCCATCGTCGGTAACGGCCTGACGCTCTCGGCCCGCCCGACCACCTCTTCCGACGCCGGCTACGCCAAGGGCTTCGGCTGGGTGTCGGGCACCGTGACCTCCAATTTCACGTTGCCCTCCACCGGGTGGTACGTGCAGATCGAGGCCCAGATGCCCGACACCTCCGACGGCATGTGGCCCGCACTCTGGTTCCTGCCGAAGAGCTCGGCCCAGGAGTTCGACGGTCTCGAGGGCGGTTGGAAGGGGTCGAACCCCAACGATCAGGGCCACTCCGACCTCTTCCTCGGTTCGGGCCAGCAGCAGAACGTGTGGACCACCCCGGGCGGCACCAACATCACCGCCGGCTACAACACCTACGGCTTCCAGTACATCCCGGGCCAGTCGGTCACGACCTACTTCAACGGCCAGAAGGTGTACTCGGTGAACAGCAGCTCGGTTTCCGCCCAGGCCTACTACCTGATCATTGAGCTGCAGGTCGCCTCGTCGTCCACTTCGGGCTGGCACACCGCCCTGTCGTCGAGCACGCCGAACCCCTCCAACATGAACATCTCCGAGGTCCAGGTCTACTCGTAGGAGTCCAGTCTGTCGCCCCTCCGGCCCGTGGCCCCGTCCCCTCGGGCCCGCGGCCGGAGGGGCGACCCCCGGGGAGGGGACGGGTGGTCGGGCCGCTACCGGCTCACCAGGCGTATCCGTGCTCACGGTCCCCGAAGCTCTGGAGCACCCGGGTCCTGAAGGCCGGGGCATCGACGATGGCCTGCAGGGTGGGGCCGCCGGTGCTGGCCAGGGCGATCGCGTTGTCCACCGACCCCGCCCCCGCGCTCCCGTAGAACGGGGCGTCGCCGTAATTGAAGACGCCGCCGTCGGAAGCCACGAACCAGTAGCCGCCCCCGTCGGGGGTGGGCGCCATGCCGACAATGGGCGCGTTGAGGTGGAGCGACCCGGCCGAGCCGAAGAAGCCGGCGTCGCCGTAGTTGAAGATGCCGCCGTCGGAGGCGACGAGCCAATAGCCCCCGCCGTCGGGGGTGGGCGCCATGCCGACGATGGGCGCGTTGAGCGGGAGCGACCCGGCCGAGCCGAAGAAGCCGGCGTCGCCGTAGTTGAAGATGCCGCCGTCGGAGGCGACGAGCCAATAGCCCCCGCCGTCGGGGGTGGGTGCCATGCCGACGATGGGCTTGTTCAGGCGGAGGCCGCCGGCCGAGCCGTCGAAGCCGGCGTCGCCGTAGTTGAAGATGCCGCCGTCGGAGGCGACCAGCCAGTACCCGAGACCCGAGCCCGAGCTCGCCATGCCCACGATGGGCTTGTTGAGGGGCAGGGAGCCGGCCGAGCCCTCGAACTGGGCGTCGCCGTAGTTGAAGATGCCGCCGTCGGAGGCCGTGAGCCAATAGCCGTCGTCGTCGCCGGTGCCGGCCAGGCCGACGATGGGCTTCTTCAGACTGAGGGTCGAGGCGTCACCCTGTGACGTGGCGTCACCGAAGGTGTGCACGGCCCCGTTGGCCGTGGCGACGTAGTAGCCCTCGGTGCCGGTGCCCTCCATGGTGATGGTCGGCGGATTCGACGAGGTGTCGACGACGGTGCCGGTGGCGCTGCGGGGGCCCAGCGCGCCGGGCAGGAACCCGAGTTGAATGTCACAGGCCTCGGCGGGCAGGAGGTCGCTGCAGTAGTCGGGGATCACCGCGAGGAAGTCGTCCGGATCGGTCCCGCCGAACGTGAAGCCGCTGATATCGTCGGCCGCGAGGCCGTCGTTCGTGATGACGAAGTCGATCGGACCGGCCAGCGACCCCACCGTGGCGTCGCCGAAGGCGGCGTTGGTGAGGGTCGTTGAGTCCATCGCCTGGTCGGGGGGCGGCGCCGCGCCGGCTGGGGCGAGCGCAGGGGCTCCGAGGAGGACCATCGAACCGAGGCAGGCGCCGAAGCCGAGCCACCGAGTCACACGCATGGCCGCTCCTTCGGGTCGCGCCGCCGTGGCGGAACCATAATCCACGGTGCATGGCCCGACGGTCGGGGCGGGCCGGTCACCGGCGGGTCGGCGGGCGCGCCATGCTGCCTGGTGTGGTGGGCTCGGCCTACCTCGGGACCGATTCGCGGCGGCCCGTCGGTCGGTCGGGCGGCTACCTCACGACTACCTCACGACCGGACCACCGTCGCCTCCGGCGCCCCGCCGGGAGGCGCCAGCTCCCGCGTCAGTTGCCGACAGAAGGCGCCGAGGTCCCCGGCCCGCCGGCTGGTGAGAATGGTGTTGATGCCCCGCCGGCAGACGACGACCTCGCGGTCGACCCAGGTGGCGCGGGCATTGCGCACGTCGGTCTGCAGGCTGGGCCACGAGGTGACGGTGCGACCCGTCAGCAGATCACCGTCGATGAGCGGTGACACGCCGTGGGACACCGCCGCCACCAGCTTGCCCGCCTCGAACATGGCCATGAGGAAGTCCACCGCGGCGGCGTCGGTGCGCAGCTCGTCCGCATTGGCCACGCCGCCCGGGAGCACGGCGGCGTCGTAGTCGGCGGCCCGGGCGTCGTCGGTCACCCGGTCCACCGGGAAGCGGGTGACCGGGGTGCAGCTGCGCACCGTCTGGGCCAGGCCCTCGAGCGGTGCCAACAGCTCGGCCTCCGCGCCGGCATCGACCACGGCGTGCCAGGGCCGGACCAACTCCGCCTCCTCGACGCCGCGGTTGGCCACGACGAAGGCCACGCGGACCCGGTCCAGGTCGTACGCCATCGCCCACCCCTTTCACCCTCTCCGCCGCCCGCCGGCCGCCGGCCGCGCCTTGTGGGGCATACCCCGGGGCTGGTGGGGATGAAACCACCCCAACTTCGTGGCCCCGATTCGGGGCGGGTACACTGGTGCGTAATCCGAAGCGACGAGCGAACGGAGAAGACGCGTGCCCGCAACCGTGGTGGTCGGAACCCAGTGGGGCGACGAGGGCAAGGGGAAGTTCACCGACCGGATTGCCTCGGGGATGCACATGGTCGTGCGCTACCAGGGCGGCCACAACGCCGGTCACCGCATTGTGGTCAACGGCGAGGCCTATGCCCTGCAGCTCGTCCCGAGCGGCATCCTCTACGAGCACATCACCCCGGTCATCGGCAACGGCGTGGTCGTCGACCCGGCCGTTCTCCTGGAGGAGCTCGACAGCCTGTCCTCGCGCGGCGTCGACACCAGCCGCCTGGTGGTGAGCGGCAACGCCCACCTGATCATGCCGTACCACCAGGAGCTCGACCGGGTGAGCGAGCGCTTCTTGGGCAAGAACGCCCTGGGGACGACCAAGCGCGGCATTGGGCCGGCCTACGCCGACAAGGCGACCCGCGTCGGGCTGCGGGTCCAGGACCTCTTCGATCCCAAGATCTTCCGCCAGAAGCTCGACGTCGCCCTGAAGGAGAAGAACGCCGTCCTGGCCAAGGTCTACAACCGGTTGCCGCTGTCGGCCGCCGAGATCGCGGACCACTACCTGGGCGAGTACGCGCCGCGGATCGAACCCATGGTGGGTGACACCGTCGGCATGGTGCACGACGCCCTCGACCAGGGCCGCCAGGTCCTCCTGGAAGGGGCGCAGGCCACCTTCCTCGACCTGGACCACGGCACCTACCCCTTCGTCACCTCGTCGAACCCGGTGGCCGGCGGGGCCTGCACCGGCAGCGGCCTGGGGCCACGGGACATTGAGCGGGTGATCGGCATCGCCAAGGCCTACGTCACCCGGGTCGGTGCCGGCCCCTTCCCGACCGAGCAGGAGAACGACGTGGGCGAGCTGCTGTGCGAGCGGGGCCACGAGTACGGCACCAACACCGGGCGCAAGCGCCGCTGCGGGTGGTTCGACGCGGTCATGTTGCGCCAAGCCGTCCGCCTGAATTCCATGACCGAGGTGGCGTTGACCAAGCTCGACGTCCTCGACACCTTCGAGTCGGTCAAGGTCTGCGTGGCCTACGAGGCCGACGGCATCCGCTACACCCACCTGCCCTACCACCAGTCGACGTTCCACAAGGTGGTGCCCGTCTACGAGGAGCTGCCCGGCTGGCGCACCGATCTCACCGCGGCGACCTCGCCGGCGGACCTGCCGGCCGCAGCCCGTGACTACATCGCGTTCCTGTCCGATCAGATCGGCGTCCCCGTCGGCCTCGTCGGCGTGGGCCCCGGGCGCGAGCAGACCGTTTCCTTCGTCACCGCGTGAGGGTCTGCGTCGTCGGCAGCGGAGGGCGCGAGCACGCGCTCGCCCACGTGTTGGCGCGCACGGCCGACGTCGTGGTGACGACCGGCAACCCGGGCATGGCCCCGCCGATCACGGTGACCGACGACCCGGTCGAGGAGGTGAAGGCCGACCTCTACGTCGTAGGCCCCGAGGCCCCGCTGGTGGCGGGGCTGGCCGACCGCCTGCGGGGGGCGGGCCGGGCTGTGCTGGGGCCGGGAGCCGACGGTGCCCTGCTCGAAGGGTCCAAGGCCTTCATGAAGGAGGTGCTCAGCGCGGCGGGCGTGCCGACGGCGCGCTTCGCCACCTTCGACGCGCTGCAGGCGGCGGACGCGGTGGCCTACCTCGAGACCCTGCCGGGACCGTGGGTGATAAAGACCGACGGGCTGGCCGCCGGGAAGGGCGTGCTGGTGGCCGGGACGCTCGACGAGGCCAAGGAGGACGTCGCGGCCAAGCTGTCGGGTGCCGCGTTCGGCGACGCCGGCCGCAACGTCGTCATTGAGGAGGGCCTGGCCGGGGAGGAGTGCTCGCTGCTGGTGCTGTGCGACGGGGTGCGAGCCGTGCCGCTGGTGCCGGCCCAGGACTTCAAGCGGATACGCGACGGTGACCAGGGGCCGAATACGGGCGGCATGGGGGCGTACGCGCCGATGCCCCGCGTCGACGCGTCGGCGGTCGACGAAATTATGGAGGCCTGCGTGCGGCCGCTGGTGGCCGAGCTCGTCCGGCGTGGCATCGACTACCGCGGCGTCCTCTACGCCGGGCTGATGCTGTCGCCCGAGGGGCCGAAGGTCATTGAGTACAACGTGCGCTTCGGTGACCCCGAGGCCCAGGTCGTCCTGCCCCTCCTGGCGTCGGACGCGGCCGAGCTCTTCCTGGCCGTGGCCGAGGGATGCCTCGACGAGGTGGCCCCGCCCACCTTCTCGGACCAGGCCGCGGTGGGCGTGGTGCTGGCGTCCGCCGGCTACCCCGATCACCCGCGCCTGGGCGATCCCATCGAGGGCCTGCAGCCCGATGGCCGCTCCGTGGCCGCGGTGGAGGGCGCCACGGTCTTCCACGCCGGCACGCGCCGCCACGACCCTGACGGCGAGTTCCACACCGCGGGCGGGCGCGTCCTCTGCGTGACGGCGGTCGCACCGACGCTGGCCGCGGCGCGGGCCAACGCGTACGAGGCGGCGGCGCCCATCGACTTCGAAGGCATGCAGCTGCGACACGACATCGCGCGGGCGGCGGCCGACTCGGAGCCGGTGCGGGAGGTCTCGTGATTCCGCGCTACTCGCCGGCCGACATGGCCGCCCTGTTCAGCGACACGGCCCGCTTCTCGCTCTGGCTCGAGGTCGAGCTCCTGGCCACCGAGGCCCTGGCGGCGCTGGGCGTCGTGCCGGCGGAGGACGCCGCCATCTGCCGGGCCAAGGCCCCCACGGTGGACGACGCGTTCGTGGCCGAGGTGCTCGAGCGCGAGAAGGTGACCGATCACGACGTGGCCGCCTTCGTCGACGTCGTGCAGGACCGTATCGGTGCGCCGGCCGGCTCGTGGATCCACTACGGGCTGACGTCCTCCGACGTCGTGGACACGGCGCTCTCGGCCACGCTGACCCGGTCGGCCGACCTGCTCTTGCGCGACCTCGACGCTTTCGTCGCCGCCCTCAAGGCGCGGGCGCTCGAGCTCCTCGACGTGCCGGTCACCGGGCGCACCCACGGCATGCACGCCGAACCGACGACGTTCGGCGCCAAGTTCGCCCTGTGGGCCCTGCAGGCCGACCGCGACCGCCGCCGCCTGCGGGCGGCCCGCCAGGCGGTGGCCGTGGGCAAGCTCTCGGGCGCCGTCGGCACCTATTCCAACGTCGACCCCGCCGTGGAGGCCCGGGTCTGCGCCGCCCTCGGGCTGGTGCCGGTGCCGGCCACCCAGGTCATCGCCCGGGACCGCCACGCCGAGTACCTCTACGCCTGCGCGGCGGTGGGGACGACCGTCGAGCTCATGTGCACCGAAATCCGGCACCTGGCCCGGAGCGAGCTGGGCGAGGCGGAGGAGCCCTTCGGCGCCGGCCAGAAGGGCAGCTCGTCCATGCCGCACAAGCGCAACCCGGTGCTCTCCGAGCGGCTGTGCGGGCTGGCCCGCCTGCTCCGGGGCTACCTGGGCGCCGGGCTGGAAGACGTGGCGCTGTGGCACGAGCGCGACATTTCGCACAGCTCGGTCGAGCGGGTGGCCCTGCCCGACGCCTCCCTGCTGGCCTGCTACCTGCTGCGCAAGGCGACGGGGCTGGCCTCGGGACTCGTCGTGCACCCCGAGCGGGCGCTGGACAACCTGACCAACGGGTCCCTCGGCCTCGTCTTCTCCCAATCCGTCCTGCTGGCGCTGGTGGCGGGCGGCCTGAGCCGCGACCAGGCCTACCGCATCGTCCAGCGCGACGCCCGGGAGGCCTGGAGCGCGCGGCGCCCCCTGCGCGCCGTGCTGGAGGCGGACCCCGAGGTGACGCTCTCGGCCGGGCAGCTCAATGCCGCCTTCGATCTCTCGCGCACCCTGCGCCACACCGACCGCCTGGCCACCGCGCTCGAGGCGCTGTGACCCTCGATCTGCCCCGCATCCACTCGGGCAAGGTGCGCGAGCTCTACGACGCCGGCGAGGGGCGCCTCGTCATGGTGGCGTCGGACCGGGTGAGCGTGTTCGACGTGGTCATGACCGAGCCCATCGCGGACAAGGGTCGGGTGCTGACGGCCATGACCTGCTTCTGGTGCGACGAGATGGCCGACGTGGTGCCGGGCACCCTGCTGGCCGTGGACCCGGCCGCCATCGAACGGGCCCTGGGCGCCGCCGTCCCGGCGGACTGGGCCGGCCGGGCCGTGCTGGTCCGGCGGGCCGACATGCTGCAGCTCGAGTGCATAGTGCGCGGCTACCTGGCCGGGCAGGCCTACGAGGAGTACGAGCGGTCGGGCACGGTGCACGGCGGCGCCATGCCCAAGGGGCTGCGCCTGGCCGACCGCCTCGACGAGCCGATGTTCACCCCCTCGACCAAGGCGGCGGCGGGCCACGACCTCAACATCGACTTCGCCGCCGCCGTCGACCTGGTCGGGAAAGAGGCGGCCGAGGCGGCGCGCGACATCTGCCTCGAGCTCTACCGCCGGGCGGCGGACCGGTGCGCCGCCGCGGGCTTCGTGCTGGCCGACACGAAGTTCGAGCTGGGCTACGTCGACGGGGTGCTGTGCCTGTGCGACGAGGTGTGCACGCCGGACTCGTCGCGCCTGTGGCCGGCCGACCAGGTGGTGCCCGGCACGACGCCCCCCGCCTTCGACAAGCAGCCCCTGCGCGACTGGCTGGCGGCGCAGCCGTGGGACCGCACGCCGCCCCCGCCCCCGCTGCCGCCGGAGGTGACCACCGCCATGTCGCAGCGCTACGTGGCGGCCTACGAGCGGGTCACGGGTCGCTCCCTGGGCGACTGGTACGGTGCGACGCCATGAAGTTCCGGGCGCGGGTGGAGGTCCAGTTGCGGCCCGGTATCGCCGACCCCGAGGGCGCCACCATCGAGCGTGCGCTGCCGGCCCTCGGCTTCGACGGCGTGGCCCACGTGCGGGCCGGCCGGTCGTTCAGCTTCGACGTCGACGCGCCGGACGAGGGCGCGGCGCGCCTCACCGCGACCGAGCTGGCCGACCGCCTGCTGGCCAACCCGGTCATAGAACAGAGCCGGCTCGAGCTCGAGGCGATCTGACGTGGCGCCGCGCCTCGGCGTCGTCGTCTTCCCGGGCACCAACTGCGAGCACGACGTCGCCCAGGCCGTCGAGGCGGTGGGCGGCACCGCGGTCCTTCTCTGGCACGGCGACGCCGGCCTGCGCGGGGTCGACGCCGTGGTCCTGCCCGGGGGCTTCGCCCACGGCGACTACCTGCGCCCCGGCGCCCTGGCCCGCTTCTCGCCGGTGATGGACGCGGTGGCGGACTTCGCCCGGGCCGGCGGCCCGGTCGTCGGCATCTGCAACGGCTTCCAGGTCCTGACCGAGGCCGGCCTGCTGCCCGGAGCGCTGCAGAAGAACGGCCGGTTGCGCTTCCTGTGCCAGCCGGCGCGCGTCGTCGTGGCGTCGACCTCCTCGGTCCTGACGTCGTTGGCCGCGGTGGGCGACGAGCTGGTCGTCCCCATCAACCACTTCTCGGGCAACTACACGTGCGACGACGAGACGCTCCGGCGCCTGCAGGCCGAGGACCGGGTGGTGCTCCGCTACGCCGAGAACCCCAACGGATCGGTGGACGCCATCGCGGGCATCGCCAACGAGGCCGGGAACGTGGTCGGACTGATGCCCCACCCCGAGCGGGCCAGCTCGGCCCTCCTGGGCTCGGACGACGGCCTGGTGCTGCTGCGTGCCTTGGTGGCGGCGGCGACTGCGTCCAGCGCGGCGGCCTGAACCAGGAGTCGACCGACCGGCTTCAGCGCCGCCGGTCCACCGCGTCGACCCCTCACGCGCGTCACCACTTTCACAGCTGCGTTTCGTATCGTACGTGCTCATGCAGCACCACTTCGGGTCGCACCGCGCCACACCGGCTGTGCGTCCACGGTGGGGGTGCCGCGCGCTGGCCCTCTCGTTGGCCGCCCTCGTCCCGTGGGCGCTCGCCGGCCCGTCGTCGCCGGCTTCCGCCGCCTCCTCGGCCGGCCGCTTCACGACGACCCACCACCCGGACCCCGGGAAGGCGGTCGAAGCCAAGGTCTTCGAGCCCGGCGCCTGTGTCGAGTTCGCCCCGACCGCCGGCAACCGGCACCTCACGGTCTTCCTCGATGCCGGTCACGGCGGCATCGACCCCGGCGGCGTCGGCACGGACGAGAACGGCAACACGGTGTACGAGGCCGACGAGACCCTGCCGGTCGAGCTCGACACCATGGCCCTGCTGCGGGCCAAGGGGTTCACCGTGGTGGTGTCGCGCACGGGGGACGAGACGGTGAGCCGGCCCGGCCCCGACGACGTCTCGGGCGGACTGTTCACCGCGCAGGGCGTGCACGACGACGTGGCGGCCCGCGACCTGTGCGCGGACACGGCCAAGGCCAACCTGCTGCTCGGCATCTACTTCGACGCCGGCGGGTCGCCCTCCAACGCAGGCTGTGTCACCGGTTACGACACCGACCGCTGGTTCTCGGCGGACAATCTCCGGCTGGCCAACCTGGTGCAGTCGGACGTGCTCACCGCCATGAACGCGCAGGGGTGGGGCATCCCCAACCTCGGGGTCACCGACGACAGCCAGCTGGGCGGCCCGCCGCTCACGTCAGAGGCCGGCAGCTACGGCCACCTTCTGTTGCTCGGCCCGCCCGTTCCCGGTTGGTTCTCGACGCCGAGCACTATGCCGGGCGCGCTCATTGAGCCACTCTTCATCACCGATCCCTTCGAAGGGACGTTGGCCGAAACTCCCTCGGACCAGCAAGTGATCGCGGGCGGTCTGGCTCTGGCGGCCGAGCAGTACTTCGCCAATGGGCACAACTCCGAGAAGGCCAAACCGCAGCGGCAGCCGACCCGGAGCAGGTCGAGCGACCGCCTGGCCGACCGCGCCGACTCGGGTCCCGGTCGCTGACTCGACCCGGCGTGGCCCGCCCGGCGCCGCGGCCTAGGTGCGGGCCCGGGAGATCTCGGCCTTCTGCAGCACGGTGGCGCTCACGCCGGCGGCGCGCCAGGTGGCGTAGGTGATGCCCTTGCGCTCGCCGTAGGCCTTGGCCACCTTGATGAACTGCTTCTCCAGGGCGCTCAGGTCCTTGACCTGGTCCACCCGCGAGCGCTCCTCCATCAGGTCCTTCTGCTCCTGGAGCAGGTGGAGCCGCGTCAGGGCGTCGGCGTCGGGCAACTGGGACTCAATGGTGACCAGCCGCTTGTCGATGGAGGCGGGCGTGCGCTTGCGGCCCCGCTTGGGCTTGGAGGTCTCGAGCGCCTCGAGATAGTGGCGGACGGTCGCACTCTCCGCACGCCCCCGGGCCAGGGCCGCCTTGTGGCCGGTGCTCATGGGCTTGCGAGGAGCCGGAGTCTTTCCCTTCGGTGGCATGAATCCATTCTGCCCCACGCCGCCATGGCATATGCACCAATAGTCCGAGAAGATTCCCCTCCCATTTGGTGTCGATAGAGTGAATTGTTCTCCTAATACCGACGGGCGCACACAGCAAATATGCAGGTTGTCAAGGCCGTATTGAGGGGTTCGTCCCGGCCCATTGGCCGAGGTGCGGGGTACCGTGACGCCGTGACCACCACCGCTGCAACGCTCGATGCCCGGGAGCGTCGCACCATGGCGACGGTGCTGGCGGTGGCCGCGCTCCTCATCGTGGGCTACTGGACGGCGTGGCTCGTGCACCGGTCCCTCGTGGCCTCGGAGACGGGCCGGGCCTACACGCAGTTCGAGGACGCCTTCCCGCTGGCGGACGGCTGGTTGGCCGTCTGCCTGGTGGCCGCGTCGTACTGCCTCGTGACGGTGCGGCGGGCGGCCCTGTTCTGGCTTCTGGCCGGCGGCGGCGCCGGCGTCTACCTCTTCGCCATGGACGTGCTCTACGACCTGCAGCACGGGGTGTGGGCCAAGGGCGCCAACGGCCTGGTCGAGCTGGTCATCAACCTCCTCACCATCGGGCTGTCCGTCTTCGTCCTGCGCTGGACCTGGGTGCACCGCGACGCGCTCTTGGAGGGGCCATGACACAGTTCCACTTCGACCCGTCCACCTACATGGAGCTCATGGCGGCCGAGGTGCCCGCCTACGGGCGTCTGCAGGCGGCCGTCGCCCGGGCCACCGCGGGGCTCGACGTGTCGTCCGTGCTCGACCTCGGCACCGGCACGGGCGAGACGCTGGCCGCCGTGTTGGCCCAGCATCCGGCGGCGCGGGCCGTCGGGGTCGACATGAACGAGGGCATGCTCGGCGAGGCGCGGGCGCGCTTCGCGCCGGGCCAGGTCGATCTGCGCGTCGCCGGCCTGGCCGACCCGCTGCCGGCCGGCCCGTTCGACCTCGTCGTCTCCGCGCTGGCCGTGCACCACCTGGAGGGGCCGGACAAGGCGGACCTGTTCGCCCGCGTCGGCGCGTCGCTGCGGTCCGGCGGCCGCTTCGTGCTGGGCGACCTCGTCATACCGCTCGACCCGGCCGACGCGGTGACGCCGGTGACCGACGGCTACGACCGTCCTTCGCGGCTGGCCGACCAGCTCGACTGGCTGGCCGCGGCCGGCTTCGTGGCCGCCGAGGTGTGGCGCGAGCGGGACCTGGTGGTGGTGCGGGCCGACCGGCCCTGACGGCGCCGGCGGGCCCCACGGGGCGCGTCGCGGGGCGGGACCGGGTCCTCAGTCACGCTCAGCCGCGCCGCTGCCGTCGTTCTCGCACCAGCTGACCCGCCTCGACCCCCGAGCGGGGCACGTGGCCGCGGGCACCCATCTCAATGATGAAGGAGGTGGCCGCGGCCACACCGTTGCGGAACAGCTCGTCGCGCTGGGTCTGGGTGAGATCGAAGTCGGTCGTCCCGACGCCGGCGTTGTCGACGAAAATGGTGCGCCCGGCGGTCGCCGCGTCCACGCTGTAGGCGTCCCACTCGTTGATCAAGGTGTGCAGGCAGCCGCGGCCCTCCCCGTAGGCGGTGGTGGCGGCCTTGGTGTCGGGGTAGCGCGTCTGCAGCGACGAGAGCTTGACGCCGATGGTGGGCCAGCGTGGCGGCGCGCCGTCCTCCCGGTCGAAGGCGTCGATCGGGAAGTTGCGCAGCATGCCGCCGTCCACCCAGGTGACCGTGCCGCCGTCGTAGTGCACCGGAACGTCGTCGCCCCCCGGGCCCGGCACAGTCACGTCGGCCGGCTCCGCCTCGAAGGTCACCGGCTCGAAGAAGAAGGGGATGGACATGGAGGCCCGCACCGCCGCCACCACGTCCTGGTCGTCACGGGGCTGCCCGTAGAAGCCGTAGTCCCACGGCAGCTGCACCAGCTGGCCGCGGGTGATGTCGGAGGTGTGCACCACGAGCCGGTAGCGCTTGTTCTCGGGCAGGCTCATGCCCGGGTCCTCCTCGGGGGTGATCCGCAGGTCGGCGAAGGTGTGCACGCCGAGGTCGGTGCCCATGATCGGTCGGAGCCAGGTGAAGAGGTAGTCGCCCGGGTAGACGCCCATCCGGCGGGTCAGGACGTCCGCGTCGGACACGAGCTCACCCGGCCTGGCCGAAGTGGTGGTCCAGGAACGCGTGCACCTTCCCCTGGGGCATGAACTCGGTGAACGTCAGGTTCTCCAGGTACCCGTGCAGGGCCTGCATGCCGTCGGGCTCCCCCTTCTTGGCGATGGCGGCGATCAGGGCGGCCGCGATGGCGCCCGCGCTCGAGCCGGCCACGCGCTGGAAGCGATAGCCGGCCTCGGCCAGCGCCGAGACGGCGCCCACGATGCCGATGCCCTTGACGCCCCCGCCCTCCAGGGCGAGGTCGGCCACCAACTCGCCTTGCCAGGCGTCGGCGGCCAGGAGCGCGGCGGCCGCCTGCTCGAACTCCTGCTGCAGCGCGGCCGACCTGGTGTAGCCCCACGGTGCCGCCGGGTCGATCACAATGTCGGCCGGCGCCGTCGATTGCCCTGCTCCCGAGTCGGCCATGGCCACCTCCGTCGGTCCCGCTCTCGTCGGCGGCAGCGTACCGACTGGCCTCCGGCGGCGCGCCGGGAGGTGCGTGACGGTCTTCCGGGGCCTCTATCGTGGGGCCACCATGTCACCTCCGGCCGAGGCGTCGCCCGACCACTCGACGGGGGAGGAGTCGCTGCACCGGGCGCTCGGCCTGACCGACGACGAGTTCGAGGCCGTGGTCAAAATCCTGGGCCGCCGGCCCAACCACCTCGAGCTGGCCCTCTACGCGGTCATGTGGAGCGAGCACTGCTCGTACAAGTCGTCGCGCCTGCACCTGCGGCGCCTGCCCACCGAGGGGCCGCGGGTGCTGGTCGGGCCGGGCGAGAACGCCGGCGTGATCGACGCCGGCGACGGTATCGCCGTGGCCATCCGGATAGAGAGCCACAACCACCCGTCGGCCATCGAGCCGTACCAGGGCGCCGCCACCGGGGTCGGGGGCATACTGCGCGACATCTTCACCATGGGGGCGCGCCCGCTGGCCGTGATGGACCCGCTGTTCTTCGGCCCGCCCGACGGACGCCCGCCAGCGCTGGCTGGTCGAGGGCGTGGTGAGCGGTATCTCCGGCTACGGCAACTCCGTCGGCGTGCCCACGGTCGGCGGCGAGCTCACCTTCGACCCCTGCTACGCCCAGAACCCTCTCGTCAACGTGCTGTGCCTGGGCGCGCTGCCCACCGAGCGCCTGGTGCTCGGCATTGCGTCAGGGCCTGGGAACCTGGCCGTCCTGCTCGGGTCGAGCACGGGACGCGACGGCATCGGCGGCGTGAGCGTGCTCGCCTCCGCCGGCTTCAGCGGGGACGAGGGCGCGGCCGACGACACCAAACGCCCCAGCGTGCAGGTGGGCGACCCCTTCGAGGAGAAGCGCCTCATTGAGGCCTGTCTCGAGCTGCTCGACACGAAGCTCGTGGTCGGCATTCAGGACCTCGGTGGGGCCGGCCTGGCCTGTGCCACCAGCGAGACGGCCGGGCGCGGCGGCGTGGGCATGGATGTCGACGTCTCGGCCGTGCCCCGGCGTGAGGACGGCATGGAGCCCTGGGAGGTGATGACCAGCGAGAGCCAGGAGCGCATGCTCGCCATCGTCACGCCCGAGTCATGGCCCGAGGTGGCCGCCATCTGCGCCCGCTGGGAGGTGCGGGCCACCGTGGTCGGGCGGGTGACCGAGCCCGAGCCGGGCGGCGGCGGGCGGCTGCGCATCCGCGACGGTTTCGACGGCCCGGTGCTGGCCGACGTCCCCGCGGCGTCCCTCTCCGACGACGCGCCGCTCTACGACCGCCCGCGCCAGGCGCCGGCGCATCCGAAGGCCGGGCCGCTCGAGCCGCCGGGTGACTGCGCCGCCGACCTGCTGGCCCTCCTGCGTTCGGCCCGCTGGGTCTACCGCCAGTACGACCACCAGCTCTTCCTCAACACCGTCGCCGGGCCCGGCGCCGACGCGGCGCTGCTCCGGCTGGCCGGGCCCGGACTGCCGCGCTCTGACCGCGGCGTCGCCATCACCACCGACTCCAACCCGCGGGCGTGCGCGCTCGACCCGCGCCGCGGCACAGCCCTCGTCCTGGCCGAGGGCGTGGCCAACCTTGCCTGTGTCGGTGCCACCCCGGTCGCGGTCGTCAATTGCCTCAACTTCGGAAACCCCGAGCACCCCGAAGTGATGTGGCAGCTCTCGGAGTGCATCGACGGCATGGCGGCGGCCTGCCGCGCCTTCGAGCTCCCGGTGATCGGGGGTAACGTCAGCTTCTACAACGAGAGTGCGGGCGCGGACATCGATCCCACGCCCGTGCTCGGCGTCCTCGGTCTGGTCGACGCGGTGAGGGCGCGTCCGCCCGGACTCGCGTGGTCCGAGGGCGACGCCCTCGTCCTGCTCGGCGCGCCCGAGGGACCGTTCCCGTTGGAGGGCACGCGCTGGGCGGCCGAGTGCCGGGGGCACCGGGCCGGCGCGGCGCCGGACCTCGACGTCGCCGCGCACCGGGCCGCGTGCTCGCTCGTGGCGGAGCTGGTGGCGGCGCAGGTGGCCGGGGAACCGGGCCCGGTCGGGGCCGTGCACGACGTGTCGGCCGGAGGCCTCGCCGTCGCCCTGGCCGAGATGGCGGCCGAGGCGGGCATCGGCTGCGTGGTGGCGCCGGCCGACCCGGCCGACCCGGCCGAGCTGTTCACCGAGCTGCCCTCCCGCTTCGTCGTGGCCACGGGCGATGCCGACGCCCTGTGCGCCCGGGCCGCGTCGGCTGGCGTGCCGGCGGCCGTGATCGGCCGGGCGGGCGGGGCCCGCCTCACCCTGGGCCATCTGGTAGATCTTCCGTTGACCGAGGTGGCGGAGGCCTACGAGGGGAGCTTGGCGCAGGCCCTGGGGGAGCCGTGACGGGGCGGGGCTGTGCGAGAATGGGGGAGCGGTGAAGGAAGCCTGCGGTGTCTTTGGGGTCTACGCGCCCGGGTCCAGGGTGGCCAACCTCACCTTCGACGGACTGTTCGCGCTCCAGCACCGCGGCCAGGAGTCGGCCGGTATGGCCGTGAGCGACGGCGACACCGTCATGGTGGTCAAGGACATGGGCCTGGTGGCCACGGTCTTCGACGAACGCACCCTCTCGGGCCTGCAGGGCCATTTGGCCATCGGCCACACCCGCTACTCCACGCACGGCGCGTCGGATTGGGCCGGTGCCCAGCCCGTGTACCGGCCGGTGGGCCGGGCGGGCTTCGCACTCGGGCACAACGGCAACCTCACCAACACCGCCGCGCTGGCGGAGAAGGTCGGCATGTTGCCCGGGTCGGTCGCCACCGACAGCGACGTCGTCGCCGAGCTGCTGGCCCACGCCTTCCCCGAGACCGAGGACCTGGCGACCGCGCTGCAGGCGGTGCTGCCCATTGTCGAGGGCGCGTTCTCCATGGTGCTGATGACTTCTGAGCGCCTCTTCGGCGTGCGCGACCCCCATGGCTTCCGCCCGCTGTGCCTCGGCCGCCTGGGCCCGGCCGAGGCGCCCCTGGGGTGGGTGCTGGCCTCGGAGTCACCGGCTCTCAGCGTGATCGGCGCCACCTTCGTGCGCGAGGTGGCGCCGGGCGAGCTGGTCGTGATCGACGCCGACGGTCCCCACAGCCTCGAGATCCCCTGGTTGCGCGAGGTGGACCCGCGGCTGTGCATCTTCGAGTTCGCCTACATCGCCCGTCCCGACAGCCGGCTCTACGGCCGCGAGGTGCACGAGACCCGCTGTCGCATGGGCGCGTTCCTGGCGGCCCAGGCGCCGGCCGAGGCCGACATGGTGATGGGGGTCCCCGAGTCGGGCGTGCCCGCCGCCGAGGGGTTCGCCCGGGCCAGCGGCATCCCCTACGGCCAGGGCCTGGTCAAGAACCGCTACATCGGGCGCTCCTTCATCGCCCCCGACCAGGGGGCGCGGGCAGATGCGGTGCGGCGCAAGCTCAATCCGTTGAAAGACGCCATCGCCGGCAAACGGCTGGTGGTGGTGGACGACTCCATCGTCCGGGGCACCACCCAGCGTTCGGTCATCCGCATGCTGCGTGAGGCCGGCGCGGCCGAGGTGCACCTGCGGATTTCGTCGCCGCCGTGGCGCTGGCCCTGCTTCTACGGCATCGACACCCCGTCCTGCGAGGAACTGCTGGCCACCGACCACTCCGTCGAGGAGATGGCCGAGATTCTCGGGGCGGACTCGCTGGCCTACATCAGCATCGAGAACCTCAAGGCGGCCATCGGCGCGGACGCCGGGTTCTGCGACGCCTGCTTCACCGGCGACTACCCGACGCCGACCCCCGCCGCGTCGACGCCCGTGTCGCTCAGCCAAAGCAGGCCTTTGGTGGCGCACCAGGCTGCGCTTCCCGGGGTCTGACCACCATGGGCGAGGGGGGCGCCACCTACGCAGATGCCGGGGTGGACATTGCCGCCGGTGACGCCGCGGTCGAGCGGTTGCGCACCATGGTCTCGGGCATCGGCGGGTTCGGCGGACAGTTCCCGCTCGATCTCAGCCGCTTCACCAGTCCCGTCCTGGTCGTCGTCCACCGACGGCGTCGGCACCAAGCTGGTGGTGGCCCGGTCGACCGGTCGCTACGAGACCGTCGGCGTCGACCTGGTCGCCATGTGCGTGGACGACCTCGTGTGCGTGGGGGCCGAGCCGCTCTTCATGCTCGACTATCTGGCCACCGGCAAGGTGGTCCCCGACACGGTGGCCACCGTCGTGGCCGGTGTGCACGAGGGCTGCCGGCAGGCCGGCTGCGCCCTGATCGGCGGCGAGACGGCCGAACACGCCGGCGTCATGGCACCCGACGAAATCGACCTGGCCGGTTTCGCCGTCGGCGTGGTGGAGCAGGGGACCCAGCTCGGGCCAGAACGGGTGCGTGTCGGTGACGCCGTCGTCGGTCTGGCCTCGCCCGGCCTGCGTTCCAACGGCTACACCCTGGCGCGCCACGTGCTGCTCGAGCGCGCCGGGCTCGGCCTCGACGAGCCGGCCTGGGCGGGAGCCGGACACAGCGTGGCCGACGAGCTGCTGCGGCCCTCGGTCATCTACACCCCGGCCGTGCTGGCCGTGCGCGCCGCCCTCGACGACGCCCTGCACGCGTGCGCCCACATCACCGGCGGCGGGATCGTCGGGAACCTGCCCCGCGTGCTCCCCGCCGGCCTCGGGGCCGCGCTCGACCGGTCGGCCTGGGACGAGCCACGCGTCTTCGCCGAAATACAGCACCTGGGCCAGGTGGCCGAGGACGAAATGGACCGCGTCTTCAACCGGGGGATCGGGATGGCGCTGGTGGTGGAGCCGGCACGGGCCGACGACGCCGTGGCGACGCTGCAGGCGGCGGGGCAACGGTCCACCGTGATCGGCACCGTGACCGACGGTCCCGGCGTGCACTACTCGTGACCCAGGTGGACCCGGTCGACGCGCTGAGGGCCCACCTGCTCGAGCACTCGGTCAAGCGGGGGGACTTCACCCTCAAGTCGGGTCGCAAGAGCACGTGGTTCATCGACTCCAAGCAGACGGTCTGCCGTCCCGAGGCCATGCTGCTGGTGGCCGACGCGCTCCTGGCCGTGATCCCACCCGAGGCGAACGCCATCGGTGGCCTGACCATGGGCGCCGACCCCGT
This sequence comes from uncultured Acidimicrobiaceae bacterium, assembly GCA_963850095.1. Taxonomy (GTDB): domain Bacteria; phylum Actinomycetota; class Acidimicrobiia; order Acidimicrobiales; family RAAP-2; genus Bog-473. The sequence goes on along the minus strand of CAWKJX010000009.1, from coordinate 174,534 downwards.
CGCCTTCGTCACCGCCGGCGTAGCGGCCACCCGGGGCCGGCCGCTCAAGGCGTTCAGCGTGCGCAAGGAGGCCAAGGACCACGGCGCCGGCGGACGGATCGCCGGCGCGCTCGATCCGGGCGACCGGGTCGTGGTCACCGAGGACACCGTCACCCGCGGCACGTCGCTGCTCGAGGCGGCACACGCGGTCCAGGAGGCCGGGGCCGAGGTCGTCCTGCTGGTGGCGGTCGTCGACCGGGGCGGCACGGTCGAGGCCATGGCGGCCGCGGAGGACCTCCCGTTCCGGGCCGTCCTGACCGCTCCGGACCTCGGGTTCCCCTACGAGGGGGCCTGAGCGCCGCCGCGGCAGCCTGAAGGCACCACGTCTCTCCTGCGCTGAGGCAGCGGTGCGTGTCCGTCGCTCTCTAGCGCCTGGTGGCCAACGCCGCCGTTCCCTCGCCCGAGAGATCGTCGAGAGCGACCAGGCGCCCGGCCATCGTCATCACCAGCGCCTCCGCGGGACCCTTCACCTCGGGTCCGTTCCCATGGGACCAGTCCATGTCGGTGGCCGTGAGCCTCAACCCGGCGATGCGCTTCTTGGCACCGAAGAGATGCACGTCGTCCTTGACGAAGTCCGCCACGGGAATGAGATGGGCCTCGGGCAGGTCGCGCCGGATGCCGAGAGGCCGACACATGTCCTGGCCGTGGATCAGGACGTGCATCAGGCCCCTGACCGGCCGACCACCGGGCTGGACTCCACGGTCGGCCGCGGCGTTGCGAAGAGCCGCCAGAACCACCGCCGGGTCCTGCTGACCGCGTGCGCGCCCGTCAGCCGCCACCCATCGGTTGTAGTGGAAGCGGTGGCGAAGCATCCCACGGAAGATGGCGCCCACCCCGAATGCACCCTCCGCGCCTGCGACCACGTGCGCGAGCACGTCTCTGATGCGCCACTCTGCGCACAGGGACGGAGAGTTCCACTGCTCGTCGTCGAGCACGGCGAGGCGCTCGGCGAGATCGAGCATCTCGTCACGTTCTGCGTCCCCTGTCACCACGTCAACTCTCCCTCGTCGGTCGGCTTCGGACGAGCATCCTCCCCACAAGCACGCTGACTCCGGGTGCGTCCAGCCCGGCCGGGTCGGTGACCTATCCGTCGGCTGCCATCCCACCACCGCTTCAGGGTGTCTCCTCATTGCCGTGGGGCGTACTCAGAAAACGGCGATCGGGTTCACCGGCGAAGCCGTGCCGCGCCGGAGCACCAGCGGCGCCACGGTGAGGAAGAAGGCCCAGCGCCCCTCTTCCGCGCACGCCACGGCGAGCCCGTCGAAGTCGAGGTTGTCCATGAGGTGCAGCCCCATGGCCACGATGGCCACGGTGTGGATCGGCATGGGCACGCCCTCGACCCGCGAGGGCAGCACGTCCGAGACGCAGTCACTCCCCAGGGCGGCCACACCGCGGTCGCGCAGCCACGGCAGGCAGGCGGCATCGAGTCCCGCCGCCAGGTTGGTGGCGTCCCACGGCCCGTGTTGGTCGCGCCAGCGCCAGCGGCCGGTGCGCACGAAGAGGACGTCCCCCGGGCCCACCTCGAGCGCGGCCTTCTGCTCGGCCGCTTCGAGGTCCTCGGGGAAGATCGGGGTGCCCGGCTCGAGGGCCTCGAGGCCGACCAGGCCGGCAAGTCGAGCAGGACACCGCGGGTGACGATTCCGGCCGCCAGGTGGTGGATGCCGAGCCGGGTGGCGCCGTGGGCGGTCACGGTGTCGATCGGGTAGCCGTTGTAGATCTTCCCCTCGAAGAAGACATGGCACAGGGCGTCGAGGTGGCTGGTGGCGAACCCGTGGGGGGCCAGGGCGAAGTAGTCGGCGCCCCATCCCTCGGTCGCCGTGCCGGTCATGTGGTGGGCCACCGGCGACGGGTTGTCGACGGCGGCCACCGTGTCGAGGGGACGGGCGCACGATACGGAGCGGCCGCTCGTGACCGTCGCCGCCGCGGCGGCGGTGACCTCGGGCGTGATCAGGTTGAGCGCGCCCAGCTGGTCGTCGTCGCCCCAGCGCCCCCAGTTGGACAGCGACCCGTGGAAGGCGAGGACGTCGGCGCTGGACATGGGTTCGCGGGGCACGGCGGGAGAGTAGCCCGTCTCCTTTAATCTGACCCTCATGACCACACTCGAAGGTGACTACGAACCCAGCCCCTCCCAGTGGGTGCGCGACCAGGTGGCCGAGTACGAGGCCTCCGGCGGCACCCGCGCCAACACGCTGCTCGACACCGGCATGCCCATCATCGTGATCGGCATGCGGGGCGCCAAGAGCGGCAAGGTGCGCAAGACCGCCCTTATGCGCGTCGAGCACGGGGGCGAGTACGCGCTCGTCGCCTCCAAGGGCGGCGCGCCCGAGAACCCCGAGTGGTTCTACAACCTGGAGGCCCATCCCGACGAGGTGACCGTTCAGGACGGGCCGGCTCCGTTCCGGGTGACGGTACGTGAGGTGGAAGGTGACGAGAAGGCGGCGTGGTGGGAGCGGGCCGTCGCCGCCTATCCGCCCTATGCCGAGTACCAGGAGAAGACCGAGCGCCCGATCCCCGTCTTCGTGGCCTCCCGCGCCGGCTGACCGCGTTCAGCGGGCGGCGGCGAACGCCTCCACCATGGCGGCGCGCCAGGGCACGAGGGTGGCCTCCCGCTCGTAGGGCGTTTTCCCGAGGCGCACCACCACGAGATCGAGGGGCGGGCAGATCGTGATCGACTGCCCCTCGTAGCCCGAGGCGCGGAAGGTGCCGTGCCTGTCGCCGACCACGCCCCACCAGTGGGCGCCGAACGGGCTGGCGTCCTCGGGGTCCTCCGAGATCATCGTCCGCCCGTAGTCGACCCATCCCGGCGGGAGCAACGGGACCCCGTCCCACACGCCGCCGCGTAGGTAGAACAACCCGAAGCGCGCCCAGTCGCGGGCCGTGGCCCGCAGGTAGGACGACCCGACCCAGGTGCCGGCCTCGTCGAACTCGGGGTCGGCGCTCGCCATGTCGAGCGGACCGAAGAGCCGGCCGTGCAGGAAGCGGGCGTAGGCCTCGCCCCGGCCGACGGTGCGGGCGACGATGCCCGAGACGATGTTGGACGTGCCCGACGAGTAGTTGAAGCGCGTGCCGGGTTCGGCGGCCAGCGCCCGGTCGGCCGCGAAGCGGGCCATGTCGGCCTGGCCGTCGCCGAAGAGCATGTTGATGACGTCGGAGCTGCGGTCGTCCACGTAGTCCTCGACCCAGTCGAGGCCGTCGCGCATGGCCAGCAGGTGGCGCAGCGTGATCGCCCGGCGCCGGTCGCCGGCATCCGCCCACCCGGGCACGGCGGCCGGCGCGTCGAGGTCGAGCCGGCCGTCGCCCACCAGCAGGCCGATCACGGCGTGCAGCACGGACTTGGCCATGGACCAGCTGAGCAGCGGGACCTCGGCGGTCACCGGCGTCGGCGGCCGGTCGAAGTGCTCCAGCGCGCCCCCGTAGCGCTCGGCCACCACCCGGCCCCCCTGCACCACCAGCACGGCGAAGGTAGTGGCCAGCGGGCCCTCGTCGTCGAACACCTGGTCGAGCAGTGGCTCCAGGTCCACCCCGGCGGGCAACGTGCCCTCGGGCCACTCTCGGGTCGGCCACGGCACCCCGGCCGGCTGCGCCGGCAGCGTGACGAGACGGCCGCTCACACCGATTCGAGGAAGGACAGCATGGCCGCGTTCGTCTCGGCCGGGCGTTCCTGCTGCACCCAGTGCCCGGCGCCGTCGATCACGGTGGCGCCGCGGAAGTCGGGCAACATCGTGGCCATGGCCTCCGCCGCTCCGGGCATCATGATGGCCACCGGGTCGGCCGAACCCGTGAGGAACCCGGTCGGCATGGTGTACACGGAGGCCGGAATGTCCTTGGACCGTTCCCAATTGGCATTGAGGTTGCGGTAGAAGCTCAGCGGCCCGAACAGGCCTCCCTGCGCCAGCCCCTCGGCGTAGACGTCGACGTCGGACTCGGTCAGCCAGGCCGGCAGCACCTCCGGCGCCGCGGGCATGATGTCGAGGAACCTCGTGCCGGCGGCGGGCGCCAGGCCGGCCACGGGCCGGCCGGGGTCGGTCATGCCCTCGCCACCGGCCGAGTAGAGCATGGTGCGCACGTAGTGGCGCGGGTCGGCGTCGAACTCCGCCTCGGCCGGACCGACCTCCTGGAAATAGAGCATGTAGAAGAAGCGGTCGCCGAAGAGGTGCTTGAAGATCTCGATCGGGGGCCCCGACGCCTGCGAATAGGGCACGCTCAGGTTGTAGATGGACGACACCCGCTCGGGGTGGAGCCGGCCCAGCTCCCACACGACCATGGAGCCCCAGTCGTGGCCGGAGAAAGCCGCCCTCTCGTAGCCGTAGTGGTCGAGCAGCCCGCACAGGTCGCCCGTGAGCTTGTCGGAGCCGTAGTCGGCCACCTCCCTCGGGTGCGAGCTGCCGCCGTAGCCCCGCAGATCGGGGGCCAGGACGCGGTAGCCGGCGTCGCTCAGGGCGTCGAGCTGGTGGCGCCACGAGTACCACAGCTCGGGGAAACCGTGGCACAACACCACCGGCGGTCCGGTGGAGGGGCCGGCCACGGCCACGTGCAGTTCCACCCCGTTGGCCGGGACCTGCTCGTGGGTGATCTCAGACATTGCTCGTCTCGGCCTTGGCCGCCTTCTCCTCGTGGTGCTTCTGGATGGCCGACATCACGGCGTTGCCCGCGGCGCCGATGAATTCAGGCCGGTTCTCGGCCGCCCAGTCCCGGCTGGCCGTCAAGGTCTCGGTCGAGCCCTGGAAGCGCGGCGCCACGTAGCGGGCGATGAGCTCGTAGGAGTGGCGGGTGGCCGCGGTGTCGGCCCACTCGTGGCCCATGAGGAGGAAGGTGCCGAAGCCGCCCGACTGCTCCTGCAGGCGCTCGATCTGGGCGATGGCGTCGTCCACCGTGCCGATGACGGCGAAGCCGGACGCGTTGAGCGCGTCGACCAGCGACTCGAAGTTCTCGGTCGGGGGCGCCAGGGGCAGGGCGGCCACGCGCTGGAAGTAGTCCACCCACTCCTCCAGTCCGAAGGCCACGTCCGCCACCGCCTGCTCCTTGGTGTCGGCGATGTGCATGGGTCCGACCAGGCGCCAGTTGTTACGGTCGACGGTGGTGGAGAACTCCTCGGCGCGCTCCTCCATGACCACCCAGTGCGAGCCCAGCACGTCGAAGCCGCCCGCCGAGGTGGCGCCGATGGAGAGCAGGCTGCAGCCGAAGCGCCCGGCCGCCCGGGGCCCGGCGGGCGACACCTGGGCCGCCACGGCCACCTCCGGGAATGGGCGCTGGTAGGGGCGCAGCTGCAACCGGGCGCCGTTCAGCGTGAACCAGTCGGTCTGCCTGGAGACGGTCTCACCGGCGAGGAGGAGGAGGATGGCCTCGAGCGACTCCTCCATCATGTCGCGTTGCTTGGCCGGGTCGATGCCCATCATGAAGGCGTCGGAAGGCAGCGCGCCCGGCCCGACGCCGATCATGACCCGTCCCCGGGTCAGGTGGTCGAGCAGCACCATGCGGTCGGCCAACATGAAGGGGTGGTGATAGGGCAGCGAGGAGACGCCGGTGCCTAGGCGGATGTGCTTGGTGCGCGAGGCCGCGGCGGCGATGAAGACCTCGGGTGAGGCGATGATTTCGTAGCCGGCCGAGTGGTGCTCGCCGAACCAGGCTTCGGCGAAGCCCAACGCGTCGAGGTGCTCGATCAGCTCCAGGTCGCGCTCGAGCGCCAGCGTCGGGTTCTGGCCGACGGGGTGGAACGGGGCCAGGAAGATGCCGAACTGCAGGTGCCCGTCGGCGTCAATGCTTGTCATCGGTCTCCGTTTCTAGGGCTTGACGAGGATTTTGCCGTGCTCGCCCGGGGTGCGCAGCGTCTCGAAGGCGCCCGGGGCGCCGGCCAGGTCGACGGCGGAGGTCACCAGCAGCTCGGCCCCCGGCATGCCGGTGGACAGGCGGGCGAGCGTGGCTGCGAACTCGTCGGGCGTGTAGCCGAAGGAGAAGCGCAACTCCAGCTCCTTGGTGACCGCCATGAACGGTTCTATGGCGTCGGTGTGCATGCACACGCCCACCACGACGATGCGGCTGTGCGGCGGCGCCTCGGCGATGAGCGACTGGAGCATGCCGGGCACGCCGACCGCCTCGAAGATGACCGGGTCCTTGACGCCGCCGCCCAACATGGCCGACCCGATGCGCTCCATGACGGTGCGCGGCACGCCGAAATCGCTCCAGCGGTCGTGCGGCGAGCCCTCGGCCGGGTCGAGGACGACGTCGGCCCCGAAGGCCTCGGCCAGCCGGCGACGCGTCGGCGAGAAGTCGGCCGCCAGCACCGGGCCGTGCCCGCGGGCCTTCAGGGCCGCGATCACGGCCAGCCCCACCGGGCCGCACCCCACGACGAGGCACGGCTGCCCCGCGTCGAGGCCGGCCAGGCCCACGGCGTGCTCGCCCACGGCCAGCGGTTCGGTCAGGGCGGCCAGGTCGGTGTCGACCCCGTCGGGCACCGGCAGCAGCAACAGCTCCTGGAGCACCAGGTGCTCGGCCAGCGCGCCCGGGTAGTGGTTGGAGTAGCCGATCTGCTCCACGCCGGTCGGCCCGACCAGGATGGGCACCGAGCAGACGCGGGTCCCGACCGGGAGCGTGCCGGCGGTGTCGGGTCCGTGCTCGACGATTTCGGCGCAGAACTCGTGCCCGAACACGCAGTCGGCCGACGCGTCGAGGGCCGGCACCCCGACCGAGTCCATGAGGCCGGTGAAGTGGGCGAAGTCCGCCAAGGCGTGCAGGTCCGACCCGCAGATGCCCGCGGAGAGCGAACGCGCCACCACGTGGCCCGACGACGGCACCGGATCGGCGACGTCGCCCACCACCAGCTGCCCACCCCTCGTCACCGCGGCTCGCATGCCCACCCAACCTCCGGACGGTGCACCCGCCCGCGTTTCGTCGCTACGTTTGCCGCGTGAGTCTCACACACGAACCCCGAGAGCGCCCATTGACGGGGCGGGTGGCGCTGGTCACCGGAGCGGCCCGGCCGCGCGGCATCGGGCGGGCCACCGCGCTCGGTCTGGCCCGCCTGGGGGCGGACGTGGCCTGCCTCGACATCGCCCGCCCCTACGAGGAGGCGCCGGCCCACGGCACCGGGAGCACCGACGACCTGGCCTCGCTGGCCCAGGAGATCGCCGCCCTGGGCGGGCGCGCCGCCACCGTGGTGGCCGACGTCTCCGACGAGGCCGCGGTCGAGGCGGCCGTGGCCCAGGCCAGTGCCGAACTGGGGACCATCACGCTGGTGGCCAACGTGGCCGGTGGCAGCGGGCCCGGCTTCGGGCTCGGCCCCCTGCTGACCGTGGAGGCCGACGAGTTCCGCCGGGTGCTCGACGTGAACGTGGTCGGCACCTGGCTCGTGTCGCGGGCCTGCGCGTCCCGCATGGTGGCGGCGGGCACGGGTGGCCGCATCTGCAACGTGGCCAGCCAGGCCGGCAAGCGCGCCTTCCCGTTCCTGGGCGCCTACTGCGCGGCCAAGGCCGGCGTGATCCTGCTCACCCAGACCCTGGCCAGCGAGTTGGGTCCCCAGGGCATCGCGGTGAACGCGGTGTGCCCGGGCACCGTGGACACCGACCTCATCAACAAGGACGGCATGTTCGGCCTCTTGATGGGAGGCACCGAGCGCCTGCAGGAGTGGATCACCCGCGAAATTCCCCTGGGGCGCCTGCAGAGCGCCGAGGAGATCGCAGCCGCCATGTGCTGGCTCCTCTCCGACGACGCCCGGGGTGTCACGGGCGAGGCGTTGAACGTCAGCGCCGGACAGACAATGGTGTAGCCATGCCGATCCTCGACGCACGACACGACCTGGCCCACCCCGTCGAAGGCGACAGCGCCTGGAGCGAGTCCTGGTACTTCAACGCCTACGACCCCGAGACCGACTCGGGCTTCTTCACCCGCATCGGCGTCCGACCGAACGAGGGCACCATGGACGTCGGCCTGTCGCTGTGGCTCCCCGGCGGCGAGCTGGGCGAGTACCGCTTCGTCAAGGAGCAGCGCAGCATGGTCGACACCGTCCTCGAGGTGGGCGATGTCCGCTACACCATGCTCGAGCCCTTGGCGTCGTGGCAGCTGACCTTCGACGGCACCGTGCAGGCCCGCCCGTGCGGGCGCGGCGAGGAGGACACCCACCCCGTGCCGGTGGCGCTGGACGTGCGTTTCGACGCCATCACGCCGGCCATCGGCACCGATGGCCAGCCGAGCGGCGGCCCCAAGTCGGCCGAAGCGGCCGCGGCCGCCGGGACGGTGGGCAAGGGGCATCTCGAGCAGGCCGGTCGGTGGACGGGCACTCTCACCGTCGACGGCGTGCGTCACGAGTGGCGCGGCGCGCACGGCAACCGCGACCGCTCCTGGGGCCCGCGCCGCTGGGGCGGTCCCAAAATGTGGCGTTGGTTCTCCATCAACGTGGGTGACGACGTGCACTTCGGCGGCATCCGCCTCGGGACCGACGCCGGGGACCTGCACCGCGGCTGGGTGTGGAACGGCACGTCGGCTTCGTCGGTGGCCGAGTGGAAAGTAAGGACCGAGCTGGCCGACGACGCGGTGACGCACCGCGTGGTGCACCTCGACGTGGTCGACAAGTCGGGCCGCACCTACCAGCTGCGCGGCGACGTGTTGCGGGTGGCCGACATCGGGCGGGCCGGCGGCACCATGGTCAACGAGGGCCTGGCACGGTGGACCTACGACGAACCCGACGGCGTGGCGCGCACGGGCTACGGCATCTGCGAGTACCTGCACCAGCTCGACGACGCCGGGAGGCCGGTCGTCGCCGTCGAGTAGGCGCAGACCATGGCGACACGCAGCGACGAGATTGCGATGGCGCTCGGCGCGCATCTCGGCGGCACCGTCCGCGACCTGCGCCGGCTCTCGGGAGGTGCGTCGCGGGTGACGAGCTCGTTCGAGCTCGAGGCACCGGGTGCGGTGCTCCGGCCGCTCATCCTCCAGATGGACCGTGGGGGCAGCGCGACCCAGGGCGACAAGGTGCGCATGGAGTGCGCGCTGCTAAAGGCGGCGCGGGCCGCCGGCGTACCCGTGCCGGCGGTCGTTGCCCTGGGGATGGACGACGACATCGGCGCGGACTGGTTGGTGGTCGAACGCCTGGAGGGGGAGACGATCCCGCGCAAAATTCTGCGCGACGCGCCATGGGCCGACGCCCGACGCGCCCTCACCGCCCAGTCCGGCCGCGCCCTGGCCGCCATCCACACCATCGACCCCGCCGAGATCGAGGGGCTCCCGACCTCCGACCCGCTGGGCGACCCCCTTCCGTTCCTCGACGCGTTGGGCGAGGCGCGTCCCGCCCTCGAGCTCGGCGTGCGCTGGCTCGAGCGGCACCGCCCGACGGCCGGGCCCCGCGTGACGGTGCACGGCGACTTCCGCCTCGGCAACTTCCTGGTCGGCCCCGAGGGCCTGCGGGGCGTGCTCGACTGGGAGTTGGCCCACGCGGGCGACCCGGCCGAGGACGTCGGGTGGTTGTGCGCGCCGGCCTGGCGTTTCGGCGGGAGCGAGGAGGTGGGTGGCTTCGGCTCCCTGGGCGAGCTGCTGGCGTCGTACGCGGCCGCCGGCGGCGAGGCGATGGACCGGGACCGGGTGCACTGGTGGCAGGTGCACGCCACGGTGAAGTGGGCGGTCATCTGCTCGCTGCAGGCGTCGGCCCACCTGAGCGGCTCCACCCGGTCGGTCGAGCTGGCCGCCATAGGCCGCCGGGTCTGCGAGAGCGAGTGGGATCTCTTCACGCTCCTCGACGTGGCGCCGGGCGACCCGACCCCCGAGCGCGTGGCCAAGGGCAACCCGGTGGCTCCCTTCGGGCGGCCTACGGCGGCGGAGCTGGTCGAGGCGGTGCGGGAGTATCTCGAGACCTCCGTGATGGAACGCAGCGAGGGCGGGGCACACTTCGAGGCGCGGGTGGCGCGCAACGCCCTGGCGGTGGTCGAGCGCGAGTTGCTGCTGGGCACCGACATCGTGGCGGCGCACGCGTACCGGCTGCGTGACCTCGGGATCGTCGACGATCGCGCCTTGGCGGTGGCGATCCGGGCCGGGGACTTCGACGAGGGATGGGAACAGGTGGCCTCCGCCCTCGCCGCGTCGGCGCGTGATCAGCTCCTGGTGGCGAACCCCTCCTACTTGCCGGCAGACAGCGCGTAGGCCGCGGCGGCCGGGACCGGCTCGGCCGAAGCCGATGCGTCGGCCACCTCGGTGCGGCGGGTGCCGATGCCCTGCAGCACCGCGCCGGCCAGCAGGCTGCACCCCATCATGAAGATCCAGGCGTGGTGGAACGAGGTGACGGCCGCCGGCCCCGAGGCCGCGCCGAGGATCGCCACCAGGCCGGCCACGCCGAGGGCGATGCCGATCTGGCGGCTCATCACATAGAGGGCGGAGCCGGTGGCGAAGCGTTCGGGCGGCAGCGGTGCCGTCGCCGCCCCGCCGAGCGAGGGCAGCATGAGGCCGACGCCGAAGCCGCCGAGGAGGCTGCCCGGCAGGTAGTCCCCCAGCCAGTCCGGGGTGGGGCCGACGTGGGTGATCCACCACAGGCCGCCGGCGGCGAAGAACAGCGAGCCGGCCGTACCGACGATGCGGTGCCCGAAACGGGCGCCCAGCACGCCGCCGGGGAATGCGGTCAGCCCGGCCAGCAGCGGGCCCGGGGCGATCATGAACCCGGCGCGCAGGACCGACTCGTGCCACACGCCGGTCAGCAGGAGCACGCCGCCGAGCACCATGGCGCCGAAGCCGCTGAAGAAGGCGAGCGAGCTGAGGTCGGCCAGCGCCACGGCGCGGTGTCGGATGACCGCCGGCTCGAGGATGGGATGGGGGTGGCGGAACGAGCGCACGACCAGCCATGTCGCGCTCACGAGGGCGAGAGCGAAGGCGCCCAGGATGCGCGCGCTGGCCCAACCCCAGTCCGACCCTTCGACGATGCCGGCCACCAGGCTGGCCACCGAGACGGACAGGAGTGCCGCGCCGACCAGGTCGGCCTTGTGGGCGGCCGGGTCGCGCACCTCGCGCAGCATCCGGACGCCGAAGCCCAGCGCCACGAGGCTGAAGGGGAGGTTGACCAGGAAGACCCAGCGCCAGCTCGCCTGCACCAGTAAGCCACCCACGGGCGGGCCGAAGGCGGCGGCGGCGCCACCCACGGCCGACCAGAGCCCGATGGCGGCTCCCTTGCGCTCCGGGCCGAAGGCGGGCAGGAGGAGGCCGAGCGAGGTGGGCAGCATGAGCGCACCGCCCGTAGCCTGCAGCACGCGGGCGCCCACCAGGAAGTCGAGCGACGGAGCCACGGCGCAGAGGGCGGACGAGGCCGTGAAGATGGCCAGGCCGATGAGGTAGGCCTTCTTGCGCCCGGCCCGGTCGGCCCAGCGGCCGGCGGGGACCAGGGCGGCCGCGAAGACGATGGTGTACGCGCTGAGCACCCAGGAGAGCGAGCTCAGGCTCTCCCCGTGGAAGGTGGCCGAAATGCTGGGGAAGGCGATGTTGACGATGAAGAGGTCGAGGGAAGACAGGAACACCCCGGTCAGAACGATCAGGGCGGTGAGGGCCGGCCGGGTGCGCGCCACCGCGGAGTCCGCAGTTAGTTCTGTCATAGGACTGACTCTATCCGAGGAAGTCTCATGAAACAACGCATTGCAACGAAATATGCGGTATGCTGGGAGGATGCTGAAGCGGGACTATCCGAGCCAGTACTGCCCCGTCGCCGCCACCCTGGAGGTGGTGGGCGAGCGCTGGACGCTCCTCGTCATCCGTGACGTCTTCTTGGGCATCCGGCGCTTCGACGACCTCCAGCGCGACCTCGGCGTGGCCCGCAACATCCTCCAGAACCGCCTGGAGCGCCTGGTCGAGGAGGGCATTCTGGTCAAGCGGCCCTACCAGGAGCGACCGCTGCGCTCCGAGTACCGGCTGACCGAGAAGGGCGCCGATCTGTGGCCCGTTCTGGTGGCGCTGCTCAAGTGGGGCGACCGCTACGGGCTCGAGGGCGAGCGACCCATGATCCTCCAGCACCGCGACTGCGGTGGCGAGCTCGACGACCGCCGCCGCTGCACGACCTGCGGCGCCGACGTGTCGGTGACCGAAGCGCTGGCCGTGCGCACCGGGGCGCGGCGCCCAGCAGCGGAGGAGGCCGCCGCCGTCCCGGCCTGAGCACCCGGCCCGGTGCGTGGGTACCGTGGCCGTCATGAGCGACGAGGTGGCATGGCTGGACGCAACGGCACAGGCGGAGCTGGTCCGCCGTGGGGAGGTGTCGCCGGCCGAGTTGGTGGGCGAGGCCATCACGCGGATGGAGAAGCTCAACCCGCAGCTCAATGCGGTGATCTGGGAGCTCTACGACCGGGCGCGCCAGGAGGCAGCGGGCCAGTTGCCCAATGGGCCCTTCCGCGGCGTGCCCTTCCTGTTGAAGGATTTCGCCGCCGAGCTGGCCGGCACGCCGTTCGCCGAGGGCCTCGATTTCGCCGGTGACTACCGTTCGACGACGACGCAGGAGTTGACCCGGCGCTACGTCGACGCCGGCTTCGTCATCTGCGGCAAGACGAACACGCCCGAACTCGGGATTCTGCCCACGGCCGAGCCACGCCGGTTCGGCGCCACGCGCAATCCGTGGAACACCGAGCACTCGACCGGGGGATCCTCGGGTGGCTCGGCGGCGGCCGTGGCCTCGGGCATGGTGCCGGCCGCGCACGCCAACGACGGCGGCGGGTCCATAAGGATCCCGGCCTCGTGTTGCGGCCTGGTCGGCCTCAAGCCCACACGCGGGCGCAATTCGCTGGCGCCCCAGTACGGCGACGTGATGGGCGGGCTCGTCTGCGAGCACGTCGTCACCCGCTCGGTGCGCGACTCGGCGGCCATCCTGGACGTGACCGCCGGACCGGTGCCGGGCGATCCCTACTGGGCGCCGCCCCGCCGCGGGGCCTCGTTCGCCGCGGCGGCCGCCACGGCCCCACCGAAGCTCCGCATCGCCGTCATGACGGCGTCACCCACGGGCAGCGACGTGCACCCCGACTGCGTGGCGGCGGCGCAGGCCGCGGCAACGCTGTGCGAGTCGCTGGGCCACGAGGTGCAGGGCGCGACGCTCGCCGTCGACGGCGACGCCTTCGTGGCCGACTTCATCAATGCCTGGGCGGCCGGCAACGCGTGGGCCATCGGTGACTGGGAACACCGCCTCGGGCGCGCCGTCACCGAGGAGGAGGTCGAACCGCTGAGCTGGGCGCTCATCGCCATGGGTCGTGCCCTCAACAGCGCCCAGTACCTGGCCGCGGTCCAGGGCCTGCAGCGGGCCACGCGTCAGATCGCGGCGTACTTCGAGGGCATCGACGTGCTGCTCACGCCCACGCTCGGCGAGCCGCCCGCCCCGCTGGGCACGTTCGATTCGCCTCCGGGCGAGCCGTTGGCTGGCCTCTTCCGGGCCGCCGCGTACGTGCCGTTCACCCCGCCGTTCAACGTGACGGGCCAGCCGGCCCTGTCGCTGCCGCTGCACTGGAACGAGGCGGGACTGCCCGTCGGCGTGCAGTTCGTCGGGCGGTTCGGCGACGAGGAGACGATCCTGTCGCTGGCCGGCCAGCTCGAGGAGGCGGCGCCGTGGGCCGACCGGCGGCCGGCGGTGTCGGCCTAGGAAAGCCTTCCGCAAAGGCCTAGGCGGAAACGGGGCGGTCGGGCACCAGGACACAGCGGGTGCCCGAGTAGATCGTCGGCATGCACTTGTTGCAGTGGATGCAGAGCGACGTGGTGGCCGTGCCGGCCTGCATCCGGTTGGGCAGGTCGGGCTCGCGCAGCAGGGCGCGGGCCATGGCGACGAAGGCGAACCCCTCGGCCAGCGCCGCCTCAATGGTGGCCAGTTCGGAGATGCCGCCGAGAAGGATGAGGGGAGTGGACAGCGCAGCCTTGAACTGGCGGGCGAACGGGAGGAAGAAGGCCTCCTCGTAGGGGTAGGACTTGAGGAAGCGGCGGCCGGCGAACCGGAAGCCGATGCGCACCGCCGCCGGCAGGGTGGCGGCGAACTCCTGCAGCGGCGCGTCGCCGCGGAAGAGGTACATCGGGTTGGCCAGCGAGCTGCCTCCCGTGAGCTCGAGCGCATGCAGCGCGCCGTCCTCCTCGAAGAGAGAGGCCACCTCGACGCTCTCGTCGACCCACAACCCGCCGTCGACGCCGTCGGCCATGTTGAGCTTGGCCGTGACCGCCGTGTTCGGGCCGACGGCGTCGCGCACCGTGCGCAGGACGGCGCGGGGAAGCGCGCCCGGTTCTCGACCGATCCGCCGAACTGGTCGTCGCGCCGGTTGAGCTTGGGGCTGAGGAAGGCGCTCAGGAGATAGTTGTGGCCGACGTGGATCTCCACGCTGTCGAAGCCCGCCTCGACAGCCAGCGCGGCGGCGCGGCGGTAGTCGTCGGTGATGCGTTCGATGCCGGCGGCGTCGACGGCGCGCAGGCGCGAGCCCATGGGGGTAAGGCCACCCGAGGGGGACAGGGCGGGGGCGCCGTTGGAGCGCGTGTTGGCCACCGGCCCGGCGTGGCCGATCTGGGCCGCCGCCGCCGCACCCTCCGCGTGGATGGCGTCGGTCAAGCGCCGCAGGCCGGGCAGGTTGGCCTGGTTCAGCAGCAGGCAGTGGCGGTCCGTGCGCCCTTCGGGCGACACGGCCAGGTAGGCCACGGTGGAGAGGGCGGCGCCGCCGGCAGCCACGCGGCGGTGGAAGTCGATCAGCGCGTCGCTGACGGCGCCACCCGGCATCACGCCCTCGAAGGTGGCCGCCTTGATGATGCGGTTGCGCAGCGTGAGCGGGCCCAGGGTGGCCGGCGCGAAGACGGCCGGCGGCGCGGCAGCGGTGCGGGCGGTGCGGGGCGGCACGGACCTACCTTTGCCGACCCGCCGGCCGGCCGCACGTTGGGCGCTCAGCGCGAGGCGGCCGCCGGCGCTGGGCGCAGTGGCGGGCCGGCGACGCCGCAGCAGTATTCGCGCGGCACCGGGGTCGGGGCGCGGCTCGGGTTGCGGATGGTCATGACGGCCAGCAGCCCGCCGCCGGCACAGATGGCGCCCGAAATGAACACGGCGGTGCGGAAACCTGCGGCCAGCTCGGACGGGTGCAACGCCGCCGCGCCGGTGAGGCCGGCCAGCAGCGGGAGCACGGCCACGAAGATGAGCCCGGCGGCGCGCGACACGGTGTTGTTGACGGCGGAAGCCACTCCCGAGTGCTCGACGGCCACGGCTCCCATGGCGGTGGAGGTGAGGGGGGCCACGGTGACGGCGAGCCCGGCGCCGAAGAGCAGAACGGCCGGGAAGACCTGGACCCAGTAGCTGCCCGGGGTGGTGGCTCGGGCCAGCAGCGCCAGGCCGGCCCCGACCAGGACAGGACCGACCGACATCTGCAGCCGGGGGCCGATGCGGGCGGACAGCTGTCCGGAACGGGCCGAGAACGCCAACATGATCAGCGTGATGGGAAGCAGGGCCAGCCCGGAGCTCAGCGGGCTGTAACCCGCCACCAGCTGCAACTCGACCGGGAGCAGGAAGAGGGCGCCACCGAGGGCTCCGTACACGACGAAGGTCACCGCGTTGGCGCCGCTGAATTGGCGGGAGCGGAACAACCCGAGCGGCAGCATGGGATGGGCGCTGCGGTGCTCGACGACCAGGAAGACGGGGGCCGCGAACGCGGCCACGACGAGCGAGGTCAGAACGCCCGCGCTGGTCCAGCCGTGGGTCGGCCCCTCGATGAGGCCGTAGGTGAGGCCGGCCAGGCAGACGACGGCCAGCGTCGCCCCGGGTATGTCGATGCGCCCGGTGCTGGTGGGATCGCTCGTCTCGGGTACGTGGCGCGCCGTGATGACCAGCACGACGACGGCGAGGGGCACGTTGATGAAGAAGACCCAGCGCCACGACCCGATCGCCAACAGCCAACCACCGACGAGGGGGCCGGCGGCCGAGGCGACGCCGCCCAGGCCCGACCAGGAGCCGATGGCGCGCGAGCGATCGTCGGGGCGGAAGCTCGCCTGGAGGATGGCCAGGCTGCCCGGGGTGAGGAGAGCGCCGCCGACTCCCTGCACGATACGGGCGCCGATGAGCAGCCCGGCGCTCGGGGCCAGACCGCAGCAGGCGGAGGCCAGGGCGAACCAGGCCACCCCGATGGAGAAGATGCGCCGCCGCCCGTAGCGATCGCCCAGCGCCCCCCCGAGCAGGAGGAAGGCAGCCAGGGTCAGCGAGTAGCCAGTGACGACCCACTGCAGCGTGCCGACGCCACCGCCGAAGGAGCGGTCGATGGAGGGGAGCGCGATGCCCACCACGGTCGCATCGAGGAAGGCGATGCCCGAGCCGAGCACGGTGGCGGTCAGGACCCAGCGGCCCCGGGCCGAGCGCAGCGCGAGGGAGGCGGAAGGGTCCGCTCCGCCGGACGACGTCACTGCGGACAGGTGTGCATGGTGAGGGTCACGGACGTCGAGGCCTTCACGGTCGCGCCGGCGGTGGGCGACTGGGTCAGGATGACGTTCGACGGTTTTGTGGTGGTGGTGGTCGGGGGATGGGTGGTCGTCGTAGTGGGGGGATGGGTCGTCGCGGTCGATGACGACGTCGAGGGTGGTAGAGCGGTCGTGGTGGTGGTTGATGCCGTCGTGGCGGTGGTCGCGGTGTCGGAATCCACCGAGAAGCAGGCCCAGGTCAGGCCGACCACGTGGAGATCATGGGTGGCCTGGAAGAACTTCAGGCCGACGACGGCGGGCACGGACGTGCCGTTCGGATAGCAGTCCGACCACGTGATGGCGACGGTCGACCCTTTGGGCCGGATGGTGCCCGGCAAGAGCGGGGTGGCGCCGACGGCGTAGAACGGGGCGTGGCCGGGGATCGACAGCGCAGCGACCACGCTCTGGCTGGCCAGCGAGCCCTTGTTGCACGCCGTGTTGAGCGGCACGGTGTTGAACCCGACGGCGTGCAGGATGTAGCGCGCCGCGTCGATCTTCAGGCCGATGACGCTGGGCACGGCCGGGCCCGCCATCGTGGTGGTGGTCACGTTCGTGGTCGTCGTGGTCGGCGGGGCTGTCGTGGTGGTGGTCGTCCGGCGCTCCGCCTGATGGTGGCTGGGCGAGTCGCTGCAG
The DNA here is from genome assembly GCA_963850095.1 of uncultured Acidimicrobiaceae bacterium. GTDB lineage: Bacteria > Actinomycetota > Acidimicrobiia > Acidimicrobiales > RAAP-2 > Bog-473. The sequence goes on along the minus strand of CAWKJX010000009.1, from coordinate 157,461 downwards.
GAGGCCACCACGCATGGCGCCACCAGCGCCAGGCCGGCCAGGGCGAGGAGGCCTCCACGCTGCATGGCCTCATTGTGTCCGCTGCCGTCAGCCGACGGCGGCCACCGCCCTGGGCGCTAATGGCGACGATGCCGGTGAGCCACGGCCGTGGTCAGCGGGTTCGACGGGTCCCGGGGGGAAGTCCCGCAGGTGGTCGTCAGAGCGTGATGAGCCTGGAAAGGACGGAGGCCCGTTCGATCCAACGGGGCCCGGCGGGGGCCAGGTTGGTCGGGGCGTGCCTGGCCACATGGCCGGCGCTCTTGAGTTCAGCCTCTTTATGGGTGCCGGCGATCGACCCCCGTATGGCTGGCAGGGCCTCGTCGAACCCCCGCAGCTGCCGATCCTCCTCTTCCATCTGGTCGACCGCGTTCGAGGACGGATCTTTCAGATTCATGGACATGAGCGCACCTCCCGTCGTCCAAGGGAGAGATAACCGCGCCGATGTACGGCGAACCACTTCAGGCGGAGGGCGTGAGAGGTGAACGTTGCGGCACGGCAGTTGCTTCGTCACGTTTTGTCGGGTCGGAGTTCCGATCTGCCTCGAGATCGCCGAAGCCGGTCGACACGTGTTGTTCGGGCCGGCGCTTCCCTTCGAGGACGATCGACGACAACACTTCGCGGTCCGCCTCCGTCAGCGGCGGCTGCACGACCCCGCGGGGCCAGAGGTGCCGAGCTTTCACGACGTTGACCTCGGCCGCGTACACGGTGATCTCAGCCGCCAGGTAGAGAAAGCCGATCAGGCCAAGCACGAGCGCGAAGGTGCCGTATTCCTTCCCTGTGTTCCGCAGCGAATGCTCAATGAGCAGGCCCCCGAGGTACTGAAGCAACGTCCAGCCGACGCCGCCGACGACAGATCCGGGGAGCAGGTCTCGCCGGTCGATCTGGCGGGGGGTCAGCACCCTGAAGGCCACGGCGAAGAGGCACACGTTGAGAGCCAGCGACACGATGAACGCGCCGGCGACGGCGGCCAGGCCATGGTGGCCGATGGTGACCACCCCGGCCACGACGGTGCTGGCCAACAGGAACACTCCGAGCAGCGCCGTCATGGCCGCCGTCCGCCCGAGGCGGGCCCAGAAGTTGGGGCGAGCCTCGCCTGGGACGTTCCACACCTCCGCCTGGGCGTACTGAGCCGTCTGGAGGGCGCCTTGTGAGCCCCACAGGACGCCGGCGATGCCGACGACGAGCCCCAGGGTGCTCCGGCCGTGCAGGGCATGAATGTTCTGGCTCAGCTTCGTTCCGACGATGGGGAACTGCGAGAAGGCGGCGGACTCGGTTCGCTGCAGCAGCGAGTGCTCGGCGGGATGGAAGAATCCCAGGATCGTCACCATCACCAAGAGCAGTGGAAAGAGCGACAAGAAGCCGTAGAAGGCCAATAACGCGGAAAGAGAACCGCCCCGATCGTCACCGAACTTGCGGATCACCCCCACCGTGAAGGCGAAGGGACGGTGGCGCTGCTGGGCCCGGTCGATCCGGCGGGCCAACTGCTCGAAAGGGTTCATCGGGAGGTCGTGGCGCGCGTGCCGCGAGGGACGACGAGCGGAGCGACCGCGGGTCGGGCGAGACGGGTTGATGAGTTCATACGGGTCGCGTACCCATTTTTCGCCAACGCACGCTCGAGCAGACGCGACGACGGCGGGTGGCCCGCTGCCGATCGCGTGCCACCCGCCGTCGTCCTGGCCGGCCGTTACCGCCTGAAGGCGTCCTTCACCTTCTCTCCCGCCTGCTTGAGATCAGCGACGGCTCGCTCAGCCTTGCCCTCTGTTTCGAGGTCCTTGTCGTCCTTGACGCGCCCCGCCAGGTCCTTGGCGGAGCCCTTGGCGGCGTCGGCCGCGTTCTTGGTCTTCTTGGACAGTGACATGCAACTCCTTTCAACAGCAGAATGCGTGTCATACCCCCGGACGCGGAAAGCAACCGGAACGCCCGTGCCACCTCGGGTTCGGTTCACCCTCCCAGGTCCGAACACGGCCGGCTCCGGTGCCCAACCGGACTTCGGTGCGATTTGATCGGCCGTGCCCTGGCGCAGAGCGGCAGGGTGGTGGAACCTCAAATTCGGCGGCGGGCAATACTCAACTGATGGGCCGCGCTGACCCCGCTGAGGGATCGGATTCTCAACATATCGAGGCTTCCCTGGTACGACCCCACGCTTTTGCCACCCTCTTCCACCGGCATGCCGGGTCTGTCCATCGGTACCTCGTGAAACGAGTCGGCCCACAGGATGCAGAGGATCTGGTTGGTGAGACGTTTGTTGCAGCCTTTCGCTCGCGAGCCAGCTACGCTCAGACGCTCAGACGCTCGGACGCTCGGACGCTCGGCCGTGGCTGTTCGGCATCGCCACGAACCTGGCGCACCACTACTGGCGATCTGAAGGGCGCAGAAAGAAGAGGGATGCGGCCATCGCCAACCGTGCCGTCGCTAAAGATCACTACGAAGAGGCCGCAGCGAATGTCTTCTTCTCACACCAGGAAGAGCTGATTGCGCAGGCGCTTTCGCAGTTGGACGACGCCCACCTCGATGTGCTGCTTCTCGTCGCGGGACCAGGGTTCACGTACGAGGAGGTGTCGCTCGCACTCGAGATACCCGTCGGCACCGTTCGATCACGGCTGTCCCGAGCACGGCACCAACTCCGAGAACTGCTTGGCGGTTCGGGGCAATACCTAGAAGGAGAGTCGCCGACGGAACCGGCGTCCACCGCAGCGGAAGGCACGCCATGAGCACGGAAATGAATCTTGTCTACGACTTTATGAATGTCGACGTCCCAGCGGACGAGCTTCCTGTAGCCCGCGCGGTTCTGGAAGATGCCATATCCGCCGAGGTCGAGCAGAGCCATCGAAGCGACATGCCAACCGGCCCGAGGCGGAGGAACCGGAGGAAGTCGCGCCAGCTGGCTCGGTGGACGGCCGGCCTGGCGGTCGCTGCGGCAGCCATCGCGGTCTTGATACTCGAGGTGGTGCCCACGTCCACGGTCCCGACATCGGAGGCCGCGGCAGCAGAGATCTCTCGGTTGGCCGACACCGTGCAGCCTGCGCCACCGCTGTTGGCGGGCCAGTGGTACCAGTACGAGCTGCAAGGCGTTCTTTCTGCCGATGTCAGCACGGTGGGTAGCACGCCTACCCCGAATGCGCAGGCCTCGCTTCCGATCTCCGTCGGGCAATGGTCCAACTCGACGGGTGCCATCTGCACCTCGCAGCGGTTCGGTACGGCCACCTTTGCGAGCCCGGTCAACGCCCAGGCGGGGCAGGCGATCGGACTGATCGATACCCCAGGGAACCAGCCGGTCACTGGATGCTCAGCCGGAGTTGAGGCCACAATGGGTGGCGGATCATCCTTGGTGACGATCGATGTGTCGAACATCACGCACGACCCCACGATCCTGGCAGCACAGCTCCAGGACGGCACCACGGGAATCCAGCCGATTGACGAGCACGCGGCGCAAGACCCAGCCAATGTGGCCGGCTTCGTTCGATTGACGGCGCTCCTCGTCGGTCCGACCAGTGGACAGTGGTCCGGGTTCGGTCAAGAGATGCTCGAGACGATGGCCCTCCTGCCCGGGGTCATTTCGCTCGGAGACATGACCAGCCATTCAGGAACGGCGGGAGTCGGTTTCTCCGTGGCGACGCGCGTGACCCTCAACCCCAGCACGGGAGCTGTGAGCTCATCCCCCCTTTCTCACCGCCCACAGTCATCCTCGATCCACAGAGCGGAACACTGCTCGAGGCCCACAACTTCGACATCCCGGTGCTCCAGTCAGCGGCTCAAGACTTCGTGGGCAGCCCTTCCGCGCCCGTGTACACCCAGGGCGTCGGCTACGGGATCACCGCCCAATGGATAGATCCAGTTGCTGCACCGAGCGTCATCGCGCCGGACGCTCTTCCGAGCTGGATAAGCACGTTCCACATCATTGAGGCGGTCACGAAAGCGTCAACAACCGATAGCGAGGTGTCGGCCGTCCTGAACCCCTTCTTGGGCCAGGGGAACTCGGCCTTTTCTGAAGGCACCATGCCCGCTCCAGGTCAGACCACCTACGACATCGCAGTCATGGGAACGGCAGCCAATGAGCAGAATGTGGCGGCGGCACTGACGGCGTCCGGGCTCTTTGTAAGCGTCTCCGTAAAACTGTAGAGGGTTGCTTGAGGGGTCCGTATTGCCTCGACGTGCCGACATCCGTGGATCTGCGGGTAGATCCAATGATCCTGGTTCCAAGTGGGCGGCCTTTGATATCCAGGGATCGGATACTCGAGTGGAGTTCGGTTGTTGGCGAGGGAGTCAGTTTGAAGTGACACGAGGGCTTTCATGCGCCCGAAGCATGCTGCCGGACGATTGATTCGGTACGGGGCGGCGCGTGTTTGTGCGCCCCCAACCTGATGACCGTCGGAGAAGCGTTACAGCTCGTGCTCAGGAGTCGGCCCGACGACAACGATTGTCGGCCACGGTTGTAAGAAGTCGAACCGAGTTACCGTTTCTCTCGATGCCCGAGGTTGGTTGCGTAGCCAAGGCCGTTTCAATCCTCATCAACTGGTGCATCGGATCCGCGGCGAAACTTCAAACTAGTTCGCCGCGGTGACCACCGCCCACCTGAGGGTGGACGCTACTAGCGATCGACCGACGTCCCCTCTGTCACCGGGACGGCGGAAGGTCTCCTCGCCACGCCCGGTGGGGCTGGAGTGATCAAGGCAATCAGAGGAAACGGAGCGTCCGGGTGGCCGCGCCGGACACCCTTAGTAGGCGTGGTCAAAACCGGTCATCCCTGGTCGACTCCTTCGCTCAACGGTCGCTGTCATTGTTGTCGACCCGACCCGACATCACTACCTGCAGTGCTTCTCCGATGGTGATCAGATTGGTGGCGCACAGGTAGGCGAACAAATAGTCGGCGGCGGCATTCAGGTCCGGGCCGGGGCCGAGTTCGTCGGGATCGTTCAAGTATCCAAAGGCAACATGTAGGTTCGTCACGACGTCGGGGTTCACGTAGAAGTTCAGTAGGTCGCGAACTTCACGCCGTTCGTCCCGCGTCAGTTCGTAGCGATGCGCTCGCAAGGTGTCGATCAGGCCTCGGACGATGACTTCTTCGGTAAGTCGAACCGCGACGGCGGAAGGAGTCATTCACTGTCCAATCGTGAACACGTAACCCTCCGTAGGCCCCAATACCTATTGTTACGATTGCCCGATCCCTTTGTAAAGCGCAATGGTGTAAGGCGTTACGTTTTCCACTGGTTGTTGCGCGGCATGCCCTGTGCGAGGCCGCGTACACGCCCAGAAACGTCCCAGGGATGTCCCGAGGAATCGCTGTTGGTTCGGGTGTGCACATGGCGGGTTGCCATGAGGCCCGACGTCACCAAGTGGGATGGCAACCGGGAACCGTGCCGCCGAGGTCTTCAGGCCCAGCCTGTTGTCCCATGCGCTGTCGGAGGTCAGTGACGATGCGTCGAGCAAGAGGGTCGCAGCCAACGCTGGCGAGGTGCTCACGGAGTAGATCGGCGGCCCGACGGACGTTGCCATCGGCAGCGGTGCGGACCACTTCGATGTGGTGGCGTTCCCAGTTCATCTGGTGGCCACTGATAGGCCTCGGGGATGCTTGTGTGATGGCGTCGAGATCGGCGACGGCGAGCCCGAAGGCCGGATCGGCGTTGACCGCGCGACGTAACGCGGTCACCGTTTGGGCCGAGTCCACGGCCTGCTGTGCTTGGCGATAGAAGGCGGCGGCCTGCATGGTGGCGGTGACGACCCGACCGTGGTCCTCGACCGCGGGCCCGTCGGAGAACGATTGGCCGCCCCGCCTGGGGGGCTGTTCCGGTTCTTGGTGCATGACTGTCAGTTTGGGCATCTGGCCTGAGGCGGCTCTGAGGTGCTGCTGAGGTGAGCTGGCCAGCGCACGGGGTTCGAGATCCGGCTCGAAAATGGTCCAGCTTTGGTTGCACGAAGGGCCGTAGAAGGCAGACCCGGGGGAGGAGCGGACGTTCAGATAGCGGCTGGTGTCAGGCGAGCTGCGAGCGCGAGGAGATCTGGCTCGTCGGTGAGAGAGCGATGCGCCGGACCTTGGGTTCGCTGCTGGGCAAGTGCGATGAAGTTGTCGGCGGCGTTGTGCCGGGTGGGATCCGCGATCGCCTTCGCAGCGGCCAGCGCGGTTTCGGCGAGGAGTTGGGTTTCCGGGTCCGCGATGGCCCCAGCAGCATTCACGGCGTCCGCCGCAAAGACGGAAGCGGCATCTGGCTGACCTGCACCGATCGCCCACCAGGCCAGTCCCGCGAGCACTCGGGGCCGACCGGCGGGAATGTCTGCGTCTCGGTACCGGTCTGCCGCGTTGTCGAGCAACCTTTTGGCCCGGGCCAGATCGCCCAGGCGTCGGGCGACCGCGGCTTGGCCCACGATGGCGTCTGCTGACAGCCATGGGTTGAACGCGCAGCCGATGGCCTCTTGATAGAGATCGTCCGCTGCCGCGTCGTCACCTTGTCTGGCCCGCAGGACAGCGAGAGCGACCAGGGCGGAGTTCTGGAAAGGGTTGTCCCCGGTGGTCCGGCAGCGCTGTAGGAGTACTTCGTAGGCCACCGATGCGCCTTCGATATCCCCCTTGGCCGCGATGATGCCGGCGAGGGCATTGAGTGAATTGACCACCAACAAGACTTCCCCGACGGCGTCGAAGCGCTCAATGCTCGAGCGGGCGGCCGCCTCGGCCTCGTCGAGACGCCCGAACGAGGCCATGTTCCAGCTGACCAGCATGTCGTGCGCACCGAGCAGCCAACCCTGCTCGTGGGGCTCCAGGAGCGCCCGCGCCTCAGCCAAGGCTTCCAGGGACCGACCGAATTCGTAGGCGTGTATCAGTACCGTCGCTCCGAGCAGGAGCGCTTCCGCCAGGCGAACCCGGTCGACGCGTGGCCTCAAGACAACAATGGCCTGGTCACACTCGGCGACTCCCGACGCGGGGCTGGACGATATGCCGACGAAATAGCCGTGCCAGACCTGGGCGGTGGCGTGCAGCTCATCACGGCGCTTTCCTTCGGCACCTAACGCGCTGGCCAGCCAACGCGCACCTTCGGCAAAATCGCTGTTGACGAACCACAACCACGCCATTCCAGAGACCATCAAGAGCGCTGCATCTATGTCGCCGGTGTCCAGGTGCCAATCGAGCGCGACCTTCATATTGGCCAACTCCGGGTTCAGGCGGGTGTGCCACACCGATGCCGCGGCACCTCGTAGGCGTTCGTTGGCGCCCTCGGCGAAGTGGCGGTAATAGGCCGCATGCCTGGCTCGTACCGAGTCGGCCTCGTCGGAGTCATCGAGGCGGTCCTTGCCGTACTGCCACAACGTCTGCAGCTGGGAGAACCGGGTCTCGCCCGCGATCGGGGCCATGACGAGCGACTTGTCCACCAGCCGGCTCAACACGTCGAGGACCTCGTCCTTTGGCACCTTGTCGTCCGCGCACACGGACTCGATCGCGTCGAGTTCGCAGCCGCCGACGAAGACGGACAGGCGAGCGAACAGGCGGCGCTCGTCGTCGAAGAGGAGGTCGTAGCTCCAGTCCACGACCGCACGCAGGGTTCGTTGGCGGGGCAGCGCGGTCCGAGCACCGCGGCTGAGCAGCGCGAAGCGGTCGTCGAGCCGCTCGGCCAGGGTCGCCAGTGGGAGGGCCCGGAGGCGGGCGGCGGCCAGCTCAATAGCCAGGGGCAGGCCGTCGAGCCGGCGGCAGATACCGTCGATGACCGCTTCGGCGGCCCCGCCAGGTTCGAAGCCTGGCTGCACCGCACGAGCACGATCCCCGAAGAGCTCGACCGCGTCCGCCGGTACCAGCCCCACGACGGGAATCAGGAACTCGCCGGGAACGCCGAGGGGCTCGCGACTGGTGGCCACCATCCGGAGGCCGGGCAGCGCCCCGACCAGGGCCTGGGCGAGCGCAGCCGCCTCGTCGACGACGTGTTCGCAGTTGTCGAGGACGATGACGAGGGAGCGGCCCCTGAGGTGGCGGGCGATGAGCTCCGCCGTCGATCCCGAGGGCTGGTCATCGCCCGGAGCAGGCCCCGAGGCGCCGAGGGCCGCAGCCGCAGCCGGGGCGACGGCTGCGGGGTCGGTGACACCCGCGAGCTCCACCAGCCAGGCTCCACCGGAGTGCCGGTCGCGACGCTGCGCCGCAGCCGCGACCGCCAGGCGAGTCTTGCCGACCCCGCCAGGGCCGATCAAGGTGACCAAGCGGCTGGAGTCAATTGCTTGGTCCACCTGTTCCAGTTCGGTGTTGCGCCCGCAGAAGCTGCTCAGTGGTTCGGGCAGGTTGCCTGGCAGCGAGGGCATCGACGGCGCACGCTGTGGTGCCGGTTGGTCTGCGGCGAGGGCCGGGTCGTGGACGAGGATGCGGGCCTCCAGGTCACGCAGAGAAGATCCGGGGTCGATCCCGAGCTCGTCGACCAGGCGGTCACGGATCTCGGTGAAGGCACGCAGCGCTTCGGCTTGGCGCCCAGCCCGGTAGAGAGCCAGCATGAGCAGCTCCCAGAGGCGTTCGCGGAGCGAGTGCTCGCGACACAGCGCTTCCAGCTCGCCCACGAGCTCGTTGTGATGGCCGAGCCCCAGGTCCGCTTCCACTCGGTACTCCGTCGCCACCAGGGCTAACTCGTTGAGATGGGCCCGTTCGGCGTCGGCGAAGCCGGCGTACGCGAACTCGGACAGCGGTTCGCCGCGGCGCAACCGGAGGGCGTCACCGAGCACGGCGGACGCCAAGGCGAGCTCGCCCTCGGCGCTCAGGCGACGACCTTCGGCAACCAGGTCTTCGAATCGGGCTGCGTCCAGGTCAGCGGCACTGACATCGAGCGCATAGCCGGATTCGGAGGTGACGATGGCCGACGCTCCGAGAGTTCGGCGCAGCTGGACGATCTGCGCCTGCAACGCGTTGGCCGGCTTGGCGGTCTGCCCGTCGCCCCACAGCCGGTCGATCAGACGGTCGGCGCTGACGGGACTCCCTCGGTTGAGGGCCAGGAGTGCCAGCAGGGCCCGCTGCTTGGCGCCGCGAACCGGTATCGCCACACCCCCTTTGAGCACCTCGAACTCGCCGAAGAGCCTCACTTCCACACCCCCACGGTACGACCGCTGACCAGGTGCGTCGTCCTCGAGCTGACCAGCCCGCCTCAGGACCACATCAGCGGCACCTCAGGCCCCGAGCGCAGGGTGCTTCCCAGACCGAATCGCCGAGGAAAGGAAGCACCATGATCGAGGCAACGCACCTCACCAAGCGCTACGGCAAGACCGTGGCCGTCAATGAGGTCTCCTTTACAGTCCGGCCCGGGCAGGTGACCGGTTTCCTCGGCCCCAATGGGGCCGGCAAGTCGACCACCATGCGCATGATCATGGGCCTCGACGCCCCGACTTCAGGCGAAGTCCGCGTGGACGGCAAGCCCTACTGCCAGCTGGCCGACCCACTCCGGTCGGTCGGGGCGCTCTTGGACGCCAAAGCCATTGTCGGTGGCCGCAGTGCCGCCAACCACCTCATGTGGCTGGCCGACAGCAACGGCATCCCCCGTCGACGGGTGGCCGAGGTGCTCGACATCGTCGGACTCAGCGACGTGGCAGGAAAGAGGGTCGGGACGTTCTCGCTCGGCATGAACCAGCGGCTCGGCATTGCCGGCGCGCTGCTCGGCGACCCCGAGACGGTGATGTTCGACGAGCCGATCAACGGGCTCGACCCCGAGGGCATCCTCTGGATCCGCAACCTGATGAAGTCGCTGGCATCACGAAGGCCGCACGGTGTTCCTCTCGAGCCATCTCATGAGCGAGATGGCCCAGACCGCCGATCACCTGATTGTGATCGGTCGGGGCCGCATCATCGCCGACGCCGGCACCGATGAGTTCATCAACCGGCACACGGCCTCGAGTGTCCGGGTCCGGGCCGTGGAGCAGGCCGATCTGGCTGAGGCCTTGACCCAGCGAGGCGCGCTGATCGACTGTGGATCTGACGGCGCCATGGTCGTGACCGGAATGGACTCCGCCACGATCGGCGCGGCCGCTCGTTCCCACGACATCACCCTCGTCGAGCTGGCCCTACTGGGATCGTCGCTCGAAGAGGCGTATTTCGACCTGACCAAGGACCACACCGACTACCACGCCGGCCAGCTGGTCGACGCAACCAAAGGAGCCTGACATGAGCACTGCCACCTACACCATCGACGCGACTCACTTCACACCCCCCGCCCCGCCGGTGCGGACTCCCAGGATCCGCAGGATTTCCAAGGCAGAGTGGACCAAGCTCCGCACCCTGCCCTCCACCTGGCGGACAGTGGTCATGGCCATGGTCATCTCGGTTGCCCTGGGGGCGATCCTTTGTGTCTCCCAAGCCCAACAGTGGTCGAAGATGACAGCGGGGCAGCGCCAGACGTTCGACCCAACCGCCTGTTCCCTCTTCGGCGTCGTCTTCGTCGGTGCCGTGCTGCTCGCGGCACTTGGCGTCCGGGCCATGACCGCCGAGTACGCGACGGGGATGATTCGGTCCACCTTTGCCGCCACGCCCACCAGGCGGCGGGTACTGGCAGCCAAAGCTGCGGTCACTGCGGCGTTCGTGTTCCCGTTGGCGCTGTTGACTGCCGTGGTCAGCTTCGAAGTCGGCCAGCGGGTCTTCTCCGGCAAGCACCTCGAAGTGTCCTTCGCCCATCCCGGCGTCCTCCAAGCGGTGGTCTTCGGTGCCCTGGCGGTGAGCCTCATTGCCGTCATCGGGGTCGGGCTCGGCGGCCTCATCCGACACACCGCGGCAGCGACCACGGCACTGGTGCTCGTCATCGTGGGAGGCGTCACGCTCGGCCAGCTGCTTCCGGCCGGCCTCCGCCAGTACGTGCCCGGGACCGCACTCCAGGCCGCCGTCACGGTCAACCACTCGGCGGGACTCCTGAAGCCAGGTACTGCCGTTGTGGTCCTCGGCGTCTATGCCGCCATCGCCTTGGCGGCGGCCTCGATCCGGATGTCGCACCGCGACGCCTGAGCCACAACCGCACAGATCGACCAGCACCGGGTCCGACGAATCTCAATCGACTGGAGAAGTCAGTGAACAACGCCCTACGAACCCGCCAACGAATGTTCGCACTCGCTCTTCCCCTCACCGCAGCGCTCTACATCGGGGCCGAGGGTATCGATCCCAAGGGCACCGACCAGATCGTCACGACAACGGCGGTAGCGCTCAAAGTGTTGCCGATCGCAGCAAAGCACCATACGCAGCTCTCTATCTCGGCCTCGCTCACCGAGCTGGCGCTCGGGGCCTTGATCGTCTCCTATGGCGCAATCGCCATGCTGATCCGAAAGCGTGGATCGACGGCTGCCACCATTGCGGTTCTGCTCGGCGGGATCGGCGCCTTCTGCGGTGTCGTCACCAACGTCCTTGGCGGCATCAATCTCGCAGCTGCAGCCACAGCCCGTGTGCCGCACGATGCGGCGGCACGGCTTCTGGTCACCAACTTCAATTCGGGGCCAGGCCAGGCATTCACCGACGTCTACGCCTTCAGCGAGTTCGTGGCGCCGATCATCATGGGAGTCGCCCTCTGGCGCAGCGGTCGTGTACCACGTTGGCTCGCAGTTCTCTTCGCGTTGGGCTTTGAGCTTGCCGAACAGACGGCGTCCGTCGGTATCGCCAAGGTCGTTCTGCAAATGGCGCCGTTCGCGCTGGCGATGGTCCTGCTCTCGGTTCGCATCTGGCGAGCGGCCGACCAAGTTGCGCCAGTCAGTGACGATCACGAGCCGACGCTCGCAACGGCGTGATGTGGGAGCACAGGACAGCGCACGTCGGAGAGAGCCGATCGAGTGCCAGCTCGTGAGCATCACCGGCTTTCCGGTGGTCGTGACCGGCGTCGATCCGGTGACCTCACGCTTTTCCGGTCGGATCCTGGGTGTCTGCCAGTTGGTGTCCTGACCAGAGGTGATGCAAAAAAGCGGCTCTCCTGACTGACCGCGGGTCGGTTTCGCCAGCTGGACGGTCAGACTGCCCGTCGCGTGGGCGGGCGAAGATGGGGCGATGGCACGAACCACCCCCGACTGGATGCCCAAGAGCGAAGAGGACTATGAGGTGCTCGTAAAGAGCTGAAGAGGCGCTTCGCACATGGCGTGCGGACGTTGGCCTCGAGCCGGACAAGGACGCCGGAGAGCGCCGATCCACTACAAGTCGGCCTATCTCGACGGCCATCTGACCAGCTGACCTGCGCGGACCTCGATGAGGTCTATCTCGAGCTGCACCCGGCCAAGGTGATGGTCGACGACGAGGATCTCGATGACATCCTCAGAAGCCAAGGCCTTTGTCAGATTCTTCGACGACGGGGCTGCTCGCTTCTGACAGCGATCCGCCGAGGCTGGTCGAGCATCTCGCGCCATCGAGGCCAGTTCCACCACAACAGCCGACACCTCGCGCTACAGCTTCGGCAAGCGTCGTCGACGAGCGCCAAGCCCATGCCGCCTCGACGATCAGGCTTCGTCGAGCCTTCATGGCCGACTTCAACGCCCGCCACCGACACCCAGGTGTCGGCGTTCGCGTTATCCCGCAGCCCAACGTTCAAGTAATCCACCACTGGGCCCCTGGAGGTTCTGTCTACTCCATGGCACCTCCCTCTGCCCACCTGGGCGGGCTGATGAAGGTCGGCGATCTGAGCGGCCAGGTGGTCGGCCGAGGGCCGACCGAGTTCGTTGGCGACGATGACCACGGCGTTCCCGCGGCGCATTCGGACGAGCCACACCCGCCCGGTCGGACGGTCATCGGTCGTCGTGGCAGGTCGTGGTCGACTTCGACACTGAGTGGTCCGCCACGAGCTCCTGCTGTGCCTCTGCACTCCGGCGAGCAGTAGAGGGGGGGTCGGCCCCGGCCGCTCGATGCGGGCAACGGCTTGTCGCAGCCGCGGGCGGCGCATCGACTCGGCTGCTCGGCCGCGCGCGCTCACGTCTTCTTCTCGGTGCCCGGAGCGCCGGGGCGCTTGTTGGGCCGGTAGGACTTGCCCTCCATGTGGATGTGGTGGGCGCCGTTGACGACCCGGTCGAGGATCGACTCGGCGACGACGGGATTGGGGAACAGGGAGTACCAGTCCGTGGCCGCCCGGTTGGCCGTGGTGATGAGGCTCTTGCCCGCTCGTTCGGTGACCAGCTCGTAGAGGTCGTCGGACTGGGTGGGGGTGAACTCACGCATGGCGAAATCGTCGAGGATCAAGGACGGTTGGTCGGGCCCAGCGACGCAGACGGGTCTCCCAGGTCCGATCGGCGTGGCCACCGGCGAGGTCGGCCAGCAGGCGCGAGGTCTTGGTGAACGCCACGCTGTAGCCCCGCCGACAGGCCTGGTGACCGAGCGCCTGGGCGATCATCGTCTTGCCGACACCGACGGGGCCGTGGAGCATCACCGACTCGCCGGCCTTCGATGAAGCGCAACGTGGCCAGGTCGCGGATGTGGGCGGCGGGGATCTTGGGGTTGTAGGATGAAGTCGTAGTCCTCGATGGCGCAGACCTGCTCGAAGTGGGCCGCCCGGACCCGGCGCGCGATGCCGGCCGCGCTCGCGCCGGGAGAGCTCGTCCTCGCAGAGCGCCTGGAGGAACTCGACGTGGCCGAGCTCACCGGCGTCGGCCTGGGCGAGCCGGGCCTCGAAGGTGTCGAGCATCCCCGAGAGCCGCGAGCGAGCGCAGCGTCGTCTCGAGCTGGTGGGTCCTCATTGTCCCGCCGCCTCGACGTCACCGAAATGGGCGAACAGGGTCAGTCGGCGCCGTGGAGGTGGGCCGGGGCATCGGGCGCGACGTGTTCGTCGTGTCCCCTCGGCCTCGGTGCCGGCCACCAGGATGCCCTTGACGGTGCGGTACCCGGGGTCGCCGACCTCGATGGCTCGGCGACACGCCGCGTCGAGGCGCTCAGCGCCGTGCTTGTCGGCCAGGCCGAGCACCCCTTGGGCCTGGCGCAGCCGGTAGAGGGCGTTCACCTCGAGCAGCCCCTCCACCAGGGCTTTGACGTTGGCTCCGAGCTCGCCGGCCCGCTTGCGGCACCACTGGGGCGTGCGCATGAAGAAGGCCACCTTCTCGGGCGGGAAGTCGGCCCAGTCGGTCTGCTTGCCCTTCTCGATCCGGGCCCAGGTCTTGATCACCTTGCCGTCGGCGTAGAACTCGACGGTGCGCTCGCCGGCTCGGGCGTCGACCTGGTGGCCGATGAAGCGCCAGGGGACCGGTATAGAGCGCCTTGCCCGACCTTGACGTAGCAGTCGGGCCCGACCTTGGGGTAGCTCCAGGTCGCCAGCTCGAAGGGTGCGCTCGGCAGGGCGATCAGCGCCGGGCGCTCGGTCGCCTCGAAGACCGAGAGCGGCGAGGCGCCGTCGAGCGAGCGGTGCGATCGCAGACCGGCGACGTCGGTGCACCAAGTGAGCGCACCGCTTTGCATGTGGGGCAGGTCGATCCACTCACGGCCGCGCCACAGGGAATCTCGGACGTAGGGCATCAGTCGTTCGACCCGAGGCTTGTCCTTCGGTTTCAGTGCCCGAGCCGGGTCGATGAGGCAGCGGTAGTGCGCGGCCAGCTCGGCATAGGAGTGGTTCAGCATCGGGTCGTAGATGTCGGCCTTGATGCACCCCGGTCTTGAGATTGTCGCTCACCAGGCGCCGCGGCACGCCGCCGAAGAACGCGAACGCCTCGCACGTGGCACGCCGTCCAGGTGCGCTGGTCCATGATGAACACCGGCCGGACGAACATGTGGCGGCTGCAGGCCAGCACCATGACGAAGGCCCACACCCGGCGCATGCGCTCGGTCAGCGGGTCGAGCCACGTGCCGAGATAGCCGTAGTCGATCTGAGCCTCCTCGCCGGCGGCGACGTCGGGTCGCGGCAGCGTCACCTTGTTGTCCAGGTTGTCCTCGGGGAACTCGCGCCAGACGTAGCGGCGGAAGCTCGAGAGGCCGACCGCGAGCCCGTGCTCGTCACGCAGGCGCTGGTGCACCGTCGTGGCCGTGTTCGTCTTGAGCATCTCTTCGATGTCGGTCCGGTGGGCTCGATCGTGGCGTGGGTGAGGCTCCGGTGCCGGGGGTCGACCAGTTCTGGGAACCACCCGTGGACCAGTGTCGCCCCACTGCTCCGCGAGAGCGGCTCGCCGTCGGGCCCGTAGCCCTCAGACAGGGCCTTGGCGGTGTACTTGGCCACGGTGCCCCGGTCCACCCCGAGGCTTCTGGCCACCTCGGCCTTCTTCCGGCCGGCACTCCAATGGATGAGGATCTCGACGATGTCGATCACTCTGAACGTTCTCCTTGTCATGGGCGCCTCCTCGTCTCGGTTGACGAGAGCGCGGTTAGTGGAACAAGGAGCCCGAGTGGGGGATCCCCCGCCTTCAGAAGTGCGGAATTACTTGAACGTCGGGGTGCTGGATAACTTGAACGCCAGCCCGCTGAGCTGCGGGATTACTTGAACGCTGACACGAGGCCCGGGCCAACGCCCGCGGCCGCCATCGACGGGGCGCATCACCGCGCCGGGGACACGGCCCAAGACTCCATCAGCCAAGCGCCGCAAACGCCGCTGACGAGCGGTCCCGACCGGGCAGCGGCGGGCAGTAGCCACCGCGGTCGAGCAGGGCCAGGGCGATCAGGTGCTCGGGTTCGTTGAAGCCGAAGGCCATGCGGTGCAGCACCCGCAGCTTGGTGTTCGTCGATCTCGATCGAGCGCGTTCGACAAGTTGTGCAGCATCGCCGCTTCGATGCCCGCGAGGTGCGCGCGATCTTGCGCCCGAGCTCGACGAAGGCGTCGATGCGGCAGCGCTGCGCCCAGACGAGCCATTCCTCGAGCATCGTGAGGGCGAGGACGCCCTTGGTGCGGATGATCACGCGCAGCTGCTCTTTCATCAGGTAGGCGCGGTAGAGCCTGGTGTTCACCTTGGCGATCCAGGCGAGCTTCTGCTCCTGGCGCGCGCGTCAGGTCCTCGGGGTTGCGCCAGAGGGCGTAGCGGCAGCCCTTCAGCTCCTTGGCGTGGGTCGCTCATGCCGCCCTTGCGCGCCTCGTTCCAGACCTCGCGGCGCACCTCGTCGAGGGCCTCGGTGGCCCACTGCACGACGTGAAACGCGTCGATGCACAGCGTGGCGTTCGCGCAGCGCTCGGCGACCACGTCGGCGATCCACTCGGCCGCGTCTGCCGAGACCAGGCGGATCTGCTTGCAGCGCTCTTCGTCCGAGCAGGTCGAAGAAGCCGTTCAGCGTCTTCTTGTCGCGCCCGACAGCCGCCCAGACGAGACGGCCCGTGTCGTGGTCGACGCACGATCGTCAGGTAGCGGTGGCCGCGCTTGTAGCTGATCTCGTCGATCCCGATGCGGCGCGAGGCCCTCGAAGGGGTCGTGGGCGGCCCGTCCGTCGCGACGACGCGGTCGACGATCGGCGCCGACGCTGCTTCCAGGCGATACGCATCAGCTCGCTCACCGTCGACTTCGGCGTGTGGGTGACGAGCCAGGCCACCTGTGTCGTCGAAGTCCCGGGTGTGGCCGGCGTCGTGGCGGGCCCAGGGCACCTGAGCCACGGTCGGGCCGTGCTCGGGGCAGTTCACCCGCGGGAGTCGGCCTCCAGGAAGCAGCGCAGCGTGCCGAAGTCGAGCGCCCTCCAATTGCGACGTCCCTCGCCCTGGTCGTAGCCCGGCGCACGCCCCCGCAGCGTCCGCAGCGCCGCTTGGTCGAGCGCTCGGGCGCACATGGACGACCACCGTGTCGGACTCCTCGTCGACGTCCACCTCCTCGATCACCGTCGCCCGGTCGACACCGAGCACCCGCACGCCATACGTTGGCACCGAGCAACGCCGTTCTCCTTGCCTCGTCTTCGGACCTTCGAACAGTCCGAAAACGTAGGCAGAGGATGGCGTTGCTCGCGTCTCGAGCAGGTCAGAGCACCCACGGATCAGTCACAAGAGCCAAAAAAGCCCAGGCCAAATGCCAGAAATCTTCAACCGGTTGGTCCTCAGTGCACACCGTTGGTCGACGTTGTTTCGCGTTCACTGGGGCACGCCAAGGGCACGAAACTTGATAGATCTCAGCGGTCTGAATCGATTTGAGAAATGGGGACCGGTATCGATGACAACTCAGCCGACGAGACTCACTCGAGTTTTGAAAGCCGGCAAGAGTTCCTCGGGGCTCGGAAAGATGGCTCCCCGGATAGAACAACCAGTCAATAGCCCGCGAGGGCGACGACGGGCTGGTTCAGGACTTTGCCGTCCTCGGAGCCGTCGTAGGGGGCATCGCCGTATGCGAAGACGCCTCCGTCCGCCGCCACTAGCCAGTAGCCGTTCCCGTCGTTGGTCGCCACCATGCCGACGACGGGTCGGTCCAGGGGTAGCGAGCCGATGGACCCGAGGAACGGCGCGTTAAAGGAGAAGACGCCGCCATTTGCCGCGACCAGCCAGTATCCGCCCGTGGCCGGGTCGGCCGTGATGCCCACAATAGGGGCGGCCAAAGTCATGTGACTGGCGTCGCCGAAGAAGCCGGCGTCTCCGAAAGCCCAGACCGTTCCGTCGGAGGTGACCTCCCAATACCCCTGGCCGTCCGGCGAGGGAGCCATCCCCACGACGTCTGCATTGGGGACAGAGGTGCCCGAGCCGTAGTACGAGGCGTCGCCAAAGGCAAAGATCCCCCCGTCGGCCGCGACGAGCCAGTAGCCGCCCCCGTCGGGCGTGGCTGCCATGCCGATGATCCGGGTGTTCAGATGCAGACCCACCGCCGACCCGTAGAAGGGCACGCCGAAGCTGAACACGCCGCCGTCGGACGCCGCGAGCCAGTACCCGCCGTGGTCGGGCGAAATGCCGACGCCCACCACCGCTCCGTTGAGAGGGACGGCCCCTGTACTCCCACAGAACTGCTGGCTCCCGAAGCTGAACACGCCCCCGTCGGCCGCAACCGCCAAGTAGCCGTTGAGGGCGGCCGGAGGGATCTGACAACCGGCCGGCTGGGTGGTGGGCGTCCCGGTGAACCCGGTCAGATGTGAATCGTGGTGGAACTGCGGCCAGCCCCCTGCCTCGGCGACCAGCGCGCCGTCCGACCCCGGCACCGTGAAGTGCTGGACGACCCCCTGGACGTCATGGTTGGGGCTTCCGGCGACCCCGTCGTACCCGGCTACCGTGATGCCGATCAGCCCGTCCGGGTCGTCGGTCACCAGCGGCGCGTTCTGAAAACCGAAGATCGTTCCCGGTGCCACGCCGCTGTCCCCCGAGCCGTCATCCACGTGGAGAAGCTCGTCACCTGTCTTCCCGTCGAGGATCTCTAGTGCCGCATCAAGCAACGTTTGCGCGCTTTACCAGCTCACGCAGTGTCTTGTCCTGAGCGTTGCGGTTGCGCCAGATGATGTAGCGACGGATCATCGAGTTCTGCTCCTCGTGTGAGCGGTGGTCGGTGCCGTCGAGGGTGAAGTAGCGCAGCGCCTGGAACTGCGCCTCGATCCGGTTCAGCCAGCTGGCGTTGGTCGGCACGTAGGCCAGCTCGACGTTGTTGGCCTCGGCCCACACGCCCGACCCGGTCGTCCTTCTTGGTCGAGAGGTGCGGGCTGAAGTTGTCGATGCACGATGGCGATGCGGACGTCGGTGGGTAGAGGCTGCGCAGGTAGCGGCAGAACTCGAGGAAGGTGGTGCGGTCCTTCTTCGTCTTGATGTGGCCGTAGATCTTGTCCTGGCCCAGGTCGTAGGCGGCCATGAGGTGGCGGACCCCCTTGGTGCGGGTGTAGGTGGCCCGGCGGCGCCGGCGTCGTGGTCCCCTGGTGCTCGCTTCGCCCTTGACGATCATCGGCGCCCACTGCTTGCCCGGCCGGGGCAACAGGTTGAGCGGCCCGAACTCGTCCATGCAGATGACGACGGTCGGATCGCCCTTCTTCGCTTTCGCCTTGCCATCGGCGATGTCGTAGAGCTCGAGCACCCGGTTCTTCTTGGCCTCGAAGTCGGGGTCGTTCGATTGCTTCCAGGTCTTGATCACTTGAAAGGAGACACCCTCCTCGCGGAGGAGCACGCGCAGACCCTCGTGACTGATGTCGTCGACCACCCCCTCGGCGACGAGGAACTCGGCCAGCTTGGACAAGCTCCAGGTCGAAAAGGGCAGGTCGTGGTCGACCGGACGGCTCAGCGCGATCTTCTTGATCTCCCGGCGCTCGGGCAAGGTGAACTTCGGCGGCCGGCCGCCGGCGTATTTGGGGGCCAAGGAGTCGAAGCCGTCGTCGTTGAAGTTGTGCAGGACCTCTCGGACCCGATCCGGCGAGGTGAAGGCCACCTTGGCGATCTGGGCCACGTCCATGCCCTGGGCCGAGAGCAGCACCATCTGGGCCCGACGCCAGCGCACCACCGAGCCCGACGAGCGCCGCACGATCTGGAGCAAGCGTCTGCCCTCGTCGTTGGTGATCTCTCGAACGCGTATCCCTTCGCGCACCTGACCTCCTCTTTCGCGGGAGGCCAATTCTGCGCGACCGGGAGGTCAAAGTGGTGGACGCGCCCCTCCAACGTTGCCGGTCACGGCACTAGGCCTGCGGTGGTGGCGACGATCACGTCCTGCGCGCCGTCGGAGCTGAGGTCGGCGGTGGTCACCGAGCCGAGGACCGCGCCCAGCGCGGGCACCTTCCACAAGACCGCTCCCGTCGAAGCGTCGAGAGCCCACACCGAGCCGGTTCGATCGTCCGTGCTCGTGCCCTCGACCAGGTCGAGCTGGCCGTTGCCGCGCAGGTCTGCCAACGCCGGGCTCCCGCCCGTGGTCCCGTCGAGGGTCTTGCTCCACACCTGGGTGCACTGCGTGTCGAAGACCTTGACCGCATCCTCGTCGCTCCCCGAGTAGTAGCTGCCGGTTCCCGTGGCGATCCCGAGCGCGCCCCCGGGGAGGATCGGGCCGATGGCGGGCGAGGAGTCGATCTCCTCATTGGTGTTGGCCGAGCAGATGAGCCCGCCCTCGTCGCTCAGGATCCGCAGGTGGCCCCCGTTCTGGTAGTGGCGCCCGTAGGCGACTCCGTCCGTGGACGCGCCGCCCACGACGAATTCGTCCCGCCCGGTGCCGTAGAGGTCCGCCACGGCCGCGGTTGAGAAGACGCTGTCGGCCGAGAAGTACGGCCATCCGCTCACGGAGCTCCCGGTGGACGCGTCGAATGCGTAGCTCTCCTGGCCGAGGGACCCGGCGGTCACGAAGGGGGTCGTGTTCGTCGTGACCAGCGTGGGCGAGGCCTGGACGCCGATGTCGTGCAAGGGGTCGGTCGATGGGTTGGTCACCGCCTTGCTCCAGAGCAGATGGCCGCTGGGGCCGTAGGCGTAGTACCCACCCACCCCGGGGTCGGCCGCGTTGCCCGCCCCGAAGTAGATGAAGCTCCCGTAGGGCGTCGACGCAACCGAGGCGGTTGAATCGATGGGGGGGTACCCGCCGACGGCAATCCCGTTGGTCCCCAATGCCGGCTTGGCCGTTGCCCCGTCGTTGCCGGTGATCCCACAAGCCAGGCCGGAGCCCAGGAAGGCCGAGGCCGGAGCGCGGGCCCATGCGGCCGGCACCGAACCGTCGGAGAGGTGGAAGGCATAGAGGTATCCCTCACGGTCTCCGATCTCGACCGACGATTGGTCGAGGCTGACCTCGGCGGGGGACGCTTCGGCCACGCCGCATGGCGCGTCGTCGAGATAGTGCAACCACACCTGCTTCAAGGCGAGCGGGGGCGTAGACGTAGACGTAGACATAGACGTAGACGCAGTGCCCGCGCTAAACGGCGCGAAGCCGAGCGTGATGAGCCCGGCGACGACGACGACTGCGGCGACGACGCTGATGAGCTGTTTCGGGGGCAGGAGGGGGCTTCCCGGCCTCGCGCCACCCGCCATGTCACCCCCGATAACCGCCCCCATGTCCCACTCCCTGATCCCAACACAGCCAGCCATTCCGGAAATCGGAATAGCGACCGACTCATTCACGACTGGGAGATCCGGAGAAACGGCCTTCCGTGCGGCGGACGGCTCCGCGTGCCCCCGCCCCCCAATATTCATTTCGACGCGCAAGGCGCCTCTGCTCAACTGGGTAACTGCGATCCGAACCTGTACCTGTGTTTCCTGAGCGGGAATTTCCTCGGCCGTTCCGGCGTGACGTTGCTGTAAAACTCATGAACGGGCACTGACCTCACGTCGATCCGCGCCAGCCCGTGGACGGCGATCCCGCTCCGAGAGAGCGGTATCCGCGGCAACAGCATCCCTGAGCACCCCACTCAGCGCGGGCGCGTCGAAAATCTAGGCACACCCGTCTGCACGTACGGAGGGTGGAGGTGGTTGAATCGAAAACCGTTCCTGTTTCATTGGGGCACGCATTGGGCACGCCGTGGCCAAACGGGTCGGCTGAGGCTCTGACGAGGGCATTCGTCTCGTGGTCGGACACGTCGACACAACGGCCTCACGCTTTACGAAAGAGGGGTCACCTGCGAGCTGATGCGGCTCTTCGGATTCTGGCGGGGAGCGCTGGGCGGACGGTCCCCCAGAAATAGGCGAAGGCGCTTCAAGCTTGAGGTGTGAGCCAAAAAGCAAGAAGCACCTTCGTCCTCGTCCACCCTAGTGAGATCCTCGCCGCCCTCGTGGGCCTCAAAGACGTGCGGATCCTGCGTTACGAGCGCCACGGGCCCGACGTCGAGCTGATGGTCGAACAGATGCTCGGTGTCGTTGCGTGCCCGACGTGTGCGGAGCCGGCCCAGGTCAAAGAACGCCCGGTCGTGCACTACGTCGACCTGCCCGTCTACGGCACACCCGATGAGCCTGGCCTGGAAGAAGCACCGCATGCGCTGTGTGAACCCGGGGTGCCGAAGAGGTCCTGGGTGCTCGAAGACCACCGCATCGCGGCCAAGAACTGCCTGCTCACGACCAGGGCGGCCAAGTGGGCCACGGTCCAAGTCGGCGGGGGCCGCACCGTCTCAGAAGTGGCCGACGAGCTGGCCTGTGACTGGCACACGGTCAACGACGCCGTGATCACCTATGGCGAGGCCCTCCTTGAGGCCGATCGCAAACGCCTGAACCAGACCAGCGCCATCGGCCTCGACGAGACCTCCTTCGTCAAACTCGGCACACGAGATCCACACCAGCTTCGCCACGACCGTCGCCGATGTGGAGAACCACCAGATCATCGACATCCTGCCCGACCCGCAAATACACCGACGTGGCGGGCTGGATCGACAAACAGCCGGCGGCCTGGAAGGAGCGCATCCGCTTACGGCGCCCTCGACATGTCGGCCACCTATGCGGCGGTGTACTCGGTGATCTTGCCCAAGGCCGCCCAGGTGGTCGACCCCTTCCACGTCATCTCCCTGGCCAATCGCTGCCTCGATGCCGTCCGCCGTCGGGTGCAGACCGAGCAGCTCGGGCACCGGGCCGCCGAGACGATCCGCTCTATCGGGCCCGACGGGTCCTGCTCATCGGCGAGGAGAAACTCGACGCCGAGGCGACCGAGCGCCTGTGGTCCCTCCTCGAGCTCGGCGATCCCGGCGCCGAGGTGGCCATCGCCTATCGCGTCAAGGAGCGCCTGCGTGACTTCTACCGCACCCGCGACCCCGACGAGGCACGTCAGCTGCTCGAAGAGCTCCAGGACCACTGTCTCACGACGCGCCATGCCGGCCGAGGTCCAAAAGCTCGGACGAACGATCAAGCACTGGTTCGACAAGATCGCCAACTACCACCTGGCCCGGGTGTCCAACGGCCCCACCGAGGCCCTCAACAACCTGATCAAGCGCATCAAACGCATCGGCTTCGGGTTCCGCAACTTCGAGAACTACCGGATCCGGGCCCTGCTCTACGCCGGCAAGCCGAACTGGCGCGTGCTGGGCTCGATCGTCGTCCGGTGAGCAACCGGACCCCGCCAGAATCCGAAGAGCCGCTGACGCATCGTCGAGTGACGTACGTCCTGTTCAGGGCGCTTTCCGGTGGTCGGGACCGGCGTCGATCCGGTGACCTCACGCTTTTCAGGCGCGCGCTCTACCAACTGAGCTACCCGACCGGGTAACCAGGTTCGACCGGCACGCGGCGGGTGCGAACTTGGTGGCGGACCTGACGGGATTTGAACCCGCGACCTCCGCCTTGACAGGGCGGCGTGCACTCCGAGCTGCACCACAGGTCCGTGGCGGCTACTGCCGTGTGCCCCCCGGTCCGACCTGTGGCCTCCCGCAGAGCAGCCCTTCACTGTAGCCGGTCCCGGGTTCGGGCCCACCCCGGGGATCGGGCCTACGGGGCTAGGCGTGGCGGCGCGCAGGCTGCCGACTGCCCCCTCGAAGGCGGCGAACTCGGGAGGCGTCGAGCGCCTGGGCCAGCCCGGTCGCACACAGCCGGTCGGTCATCGCCTCCGCCTCGTCGTGCTTGGCCTTTATGGCGCTGATGTCGGGGAAGGGCTCGGCCCAGCCGAAGAACTTGGCCTGGCCCGCTCCCTCGTTGGTGAGGATGGCCTCGAGGGGGCTGAGCCCGACCGCGGTCGTCGCCACCAGGTGGAGGCCGCCCCGCCATTCGCGGAGGATCTGCATGAGCTGCGCCGCCCGTCCGGCCGGCGTCTCGCACGCGGACGCGTCGCGCCAGCCGACGAAGAGCGGGATGGCCGAGCCCTCCAGCCCGCTCACCAGCTCCTCGGTCACCGCGACGCTTCTCCTCGAGCCCGTCGACGTCCGCGTAGTGCTTCTCGCCCCACTTCGCGTGCGCCTCGGCCATGCGTGCCGCCGCTCCGGTCGCACCCGCCACGCCGGCGCCCTCGGTGTACATGGCCTTGACCGCATTGGGCTCGAACCAGCCCGAAGGCGGAGACGACCACGTCGCGCACCGACGTCGCCCAGCATGCCGCCGCGACCGGCGAAGTAGAAGGCGAACGGATTGCGTCCATCCCCATTCGGCCGCCCACCCGAACACGTCGGGACTCAGGTAGATGGCGGTGCCGATGTCGTGGATCGGGACCGAGGTGGCCCGGACGAGGTCGAGCGCGCGCATCGTTGCTTCTCATTGGCTCCATTGGTGTGTCTGCCGTTCCGTGTTGATCGATCGAGGTCGGTCGGCGCGTGGAGCTGGCGCAGGACACGCCGCATGCCGGGGATGGCGCCGACCACCGCCTCCATCAGTCGGGCCAGCTCGGTCACGACGCCGTCGAGGTGGGCGAAGCGCTCGTCGAGCAGCGCCGACCACCGTGTTCAACTCGGGTGAGACCTCCTGGAGCGACCTGGTCGCCTTGGGCAGCTCCGTCGCCAGCTCGACCGCCACCGCGCTGAGCCGTTCGGTCAGGCTGCGCAGCGCCGAGGCCGAGTCGGACAGCGAGGGCAGGGACGTGTCGAGCGTGCCGACGGCCTGCTCGAGGCCCGAGACGGCATGGGAGATGCCGAGCGCGGCCAGGTCGATGCCCGAACCCGCCCTGTTGACGCCGCCCTCGAGGCGCTCGAGCAGGCTCATGAGGCGATCGAGCCGGTCGGCCATGTCGTTGATGGCGTCGAGCGCGCTGAGCGCGGAGGTGGGCAGGCGCAGGAGGGCGCCGGGGAAGCGGACCATCGTCACGAGCAAGGACGGCGATTCCACGCCCCGCATCATGGGCGACCGGCCGTCGGGTGTCCAATACGCAGTGGGCCTGCCGATTCGAGGCGACGCGCGCCGACGCGGCGCCGTGCTCCCCGCGCGCGTTGGCGCCGCACGGACGACCCGCGCCGCCGGCGCTGAGAGCGGACCGGCGGTC
The DNA here is from genome assembly GCA_963850095.1 of uncultured Acidimicrobiaceae bacterium. Classification (GTDB taxonomy): domain Bacteria; phylum Actinomycetota; class Acidimicrobiia; order Acidimicrobiales; family RAAP-2; genus Bog-473. Next base: position 132,831 of record CAWKJX010000009.1, on the reverse strand, counting down.
AGCCGGGCGCAGTGAGCTCGGTCTCGATCGACCAGCGCAGCTCCTCGAGCACCTTCTGACGGGCCCGCAGCTTGGTGGCCTTGTGGGCCCGGACGTCGATGGCGGTGAGGTCTTCGGCGGCCGCCCGCCCCGCCTCGGCCAACTCGTCGACGGGGACGACGCGGTCGAGCAGCCCGGCCACCCGGGCGCCCTGGGGATCGAGCATCTCCCCCGTGACCACCGCATGGTCGAAGGCCGCCGGCGTCATGCGATGGCGGGCGAGGATGATGGCGAACCAGGGGAGGGACAGCCCGATGCGCACCTCGTTGAGTCCGAGCTTGAACGGTCCGTCGGCGCCCACGCGGGTGTCGGCCGCCATGAGAAGGAAGGCGCCAGCCGGAAAGGCGTGACCCGAACAGGCCACGGCAACCGGAGTGGGAAAGGACAGGATGCGCTCGGCCAGGGTGGCGCCGAGGCGGAGCAGTGTCGGCGTGTCCTCGGGGGTCTTCGAGAAGACCTTGAGGTCGAACCCGGCGGAGAAGTAGCCGGGACGGCCGGTCAGCAGCACCACCGTGCCGTCCTGCTCGGCCTGGTCGAAGGCCTCGTGCAGGGCGCGCAGCATGGGGATGGAGAAGACGTTGACCTTCCCGTCGTCCATGGTGACGGTGCTCACCCGATCGGTCCGCTCGTAGGTGACGAGGTCTGCCATGGCGCTCAGCGTCGCGCCAGACGGGCCCCCTTCGCCAGCGCGGTCTGGTACAGGGTGGCGGGCAGCCGCGAAATGAAGTCGATGACCTTGGCGTCCGGCCCGATGAGGGCGCGGCGCCGGTCACGTTGGACGGCGGCCAGGATCTGGCGGGCCGCCTTCTCGGGCGAGGTGATGAAGACGCGCTCCATGTCGAGCCGGGCCTTCTCCGGATCGCCGGCCATGTCGGTCACGCTGTCGTCCATGCGGGCGTTCTTGGCGATGTTCGTCTTGATGCCACCGGGGTGGATGGTCGTCACCGAGACCGGCGCCCCCTCGATCTCGAGTTCCATGCGCAGGGTGTCGGTGAAGCCGCGCACGGCGAACTTGGCCGCGTTGTAGGCCGACTGCGAGGGCACGCTGATGAGGCCGAAGACGCTCGAGAGGTTCACGATGTGGCCCTCGCCCGACGCCTTCAGGTAGGGCAGGAAGGCCTTGGTGCCGTAGACCACGCCCCAGAAGTTGATGTTCATCAGCCACTCGAAGTCCTCGTAGGACATGGACTCGACGGTGGCGCCGAGGGCCACGCCGGCGTTGTTGATGATGAGGTTGACCTCGCCGTGGTCGGCCACGACCTGGTCGGCCCAGGCGTAGACGGCGGCCCGGTCGGCCACGTCGAGGTGCTGCGAGGTGACCTTGACGCCGAAGCCCTCGCACTGCGACACCGTCTCGGCCAGGCCGGCGTCGTCGATGTCGCTCAGCGCCAGGTGCGCCCCGCGGCGGGCCAGGTCGTTGGCCAGGGCGCGGCCGATGCCCGAGCCGGCGCCGGTGATGGCCGCCACCCGGCCCTTGAAGTCCTTCATGTCAGTGGCTCCTCGTGTTCGGGATCAGGAAGCGAGGGCGACGGCGGAGTCCGCGTGGACGCCCGGGCCCGAGAACTCCATGACGCCGTCCTCGACGCCGCCCATCCGCAGGGCGCGGTAGTCGCGCAGGTAGCTCTGGTGCACCTGCCAGGGGTACGCCTTGCCCTGCTTGGGGAGCAGGTGGGCCGAGCGCTGGATGTAGCCCGACGTCAGGCCGAGCAGCGGGCCGTCACCGTCGGCCGGCCCCGCGTGGCGGGGCACGCACCGGCTCTGGCCGCGCTCGTGCATGTGGTTGAGCAGGCGGCACACGTACTGGCAGGTGAGGTCGCACTTGAGCGTCCACGACGCATTGGTGTACCCGATGGCGATGGCCAGGTTGGGCACGCCCTCGATCATCATGCCCTTGTAGGTGAGGCGGGTCGCCGGGTCGACCCTCTCGCCGTCCACCGTGAGCGCCATGCCGCCGAGGAAGAGGAGCTCGAGGCCGGTGGCGGTCACGATGACGTCGGCCTCGAGCTCGCGCCCCGAGGTCAGGCGCAACCCCTTCTCGGTGAAGCGGTCGATGTGGTCGGTCACGACCGAGACGTTGCCCGCACGGATGGCCTTGAAGAGATCGCCGTTGGGGACGGCGCAGAAGCGCTGGTCCCACGGGTTGTAGCGCGGCGTGAAGTGGGTGGCGATGTCGTAGCCCTCGGGCAGCTCGCGCTCGAGGCCCTTGAGCAGCATCCGCTTGGCCTGCTTCGGGTAGCGACGGCAGAGCTGGTAGAAGGCCTGGGTCATCAGCGCGTGCACCCACTTGGCCGCCGCGCCGGCCTGCTTGGCCGGGAGGATCTTGCGGAACAGCGCCGCCGCCGGGCTCTTCTCGGGCAGGGAGGCGATGTAGGTGGGCGAGCGCTGCAGCATGGTCACGTGGGCGGCCGAGCGCGCCATGGCGGGCACCAGCGTCACCGCCGTGGCGCCGCTGCCGATGACCACGACCCGCTTGCCGGCGTAGTCGAGGTCCTCGGGCCAGTGCTGGGGATGGACGACCGTCCCGCCGAAGTCGCCCATGCCCTCGAAGTCCGGCAGGTAGCCGTGGTCGTAGCGGTAGTAGCCGCTGCAGGAGAAGAGGAAGCCGGCGGTCAGCTCGACCACTTCGCCGGTGTCGGCCCGTTCGGCCGTGACATGCCAGAGGGAGTCGGCCGACGACCAGTCGGCCGCAGTGACGCGATGGTTGAACCGGATCTGCTTGTCGATGCCGGCCTCGGCCGCAGTGTCCTTGATGTACTGGAGGATGGAGTCGCCGTCGGCGATGGACTTCTCGCCGTCCCAGGGCCGGAAGGCGTAGCCCAGCGTGTGCATGTCCGAGTCGGAGCGAATGCCCGGATAGCGGAACAGGTCCCACGTCCCGCCGATGGCGTCGCGTGCCTCGAAGATGGCGTAGCTGGCCCAGGGGCACTCGGTCTGGAGGTAGTGGGCGGCCCCGATGCCCGAGAGGCCGGCCCCGACGATCAGGACGTCGACGTGCGTGGTGGGAGTGGTCGTGGTCCCGGCGGAGGCCATCAGGCTGCAGCTCCGATCAACTTGTCGTTCAGGGTGCCGTTCTCCCCGAAGAGCTCGGCCCTCCAAGTTTCCACCAATGCGGTGGTGTCGCTGTCGTCGGGGTGGAAGTCGGGGCGGTTGTAGTCCTTGAGCTGGGCCCACAGCTTGGGATCCACGATGGGCGAGCTCTTCAGCCGCCGCCAGCTCCGGCGCAGGTTGCCTTTGCGATACGTGGCCCGGTCGCCCAGGAGGGACAGCACGACGGCCAGGCTCATGCCCAGGACGAACCCGTAGCGGAAGAAGTTCATCGTCCACACCCGGAGGCGCTCGCCACCCCCGACGGCCTTGTAGACGTCGAAGGCGACCGCCTTGTGCTCGGATTCCTCGAGCGCGTGCCACACGAAGAGGTCGCGCACGGGCTCGGCGCCCATGAGGTCGCGGATCTCCTCGCTGGTGAGCACGAGCTCGGCCAGCGTGGCCGTGAAGTGCTCGAGCGCGGCGGTGGCCGCCAGGTTGGCCTTGGCCGGCGCGACCCTCCCCCGGATGCGCAGCCCGACCCGGGTGACTTTCTCGTAACGCTTGGTGGGGTAGCCCAGCTCCGCCAGCCGGTCGTTGAAGACCCGGTGCTCCCGGCCGTGCACGGCCTCCTGGCCGATGAAGCCGGCCACCTGGCGTTTGAGGGCGGGGTCGGTGACCTGGTCGCGGAAGTGGCGGACCGAGCGCACGAAGTAGTCCTCGCCGTCGGGGAAGACAGACGACAGGGCGGCGATCACGTGTCCGGAGATCAGGTCGCCCTCGCGGGCGAAATGCCTCGGCACGTCCCGCATGGACTCCTCGAAGTCCATCCGCCTCGTGGGCACCTTCTTGGTGGGGTCGCTCGTCTGCCGCGTCGCAGTCCCGGTCACGTCTCAGCCTCCCGCTCGGCTTCTGCACGACATGGTAGACTATTTGAGAGATTTTCTCAAATCCTCTGTTTTTGGAGATGGCCTCGAGTGGAATCGGCAGCTGACCAGGTACCGGAGACCAAGGGTGCCCAGACGCGGCGGGCCATCTTGGAGGCGGCCATCGTCCGGTTCGGCCGGGACGGATACCGCTCGACCTCGGTGGCCGACATCGCCCGTGACGCCTCGGTGGGCGGCACGGTGGCCTACGCGTACTTCCCCAACAAGGAGTCCCTGTTCCTGGCCGCCGTGGACGAGGACGCGGCGGGGGTCATCGAGGAGGGTCTCGTCACGGTGGCGGACGTGCCCGACGTCCGCCGCTGGCACGACACCTTGATCTTCACGCTGGTGGAGGCGGTGGAGCGCCATCCGCTGGCCCGCCGGCTCCTGGCCGGGCTCGAGCCCGAGGTCACCGTCCGCGTGCTCGAGATCCCCGCGCTCAACGAGCTTCGGAAGAAGTCCACCGAGCTGCTGCGCACCGGGCAGGCCGCCGGGCTGGTGCGGCCCGACATCGATCCGGCGGCCGTCGCCAACGGCATCGTCGCCCTCATGCTCTCGGTGCTCATGTCGGTCACCCAGCTCGGGAGCCAGGCCGCGGTGACCTACGCCCACGACGTGGCGGCGGTGTTCGAGGCCGCGCTCACGGCGCCCGCCCAGCCGGCACCTTCGGACTGAGCGGGCGCCCCCAGGTTGCCCTGGTCAGCGGGGAGCCGGCCGCCGCCGATTCATGACCCTGACGTTAACGTTAAACTTCTGGCATGAGCCTCAGGGCCCCGGTCGCCTCCAACGGCCACGCGCCGACGCGGCCCGAGGGCGCGGACCAGTCCGCCTATCGCTGGATCGCCCTCTCGACCGTCACCCTGGGCACGCTCATGGTGTTCATCAACCAGTCGATCGTCCTGATTTCGCTGCCCGACATCTTCCGCGGCATCCACCTCGACCCGCTCACGCCGGGCAACACCGGCTACATGCTGTGGATGCTCATGGGGTTCATGGTCGTCCTGGCCGTCCTCGTGGTGTCCCTCGGGCGGGTGGGCGACATCTACGGCCGGGTGAAGATCTTCAACCTCGGCTTCGCCGTGTTCACGGCCTTCTCCATCCTGTTGGCCGTCACCTGGCTCACCGGCACGTCCGGTGCCATTTGGCTGATCGTCATGCGCATTGGGCAGGGAGTCGGCGGCGCCATGCTCTTCGCCAACTCGTCGGCCATCATCACCGATGCGTTCCCCGCAAATCAGCGCGGGCTCGGGCTCGGTATCAACAACGTCGCCGCCATCGGGGGCTCTTTCATCGGCTTGATCCTGGGCGGACTGCTGGCGCCGGTGGAGTGGCATCTCGTCTTCTTGATCTCGGTTCCCGTCGGAGTGGCCGGCACCTTGTGGGCCTACGTGAAGCTCGAGGAGCGCGGCACACGCCAGCCGGCCAAGATCGACTGGCTCGGCAACGCCACCTTCGCCGTCGGTCTCATCCTCATTCTGGTCGGCATCACCTACGGGCTGCTGCCCTACGGGGGCCACACCATGGGCTGGAGCAGTCCCGCCGTGATGGCCGAGATCTTCGGGGGCGTGGCCATCCTGGTCGTCTTCGGGGTGATCGAGACCAAGGTGGCGCAGCCGATGTTCCGCCTGAAGCTGTTCCGTATCCGCGCCTTCACGGCGGGCAACGTGGCCAGCTTCATGGCCTCCTTGAGCCGGGGCGGGCTGATGTTCATGCTCATCATCTGGCTGCAGGGGATCTGGCTGCCACTACACGGCTACAGCTTCTCGGAGACGCCGCTGTGGGCCGGCATCTACATGATCCCCTTGACGGTGGGCTTCCTAGCCGCCGGCCCGGTCAGCGGAGTGCTGGCCGACCGCTACGGGGCGCGACCCTTCGCCACCGGTGGGCTGCTGCTCGTCGCCCTGACCTTCATTCTGCTGATCCAACTGCCGGTCGATTTCCCCTACCTGGGCTTTGCCGCGCTGATCTTCTTCAACTCCATCGGCATGGGCATGTTCATCGCGCCCAACCAGACCGGCATCATGAACAGCCTGCCGGCCAACCAGCGCGGGTCGGGGGCCGGCATGGCCGGCACCTTCAACGCGTCGGCGTCGGTGCTCTCCATCGGCATCTTCTTCAGCCTCATGATCCTCGGCCTGGCCGCCAGCCTGCCCGGCGCGCTCTACCACGGCCTGACGGCGCAGGGGGTGAGCCCGGCCATCGCCACGCGGGCGTCACACCTGCCGCCGGTCGGGAGCCTCTTCGCCGCCTTCCTGGGTTACAACCCCATGCAGGTGCTCCTGGGCAGCTCCGAGCTGTCGCACCTGCCGCACCACACGGCCGCCTACCTGACCAGCCGGCAGTTCTTCCCGCACCTCATCGCAGCGCCCTTCTCGAAGGGGTTGACCGAAGCCTTCTCCTTCGCCGCCGCCGTGTGCGTGCTCGGTGCGGTGGCCTCGTTGCTGCGCGGCGGCAAGTACCACTACGAGGACGAGATCGACCCGGTGGCCGCCGACCTCCAGCCGGTCGAGCGGGTGGGGGCGCAGGAGGCCATTGCCGAGACCGAGCCCCTCCTGGTGGACTGAGATGGCCGTGTCGACCAGTCGCCCATTGGGTCAGAGTTCGGGACCGGCCGGGGGCTGTGACCCGGGCATCAGAATCAGCGAGGCCGCGACCCGGGCCGGGGTCTCGGCGCGGACCTTGCGCTACTACGAGGAGCTAGGCCTGCTCAGCCCCTCGCTCTACACCGCGGGTGGCGAGCGCCGCTACACCCTCGACGACCTGGCCCACCTGCAGCGCATCCTCGAGCTGCGAGAGGTGCTCGGGATGAACCTCGACGAAATCAGCGAGTTCCTCTCCCTCGAGACGCGGCTCGACGAGCTGCGCGCGAGCTACCGGGCCACCAAAGGCGTGCCGACCAAGAAGGCCCGGGCTCAGCAGAAGGCCACGCTGGAGGAGGCGCTGGTCCTCAACGAGTCGCTGGCCGAGCAGATCACCACGAAGTTGGCCCGCATGGACGCGTTCCGGGCCAAGTTGACCAACGACGCGCATCGCTGCCGCGAGCTCCTGGCCGACTTCGAGTAACCCGGGCGCTCCGTCGGCGACGCCGCCCGAACCGCAGTTGTCCGCCTCCTCGTCGTGGGCCAGCGCCGGGCGCCGGGCCCTCCCCCTGCGGGCTCGCACGCGCCCTCGGCCTACGCTCTCGTCGTGGCCTACGACGAGGACTTGGCCAACCGCCTTCGGGCCTCGCTCGGCCCGGAGCCGGGCCTGAGCGAGAAGAAGATGTTCGGTGGGCTCGCCTTCCTCACCGGCGGGAACATGGCGGTGACGGCCAGCCACCACGGTGGTGTCATGCGCTGCGTCCACTCCGACGATTCGGACCGCGTCGCGGCCCGGGGCCCGGCCTCCGTGGTCGAGATGCGCGGGCGCAACATGGAGGGCTGGCTCTACCTGGAACCCGAGGACGTGAGGACGCAGCGCCAACTCGGCCGGTGGGTCGAGCTCGGCTCCGCCTTCGCACGCTCGCTGCCCGTCCAGCGGTAGGGCGCGCCCGGGCACCATGACCGACGTCGTGAGTCAGACGGTGCGGGCACCGCGCCAATCGGTGGCGCGGTGGGTCCGTGCCAAGGACCCGGAACTGTTGGCCGTGAAGCGCTCGGTCCGGGCGGCCGTCGTCATGCCCTTGACCTTCGGCATCGGTCACCTCTTCTTCAGCAACCCACAAGTCAGCCTTTTTGCCGCCTTCGGCTCGTTCGCCCTGCTGCTCCTGGTCGAGTTCCCGGGCCGGCCGCGCACCCGCCTGACCAGTTACGTGGTGCTGTTCGCCGTGGCCTGTGGCTTCATTGCGCTCGGCACCGCGGTGTCGACCCACCAGGTGCTCGCGGTGGTCGCCATGGCGGTCGTCGGGTTCCTGGTCCTCTTCGCCGGCATTGTCGCTCCCCAGATCGCCACCTGCGCCACCGCCGCTCTGCTCACCTTCGTCCTGCCGGTCGCGGTGGCCGACCCCCCGTCCGCCATCGGGCCCCGCCTGGTCGGCTGGCTGCTGGCCGGCGCCATCGCCATACCGGCCTGCCTGCTCGTCTGGCCGCCGCCGTGGCACGACAACCTGCGCCGCCGGTTGTCCGCGGCCGTGCTGGCGGTGGCGCGGGTGGCCGAGACCCACGCCGCGGGCTGGACGACCGGGCCGCCGCCGACGACCTGGCGGCGCAGCTCGCCCGGCTGCGGACGCAGTTCTCGAGCACCCCGTACCCGCCCACGGGAGCGGCGGCCGGGGCGGTCGCGCTCTCCAAGCTGGTGGGCCGGGTCGAATGGGTAGCCGGCAACATCACCCTGACGCGCCACGGGGCGATGGCCCTCGAGCCCCAGGTGGCCGAGTTGCTCGACGTGGTGGCGGCGACGCTCAGGAGCGCCGCCGCCGTGATCTGCGATGGCGACGGGCATCCGGTGGACGACGCCGGACTCATCGAGTCGCTGCGGGTCGCGGTGCAGCGTCTCGAGGCGATGATCGGAGTCGAGCTCGAGACCGACGTGACGAAGATTCTGGACGCCGACGTCGCGGGGACGCCGTCGGGAGCCGACGTCTCCGCAGACTTCGCCTCTGTCCTCGACCCGGGCTTCCATGTGCGGGGGCTCAGCATCGCCACCGAGATCCTGGCCGACGCCGCGCTCGCCGCCGCCGGGGCCCCGACCGTCGTGGACCACACCCTCGGTGCGACCGATACGTCGCCCCGCACGTTCGGCTACCGCATCGCCTCGCACCTCTCCTTCCGTTCGGTCTGGTTCCGCAACTCCGTCCGGGGCGCGGCGGGCCTGGCCCTGGCGGTCGCCGTGGTCGAGGTCACCGACGTCTCGCACGGGTTCTGGGTGGTCCTCGGCACGCTGTCCGTGCTGCGGTCCAACGCGCTCGGGACCGGCGCCACGGCGCTGCGGGCCGTGGGCGGGACGGCCGTCGGCTTCGTCATCGGCTCGGCCATCATGATCGGCGTCTCCGACCACACCGTTCTGCTGTGGGCACTGTTGCCCGTCGCGGTGCTGATCTCGGGCGTCGCGCCCTCCATGATTTCGTTCGCCGCCGGGCAGGCCGGGTTCACCCTCGTGGTCGTGATCCTCTTCAACATCATTGAGCCCACGGGTTGGAAGGTCGGCTTGACCCGGATTGAGGACGTGGCCATCGGCTGCGCGGTGAGCGTCGTGGTGGGCCTGCTCTTCTGGCCGCGCGGCGCCACGGCGGCCTTCGGAAGAGCGCTCTCGGCCGCCTTCGTCGCCAATTCCGGCTACCTGGCCGACGCCGTCGACCACCTGACCGTGACCACGCGCCAGGTGGACACCCAGCCGGGGCTCAAGCTGACGCACAGCACCTACCTGCTGCTCGATGACGCGTTCCGCCAGTACTTCGCCGAGCGGGGCGCCAAGGTGGTGAGCGTCGAGACGGTGTCCCGGCTCTTCACGGGGGCAAACCGCATTCGGCTCGCCGCGTACACGCTGGCCCAGCTGCCGGCCCCGTCCGTCAGCGACGGCTGCCCGGAAATGGAGTCGGTCGCCATCGCCGGGGCCGTGCTGCGCGACTCCTACGCGTCGAGCCACCGCTGGTACGAGGAGTTCGCCGAAATGTTGGCCGGCCGCCGGGACTCCCTCGACGAGCCGCCGGCGCACGATCACGTCCTCCATGACGCGTTGTGGAACGCGTTCGAGGAGGCGCGGGCCCAGCGCCGAGTCGACCGCCTGCCGTTGACGCTGCAGATGCTGTGGGCCGACCAACTCCTGGAGAACCAGGGCCAGGTGCAGACCGACCTGCGATCGTCGGCCGACCTCCTCGTGCGCCAGGGGCGCCGGTCGTCGATGATCTGACGCCGCACTCAGGACGTGGCCGACGTCAGGACGTAGATGGTCTCCCCGTCGACGGTGACGGAATGGAAGTGGCTCTCGACCCATTGGGTGATCGCCGCGCTCGACGACCCCGAGCCTCCGCCGGGGCCACCACCACCGCCACCGCTTGCGCCGGCGATGTAGTAGTGAATGTCGCCGTCCTTGACGTACGACTCGAACGCCTGCAGCGACAGGTTTCCGCCGTTGCCGTTGAATCCGCCGATGGCCATGACGGGATCGCCCGAGGTGGCCAGCTCTATGGAGGCAGCGGTCTGCGAGCCGTCGACGGCTGCAATCCAACGGTACGAGGAGGCGTCGGATTCCAAGAAGCGAGCCAGCTTCGCGCTGACCGTGCCCCCGCCGCCGGCCCCGGCGCCTCCGGCGGGAACTCCGCCCGACCCCGGGGCCGGATCCACGCTCGGAGGCCGTCGGCCCGGATGCCGCTGCGCCCAGGGTGCCGGCCCCTCCGGAGGGCGGCCTCCCCGCGGCGGTGCCCGACGAGCGAGTCGGACCCCCGACGGACCCGCCGCGACCTGAAGGCCCGCCCGCGGCGGTGCCGCCTGGGCCGCTCCCGCCGGCTCGCGCAATCCGACCGGGTGCGCCGCCACCGGCGCCACCGCCGCCACCGGGCCCGAGGGCTGTGGTGCCCGAGCTGGGCCCGGCGGTGGGGATGCTCCCGGTGTGGGCCGACGCGATGGTGTCGGCCGTGTACGCCACGGGTCCGGCCAGCGCGCCGACGCCGGCCAGGACGGCGACGAGGCCAAGCGCCGTGCGCCGCGACGAGCGCCCGGCCACGAGCACTCCGACCGCAGCGGCCAGGCCCGCGACGAGCACCAGCCAGCGCAGAGCGGAATACCACGCCGGCGTCCGGTCCAGCAGCGCGAAGGCCCAGACCGACGTGACCACCAGGGTCGCCGCCGCCACCAGGCGCGCCCACAGGTGCTGCCGGGCCAGCCACAGCTGATGGCCGCCGATGGCCACCAGCGCGGCGATGGCCGGGGCGAGAGCGACCGTGTAATAAGTGTGGATGATGCCCTGGCCGAAGCTGAACACGGCGGCGGTCACGAGCAACCAGCCACCCCAGACGATGGCCGCGGCTCGCACGGCGTCGGTCCGGGGCGTGTGTCGGCGGGCAACGACGATCGCCACCAGCCCGAGCAACGCGGCCGGCAGGAGCCACGAGGCCTGGCCGCCCATCAGGTCGTTGAACAGGCGGAAGGCGCCGGGCTGGCCGCTGAAGTTCATGCCCCCGCCCCCGCCCCCGGAGCCGGAGCTCACAATCCGGCCGAAGCCGTTGTAGTCGAAGATCAGGTTCCAGATGTTGTTGTCAGGTGACCCGTCGATGAAGGGACGGTCCGACGACGGAACCAGCGTCACGATGGCCAGCCACCAGCCCGATGCCGCGACCAGGGCCAGACCCGACCAGAGCAGTTGGACGATCCGGCGGCGCAAGGTCGTGGGCGCGGCCACCAGGTAGGCCAGGGCGAAGGCGGGCACGACGACCAGGCCTTGCATCATTTTGGTGAGGAAAGCGAATCCCACCAACGCGCCGACGGCCACCAGCCAGCGGGTGCCGGCGCGCTCGACGGCGCGGATGAGGCAGTACGCAGCCGCCACGAGGAGCAGGGTGAGCAACGAGTCGGGGTTGTCGAAGCGGAACATCAGTGCGGCTACCGGTGTGGCGGCCAGCATCGTCCCCGCCGCCAGACCTGCCGCCTCGTTGCTGACGCGGCGGACGGCGGCGTAGAGCAGCGCCACGGCCAGGACACCCTCGAGCACGTTGGGCACCATGACGCTCCAAGTGCTGAAACCGAAGAGCCGGGCCGACAGGTCCATCACCCAGAGCGACGCCGGCGGCTTGTCCACCGTGATGAAGTTGGACGGGTCGAGCGACCCGAACAACATGGCCTTCCAGCTCTTCGACCCGGCCTCGACGGCCGCCGCGTAGAAGCTGTTCCCGAACCCCGACGCGGCCAGGTTGTAGAGATACGACGCGGCGGTCGCGACCAGGAGGCACGCCAGAGCGGGCCGGGCCCAGCGCGGCCGCCCACCACCGATCGCGTCGTCCTTTTCCGCCAGCGCGTCCGGAGGCTCGAACGGCGCGAACGTACCGAGCTGCGGTACCTCGATCGGCTCCGTGGGGACGGTTTCTGTGAGTGGCATGCCACAGGATCCGGTGCACACGTTGCACGGCGCGGAGAGGGGGCCGAGTGCCCGCTGAGAGTTCCGTCATGGTGGGCCGCTCATCGAAGACGGTCATCGCTTCTCTGGAACCGCGAAATCGCCCGGCGCTTCGTGCCTGCTCGAGTAGTCGCCGTGACGCCGGAAGAGACACGGCGCCGGTCAACGGCGTCACTCGTTGGCACCACAGCTCAGGCCCAGCATGATGCCCGCGTACCATTGCGATGCAGACCACTCGTGGTACTTTGCCCCCATGGCGGCCGACGTCAGCCGGCGCGATGCATGCCACGCCGCAGCCGCCGCGCTGGCGGAGCCACTGTGCTCGGGGGGCTTGGAGGCGGGCCTGTCCGAGGCCACATCCGACCTCGAGCGCGCCGTGGGCGCGACCGGGCTCTCCCCGTCCCCGTATTAACGGTCGCCGTGCCGCACCTGTTCCACCTCCGAAGGCCACCCGCGGTTGCGCTCGCCGCGCTGGCCCTGCTTCCTGACGCTCGTGAGCACTGCCGTTCAGGCAGGCGCGGCGGCGACGAGCCCGCACCGCTCGACAACGACGACGACGCACCCGGTCACGACGACCACCCTCCCGGCAACGACCACCACTCACCCGGCAACCACGTCGACGTCGCCGCCGCCCGACCACACGTCGAGCACGTCGAGCACGTCGAGCACTTCGGTCGCATCGTCGACCACGACGACCACGACCGTCCACCACCACCCGGCACCGGGACCCCCTCACGTCGCCAACCAGCCCAACCTCAACGCCCTGTCGCCACACGTGGTGGCCCTCACCGGGCCGGGCACCGAGTACCAGTCCAGCCCGGCGTTGTCGACGAAAGGGTCGACGCCCGGCGCCCCCAGCTACCTGACCTCGCCAGGTGGGCCGTACATGTACGACTCCAGTGGGCGCATGGTGATATCTGCACGGCGTCAACGTGGTCTACAAACACGCGCCGTACATCGCCTACCCCGATCCGGGTGAGCCGTGGAACTTCGACACCACCGACGCCCAAAAGATGCAGGCGCTGGGCTTCAACGTGGTGCGGCTCGGCATTGAGTGGCAGGCGCTCGAACCCGGCTCGGGCGGGCCGAACCAGCCCAGCATCTGCACCCCCGGCCCACCGGGCGACCCCCACGAGTTCAACCCCGCCATTGCCGACGCCTACCTGGCGCACGTCAAGGCCACGGTCGATCTCCTGGCCCGCTACGGCATCTACACCCTGCTCGACATGCACCAGGACGTCTACAACAAGCTGTTCCGCGGCGAGGGCGCCCCCGACTGGGCTGTCTGCACGAACGACGTGAAGATCGTGCCCAAGGGCGGGCGCTGGTCGAACAATTACTCCAACCCGCAGCTCGACACCGCCGTCGGACACTTCTGGCAGAACGACGTCGTCGGCGACCTCCAAGGTCAGTTCGACCTGGTCTGGAAGACCGTGGCCGAGTATTTCAAGAACGATCCCTCGGTGATCGGTTACGACCCGTACAACGAGCCCTTCTCCACCGAGACGACCAAGGCGTCCGAGTCCACCTTCACCCAGGACCTGGAGTGCTTCTACACCGGTGCCGCGCACACCGGCTTCCTGGCCAATGGCCAAACCCCCCTGGTGTGTCCGCCCACCGATCCGGCCAACGGGGTCGTGCCGACCATCGAGTCGGTCGACTCGCGTCACCTCGTATTCGTGGAGCCGGATATCTACTGGGTCACCGGGGGAAACGTCCCGTCCCAGCTGGGCCCGATGCCGTTCCCGCGCGTCGTCTTCAACTTCCACGACTACTGCGGTGACCGCAGCCCGGTCACGGGCAACCCGACCAACCTGCTCAAGTGCCTCCAATCCGAGGAGACGGCGGCGGCCGAACAGGACGTCACGCGCCTGTCCATGGCGTCCGCCGACCAGTCGACCGGCCCGGCCATCTTCATGAGCGAGTTCGGCGCCACCCAGAGCGTCCCGCTGGTCGGCTTCGACACCGAATGGGCCGGTTTGAACACGGTCGGTTGGATCTACTGGGCCTGGAAGTACTACGACGACCCCACCGGATCCTCGGCCGAGGGTCTGGTCCTGCCCGATGGCACGTACTCGCCCGTCGTGACGGTGCTCTCCAGGACATTCCCTCAGGAGGTCGCGGGTATAGCCAACGCGATCGTCTTCAACCCGTTCACGGCGTCCTTCAGCATGGCGTACACGCCGAGCACGTCCGCGCACGGCCGCACGGTCATCTTCGTGGCGGCGGCTCAGCACTACCCCAATGGCTGGTGCGCCGCCGTGAAGGGCGGGCGGATCACCTCGGCTCCGGGTTCTGCGCACCTGACCATCGAGACCGTCGGGCAACCGCTCGAGGTCTACGTGTCGGTGACCGCCGGAGCGTGCCCGTGAACTGAGCGGCGCCGTCCGGCTGCCCGCTCGCAGCTCGCATTCTCCAGCCAGCCGCCCAGTTCCCAGCCCGACTGTCCAGGGGCGATGCGAAACCGGTATTGCGGGCTGCTGCGTGCCACCGCCGCCTCACTCGGCGCTCGGTTGGTGCACTCAGAGGCCTGTGAATTCAAGAAAACCCGCGTTGTGGTCGATGAAGAGCCCAGGAACGGTGTCCGCCGGGCACCCGTTGGGTCGATCCTGCATCGCTACGGCGGGAGGTGCAGCAGATGGTGGCCACGAGATGGTGACCACAGACGGGAGGTTCACCCGGGCCGTGCAACCGGCCGCGCTCGCGGAATGGTTCGCCCGGGTCCAGCGGCCCTGGAGCCCGGTCATGGTGGCCGGAAGTCACTTCAACGCCCTGGTCCGTGACAATGTCGACGTTCCCGCCCTGGCCGACTTCGACGATCTCTATGACGTGGCCGACCTGGCGGTGCAATGGCTCGCGCACAACCCCTGCCCGGACAGGGCGATCGAAAGACGGCTCCGGGCCCAGATGATGGGGTACCGCGCCGTTGCCGACACGGTGCGCTGCACCATCACCGAAGACGACGCTGACCTCATGGTGGCCCGGCTCGGCCATCTGCGCCACGTGATCGACCAGCACAGCGAAGCGATCGAGGAAATGGCACGGCCCGCAACACAGCGCCTGCCCGGGCACCACGGCCACGAGGGAGCGAACGTTGTGCCGCTCCGCCGACGGGTACCACGCCAGCTGGCCGGATGGGCCGGGACGTGCCTGATGCAGGGCGATCCCGCCGACAAGGAGATGGAGTGCCGCGTCGTCGACATCTCCATGATGGGGCTCGGGCTCATGTTCCAGCACCCGTCCCCCTCTACACTCGTCGGCCGTCGCTTGTCCATCGACGTCTCCGCCGTCGGCGACCGGGTCAGCATCCGGCTCGAGGGCAAGGTCACCAATGCGGCGGTGACCCCCGCGGGAGCCGTCCGGGTCGGAATCGAGTTCGACGACTCCTCCGGAACGGAGCCGGACAGCTCGGCCGTGCAAAGCGCCGGGGGTACCCGTACGCGAACGTGCGGTTCGCCAGGCCACCCTCGCTAGCTCCCCTGGCCGGTAACCAAGCCCCCTCAGGGGTTCGCCGGCCCGGTCGCTCAGGCCCCGGTGCTCGAGTGCTCCATGCTCTGCACGTCGAAGAAGATCGGCAACAGGTACTTCACGTAGAACGCGTGAACGGTCAGCCCCGGATAGACGAGGTCCTCGTACCGCTTGATCTTCACCCGATCGTCCTTCTCGGCGTAGCGCTCACACGCGACCAGCAGATCGTCGACCTCTTCACGCGAGTCTTGTAACAGCCCGAGGTGGTCGTAGCCGGGCGAGCTCATGGGCTTGTTGCTCTCGGCCAGCAGAATGAACTGGTCCCGGTCCGGCATCAGCAAATGACACGACTGGCCCACCACTTCGGTATCGAGGGCGGTCCACCCGAACACCGAACCGTAGAAGGCGTCGATTTCCTCACGAAACGACTCGGTGAGGCTTCCGATCGGGAAGGTCATCTCCATGTGGTTGAAGCGCATCGCCGTTTCCTCCCCTACCTCACCCTGGCGTCCCGTGGTGTCGATGTCGACGCTAACCGAGTGATCAATGGGCCGCTCGGGACGCCTAGCTTCTGGCGTTCTCCAGGCGTTCGCTGTCGGCCCGGAATCGAGCGACCCAGTCCATGGAGAGGTCGTCGGCCTGCCGCTTCATCGACTTCTGACCCTCGGGTTCGGGCGGGTCGACGCCGAGCACGTCGAGCACGCGACCTATGGTGGCGGCCCGGGTGGTGGCGAACTCCTCGTAGATGACCCGAATGGGCTCCCGCCCCGTCGCGTGGAACCAGTCCTCCCAGCGGGCATCCCACCGGTGCAGCTCGTTGAGTAGGTGCTCTATGGCCCGGTAGTCGTACTCGGCACGCGGCGTCTCCTCGTCTTCGCGGTCGTCGTCATCCGACCCTGATTCGGTGCGCCATTGCTGGGTCTGAATGGCCTTCCAGAGGGAGACCGCCTGCGCCACCTTGTCCCGGCGCCTGATGAAGATGACCTTCAATCGGGGAAAGACCACGGCGAGCCTCTCGTTGAACGACGACAGGTCGCCGAGACCCGGGAGCTCCCCCATCCTCAGCCTGAACTCGTCGAAGTAGTTCCACATCATTTTGGCGCCGAAGACACCGTTGCCGGTGGTGGCGCGCTGCAGGACGTAGCGGAACCATGCTTCGAACTCCCCGGGCCGTTCTGGCCGTCCCGGCACCATCGGTGCCAGTCGCTCGGCGATGTCGTGCACGGAGGGGTCCGCGAAGTACTGCTGGGGCTGGCGGGCCAGACCGGTCTGGCGCAGGTTCTCGAAGTACTCGTCGGGCACCCCCGCGACCTCGGTCGCCCTCAGAAGTTCGCAGAGCAGGGTGCTCCCGCTGCGTTGCGTCGCACACACCAGGTAGGAGATGCCATCCACACGCGCCCCTGACTCCACGGTCATACCTTAGCGTTCCTAGCGGAACAATAGGGATTGCTTGGTAGGATGGCGCCGGATGAAGCCGAACGTCGTCTATCTCCACTCACATGACACGGGCCGCTATGTGCAGCCGTACGGGTACCCGGTCCCGACCCCGAACATCCAGCACCTCGCCGACCAGGGCGTGCTCTTCCGGCAGGCCTTTTGTGCCGCGCCGGTCTGCTCGGGCTCACGGGCCGCGCTGCTGACCGGCCAGTGCACGCACGCCACGGGCATGCTCGGCCTGGCCCACCGCGGCTATCGGCTGCGCCACCCCGAGCGCCACATGGTCAACGTGTTGCGCCAGGCGGGTTACTGGTCCGGCCTGGTCGGGGAGCAGCACGTCTCCGAGGATCCTCGCGACCTGGCCTACGACCTGGTCGCCGACCTCAGTACGACGCGGGTCAACGAGGTCGCTCCAGCCGCCACGAAGCTCATTGCCGAACGGGCCCGGGAGCAAACACCGTTCTTCTTGTCGGTGGGATTCTTCGAGACCCACCGGGAATTCTTCGAGCCGTCGTCCATACGCGACGTCTTGTACTCGAGACCACCCGAGAACGTCCCGGACAACCCGCAGACGCGCCGGGACATGGCCTCGTTCAGGGCGAGTGCCCGCTCCCTCGATCAGGGGGTCGGCACGGTGCTCAACGCACTGGAGGAGAACGGCCTGGCGGACAACACCCTGGTCTTCATGACGACCGACCACGGCCTCGCCTTCCCTGACGCCAAATGCACCATGTACGACCGGGGTATCGGCGTCCTGCTGCTCATGAGGGGGCCCGGAGGATTCGAGCGTGGCCGCGTCCACGACGCCTTGGTGAGCCACCTCGATCTCTACCCCACGATCTGCGACGTCATCGGCCTGGAGCATCCGTCCTGGCTGGAGGGCACGTCGCTCCTCCCTCTGGTCCGCGGTGACGCCGCCCAGGTCCACGACGAAATCTTCGCGGAGGTGACCTATCACGCGGCCTACGAGCCGCAGCGTGCCGTTCGTACCACCCGGTACAAGTACATGCGCCGCTACGACGACCAGCATCCGGGAAGGGTGCTGGCCAACCTGGACGACAGCCTGACCAAGGACGTTCTGGTGGAGGCTGGCTGGGGCGCCATCGACCCGCCCCCCGAGGCGCTCTTCGACCTGTGGCTCGACCCCTCCGAGGGGGACAACCGCATCGACGACCCCACTCTCAGCGAGGTGGCAGAGGACCTGCGGAGCCGATTGCACGACTGGATGGTGCGGACCGAGGATCCACTCCTCGACGGCCCCGTGCCCCCGGCGGAGGGCACCGTCTTCAACACGGTCGAGCAGGTCTCCGCCAGCGACCCCACGACGCCTCCGACGGCCCAGAGCCGCACGCTCTCGCGCCGGACCCGCAACGGCGACGATTCGGCGGGCTGAGGCCTTGCACCCGAACCGGAGATCGGGCACCCCGGGGGCCGAGCGCACCGAGGGTTCGCCCGGTGGGCGACGTCAGCCCGCGTGCCGACCCCGGCGTCGAGGCCGGGGACGCGCTGGAGCCGTCCCGGTTTCCCGGAGTGTCGTGGGCGGTCCATTCGATGCGTGCTCCAGGCCGACTTCGGGTCGCTCCCTGCTGCGGGTTGGCTAGGTGTAGGGTCGGGATCGATCGTTGCCCTAGACCTCGGTGACCCAAGCGACAGTCGGGCCGTTCCTCGCGGAGCGCTCGGCCAAGAAGGGAAGCCGTGTTGGGTGCTCCCCCGGAGACCTCCGCCGAGCAGATCTCGAAGCCGACCCGAGTCCCGTGGGCTGGCCGTATCATCACGGCGCTGCTCGTTGCCGGACCACTCATCGGGTTCGCCTGTCTCCTGCCGTTCGTTTCGGGCCATATTTTGAACCTGAGCGACGTCGTGCTCGCGGCGGCGCTGTATGTCTTCACCGGGTTCGGGATCTCCATCGGCTTTCACCGGCTGCTGACGCACCGGAGCTTCAAGGCCAAGAGACCCCTCAAAATCGTGTGCGCCGTGGCCGGCTCCATGGCCCTCGAGGGGGGTGCGATCAGCTGGGTGGCCATCCATCGCCGGCATCACATGTTCGGAGACCAGCCCGGCGACCCCCATTCTCCGCACCGCTACGGAGCCGGCACGGTCGGCACCGTGAAAGGGCTCCTGTGGGCGCACACCGGCTGGTTGTTCGCCATGGACCCCACGGACACCAGGCGATTCGCTCCGGACCTCCACCGGGACCGGGACTTCGTCGTGATCGATCGACTGTTCCCGCTGCTGGCCGTGGGTTCTCTCGCTCTCCCCTTCTTCATCGGCTGGGGCCTGTCGGGAACTCTCTTCGGTGCGCTCACGGCGCTCCTGTGGGCCGGTCTCGTCAGGATGGCGCTCCTCCATCACGTGACGTGGAGCGTCAACTCGGTCTGCCATCTGTGGGGACGAAGGCCGTTCGCCAGTCACGACCTCAGCACCAATGTCGGGGCCCTGGCCCTTGTTTCCTTCGGGGACAGCTGGCACAACTTCCACCACGCTTCACCGTCTTCAGCCCGCCATGGCGTGCTCCCTCACCAGCACGACGTCTCGGCACGTCTGATCTCGTTCTTCGAGCGGATCGGGTGGGCGACCAAGGTGCGGTGGCCGACTCCGGCTCAGATCGTCGCCCTCCTGCAACCAGGACCCCTCGAAGAGCCGATGGCGAGTCGTCCGGTTCGGGCCTAGGGAGCCCGACCCCGGGGCGACCTGGAGCGGGACGAGCAGCTGAACATGGACGTGGCAGAACGGTTCTTGGCCGGTCTCAGGGCCAGGACGACCGACGAGGCGCCACCGTCCTTGGACCTTGTCTGCGAGGTCTGTTGTGATGTACTCCCCGTCACGGTGGCTTCGGTGGTCTTGATGGGCGACCAGGGGGTCGAGGGGATCACCGGGGCATCAGACGCACTGGCCGCCGCCATCCAGAACGAGGAGTTCACGCTGGGCGAGGGCCCCGCGACCGACGTCCGCCGGCACGGACGACCGGTCCTGGTGTCGGACCTGAGAGATGTGACGAGCGAGTGGCCGCACTTCGCTCCGGCGGCAGTGCGGCTCGGTATCCGGGCCATGTACGCCATTCCTCTCCGGATCGGAGCCGTGGACCTTGGCGTTCTGGTCCTGGGCGATGCCGATCCCAGAGCCCTGGCCGGTCGAGAGCTCGCCGATTCGCTGTTCCTAGGCGATCTGATCAGTCGGCTGGTCCTCGACCTGCAGGCCGGGGTCACCTCGGAGGCGGTGGCCTGGGCCCTCGACGCCACCGACACCCGGGCGATCGTGCATCAGGCCACCGGGATGATCGCGGCCCAGCTCGATGTCGGGGTGGCCGAGGCGCTCGTCCGGCTCCGGGCGAAATCCTTCGCAACCGATCGGCCGATCGACCAGGTGGCCGGCGCCGTCGTGGCTGATCGGAGGCGCTTTGAGGACCTGTAAGCGGACCGTTCGGCCCCCCGAGCGAAAGTCGCCCCGGCCGGACAAATATTGTGCCTACGGGTCCCCCGATTTCCGGCCCTGCGACATGGGAGCGTGAAGTTTGGACAGTCGAAGCGAATGGCTCGCTCGCACCTTCGTTGAACTGGCCGACACCCTGGTGGCCGACTTCGACCTCATTGAATTCCTGTCGATGCTGGCAGACCGCTGCGTGGAACTGCTCGGCGCCGCCGAGGTCGGATTGGTCTTGGCCGGCCCGCGCGGGCTGCAGGTGATGGCTTCTTCGAGCGAGCGCATGAAGCTGACCGAACTGTTGGAGGTGCAGTACGAAGAAGGCCCGTGCTTCGAGTGCTTTCGCATGGGACTGCCGGTTTTGAACCAGCACCTCGTGTCGGCCGACGGTCGCTGGCCGCGCTTTGCGCCGAAGGCGCGCCAGAGCGGCTTCCAAATGGTCCACGCGGTGCCGTTACGACTCCGAAACGAGGTGATAGGAGCGATGAACGTCTTCGACACCTCGCTCCACGAAATGACCCCGACGGAATCGAATCTGCTCAGGGCTTTCGCCGACGCCGCCACCATCGGCATCCTCCAGGAGCGGACGGTGAAGCAGCACAGCGACCTCTCCATTCAGCTCCAGGGTGCGCTCAACTCCCGGATCGCCGTCGAGCAGGCCAAGGGGATCGTGGCCGAGCGGTTGAACGTCGACATGGACGCCGCGTTCGGACTGATCCGCAACTATGCCCGGAACCATGGCACCCTGCTGAGCGCGGTCGCCGACGCACTGGTCCGGGGCTCGCTCGGTGCGGCCGAGCTGGCTTCGCCATCGAAGGATCGCAGCGCCGGACCGTCGCAAGGGTCGGCCTGACCGATCGGTTGTGGCCACAGACCGATCGTCGTCGCCAACCGGTGTACCGCGCCCGGGTCCCTGCAAGCGTGCCGTCCGCCTCGGCGGTGGAGCACCGCCGCAAAAGCACCCCCGACAGTGTGTGAATTCAGGACATGGGAGACCGTCGTTCTGGCACCCCCAACGGGATTCGAACCCGTGCTGCCGCCGTGAAAGGGCGGTGTCCTAGTCCGCTAGACGATGGGGGCGGGACCGTGCGCCGGGCGCACGCGACGCAAACGAGACTCTAGACAGGTGTGCGGGTGGCGATGGGCACGGCCCCCGCGGCCGGTTCCGGCGCCCGTGCCGGGGCGGCCACCACTTCGGGCGCGTGGTAGGTGCAGGTGAGGAAGCACTGCACCGACCCGATCACCAGCGCGGTGGCGCCGACGAGATGCACCTCGACCAACAGTGCGGGCAGGTGGGTGAAATACTGGGTGTAGCCCACGGCCGCCTGGGCCACCAGGACCGCCATCAGCACCCGTCCGGCCCGGCGCACCCGCTCGGGCACGTCGCCCATGTGAAGCCCCACCACCAGCCCGATGGTCACCCCCACCAGCAGGAGGGCCAGGCTCGAGTGGAGCTCGGCCATGTCGCGCAGCGCCACCGGGAGGCGGCGGGCCACCTCCTGGCCCTGGGTGTCACCGGCGTGGGGGCCGGCGCCCGTCACCGCCGTCCCGGCTGCGACGACGACGGCCAAGAGGGCCAGCAGGCCGTAGAAGAGGCGGATGAGCGGGCGCGGGACGAGCAGGCGGCCCGACCCCGGCGAGTAGTCCCGCCGGGAGCGGTGGACGAGGACCACCGCGTCGACCAGCAGAAGCATGGTGGCGTAGAAGTGCACCATGACGACGTAGGGGTTGAGCTTGGTGTAGACGACGATGCCGCCGATGACGGCCTGGGCCAGCACACCGGCCACCAGCCCGCCGCTCAGCCACATGAGGTCCCGCCGCCGGGGTGAGCGGAAGACGGCGCCCAGGAAGGCGGCCGCCACGGCGAGCACCAGCACAATCGTCACCAGGCGGTTGCCGAACTCGATCAGGCCGTGGAACTGCAGCGCCGGGGTCAGGTGCCCGGCCGTGCACTCGGGCCAGTTGCTGCAGCCGAGGCCCGAGTCGGTCAGGCGCACCGCACCCCCCGTCACCACAATGAGGGCGGTCAGGACCAGGGCGACGACGTTGAGCCGGTGGCCGAGGGAGGGCGAGACGGTGAGGGTGCGGCGTCGCGACACGGCCCGGCAATCGTACCGGGACCTGCCGCTTGGTCCCGATCGAGGCCCTGGTCGTAGGCTGTCGCCCGCATGACCACCCCGGCTCAGGCCCCCGCCGACTCGACCGGCTCGACCGGCGCCACCGCCCCGGCAGGCCCCGGCCGCCTCGGCCCCCGGGCCACCGTCGGCGCCTATGTCGCTCTGACCAAGCCGCGCATCATTGAGCTCCTCCTCGTCACGACGTTGCCCACCATGGTGGTGGCCCAGCGCGGCCTCCCGCCCCTCTGGCTGATGGTGGCCACGCTGGCCGGCGGCGCCCTGGCCGCGGGAGGCGCCAACGCCATCAACATGGTCGTGGACCGCGACATCGACCGCCTGATGAAGCGGACCAAGAACCGTCCCTCGGTGACCGGGGCCATGACACCGCGCGCCGCGCTGGTCTTCGCGCTCACGCTCGAGGTGGCCGCCTTCGTCGAGCTGTGGCGGGCCGTCAACCTGCTCTCGGCCGTGCTGGCCGTTTCGGCCACGCTCTTCTACGTCTTCGTGTACACGCTGTGGCTCAAGCGTCGTTCGTCGCAGAACATCGTCATCGGCGGCGCCGCCGGCGCCGTGCCGGTGCTGGTCGGCTGGGCCGCCGTGACCGACCGCCTGGCCTGGGCACCGGTGGTGCTCTTCGCCATCATCTTCATCTGGACGCCGCCGCACTTCTGGTCGCTGGCCGTGCGCTACAAGGAGGACTACGCGGCGGCCGACGTGCCGATGCTGCCCGTCGTCGCCTCCATGAAGCGCACGACCACCGAGATCGTCTATTACACCGTCGCCCTGGTGGCCGTGTCCTTCCTGTTCGGCCCGGTGGCGCATCTCGGCTGGATCTACATGGTCACGGCGGCCGTCCTCGGTGGTGGCTTCCTCTACATGGTGACCCGCCTGTGGAGCCTGGCCCAGAACGGCACGGTCACCGGCCGCGACGCCATGCGCGTCTTCGGCTACTCCATTACGTACCTGACCGTGCTCTTCGTGGCCATGGCGGGTGACGTCCTCATCACCAACCACATTCACTAACGTCGTCCCCCGCCATGTCTTCTGCCGTGCCCGCCCCACCCGGGGAGCCGGACCCGGTGCCGGGTGCCTCGCCCGCCGCCCCCTCCCCTCCGCCCGCCGCGCCCCTCGGCAAGCCGCGCAAGCGCTTCATCCTCATCGGGACGGGCATCGGTCTCGTCCTCGTGCTCTGCGTCGGGCTCTTCACCAGCCTGGGCAGCCACAACGGCAACGGCTCGAACGGTGGTGGTGGCTCGGCGCCCGGGCCCGGTGACCCGGTGCCGTCGTTCAGCGCCACCAACATTGGGCCGAGCGGCTCGAGTCAGGTGGTCGAGCGTGGCGTTGGTGGCGGGGGCGCGGCGCCTCCGGCGCCGGCAACGGCACGCCGACCGTCCTCCTTTTCTTCGGAGCGTGGTGTTTTGCGTGCCATTCGGAACTGCCACCTCTGGCCGCCGCCGTGCGGGCCCAGGACAAGACGGGCGGTGCGCTGGCGCACATCCGGGTCATCGGCGTCGACAGTTTGGACAAGGTGTCGGCCGCCCGGTCCTTCATCAAGAGTGCGGGGGTCACCTTCCCGGTCGCCTACGACCCCGACGTCACCATTACCGAGGGCGACTTCTATCTGGTGGGTGACCCCAACGCCGTGTTCGTCCGGGCCAACGGGACGATCAACCGGGTGGTCAACGGCGACGTGCTGACGCCGGCCTCGTTCACGGCCGACGAGCGGGCCCTGGTCGACTCGCGCTGAGCCGGCGGGTTTCGGAACGGTCCGCACGGACTCGGAGCGGCCCGAGCTCCCGATCGGGACCCCGGCAGCCGTCGCCGACCTGGTCCCGCCTACTCCCAGCGGAAGGTCAGCGCGGCGGCGACCGGTGCCGCCACCGCCCACACGGCCAGGACGACCCACGATTCGGTGGGTACGGAGGCACCGGCCCCGAGGGTGGCGTGCAGAGCGGCCGACAGCGCCTCGGCCGGCAGCAGCCTGGCGAAGGAGGCCAACCCGCTCGGGAGCTTGCCGATGGGCACAATCATGCCGCCCAGGAGCAGCAGGACCAGGTAGAGGCCGTTCGCCGCGGCCAGGTTGACCTCGGCCTTGAGCACGCCGGCCATCAGCAGTCCGATGCCGGCGAAGGCGATCGACCCGAGGAGGATGGCGCCGATCGCGCCGGGGACGGCGACCTTTGCGTCGCCGCCGGGGTTCCAGCCCAGGCCCAGGCCGACGGGGAGCAGGACCGCCAGCTGGATCAGCTCGACGGCGACGATGGTGATGATCTTCGCCCCGAGCAGCCGGGGCCGCCCGAGCGGGGTGGCGCCGAGCCGTTTGAGCACGAGATAGCCCCGCTCGAAGCCGGTGGCGATCCCCAGGGAGACCATGGCCGTCGACATGACGGCCAGCGCCACAATGCCCGGCACGAAGAAGTCGACCGGCTTGGCCGTCGGTGTCGAGATCACCGACACCTCGGAGAAGAAGAGGAGGAACACCACCGGGATGCCGAGCGTCAGCAGCAGCGTTTCGCCGCGGCGCAGCGTCATGTAGATCTCGGCCCCCGTCTGGGCGCGGAGCGGCCGCGCGCTCACCGGACCGGCCCACGCCGCTGCCGGCGACCCCGCCGGCCACCCTCTGGTTGTGCCCCACCCTCGTCGGGTTGGCGCACCGCGTGGCCGATGACGTCGAAGTAGACGTCCTCGAGCGTCCGCCCCGCCGTCAGGTCGGTCAGCGCCGCGTCGCGCTCGGCCAGCCAGGTGGCGATGGCGGCCGTGGCGGCCGGGCCGGCGGCCGACTCGCCCTCGACCCGGTAGCGACCCGGCGCCGTCTCGCGCACGCTGACGGCGGCGCCCGCTCCGAACGCATCCGCCAGCGAGGCCGTGTCGAGGCCTGGCGGCGCCCCGAACGTGATGGCGGCCGGCGTGCGGCCTGTGGCCGCGGTGAGATCCTGCGGCGTCCCCTCCAGCGCGACCCGCCCCGCGGACAGGATCACGATGCGATCGGCCAGCCGCTCGGCCTCGCCGAGCTCGTGTGTGGTCAACAGCACGCACACGCCCTTGTCCTTCAGCCCGGTCACCACGTCGCGGATGGCCACGCGGCCCTCGGGGTCGACGCCGGCCGTCGGCTCGTCCAGGCAGGCCACCTCGGGTCGTCCGATGAGCGCCAGCGCCAGCGAGAGGCGCTGCTGCTCGCCGCCCGAGAGGTGGCGCCACGGCGTCGCCGCCACGGAGCGCAGTCCGGCCAGGGCCAACAGGTCGTCGGTGGGCATCGGGTCGGGGTAGTACCCGGCGAAGAGGTCGAGCACGCGCCGCGGGCCGAGCATCGGGTAGACACCACCGCGCTGGAGCATGACGCCGACCCGGCCGCTGAGCGCGGCGTGGTCGGTCTGCGGGTCGAGGCCGAGCACCCGAAGCCTGGCCCGCCGCCGGGCGGCGGTAGCCCTCGAGCGCCTCCATGGTGGACGTCTTGCCGGCGCCGTTCGGGCCGAGCACGACCAGGACCTCGCCGGACTCGGCCATCAGGTCGAGGCCGTCGACCGCGGGCGGTGTACCGGCGGCCCCGTAGCGGACGGTGAGACCGATCACCTCGACGGCGGGCATGGCGTCGCAGGCTACTTTGAGGCGGAATGATCGATATCCGCCTGCTGCGCGACGATCCCGACGCCGTCAAGGCCGCGCTGGCGCGGCGCGGGGTCGAGGCGTCCGAGGTCGACGCCGTGATGGCAGCCGACGTCGAGCACCGGGCCAAGCTGGCTGCCGCCGAAGCGAAGCGCGCCGAGGTGAAGGAACTGTCCCGCCAGGTCGGCGCGGCCCGCCAGGCCGGTGACCAGGTCCAGGCGGACGATCTCCGGGCGCGCAGCCGTGCCCTGGGGGAGGAGGAGCGGGCGGCGGCGGCGGAAGCGGACGAGCTGGGTGAGCGGGTGCGCACCGGGTTGCTCTATCTGCCCAACATCCCGGCCGACGACACGCCGGACGGGCTGGACGAGGAGCACAACGTCGAGATCCGCCGCTGGTGGCCGGGGCAGGACCTGAGGCGGCCCGAACCCGAACGCCTCGACCATCAGAGCGTGCCGCACTGGGAGATCGGCGAGGCCCTGCAGATCCTCGACATGGAGCGCGGGGCGCGTCTGTCGGGCTCCATGTTCCCGCTCTACCGCGGACCCGGGGCGCGGCTGCTGCGCGCGCTCACCGCGTTCGCCATCGACCACCACTCGCCGGCCTACGAGGAGATCCGCCCGCCCACGGTCGTGCTCACCGAGACCATCACCTCGACCGGCCACCTGCCGAAGTTCGCCGACGACGCCTACCACATTGAGCGCGACGACCTGTGGCTCATCCCGACGGCCGAGGTGCCGCTGACATCGTTGCACCGCGGCGAAATCCTCGAGGAGTCGGAGCTGCCCATGCGCTTCACGGCGGCGACGCCGTGCTACCGGCGCGAGGCGGGGTCGGCCGGGCGCGACACCCGCGGCCTTTTGCGGGTGCACGAGTTCGACAAGGTCGAGCTGTTCGCCTACGCCACGCCGGAGACGGCGCTCGACGCCCAGGCCGACATTCTGCGGCGGGCCGAGTCGCTGCTGCAGGAGCTCGAGCTGCCCTACCGGGTGCTCGACCTGTGCGCCGGCGACCTCGGGGGCGCGTCGGCCCGCACGTTCGACCTGGAGGCGTACGCGCCGGGCGTCGACCGCTGGCTCGAGGTGTCCTCGGTGAGCTGGTACCGCGACTACCAGTCCCGGCGGGCCAACGTGCGCTACCGCCCGGCGGGCGGCGGACCGCTGCAGCTGGTGCACACGGTGAACGGCTCGGCGCTGGCGTGGCCCCGGATGTGGGCGGCGCTGATGGAGAACGGGCGCCAGGAGGACGGCACGGTGCTGCTGCCCGAGGCGCTGGCGCCCTACGTGGGCGGCGACCTGCTGATTAAAGCGCCGTGAGCGGCGATGGCGGAGACGGCCGGGACGGCGGGGGTTCGGCTTCGAGCGCAGGCTGAAGGCCATCGCCTCCCAGAGCCGGCGGCTGTCCGACGTGGTGGCGGCCATCGACCCCGAGACCCGCGTGCCGTCGTGCCCGGAGTGGTCGGTGCGCGATCTGGCCCATCACATCGGCGAGGTGCAGTGGTACTGGGGTCAGAACGTCGCCGCCCAGAACGCGGACGAGCGCTCCGGAGCTGAGCTCACGACACTGCCCGACGATCGCGACCTGCTGGCCTGGTTGGGCTGGTGCACGTACACGCTGCTCGGGGCGCTGCGCCACGCCGGTCCCGACGCGCCGTGTTGGACCTGGTGGGGCGAGCCGCGCACCTCCATGGCCGTGGCGCGGCATCAGGCCCAGGAGGTGGCGGTGCACCGCTGGGACGCCGAGCTCGCCGCCGGCGACGTGGCCCCGCTGCCGACGGCGCTGTCCGAGGACGGGGTGCCCGATTTCGTCGAGATCATGGTCGGGCCCGATGCGACGTCCCTGCCCGGTCCCGTCACCCTGACGGCGACCGACACCGGGTCGAGCTGGCAGGTCGGCGCGGCGGCCGCGGCCGGGGCCGCGGCCGGGGCCGGGTCCCGCGCCGGCACCCGGTCGGCCGAGCTGCGGGCCACCGCGTCGGACCTGGTGCTGATGCTCTACCGGCGCCTCCCGGTGCCCGATGCCGACGTGGTCGGGGACCCGGTCCTGGTGGCGTCGCTGCTCTCCCTGGCGGACACCCGGTGACCGAACTCGTCTTCCTGGGGACGGGCAACTTCCTGGCGCCCTCCGGGCCGCTACTGGAACAGCTTCGTCATGGACGGCTCCGTCCTGGTCGAGCCGTCACCCACCGCGCTGCCCAACCTGCGCTACTGCGGCTTCGGCGTCGAGGCCATAGAGGTGGTCGTGATCTCGCACTTCCACGCCGACCACTGCTTCGGCTGGCCCTTCCTGCTCCAGGCGGCGGCCGACGTCGGCGAGGGCCGGACCGTGTACGTGGTCGGACCCCCGGGTGTCGAGGCCCATTTGGCGGAGATGAACGAGGTGGGCAAGGTGCCGTCCGTCACCGCCCAGGCGTACGAGAGTCTCGACCTGCGATTCGTCGAGGTGGACGGAACCTGGCAGCAGGCCGGGCCGCTCCGCTTCCGTGCCGTCGAGGTGGACCACGTTCCCTACCTGCGCTGCTTCGGCTACCTGTTCGACCGCGGTGCCGGCGGCGTGCTGGGCTACTCGGGCGACACGACGCCGTGCGCCGGGCTGAACGAGCTGGCCCGGGAGGCGGCCGTGCTGGTGGTGGAGTGCAACGGCAAGCACGCGGCACCCGGGGAGCGGCCGAGCCACATGGACGAGGGCTCCGTCGCTGCGCTGCAGGCGGCGTACCCCGGCGTCCACCTGATCCTGACCCACCTGGGCGAGCAGGTCGACCTCGACCAGCTCTCGGGGGTCACGGTCCCCGACGACTTCGAGCGGTTGACGGTCTGAGCGCCGCCCCGTCGCCGCTCCCGTCGCCGCTCTGATGCTGCCCGCGCTTACTCAGTCGCCGTCGGCCGCGAAGCGGTAGCCCACACCACGCACCGTGGTGATGAGCACGGGGGCCGACGGGTCGGCCTCGATCCTGGAGC
The DNA here is from genome assembly GCA_963850095.1 of uncultured Acidimicrobiaceae bacterium. GTDB lineage: Bacteria > Actinomycetota > Acidimicrobiia > Acidimicrobiales > RAAP-2 > Bog-473. The sequence continues at coordinate 103,818 of CAWKJX010000009.1, read as the reverse complement.
GCAGCCGCTTGATGTGCACGTCGAGCGTCTTGGTGTCGCCGATGTAGTCGTTGCCCCAGACACGGTCGATGAGGACGTCGCGGGTGAGCACCCGGCCCGAGTTCTCGACCAGGAGGCGCAGCAGCTCGAACTCCTTGCGGCGCAGATGGACCTCGTCGCCGCGCACGAACACCCGCCGCTGGTCGAAGTCGACTTTTATGCCGTTGGCCTCCCACGTGCCGTCGTTGCCGAACTCGAGGGAGCCACCCTGGTCGCCGGCCTCGGGGCCTCCGGGCGCCCGGCGCAGGACGGCCCGCATGCGGGCCACCAGTTCGCGCAGGCGGTAGGGCTTGGTCACGTAGTCGTCCGCCCCCACCTCGAGTGCCACCACCGTGTCGATTTCGGTGCCCTTGGCCGTCACCATGATGATCGGCACCTGTGAGTGGCTGCGGATGGTGCGGCAGACGTCGAAGCCGGACAGTTTGGGCAGCATCAGGTCGAGCAGCACAATGTCGGGCTCGGTCTCGTCGAAGAGCTGCAGCGCCTCGTGGCCGTCGCGCGCGACGGTCACCCGGAAGCCCTCGTTGCTCAGGCCGATGACCAGCGCTTCGATGAACGACTCCTCGTCCTCGGCCAGCAGCACCTTGACCGGGCCCTCGCCCGGGGTGGCGCGGGCCGACCGCTTCTTGGACTCCTTGGCGGAGCCGCCGGACCTCGTCACGCCACGCGCTCGGCCTGGATGGGCAGCACCAGGGTGAAGGTCGACCCCTCGCCCTCGCGGGACTCGACGTCGACCCAGCCCTGGTGGTTGTTGGCCACGTGGCGCACGATGGACAGCCCGAGGCCGGTGCCGCCGGTGTCACGGCTGCGTCCGTGGTCGACGCGGTAGAAGCGCTCGAAGATGCGGTCGAGGTCGCGGGCGGGGATGCCGACGCCGTGGTCCTGCACGGAGAGCCGGACGCTGTCGCGCTCCTCTATGCGCCAGCTCGGAGTGGACGCGGTGGCGTCGGGCGCGGGCACGACGACTTCATTCTCGCCCGACGGCGGCCCCGTGGTGCCGGTGGCCGCCGTGGCCAGGGCCTCCGCCTCCGAGGGCGGTGTGTACTGGTCGAGGATCTCGGGGGTGAACACCGGCTCGACCGGTTCGGGCGCGTCGGCCTTCTTGGTGCTCTTCGTCGCCCTGGCCTTGCCGCGTCCTCGCCATCGGCGGCCGCCCGGCGGGATGCCGGCTCGCGGATGTCCGGCCTGACCACGGGCACCTCGCCGGTGAAGAACTCGTTCGACGTCGGGTCGTCGCCCATGGGGATGCCGACCAGCGACGGGTGCCCGAGGGCGGGGCTGGTCCGCTGGACCACGCCCGTCACCACGACTTTCGAGTTGTCGTAGCTGTAGGTGATGGCGTTCTCCAGCAGGGCATGCATGGCCGAGACGAGCTGGCGCCGGTCGCCCATGACGGCGACGGGGGGCGAGGGCTCGTGCAGCACGATCTCGATGCCGCGTTGGTCTGCCGTGGCCCGCACCCGCTCAATGGCGTCGGCCATGACCAGGTTGACCAGCACCGGCTCGCGCGGCGGGGCCTCTTCGGACTCGATGCGTGAGAGGTCGAGCAGGTCGTCGATGATCCGGCTGACCCGGAAGGCCTCGTTGTGGATGCGCCCGGCCAGGCGCTGGGCCACCTCGGGGTCGGGTTCGGAGACCAGGGTCTCGGCCAGCAGGCCGAGCGCCCCCATGGGCGTCTTGAGCTCGTGGCTGACGTTGGCGACGAAGTCGCGGCGGATCTCCTCGAGCCGGCGGCGCTCGGAGATGTCCTCTATCAGTGCGATCACGCCCAGGGGCCGGCGGCCGTCGTCGATTTGGCGGGCCCGCACCTGCAGGGTCCGGCGTGGCGGGCCGTAGAGGTCGAGGGTGCGCTCGGCCGAGCCTTCGTGCCAGGCCTCCTCGAGCAACTCGGTCACGGCCTGGGCCGCCAGCGCGTCACCGTGGCGGCTGACCATGAGTGCGTTGGCCCGGGCGTTGCGGTAGATGACGGTGCCGTTCTCGTCGCACAGCACGACGCCCTGGGTGAGCGTGTCGAGCGAGCGCCGCAGTCGGATGGCATCCGAGCTCGACTCGGTCACGGCCTGGGCCGCACCACCCGTGACCTGCTCGAGATAGGCCAGTGAGGTCTCGATGTTGTACTCGTCCTTGGGCGGATCGAGCCCCAGGCGTGTGCCCAGCGCGGACACGCGTTGCGAAATGGCGCGCAGGCCCGAGCGCCGCCCCAGCAGAGCGGCGACCACGGCGACGACGGCGACCACGGCAACCGCGATGAGGATGGCCACCACCTCATGCGACTGGTTGAGACTGATTTCCCCACTCAGTCCACGCAACGGCACGTCCCCCAATATGACAGGGCCAGTAGGTACGGGCGAACCATCGCTCAACCTGAGGACGAGCAGCGGCCCAGAGCTCGTTCTTGCCGGTTCGCCAGCTCAGGGTAGTGCCGCCGCACCGGCATCGGGTCGACCGTCCCGGCGGCCCCGACCGGCCCGGACCCCGTCGGCCGGATGCCCGTTGGCCCCGTACCAGTTGGGGTGACACGGGGCGCCCGAACGGCGACCGGTTCACCCGGCGAAGGGGTGCCGGAGGTTCCGGCGCCCTGCAGACATCCACGGAGGGCACCCCCATGGTCGTGTGGCATCTGGCCGACGTCTCGCTGAACCCCAACATGAATGCGCTCCCCGGAGGTGGGACGCTGCAGACGCTCGTCAACGGCCTGGGCGCCTGGGCGCTCGTCGCCGCTCTGGCCGGCCTGGTCATCGGCGCCGCCGCCTGGGCGCTGGGCGTGCACGCGCAGAACTTCCAGCAGACGATGGTCGGGCGGCGCGCCGTCCTGGTGTCGGGAATGGCGGCGCTGCTGATCGGCGCCGCCCCACCCCTCATCAATTTCTTCTTCAACACCGGGGTCAACCTGCACTGATTCGGACACCGGACCGACCCTCTAAACGACCCCCTACCGACCGTTGACGATGCTGGCCACCGGCTGCACCGGACTCGACGCGCTCAACCCCGTGTGCCAGGTGGGCAGCCTGGGTGGGTCGCTGGCGTCTTCGGGCTTCCAGGCCGCCCTCGACGACATCAGCCAGTGGGTGGCCTCCGGCGCTGAGTGGCTGCTGGCCCAGATCGGCGATGTCCTGGTCAGCACGACCACGGTGGACATCGGCGCCACCTGGTTCCGCACCCACTACGCGGACATGACCGCGCTGGCGGGGGTGGTGATCCTTCCCCTGTTGCTGTTGTCGGTCCTCCAAGCGGTGCTCCGACAGAATCCGGGCCAGCTCCTTCGGGTGGTGCTGGTGCAGATGCCCCTGGCACTGGTGCTGGGCGGCGTGGCCATTGAGGTGGTGATCCTGAGCCTGTCGGCCACCGACGCCATGAGTGATGCCATCGCCGGCGGGTCGGGGGCAGACGTGACGTCGCTCCTCACCGGCGTGACCTCAGGGTTGGTGGCAGCGGCGGCCGACCCCAGCCTGGCCAGCTTCGTGCTGCTGCTGGTGGCGCTGCTGGTCGCCGTGGCCGCCTTCGTGCTGTGGCTCGAGCTGCTGATCCGGGCGGCCGCCGTCTATGTCGCCGTCCTCTTCCTGCCCCTGGCCCTGGCCACCCTGGTGTGGCCGGCGGTGTCGCACTGGTGCCGGCGCCTGGTCGAGACGCTGGCGGCGCTGATCCTGTCCAAGTTCGTGATCGTGGCCGTGCTCAGCCTCGCCGCCGGCGCGGTGGCGTCGGGTACGGCAGGTGGAGGGGCCCACGGGTCCGGCTTCTCGTCGGTGCTGGCCGGCGGCGCGCTGCTGGTCATGGCCACCTTCGTGCCCTTCTCCCTTTTGCGGCTGATCCCGGTCATGGAGGCCGGGGCGGTCGGGCATCTCGACGGGTTGCGCGGGCGGGCGACCGGGGCCATGACGCGGCCGGCGCGCACGGCGGCCCAGCACGCGCTCAGCGAGGGGCTGCAGGGATTGGGCGCGGCCCGGCTGCTTGCGGGGGCGGACGACATCGGCGGGGGTGCGGCAGCCGGGGCGGCGGGGGCGACGGCATCCGGTGCGGCTGGAGCGACTGGTGCGGCGGAGGCGGGGGACGACGGCACCGAGGAGTCGGCCGTCCCGGCGGTGCCGTTGTCCCCGAATGGCGATCCCGAGCCGGACCGCATCCTGGCCGAGTACGCGTCGGGCCAGCGCACGGCCACACTGGCGCCCAAGGGGCCAAAGCCGATCGTGGGCTGGCGGCCCGAGGGCGACGGCGATGGCGAGGGAGGCGGGGGCGAGGGCGGAGGCGGCGGGGGCGAGGGCGGAGGCGGCGGGGAGGTCGGCGGCAGCGGGAGCGATCCCGACATGGGCGGCCTGCCCGGCTCGTGGGTCACCAACAAATGGGGTGGGCGCGAGTGGCGCGGCGCCCAGGGTCCCGACGATGCCTGGAAGTGGAAGGACGTGCCGGCGGGCTACGACCTCGTCGGCCCGATCGAGCCCGGACAGACCCGTCACTGCTTCGGGGCCGACGAGACCGGCCTCCCGCGCCTCAAGTATCTGCAGCCGGCGTGGCCACCGGGCCAGCAGCCGGCGGAGGGCGGGACCGGGTGAGCCCCGACGGCGGAGCGCGCTACCGCTTCGGACCCCGTGAGCGCGGGGCGCGCTGGCCGGATGGCGGGCCGGACAGATCGTCACCGTCGCGGTGGGGCTCGTGTTCGGTGTGCTGGCGCTGCGCTGGGAGCCCAACGCGGCCGGAGTGGCAGCTGCCGTCGGCATCCTGGTCCTCTACGGCGCTCTGGCCACCGTGCCGGTGGCGGGGCGCACGGGCGACGAGTGGCTCCCGGTGGCGGTGTGCTGGGGAGTGCGGCGGGTGAGGCGGGGAGGGCGCGGCGGACGGAGCATGGGTGGGCGTGGCGGACGAGGCATGGACGGACGGGGCATGGGCGCGCTCCGCGGCCTGCGTCTGCTCCGGACCCAGTGGCACGACATGGGCGTGGTGCACGACAGGGCGGCGCGCACGCTGACCGCGGCCCTCTCCCTGCGCGGACGCAGCTTCGCCCTACTCGGCGCCGACGAACAGGACCGGCGAGTGGGGGCCTGGGCTTCCGTGCTGGCCTCGCTGGCCCGCGAAGGCTCGCCCGTTCACCGCGTGCAATGGGTGGCGGCGTCGTTTCCCGACGACGGCCAGGGGGCCAGGTCGTACCTGGCCGAGGAGGCGGCTTCGGGCCTGGCCACGGCCGGCTCCGCCTCCGCCTCCTATCAGTCCCTGCTGAAAGACATGGATTCGCGCGCGTGCGGGCACGACATTGTGTTGGCGCTCCAGGTGCGGCTGACCAAGTCGGTCGAAGTCGGGTGCGCGGTGCTGGCCCGGGAGGTCCAGTCGTTGGTGCGTCTGCTGGGCGACGCCGAGGTCCAGGTGGACGCCGTCCTCACGGCCGACGAACTGGCCTACCAGTTGCTGCGGACCTACGAGGCACGGCCGACGAGCTTCGACCCGCTGCACCCGGCGGCGGACCCGTGGCCGATGGCGATGGAGGAGTCCTGGTCGTCCATGCGGGTGGATGGAATGGTGCACGCGACGTTCTGGGTGGCGGAGTGGCCGCGGGTCGAAGTGCGCAGCGACTTCCTGGCGCCCCTACTCTTGAGTTCGGCCCGCGCCACCTTCTCCGTCGTGATGGAGCCGCTGGGGGCGGACACGGCACTGCGCAAGGTCGAGGCATCGCGCACGGCGGACCTGGCCGACAGCGAACTGCGTCGGCGCGGCGGTTTCGTCTCGACGGCCCGTCACGCCCGCGAGTCGGAGGTGCTGGCCCGCCGCGAGGCAGAGCTGGCCGAGGGCCACGCGTCGTTCCGCTATTCGGGCTTCGTCACGGTGTCCGCACCGAGCGCGGAGGAACTGGGCCAGGCGTGCGACGCGCTGGCCCACGGGGCGGGCCAGAGCCGGTTGGCGCTGCGCCGCCTCTACGGCGACCAGGCCTCCGCCTACACCTGCACCTTGCCGCTGTGCCGGGGGCTGCGCTGACCGGTCGTAGGCCGACCTGTCTCAGGCTGAGTGATCAGCCCGAAATGGCCACCACCGGAGCGTTGATGGGCTGGCCACCTCTGCTGCCCAAGAAGAGTGGGCCATTGGTGGTCGGGAAGGCAAAGACGCCGCCGTCGGCGGCCCCGAGGTAGTAGCCGTTGCTGACCAGGTCCATACCGATGATCGGCTTGTTGAGTTTGATGGACCCTGTCGAGCCGTAGAAGGGCTCTGTGCTCGGGTAGCTGAAGATGCCGCCGTCGCTGGCGACCATGTAATAGCCGCCGTCGGAGGCGACGGCCATGCCGACGACCGGCTTGTTCAGCGTGAGGGAGCCGGCCGAGCCCAGGAACGGCGGGCCACCTACGGTCGGGAAGGCGAAGATGCCGCCGTCGCTGGCCACCTCGTAGTAGCCGTTGCCGTTCGGTGTCGGAGCAATTCCGATGATTGGCTTGTTGAGCGACTTGCCTCCCATGGAGCCGTAGAACTGGGCGTCGCCGTAGGCGAAAATGCCGCCGTCGGCGGCAATCAGCCAATAGCCCCCGCCGTCAGGGGTGACCGCGATGCCGATGATCGGCTTGTTCAGGGGCTTGCCGCCCATGGAGCCGTCGAACTGCGCCGAGCCGAAGTTGAAGACCCCACCGTCGGCGGCCACCAGGTAGTAGCCGTCACCGGCCGGCATGGTGGCCATGCCGACAATCGGCGAGTTGAGCTTGGTGCCGCCCATCGATCCGAGGAACGGAGCGGACCCGGCGGTCCCGTAGTTGTAGATGCCGCCGTCGGAGCCCACGAAGTAGTAACCGCTTCGGGCGATGGGGGCCGAGGCGAACAAAGGCTGGTACGTGGGGGGCGTGCCGTTGAACTCGGAAGAGCCGGCCGATACACACACCCAGTTGGCCAGGCAGTCGACGCCGAACAGAAAGACGTTCGACGACCCCGCGGCCCCCGTGGGTGGCTGACCTACCTGCGTCCAGGACTGGCCGTTCCAGGTCAGCACCTGGGTGTTCGTCCCACTGCTCCCACTGCTACCGACCGCCGTGCAGCTGGTCGGGCTGAAGCAGCTGATGCCGTAGAGGGCGCCCGCGCTCGGGCTCGGAATGTTCTGGGCCGGCGACCAGGCCGACCCATTCCAGAACGTCACCAGGTTGACCGCGCCATTGGCGCCACCGGCAGCGCAGAAGTCCAGTCCGGCGCACGAGACGGCGTAGGGGACGAATTGCAAGGCGTTTGAATAGATCGCGCTGAACGTCCAGCTCGACCCGTTCCACGAGTACGCCAGCCCTCCATTCTGAGAGGAAGAATTCTGACCGAATCCGACGGCCATGCAGAATGAGGGAGTGGTACACGACGTGCTGTCGAGACTCCCGCTCACGTCGAAGCCGGGAAGGCTCATCGTCTGGGCAGACCACGTGGAGCCGTTCCACTGTGCGGCGACGGGCAGGCCCGGCTCGGTGCCACCCGTGTCGCCGACGGCCGAGCAGAAGTTCTGACTCGTGCAGGACACACTGCGCAGGTCGACTGCAGACCCGAGGCTTGTCGTGACGACGGTCCAGATCGTTCCGTTCCACTGTTCAATGAGGGCCTCGGGCCCGGTCGCCTGACCCACGGCGACGCAGTACGAAGTCGTCACACAGGAGACACCGATCAGCGTCGTCGTGGACGCGCCAGGCACGGTCGGCAGCGTCATGGGGGACCAAGTCGTGCCGTTCCAGAGTTCAGCGTAGCTCTGTCCACCGTAATAGCCGGCGTCCTGACCGCCATTGCCGGTGACCGCAACGCAGAACACCGAGGTCACGCAGGAAACGGCGCCGGCTTCCGAGCCGGCCCCAGGCGCGGTCACCGTGTTCGCCATGGTGCTCCAGCTCGACGCGCTGACCGTGGCCGGCGAGGTGTAGGTGGCGCCGGCCACGGGTCCCCCGCCGTCGATCGCCAGCGGAAGGGCGGCCAGGGCGAGGGCACAGCCGAGGGCACCGGTACGAAGCAGCGAGCGCATTGCGCCTCCTTGGTCGGCAATTTGCACTTCGTGTGCAACCTAGTGAAGCAGCCGCCGCAAAGCGAGGACTGCGGTCCCAGCCCTTCGGGTGGTCAGACTCGGACCTGGCCGACACCGAGCGGCGCCGGCCTGCGCTGACGGCTGCCCCTACCATGGCGGGCCATGCCGCCCGGGCCCGGCGTCGCCGACGAGACATCCGCCGCGGCCGGGCCGGCCGGCGGGCGCGGCGGCCCCACCAACGTGGTCGTCCTGCTGCTCGACAGCCTGAACCGCCACATGCTCGGGTGCTACGGGGGGACGGAGTTCGAGACGCCCAACCTCGACCGCTTCGCCGCCGAGCGGGCCGTCCGCTTCACGTCGCACGTGACGGGCTCGCTGCCGTGCATGCCGGCGCGCCACGACATCCTGTGCGGGTCGCTCGACTTCCTGTGGCGACCGTGGGGCTCCATTGAGGTGTGGGAGGAGCCGATCACGGCGCGGCTGCGGCGGGCCGGCGTGACCACCATGTTGGTGTCGGACCACCCGCACCTCTTCGAGACCGGGGGCGAGAACTACCACACCGACTTCTCGGCGTGGGACTACGTGCGCGGGCACGAGGGCGACCCGTGGCGCACCTACAGCGACCCGAGCCACGTCGGCGCACCGGCGCTGCCGGCGCGGGGCGGCGGCTGGTACTGGCGGGACCGGCTCGGTTGGGCCGGCGCGGCCGACCGGGCCTACGACCGCTCGCGCACCTTCTTCCGCGAGGAGCAGGACTACCCGGGACCGCGGGTGATGCGCACGGCGGCCGACTGGCTGCGCCGGGGGGCACCCGCCCCCGACGCCGGGGCGGCACCCTTCCTCTTGTTCGTGGACGAGTTCGACCCGCACGAGCCGTTCGACACGCCGGCGCCGTGGGCGGGGCGTTACGACCCCGGCTGGGAGGGCGAGTTACTGATCTGGCCCCCCTACGACGTGGGGGCGGTGGGGGCCGGGCGGTTGAGCGAGCGCGAGGGGCGGCAATTGCGGGCCAACTACGGCGCCAAGCTCTCCATGATCGACCACTGGGTCGGCGAGGTGTTCTCGGCGTTGACGGAGCGGGGACTGTGGGAGTCGACGGCGGTGATCGTCTGCACGGACCATGGGCACTATCTCGGGGAGAAGGACATCTGGGGCAAGCCCGGTGTTCCCCAGTACGAGACGCTGGGCCATATTCCGCTGCTGGTGTCGTGGCCCGGAGCGGGCGGCGGCTCCGAGTGCGGGGCGCTGACGACGAACGTGGACCTGCACGCCACCATCGCCGACGTGTTCGGGGTGCCGGCGGGCGGCAGCGGTGGCGGTGGCGGCGTGGGCGGCGGTCATGGCATGTCGGTGCTGCCCCTGGTGCGCGGGGAGGTGCCCTCGGTCCGCGAGTGGGCCGTCGGCGGCGTCTACGGGAACTGGGTGCAGGTCACCGACGGGCGCCACAAGTACGCCCGCGGGGCGGCCGGGTCGAACTTCCCGCTGTCGATGTGGTCCAACCGGTGGTCGACCATGCCGGTGCACGGCCTGGAGGACGCGGGGCGTTTGCCGCCGCCGGACCGGCGGGCCCGGTTGGATTTCATGCCGGGGTCGGAGGTGCCGGTGATCCGCCAGCCCTTCGAGCCGGGCGACCGCCTGCCCTACTGGGTCGGGGGCAACGTGGTCGACCGCCACTTCCTGTTCGACCTGCGCGATGACCCGGGCGAGGACGAGAACCTCGTGGGCTCGCCGGTGGAGGCCGACATGATTGAGCTCCTGCGGTCCGCTCTGCAGAAGATTGAGGCCCCGGGCGAACAGCTGGCACGGTTGGGCATCGCGTGATGCCACAACGCTCGACGTCGCGGCGCTCGAGGCGGCAGGGTCCGAAGGGGGGCGAGTGACGGACGAGCAGACGTTCGTCCTGCCGCGGATCCCGGCTTCGGCGGGCGCCCTCATCTTCGACGGGGAGGGTCGGCTTCTCGTCGTCAACCCCACCTACAAGGCTCATTGGTCGATCCCGGGCGGCATCATGGAGGCCGACGGCGAGTCACCATGGGAGGCCTGCCGACGCGAGGTGCTCGAGGAGGTGGGCCTGCAGATCGCCACGGGCCGGCTGGCCGTGGTCGACTTCCTGCGGCCGAGGCCGTCCAAGCCCGGGGGCATGCGCTTCCTCTTCGACTGTGGGGTCCTTGCAGAGACCGAGTTGCAGTCGATCGCCCTGCAGGAAGAAGAGCTCTCCGAACACCGCCTCGTCATGCCTGCGGAGGCGCTCGAGCTGCTGAGCGGGCCGTTACGGCGCCGGGTCGGCGCCGCGCTGGCAGCGGCAGTGGGTGAATGCGTCTATCTCGAGGATGGGCGACCGGTCTGAACGACGACCGGCCCCCGCGGCCGCGACGAGATCGTCCCCGAGGCCGAGCAGTGGCGGCTTTCCGTCGAGGCCGCGACCGGCGCTGCGCTACCTCGGCAGGCGGTTTCGGAGTGGCGCCTGGCGGGCGTAGAAGCCGGCCGTGGCCGCGACGATGGCGGCGGCGGCCCCGAGCGACCACACGGCACCGACGTGCAGCACGAGCAGGGCGCCGACCAGGGCGCCACCGAACATGCACACGACGGACGTGCTGCGCTGAACGGCGTTGTCGTTGTTGCCGCCGGCGAACGAGGAGTCGGAGGCCAGGGCGGTCAACGTGGTGGTGAGGACGGATGTGGTGATATCGGGGACGCCCATGCGCCGCACCGCGGTGTAGCGCACCCCGAGGGAGAACGCCAGAAGCGCGATGACGGTGAAGCGCGGCCACCCGACGCCGACGTCGGAAACGGTGGCGGCTACCAGAGCGGCGACGGTGACGAGCACGGTCTCGACGACCATGGCCATCAGCATCAGCCGCCGGTGCGATTCGACGTGCCGGACCATGCGGCCACCGATCACGGCGCCGGCCAGGAAAGTGCCCAGCGCGGTGAGGCTGGCCGTGAAGGAGAAGCCGGGCGCTCCGGCGGCGGCGAACCCGATCAGAATGACGTTGCCGGTCATGTTGTTGACGAAGACGTGACCGAGGCCGAGAAAGCTGACGGCATCGAGCAAACCGCCCGCCACGGTGAGGGCGGCCAGGGTCACCACCAGGGACTGGGGCGGATGTTCGGTCTCGCTCATCATGGCTCCACCTTCCCCGCGACCGCCGGTGGTCCCGGTCACCCGTCAAGGTAACGGAGGCGTGTTGGCGCGCCGGTGATCCGGCGGCGCCGTCCGCGACCGTTCACCGTCTGTGAGAGAGCGACAGCCGCGGATGCCGGCCCACCAGGTGACGACGCGCAACCTGGGGGCGGCCTACCCGTTCATTGCCGAAGCCGGCCTGGGCCAGCGCGGCGTGGTGATCGGCGACGACCTGTTGGGCGGTTCCTTCGTCTTCGACCCCTTCGAGCTCTACGCCTCGGGCACCGTGTCCAACCCGAACATGGTCGTTTTCGGGCAGATCGGCCGCGGCAAGAGCTCGTTCGTCAAGACCTTCCTGTGGCGCCAGGCCGTCTTCGGACGTCGCGCCTGGGTGGTCGACCCCAAGGGCGAGTACGGCGACCTGGCCGACGCCTGGGGCGTGCGCCCGGTGGCGCTGCGGCCCGGCGGCGGGGTGCGGCTGAACCCGCTCGACCCGGGTCCGGATGCCCTCGTGAGCGGGGTGGCCGACCTGGGCCAGGACGCCACGGCTCGACGTCGGACGGAGCTGTTGTCGTCCCTGGCCAGCGCCTGTCTCGGTCGTGACCTGGTGCCCCGCGAGCGCGCCGCGCTGGGGGTGGCGCTGGTCGACGCCTGTCACGACCAGAGGGTGCCGACGGTCCCCATGGTGGTCGAGGCGCTGCTCTCGCCGAGCGCCGACGCGGCCCGCTCGTTGCGCACCGAGCGGCGCGACCTGCTCGAGGACGGGCGAGACGTGGCCCTCGAGCTCCGACGGCTGGTGCACGGCGACCTGTGCGGCATGTTCGACGGGCCGACGACGCCCGGGCTCGACCTCTCCGCGCCCCTGGTGGTGCTCGACCTGTCCGCGCTGTACTCGTCCACCGCGCTCGGGGTGCTGATGGCGTGCGCCACCGCCTGGTTGCAGGCGGCCCTGGCCCGCACCGCCGTGGCGGGTGGGTCGATGGCCGGCGGGGGACGGGGACGGTTCTTCCTGGTGGTCGACGAGGCCTGGGCCATCCTCTCCAACCTCGGCGTGGCCCGCTGGCTGCAGTCGTCGTGGAAGCTGTCCCGTGCATTTGGCGTCTCCAACGTCGCCGTCCTGCACCGGGTCTCGGACCTGCGCTCGGTGGGGGCGTCGGACTCCGAGCAGGTGGCGCTGGCCCAGGGCCTTCTGGCCGACTCCGAGACGCGGGTGGTGTACGCGCAGGCGCCGGGCGAGCTGGAGGCCGCGTCGGAGCTCTTGTCGCTGTCGGCCACCGAGACCGAACTGCTGCCGCAGCTCCGGCGCGGCGTCGCGCTGTGGAAGGTGGGCCAGCGTTCCTTCCTGGTGCAGCACCGGCTCAGCGCGATGGAGCGCCGGATCGTCGACACGGACGCGGCCATGGCGGGTGGCGAACCGCGGTGAGCGGTGTCGCCGCAGTCGTGCTGCCGGTGGCGCTCGGCGGCGCGCTGGTGGCCGGGATGTCGTACCGGGACGGTGCTCGGCTGCTGACGGCGGCGCGGCGGCTCCGGTGGTGCTCGACGCGGCGCCCGCTGGGGCCGGCGGCGTGACCTGCGTTCGTTGGTCGTGCCGGCCAGGCCGACGCCACCGGCGGGCCGACTGCTCCTCGGGGTCCTGTCGCCGCGGAGTGGGCGTGGCCACCGAGCCGGCGCAGTCGCTGGTCGTGGTCGGCCCGACTCAGAGCGGCAAGACGACGAGCTTGGCCGTTCCGGCCATCCTCGGGTGGCGCGGCCCGGTGGTGGCCGCCAGCGTGAAGAGCGACCTGCTGCGCGCCACGCGGTCGGCGTGCCAGCGGAGGGGCCAGGTCTGGTGCATCGACCCCACCGGCTGCACCGGTGCTCCGGCCAGCTCGTGGTCACCGCTGCCGGGGTGCACCGACTGGCGCCATGCGTGCCGCGTCGCCGCCGACCTCTGCGAGGCGGCCAAGGCGGACGGCACCACGGCCGACGGCGACTTCTGGTACGCCACGGCGGCCAAGCTGCTGGCTCCGCTGCTGCTGGCGGCGGCGCGCGACCACCGGAGCGTGGGCGACGTCATCCGCTGGGTCGACACGCAGGAGGTGGGCGAGGTGGCGACAATTCTGGAGGAGGGGGCGCCGGAGGAGGCCATGGATGCGGCGCGGGCCACCTGGTGTCGCGACGAGCGCACGCGCAGCTCGGTGTACACGACGGCGGAGACCGTCCTGGCGCCCTTCGCCCACGCGCCGGTGCGGCCGGCCGTCGGCGCTCCGTTCGAGCCGCGGCATCTGTTGGGCGGCTCGCACACGCTCTACCTCTGCGCCCCGGCGCACGACCAGCGGCGGCTGCGCGGGTACTTCACCGCGTTGACCCAGCAGGTCCTTTCGTACGCGTTCGACCGGGCGACGAGGTCGGGCCGGCCCCTTGACCCTCCGCTGCTGGTGGTGCTCGACGAGGCGGCTCACATCGCCCCGTTGCCCGAGCTCGACGGGCTGGCCGCCACCTGCGCGTCGCACGGGATCCAGATCGTGACGGTGTGGCAGGACCTGGCCCAGGTCAAGGGCCGTTACGGCGCCCGGGCACCGACCGTGCTGAACAACCACAGAGCGAAGCTGTTCCTGCCCGGCATCGCCGACCCCGACACGCTCGAGTACGCCAGCCGCCTCATCGGCGACGAGGAGGTCACGATGCCCTCGGTGACCCGGGACCCGAGAGGTGCCCGCTCGACCACTTCCTCCACGGGGCCGCGGCGGCTGCTGCCGCCCGAGGAGCTTCGCTGCCTGCCCCGTGGCCGGGCCGTGCTCGTCTACGGCACCCTGCCGCCCGTGAAGTTGCGGTTGCGGCCGTGGTGGACGACGTACGGGGTGGGTCGGTCGGCGGCTGGACGGTCGCCGGGGCGAAAAGTGTGGCGATGCGTGCTCAAGCCACGACGCCCGCCACCTTGAGCTCGAGCATTTCGTCCGTCCCGCAGCCGATGCTGGCCAGGATCTCCTCGCAGTGCTCGTTGAACTCGGGCCCGCGCTTGGGCGGCGCCGGCTCGCCGGCGAACTGCACCGGCGTCGTCACCAGCGTGAAGGGCACGCCCTCGGGGGTCACCGCCTCGCCGAGGTAGCCGTTCGCTGCGACCTGAGGGTCCGCCGTGACCTCCAGGGTGTCCTGCGCCACCGCCCACTGGCCCTCGAAGGGGTCGAGGCGTTCGCGCCATTCGCGCAGGGGCGCCGCCCGGAAGACCTCGGCCAGGATTTTGCGGGCCTCGCCCGCATTGGCCGCCAGCGACTCGTGGGACGAGAAACGTTCGTCCGTGATGAGGTCGTCGCGCCCGATGGCGCGGCAGGCGCCGGGCCAGTACTTGAAGCCCTGCAGGCACGAGAAGGCCAGGAACTTGCCGTCCTCGGTGCGGTATGTGCCGACGAGCGGGTTGGCCGGCCCGGCGCCCCCACCGCTGCTCGGGCCCGGACGCCACGGGAAGTCGAGTTGGAGTGACAGCGCGATGGCCGGGCTCATGGCCCACATGCCGACGCCGAGCAGGGAGACGTCCACCGGCAGGGCCTCGCCCGTCCGTTCGCGATGGAACAGCGCGCCGAGGATGCCGCCGGCGATGGTCATGCCGCCGATGGAGTCGCCGTAGCCCGGGCCGGGTTGGCCGGCCAGATAGTCGACGTCGGTCGGTGTGGTCCCCATGGCGCTCGAGGCCCGGCACCAGTAGCTCAGGAAGTCGTAGCCACCCTTGTCGGCATCGGGGCCGCGCTCGCCGGCACCGGTCCCCGAGACGTAGATGATGTGCGGGTTGTGGGCGCGGATGTCGTCGGGCTCGATGCGGAGCTTCTTGCGGACGGCGGGCAGCTTGTTGGTCAGGAACACGTCGCTGGTGGCGGCGAGCCGGTAGATGAGGTCGAGCCCCTGCTCGGTGCTGAGGTCGATGCCGATGCTCTTCTTGCCGCGGTTGGAGTGCTCGAGCAGGACGTGCACGGCGCCCATGGAGGGCATGACGCCGCTCGAGGCCAGCCCACGCATGGCGTCACCCCGCTCGGGGTGCTCGATCTTGATGACCTCGGCGCCCCAGTCGGCCAGGATGGCCGACGCCGCCGGCACGAAGGTGTGCTCGGCCACCTCCAGGATGCGGACGCCCTGCATGATGTCTGCCAACGTGGACCTCCCCTTCGACTGTCTCGGGCCGCCGCCTGAGAGCCCGAGCAGCCTGGTCGATTCGAGAGAGGCGGGCAATTCCTTCGGCTGCCGGGTCGCAGCGACGGGCGTCAAATGCCCGGAACGAGTTGGGCCAGCACCTGCGCCGTGTCGGCGCCCATTGCCGGTGCGGCAGCCTCGGGTCGGCGCGCCCGCGGTTCGGCCACGTCGACCTCGACGTCGGGGGCCACCGGCAAGGTCGGGCCGGCCAACCCCGCGGCCACCCCGGCCAGCGACACATCGAGCAGCCAGCGCCCGCCGCGGGTGAGCGCCTCGAGGCAGGCGTGGGCCGCGGTCAAGCCGGTCAGCGGATCGGCCACGGCGTCGGCGCAGAACGCCGGGGTCGAATCCGTCCAGACGACCAGCCCGCCGCCCGCGGCGGCATCGTCCCCGAAACCGACGCGTCCCGGCCCCGCACCACGGCGCCCGTAGCCGGTGATCGAGACCCACACCTGCGGACCGTCCCCGGCGACGAGGCCGGCGGCGTCGATACCCAACTGCTCGAGCGCCCGGGGCCGGCTCGCCTCGATGACGACGTCGACCGACGCCACCAGGCGATGGAGCCGCCTCCGGTCGGAGGTGTCTGCGAAGTCGAGCGCGACCGATCGCTTGCGGCCGTTCAGCAGGTCGAAGAAGTCCCGGGGACCACGCCGGGCGCCGTCGGGGCGGGTCGTCGACTCGACCTTGACCACGTCGGCCCCCGCGCGAGCCAACAGGTCCCCGCACAGCGGCCCGGCCCAGAGCCCCGAGAGGTCGGCCACCACGACCTGGCGCGGGTCGCGGGACGGCGCCTGGCCCAGAGGGGTCGTGACGACGGCCGGTCCGGTCATCTCGCCGACGCGCGCCACCGGGAGCCCGAGCAGGACCGCTCGGTCGACCATGGCGTCGGCGTCGGGGTGAGCGCCGTCAGCGCCGCCGTCAGCGGGGGCCTGGCGCAGTGCGTGCCCTACCGCAGCCCATGCCGCCGGCTCGGTCGGCGGCATGGCGTCGAGGGAGAGCCACGCCGGCACCAGGTCCCGGTCCTCGGCGCGGGGCAGCGACACGGCAAGCCACCGCCCGTCCGCCGCCGGCAACAGGCGGCAACTGCCGCCACAACTCGTCGTGCCCCTGCGCCACAAACCCATGAGCGCGGCGCGCTCGCCGAGCAGCGCGAGCGCGTCCAGGCCGGGGAACGACCGCGCCAACCGCTCGATGCCGGCGACCAGGCCTTCCGGTGGCCCGAGTGGCTGTCGCGCCGGCCAGCCGGTCAACGCCATGGCACCGCTCGCGGCCCAGCGCTGCACCTGTGGGTCCACCATGATGCGCAGGGTAACGTCTCGCGCATCCTCGACCTTCTCAGCGCCGACGCGCTCCTCGACGAGCTGAGCAGCCCGATCGCATCCGAGCGCAGCGGCGCCGTCCTGGTCTCACTGGCCGGCGCCACCCCACCCCCCGAAGGACTGGTCGACCGCCTGACCAGCCTGCCCTTCGTCGTGCTCGGCGTCACCCGGGGCGACGTGGACGAGCGTTGGCTCGAGCTGTGCGACGTCACCGCGCCCGAGGGCGACCCCGTGCTCGATGCCATGGTGGCCAATCTCGAGGCGCACCCGATCGCCGGCGCCACGCTCGCTCTGCTCCTGCGCGGCCAGCCCCGGCGCACGCCCGACGACGGCCTGGTGGCCGAGTCGGCCGCTTACTCGGTGTTACAGGCGGGGCCGGAGTTCGAAGCCTGGCGCGCCGCGCGCCGCCCGTCGCGGGCCGACACCGACGACGCCCCCCGGGTGCGGGCCGAGCGCGACGGTGCCACCCTCCTCGTCACCCTGACCCGAGCCGACCGCCTCAACGCCCTCGACGCCCTCATGCGCGACGAGCTGGCCGAGACCCTCGCCCTCGCCGCCGGCGACCCCGACATCCGACGCGTCGAGCTGCGCGGCGAGGGGCGCGCTTTCTGCGCCGGTGGCGACCTCAACGAGTTCGGCACGAGGCCGGACCCGGCCACCGCCCACGTCGTCCGGCTCGAGCGCCACATTGGTCGCATGCTGGCGCGCCTGGCCAAGCCCACGACCACGTACATCCACGGCGCCACGGTGGGCTCGGGCATCGAGCTAGCGGCCTTCACCGACCACGTTGTCGCAGCCGCCGACACGCAGATCGCCCTGCCCGAAATCGGTCTGGGGCTCGTCCCCGGCGCCGGCGGGACGGTCAGCCTGCCCCGGCGCATCGGGCGGTTGCGCACCGCATGGTTGGCCTTCTCTGGCAGCTCCATCGACGTGGTCACCGCGCGGGCATGGGGCCTGGTCGACGAGGTCACGTCGTAGAGCGACGGAGATCGAGCGAGACCGAGTGGAGCGTCCGGCTCGGCCGGCGCCGTCACACCTCATGCGTGTCAGACGCCCGTGCCCGCGTTCGCGGTCAGCCCAGCCCGCCTCCCTCACGCAACGCCGAAATGGCGTCCCAATCCAACCCCGCCTCGAGCAGGACCTCCTCGGTGTGCTGGCCCACCTCGGGTGCCGGCCCCGGCGGCGCTGTGACGTGCCCGGAGAAGTGGGCCGGGGCCGCCACGATGCGATACGAGGACGAGCCGTCCGCCGTCGTGACCGGCGGCAGGAAGCCGTTGGCCTCCGGCTGGGGGTGACTGTGCAGCTCGGAGGGTCGCAGCACCGGCGCCCACACGCCGCTGAACCCTTCGAGCCTGGAGCGAAGGTCGTCCAGAGTGAGCTCAATGAAGATGGAGTCGAGCTCGTCGACCAGCGCCTCGCGGTGTTCGTAACGCGCCCGCGAGTCCACATAGCGCTCGTCGTCGATCAGGTCGGGGCGTCCCAGCAGGGTGCACAACTCCGCCCAGAAGCGGTCCGACTGCAGGCAGACGAAATAGACCCAGCGGCCGTCCTTGGTGGCGTAACCATTTACCAGCGGGTTGGGCGCCTGGCGGCGGTCTCCGTAGGAGGCCACGTCCCCCGAATAGGGCGCCCCCACAATGTCCGGCGCCAGCGCCCACATCCCCACGTGCATCAGTGACACGTCGACCACCGAGGTCTCCCCGGTGTTGACCCGCTTGAACAGTGCGAACCCGATCGCTCCGGCAATGGTGTTGGCGCCCTGTAGGTCGAAGAACGCGGGGGGCTGCGGCAACGGCTCAATGCCGTCCTTCGTCATTTTGAATGCCATGCCGCTGGTGGCCCAGCCGCAGGCCAGGTCGTACCCGCCCACGTCCGCCATCGGCCCCTCGTTGCCCCAGCCGGTCCCGCGCACGTAGATGATGTCGGGGTTGGCGGCGCGCACATCCTCGACCTCGATGCGCAGCTTCCGACGCACCGGTGCCAGGTTGGACGTCACGAACACGTCCGCCGTGGCCACGATGGCGGCCAGCGCACGCTGACCGGCCTCGGTCGACAGGTCGCACGTCACGCTGCGCTTTCCCCGGTTGGGGATCTCGATGAACGGGTTCGGCCCACCGCCGCGGAGGTTCAGCATGTTGAGAAGCGCGCGCTGGGGGTCACCGGTGGGCGGCTCGATCTTGATCACGTCCGCGCCCAGATCTGCCAGCACCGCTCCGGCCGCGGGCACGAACATCCAGTTGGCCACTTCGACGACACGGACTCCATCCAACGGGCCGGCCATGGTTCCCCCCGATCTGTCTCCTCGATCTCGTGATCGAGTCTCCCTTGGTTAGTGCTCGCCGCCCCGGTCGCGTGGGGGTCGGCTCGGCGGCCGGACCCCGCGGTCACTCGCGGCGCCCTCGGCGTTTCGGGCCTTCCCGGCGTTCCGGGCGTTTCCCTCACTCTCAGCCGCACTCCTGGCCACCTCTTCGAGGCCGCGGTCGTGACGATCGTCCGCCAGGTAGGGCGACACGGCCCGCACGTCGAGGTCGCCGGCCAGGTCCTCGGGCCGGTCGTCGACGAAGACGACGTGTCCGGGCTCGACCCCGAGATGAGCCGTGACGTAATGGCCGTCCCGGTCGCGCTCCGCTTTGGCGTGGAAGGTGTCGACGAAGTCGTCCAGCTCGAACTGCTCAGCCCGGGCCCGGGCGTATTCGTCCCCGCCGGCACTCCACAGGATCACCCAGGCACCTCGGCCGGCCAGGTGCGCCAGCAGGTCCCGTGCCCCCGGTCGCAGCGACGATCCGGTCAGCGAGTCGACCAGGCAGCCGTCGACGTCGAAGACCCAGCAATCCGTCCCGGTGACCCCCGGCCCCGTCGGGCCGTCCCTGCTGAGACGGGTAAAAGTCATTATTGGTATACTCTATTCCCGATGAAGCACCCCTGGGACCGACCCCTCGGTGTCTGGAACATCGCTACCGAATTTCCAGGTCAGCCGGCCGTCGTGGCCTCCCCCTCGGGCCGGACCCTGAATTTTGCGGAGCTGGCCGGCCGCGCCCACCAGGTGGTGCACAGCCTGCGGTCACAGAACCTCGTGGCAGGTGACATTTTCGCCTACGCCCTGCCGAACGACGTCGATATCGTCGTGTGGCAGCTGGCGGCGCAGGAGGGGGGCTACCAGTCCATATCGCTCAATCCGGCCCTCTCCGGAGCCGAGATCCAGCGCGTCGTCGAGCACTCCGGTGCGGCCGCCATCGTTCTCCACCACGATTTCGTCGACCAGGTGGACCAAATGTCTCAGGCTGCGTCCATCAAGCTGCGCGTCGCCGTCGGTGGTGACATCCCTGGCTTCGTGAACGTCGAGACGCTGCTCGACGGCCAACCGACGACCGAGCCGCCGGATCGCCAGCTCGGTGTGCCCATCGCGTATTCGTCCGGTACCACGGGTCAGCCCAAGGCGGTCGTCCGCCCCGGCGCCGGACGCAAGATCGATCCCACCTTGGCGGCCGACGCCTCGACACTCTTCGGGCGCGCCTTCCAATTCCAGCCGCTGACCGGTGTCCACCTGGCGTCGGCCGGCATGCACCATGGCGGGTGTCAGGGCTTCTATCTCGGTGCGCTCAACGTCGGCCAGGCGCTCGCCATCCAGGGCAAGTTCGACCCGGAAGAAACCTTGGCCATCATCGACGAGCACAGGGTCACCACGGGCTACATGGTCCCTACCCAGTTCGTTCGCCTTCTCCGGCTTCCATTGGAGGTGAAGGGCGGCTACGACGTCTCCAGCCTGGAGGTCATCGTGCACTCCGCCGCACCCTGCCCGCTCGAAGTGAAGAGGCAGATGCTGGACTGGTGGGGCCCCGTCATCTGGGAGACATACGGCGGCATGGAGGGCGCGGCGACGATCGCCAAGCCCCACCGTTGGCTCGAGAAGCCCGGCACGGTCGGGCGCTCGGTCAAGGGTATGAACGTGAAGATCCTCAACGACGAGGGGATCGAGCTCGGCCCCAACGAACTCGGTGGCGTGTATCTCGAACCCGAGCGCGGCGGCACCTTCGTCTACAAGGACGACCCGCAGTTGACGGCGTCCGTTCGTCGCGGTGCCGCCTTCACGCTGGGTGACGTGGGGTACCTCGACGAGGACGGCTACCTCTTCATCCGGGATCGGGCCAAGGACATGATCATCAGTGGCGGCGTCAACATCTATCCCGCCGAGGCGGAAGGGGTGCTGACGTCCCACCCCGCCGTCGGTGACGTGGCCGTCATCGGTGTACCGGACCCCGAATGGGGTGAGCGCGTCAAAGCGATCGTGGAGGTCGTCGCGGACCTGGAGCCGAGCGACCTCCTGGCCGACGAGCTCATCGCCCACTGCCGGGCGCACCTCGCCCACTACAAGTGCCCGCGTTCGGTGGACTTCCGGGACCGGCTGCCCCGCACCGACACCGGGAAGATCTACAAGCGTCTTCTGCGAGACGAGTACTGGGCCGCCGCCGAGCGCAACGTCTGATGGCCCCGGCCCCGGCTCCGTGCGGGATGCTTTAGGGGATGGACTTCGGCTTCAACGAGGATCAGGAGTTGTTGCGCGCCACGACGCGCCGCTTCCTGGCCGAGCACCAGTCGCTCGGCCGCCTCCGCCGCCAGCTCGAGGAGCCCGACGTCTTCGACGAGGCCGTCTGGCGCCGGGCGGCCGAGCTGGGCTGGACCGCCATGTTGATCGCGCCGGGCTACGAGGGTGGCAGCGTCACCGACCAGCCCCTGGTGGACATGATCGTGCTGGCCGAAGAGCTGGGCCGGGAGCTCCATTCCGGACCATTCGTTCCGACCAACGTGGTGGCCGACGCCATCGCCCGCTTCGGCACCGAGGAGCAGGCCAAGGAACATCTGCCCCGCCTCGTTCGGGGCGAGACGACCGCGGCCTGGTGCCTCAGCGGCGACGGGTCGCCCGAGCCCCACGCCGTCGAAGTACTGGCGACACCTGATGGCGGCGGCTGGTGCCTCGACGGCACGGCACGGTACGTGCACGCCGGAGGCAACGCCGGCCTCTTCCTGGTCGTCGCCCGGACCCCGGACGGTGAGATGCGCAACGTCCTGGTGCCCGGACACGCGCCCGGCGTGACGGTGCGCCCGGTGTCCGGCCTCGATCTCACCCGCCGCTTCAGCGAGATCACGTTCGAGCGGGTCAGCGCACGGACGGAGAGCGAGCTCCGGTGCGGCTGGGGCACCGTGGAACACTGCCTGGGCCTCGCCACGGTGCTCCAAGCCGGCGAGTCGGTCGGTGCCGCCGACGCCGTGTTCGAGTCGACGGTCGAGTACGCCAGGAAGCGGGTCCAGTTCGGCCGCACCATAGGCAGCTTCCAGGCCATCAAGCACAGGTTGGCCAACCTGCAGGTCGAGCTCGAGGCCATGCGCGTCGCCGCGGAGTACGCCGCACTCGCGCTGGGCGACGGGCTCGAGGACGCACCCCAGGCGGTGGCGACCGCCGGCGCCTACGTCGATGACGCCTTCGCCCACCTCTGCGGTGAGGCGCTCCAGCTCCACGGCGGCATCGGCTTCACCTGGGAGCACGATGTGCACCTCTACCTGAGGCGGGCCAAGGTCAACCAGGTCCTCTACGGTGACGGCGCCTGGCATCGTGAGCGGCTCTTGCGCCAGGTCGAAGGCACCGCCCCCGTGGGTGAGGTCGCCTGAGTCATGGACGTCGTGCTTCCGGCCATCCCCGATTCCTACGACGAGTACCGCGCCACGCTCCATGCGTTCGTGGCCCAACACACGCCGAGTCTCCGCTGGAAGCAGCGCAGCGGCATGCGCGTACCCGATCGCGCCGATGACGTGGAGTTACTCCGGACCTACGCCCGAGCCGTCTATGACGCCGGGTATGTGTCGGACCGCTTTCGGACCGAACGCGGTGACCCCTACGAACAGCGCATCATGGACCAGGAGCTCGCGGCGGCCGGCATCCGGCCCGTCCTCGGGAACCCGCTGGTGGCCGGAGCACTCAAGCACTTCGGAACCGACGAGCAGAGAACGCACTATCTCCCGAGGATGGCGCGCGGGGACGATATCTGGACGCAGCTGTTCAGCGAACCGGACGCCGGCAGTGACCTCACCGGCTTGAAGACCCGGGGCGTCAGGGACGGGAGCGACTACGTCATCGTGGGCCAGAAGGTGTGGAGCACCTGGGCGCAGTGGGCCGACTTCGGGTACCTGCTGGCGCGCACCGAGCCCGTCGACGGAGCCGGCGGCATCACTGCGTTCATCCTCGACATGCACAGTCCCGGCGTCGACGTCCGGCCGCTGCGCGAAATGACCGGCACGAGTGATTTCAACGAGGTCTTCTTCGACGAGGTGCGCGTGCCGGCCGTCAACGTCATCGGCACGCCAGGCGCCGGCTGGAAGGTGGCCGCCGCCAGCCTGGTCGAAGAGCGCTCCGGCGCCGGCGGTGACGGAGGTGCCGATCCGATCCGCCGTCTGGTCGAGGTGGCCCGGCGGCACCGCCGCGGGGGGGCACCGGCCATCGAGGACGGCGCCGTCCGCCAGCACCTGGGCGACCTGGCCGCACGGTCACGCATCCAGCGCCACCTGGGCCAGCGCATGGCGACCAAGTCCGCTCGAGGGGTGCTCACCGCAGCCGACGCCCCGCTCTCGAAGATCTGGTGGAGTGAGCTGAACCTCGAGGTGGCCGAGACAGCCCTGGACCTCCTGGCTGCCCGTTCGATGGCGATCGAGGGCGACGAGCTGTCCTATGAGGATGGGCGCTGGCAGGACGCTTTCCTTTACGCTCGTGCGTACACCATTGCAGGAGGATCGAACGAGATCATGCGCAACATGATTGCCGAGCGCGGTCTCGGGCTGCCCCGGGAACCGAAGGGCGAGACGAGCAGATGACCTCGACCTCGCGCCCCACGCACCAGCACGCCCACCCCCAGAACGGGCACGCCCGGGGCGCCGCCGCCGCGAACGATCCCTTCCCGGAGGTCGAGAAGGTCGGCCCCGGCTTGTGGAGCATTCCGGTGCCGCTGCCGAACAACTCGCTGCGATACGTGCTCGTCTATCTGTTCGAGACCGACCACGGCCCCTACCTCATCGACGCCGGCTGGAACACCGACGACGCATTCGGTGCATTGCAGAACGGCATGTCCATCGCCGGGTGTGACGTAGCCGACGTCCAGGGTGTGCTGGTGACGCACATCCACCCCGACCATTACGGCCTTGCCGGCCGCATCCGGGAGGCGTCGGGGGCCTGGATCTCCCTGCATCCGGCCGACGCCGAGTTGATCCACGATCGCTACGACGAGCCCGACGACCTCCTGGACCGGGTGGCCGCTGCGCTGCGCCGGATGGGCGCGCCGCCCGAAGAGCTGGCCCCGATGCGCAACGCCGCCATGCCGGTCCTGCCGCTGGTCGACCCGGTGGTCCCCGACGTGCTCCTCGAGGACGGTGCCAAGCCGGAGGTGCCCGGGTGGGACCTGACCGCCATCTGGACGCCGGGCCACTCGCCGGGCCACCTCTGCTTCTACGAGTCCCGCCGCCAACTCATGCTCTCAGGCGATCACGTGCTGCCCCGCATCACGCCCAACATCCCGTACCACCCCCAGGCGGGTGCCAACCCGCTCGGTGACTACCTGAAGTCTCTCGACAAGCTCGAGCCGTATGAGGTCCAGGAGGTGCTGCCGGCGCACGAGTACCGCTTCACCGACCTGCCGCGCCGGCTCGAAGAGCTGCGCCAGCACCACCGCGACCGTTTCGGCGAGGTGATCGCCGTCCTGAGGGAAGGCCCACAGAGCGCCTGGGACATCGCCTCACGCATGAAGTGGTCCCGGCGGTGGGACGACATCGCCGGGTTCATGCGTCGAGCGGCAGTCGGCGAGACGGTCTCGCACTTGCGGTTGCTCGAGATCGACGGCGTCGTGCGAGTGGAGGAAGGCGAGCCCGCCCTCTGGTCGCTCACCGAGCAGGCGTAACGCCCAGCGCACGTTCGCAGAACGAGCGCACGCGCCGTAACGCCTCCGGGTGTGAGAGTGACGCCGGCCGGGCCGCGTTGAGCCCGCGGCGGCCCAGACCACCGACTGGATCAGCGGCGCGTCGATCTCGGGTTGGGCCAGCGGGAACGACCCGTCTGTCGCGCCCTCGACGAGGAGTGCCTCGAGGGGCGCCATGATCGACGCGGCCGCACGTCGGATCTCTTCCGCGTAACCCTCCGCCCTCATGGCAGCGGATGATCCCAGGACGGACACCCGCCTGGACTTGGTCCGGTGGTGGCCGAAACTGAGGATCTCGTCGATCCACGCGGCGAGCGCGGCCCGAGGGTTGGGGGCAGCGTCGAGTTTGGCGCCGAGCTTGGCCGCCGCCTCCTCGGCTTCGCGGCTACAGAGCGCACAGAGGAGCTGGTCCTTGGACTCGAAATGTCGGTAGAACGATCGGGTCGAGAGGTTCGCCTCGCCGAGTATGTCGACGACGGTGGCGTCGCTGTACCCGTTGCGCTCCATTACGACGAGCGCCGCATCGAGGAGGGTCTGGAGCTCTTGGTCGACCTCGAACCGACGCGGCCGACCGGATCGAGGCGCTGGCGCGACCTCGTGCGCGTCTACATCAGGTTTCCGGCCTTCCGGGTCCCTCATGGTCCGAAGGCCGCACTGTTGTCATGCAGTGGTTCTGGCATGACGTTGCTCCTGTCCGAACCCGCCGGATCAAACCGCCGGGTCGTTCAGCTCGGAAGCGAGGAGGCAAGCACGGGTACCTCTGCGAGAGAGCGTAGGCCGTCATTCAGGTGGGTGCAGCAGTCGGTGGACTTGAGGCGCTCGAGTACCTCGGAGCGCAAGGTCTGAAGCTCGGTGCCCACCAGCCAAGAGGCGTGCGGTGCGGCGCCCGGGCACTCGGCGTAGGGCAGCACCCGGGGAAGCGCAGTCAGGGAGAGGACCCTGCCCGTCGACCGATCGGCCGAGCCGAGGATCTGATACTCGTGTACCACTTCCTCATTGCCTTCCGGACTCCAGCAGCTGTCCCGGAACATGGCGTCGATGCCGATGATGGCGTCCTCCACCCAGACGTCGATCCGCCGGGCCCGGCGCATGGCGATCTCGGGATGGGGGTCGAGCTCGTGCCAGCTGTGGACGTCGCCGGGATCGCCCAGCGAAGGTGGTATCGCCGTGTTCTGGCTGATGCCCTTGAGCGTGCCGTCGGAGTTCAGCGCACTCGAGCCCTCGCGAAAGCCGGAGCAGATACCGAGCATGATGTGACTGGGGGCATTGGCGAGGCGTTCGCGCATCTCGGGGATTTCTTCCTTCCAGCGGAAGAAGGCAAAGCCCGCGATCAACGTGGAGCCGGCCATGTCGTCCAGGAGGAGGTGCAGGGGTGTCCCGGTCCGCACTTCTTCGGACAGCGTTTCCGCGATCGAAGACCTGAGGTTGCCCCCACCCCGGCGGCCGACCAGTTGTTGCAGTCCCGTCACGTCCGGCTCGGCCCGGATGCTCCGGATGTCGCGCTCACGACCCGTGACGGCATAGAGATCTGTGAAGCGGAGGACCTCGGGCTCGCCGTGCAGCGTTGTGCGCAGGTCGCGGGCCCGGCCCTTGAGATGCAGGTCGGTGCCCAGGCCGTCAGGCCAGAACATCAGCATGGTGGAGGTGCGCCGGACCGATCCGGGTCGTCGCGCCGGTGGTGCCTGGGCGGGATCGGCGGGCGGCGGCGCCAAGAGCGTCACGGCCGCCTGCCGCGCTCGCAAATCATGTTTTCACTGTACGGCGAGGCGCGCCGTTGGCGTGCTTTGGGAACACTCTATTCGTGAACCAGCAGGTCAAGGCGCTGAAAGTCGATCGAGGAGCCGGGTATCCTTGGCCGATGCCGACGGCGGCTACCCGAGATGTACCGCGCCCGGGCGCGGGTTCGAACGCCAAGCGTGCGGCCAAGGTGGCGGACCTGATCGTCGAGGACGTCATGGCGCTGGGGTGGCCCGTGGGCGAGGTGCTCGGTTCCGAAGCCGACCTGCTGCAGCGCTACCAGGTCAGTCGGGCGGTTTTTCGTGAGGCGGTCCGACTCGTCGAACACCAACAGGTGGCGCGGACGAGGAGAGGACCCGGCGGGGGTCTGGTGATCACCGAGCCGACGATGGGTGCGGTGACAGAGGCCGTCGTGCTCTATCTCCATCGTGTCGACGCCACACTCGACGAAATCTTCGAGGCGCGTATCATCCTCGAGGGGATCGCGTGCGAACTGGCCGTTGAGCGGGTCGACGAGGACGACAGGGCGCTCCTGCGGCACTTCGCCGACAACGAACCCATCGAACCGGACAGCGACCCCCGCGAGCTGCACACGCTGGTCGCCGAGATCAGCCGCAACGCGGCAGTGGCACTCTTTGTCAACGTCTTCAACCGGGTGGCGCAGCTCTACTCGCCGGACTACCAGAAGTTCGGAAGCGCCGTCGGCAAGGAGACGACCCACGCGCACGCCATGATCGCGGAGGCGATCATGGCCGGGGACGCCGAACGGGCACGCAACCGGATGCACAAACACCTGGAAGCCGAAGCCGAATTCTTCCGCCGCCGGAAGTCGACCCGGCAGCTGCTGCCCGACTCGGTGGTGCTGGCCGAGTCGGCCCAGGGCAAGGGGGCCGAGGCGGTCGCCCGCAGCATCACCCAGACGATCGTGGCGGAGGGGCTCGCGCCGGGAGATCTGGTCGGCACCGAACCCGAGCTCATCGAGTGCGAGGGGGTGAGTCGCGCCCTGCTGCGCGAGGCGGTCCGCCTGCTCGAACACCATCACATCGCTCGCATGCGACGGGGGCCCGGCGGCGGACTGTTCGTCATGGCGCCCAGCGCCGATGCCGTGACCGAGGTGGCGGCCATCTTTCTGGCCCGGCGGGGCATGCAACTGGCGGACCTGGCCGACCTCCGGACCCGAGTCGAGGTGGCGATCACCGACCTGGCGGCTGCCCGCATCGACGACGACGGCGTGGCGGCCCTACACGAGGCGCTCTCGCACGAAGCCCAGGCCACGGACGTCGAGCTCGTCGAGGCCGTCCACGACCTCCATGCCGCCGTGGCCCAGGCGGCACAGAACCGGGTCCTGTTACTCGTCGCGCTCGTCTTGATCAGGCTCAGCCGGCTGCATCAGATCGAGCGCCTGGCGCCCAAGGCACGGCATCAGATCAAGGCCGAGGTGCTACGCACCCACGAGGGCATCGCCGCCGCCGTCGAGTCGGGCGACCGCGAGCTGGCCCGCCATCGCATGCACCGCCATCTGGAGGCTCTCGGCGCGCTGATGCGGTGATGGGCCGCTGATGCGCGGCCGGGGTGCTGCGCCGCCGATCTTCTGACGCGCATGGGGGGGAGGGCCGACCGCCGGGAAGATGGAAGGCAGGCCAGGCCCGACGCCTTTTAGGATACTCTTTATCGGTGCAGAGGAGGGGCTGATCAGCGCGATCGCCCGCGGCGCGGACGAAGGGGAGCTCATGACGACCACGTCGGAAGAGTTCGAGAAGGCCACCGACTACCAGTTCAAAGAGGACGACATCGAGGGGGCCAAGGCACTCGTCGGGCGCTGGTCGCCGTCGGGCACCCGCGAGTTCCTCACCACCGTGACGCCGGACACCATGCGCAACTTTGCCCGGGGCTACGGCGACGACAACCCGCTGTTCGCCACCGAGGAGTACGGCCCGACGACCCGCTGGGGCGGGCAGATCGCGGCACCCATGATCCCGATCGCGCTCAACCGGCCCCTCTTCGGAGACCGGCCCAAGGAGCGGATCAAGCGGCCATCGTTTCGTGGCATCCACGTGTTCGTCTCGGGCAGCACGTGGCAGTGGTTCCGGCCGCTCCTGGCGGGGGACACGCTGTACTCGTTCGGTGGCACCGAATCGGTCGTGGAGAAGAAGTCCGAGTTCGCCGAGCGTTCGCTGATCATTACGTACGCCAGCGTGAAGATGAACCAGCGGGCGGAGATCGTGGCCATTTCGCGCACGCTGGCCATCCACACCGAGCGCAAGACGGCCCGGGAGAAGGGCAAGTACGCCGCCATCGAACCGGCGACCTACACGGCGGAGGACATGGAGCGGATCGACGCCATTTACGCGGCGGAGGAGGTGCGCGGGTCGACGCCGCGCTACTGGGAGGACGTGCACGTGGGCGACGTCCTGGCGCCCATGGCCAAGGGACCCCTGACCACGACCGACATGATCGTGTTCCACGCCGGCGGCTACGGGTTCGTCCCCTATGAGCCCTGCACCAACCGCATCGCCTACCAGAACCGCCAACGCATCGCCCCCTTCTACGTCAAGAACGAGTACGGGGTGCCCGACGTGGCCCAGCGGGTGCACTGGGACTCGGCCTGGGCCCAGGCCATCGGCAATCCCATGGCCTACGACTACGGCGTCATGCGCGACTGCTGGCTGTCGCACTATATGACCGATTGGATGGGCGACGACGGCTGGTTGGTGCAGCAGTCGTCGGAGATACGCAAGTTCAACTATATGGGGGATACGCACGTATTGACAGGCGAGGTCGTCGACAAGCGGTCGGAGGACGGGGTGTGTGTCGTGGACATCGAGATGCGCGGGACCAACCAGCGCGATGTGGTGACCTGCCCGGCCAAGGCGACCGTCGCCCTGCCGAGCCGCTCGCACGGACCGGTGCGGCTGCCCGAGCCGCCGGCGGACCTGGCCGCCCAGGCACTACGGATGCTCGAGCGGCACCACGAGATCGTGGTGGAGCAGAAGGGGGCGTTACCCAACCACTGAGCGCCACGGCAGAGCCTCCGGCCCCCGTGGGATTCTTCACGTGTTCTTATCAATTCCTATCAGTTCCCCAATGTTTGCTGGCGATAGTTTCCTGTATGACGAGTCTTCGGGGACGTACGGTTGCCGCCGGCATTTTGTGCGCCGTCGCCGGGACCATCGCCCTGTGGTGTGGCCCCTTGGCCGCCGCCACCGGTGCGCTGCACTCGGGCGGCCAGAGCACGGTGCATGCCACGGCGACGACAGGGTCAGTGACCCGCTCCCACCCGTAGCCGGGTTCAGGTCGTCTCGGGAGTCTGGCCAGTGGCGGCGTCGGTCTCCGTCGCCGTCTCCGCGTTCTCGAGGCGTCGTCTCCGGGTCACCCGAACGGCCTCGAGCTGCGTCTCCGCTTCATGGGCGAACAGCCAGCGTCGGCGGTCCACTGCCTCCTCGGCTTCGTTCAGGTTCTCCTTGACCTGCGCCAATAGCGCGGCCGGGAACTGGGCCAGCTGGCGGGCTATTTCGTAGGTGTAGGGGCGTAGTTCGCCAGCGGGCAGCACCGCGTGCACCATGCCGAACTCGAGCGCCCGCGCCGCCGGGATCCTCTCGTTGAGCAGGTAGAGCCGGCGGGCCAGTGCTGTCCCGCCGATCCCGGTCCAGAAGAAGGTGCCGCCGTAGTCGCCGGTGAGACCGTTCGGGGTGAAGTTGGTCCAGAACAACGCGCTCTGGGAGGCGAAACGGAGATCGCAGGCCGCAGCGAGGCTGCAACCGGCACCCACGGCCGGTCCGCCGACCATGGCGATGGTCGGCTTGGGCATCAGGTGGAGCAGCATGGCGGCGTGCTGGTCGTGGCGGGCCAGGTCGCCCGCGAGGGCGCCGACCGGCACCGCCTTCTCCCCCCCGGGTCCGCCCGCTCCATCCTTGACGTCGCCCCCCGAGCAGAAGCCCTCCTGGCCGTCGCCACGCCCCGCGCCGGTCAGGACGACCACCTTGGCCTCGGCGTCGCCGGCCATTTGGCGGACGGCCGCGTCGAGGGCGCCGATGAGCTCGCCGTTGAGAGCGTTGTGGCGTTCCGGACGGTTCAGCGTGATGGTGCCGACGCGGTCGACGACCTCCGTCAGGATCACGGGTTCTGTCGCGGCAGCCGGTGGCGCGCTCGGTTCAGCCACGGCGGTTCCTCCAGTCGGTCGATGCTCCTGGTCGGTCTAGGGCGAGGATGAGTATACTCATTTATCCTTTTCGCTGAGCCGGTACGGTGCGGACCACTTCGACGACGAAAGGGGTGTGACCCGATGAGCGAGACGGAGGCGACAACCGAGCCGGTGCTCGTGACCGAGCGGCGCGGAGCGGTGATGGTGCTGCGGCTGAACCGCCCCGAGGCGCGCAACTCGTTGAATCCAGAGCTCCTGACGGCCATCGGCCTCGGCATGGTCGAGGCGGAGAACGACCCGGACGTCCGCGCGGTCGTGTTGACCGGGACGGGGGACAAGGCGTTCTGTGCCGGCATGGACCTGCGCGCCTTCGCCGAGGGCGGCACCGTCGGCGGCAGCAAGGAGGGCATGCAGGGCTTCGTGCGTTTCACCAGTGGCGAAATCGGGGTGCCCATTGTCGGCGCGGCCAATGCCACGGCGGTGGCGGGCGGCTTCGAGCTGCTCCTGGGCTGCGACGTCGTGGTGGCCTCCGAGACGGCCTCGTTCGGGCTGCCCGAGGTCAAGCGGGGACTCTTCGCGGCCGGCGGGGGGGTGTTCATCAGCACGCGTATCCCGCTGGCGGTGGCGCTGGAGCTCACCCTGACGGGCGACCCCATCGACGCCATACGGGCGCAGTCGCTGGGCCTGATCAACCAAGTCGTGCCCCAGGCCGGCGTGCTCGACGCCGCCCTGGCGTTGGCCGAGCGCATCGCCAGGAACGGCCCACTGGCCCTCAAGGCCACCAAGGAAATGGTGCGCACGGCGTCGACCGACCTCGAGAAGGCACGCGCCCTGGCGGCCGAGTGGCAGCCCAAGGTCTTCGGGTCCGAGGACGCCAAGGAAGGGGCCGTGGCATTCATGGAAAAGCGCGATCCGGTGTGGAAGGGGGGTTGAGCGCGAGACCCGTCTGTACCTGGTGTCGGGCGGTCTCGATGGTCGACGGTGGGCCGGACCATTATCTCGCACCAATCGTGCGCATCTAAGGCTGCCGAAGGCTTGCTAGCGCCGGAGGCGGGTGCTACGAAGGGCTTCACGATGCCGCCCGGGCGGTCGCCGCAGGCGATTGGGCAGGACCGCAGGGTAACGGCGTAGTTGAACGATACGAATACACGGGAGGCAATGCTCATGCCGTCAGGCCGCCGGATCTCGTCCCTTCGAACCGGTGCCAGCCGGATCGCGATCCTCGGTGTCAGCGTGGCCAGCGGCCTCGCGCTGGTGGCCGGGTTCACGCTGAGCTCGGCGATTCTGTCGGCCCCGGCGGGAGCCGCCCAGACTTTCACCGTCACGAACACCGGCGATGCCGGCGCCGGCGCCGCCGACTGCACCCCGACGCCAGTTGCGGGCGGCTGCACCCTGCGCGACGCCGTGGCGGCAGCCAATGCCGACACGGGCAACACCGACACCATCAATTTCGCGGCGGGCGTCACCACGGTGAACCTGAATACCGCCACCGGCGTCATCCCCATCACCAACTCCATGGTGATCGACGGGACCGGCGTCACGGTGAACGCCACTGGCAACGGCACGGACGGGGTATTCGAGGACGCCACGGCAGCGACGTCCGTACAGATCACCGGCTTGACCATCGAGAACGGCACTCACACCACCGGTGACGGCTTCGGAGGAGGGTTCGAGCTGCAGGCTGGTGCTGCGCTGACTCTCGACAGTGCCACCTTCACGTCCGACACGGCGTCGGCAGGCGGAGGAGCCATTTTCGACAATGGCACGCTGACGGTCGACAATTCGACCTTCAACTCGAACAGCTCCACGGGAACCACCAACATTACGGGCGGTGGAGCGATCGACATGCCCAACCCAGACGGGTCGGCCAGTATTTCGGGCAGCACGTTCACCGGGAACGCGGCGGCATTCGGTGGAGGAATCGACAGCCCCTCCACCGCCACCCTGACCGTGAGCAATTCACAGATCAACGGCAGCAGTTGCACCGGAGCTAACCCAGAGGGCTGTGGGATCTACGACTTCGGCACCGCCGGCACGTACGACAACGTCACCCTGAGCGGGACCACCGCGACGGGCACCGCCTTTGTCGAAGGAGGTGCGGTCTTCCTCCAGGCCAACGCAGACCAAATCAACGGTCTGACCATCAGCGGCACCACGGTCAGCGCCCCGTTGGTCGAGGGCGGCGCTCTCTACACCGATGCCGGTGGCACCACCCCGGTGGCCAACGTGTCCATCACCGACACCACGGCCCATGGGACCACGGCGGCCGGCGTGATCGACGGTGGTGACATTCTCAACGTGACCACCCTCACCCTGACCACCGTCGACGCGACGGGGGCGACACTCACCGCCGACGAGGAGGTCCAGGGCGGCTTCTTCGACAACGACGGCGCGGTCACGGCCACCGACGTGACCTTCGGTTCGGGGACGGTGAACGTGACGGGCGGCGCCGCACCCGAAGCTGACGGGTCCGCACTCTTCAACGACGGGACGCTCAGCGCCACCAACATGACGGTGGACGACACCACCGCCACCGTGGCCGCGGGTGGCGCCTTCAACTATGGCGTCGACGTTGCTTCGACTGGGCCCAACGTATTCACCAACGACACGATCGCCAACAACACCATGACCGGTCCGGCCGGCAACACCTTCGGTCTCTTCGTGGCCGGCGGCGATTCCGTGTCCCTCCTCAACACGATTGTCGCCAACACCACCGCGACCACCAACTGTGGGTTCGGGGTGGCCGGTGCGATCGCCTCGCAGGGTCACAACCTCGACAACGGGGCGTCGTGCAACATGACCGCGACCGGCGACCTCCAGAACATGAATCCACTGGTCCAGGCCCTGGCCAACAACGGCGGCTCGGTGCTGACCGGCGCGCTGACCGCGGGCAGCCCCGCCATCGACGCCGGAACGAACACCGGCTGCCCGACGACCGACGCCCGCGGCACCACTCGCCCGCAGGGAAAGAGTTGCGACATCGGCGCATTCGAGTACGTCACCCCGACTCCCCCGCCGCCGCCGCCTCCGACTCCGGCGCCCACCATGGGGTACTGGATGGTCGGCAATGACGGCGGCATCTTCAACTACGGCAACGCCGGCTTCCACGGCTCCATGGGCGGCCAGCACCTGAACGCCCCGATCGTCGCCATGGCCGGCACAGCGGACGCCGGTGGCTACTGGGAGGTGGCCTCCGACGGCGGCATCTTCAACTTCGGCGACGCCCTGTTCCACGGCTCCATGGGCGGCCAGCACCTGAACGCCCCGATCGTCGGCCTCGCCAGCACCCCGGACGGTGGGGGCTACTGGGAGGTGGCCTCCGACGGTGGCATCTTCAACTTCGGCGACGCCCACTTCTACGGCTCCATGGGCGGCCAGCACCTGAATGCCCCGATCGTCGGCCTCGCCAGCACGCAGGACGGCCTCGGTTACTGGGAGGTGGCCTCCGACGGCGGCATCTTCGCCTTCGGTGACGCCCACTTCTACGGCTCGACCGGGGCGATCCACCTGAACAAGCCGGTTGTCGGCATGATCGCCACGGCGGACGGCGGTGGCTACTGGTTCGTGGCCTCCGACGGCGGCATCTTCAACTACGGCGACGCCGCCTTCTTCGGCTCCGCCGGGTCGCTCCGCCTCAACCAGCCGGTGGTCGGCATGGGCGTCGCCCCCCAGGGTGGCGGCTACTGGCTCTTCGCGGCCGACGGTGGCCTGTTCAACTACGGGAGCGCGCTGTACGAGGGCTCGGTCCCGGGTTCGGGCGTGCACGTGACCAACATCGTCGGGGGAGCCACGACCTAGGACGTCGGCGCTATGGGTACCCGGGTCACGGGGCGGCGGCGCCCGTCCATCCCGGGTGCCCAGCCGCCGTCTCCCGTCGCGTGTCAGGCCGGCTTCGGGTCCGGCGGCTCGAGCGGCATGGTGACTCGGGCCACCACCACGTCGGTGCGTGTGCGCAACGCGCTGGAGAGAACGAGGTCGATCTGGTTGTGTAGCACTCGGTAGCGCCGGCGGTCGGGCCGCACCACCGGGATCAGCACGACGATCTGGTCGTCGGGATGGCGCTCCCGGACGTCGTCGATGAACTCGACGACGGGCTGGACCACCGAGGCGTACTCGTTGTGCAGTACGTGCAGCGGGACGCCGGGGTCCCAGTCCTTCCACTGCTGGCGCAGGCGGTCGATGTCGTGGCTCGATTCGTCGTAACTCTCGAGAGCCACGGTGACGGCGATGACGTCCTGACCCATGGAGCGGGCCTCGCTGAGCGCGTGCTCGGTCAGGCGGGACAGGCGGTTGACCGGCACAATGACGATGGTGTGCTTGGCCACCGGCTTCGGCGGTTCCTCGTCAATGCGGAGGTCGGCGCCCGCCCGGTCGTAGTAGGCGTGGATCCGCGCGAAGAGGAGGATGAAGCTCGGGACGGCGATGACCACCACCCAGGCTCCCTCAGTGAACTTGGACACCAGGAAGACGATGGTGGCGATGGCGGTGATGACGGCTCCCGTGCCGTTGATGATGGCCCGGCGGCGCCAACCCGGTGGACGTTCCCGGCGCCAGTGCACCACCAGGCCGGTCTGTGACAGCGTGAAACCGATGAAGACGCCGATGGCGAAGAGGGGGATGAGCGTGTTGGTGTTGCCGCGAACGGCGATGAGGAGCACGGCGGCCATGAGGGAGAGCACGACGATCCCGTTGGAGAAGACCTGGCGGTCACCCCGCAGCGCGAAGAGGTGCGGGGCGTAGTTGTCGCGGGCCAGCAGGCTCGAGAGGATCGGCAGCCCGCCGAAGGACGTGTTGGCCGCCAGGGCCAGCACGACGGTGATCGTGATCGACACGATGTAGTAGATCCAGCTGCGGCCGACGGCCATGGCCATGATTTGGCTGAGGACGGTCTGCC
Organism: uncultured Acidimicrobiaceae bacterium; assembly: GCA_963850095.1. Classification (GTDB taxonomy): domain Bacteria; phylum Actinomycetota; class Acidimicrobiia; order Acidimicrobiales; family RAAP-2; genus Bog-473. The sequence goes on along the minus strand of CAWKJX010000009.1, from coordinate 68,500 downwards.
CCGACCGGGGTCCGATGTGCCAGCGCTTGGCCAGCACGGCCAGGCCGAGGAGCATGGCGCCGAGAATGACGCCGAGCAGCATTTCGGTTCGCTTGGCCCGTACCGCCCGCGGCTCGCGGAACAGCGGCACGCCGTTGGCAATGGCCTCGACGCCGGTCAACGCGCTGCACCCGGCTGAGAAGGCGCGCAGGATGAGGAAGACGGTGACCACCTTGAGCCCGCTCGTCGGCAGCTGCGAGGTGCCGAGCTGCTTCTCGTTCAAGCCGAGGGGATGGATGAGGCCGACGGCGATAATGCCGAGCAGACCCACAATGAAGACCAGTGTCGGCAGCAGGAAGGCCCGCGCCGTCTCACCCAGCCCGCGCAGGTTGAGCACGGTGATGACCAGGAGGATGCCCAGGCACAGCGGCACGGTGGCACCGGTCAACGAGGGGAATGCCGAGGCCAGCCCGGCCACGCCGGCGGCAATGGAGACGGCGACGGTCAGCGTGTAGTCGACCACGAGCGAGGCGGCGGCCACCAGGCTGGTATGGGCGCCCAGGTTGGCCCGGGACACGGCGTAGGCGCCGCCCCCGCCGGGGTAGGCATCGATGACCTGGCGGTAGGAGAAGACCAGGATGGCCAGCAACAGGACGATGGCCACGGTGATGGGCAGCACCAAATGCAGTGCGCCGGCGCCGGCCACGGCCAGGACGAGGATGATCGACTCGGGCCCGTAGGCCACCGACGTCAGGGCGTCGAGGGACAGGGCGGACAAGCCCTCCACGGGCGTGATGCGCGAGGCTTCGCTGTTACGGCCCAGGGCCGGGCGGGGAGGCCCGACCAGGAGTTGCCAGACCGCGGTGCCCTTTCCTTTGCTCTCTTGGGGGTCGGCCATGTCCCGGAACTCTACGGGCGGTGGTCTTGGTACGGGTGGGTCCGGCGGGCGCCGGTGTCTAGGGTACGGCCATGGAGATGTGGGAACTGGTGGCCCGGGAGCGTTGTCGCGACACGCTGGCCCGCTATACGCACGCGGGTGACCGCTACCTGCTCGAGGAATTCGGTTCGGCCTTCTGTGAGGACGGCGTGCTCGAAATCCGGGGAGTCGAGCCGATCGTGGGACGCGCCGCCATTGTGGCGACCTTCAGCGGTGACACGGGAAGCCTGCAGGCGCAGATGGAGGCTGCGGTGGACGCTCCACCCGCGGGGTCGGCGCCTCCGGCGAACTCAGCGCCGCCACCCGGCGCCGGCGCGAAACACATCGTCCGTCACAACGTCACCAACGTCCGCTTCGAATCCGTCTCGCCCACCGAGATCACGGTGGCGAGCTACTTCCTGGTCGTCACCCGCAGCGGCGTCGATCATGTGGGGCGTTACCGCGACCGGTTGGTCCCGGTGGGCGACGAGTGGCTGATTGCGCACCGGTTCGTCTCGGTCGACTGGCACGCGTCGAACTCGTTGTTCGGCGGGGCCGACTGAGAACGCGGCGGGGTCGGGACTGGCCAAGGTCTGGTCAGGTCGGGCCAACTCCGGCCCATCCGGGCCCGCTCAGTTGATGAGCGGATCCCTCGGCAGCCCGAGGATGCGCTCGCCGATCTGATTGCGCTTGATCTCCGAGGTGCCGCCGGCGATGGAGAGCCCGCGGTGCATCAGCACCATGAGCGTCGTCATGGCGTTCATACCGTCGGAGAACGCGGTGTCGGGGCCGCCCAGCGCCGCCATGATGGCCGCGGCCTCGTGGCCGAGCTCGGAGAGGACGAGCTTGGTCACGTTGCCCTCGGGCCCGGGACCGCCGCCGACCACGGCACGATGCGCGCTGCGCATGTTGAGGACGGCCATGGCCTCGGAGTCGGCGATGTAACGACCGACCCGGGCGCCGCCACCCGGCAGCCGGTCGGGGTGGACGTCGAACGCGGCCACCATCATGTCGGGCGTCATCCCACCGCCCCGCCCGCCGCCGCTGCCGCTGCCGATGGAGACCGACTCATTGCCGAGCGTGGCCCGGGCCACCGTCCAGCCACCGTTGACCGGCCCCACCACGTCGTCGTCGGGGATGAACACATCGTTGAAGAAGACCTCGTTGAACTCCGAGTGGCCCGTCACCATCTTGAGAGGCCGCACCTCGACGCCCTCGGCGTGCATGTCGATCACCATCATGGTGATGCCGTCATGCTTGGGCACATCGGGGTCGGTGCGGATGGTGGCCAGGCCGAAGCTGGCCAGGTGGGCGCCGCTCGTCCACACTTTCTGCCCGTTCACGAGCCAGCCCCCGTCCACCCTGGTGGCCCTCGTCTTTATACCGGCGGCATCGCTCCCGGCGTCGGGCTCGCTGAAGAGCTGGCACCAGATGACCTCCTGGCGCAGCGCCGGCAGGACCCAGCGGGCCACCTGGTCCTCGGTGGCGTGTTGAATCAGCGTCAAAATGACCCATCCCGTGATGCCGTACTGCGGGCGCGCCAGCCCGGCCGCCCGGAACTCCTGTTCGGTCACCAGCTGCTCGACCGCGCCAGCGTTGCGCCCCCACGGCCTGGGCCAGTGCGGCATGACGTAGCCCGTCTCGATCATCGCCTCGCGCTGGGCCTCGGCGTCCAGACCCTTGACCCGCTCGGCGAAGGCGCGTACCTCGTCGCGCATGGGCTCGGCCTCGGGCGGCAGGTCGATTGTGCGCACCCGTGCCACCCCGCCCCGCACGGCACCGGTCACGTCGAGCGCGGCAGCCTCGGCGTCGACCACGGCCTCGAGTGCGGTGGCCCGGCGCAGGTACAGGTGGGCGTCGTGCTCCCAGGTGAAGCCGATGCCGCCGTGGACCTGGATGTTGAGCTGCGCGCACTCGTCGGCCGCCGGCAGCGCCAGCGCGGCCGCCATGGCCGCCGTGTAGGTGAGCTGATCGCCCCCCTCCTCGGCCGCCCGGGCCGCGTCCCACACGTCGGCCGTGGCCAGCTCGGCGGCGACGAGCATGTTGGCGCAGTGGTGCTTGACCGCCTCGAACATGGCGATGGGCCGGCCGAACTGCAGGCGCACCTTGGCGTAGGCGGCCGCCTGCTCGGTGCACTCGGTGGCCACGCCCACGGCTTCGGCGGCCACCACGAGCCGGGCCAGGTCGACCAGGACCCGCCGTCCGCCGGGGAGCACCTCGGCGGGTGCGCCGACGAGGGTGACCCGAGCCGAGCGCCGTGTGGGATCGAGGTTGAGCGGAGTCTCGACGGTGACACCACCCGCAGCGACGTCGACCACGATGGCGTCGTCTCCGGCCGGCAGCACGAGGAGATGGGCCAGGCCGCCGCCGAGGACCGCTGGAGCCGAACCGGCGGCCTTGCCTGCGGTGACCGTGATGTCCGACGCCAAACCGAGGCCGGCGAGGACCGACCCGTCGGCCAGGCCCGGCAGCAGTCGGCGACGCAACTCGTCGCCGCCCACGCTGTCGATGACGGCGCTGGCGATCACGGTGGGCACGAACGGCCCGGGCGTCACGGCGCGCCCGAGCTCCTCGACCACCACGACCAGCTCGGGCAGCCCGAAACCGGAGCCGCCCAGCTCCTCGGGCAGGTGGAGGCCCAGCCACCCCAGCTCGGCCATGTCGCCCCAGAACGGCGGGAGCGTCTCTGCCTCGGCCTCGAGCAAGGCCCGGGCGGCGCCCCGGGAATCGTGCTTGGCCAGAAAGTCTGAAGCCGTCTGGCCCAGGGCGCGGTGGTCTTCGGTGATGGCGATCGACATGGCGCCACCGTAATCCCCGGCTTTTCGACCCGGCCAGACGCCGTCCCTCCCCGCGTGCCTGTCCCTCGGCTCGCCGGAAGGGCCGGTCCGGACCGGCCGGGCTGTCACTCGGGTTGTCGCGGTCGGAGGAGTGCCCGGCCCGACCTCGGTCACGTTGAGAGGAATGCCTCCACGGCGTCGATGAACGCGTCCTCCTGTTCGAGCATGGGGTAGTGCCCCGCCTGGTCGATGACGACGAGGGAGGCCCCTTCGATCAGCCGGACCATCGCCTCGGCGTAGCCGACCGGGAGGAGGCCGTCGTCACTGCCGTGCACGACGAGGGTCGGCGCAGTCACGTAACGGATCCGGCGCCGCAGCCCCCGCTCGGCAATGGGCCACATGATCCGGGTGGCCGCCCCGTAGTTGCGCGCCTGAAAAAGGGAAGCGGCCTGAGCATCGTCCGGATCGCGCACGAAGTTGGTCGGCTCAGGGTTGGGTCGGTTCACAGGATCGTGCCATTTTGCCTTCAGTACGGCGTCCCGCGCCCCGAACGGGTCGAGGGCTGGCTCTTCGTCGAGCCAGAGTCCGAAGGCGTCCACGAGCACCAGCCGCCGGACGACGTCGGGAGCGATCGAGGCAATTTCGGCGGCGAGCATGCCGCCGATCGAATGCCCCACGAGATCGACCGGCCCCGCGTCGAGATCACGAATCAGCGCTCGGTAGAACAGCACGAGGTCAAGAATGTCGTGGATCTGCTCGCCCCCGACCGAGGTGCCGTAGCCGGGCTGCTCCGGTGCCCAGACATGGTGATGTTGTGCGAGTCGGCGGAGGAAGGCGGCATCTCCCGGATGCCGTTCGTATCCGTGCAGGAACAGCAGGGGGCTGCCGGTGCCACCCTCCCATACATCGACCGCGAACGGGCCTATGGCGCGGCGGTGAATCATCCCCAGGGTCACCCCTCTCCTCGGTGCCCTGCCGGCCACCCGATTGGGCACTCGACCAAACGCACGGTGTGGATGGTATACAGAATGGGGCGACCCGCGAGGGGCGAACGCCGGAGCCGCTCGAAGGAGAGCCCAGCAGTGGGCAGGGTTCAGAGGCGGTGGGGACGAGCGGACCTCGCCCTCGCCTCGGAGCACGCGGGTACTCAAGGAGGAGGCCGACAGGAGGGCAATGAGGTTCCACTGGTTTGCGCAGCAGTACTACACAGAGCTGCCCGAGGACTACGGGACGTCCATCCACAGCTCGTGGGTCACCGCGCCGGCCGGCGTGGCGGATCCGACCCAGGTCGGGGAGAACTACCGCATGTACCTCCGCCTGATGCAGGACGCCGACCGATTGGGCTGGGATTCGCTCCTCTTGAACGAGCACCACCAGACCTCGCTGGCCATGACCCCGTCACCGAATCTGATCGCGGCCATCCTGGCCACCACGACCGAGAACGCGGCGATCGCCCTGTGCGGCAACTCCCTGGCTCTCTACAACCCACCGACACGGGTGGCCGAGGAGATCGCCATGCTCGACTGCCTGTCGGGCGGCCGGATCATCGCTGGGATCGTTTTCGGCACCCCAATGGACACGGCGTTCGTCTACGGCGTGCCTCCGATTGAGCTGCGCGACCGGTTTCACGAGGCGCGTCAGCTGATCCACCGGGCCTGGAAGGCGGAGGCGCCGTTCGCGTTCAACGGACGCTTCAACAAGCTCCGCTACGTGAACCCGTGGCCCCGACCGGTGCAGCAGGAGATCCCGATCTGGATTCCGGGGTCGGGAAGCGTGGAGACGTGGGACGTCGTGAACGCGCTCGACTACTGCTACGGCTACCTCTCGTTCCACGGAACGCAGAACGCTCGCCCCATTGTCGACGCGTTCTGGGAGTACACGGAACGTAACGGGGACAATATGAACCCCAACCGGATGGCCTTCACGCAGATGATCTGTTGCGCCAACTCGGACCGGGAGGCTGAGGCGCTCTACTCCGACGCGGTGAAGTACTTCTATCGACAGAACCCGGTCGCGCTGGAGTTCGCCACGCCACCGGGCTACCTGTCATCGGCGTCGCTGCGCCAGCAGCTCCTGCGCCAGCAGGTCATCTCCGCGGAAGAGCGGAAGAAGGCCGATCGCGGGGAGCTCGACTTCTGGGAGTACGACGAGCTCGGCTACATCATCGCCGGGACGCCCGAGCGGGTGGAGCAACGTGTCCGCGCCCTGGTGACGGATTTCCGCATCGGCCAACTGATCACGTGCATGCACATGGGAAATCTGCCCGAGGAGGTCGCCGCACAGAACAACGATCTCTTCGCCACGCAGGTGATACCCAAGCTCCGGACCGTGTGGTCGGAGTACGAGGATCGCTGGACACCGCGTGTGAGTCAGGAACGGATTGCCGAACGGTTCCCCGCCGCCACGGTTCCGGCCTGAGTTCGCTCGACCAGGGCCGCACATCGAGACCGCCCCGATGGCGCCCCACTTTCTGTCTGACTCCTCGAGGCACCACACCCCAGGCCCAGTCACCCGAAGGCGAAGCCGAAGCCGAAGCCGACAGTCACATCACCTCACCGGGGCCGCGGTCGGCCCGAGGGCTCGAACATGTCCTCCAGGGCGCCAGGGATGAGCAGATGCTCCTGGTAGATGGTGCCGCCGAGCTTGCCGCGCCGGTCCCGCAGCGACCCGTGGTACGAGCCCCGGGCCCCGCCGGCCTTGATGGGAACCAGGTCGAGCAGCACCCAGTCGTCGGCCCGGATGTCGTCCTGGAACCACATCGCATGGTCGATGCTCGGACCGCCGCGCCCGATCAGCGCCCGGCCCTGCTGGCCAAATCCACTGCCCAGGTCGGACAGGTAGGTGAGCCCGGCGCGGTGGAGCAACGGGTCGTCGCCCAATGGGGTGGTCGAGCGCACCCACATGCAATCGCTGAAGATGCCCTTCAGGAAGTCGGTGGGCGTGACCTCTCGCACCTCGATCAGCGGGATACGGGTACTCGTGGTGGCATCCTCGGGTTCGGGCCGCGCGCGCCGGGGCGCGTCGTCGAACTCGCCACCTTCGCGCTGGGCGTGGAACGAGGCGAGCATGGAGAAGATGACCTCCCCCTCCTGCATGGCCACAACATGGCGGGCCGAGAAGGAGCGGCCGTCGCGGTCGCGGTCGACCTGGAGGATGACGGGCAGGTCGCAGCGCCCGGCCCGCAGGAAATAGCCGTGCAGCGAGTGCGGCAGGCGGCCCTCCTCGATTGTGGCCGCGGCGGCCAGCAGGCACTGGGCCGCCACCTGCCCGCCGTACAGGGTTGGGCGCGGGCCGTAGTTGGCGTTGCGGGCGCGGAACAGGTCCCGGTCGACCCGTTCGAGGGTCAGCAGCTCGGCCAGGTTGTCGGCGACCTGGAGCTCGGCGGTCACGTCGTCGCGGCCTTCCAGGCCCGTACCCAGTCCGCCCACGTCTCAATGCGCTGCCAGAACAGTTCCCTCGTCCCGCCGAAGTTGTGCATGTGCGCCATTCTCGGGCACACGAACACGTCGACGCTCGGCGCGGAGAGGTAGGCCCGCTGCTCGCCGGCCGGGTCGACGAGCACGTCGCGCTCGCCCATCGCCACCAGGACGGGGCAGCGCACGGCCGCCGCCTCGGGCGCCACGCCGCCGGGCGCCACGCACCAGAGGGCGACGGTCATAGGCACCGTGGCCGAGCCCCACGGCGGCAGGTCGCCGCCCCGGGCGGGGTAGTCCGTCATGTCGCGCCGCACCACCCCGGGATCGACGTCGTCGTAGTGGAAGCCCCAGGCCATGGCGTCGGCGCGTGCCGCCGCGGCCGGGTCGAGCTCGGCCAGCGCGGGGGCGTTGGTGACGACGCCGTCGGAGGGCAGGGCGTCGCGGGGCATCCAGGGCATGGCCAGCGGCGGCGTGCCCGGCGCGGTCGGCGGCAGCGTGTGCACGGCGCTGTAACCGAGGACCCCGATGCCGTCGTAGCAGTGGTACCGGCCCTGCTGGACGATGGTCAGGCTCCCGCCCATCGACTGGCCGATGCCGACCGTGACGGGGTGCTCGACCGGGTTGAGCCCGTCGATCAGGGTGCCGGCCGCCAGCTTCTGCCGCACGGCGGCCTCGGCGGCCTGACTCGCCGCCACCACCGGGGTGTAGGTCAGGCGCTCGGGATCGTGCTGGGAGCTGGCACCCACGCCGAGGTGATCGACAGCGACCACAATCCAGCCGCGCTCGGCGTGCCACGTGGCCTGGCTGCCCGTGCCCGTCTCGGTGCGGGTGACGGTGCCGGTGCCGGGCAGGTCCTCGGTGAAGTAGCCCCGGGAGTAGCCGCCTCCCGGCTTGGCGAAGCACAGCACCGGGTCGGTCGGCGCCTGGTCGGGGAGCGTGACGGTCAGGGCAACGTGAGCAGGTTCGCCGAGGCCGGCCGCCTCGGTGACGTCCACTTGAAGTTCGATCGAACGCACGGCCAGCCCCCCGCTGCTTCTGCGCCGACGTCTACTTCGGTGCGAACCGCGTGCCGGCGTCGAGCCGGATGCAGAGGCCGTTGAGCATGGGGTTCTCGACAATGGCCACGGCCAGCTTGCCGTATTCCTCGGGACGGCCCAAGCGCTTGGGGAAAGCGGCGTCCTTGGTCAGCGTGGCGGCGAACTCGTCGGGGATGCCCTTTGTGAGGCCGGTGCTGAAGAGGCTCGGCGCGATGGCCATGGCCCGGATGCCCAGGCTGCCCAGGTCGCGGGCCATGGTGAACACCATGCCGACGATGCCCGACTTGGCGGCGGCGTAGGCCACCTGCCCGATTTGGCCCTCGAACGCGGCGATGGAGGCGGTGTCGATGATGACGCCGCGCTCGCCGTCCTCGGGCTCGTTGGTCGACATGTAATGGGCCTGGAGACGGTTCAGGTTGAAGGTGCCGATGAGGTTCAGCTCAATGATCTTGCGGAACTCGCCGAGCGGGTGCGGCCCCTCCCTGGTCAGCGTGCGCTTGGCCGTGCCGCCACCGGCCGTGTTCACCGCGATGTGCAGCCCTCCCAGCGCCTCGACGGCGTCGGCCATGGCCGTCTCGGTCTGGGCGTCGTCGAGGATGTCGACCTCGTGGAACGTGCCGCCGAGCTCCTTGGCCACCTCGGCTCCGGCCGACGTGGGCAGGTCCAGAATGGCGATTTCGGCGCCCTTTTGCCGCAGCAGCTCGGCCGAGGACTTGGCCATCCCTGATGCGCCCCCGACGATGACGGCCTTCTTGCCCTCGATCTCCACTTGACTCTTCCTCTCTTCTGCCTCTTGCGGCCTCGTGCGCCCCGAGTTCGGGCAGGACCTTGGTCGTATGTGATGCTGACGGGCCGGTGCACCCCACCGCAAACCGGCCGAGAAGAGTGTACTTTTTGGGACCCAGCCGACTTCGGTCCAGGAGGACCCCGTGGAACGCGAAACCATCCTGTTCGACGTGGCCGACAATGTGGCCACCATCACGCTCAACCGCCCGGACAACCTGAACTCGTTCAACAACGCCATGGCCGACGACATGCAGTGGGCCTGGGAGACCGTGCGCGACACCGACGACATCTACTGCGTGGTGTTGCAGGCTAACGGTGAGCGCGCCTTCTGCACGGGTGTCGACATCAAAGAACCGCACTTGTGGTTCATGAAGGACAACGCCTGGAACGGCTTCGACCCCGGGGTCTCCCTGAGCCCGAAGTTGCACCACAAGGTATGGAAGCCGATCGTCTGCGCCGTCCACGGCTTGTGCGCCGGCGGGGCGCAGTACTTCGTGAACGAGTCCGACATCGTCATCTGCTCCGAGGACGCCGTGTTCTTCGACCCGCACGCCAATGTGGGCATCGTCAGCGCGCTCGAGCCGATCGGCATGCTGCACCGTGGCGTGCCGTTGGGTGACGTGCTGCGCTGGGCGCTCATGGGCAACGAGGAGCGCCTGACCGCGGACACGGCGCTCCGCCTGGGCCTGGTCACCGAGGTGGTCACGCGGGACGTCCTGCGCAACCGGGCTCGTGAGATCGCCCTGTCGATCGCCGGCCGGAACCCCAAGGCGATCCAGGGGACGATCCGGGCCATTTGGGAATCGCTGGACATGACCCGCACCCCGGCGCTGAACAACGGGTTCAGCTACACCCTGATCGGCAACTACCCCCCGAGCCCACCGCCGCGGCGCGACAAATCCGAGACGCAGTACCGCTGAGCACGGGCAGGACGGGAGAACGGGAGGCGAGGGCACATGTTGTTCGGGTTACGGTTCGATTTCCGGAATCCTGCGATCGCGGGCACATCGATGGCCGAGCGGTACGAGGCGGCCCTCGAGATGGCGGAGTGGGCCGACCGGCTGGGCTGCGTGAGCATCGCCGTGTCCGAGCACCACGGCTCGCCCGACGGCTACTTGCCCAGCCCGCTGCCGATGATCGCCGCCATGGCGGCGCGGACGACCAATGTGCGCTTCACCGTCGCGGCGCTGATCGCCCCCTTCTACGATCCCATCCGCCTGGCCGAGGACCTGCTCGTGCTGGACAACCTCAGCCGCGGGCGGGTGGACCTGATCGTGGCCGGCGGCTACGTGCGCCAGGAGTTCGAGCAGTACGACGTGTCGCCCGCCGAGCGCGGGCGCCGCGTCACCGAAACGGTGAGCACACTGCGGGCGGCCTTCAGCGGGGTGCCCTTCGAATACCAGGGTCGGACGATCCATCTCACGCCGGGCCCCTACGGCACCGGTCCGGGCCTCCTGCTGGGCGGCAGCAGCGCAGCCGCGGCCCGTAGGGCGGCGCGCATCGCGGACGGCTTCATCCCGTCGGTGCCCGAGGTGTGGGAGTTCTACCGCGACGAGGTGCAACGGCTCGGCCGCCCCGACCCGGGGCCTAGTGTGATCGGGGAGAACCGGGTGGTTGCCCTGGCCGAGGATCCCGACGAGGGATGGCGCCGCATGGCGCCATTCTTCCTGCACGAGACGAACGCCTACGGGGTGTGGCAGGCCCAGGAGCAGGTCGCCTCGCCCTATCGCGAGGTCGAGGACGAGGCGGCCCTGCGCCTCACGGGCCAGTACGCCATACTCACGCCCGGAGAGCTCGTCGAGGAATTGAAGGCCGGCCCGTTCCCGTTCGCGCTCCTTCACCCGCTGTGCGGCGGAATGCCGCCAGAGCTGGCCTGGTCGAGCCTGCGCCTGTTCGAAGACGAAGTCGTGCCGGCCTTCCCGTAGGAGGAGGAGCGAAGATGTCCGACATGCCGACGACCAGCCCCGCGGACCCGGCCAGCGCCGACACGGTGGCCGTCGTGACCGGCGCCGCCAGCGGCATGGGGCGTTGCTGTGTGGACCGGCTGCGCGGTCTGGCCGACCACCTCGTCGCCGTCGATCTGCGTCCGCCGGAGATCGACGGCACCATCAGCGTCACCTGCGATGTAGCCGACCCGGCCGACGTGGTGCTTCTGGCCGAGCGGGTGTCCGAGCTCGGATCGTTCCGTGCGCTCGCCCACGCCGCCGGGATCTCACCGACCATGGCCGACGCGAGGCGCATCCTCGACGTCGACCTGGTCGGGACCGAGCGGCTACTGGGCGCGTTCGAAGCACTGGTGCAGCCGGGCTCGGCGGCGGTGTGCTTCTCGTCGCTGGCGGCGTACCAAGTCGCCCCCTTCGCCGACCCGGCTAATGATGTACTGCTCGACGACCCGCTGGCCGCCGATTTCCTCGACCGCATGGCGGCGGTGACCGGCGACAGCGGCTACGCGTACTCGTTGGCCAAGCGCGGCGTCATCCGCGCCTGCGCCCGGGCCGCCGTGCGTTGGGGCGCCCGAGGTGGGCGGGTGAATTCGGTGGCGCCCGGCCTGATCGACACCCCCATGGGCCGCCAGGAGCTCGAACAGCAACCGGCCATGCACGCCATGCTCGAGCGCGTGCCGTTGCGTCGGCTCGGCGGGGCGGACGAGGTGGCGGCCGTGGCCGCCTTCCTGCTCTCGGACGACGCCTCCTTCGTCTCGGGTATCGACGTGTTGGTGGACGGCGCGATAGTCCCGGGGATGGCTGAAAATCCTCTGCCCGGCCTGGGCTGAACTGGTGCGGCAGGTGAAGACCGGGTCGATGCGAGCCCGCTACATCCTTTCGATGATGACGGCCGGGGCCATGCCGCCGCCGGCGCACATGGTGATGAGGGCCACGTTCTGGTCGCGCCGTTCGAGCTCGTCCAGGGCGGTCCCGACCAAAATGGAGCCCGTGGCGCCGATGGGATGACCCAGCGCGATGGCACCGCCGTTCACGTTGATGGTGTCACGGTCGATCTCGAGGTCGCGTATGTACTTCTCGGGCACGACGGCGAAGGCTTCGTTCACCTCGAACAGGTCGATGTCGCCGAGGGACATGCCGGCCTTGGCCAACACCTTCTTGGTCGCCGGAACCGGTGCGTTCAGCATCAACGTCGGGTCGTCGCCGATGTTGGCCGTGGCCACAATGCGGGCGCGGGGCATCAGTCCATGGCCCCGGGCGTACTCGGGCGACGTCAGCAGCAAGGCGCCGGCGCCGTCGACCACCCCCGAGGAGTTGCCCGCGTGGTGCACGTGGTCGATTTCGAGGTCGGGGAACTTCTGGAGGACGAGCGAGCGGTAGGTCGTGCCCTGCTCGTCGAGTGGAATGTCGGCCAGGGCCTCGAAGGACGCCGGCAGCCCGGCCAGTGACTCGGCGGTGGTGCCCGGCCGCGGGTATTCATCGCGGTCGAGTGCCACCGACCCGTCGAGGTTGTGCACGGCGATGAGCGACTTGTCGAAGCGGCCTTCCTTGATGGCGACTTCGGCCCGGCGTTGCGACTCGGCCGCCAGCTCGTCGACGGCGCGGCGGTCGATCTTCTCCAGGGTGGCGATGGCATCGGCCGCCACCCCCTGGTTGGTCTGGGGGTGGAAGGCACGCAGGTGGTCGTTGCCGCTGTCGAGGAAGGGCGAGCGCGCGCCCGTGACGTTGGCGGCGTAGGACGACATCATTTCGGTGCCGCCGGCGATGACGACATCCTCCATGCCCGACATCACCGAGGCCGCGGCGAAGTTCACCGACGAAATGCCCGACCCGCAGAACCGGTCGAGCGTGACGCCGCTGGCCGTGGTCTCGTACCCGGCGTCGAGCGCGGCCATGCGGCCGAGGTCGCCGCCCTGCGTGCCCCACTGCAGGGACGTCCCCCAGACGATGTCGTCCACGTCACCCGTGTCGAGGCCGTTGCGCTCGGCCAGCGCGCGCAGGACCGCGGCCCCGAGTACCTGAGGATGGAGCCCGGTCAGGGCCCCCTTGCCGACCTTGCCGATCCCTCGTGGGGTGCGGCAGGCGTCGATGATCCAGGCTTCTGTCATGTCGTATCCTCGCTCTTGGCTGCTGCGTGCTTCCCACGTGGCGCCCGAAATGGGCGCAGGCCAAAAAGTATCGTGATCAGGCAGGACGGTCGACCCGCGCTGCCTAGCCACCGGGGAGGGTGATGGTGTCGAGCACAACGAGCGCCTCGTTCAAGGAGATCCCGGGCCAGGCCCCGGACATCATGCGGGACTACGACCTCGCCACGCTCGGCTACGAAGAGACCGAGTACGCCGTCGAGGGCGCAGCGGCCTCGTACGAGTTGCAGGGCGAGCGCGGCGAGGACGGCCGTTGGCAGACGGTGCCCGCAGCCGAGGCGCCCTACCGGACCCGGTTCGTGGTGCGCCGGCCCATCGACGCCGATTGGTTCAGCGGCACGGTCGTTGTCGAGTGGCACAACGTGTCGGCCGGCATCGACGCCGCGCCCGACTGGGGGTTCTTCCACCGCCACATCGCCGCCCAGGGCCATGCCTGGGTCGGCGTGTCGGCCCAGAAGGTCGGCATCGACGGCGGCGGCTTCGTGGAGGGGATCCACCTGAAGCTGCTGGCGCCCGATCGCTACAGCTCCTTGGAGCACCCGGGCGATGCCTGGTCCTTCGACATGTTCACCCAGGTCGGGAAGCTTCTCCGCCTTCCCGCCGACGAGAACCCCCTGCGCGGCCTCTCCACACGCCAGCTCCTGGCGGCCGGGGAGTCGCAGTCGGCCGCCTGCCTGGTGACGTACATCAACGCCGTGGACCCCCACGCGCAACTCTTCGACGGGTTCTTCGTGCACGGGCGGCCAGGGGCCGGCGTGTCGATCGACGGGGTGTTCCTCCCGAGTGCCCGGGGCGAGGGAATCGAGGGGACCCGCCGGGCCATCGCCTCCAAGGGCGAGCGCATCCGCGACGACGTGCGGGTGCCCGTGCTGGTGCTCCAGAGCGAGACGGACGTGATCGTCCTCGGGGGTGGGTTGGCCAAGCAGCCCGACTCGGAGCGCATCCGCGTGTGGGAGATGGCCGGCGCGGCGCACGCCGACACCTATACGGTCAGCGCCGGCCGCCGCGACGACGGGACGCTGGGCGGGGCAGGACTGGCCGATCTGTTGCGCCCGACCACCAACCTGATCATGGGGCGGACGGAGTCACCGGTGAACGCCGGACCTCAGCAGCACTACGTGGCCCAGGCCGCGTTGGCCCACTTGGCGCAGTGGGCGGCCGGTGGGTATCCGCCCCCCTTGGCGCCCCGGCTGGACCTCGATGCCGAGGGGACGGGGTTCAAAAAGGACGAACACGGCATCGCCACCGGTGGCATCCGCACTCCCTGGGTCGACGTACCCAGCGCGGTCATATCCGGCCTCGGTCAGACCGGCGACTCCTTCGCCTTCCTCTTCGGCACCACCGAGCCCTTCGACGAGACGAAGCTGGCGTCGCTCTACCCCGATGGGCCGAACGAGTACCAGCAGCGGTTCGGGACGTCCCTCGACGCCGCCATCGCCGCCGGATTCCTGCTGGCCGAGGACAGGGAGGAGATTGTCGAGTTGGCGGCGGCCTCCTACCCGCTGCGGCTGGCGGAGGGATAGGCCGCCTCCAAATCGTCACACCCTTTTCCCGGCCCGGCAGGCCCGGCAGGCCCGTTCGGGTCTCGGGAAAAGGCGGTCCACCTGAACGAGCAGATCGGCGACCCGGGGCCCAGGACCCGCTCTGCTAACGTGAAAAAAGAGGGTCCTCTTTTACCCTGGGAGGGTGCATGCAGGAGGCGGTCGGAGGCAGCGGGGCGGGCGCCACCGGGCTCGGGTGGCCCCCGATGCTCTTCTGCTCGGGCCTGCGCAAACGCTACGGGGAACGTCTGGCCGTCGATGGGGTCTCCTTCTCCATCGCCGCCCAGGAGTGCTACGGCCTCCTCGGGCCGAACGGGGCCGGCAAGACGACGACCATCTCCATGCTGTGCGGGCTCACCCTGCGCGACGAGGGCCAGATCACCGTCGACGGCCATGAGGCCGGCACGCTCGAGGCCAAGCGCGCCGTCGGCTACGTCCCCCAGGACCTGGCGCTCTACCCCGACCTGTCGGCCATGGAGAACCTCACCTTCTTCGGCCAGCTCTACGGTCTCTCGGGCAAGGAGCTGGAGGGGCGCATCCGCGAGACGCTCGAGCTGGTCGGCCTGGCCGACCGGGGCAAGGACCGCATCGGTACCTATTCGGGCGGCATGAAGCGGCGGGCCAACATGGCGGCCGGCCTGCTGCACCGGCCCAAGCTGCTCGTGCTGGACGAGCCGACCGTCGGCGTCGATCCCCAGAGCCGCAACGCCATCCTCGAGACAGTGGGCGCGTTGGGCATCGCCGTCCTCTACACCACGCACTACATGGAAGAGGCGGCCAAGCTGTGCGACCGCATCGGCATCATCGATGACGGCAAGCTGGTCGCCGAAGGCACGGCCGACGGGTTGATCAGCGCCCACGGAGGCCGGGACAAGGTGCACCTGGACTGCGACCGGGCCAGCCTGGACGAACTGGCCGCGGCGTGTCGCGCCTTGGACAACGTGCACGACGTGCGCGAGGTCGACGAGCACCTCGAGCTCACGACTGATCACGGGCCGGCGGTCCTGCCGGGGGTCGTCGCGGTGGCGGCCAAGCACAACGTGGAGCTGACCGGCGTGGAAGTGCGCTCCCCCAACCTCGAAGACGTCTTCTTGAGCCTGACGGGGAAAGAGCTTCGGGATTGATCCGCGTCATCGCGCTCAACGAGCTGCGCCGGCGGCTGCGCGATCGCTCCGTCCTCATCGGCTGCATTGCGGCGCCGCTGCTGATGTCGGCCGTCCTCGGTCTCTCCTTCGCCGGTGCCAGCTCCGCCACGGCGCTGCGCATCGGGGTGTCGGGTGCCTCGTCGCAGCTGCTGGCGTCGGCCGAGCGGGCCAGCCAGCTGCCCCACGGCATCACGGTGGTGACGCTCTCGAGCGAGCAGTCGGTCAAGACGGCGGTGGCCAACGGCGACCTGGCCGGCGGGGTGGCGGTGACGGCCGACCAGCTGCGCCTGCACAGCCTGCTCGTCCCGGTGGTGGACCCAGGTGCATCGACCACGCCCGGCTTCGACGTGGTGACCCGGGGCACTTCCCAGCTCGGGCAGGAGTACGCCGAGTCGGTGGCGGCGGGGATGGCCAGCGTCCTCTACGCCGGGCGGGTGCCGCACGGTGCCGATCCGACCGCCGTCGCCATCACGACGTTGAGCGTGGGCAAGGCCGGCGGCAAGGTCGACCTCAACTTCTTCGCGCCCAACATCGCCGTGGTGTTCCTCTTCATCGGCAGTGGGCTCGGCATGCGGTCGCTGCTGATGGAGCGCTCGGCCGGCACGCTGTCCCGCCTGACGGCGGCGCCGCTGCGGGCGTCGCAGATCGTGTTCGGGAAGCTGCTGGCCGTCTTCGTGACCGGTCTCGTCACCATCTTCGTCATTTGGGCCGTGACCACGTTCGCCTTCGGGGCCGACTGGGGCGACCCGCTCGGGGTCCTGCTGATGGCCGTCGGCGCCACCTTGGCCATGTGCGGCCTCGGTGTCTTCCTGACGTCACTGGCCAAGACCGAGCAGCAGGCGTTCGGCATCACCCTGTTGATCGGCCTGTTCCTGGCCCTGGTGGGCGGCAACCTGTTGCCGTCGGGCTCGCTCCCTGACGCCTTCCAGGTGCTGTCCCTCGGGACCCCGAACGGGTGGGCCCT
This sequence comes from uncultured Acidimicrobiaceae bacterium, assembly GCA_963850095.1. Lineage (GTDB taxonomy): Bacteria > Actinomycetota > Acidimicrobiia > Acidimicrobiales > RAAP-2 > Bog-473. The sequence continues at coordinate 51,852 of CAWKJX010000009.1, read as the reverse complement.
GGTCGGGTTCGGCCGCCTCGACCAGCTGGGCGAGCCGGCCAGCAGCATCGTGGGGCCCTTCGTCGTCCTGCTGCTCATCGCCGTGGTGACGGGCGGTCTGGCCATGATCAGGGTGCGCCGGATGGTCGAGCCATGATCGCCGTGATCTGGGTCAACCTGAGGCGGGCCATGGGGGACCGGCGCCTCCTCGTCATCAGCACGCTGGTGCCGGTCGTCATCATCCTCATCACCGGCCTGCTCGAGGGCAGCCCGCGCGAGCCGATCGGGCTGCTGCACCCCTCGGCGCGTCTGCTGCACCTCGCCGAAACCACCGACGGGGTCAAGGTTCGGGTGGAGGCCAACCGGACCGACCTGACCGACGACATTCTGCGGGGCCGGGTGGTGGCCGGGATCGTCGAGCTGCCGTCGTCGGGCAGCTCGGTGCGGGCGGACTTCGTCATCGAGTCGGCCACCACCGACGCCGTGCAGGCGCGCACCGACGTGGTGGCCCTCATGGACCTCATGGCAGCCGAGGGGACGAACACCAGGTTCACCGACGCCACCCTGCGAGCCACCCAGACCGAGGCGCCGCTGAGTCCCTTCGCCTACGTGGCGCCGGCCAATCTGGTGCTGTTCATGGGGATCGCCGTGCTGGTGCTCTCGGCCGGCATGGTCGAGACCCGCCGGCTCGGCGTGATCCAGCGCCTGTCCGCCGCGCCCGTGCGCAAGCGTTCCATCGTGTTCGGCCAAATGGCCAGCATGATGATCACCGCGGTGGCCATGGCCGTCGGGTTGCTCTTCCTCGGCATCATCCTCTTCGACGTGCACTGGGGCAACCCCTTGAGCGTCGCGCTCGTCGTGGTGTTGCTCGGCATCAGCATTGCCGCACTGGCGGTGATCATCGGCACCTGGTCCCGTTCGCAGGAGCAGGCCATCGCCACCGCGGTCATCGTCGCCATCATCGCCGGCATGCTGGGCGGTTGCGTCTACCAGCTGGACACCGTGGGCACGTCGGTGCGCGAAGCAGGCCACATTGTGCCGCAGGCCTGGGCCATGGACGCCTTCATCAAGCTGATCTACGACCACGCGACTTTCACCGACACGCTGCCCGAAATCGGAGCGCTGGCCGTGTTCGCCGCGGTGCTCAGCGTGCTGGCCGTCTGGTACTACTCGCGCAAGGTGTTCTCGACCACCTGACCGGCTCAGCGCAGGTACTTGCCGACCGTTTCGAGGTGTCGTTGCATCCGGCGGTGGGCGGTCTCGCCGTCCCGGTCGATGATGGCCCCGGCCACGGCGGCGTGGGCCTTCGACACCGCGCCGGCGGCCGCGGCACGGTCGGCGTCGGAAATGCCTTCGACCTGATGGATGCGCATGAGGCGAACCAGGACGAGGTTCACCAACTCGAGGGCGCGGTTGGCGGCCAGCGACGCGATGACGGCGTGCAGGTCGTGAGCACCGTCGGCGAACTCGCTCACCGACAGCCCGCGCTCGCGCGCCAGCGCAGCGCGCAACTCCTCCTCGCCGCCGGCGTCCAGACGGGTCGTGGTGAGCTCGACGAGGGCCAGCTCCACCCTTATGCGCAACTCGACCAGGTCGCTCAGGGAGATGTCGCGCCGGGTCAGATAGACGGCGGCGACGTCGCTGACGCCACGGGCGCTCGTGGCGCTGACGAAGAGGCCGCCCCCGGGGCCGCGTCGCATGGTGGCGATCTGATGGTGCTCGAGCAGACGTAGTGCCTCGCGGAATACGGCCCGGCTGGCGCCGTAGCGTTCGATCAGCGCGGTCTGGGAACCCAGGAGGTAGCCGGGTGGGAGATCGTCGGCCACGATGTCCTGCAAAATGGCGCGGGCGACGTCCTCGGCCCGCTTGTTGCTGACGCCACCGCCAAGGGCGACGCTGCGGGACAGGTATTGGCGCGAGAGCCGGCGGTGTTGCAAGAAGGCGGACTCGGCCTCGAGGTGCCGGCGCATGCGGCGGCTGGCCCGTCCGGCATCCCCCTCGAGAACGGCCGCGGTGATGCCGGCATGGGCCTGGTGCGACTCGGTCAGCGTGGCGTCGCTGAGCGTGGTCTCACCACCGCGGAAGTAGAGGAAAGCGACCCGGTTGAAGATGTCGACGAAGAGCTCGAGCGTCGGATTGCGCGTGACCGCAGCCAGGCGGGCGTGCAGGGCCCGGTGATCGGTGACCTCACCGGCGGCCTCGTCCGCCAAGAGCGCCCGAAGGTCGGAAGCGTCGTGCTCGGTCAACCGCTTCGTGGCCAGCTCGGCCGCGATCTCCTCCAAGACGATGCGGGCCTCGAAGACCTCCTCCAGACGGGTGCTGGCCCGGTGCAGGTACAGGACGGCGGCGTCAATGATGGCGTCGACCGTCGGCTCGGTGACGACCAGGCCGCCCCCGGGTCCACGGCGCATGAAGGCGATCTGCTGATTCTCGACGAGGCGCACGGCCTCGCGGAACACGGCGCGGCTGACGCCGTAGCGCGCGATCAACTCGGCCTGCGACCCGAGCACCTGGCCGACCGGCCAGCCCCGCTCCATGACGTCGCTGAGGATCCGGCGGGCCACCCCGGCCGCCAACTTCTCCGCCGACTCGTCCGGGGCCCGACGTGGCACCGCCGCGGTGGAGGTGGTGACGGTGGAGTCGGCCATCAGTCAAAAGATTATACTCAATTGCGTGCCAGTCACCCCTACTCGTGGCGCGTGAGCATGTAGCCGGCACCGCCGAAAGCCTGCCGGTCAGGTTGGGCTCGCGGTCGCGGTCGATCACCGACGTCCGGCCCGCCGCCGATTGGCCTCCCATTGCCCCCGGCTGAAGTAGCTCTGGTCCTCGCCCCATCCTTCGACGCCGTCGTCCCAGCGCCACCGCACCAGAGTGTCGCCACCGTGCCCGCGCCAGTGCCGGCTGATCGCCTCGCCGTGCACCGACAGCCTGCGGTCGAACTCGTCAACCGCCTCGATCTCGAACGCCAGCGGCCACCCCGCCGCGACATCGAAGTTGACCCGGCGCTCCCCGGCCAGGATGTGTCCGTACTCGTCGTTCCGCAGGAGAAACCCGCACGTCACGGGCTCCACCTCCTCGAGGCCCGGCACGGCGTAGACCAACCAGGCCTCGCCCGGCCCGGCGGCGCAAAAGGAGTAGCCGACCCCGCCGAACGTGGGCGGCGCCGGCGCCGGCGCCGGGTCCGTCGGTCGGCGCTTGGGCCGGCCCATTGGCCGCGGTCCCCAGGAGCGGTCGCGCACCGAGTAGCAGTCGATGGGGATCTCCTCGCCGCGCAGCACCATGGTTCCCGTCACGTGGCCGGCCTGGTCGAAGTGCGCACCTTTGAAAAAGGGCACCACGCCGGTCGGATGTGGGTTCGGTGCCATGATCGCCTCGAACGCCAGGTCGACCTCCAGCCCCTCGGGGTCGGTGTAGGAGACGGCGTAGTTCCGCAGCGGCTCGAGCACCTTCACGTGCACGCCATTGGGCCACTCGAAGTCGCGCATGTCGCGGTCGGACCGTGGCGGCAACTGCAGACCCGAGTACTCGGCCCGGTAGGCCAGCTCCCACGGGTAGGCGCCCGTACCGTCCCACACCCAGGCGCCGCCGTTGCAGAGGTTGGCGTTCGGCCGGGCCTGGCAGTAGGTCCAACCGCCCAGCTGGCGCTCCGGCACATTCCACGAGAACCAGCACGTCTCGGTCTCCCACCAGCGGTCCGTCATCTCCTCGTCGTGGAAGTCATCGTCGTCGGGGCCGAAGGTCCGGTAGCTCCGCTCGGATCGCAAGCGGTAGAGATCCTGCCCGAAGAGATGGCTCACGCTCTCACCCTCGTCCCTACCGCAGCTCGGGCCAGTGACGGTCGGCCAGGGCGCCCATGGCCGGTCGGGCCAGTTCGGTCTCCCGGGCCACCCGGCGCCCCAGGGCGCGCAGATAGTCCCGGTCGCTCACGGCACCCGCGGCGACCGCCGCGGCGGCTGCGACCCGGCCGTCGGCCACCGTCGCCGGGCGTTCCCCGAGCAAGCGGCTCAGGTCCTCGAGCTCGCATTCGGCGTAGAAGTCGCCGTAGACGTCGACCTGGGCCAGGTACTTGATGATCCGTGCCGCCCCCTTCCCGCGAGCCGCGGCCAGAGGGTCGTTGGTGCGGGGCACGATCACGTCGCGTAACTGGGCGAGCACGGCGTCGTACATCCAGTCGTGGTCACGCCGCGCCCGGCCCTGCTTCTCCTCGGCCGGCTCCAGCTCCAGGCCGACAGCGACGGCGAGGGCCTCAAGCCAGAGCCGACGGTGCAGCAGGCCGTAGATGAAGCCGTTGCCGACATCGACCACCACCGCCACCACCGCCGTCACCGCCGGCGCCACCACCACCGACGGTGTCCCCGTCGTCCTGCGCATCACCGGAGCGATCGGGCCGATGGCTCATCACCTGCAGCTTCGTCTCGGCCATCACCTGGTAGTAGTGCACCCGCCCTTCGTCCACCTGGTTTCCCGATAGCGACTCGTACTCGCGCAGCCGCACCGCGAAGTCGGTGAAGGGCTCCTGGGTCGCCCGCAACGACAACCAGGCAATGTCGTCCATCGGGTCGCCCAGGTGGGCCAGCTCCCAGTCGACCACCGCCGTCACCCGCCCGCCCGAGTACATGAAGTTCCCCGGACCGGTGTCGCCCTGCACCAAGACCGGAGGTCCGTCGTAGTCGGGGATGTGCCGGCGCAGCCACGACAGCGAGAAGGCCAGGGCCGGGTCGACCGCGCCACCCCGCTCGGCCAGGACCCGGTCCCATTCGTCGAGCTCCGCCGCCACGGCCTCGGCCACCGTTCGCACCGATGGGAACAGCGGCAGGTCCAGCGACGAGGCATCGAGCGCATGCAGGGCCGCCAGCTTGGTCATGAAGTCGTGCGCCGTCGACTCCCGCTCCTCGGCGCCGACGATCCGCGAGAACCACGTCTCACCCGCCACCCGCTGCGACAACATGGCCTGGGCCACCGGGTGCACGCCGAGCACCCGGGGAACCGGCACCGCCGTGTCCTGCAAGGCCATATAGACGCTCGCCTCTCGATGCAGCGTCCACGGGTCCTTGGTCAAGGTGGGGTCGGATCGGTCGTAGCGCAGGAAGCAGGTCGCCACCGACCCGTCGGGACGCTCCAGGTCGACGAACCAAGCCTCCTTGCGCGCCCCGCCCGGCCGCCTATCGGCGGCCGTCAGCCGCCCACCGCCCACCTCCTCCACCCAGGCGACCAGGTCGTCGGGCAGCGCCACCGCGACTCCGCTCACGGCCGGCCGCGGCCACGCCGCATGCTCACACGATCCTCGTGCCGTGCCCCGCCCAGTACTTCTCGCGCAGCGGGCCCTTGTAGAGCTTCCCGGTCGGCAGCCGCGGCAGCTCCTCGACGAAGTCCACGGTCCGTGGGCACTTGAAGTGCGCCAGGTGCTCGCGGCAGAAGGCGATGAGCTCCCGCTCGAGCGCCTCGTCGGCCGCCAATCCGTCCATCGGCTGCACCACCGCCTTGACCTCCTCGCCGAGGTCGTCGTTGGGCACGCCGATGACGGCGGCGTCGAGCACCTTGGGGTGGGTGACGAGCAGGTTCTCCGTCTCCTGCGGGTAGATGTTCACGCCCCCCGAAATGATCATGTGCGCCTTGCGGTCGGTCAGGTACAGGTAGCCCTCCGAGTCGACGTACCCGACGTCACCCACGGTGCTCATCGTCCCGCCGTCACGCCGCGACTCTGCGGTCTTCTCGGGCTCGTGGTAGTACTCGAAGTCGGCCGCCCCGGAGAACCAGACCGTCCCGGCGGTCCCAACCGGGCACTCCGCGCCGCCGTCGTCCAATATGTGGATCGACACCACCATGGCCCGCCCCACGCTCCCCCGGTGCGCCAGCCAGTCCTCCGAGTCGATGAACGTCCCCCCGTTCCCCTCCGACGCCGCGTAGTACTCGAGCAGGATCGGCCCGAACCACTCGATCATTTGCTCCTTCACCGGGACCGGACACGGAGCCGCGGCGTGGATGACCCACTCCAGCGACGACACGTCTGCCGCCGACCGCACGTCGGCGGGCAGCTTCAACAGGCGCGAGAACATCGTCGGCACGACCTGCGAGTGCGTCACCCGGTGCCGCCCCACCAACTCGAGGTACAGTGCCGGATCGAAGTGCTCCATGACGATGCACGTCGACTTCATCCGCAGCGAAATGGCCACGCTCACCTGGGGCGCCGTGTGGTACAGCGGCGCCGGAGAGAGATACACCATCCCCTCTCGGTAGCGCCACAGTGCGGCGATCCCCATCACGGCGAAGCTCGTCTCCGACGGGTGGATGTCGGCCACCGGCCGCAAAATCCCCTTGGGCCGCCCTGTGGTCCCCGACGAGTACATCATCGGCGCACCCATCTGCTCGTCCGCCACGTGGTCCTTCGAGGCCGAACCCACCGCCTCTTCCCACGACTCGAAGGGCGCGGCGGCGCCGGCTGCCCCCGCCCCGACCATGATCCAGCGCTCGACCTTCGGGCACAGTGCAGGAAGCTGCTCGGCCACCTCGGCCTTGGCCGACGATGTCACCACCAACCGCGACTCGGAGTTGTTGACGACGTAAGCAACCTCTTCAGCCGACAGGTAGGAGTTGACCGGCGTGAAATAGATCCCGGTGCGCTCTGCCCCCGCCTCGGTCAGCAGCACCTCGGGGATGTTCTCCATGAAGAGCGCCATGTGGTCGCCCTGGTGCAGCCCGCTTTCGCGTATGACGTGCGCCATCTGGTTGGCCCCCTCCTCGTACTTGGCCCACGTCACCACCCGGCCCGACGGCTCGAAAATCAGCGCCGGCTCGTCTCCGTGCTCTGCTGCCTGTTCAGCTGCGTACATCGCCGCCCCCTTCGTCCCCGTTCCTGTTCCCGTTCATGCCGGCCCGGTGAGGCACGAGTAGAGCACGTCGACCAGGGAGGCGCCCATGAGCGGCAGCGCCTGGTTCTCCAGGTGGTTGCGCACGAAGCCGACCGCGACCCTTCGAGCAGGATCGGCGAAGCCGATCTGGCCCCCCGCCCCCAAGTGCCCGAACGCGCCGTCACTCGGGCCGTGCATGGGCGGCAGGCCCGGGATGACTGCCGGTGGTTCGAGCGAGTACCCGACGGCCCAGCGCGTCGGCACCGACATCACCGCATCGCGTCCGCACACTTGCTCCACCCGGAAGCGCTCGACCGACGCCCGCGACACCAGCTCCTCTCCTACGGCCAACGCGGCGTACACCCGGGCCAGCGCCCGCGCCGTGGCCGTGGCGCCCAGTGCCCCTATTTCCGCCTGCAGCACCGAGGGCGTGTTCATGAAGTCGGCAAAGCGCGGGCGTCCCTCTTCGTCGGCGAACAGGCTGCCGTGGATGCCGGCCAACACCGAGCGGCCCGACTTCGACTCCGGATCGATCGCCCGCAGCGCGCCCTCCTGGCCGGGCTTGACCGGGAACTCCATGACCTGGGCCACCGACCCCAGCTCCGAACGCGGCGTGCCGATGGAGATGGAGCCGGCCAGGTCCACGCCCAGCGGCTCGGCCACCTCCGTGCGAAAGAACTCGCCGAGACTGGCGCCGCTGATGCGCCGGACCAGCTCGCCCACAAGCCAGCCGAAGGTCACCCCGTGGTAGCCGTGCCGCGTGCCCGGCTCCCAGGCGGGCTCGCCCCCGGCCACCCCGGCCGCGATGGCCACGGTGTCGCTCCAGCCCGAACCGTCCCAGGCCAGGAGTTCGTCCGATCCCGGCAATCCGATGGCCCCGGATTGATGGCTGAGCAGCTGGCGCACCGTCGTCGCCCCCTTGCCCGCGTGCCCGAACTCGGGCCAGTAGCGCACGACCGCCGCGTCGAGGTCGAGCTCGCCCCGATGCTCCAGCACGTGCGCGCACAGCGTGGTCAGGCCCTTGGTCGACGACATAATGACCGCCCGCGTGCCCTCCCCCCACGGGCGACCCTCGCCGCCCGCTGCGCCGGCCCACACGTCGACCACGCATTCGCCGTTCACGTAGGCGCAGAACGCGCCCCCGCCGTCCCCGAGGTCGGCCCGACGCTCCCGCTCGCCCAGCCGCACCGTCGCCCCCGAACACATCACCGAGGCAACACGCTCGAAGCCCGCTGCCGCGAAGCCTCCGACCTCGTGCGCCGTCGTCGTCACAGCGCGCGCAACTCCTTCTCCACGTCGGGCCACCACTCCTTGCGCCACCAGGTGACGGTGATGCGGTCGACCAGTCTCCCGTAGCGTTCGCTCACCCGGCCGGCCAGCTCGTCGGGCGCACACACGATGGTCAGCGTGTCGAGCACCTCATCGTCCACCAGGCGGGACATGTCGTCCCAGCGGCCCTGCTTCGAGCATTGGTAGAGCTCGGTCTGCAGGTCGCCCCAGCCGTGCAGGTCCAGCACGGGGCGGTAGGCCGGCGTCGAGGCGTAGTAGCCGACCTGCCGGCGCATGGCGTCGCGGGCCTTCTCCATCTTCGACGGCTGCTCCACTACCGAGGTGAAGCCGGGGCAGGTCACCTCGAAGTCGGCCCGCGTCCGGCCCGACGTGGCCAGCCCCCGTTCCATCGCCGGCAGGGCCACCTCGCGCAGGTACCGCCCCGAGCAGATGCCGTGCGTCAGCACGCCGTCGGCCACCTCGCCCGCCACTTCGTTCATGCGCGGACCTACGGCGGCCAGGAACACCCGGGGCGCACCGAACCCGTGCGGCGCCGGCGCGAAGACCGGCGTCATCAGGGTGTGCGTGTAGAAGGATCCCTCGAAGCCGGCCGGCCCGCCGTCGTTCCACGAGGCCCAAATGGCCCGCAGGGCCAGCACGTATTCGCGCAGGCGCGCGGCCGGGTGCGACCACGTCATGGAGAACCGCTTCTCAATATGACGCCGCACCTGCGACCCCAACCCCAGTACCACCCGGCCCCCTGAGTACTCCTGCAGCTGGTTGGTCGTGTAGGCCAGGCTCATCGGGTTGCGGGCGAAGGCGATCGCCACCGCCGTCCCGAGCGCCACCGTCGAGGAGTGCTCGGCGGCCAGCGTCAGCGACAGGAAGGGATCGTTGGTCGTCTCCGACGCCCAGAGGCAGTCGAGCCCGGCCGCCTCCGCCCGCTCCACCCGCCCGGCCACCCGGCCCAGCTCGGCCCCGAGCCCCGCGTCGATCTTCATCCCACCGACCCTGCCGATCCCGCCGCCGCCCGTTTCACCCGTCGCCGCATCGGTGCCGGCGTGGGTGCCGGTCCCTTCACCGCCGGTGTGTCCACCGACAACGACAACGGGACACCCACCTGCACGAAGCGCCCGGCCGCCGGGTGGCGGTAGTGGCGCAGCAGCCCCCGCGCCACCACCTGCGGGTCGTCGGGCACCGCCGAGGGATGGACGCTCGGCGCCGCGGGCACACCCGCCTCGGACAAGCGCGCCAGTGCCTCGTCCCGCGTCAGCGATCCGATCGCCTCGGCCACCGACTCCTCGCTGATCGCGCCGTCCGACGACGCGTCACCGAACACATTTCGGAGCCTCGCCAAGTGCGACTCCGAAATACAGCACACGACCACCCATCCGTCCTTCGCTCCGTACAACCGGCGACCCACCGACGCCCCCCGCACGTCCTCACCGACCTGGTTGTCCACCGCGCCCCGCGCCGCCAGCGCGGCCACGTCCTCGGCCTGGTACAGCGTCGCCGTCAGCGCCAACGAGGCGTCGACCGTCGTCACCGCCACGCCGCGCGCCCGCCCCAGCAGCGCGCACACCACGCCTGCCGCCAGCAGCAGGCCTGTCCCGTAGTCGTTGACCACGACGTTGACCGGCACCGGCCGCGCCCCGCCGCCCTGGGTCATCTCCATGCCGGTCGCCGCCTGTACGACGTAGTCGAAGGTGGGCCGGCTGGCCAGCGGCCCCGCCACGCCGAAGCCCTTGGCCCGGGCGTAGACGAGCGCCGGGTTCACCGCCCGCAACGCCGCCTCGTCGAGCCCGAGCCGCTCCCACGCTCCGGCCATGGCGTTCTCCACCACGACGTCGGACGCGGCCACGAGGTCGAGCAGGCGCGCCCGGTCCCCGGCCGCCTTGAGATCGAGCACCAGTCCCCGCTTCGACCGGTTGCCGTCGACGTAGATGTTGGGCAGCACCGGCATGACCTGGAACGCGCCCTCGCCGCCCGGTGGCTCCACCTTCACGACCTCGGCGCCGAGCTCGGCCAGCAGGCGCGCCGCCAGCGGTCCGGCCCAGAAGTTCGACAGGTCCACGACGCGGTGCCCACCGAGCGCACCGTGCTCGCCTCCGTGGCGGCGGCTCCGTGCCGGTTCGCCCGGACCCGCCCCGATGCGCAATGGCGGTCCCACCAGCGGCACGCGTCCCAGCACGGGGTCGTGGGTGTCGACCACCAGGTGCTCGACGCGCGCCTGCTCGGTCGCCAACCACTCGGCCAGTGTGTTGCACTTGGCCACTGGCGCCGGCTGCTCGAGCAGGGCGAGCTCCCACTCGTCGGCCGTCCTCGACCCGAAGCCCTCCACGAACTCCTTCAACTTGGACCGGTTCCAGTCCTTGTCGGCCAGCCGGGCCAGGCCCTCCGGAGTGGCGTAGTCGAGCCCTCCGTCGTCCACGCCGAGGAGCCGGCAGAGTTCACGCCAACGCTCGGTCCCGCTCAGGTTCACCATGACGCCGCGCCCGTCGGAGGTGTCGAACACGCGCAATATCGGAGAGTTGCGCTGGCGCACCACCGCGGGCCGGCGTCCCTCGCGGTGGAAGATGGGCGCCGCGTTGAGGAAGAGCAAACCGTCGAGCAGGGACGTCTCGACGTGTTGGCCGTAGCCGGTGGCCTCGCGCTTGATCAGCGCCGCCCCGGCGCCGAGGACCGCCAGGAGCGCCGCCGCCACGCTGGCCACGGGAAACGGGAGCCACATCGGGTCGTCCCCGGTGAAGAGCCCTTGCTGCATGCCGGCCCGGGCGTGCACCAGGGGCTCCCATCCCGGCGCGTCCCGGTCGGGCCCGGTCGAGCCCCAAGCGCTGATGGAGCACGTGACCAGCCGCGGCCGGGACCGCCTCATCTCTTCCAGCCCCAGCCCGAGCCGCCCCAGCGCGCCGGGCCGCAGGTTCTCGACCAACAGGTCCGACTCGTCGATCAGCCCGAGCAGCTCGTGGCGCCCCGCGACGGTCGACAGGTCGAGCTCGACCGAGCGCTTGCCCCGGTTCCAGGCGGCGAAGCGCGCCCTGTCCGCCCGCAGTGGGTCGCCCCCCGGGCGCTCGACCTTGACCAGCTCGGCGCCGAGGTCGGCGAAGATGGTGGCGGCCAGCGGCGCGGCCACGTACTGGCCGATCTCGACCACGCGCAGCCCTTCGAGCACGCGCTCAGTGCCCACCGCCGCCCTCCGTCCGGGCGTCGCCAAGAATGTCGCCCGGCATGAGGTCGCCTTCTTCGTCACGTGGCAGGCCGAGCGCGCGCTCGGCGATCACATTGCGCACGATCTCGTTGGTGCCGCCCCCCAAGGAGGCCGACAGGGAGTTGAGCAGCTGGAAGGACCAGCGCCCACCTTGCGGGTCGGACGGATGCCACGCAATGGCGTCCATGCCGGCCACGTCGACCGCCACCCGGGCCGACTCCTGGACGAGCTGCGCCATGGCCAGCTTGAGCATCGAGGCCATGGCACCGTCACCGCCGGTGAACCCGCTGCCGCTCCGAGCCCGTGCTTGCGCCTGCAGGTGCCCCGTCAGGTACTGCAGCACCATTTGGCGGATGCGCAGTTCCACCAGGCGGTACCGCACGACCGGCGTCCCCGGCCATGCCACGACTCTGCGCCTTGGCCGTCAATGCCGCGAAGCCGCCCCGGCCGCCACCGCCCGATCCCATACCGCTCAGGGCCTGGCGCTCGAAGGCCAGCATGGTGCGCGCCACCCGCCAGCCCCCGCCCTCTTCGCCCACCACGTTCCCTACCGGGACCCGTACGCCGTCGAGGAAGACCTCGTTGAAGTGCGATTCGCCCGTCAGTTGGCGAAGTGGTCGCACGGTGATGCCCGGCGCGCGCATGTCCACGATGAGCATCGTGATGCCCTCGCGCTTGGGCTTGGTCGGATCGGTTCGGGTCAGGCAGGCGGCGTAGTCACTGTGCTGGGCGCCCGAGGTCCACACCTTCTGCCCGTCGACCACGAACTCGTCCCCGTCGCGCGCTGCCCGGGTCTGCACGCTCGAAAGGTCCGAGCCCGCACCCGGTTCGCTGAACAGCTCGCACCAGACGTGCTCGCCCCGCAGCAGGGGCGGGATGAACGCGTGTTTCTGCTCGTCGGTGGCGTGCACCAGCAGTGTGGGCCCACACATGCCCAGCCCGATCTCGAGCATTTTGGGAGGCACGTCGAAGGCCCGCGCCTCCGCGTCGAAGATGCGCTGGTAGCGCCGGGGCAGCCCCCGCCCGCCCAACTCGACCGGCCAGGTAATGCCGGCCAGGCCCGCTCCGGCGAGCGCTCGCTGGTAGGCCCTTGATCGCACCAGTCCCGTTCCCTCGTCCTGCGGCCTCGGGCGCCCACCCTTCACCGTGAGCGTGGCCTGTAGGAAGGCGAGGACCTCCTGACGGAACTGCTCCTCGTCGGGGACCGTCGCCTTCTCCGCCGCGGCCGGGATACTCATGCCGGCACGACCGCCGCGGGACGGGAGATACCGACCGAGAGCAAACCACCGAAGACCATGTCCTTCATGACCCGAGCCAGGCGGTCTCGGTCCATCGACAGGGTGGTGATGGAGCGGAGCATGCCGTCGACCATGGTGACGGCCGCCCGGGCCTCCTCCTCGTTCAGCCCCGGACGCACCTCGCACAACACGTGCACCCATTCCGCCGTGCGCACCCGCTCAATGCGGGCCACGCGCCGTCGAGCGTCGTCGTCGAGGAAGCGGTAGCCCTGCAGGAACACGTCGCGCAGGTTTCCGTTCTTGAGTTGCAGCGCGATGGCGGCCTCAATGAGCCGCTCGAGGGTGACCACGGGCGGCGTGTCCTGATCGAGGACCTCGTCGGCCGTCTCGCGCCACAAGACGGCGGCCTCTTCGATGAGGACCGAGAGCAGCTCGCCCTTGCTCTTGAAGTAGCGGTAGATGGCCGGGCCGCTGACCCCGGTCGCCGCCCCGATGTCGCCCAGGCTCGTCTCGCGGAAGCCCCGCTCGCGGAACAGGTCGGACGCCGCCGCCATGATCGCCTCGCGGGTCCGCTCGCCCTTGGTCGCCCGCTCGCCCTCGGTGGCCCGTCCGGCCTTGGTGCGCCGCGCCGCGGCCGATGCGGCGGTCCCGTCCATCCGGCTCACGTCCTACCGCCCACGCCGACGGATGTTAGCCATGCCTCACAAAAGCGGCCCTCCGAGCGTTGACTCAGGCCTAGGACGCATGCTTAGATGTTAATGCTCATTAACAAAACGTTCAAGACCGGCGATCGTCGAGACCGGCAATGGAGGAACGCATGGAGTTCGGCTTGTTCATGGAGCTGTCGGTGCCCCGACCGTGGACGGAGGACTCCGAGCGCAGGGTCTACGAGAACGCCCTCGAGCAGGTCCGCCTGGCCGACGAGCTCGGCTTCGACTACGTGTGGGCGGTCGAGCACCACTTCTTGGAGGAGTACTCGCACTGCTCGGCGCCGGACATCTTCCTGGCTGCCTGCGCCGCCCAGACCAGTCGCATCCGCGTCGGCCACGGCATCGTCGCCTGCGTGCCCCAGTACCAGAGCCCCATCCGGGTGGCCGAGCGTGCGGCTGTGCTCGACATCATCTCGGGCGGGCGGGTCGAACTCGGAACGGGCCGATCTGCCACCTGGCCGGAGTTGAGCGGCTTCAACGCCAACCCGGACGACACCAAGAAGACGTGGGACGAGTTCGTCCGCGTCATCCCCAAAATGTGGATGCAGGAGCGTTTTTCCTACCAAGGCCGCATCTTCTCCATGCCCGACCGGGCCATTCTGCCCAAGCCGATCCAGAAGCCGCACCCCCGTATGTGGGTGGCCGTCACCTCACCGGGCACCGAGGTCGACGCGGCAGATCGGGGCCTCGGCTGCCTCGGACTGTCGCCGGGGAATTTCCAAGAGTCCGAGAAGAAGGTGGCCAACTACCGCAAGCGGATCCAGGTGTGCGACCCGGTGGGCGCCTTCATCAACGACCGGGTACTCACGGTGAACTTCCTCTCCTGTTGTGAGGACGGGAACCTGGGCCGGCGCAACGGGCTCAAGATCGCCTCCATCTTCAGCTACATGGCATCGCAACTCCTCTCGGCCAAGGAGGTGTTGCCCACCCATTCGTATCCGTCCGAGGGGCTGCTCCCGGCGCTGCGCCGCGAATCGGGCAGCCCCGGGGACGCCGCCAAGTCGTTCACGGGCGTGACGATGGGCACACCGGACGACGTGGCCGACGCCATCACCGCCTGGGAGAACGTCGGCTTCGACGGCATCAACTTCATCCACCAATTCATGGAGGTGGTGCCCCAGCAGTACGTGCTCGACAGCATGCGGCTCTTCGCCCAAGAGGTCATGCCCCGCTTCAAGAAGACGGCGGAGCGCCCTGTGCCGGCGGGGGTGGCCTAATGCCCCTGGCCGGGTCACTGGACATCCGCCCGCTCATCGAGGGCGCGCCCGAGGTCGTGCTCGATGAGCGCGTGCTGCAGTTCTCCGACGTCGACATTTTCCAGGTGCTCTACGAAATCCAGGTGGCGGACCGCGAGGCGCTGGTGCCGCCGGCCCTCAACCCGACCATTCCGCCCGTCATCAGCTTCCTCGTCTTTCGGGCCAAGGACAGCGCCTTCGGTCCCTTCGCCCTGGCGCAGCTGCGCCTCACCGCGCGGGCCGGTGTGCGGCCCCGGGCGTATCTCATTTCCGCCCGGTGCGACAACCCGACTCTGGCCGACCGTGCTGGCGGAGTCCTACGGCTACCGTGTCTCACCGGGCGCCATCGGTCTCCACCGCTTCCACGACCGCATCGACTGCACGGTGTGCCAGGAAGGCGAGATCATCCTCGACGTCTCGCTGGTCGACCCGCTGCCGGTGACCGGGCACGATGTGCAATACCCCCCGGGCATGCATTTGGCCCGGGTCACCCAGGACGGCGTCAGCAAGCCCCGCATCGTCCAGGTCGACTCCGAGTACGAGTTCCGTCGGGCTGATCGGGGCACGCCGACGTTGGCCCACTTCGACCCCGAAGCGTGGGGCGACGTGCGGCTGGTGCCGTACCTCCCCGTGTCGGCCAGCTTCGCCGCGTGCGACGTGAGCATCACCAACGTGCGCTACGTATGCAACCCCGACATCCCGGCGTCGGAAGGGACGGAGAAGGTCTCCGATCGGTGACGGGTGGCCGTGTCCGCTCCGTATCCTGAGGCGGTGCCTGCCGACGCGAGCGACGAGGGGATACACCCGGCCGGGGACGACCCCGACTGGCAGGAGAGCGCCTACCTGGCCTGGCGCGACGCGAAGAGCGGATTGGGTGGAAACCACCGGATCGGCAACGAGTTGGTCCGCGAGACGGCCAACCTGTGGTGTGGCGTCTACCGCGACGACGGGACCCGGTTCCGCTGCAACGGCGAATCCTTGCCGCTGGTGCGGCTGGAGGAGGCCGGGCTGGGCGCGGGTCCCCAGCGGCTGTTCCACGACGGTGAAGGATTGCGCTTCGAACTGGCGGGGGAGGGCTGCCGGGTGGAGTTCGAGATCGACGACGAGGGCGACCGCCACTATGCGAACGCGAAGACGTTCTCCGGAACGGCGGGCGCGGCGGGCACCATCTTCTCCAACAACTTCCATGTCTTCTGCCGAGTGAGGGGGACGGCCGAGCTCGACGGGACCACGGTGGAGATCGACGCGCCGGCTTGGCGTGACCACTCGTGGGGGGCGCGGCGCTGGGACAGCTTCGTCTCGAGCCGGAGTTTCGGGGCGGCGCACGGCGAGTGGCGATTCCGTTTCGCTTCCATGGTCGGCGTCAACGGGAGCTTCTTCCGCGTCGGCGCGGTCAGCCGCCACGGCGAGCCCGTGCCGGTCGACGAGGCCGCCATGCTCGTCCACGTGGACGACGACTCGGTACGCTGCCCGGCGGCGGAGGTCCGCTACGTGCTCGGAGACGGCAAGGCGGTGACCGTGCGTATCGACACGATCGGCGGAATGCTCGGCGTCACCGCGCAGCGCTTCGGTTGGGAATCCGTCGGCGACGTGACGGTCGACGGGGAGCCGGGCGGCTGGGGTTTCCTCGAGACCAACCTGAACGCCCGCAACGGCCAGGACCCACCGGCCTACGTCCTGGCGGACACCCTGACGAACGGCGTCATCCGTCCCGCGTCGTGATGGCTCCGTGAAGCAACCATCCGACGACCGCGCCCTCTACTACCGGCAGCTGCGCGCCACTGTGGCCCAGGTCTTCCTGCCCGAGCTCACCAGTCCGACCGCGATCGACGCGGCCGCACTCGTGGATCGGATCCTGTCCGAGTTCATCGTGGAGGAGGAGGACGGTGCGGCCATCAGCGCCGAGTTCGGCGCCGAGTTCGCCCGCCTGCTCCACGACGCCGGGGAGGCTCCGGTCACCGCCGAGCGATTCCACGAGCTGCGCCGGCGGGCCGCCGAGGTGGTGGCCGAGACGGCGGGCAGCGAGGTCGCCGCCGACCGCGACGAGAGCCGGCAATTGGTCGACGTGGAGCGCCGCTTCCTCGAGCGCGTGGATGAGTTGCGTCGTACCGTGCTGGACGAGGACCAGCACGCCAGGGACGACACCGGGCTCACCGAGTGCTCCGTCTCCGCGCCGCAACTGACGGCGTATTTCCGCCGCCGGCTGTCCGGGTCTCCTGACGTGAGCGTCACCGCCATGGAGGTCGTCCCCGGGGGACGGTCGAAGGAGACCATTTTGGTCTCGCTCGACGGGACCGACGAGCTCCCACCCGACGTCATCGTGCGCAAGGACCGCCCCATCGGGGTGCTCCCGACGAAGGCGTCGGACGAGTTCGCCATTTTGAAGGCCGTGTACGACCAGGGCGGTGTCCCGGTCCCGGAGCCGTTCTTCGCCGACGAGTCGCCGCCGGAATTGGCCGACGGCACCCTGCTCGTCATGGCCCGCGTCGGGGGCGTCAAGGCCGGCGAGTACTTCCCCGAACTCGCCGCACCCACCGCGCACCTGCGGGTGCTGGGCGAACAGCTGGCCATGGCTTTGGCCCACCTCCACGCGGTGCCGTTGTCGAGCCTCGGATCGACGAACCTCAGCCTCGGACAGGAGGTGACTGAGGGGACGTTGGCCATGGCCGTCGACGGCATGGCGGCCCGCATTGGACAGCTGAGCGGGCCTCCGATTGCATCAGTCCCGATGGCGCGCCGGTGGCTGCTCGATCACGTGGGCGACGTGGTGCCATCCGGTGCGCTGTGCCTCGTCCAGGGCGACGTGGGGCTGCACAACATGCTCGTCGAGGGCGACCGCCTCACCGCGCTGGTCGACTGGGAGGCGGCGACCGTCGGCCCGCCGGTGCGCGAGCTGGCCGCCGCATGGCCTGCTGCCACCGCGCTGATGGCGTGGGACGACTTCGCCGACGCCTACCGGGCCGCCGGGGGCCCGACCGACGCCACCGACAGCCGCGGCGTGACCTACTACCGCGTCTTCATCGCTCTCGGCGCCTGCATGTCGAGCCGCACTGGCGGTGACCTCTTCCGCAGCGGAGCCAAGCGGGACCTGCTGACCGCCCACTCCGGCCTCGATGCCCACTTCCGGGCGCAGCGCAATCTCGCCCGCGCCCTGGGGGACGCCATCGCCCGCGACTGAGCCGAGCAGCGCCGGGTACTACGTTGCCTCCCGTCAGGTCCCCGCGACCGAGGAGGAGCCGTGCGATCGTCGAGCCGAAGAGGCCGCGTCCACTCCGTATGGCGACTATCGGTGTTGTTCGCCTTGGTCTTGGCTGCAGTTCCGACGCTGCTGCCGCCGCTGGCGTCGGGTGCCGCACCTGGGGCCCTCGGGACGCCGCACCCGGCCACCGGGAGCCCGGTGCTCCTGGGCCTGATCAGCGACGGCGGCTCAGGCATCGTCGCCACCGCCCCGCTGGTCGAGCAGGGCGCCCGGATGGGCGTCGCCTATCAGAACGCGTACGGCGACGGCCTCGACGGACACAGAATTGAGCTGTACGTCTGTGAGAACCAGGAGACCCCGGCCGGTGGCCAGGCCTGCGCCAACGACATGGTGCAGCACGGCGTGGCAGCCGTGATCGAGCCCTTCACCGGTCAGGGCCCGACCGAGGTGCCCACCATCGTCAAGGCCGGTATCCCCTACATCACGATGTCTGGTGGCTCCTCGGCGGAACTCGCCACGTCGGGCGCATTCGACCTGCAGGGCGGTTTTCCCGCCATCCTCGGTGCGCTGGCACTCCAGGCCAAGCAGCAGGGTTACAAGAAGGTGGCCTTTCTCGTGGCCAACGTGCCCTCGGTCGTCCAAGCGACCCAGGCGATCGGCGACCTCGTCTTCAAGGCCGCCGGTGTGGGTTTCGAGGTCCTGGCGGTCAATCCGGGTACGGCCGACATGACGCCACAGCTGCAGGCGGCAGTGAGTGGCGGGGCCTCGGCGCTCGGCGAGGCGGGGGACGTCACGTTCTGCAGCTCGTTCCTGCGGGCGTACGGCGCGCTCGGTCTGCACCTGCCGCGTTACGTCGTGGCGACATGCCTCGACCCGAGCATTCTCAAATCCCCCTCCCTCGACAGGGTGATGGACGGTGCCTGGTTGGCCGGCGCCGGCACGGCGACGCCGCACGATGACGCGCTCTACGCCGCGCTCGTGCACCGGTACGCGCTGAGCGTGAACCCGAATCCCAATGCCAGTGCCAACGACCTCGCCGGGTTGCTGCCGGTGCTCTCTCTCGCCGCCATCATGAAGGGGTCGAACGAGCCGGTGACGGCGACGGGGATTCTGGAGCAGACCGAAGCTGCGTCCGGTGTAGCACTGCCGATGTTCGGCGGCGTCAGCTTCACCTGTAACGGCACCGCCATCCCGCTCTTCAAATCGATCTGCTCGTCGACGGCCGCCATCGGGTTGCTCGGCCCGGGCTATCGGGTGAGCCACATTCGGAACTACGACCCCACCCCCCTCTTCTGAGAACTGGCGCCGACAGGAAGCCGACGTTGGCGGGCCGGCCCCGGGAGGTCGTGGGGTGACGTTTTATTTCAAATGCGTTGCGATACCTTCGCGATCCGATGCCACGGCAGGGCGTGGCAGTCCAAGGGGGGTGGGGAAGCCGAGAGCCGATGAAGATGGCTCTCGGCACCACGGACGACCAGGAGCGGTCCCCTCTCACGGGGCTCTGACGGGGGGACCACTCCTGTGTCGCCACGATCACGACGGACGAAGAAGGACAAAGGGGGGCCTTAATCCCGAGCAGGCAGGTGTAGCGAAGCACCTCTCTTCAGCCCTTCCTGCCTGCAAATTTCGAGATTATTGCGATATGTTGACGATCAGAATCACTAAACGGTATACTCTTTTTGACTGCAGACTCCGGGGGGCTCGCTGTGGTCGATGAGCACATCTGTCACCCCCGGATCCCCAAGGAGGAAGCGGTGCTCAGACCATGTGCGATCAGGCGGTCCGGCGGTACCAGCGGCAGAGTCTTCTCGAGAGGGGTGCTTTCCGCGACGGTCCTGACGATGGCCGCCGTGTCGGCCTTGGCGGGGACGGCCGGCGCTGCCAGTCGCTCCTCGGACAAGGCGACCGGATCCACGGTCACGATCGGCATGATCACCGACGCCGGTGGTTCGGGCGGCATCGGCACCAGCGCGCTGGTCGAGCAGGGCGCCAAGGCAGCCGTCAGCTACGTGAACGCCGGCCTGGGTGGATTGGAGGGTCACAAGGTCACTCTCTACATCTGCGAGAACCAGAACTCTCCGGCCGGCGGACAGACGTGTGCCAATGACATGGTGCAGAAGGGCGTCGTTGCCGTGGTCGAGCCCTTCACCGGTCAGGGTCAGACCGAGGTGCCCACGATCGTCGGCGCCGGCATTCCGTACATCGTGGTCACCGGGGCCTCGACGGCCGAGCTCACGTCACCGGGCGCCTACGACCTCGACGGCGGGTTTGCGTCGTATCTGGGCGCAATGGCGTTGAGCGCCAAGCAGCACGGGATCACGAAGGTAGCGTTCGTGGTGGAAAACGTGCCGGCGGCGATCCAGGGCGTGCAAGCGCTCGGCGCCATCGTCTACAAAGCGGCCGGCGTCGGACTCGACGTGGTGCCGGTCAACCCGGGCACGGCCGACATCAGCCCGCAGCTGCAGTCGGCCGTCTCGAGCGGCGCGGACGCCGTCGGCGTCATCGGTGACGTCACGCTGTGCAGCTCGTTCCTCAAGGCGTACAACACGCTCGACCTCAAGCTGCCGCGGTTCGTGCTGTCGACGTGCCAGGACCCGAGCATCCTCGACTCGTCCACCCTGGACAAAGCGTTGGCCGGCTCGTACATCACGACAGGGACGGCGGGGTCCAAGGCCGACTTGGCGGAGTACGCCACCATCATGAAGAACTTCGCGAAAGGGGTGAGCACCAACCCCAACATCAGCAGCAACCAGGAAGACGGCGTGACGCCGGTGCTGGCGCTGGCCGCGGTCATGAAGGGCTCGACGCAGCCCGTGACGGCGGCCGGCATAAAGCAGCAGATCCAGACGGCGACCAACGTGACCATCCCGTTGTCGGGCGGCCTGAAGTTCACCTGCAACGGAACGGCGATCCCACTGCTCAAGTCGGTGTGTTCGTCCGCGTCCGCCATCGGGGTTATCGGGGCCGGCAAGGCCGGCAAGGTCACCCACATCACGGTGTACAACCCGACGCCGCTGTTCTGAGCGGCCGGCGGCCGGGGGCCTTCGGGCTGGTCCGGGCATCGAGTCGGGGCCGAGCCGCGCCCGGGACACAATGAGGGCGTGAGCGACGCCGCGCTGCTGGTCATGGATGTGCAGGCCTCGATCGTGGAACGGGTCGTCGGCCAGGCAGACGAGCTGCTGGCGGCCATAGGACGGGCGACCGCGGCGGCCAGGGCGAACGGCATCTTGGTCGTCTATGTCCGGGTGGCCTTTCGACTTGGCAACCCCGAGGTCTCAGCGAACAACCGCGTGTTCGGGACACTCTCCGAAACCGCGTTCGCCGAGGATGCGCCGGCGACGCAGTTCGATCCGTCCGCGGCGCCGCAGGCGGGCGACATCGTCGTGACGAAGAAGCGGGTCAGCGCCTTCGCCGGCAGTGACCTCGACATGGTGCTGCGAGCCCAGAACGTCACCCACCTGGTTCTGACCGGCATCGCCACCAGCGGCGTCGTGCTCTCGACCCTGCGTCAGGCGGCCGACCTGGACTACCGCCTGACCGTGCTGAACGATTGCTGCGCAGACGGTGATCCCGAGGTGCACCGCGTCCTGCTCGAAAAGGTGTTCCCGCGACAGGCCGACGTCGTGTCGGCCGACGAGTGGATCCTGCAACTGGTCGACGTGGCCGACTAGGCCTTGTCAGGCTGTGCCTGACGCCGTAAGGTGACCCCTGACGTAGAGGAGGGGAGCGCGGCTGTGGCGGTCACCGAAGCGGACGAAGTCGTGATCGCCTGTTGCTCGTTCTGCCTACGGCCGAACACCGAGGTGAAGGTCCTGGTGGCCGGCCCCGCCGTGTATGTGTGCAACGAATGCGTCGACCTGTGCGGCCAGATCGTCCGCGAGCACCCGGCCATCAGCGGCAAGCCGGCCGGAGCCGGCGAGCCTCGTCGAATGCCCTGGGAGCAGGCGGACTCGCTCGATGTGGTGCTCGGCCACCTGCCCAAAGTCGCCGTGGCCCGGGCGCAGGTCGAAGAAAGCCTCAACCGTTGGGTGGGCCGGGCTCGAGCACTCGGAGCCACCTGGCAACAAGTGGGCGATGCCCTCGGCATGACGCGACAGTCGGCCTGGGAACGCTTCGCGCCGGACGACTGAGAGACTGACCGCCGGTGCGCCTCACCCGGGCGGAATGTTGGGACCGCGTGAGCGCGGCAGACCACGGAGCGCTATGCACCTCGGGCCCGCGGCAGTCCATCGCCGCCGTTCCGGTGTGCTTCGCCGTGGTCGACGACGCCATTGCGTCGCCGGTCGATACGGTCAAGTCCAAGGAGACCACCGATCTCCACCGACTGGCCAACCTGGAGCGCAATCCGGTGGCCACACTGCTCTGCGAGCACTGGGATGGCGCCGATTGGTCGCAGCTATGGTGGGTGCGGGCGCAGTTGCACCTGGTCGGCGAGGACCGCTTCAGCGAGGTCTTCCGGCGCGAATGTGAGGCTGCCCTGCGCACCAAGTACGAGCAGTACCGGCTGGCCGAGTTCGCCCACCTGCTCGTCTTCGACGTCACGTCCCTCCTGGGTTGGCGTGCCGGCGAGCCGGTCGAGCGGGCGGAACGGCCCTACTAGGGAACGCCCTCGGTGGCCGGGAGCGCTGGCTCCCCGTCGGAGCAGGACCCCTCAGTGCCCGGGGCCGCCCTTTCCGTTGGATGAAGCGGCCGTACCCCCGCCCAAATACGCTGCAGCCACGGCACTGGTGTCGTCCCGGAACAACTCGGCCGATCCCGAGAGCACAATGCTGCCGTGTACTAGCACCATGGCCTCGTCGGCGACCTCCAGCGCCAGCTGCACGTGTTGCTCGACCATGATCACGGCCGCACCGTGCTCGTCGGCCACCCGCCGGATGACCGGCATGAGCGACTCGACCGCCACCGGCGCCAGTCCCATCGACATCTCGTCGATCAGGAGCAGCCTGGGTGCCTGCACGAGGGCCCGGGCGATGGCGAGCATCTGCTGCTCGCCGCCCGAGAGGTCGGCAGTGCGCAGGCGCTCCCTTCTTCGGAGGGCAGGGAAGAGCTCCAGCACCTGATCGACGACGTCCGCCCCGCGGGCGCGGCCAGCTTCAGGTTCTGCACCGGCGTCAACTCTGTGAAGAGGGCGCGGGAGTCGGGGACGAGCACCAGCCCGGCCTTGTTCATACGGCGGGGCGACGCACCCTTCACGGGCTGCCCGTTGAGCACAATGGTCCCACTCCGTGGGGCAAGGAAGCCGGCCAGCGTCATGAGGAGCGTCGTCTTGCCTGCCCCGTTCGGACCGAGAATCGTCAACACCTTGTTCGGCGCCAAGGAGAAGGTGATGTCCCGGGCCACCGTCAACTTCCCGTAGCCGACGTCGAGGCTTTGGCACGCCACCACCGGCTCCGTGGACGCGATGGCGGCGTCACCCGGTTGCTGCTCCAGCGCCGACGGTCCGCTCACGAAGCCACCAGCCGCCGATTCGTGGCGCCGAGATACGCCGTCGAGACCTTCTCGTTGCTTCTGATCTGCTCGGGCGTGCCCGACGCGATCAACGCGCCGAAGTCGAGAACAGCGATTTCGTCGCACAGGTTCAACACCAGGCTCATGTCGTGGTCGACCAGCAGGATCGTGACGCCGCCGTCGCGTACTCGCCGCAACTGGTCGGCCAACCACTGGCTCTCGGTGCTGTCGAGACCGGCGGCCGGCTCGTCGAGCAGGAGCAGCCTGGGCTCTCCCGCCAGGGCGCGGGCGACCGATACGAGCTGGCGGCGCCCTTGGGAGAGCAGCGACACCTGCAGATGGCGCAGGTCGCTTAGGCCCAGTTCGTCCAGAATGCGGGTGAGTGCCGCCGGGTCGTGGGCGACCCGCTGCTGGCCCACCTGGACGTTCTCCTCGACCGTGAGATCGTCGGCGACGCCGGCCAGCTGGAAGGTACGGGCCAGTCCGAGACCCGCCCGGCGATAGGGCGCCAGGTCGTCGATCCCCACCCCATCCAATGCCACCGACCCCGCATAGGGCTGAAAGCCACACAGGGCGTCGATCGTGGTGGTCTTGCCGGCGCCGTTCGGGCCGATCAACCCCACAATCTGGCCCTCTTCGACCGCGAAGCTCACGGTATTGACCGCGACCACGCCGCCGTAGCGCACGGTGAGGTCGCGCACCTCGAGGAGCGGTTTCACCGCCGCATCCGCCAGCGGCGCCACCGCGGCGTCCGCCGCGATTTTTGCCGCGTTTGCCGCGATCGGAGCGCCACCCCTGCCAGCCGGTTCGGCCGCCACCATCGGCCGGGGGGCCGACACGTTCCCCCGGCCGCCACCGGCATGCTTGGTGTCAAGGCACCCGTGGGCCGTGCCATGGCGCCGCGGGACCGCCACTGTTCGAGGGCCAGATGTGTCGGCCCCACGATGCCCTCGGGGTTGAAGATCACCGTGAGGATCACGCCGATGCCGGCGACGACGCCGTACCAGTTGTCGACCCCGCCCTGCCCGACGTTCGACGAGATCACCGAGACCAGGAGCCCACCCGAGGTGATGATGCCGGCCAGGATCCCGCCGCTCACGGATGTGATGCCCGCCACCACCACGGTCGAAAACAGGACGAGTCCCAAGAAGGCGTCGAAGTCCTCGAAGGTCACGTTGCCGAGCTGGTACGCCAGCAGTGAGCCGCCGATGCCGGCGATGAACGCGGCCAGGGCGAACCCGATCAGCTTTATGCGCACCACGTTGATGCCGGCTGCCGCCGCCGACCGCTCGTCGGCCCGCACCGCCAGCATGGCGGTCCCGAGGCGGCTCGTGCGCAGGTAACTGACCCCGAGCGCCACCGCCACCAGCACGACGAGACACAGGATGCCGAACGCGGGTCGCGGGAAGTCCTTGCCTGAACCGATTCCGAGGTTCATGCCGAACAGCCGCGGCGTCGGGATGGCCAATCCACTGGCACCCCCGTCAAGCGAATTGTTGTCGAACCAGATCGCCTCGACCCCGGCGGCGAAGGTCAGAGTCACCACGCCGAGCATCAAGCCGCGCACGCGCAAGGCAGGGATGCCGATCACCACGCCCATCACGGCGGCCACCAGCGCCGCCAGCAGCGGCGCGATCGGGAACGGAATGCCCCACGAGCTGGCGAACGTGCTCAAGATGTAGGCCGAGACACCGGCGAACGTGAGCTGGGCCAGCGAAATTTGTCCCGTGTACCCGGTTACCACCACCAGTGACAACGTCACCACCGCGGTGATGAAGCTCGTGTAGAGCGCGGCGCGGTCGTTCCCGGAGAACAGGTAGATCGCCGCCAGCCCTGCCGCGAAGCCGACGACCGCCGTCGGGATGCGCCAATGCGGCCGCGGCGCCCGCCCCAGCGTGACCTGCATCAGGGTGCCCCGTCTCGGCATCGTCTGCCCCCGGACGGCCAGCACCACGAGAACGAGGATGAGCGGAATGAGCTCGCCGGCGCCGGCTGGGAAGTCCGGGTGGATGCCGTTGATGTAGACGGAGAGTGACTCCAGGGCCCCGATGCCCAGCCCGGCTGTAATGGCCCACCCGAGCGAATGGAAGCGGCCCACGACGGCTGCCGCCAGGGCGGGCACGATGAACAGGGTGTAGGTCCCCGGCTCCAGCGGCACGAGCGGGGCGATCAGCACGCCGGCGATGGCGGACACCACGAAGCTGATGATCCAGTTGGTCAGCGCAATCCGGTCGGGCGAAAGGCCGCTCACCAGTGCGCCGACCTCGGTCTCGGCCGAGGCCCGGGTGGCGAGGCCGAAGCGGGTGAAGCGGAAGAGCAGCGTCAAGACGACGCCGAGCCCGATGATGGTGGCGGCCAGCCAGAGGCGATCGGTCGGCACCGTGACGCCGAGGATGCTCACGTGATTCTGCGGGTAGATCGGGTTGATGTTGATCACGACGGAGCCGACCTGGTAGCTGACGATGGCGGTCAGCACGCCCATGAGGCCGATGGAGGCGACCGCCTTCGCCACTGCCCGGTGGTTGCGTAATGGCCGGAACACGAGCAGGTACGCCAACGCGCCCATCACGGCGGATATGGCCAGGGTGACGAGCAACGCGGGCCAGAAGGCCCAGCTCGAGCCCACGTTGATGGTCGGTCCCAGGCCGGGAATGGGCACCAGGAGCTGCCCGTTCCGCAGGAGCGAGTAGGTGTAGGCGGCGTAGAGCGCCTGGGCACCCGTGGCGAAGTTGAGCACGCCCGACGAGCGGTAGGTGACGACGAGCGCCATGGCCAGGGCGGCGAAGACGCCGCCGTTGCCGAGTCCGAGCAGCAGGAACTCGACGTAGATGCTCATCGCCCGTTCGACCCCCGACGCGCCGTGGAGCAGTGGAACGCCGCCTGCCGTGCCCCCGGAGGACCCATCGGGGATTCAGGATACTGAAATTCTCCGCGGGGCGCATCGCCCCTGCCCAGGCCACCCGGGCTGGTCGGAGGTGGAGCTTATGAGGACTCGGGAGCGGGAGCGGGAGCGGGAGCCGCAGCGGGAGCGGGATCGGGCTTGGCCGCCCGGGCGGCGCTCGGATTTGGCGCCGAGCTCGATGGCCGGTGCGGGCTGATCTGCAGCTCGATGAACTTGTGGTCGTCGGCCGGGGCCCAGATCTCCTTGGACTTGGTCCGGATGACGGCGTGGCTCATCATGGGCGCCGGCTGCGGGTCGGCGTCCGGCGATCCCTGAACGTGGCTCTCTATGAAGCTCAGCGCCAGGCTTCCCGTCAGGCGGCCCCCGAGCGAGACGAACATGCTCTTCGGTATGGACCACATGACGCCCTGGAGCACGCCGCGTCCGCCGGACTTGTCGCCCGCCGTCGTGACCTTGTCGACGTACCACTCGAAACCGGTTGCGCTCGAGGGCACCGTGCCGATCTGGAGCTTGCTCAGCGCCGAGAGTATGGGTGCGGCCGCCGCCGCACCTGCGCCGACGACCGGAACGGGCTTGAGCAGTGACGAGACGGTGCCGGCGTCGGCCAGCATCTGCGACATTTTCTGCCAGTCGGCGCCGGCCTTCTCGGAGAGGTCCTTCTGGTTCTGCACCGGGCTCAGGTACTTGACGGTGGCGGCGAGCTCCTTCACCCGCCAGCCCGCGTTGATGGGGAAGAAGAGGTACACGTGGACCGCCGGGTCCTCCAGCTCGTCCCAAATGGGCGTCTTGTCGCCGCCGAAGAGGTGATGGTGCTCGGGTCGCTGCCCGTGGTGGCCGATCGTCCACCAGTACTCGTAGATCGGCGAGGCCCCCAGCGCCTGGGCCGCCGTCGCGTTCGGGTTGAGGACCTCGGCGTAGTTGGCGTCGATCGTCGGCGAGGTCTCGCCGAAGATCTCGAGGTAGTAGGGGGGCTTGTCGCCGTCCCATGTCGTCAGATCCTTCGGCTCGCTCGCCACCTCGATCACGTTGGAACCCTCCCGCTCGTGCCCGCTTCGTGCTGGCTCCAGCCTGGTCCACGCGCCGCCCCGCGGCAATCGCGCCCGTGTCCCGCTCAGCCCTCTTCGGTTCCACCCCCGTGGGCCGTCGACAGCTCGTCGCGCAGCACCCGCCGTAGCAGCTTGCCCGTCGGCGAGTAGGGCAGCTCGTCGCGGAAGTCGACGACGGCGGGCATTTTGGTCGAGCGCAACCGCCCACGCACCCAGTCCTGGAGTTCGGCCTCGCCGACCGACTGCCCGGTGTGCAGCACAATGACGGCCGCCACCGCCTCTCCCCATTCCGCGTCAGGGATGCCGATCACCGCCGCCTCGGTCACCGCCGGGTGGGCCATGAGGACCTCCTCGATTTCGCCCGGCGAAATGTTCTCGGCCCCCCGCACAATGACGTCGTCCAGCCGCCCGTCGACGTAGAGGAACCCGTGCTCGTCGAACCAGCCGGCGTCGCGGGTGCGGAACCAGCCGTCCTCGGTGAGCGTCGTGCGGCCGACGTACTCGCCGGCCACCTGCTCGCCGCGCACCCAGATCTCACCTTTCTCGCCCGTCGGGAGGACCGCCTCGTCCTCCCCCCGGACCTCCACCTCGAGGGAGGGGAGGGGTCGCCCGACCGACCCCAGCCGCGCCCGCACGGCCGGGTTCTCGCTGGCGAAGGCCTCCCGGTGCTCGTCGGGGGTCAGCATGGCGATGGTGGAGCTGGTCTCGGTCAGCCCGTAGGCGTTGACCAGGTCGACGTGGGGCATGTCGCGCAGCGTGCGCTCGACCAGTTCGAGCGGCATGCGGCCGCCGCCGTAGGACAGGTGGCGCAAGGCGGCCGGCTCCACTCCCGTGTCCTCGATCGCCTGGAGAATCCGCCCCAACATGGTCGGCACCACCATGGCGTGCGTGATCTTCTCGTCGGCCGCCGTGTGCACCCACTCCGCCGCGTCGAAGGCCGGCAGGTACATGATGCGCCGCCCGGCGTAGAGCGAGCTCAGCACGGCCGCGATCCCCGCAATGTGGTACGGCGGCACGCAGATCAGCTGGGCCTCCGTCGGCTCGCATCCCATGAACTCGACGCTCGAAATGATGTAGGAGACCAGGTGCCGGTGGCGCAGTATGGCCGCCTTGGGCTCCGAGGTCGTGCCGCTGGTGAAGAGCAGCACGCCGACATCCTCGGGATCGACGAAGGGGTGCTCGCCGCTGACCGGTTCGGCAATGGCCGACGCCAGTTCGTCCTTGGTGATGACGTGCTCGGCGCCGCACGCCCGGAGGCGCTCGACCTCGTCGTCGTCGGCGATCTGCAATCCGCCCGCCACGCGTCCGAGGATGCCCTTCAACTGCTCGTCGGGGGCGCGGTAATTGATGGGCGCGAACGGAATGCCCGCCAGCGCCGCCCCGAAGAGCGCGACCGGCAGCACGTCGGAGTTCTGCCCGAAGTAGCCCACGACGTCGGCCCCGCTCTTCTCGAAGAAGACGGCCGCCCGCCTGGACTGCTCGAGGAGTTCCGCCGCGCTGAGGCCGCCGTCGTGGGGGCCGACGACGATGCGTTCGGGATCGCCCTCGGCCGCCATTTCGAGCAGCATGGCGATGTTCACGAGGCCCCTCCCACTCTCACGTCGTGGGCGGTCAGTCGGAGGCGGGGAGCGCCTTGGCGCCCTTCACGGCCAGGATCGTCTCGCCCACCGAAATCGATCCTTCGCCGGCCTTGGTGCACAGGACCTCGATACCGAGCTCGTCGTCGGCGTAGCGCTTGCCCAGCTGCGTGCCCCCGTCGAAGCCGGGCTCAATGCTCTGCGTCGCCGGTTCGGCGTCGATGGCCAGGAAGGCATGGCCCCCACCACGCAGGTCGACGGGCTCGGCGGGCGCCTTCACGACCACGATCTCGCAGGCGTCGGTGGCGCTGCGCAGCCTCGTTCCTGCCTTCAGTTGGATGGCCACCGGAGTCCAGCCTCGCTTTCGTCGTCCCCGACCAGCCGGTCAAAGGGGAATCAGGATCCTATTAGTTCGTGCCCCCGCCCCCCGCCACAGAGGTCGGAAGCACCATTTCTACCGCCGCACCAGGGCCGACCGCACCCCGGCGAGTGGGTCACGGGAGTTTTCCGTGAGAAACTGCGCCACGGAGGAACCTGTAGACGAAGGTTGTCGGAGGGTCGGAGGCAGAGCATGGACGAGGTCGTGGGGAAGCAGCCAGTCCCCGACCAGGAGGAGGGATGGTTTCCCGACCCTGAGCAGGAGGGTCAGGAGCGGTTCTGGGACGGCGAGGGCTGGACCGACGAGGTGCGCCCCGACGGGTCGGAGGACTCCCACCTGGACCACCTGCCCGAACACGTGCCCGAGCTCCAGCGCGCCCTGGCGGCGGCCACCGCCGACATCGACTCCGTCGAGGATCGGCTCTCGACGCTCTTCGACCGCTCCGAGGCCGCCCCGGGCCAGACGCCCCGGCCCCGCCCGCCACGGACCCCCCGCCTGGTCCCGGCCGAAGCGCTCGAACAGGGCGACGACGGCGCCGACGATGACAGCAGCGACGACGGCGCCGACGATGACACAGCGACGGCGACGTCCTGCTGCTCGAGGACTTCGACGAGGAGGCGGAGGTCTTCGAGGACGAGGGCGAAGAACTCGAGGCCGAAGCGGACGACGACGACGATGATGATGATGACGAGTTCGCCGACCTGGACGCGGCGCTCGCGTCCGAGGCTCCTGAAGAGCTCTGACGCACGCCGTGGAGTCGGCCACGGCGCATCAGGCAGGCGGCGGCCCGAACGGCGCGCCGCGGCTGAGGCCCGGAACGGGCCCGGCTACGAGTCGGTGGGCACGGCGGTGACGCGCCGGGCCAGGTAACCCCAGCGCTCGAACGCATCGGGGTCGCGCGCCACGTCCGCGCCGGTGAAGTAGCTGACCACCCGCGTGGCGATGCCTCCGTATTTGGCCACGATGGCGTCGGCCATGTTGTCCCAGGTCCCCACCGTGGTGAACTGCTCGAGCAGATCGTCGTCGATGACGGCCGCCATGCCGGGGATGTCGCCCGTCCGCTGGCGCTCGCGGATGCGCTCGGTGGTGCCCTCCCGGTCGAGCTGTTCGAAGATGAACCCGTAGTTCGGCGTCGACCCGTAGAAGGACACCTGGATCCGGGCCCGCTCGCGCCAGGCGTTCTGCTCCTCCTCGGTGTCGCCGACGCAGAGGAAGGCGGGCACAATCACCTCGAGGTCGTCGAGCGTCCGTCCCGACCGGGCCGCGCCGGCCGTCAGCTCGGGCAACACCGTCTCGCGGAGATAGATGGGCGTGTTGAGCGGGTGCACGTGGACGCCGTCGGCCACCTCGCCGGCCATGCGCAGCATCCAGGGGTTGACGGCGGCGATGTCGACCGGCGGGTCGGGGTGGTCGATGGGGCCGGGCGCCCACATGGCCGGGAGCAGTGACATGGCGTAGAACTCGCCGTCGACGGCGAGGGGGGCGCCGGTGCGGAACGACTCGAAGATCTGTTTCACGGCGAGCACGTACTCGCGCAGGCGGGGGCCGGGCGGATCGAAGGGCGCGCCGTAGCGGCGCTCGATGTGGGCGCGCACCTGGGCGCCGAGCCCGAGGCGGAAGCGGCCGCCGCTGGCCTCGGCCAGCTCCCAGGCCACCGAGGCGGTGACCATTGGGCTGCGGGGGAAGGCGACGGCGATGCCGGTGAGGATGTCGATGTCGGCAGCGACGGCGAGCGCGCCGCAGGTGAGGTAGGCGGTACGGCCGGCCTCGGTGACGACCAGGCCGGAAAGCCCGGCGGCGGCGGCCCGGCGCCCGAGGTCACCGGCCTGGCGGAGCGGCTGGGCGCCCAGCATGGCGTCGAACTTCAGCATCGGATCGCTCGGACGGCTCGGAAGGCTCGGGTCGCTCGGGTCATGCGGCGGAAGGTGTGGGCAACCCGTGGCAGCGGGCCGGTCATGCCATCGCGTCGGCCGGAGGGTCGGGCAGGTCGTCCGGCCGCCGCGGCCAGGCGATCGGCGTGACGTCGCTGGCGATCACCGCCCCCATGGCGATGCCGGCCCGCTCGACCGAGGGGTGCGGGTACCGGCCCTCGCCGCGGGTCGATCCGTCGGCGAAGTAGATGACGGTGTGCACCCGACGGACCGTACCGGTGGTGTTGGCCCGGGCCAAGTGGAACGTGAGGCCGTGGTGGAAGGCGACGGCGCCGGGCGGGACCTCGACCCAGACCGGCTCGAGCCCGCCCAGCTCGGCGTGGGCCACCAGCGGGTCGTCGCCGGGGCCGGGGTTGGGGGTGAAGATGTTGACGAACTCGCGCAGGCCGAGCCGGTGGCTGCCCGGCAGGTAGCCCATGGCGCCGCTCTCGAGGGTGGAGCCTTCGAAGGGGATCCAGGCGGTCACGGTGTCGGTCTCGACGATGGGCCAGTACGGGTGGTCCTGGTGGGGGTCGGTCTCCCGGCCGCCGGCCTCCTTGTACAACGCCTGGTCGTGCCAGAGGCGCACGGCCAGGACGCCCAGGAGGCGGGCGGCGGTGGCACCGACGAGGGGATGGAAGCTGAGCGGGCGGACGTCGGGGGAGTCCTCCCACAGGTTCTGGCACTGGACGAAGGACTGCTCGTATCGGGTCTTCTGGGCCAGGGGGCGGGTGTCGTGGCGGCTGCGCCTGGCCACGGCCTCGTCGACGGCGGCGCCGTAACGCTCCAGCTCGTCAGCCGTGAGGAGGTCCGGCACGACCACGAAGCCGTCGCGCCGGAAGGACTCGACCAGGTGGGGGGCCGGCGGCGTGGCCGTCGCCGTCACGCGCCCTCGCGGACCTCGCGGATGGGGCCGACGAGGTCGTGGACGCTGGGCGACTCGATCCACGGGGTGAGGTCGACGTCCCACCTTTCGGTGGGTCCCGGTCCCTCGTCGAGCTGGTGCGGCTCGGAGGACACGAAGCGTCCGTCGACGAGCCGGACCTCGGTCAGCAGCTCGGCGTAGGGGAGCGTGGTGGCCGAGGGCGCGCCGAACCCGAAGACGCGTTCGGAGCCCATGACCGCGTTGGCGGCCGCCCGCCCCGCCAGGAAGCGCTGGTAGTCGTTGCGCTCGAGCTCGCCCGAATAGGCGTCGAGGATGTGGGACGCCCGGGCCAGGACCTGCTCGTCGAAGGCGTAGAAGACGTTGGGGGCGGGCAGGTCGCCCCACACGCCCCACATCCACCAGCGCGTGGTGCCGGGGAGCGCGGCCATGGCGCGCTGCACGGCCCGGCCCACGGTCTCGTGCCCGTGGTGGACGTCATGGGGCGAGGGTGAGACGACGATGGTGGCGTGGTGCTCCTCGACGATGGCGGGTAGCTCGGTGGCGAGGCGGTCGGTGGCGAGCGCCCGGTCGGCCTGCAGGTCGAGGTTCAGCGGTGGGTCGAGGAAAACGGGCACGAAGCCGGCCCGGGCCGACGCCTCCTCGGCCTCGGAGCGCCGACGTTCGTGCTGGCCTTCGAAGCCGAGGCTGGCGATGACACTCACCACGTTCCAGCCGCGGTCGAACAGGTGGAGCAACGCGCCGGGGCAGCCGACGGCCTCGTCGTCGGGGTGGGGCGCAACATGGAGGACCGTCGGGGCCATCACGACGCAGGTTACGCGCATCGTGACCCGGGCGGACCGGTGGCGGCGTGCGTCGGCGAGCACAATGCCCCTTTCAGCCCGCCACAACGACTACGGTCCCCCCACGTTCTGGCGGTGGAGGGAGGGCACACCGGTGGACCAGCTGGTCGACCAAATCGCGGCGGCCGGTCCCACACTGCAGTCGGCCCGCTGGCGACGCTTCGCCGAGGTCTGGGTGTTGTGCAGCGTGTTCACGGCGGGCTTCGGGACGATCCCCCTCGGGGTCTGGGTCTTCAACCAGGACAACGTGCCCAAGGACGCGCACTGGAACTCCACCCAGGACGTCGTCTTCTGGACGGCCGCCGGCCTGATCGTCCTCGGTGTCGGGGGCACCGCGTACGTCGCCCGCCTGCTCTGGAAGCGCCCGTTGCTGCGCACGTCGACCTTCGGTGTCACGGTCTACAACTGGCGCAGCACGGTCGACGTGCCGTGGGTCGAGTTCGACCGGGTCGTCCTCGTGGGCACCCGGCGGATGCGCCGGGTCGGGTGGGTGCTCGCTCTGGCGCGCCCGGCAGGGGCGCTGGTGCCCATGCGGTTCGGGCCGTTCCTGCCGGCCGCGGCAGGCCGCAGCACCGCCGTCGCGCCACCGGTGCCGGCCGAGGGCGGGTGGGCCGTCATCGTCGGGGTGGTCGAAAAGGGGCGGCCGGGTCACGTTGACGCCGCCCCGGTGCTCTCGGGGACGCTCGAGGCGTCGCTGGCCGACGGCTACGAGATGCCAATGGCCGCGAACGGGGCGGTGGGTGCGGCCACGAACGGGGCCACGAACGGGGCCGCGAACGGGGCCGCAACCGGGGCGGGGAACGGCAACGGCGGGGCCGCGTGGCGCGATCCGCTGGCGTTGCCCGCGGACAGCGAGATGGGGTGGGGCAACGGCCGCGTGGTGGTGGCCAGAACTGGGTGGCGTTCAAGGAGTCCAAGGGCAAGGTCCCGTGGAACCTGCTGCCGTACGGCGAGCTGGCCGAGGCCCACCGCGATCCGCACGGGGCCATCGCGGTGGCGCGGGCCGACGGGACCGGGCTCGTCATCGACAAGGCGGTGCGCCAGTCCCTCGAGGGGCTCGACATGCTCTGCCACGGCCTCGACGGTGTGGCCACGGCCGACCTGTTGGCCGATCTGCAGGTGGACCTCACCAAGGCGCGGGGCGTCAGGGAGGCGCAGGTGGCCCGCTGGCACAAGGTGGACAGCACGGGGACGGTGCACTCGTTCACCTTCCGGGGACGTGTCATGGCGTGGTTCGCCTGGATACTGGTGCTGGGCGGCGTCTGCGCGGTCGGTGGTGCGGTGGCGTTCCCGGTGTACGGACAGCCGTTCGACCCCGCGGTCGAGCTGATCCTGGTCGGCTTCGCCGTGTTCGGTCTCTGGGCCGGGTTCTGCATGTCCAGGCAGGGCGTCACCATCGGCCCCGACCGCATGCTGATCTGGAACGAGTTCTCGTTCCGGCGCCTGGACCCGCGCCAGGTGCGCGCCCTGACGCTCCTGCTCCGGAACAAGGGCGAAGGCGGCGTCAGGTGGGAGGCGCGAGTGGACCTCAAGTCCGGCAAGCGGGTGCCCATCACGTCCATGAGCTACGGAAAGGGCGGCGCGCCGCCGAGGCCCGAGCGGCTGCAGGTCCTCAACCAGATGCGCGAGGTGCTCGGCGTGGTCGGGCGCCAGGAGGGGTACTAGGGCACCACCCGCTCTCAGATCACTCTTTACAGATTACTCTGATTAGAGTATTATGACCGGAATGCCGAGATGGTCCCGGTCGAACCCCCTGGCCCTGGCGGTACTGGTCAGCCTCTACGAGAAGCCCATGCACCCCTACGAGGTGGCGCAGACGCTGCGCAGCCGGGCCAAGGAGCAGAGCGTGCGCCTCAACTACGGGTCGCTCTACGCCGTGGTCGAGTCGCTCGAGAAGAAGGGCTTCATAAAGGCCACGGGCACGGTGCGCGAGGGCAAGCGCCCCGAGCGCACCGTCTACGAAATCACCGACGACGGCGTGGTCGAAATGACCGACTGGATGACCGAGCTGCTCGGGACGCCGGCCAAGGAGTACCCGGCCTTCATGGCCGGACTGTCCTTCATTCCGTCGCTGTCCCCGGACGAGGCCCTGGCGGCGTTACGGCGCCGGGCCGAGGCGTTGACCGTGAAGCTGATGTCCATGCGCGGCGCCATGAAGGCGGCCCGGGACGCCGGCCTGCCGCGGCTGTTCGAGCTCGAGTCCGAGTACGAGGAGAGCCAGCTGGTGGCCGAGCTGAAGTTCGTCAAGGCCCTGGCGGACGAAATGGCCGGCGGCACGCTCGAGGGACTCGACATGTGGCACCTCTTCCACACCGAGGAATTCAACCCCGAGGAGGTGTACTTCACCTTCGAAATGCCCAAGGAATGACCCGGGGCCGCGTGTTGCACCACGCGGCCCCGAATCGACACGACCACGAGCCCGATCCGAGAAGACCTTCGCCCGCGGCAGCACCTAAAGCGTAGGCCACCTTTCGTCGGCCGGGCTCTCTGCAGGCAGCGCGGCGCGCTGCACCGACAGCAGAACCAACCAACGACGACAACGACGAAAGGAGGGGCGCGCATGCACCCCCTCATAGAGGCCGACGGCCTCTCCAAGCGCTTCGGGAAGATTCAGGCCCTCTCGGAGCTGACCCTGACCCTGCCGGCCGGCCAGCCCGTGGCCATCCTCGGGCCCAACGGTGCGGGCAAGACGACCTTCCTGCGCATGGTGGCGACCTTGATCGCGCCCGACGCCGGGACGCTGCGGGTCGACGGCCACGACGTGGTGCACGACCCCATGGCGGTGCGCCGCCTGATCGGGCTGGCCGGCCAGTCGGCGGCCGTCGAGGAGATGATGACGGGCCGGGAGAACGTCCAAATGGTGGCCCGCCTGTACGGCCAGGGCCGCAAGGAGGCGGTGGCCTCGGCCGAGCAGACCCTCGAGCTGATGAGCCTGACCGAGGCGGGGGACCGGCTGGTCAAGACGTACTCGGGCGGCATGCGGCGCCGGCTGGACCTGGGGGCGTCCCTGGTGGGTTCGCCCCGGCTGCTGCTGCTCGACGAGCCGACGACTGGGCTCGACCCGGGCAGCCGCAACGAGGTGTGGGACGCCATCCGGGCCATGGGGCGGGGCGGGACGGACATGCTGCTGACGACGCAGTATCTCGACGAGGCCGACCACTTGGCGGCGTACATCGTCATCATCGACGGGGGCCGCGTCATCGCGCAGGGCACGCCGGGCGAGCTCAAGTCGCGGGTGGGGGCCGACATGGTGGAGCTGCACACGGCCGACGTGGCGACGATGGAGCGGGCGGCGGCGGTGCTGGGCGCGCTGGGGGTGGGCGAGCCGCAGACCGACGCAGCGACGCGGCGGTGCTCGCTGGCGGCGCCGGGCGGGGCGCAGCTCCTGCCGGTGGTGGTGCGGGCGCTGGACGAGGCGGGGGTGGCGGTGGAGGACATCGCACTGCGACGACCCACCCTCGACGAGGTGTTCCTGGCCCTCACGAACCGCAAGGAGGACGCGGCGGCATGACGAGCATCGACGTGGCAGTGGAGCGGCCCTCGACGGACGGGTCGGCGGCGGTGCTGAACCAGGGGGCGTCCTATCTCGGCGCGTCGCGCCAGGTGGCGGCGCGCACCATGAAGAAGTTCGTGCGCACGCCGGCCCTCATCATCGCCGGGACGGCGCAGGGCGTCCTGTTCCTCCTCATCTTCCGGTACGTGTTCGGCGGGGCGGTGGCCCATACAGGTGACCTGACCTACGTGGACTTTCTGGTGCCGGGTTTCGTGGTGACGGGCGTCCTGTTCCAGGGCATGGGCGCATCGAGCGGGGTGGCCGAGGACCTGCAGGGCGGGTTGTTCGACCGCCTGCGCAGCCTGCCCATCCGGCTGCTGTCGATCGTGACGGGACGGGTGTCGGCCGACACGGCGCTCGTGGCCTGGGGCGCCTTCGTCATGACGGTGGTGGGCTTCGCCGTGGGCTTCCGCCTGGGCGGGAGCGCCGCGGCCGGGGTGGCCGCCTTCGGGCTGACCGTGCTCTACGGCTTCGCGTTCGTGTGGCTGTTCATCGTCATGGGACTGATGGCCGGGTCGCCCCAGGCGGCCCAGGGGCTGTCGTTCCTGGTCTTCCCGCTCAGCTTCGTGTCGTCGGCCTACGTGCCGGTCTCGACCATGCCGGGCTGGCTGCAGGGCTTCGCCGCGAACCAGCCGCTGACCCAGATGGTCAACACGGCCCGGATACTGACGGGCGGCCCGGCGGCCGAGGCGCTGCTCGGGCACCCGCTCTCGTACTACTTGTGGCCCTCGCTGGCCTGGTCGGCCGGTCTCGTACTGGTGTTCGCGCCGCTGGCGGTGTGGAAGCTGAAGAACTCGTAGGCGGTGTCAGGCGGGGCGACGCCCGAGGGGCGACGACGGGCTCATCGCCGGGTCCAGGCCGAACCGTCCGCCGACGACGGGTCGCCGCCCAGGGCGCCGCTGATGGCCTGGCGCAGGCGCTCCTGCGAGGCGATCATCCAGCTGATGTAGGCGTCGTGGTCCTCGACCTTGGTGACGTCGCCCATGGAGTAGTCCGCGATGCGGCAGGCGAAGCGGTCGGGCAGCTTCTCCCACGACAGCTCGGAGCCGTAGATCGTCTCGACCAGGTCGGACTGCTGGTGCAGCGACTGGAACTGGGCCAGCGACGCCTCCTGGTTGCCCGAGTCGATGTAGAGCTCGGAGCGGATGCGCCCGCCGGCCGAGAAGCTGAGCCCGTAGTGCGTGCCCTTTATGGGGGAGGGCAGGGTGATCCAGCTCTGGGCGGGCAGCGTCGACATCTGGGTCCAGTGGCTGTGCTCGACCCGGATGCGGTCGAGCCAGCGCGACCAGAACTCGCGGTAGAGCGCGCCCTTGCCGCCGCTGAGCGGGCCGGCCAGCTCGACCAGGGTCCAGCCCGACGGGTCGCGCCACCACTGGGTGCCGAAGAAGTCGCGGCTGACGCCGGTGGCCAGCTCGACGATGTGGCGCACCAGCCCCGATGGCGTGTACGACTGCTTGTCGGCGTCCCACACCATCGGCGCGTTGACCCGGTTCTGCCAGTGCGCCGTCCGGCGGACCGGGTCGGCGTGCAGCCAGTCGTCCAGTTGGTTGCGCAGCTCGTTGCTCAGGTCGCCCCGCGGGGCGATGGTGAAGATGGTGCCGTCGGCCACCGACTCGGCCCCGACCAGCCGGCGTACCGTGCTGGCGTCCTGCACCCGCTTCTTGGAGTCGGCGGCCTCCCGGGCCAGCTGGCGCTCGGGGCTGATGGTGAACTCCTCGATTTCGCGCAGCGGGTAGATCTGGCTGACCGAAATCATCGGCACGTTGTCGGGGCCGTTCGTGCCGTAGACGTAGGAGCGGAAGGCGCTGATCTGGGTGAGGGTGACGTCGAGGCCCATTTCGTTCAGCCAGACCACGCTGGCCGTCACGATGGGCGAGAAGTTCCGGGCCAGCAGCGTGATCCGCGGCTTGCGCAGCGTCTCCTGCGAGAGGTCGGGGGCGTGGGCCTGCAACTCGGCCAGCGCCTCGTCGACGCCGACCGCATTGCCGTGGGCGGTGTGGAACCGGGAGAAGATCTCGGCCAGGGACTCGGGCACGAGCCGGCTCGCCGTGGCGGCGTACTTCACCGCCGAGACCTCGGCGTCGGGCGAGTTGCCGTACTTCAGCTCGGCCACGACGATGCGCCCGTCGCCCCCGAGCCCGAGGATGTGCAGCCGATCGAGTGGCGTGGCCGGCCCGCCCCAACCCCGCTCGAAGTCGATGGTGACGATCCGGACGGCGTTCCCCAGGATCTGTGGGTTGGAGAGGACCCACTCCTGGAGATCGGCGCGGTCCTCCAACCCCGCTTCCTCGAGCGAGATCACTTCCGCCGGCATCGCGACCGACCCCGCGACGGTGAAGAGGAGGTCTTCAGCCATCGGTGATCAGGCTAGGCCAGACGCGCGTTCGGCGCGAAAGGATGGAGAGCGGGGCATAAGTCTTGGAATTCCCTGAAATTTCGTACAATTTGGTGGGTCAGAAGCGCCGTAGGTGCTCACCGTACCTTTTTGGTGCGCGTACGGGTCGTGCCCTCCGGCCCGCCGGTTCAAACGCCGGGTGGCGGCGGTGGCGGCGGCGGTGGCGCGCGCAGGTTGCGGAGGTGGGGAGGCGGGATGCAGTCGGCCAGAGGAGACCGGGGCCGGGGCCGGGGCCGGGCGGATTGGCCGGCGCCGCCGAGAACGACGCGCCGCGCGGACACCGATGTCCGCGCGGGCGACGTTCAGGGCGACGCCGGCGTTGCTCCGGTTGCGTCCACGCCGGGGCATGGTGATTCCCCACGCAACTTGGAGCCCTCACGATCATCCCTGTCTCCGATCGCC
Source organism: uncultured Acidimicrobiaceae bacterium (assembly GCA_963850095.1). Lineage (GTDB taxonomy): Bacteria > Actinomycetota > Acidimicrobiia > Acidimicrobiales > RAAP-2 > Bog-473. The sequence goes on along the minus strand of CAWKJX010000009.1, from coordinate 12,829 downwards.
AAACCGCCTCAGGGTGAGACAGAAACCCTACCGCCGGAGGGGGGTGCCTCCACAAGGGGCGGGGACCGATCGCCACCGTTTCGACGCTCGAGGTGAGCAGATTTGTCTCTCCGTTGTGAATCGGCGGACGTCCGTTGCGCCGCGACCCGAACCGGGGTTGGCTCACATCGGCGCACCGGGGGCCACCAGGGGCCACGGGCGCTCGAGCTCGACCACCCGGGCCAGTTCGAGCAGCAGCTGCTCGGCGTGGCGGCGCCCGATGATCTGCATGGACACGGGCAGTCCGTCGACCAGCCCGATGGGGATGGCGACGGCCGGGTGCCCCGTCGTGTTGGCCGGGATGGTGAGCGCGCCGTTGTTGCCCAGGGCGGCCTCGAAGCCGAGCTCGGCGATGAGATCGACGCCGTCGATGGTGGTGGGCATGGGGCCCTGGGCGCCGAAGGCCACGTCGGGGTTGGTGGCGCAGACGATGAAGTCGACCTGGTCGAAGATCTGCGCCACCTGCACGATCATGGTGCGGCGGAACTCCTCTATCGCCTTGGCCGTGTCGACGGTGAAGTGGTTGGTGGCGATGTTGGCGGCCAGCATGATTTCGGGGGTGAACTCGGACTCGCAGGCCGGGTAGAGGTCGCCCAGGCCGACCAGCAGGCTGGCCGTGCCGGCCATGGCCCACTCCAGGCCCCCGCGCGGCAACTCCATGGGCACGTCGACCTGCTCGAGCTCGGCGTCCTTGACCAGGTAGCCGGCCGCCTCCTCCACCTTCTCGCGCACGGCGGCGGCCACGACGGCCGCGCCCAGGTCGGCGCACACGGCCACCCGCATGCCGCGGACGTCCTGGTGGCCCAGCCCGGCTTCCCAGCCCTCGACCCGGGGCAGTGAGTAGGGGTCGTACTCGTCGTAGCCGTTGCAGACGTCGTACCAGCGGGCGGTGTCGCGCACCGAGCGCGACAGGCACCCGATGACGGCGGTCAGCGGCTCAATCTCGGTGTGGGGGCCCTTGGGGATGCGCCCGAAGGTCGCCTTGAGACCGAAGAGCCCGGTGAACCCGGCCGGGATGCGGATGGAGCCGCCGCCGTCACCGCCGGTGCAGATGGGGAACAGCCCGCCCGCCACCGAGGCGGCCGAGCCACCCGACGACCCGCCGGGCGTGCGCTCCAGGTCGTAGGGGTTCGACGTGGCGCCGTGGAGCCGGGTGTAGGTGCAGTTGATGCCGCCGAACTCCGACGCCGTCGTCTGCCCGACCAGCACGGCGCCCCCCGCGCGCAAGCGGGAGGTCATGGTGCCGTCGTACTCGGCGATGCGGTCCTTCAACACGAGCGACGCCTCGGTCTGGGGCCACCCCTTGACCGGATCGAGCTCCTTCACGCCCATGGGCACGCCGCCGAACGGCAAGCTCACGTCCGCCGTCGCCGCCGACTCGCGCGCCTTCTCCTCGTCGATGAAGCACACGGCGTTCAACGACGACTTCTCCACTGCCGCCAGCGAACCCTCGAGTGCCTCGGTCGGAGAGAGCTCTCCGGACCGGAAGGCATCCACGAGGGAGCAGGCGTCGCCCAGCCAAGGTTGTCCCGTCACATGGACGAAGTTAGCAACGCCCGGGACAGCGGAAATTGGCTGCACTTCGGGTGCGAACAGTGTAAAACGCGGTTGTGGCGCCCGTTGCGCGCCAGGCGCCGGCCGCGCACGATTCGCGTCTCCCTGTGCGATCCGACGCCGAAGGTCAGCGCACGGCGATCGGTCGCGCCGAGCGTCAGAAACCGGGTGCGCGCTTGTCCGGGGCGCACCCTGGCGCCGAGGGCGCGTGCAGCCGGGCGGTCAAGGACGGGCGCCGGTGCGGCGCAGAGCGCGTTGCTCCGACACGGAACCGGCCGTGTGGTGCCGACAGCGCACCGCATCCTGACGGTCCGCAGCGCAGCGTGGGCCGGCGACGCGGGTGGCTCCAGTCGCATTTCGAGCCAGACATATGAACGGGCCCCGCCGGGGCAGGCCCCGCAATAACGGGTGGAACACCCGGACTATGCGCGTACCGATGGCGGTGACCATGGCCGGTACATACCCGCTCGGAGGGGTTGGTCACACCCGATTTGGGGCATTCCCCACATTCGGGTGGGGCGCACGAGAGGCGATGCGCACGAGATCGGCCGAGTCTCACGAGTAGGACGCAGAGGAAATCCGACGTCGGGCCACGCGGGGTTTGACGATCGGCAGCGGGGGTAGTCCTCCGGAGCACTCGGGCACGCGAGGGAATGCACGGAGAAGCAACGTCCGAGCGTGGGGCCAACGCCGAGGGCGAGGGCGAGGGCGAGGGCAGGGGGAAACGAAGTAGTCGCCGCCGACGACTTCGGAGGGCAACGGAGGAGGAACTGACATGGGTTTGATCATCTTGATACTGCTGCTGGCCTTGCTGTTCGGGGCAGCGGGCTTCGCCGTCCATTTCCTGTGGATCCTGGCCGTGGTACTGGTCGTCTTCTGGGTGGCCGGGTGGGCCTTCAGCGGCGGCCGCGCCGAGGGTCGGCGTGGCTGGTACCGCTGGTAACGCCGGCGCCTCGCATTGGAGGTGGGTTCCGCCATGGCACAGCCATCGACACCGACGGCGGCGCACCCGGACTGGGCGTCGCCCACCGAGCATTCGGAGGCTGAGCGCAACAACCGGAACCTGAGCGACCTGCTGCAGGAGCTCCGCGTGGCGGGGCTCGGGGTGCAGATGCTCTTCGGGTTCCTGCTGGCCCTGCCGTTCACGGTGCGCTTCACCCGTCTGGACGCCGGACAGCGCGACCTCTACCGGATCAGTCTGCTGTCAGCGGCCGCCGCCACGGTCCTGCTCATCAGCCCGGTGGCGTACCACCGCTGGGTCTTCCGCCGCCACGAGAAGAGCAGGCTGCTCAAGCTGGCCAACACCGAGGCGCTCGTCGGCATGGCCCTGGTGGCGCTGGCCATCTGCACGGCGGTCTGCCTCGTCCTCACCGTGGTCGGCAGCGGCTGGTTCTTCTCCGTCCTGGCCGCGCTCGTCGTGGCTGCCTTCGTGTTCTTCTGGTTCGCCCTGCCCATCTTCGACCGCATCACCGACGATGTCCGCCGCCAGAGCCCGGTTGCCGGGCCGGACCCGTTAGGAGAGGAGCAGCAAAAAAGGTTGCTCACGGGCGAGGGCGGCGCCGACTCCTCGCCGAATGCCAAGGCGATGGCGTTGGAGGTGATGCCCTCGTACAGCGGGCGTAGTTCGTCGACGACGCCGGCCGCGTCGCCCAGCGGCGCTGGGTCGAGTTGTCGCAGGACCAGGTCTGCCGCCACGGCCAAGCGTGGCCGGACCTCGATGGACGACACGTCGTCCGCGCTGCCCCAGAACGACCCTGCTTGCTCTGACCGGGTGGAGGTCCTCCGTTCGGGGTCGAACGTGGGCCATCCGAATTGGCCGGCTTCGACGGCGTCCCCCGAATTTTCAGTTCCGGACTCGCCCCCACCCGCGTCGGGACCGCGCCGTCGCGCCCTCAGCTCGGCGAGCAACGTGTCCTTGTCCCGGCCCCGCCAGGCAAAGATGAGGAAGGGATCGTCGTCGAAGGACTCCGCCATCAGGTAGAAGACCGCGGCCACGTGTTTGCACGGATTCTCCCAATCGGGGCACGAACACGCGGAGACGAGGTCGTCATCCGAGGCGGGGAACAGCGTGGTGGAGGACTCGACGAAGGCCTCTTCGATCTCTTCGGGCATATCTCCGGACAAGAGTTTGGCCAAGAAGACAGCCCGCGACGCCATGACGTCCTCGATGCTGCGCCATTCCGAATTGGTCAAGGTCGCGGTCTCAATGAACACCCGGTACGGCTTGGACCGCGAGCCCTGAACCGAGGCGCGGACCTGACCGGGGACGATCTCGAGACTCAGCACCTGACCGGTGCGGGCGTACCGCCTGCCCCTCTGAAGACGGGTGCCGATGCCGAACGACTCCAGCAAGGTGATGAAGCGGCGCGACCACCAGGTGTCACCGATCTGTCCGCGTTGGCTGCGCGCCCTGACGCCCCCTTCGACCGCAATTGGCTTCGAGGGCGGTGGCCACCAGCCATCGACCGGTCGACCGGATCGGCCCGACGGGCGCCGTGCGGGCATCAGTCGTCTCCCACGGTGTCGGTCGACAGGGCGATCACCTCACGAAGCTGGTCGGTCGACAGCTCGGTGAGCCAACCCTCGCCGGCTCCGACGATCCGATCCGCCAACGCTCGCTTCGCCTCGATCATGGCGTCAATGCGCTCCTCCAGGGTTCCCCCGCACACGAGCTTGCGGACTTGCACATTGTGCTTCTGGCCGATCCGGTAGGCCCGGTCGGTCGCCTGGTCCTCCACGGCGGGGTTCCACCATCGATCGAAGTGCACGACCTGGGTCGCCGCCGTCAGGTTGAGGCCCGTCCCCCCGGCTTTCAGCGAAAGAAGGAACACGGGTGGTCCGTCGGCGTCCTGGAAACGCTCGACCATGGAGTCGCGCTTGCGCTTCGTCACTCCACCGTGCAGCCACAGCACATCGCACCGCAGTCGATGACGCAGGTAGCGCTCGAGCATGCTGCCCATTTCCGTGAACTGCGTGAAGACGAGCGATCGGTCACCCTCGGCCATCGCCTCGCCGAGGACCTCGACCAGGCGCGTCAGCTTGCCCGAGCGGCCCGCCAAGGATGAACCGTCGGCCAAGAAATGAGCCGGATGGTTGCAGACCTGCTTGAGCTTCATCATGGTGGCCAGAACCAGGCCTCGGCGCTCCATGCCTTCTGCTTCGTCGATCCGGGCCAGCATGTCATCCACGACGGCTTGATAGAGCGTGGCCTGCTCGCGGGTCAGATGGCAGAACTCCTTCATTTCGAGCTTTTCGGGAAGATCCGCGATGATCGTCCGATCAGTCTTGAGGCGGCGCAGAAGGAACGGCCCGGTGATCTGGCGCAGCTTGGTCGCCACTTCGTCGTCACCCCCGCGCTCAATCGGATCGGCGAAGCGCTCTCGGAAGTTCCGCTCTGATCCCAAAATGCCGGGATTGAGGAACTCCATGATCGACCAGAGCTCGCTCAGTCGGTTCTCGACCGGGGTGCCCGTCATGGCGATCCGCCGCTCGGCGGGAATCGACCGGACGCTCTGGGTCGTGCGGGCTGCACTGTTCTTGATCTGCTGTGCCTCGTCGAGCACCATACGGCGCCAGTGGACGCCGGCCAGCAACTCCACGTCGCGCGTGGCGAGGCCGTAGGTGGACAAGACGATGTCGACTTTTCCGGCGTGTCGTGTGAAGGCTTTTCCGGCGAGTCGGTTCGGCCCATGGTGGACGTACACGTCCAATTTGGGTGCGAACCGGGCGGCCTCGCGCTGCCAGTTGCCCACCAGTGACATCGGGCAGAGCACCAGCGTCGGGCCGAGTCTGGATGGGGCGGTCCGACCAGCCGTTCCGGCGGTGCTCGACCTGGGCCGGGCCTTCAGTGGGGGAGCGGCCCGGGCTCGCTCGTCGACCAACAACGCCAGGAGCTGTGCCGTCTTCCCCAGGCCCATGTCGTCGGCCAGGCAGGCCCCGAGACCGAGCTCGCCCAGAAAGGTGAGCCACCCGAGTCCACGTTCTTGATACGGGCGGAGCTCGCCGGCGAATCCATCAGGAGTCGAGGTGGGCTCGAGCTCCCGGTCTTCGGCGCCGGAGAGCAGGTCGCCCAGCCAGCCGTCTGCCCTAACCTCCACGATCGGCAGTTCGCCCGTACCCTGTTCGAGTCCCATGGCGGATCGCAGGACGTCGCCGGCCGACATGGCGTCGCCGCTGACCCCCCGCCTCCCGACCGCGGTGATGGCGGCAGAGAGCTCGTCATGGTGCAGCTCGACCCACTGGCCGCGCACACGCACGAGCGGCTGCTTGAGGCGAGCCAGCTGACGGAGCTCGGACAGCCCCAGCGTGTCGTCCCCCAATACCGCCTCCCACCGGATGTCACACAGCCCATCGAGACCGATGGCGCCGGAGGAGACCCCACCCTTCGAACTGGTCCGCGCCTTGAGCCGGAGGCCGAGCCTTCTCCTCGAGCGCCACCATGGGGGAGCGAGTACGCCGAATCCGGCCTCTTCCAGGAGGGGTGCACCGTCGCGAAGAAACGTCAGGATCCCCGCCGCGTCGGTCGCGTAGTCGCACGGAGCTGCCGAGGCCAGGGCACGTCCGAGCGAGGGGACGAGACGGGCCGCCTGACCGAGACCGCGCAGGAGCTGCTCGTCGGGGTGAGTGACATGGCGCCCGATGGCCGTCAGTTCGGGACCGTCCGACCAGACATCCGCCGCGGAGACGACCAGGCTGGGATCGTCGACCGCCTGCAGGGCGAATGCGATGAGCCAGCTCGGCTCCGAATCATCTGAGGCACCGTCCTTCCGGGTCCCGGACCGAACGGGAGCGTCCGCCCCGTCGGGCGGGCGCCCTTCGCCGTCGTCGGAGGGTGGGACGATCCGAAAGCAGGTCCGTACCGCTTCGCCGTCGGCGCTCCTCGTGGCGTGCCAACCCGCCAGCCGCCCGGCCAGTTCGCCCCATTCGTCCTCGTCGCGTTCGTCGGTGGCGCCGTCGGCCGAGGCGAGCGCGCGCACCCAGACATCGACGACGTTCGCCCCGGCACGCCGCCGCCCGGTCGCCGGTGTCGCCGGGGTGGCCAGGTCGCGGGCCAGGGCGTCCGTCACGGCCCACATCAGCGAGCGCAGGACCTCGTCGCTCGGCTCCGAACCCTGCTCACAGAGCCAGCCGTCCGTGGCGGACTCAGCCCGGCGCACGGCCATGAATGAGGTCGGAAGGGCCCACACCATCGCCTCGATCCGCCCGCGGTCATGGCCGTCGACCAGGGGGCGCCAGCACGCCCGCCAGCGGTCGGCGACGAACTCGAGATCGGGCAGCACCCGACCCCGGGCCAGGAGCTCCACCACCATTGAGACCGCGTGGGCGGCGAAACGGATATCGGGCCCGAGGGCGACCCCCGAGGGGCCCGCATCGTCGCCGGACTGGTCGGTGCCGGGCGTCGGCGTCAGCATCCGGAGGAACTTCGCTGCCGCGGATGGGTCGAGGACAAACCCCGGGACCGTCCACAGCGAGAAGCTGCTCCTCGACGCTCGAAGGCGCGTGGGCTCCGGCGGGTGCCTCGACCCGAGGCGCGTCGTCGAGCAGGGAGGCGGTCGGGCATCCGCCGGAGTCTGGGAGTTCGAGCGTGAGCTGGACGTGTCCCTCACCGAGCAGGTCCGCCGCCGCCACCCCCGCCATGTCGGCGACGGCCAGGCGCAGACCGTCAGGATCCAGCGCGAAGGGATGGGGCTGCGGCCGGTGCCCCCGACGCCCACGGCGAGGCGCCGTCGAGAGAGGCCGGTTCCCGTCCTCCGCCCAAAGCGCCAGGCGACCTGGACCGGTCAGCCAGGCGGCGTGCAGGACGATCATGGGCCCATACTGGCGCGGCGCGGTGACCGCCCGGTTCATGCCGAGGCGGGCCGGCCGCCGATCGATGTCGTCCTCCACGGTTTCGTTCTCGAGTGGCGGGGGTGCGGGGCCTTGGACCGGCACTTGAGGGGCCTCGTTGGCCCAGGCCCGGCCCGCACTCAACCAGCACTGGACCCATGGATGTTGGACTGGTCCACTATCACTGAGGAGAGGAAGATGCCCAAGACCGAGACACCGATGATGGCGCCCGTGCACCCCGGCGAGATGCTCAAGGAGGACTTCTTGGACGCGCTCGGCGTCAGCCAGTATCGGCTGGCTCAGGCCATAGGGGTTCCGCCTCGCCGCATCAGCGAGATCGTGCACGGCACCCGCCGGATCAGCGCCGACACGGCCTTGCGGCTGTCGCGGTTCTTCGGCATGAGCGACGGCTTCTGGATGCACCTTCAGGGGCACTACGACATCGAGGTCGAAAAGGACAGGCTCCGTGCGACCCTCGCTCACATCGAACCACTGGCCGACGGCAGGTAATCGCTGAGAAGCGCTCTCAGTTGGATCAGCAGCCAGGAGCTCGACACATATGGAGCGAGCGGCACCGTTGCGGGATCGTTCCACCTCGCCTCGCCATTCCGCCCAATGGGTTCTCGTCCTCCCGCGACGCCCAGGTCGGAACGGGACCTCTGAGCGAGAAGTGCTCCGGCCGCAGCCGCCCTACTCGGTGCAGCGCTTCTTGAAGAAGTAGGACGCCAGCGGCGCCGCCACCGCGATGATCAGCACCGACCAGATCAACGATGCCTCGACCGGGTGCTGCATCGGCCAGGCGTTGATCGTCGACGAGGGGTTGGGGTTGCCCCACAGGTGGCGGGCGGCCGCACACACCGCGGACACGGGGTTCCAGTCGGCGATGGCCTGCATCCAGCCCGGCATGTGCAGCGTGGGCACCATGGCGTTCGAGACGAAGGCCAACGGGAACAGCACAATGAAGCCGAACGAGGCCGCCGACTCGGGCGACTTGGCGTTGAGCCCGACGATCTGGGCGATCCACGTCAGCGAGTAGGCGAAGAACAACACGATCAGGAAGCCGGCCACGATGGCCGCGATGGAAGCGTCGGCCCGCCAGCCGACCAGCAAGCCGGTGAGACCGACGATCAGCGCGCACACGCACGACGTCATGAAGTCGGCCGCCGACCGGCCCACGAGAACGGCGGAACGCCACATCGGCAGCGCCCGGAAGCGGTCGATCATCCCTTCGTGCAGGTCGGTGCTCAGTCCCACCGCCGTCCCCATGACCGACGTCACCAGGTTCAGGGCCAGAATGCCGGCGACGAGGTAGTCGGCGTAGGTGCCACCGCCGGGGATCGGGATCGCTCCCCCGAAGATGTACACGAACAAGAACGTGAAGAGCACCGGCTGCAACGTCACGTCCGACAGCTGCATCGGTTCGCGCGATATGTGCACCAGATTCCGCCGGGTCATGGCCCACACGTCCGAGAGCGGACCGAGCACGCGGCCCGAACCGGAGTTCCCGGAAGCCACCCGGTTCGGGGTCAGCGTCGTCGTCGTCATCGGGCGTGCGCTCCTTCCAGCTCGTCCTGACCGTCCAGGTCCGCTGAGCCGATCGCCTGGCCGCCGCCGTCGCCACCGTCGCCGTCACCCCGGCGGGACCCGTCCACCGCGACCTCGCCGGACCCGGCACCGCCGTCCGACGGCGGCTCCGATTCCGACTCTCCGGCCTCCTCTTCGATGTGCCCGCCCGTCAGCGAGAAGAACACGTCGTCCAGGGAGGGCTGGCGTACCTCGATGTTGTCCACCAGCACTCCCGCCGCGTCCAGGGCCCGGACCACAGCGGTGGCCAACCCGGGGGAGGGGTCCACGCCGGCGGAGAGCCACCGGCCGTCCTCGCTCACGTGCACGGAGCCGGACACCAAGCGGCGCCATGGCGCCGACCGCGGCCGGAGAGGGTGCCGCCAACGTCACCTCCAGGCGGGCCGACCGGGACGCTTCCTTCAGCTCCGCCGGCGTCCCGTCGGCGATCACCTTCCCGTGGTCGACTACGACGATCTGATGGGCCAACTCGTCCGCCTCTTCGAGGTACTGGGTGGTCAACAGGACCGTGACCCCCTCGCCGAGCAGCTCGCGGATGGCGTCCCACACCCGCTGAACGCGACGTCGGGTCCAGCCCCGTGGTCGGCTCGTCGAGGAACAGCACCGGCGGCCGTGTCATGAGCGACGCCGCCAGGTCGAGACGACGCCGCATGCCGCCCGAATACCCCTTCATCACCCGGTCCGCCGCGGCCGTGAGCTCGAACTCGTCGAGCAGATCGTCGGCCTCGGCGCCGGGCCGCCGCCCGCCCCATGTCGGAGAGCTCGCCGACCAGCGTCAGGTTCTGGCGGCCCGTCAGCAACGGGTCGAAGGTGGCGTCCTGGGCCGCGACGCCGATGTGGCGCCGCACCTCGGCCGGGTGCTTCACCACGTCGACCCCGGCCACCCTCGCCGACCCGGCGTCGGGCGTGGCCAGCGTGGTCAGGATCCGCACGGCGGTCGTCTTGCCGGCCCCGTTGGGCCCGAGCAGTCCGAGGATGGTTCCGGCGGGTACCCCGAAGGAGACCCCGGCCAGCGCCCGGGTCTCGCCGTAGCTCTTCTCCAGCCCCTCGGCCTGGATCATCAGGTCAGCAGCAGCCATCGGTGGACGTCCTTACCTGTCGGAAAGTAAACTGGCTTACCAGTCGCATGGTAAGGGACTAACTTACCTGCCGTCAAGTAGGATATTAGGCAAGCCATACAAAATGACGCAGACCACCGACGACCTCACCGCAGACCCCGCCGGCGCCGCAGACCCCACTGCCGGCGCCGCCGCCGCACCTACCGGCGACGACGCACCCAAAACGACGCCCTCCCGCCCAAGTTCGCCCAGGCCACCAAGGCCAAGCGCCAAGCCAATCAGCACGACGCAGCATCCACCCGCGAGCGCATCCTCGATGCGGCCCTCGACCTCTTCCTCGACCAGGGCTACGACGGCACCAGCCTGCGGCAGATCGCCGAACAGCTGGGCGTCACCAAGGCGGCCCTCTACTACCACTTCGAGTCGAAAGAGGACATCCTCAAGGCGCTCCACATGCGCCTGCACGAGTTCGGCAAGGTCGCCCTCACGAACATGGGAGGGGACGAGCCCGTCACCCTCGAACAGTGGGGTGCCCTCCTCTTGGAGATCGTCGACCAGATGCTGGCCCAGCGCAAGCTCTTCCTCATGCACGAGCGGAACCAGGCTGCCCTCGAGAAGCTGCACGACGAGGGCCACGACGCCGAGCACGAGGACATCCAGAACCAGTTCCGCCGGCTCCTGGCCGACCCCCGCCTGCCGCTGCGGGACCGGGTCCGCATGGCGGCCAGCTTCGGCGCCGTCTTCGCCGGCCTGTTCCTCTCGGGCGAGGCCTTCGATCAGTCGTCCAACCAAGAATTGGGTGAGCTGCTCCGCGAGTGCGTCAAGGACCTGATCGCCGGATGACCCCGTCGGCCGCACCGGACCTTGCCTCAGCCCTCGATGGCTAACGTGCCTCCCGTGGAGGACACGCCCACCCCAACTCCCGCCACCCCCACCGCTCCCGCGACTTCCAGCCCTTCCGCATCTCCCTCTGCGCCAGCGACCCCTCCTGCTCCCGCATCTCCCGCCGCGCCAGCGACCCCTCCCGCTCCCGCTCCACCCGCCGCTCCAGCGAGTCCCTCCGCTCCCGCGAGTCCAGCTCCGCTCCCGCGAGTCCCTCCGCTCCCGCGAGTCCCTCCGCTCCCGCGAAGCCTGCTCGAGCCAAGCCTGCGCACGCTGCACAACCCGCCCACCCCTACACGCTGGCCATCGACATCGGCGGCACCGGCCTGAAGGCCAACGTCCTCGACAAGACGGGCGGCCTCGTGGCTGACCGGGTCAAAATCCCGACCACCTATCCCATGCCGCCCGACCTCATGGTCGAGAAGCTCACCGGCCTGGCCAAGAAGCTGCCCGAGGCCGACCGCATCTCGGCCGGCTTCCCCGGCATGGTCCGCTTCGGTCACGTGCTGAGTGCGCCGCACTTCGTGACCACCAAGGGCCCCGAGACCAAGGTCGACCCCGGGTTGGTCAAGGCCTGGTCCCACTTCGACCTGGCCACCGCCCTTTCCGAGGCCATCGGCAAGCCCTGCCGGCTTGGCCAACGACGCCGACGTCCAGGGCGCCGCCGTGGTGGCGGGCCAGGGTTTCGAGGTCGTCATCACCCTCGGCACCGGCCTCGGCACTGCGTTCTTCATGGACGGAGGGCTCATTCCGCACTTGGAGTTCTCCCATATCGAGTTCCGCAAGGGCGATTCCTTCAACCAGCAGTTGGGCGAGCCCACCCGCAAGAAGATCGGCGACAAGAGCTGGAACCGCCGGGTTCGCAAGGCCATCGCCTATCTCGATGCGGTGACCTTCTTCGACCACCTCTACATCGGCGGCGGCAACGCTCCCCGCGTCAACCGGCGCGACCTGGGCGAGGTGCTCGAGCGCATCACCGTCGTGGACAACACCGCCGGCATCCTGGGCGGGATCAAGCTGTGGGAAGGCCATCACCTTGGCATCTGATCGACCTGATCTCCTCCGTGCATCGCTGACCCCGAAGGGATCTCGTCATGACCGCCGTCGACACCGAGCCGCTCGCCTGGGATCCCCTCGACGAGAAGTACAAGGTCGACCCCCACCCCATCTGGAAGCGCCTGCGCGACGAGGCGCCGCTCTACTACAACGAGCAGCACGACTTCTACGCCGTGAGCCGCTTCGCCGACGTGGACGCCTTCAGCCGCGACCCCAAGACCTTCTGCTCCGCCCACGGCACTGTCATGGAGATGATCACGGCCGAGCCGACCTCTATGGAGATCATGATCTTCATGGACCCGCCGGAGCACACCCGCTACCGCCGGCTGGTCTCCAAGGCCTTCACCCCCCGTCGCATGCTCGAGCTCGAGGAGGACATCCGCACCCTCTGCGCCAGCCTGCTCGACGCCCAGGTCGGCCGGAGCTCGTTCGACTACGTCCAGGACTTCGGGGCCAAGGTGCCGGCCTACGTCATCGCCGCCCTTCTCGGTGTGCCGCCCGAAGAGCGTGACATGGTCCGCCACTTGATCGACGTGTCGTTCACGCTCGATCCCGAGAAGGGGATGTACAACGACGTCTCCGCGGCGGCCATGCTGGAATTGCACGACTACATGACGGGCGTGCTGGCCGACCGCCGGAAGAACCCGCGCGACGACATGTTCACCGACCTGGTGAACCTCGAGATCGTGGACGACGACGGCGAGCTGCGGCGTCTGACGACGGACCAGGCGGTGAACTTCGGGGTGCTGATCGGCAGCGCCGGCACGGAGACGGTGGCCCGCCTTCTCGGCTGGGCCGCCTTGACGCTGGACAACAACGCCGATCAGCGA
>CAWKJX010000008.1:0-495932 GCA_963850095.1 uncultured Acidimicrobiaceae bacterium | reverse complement strand
TGTGACGCCGCCTGCGCCGCGAAATGTTCGTCCAAGGCCATCCACGAAATCTCCAAAGACAATCCGCTCGATCGAGATGTCGCGGTGGAGGCGGAACAGCGACGCCGAGACCTCGGGCAGGAGGGCGAAAGGTGGGCATTGGCCGCGGTTATCGAACCGCTGCTCGAGTATGAAACGCGCCGCGGGCCGTACCGGAGATCGTCGCCCGAACTGGAATTTCTGAGGGAGAACCCGTTGAGAAGGCACTCGCCCACGCCGACGCCGTGTTAGACGCCGAGATCGACGATGAAGACCTCGTTGAAGAACTGACTGCCCTTCTCCATTTATCACCCTACAGCGACGACTTTGGGTCTCCAACTGTTGGGGATGGCTGCGACCGGAGGTCGCGCTCGAAGCCGTCGCCATGTGCATTGAAGCGAAAAACAGCGCCGAATCAAGGTTCCACTTTTCAACCTCTGAATGGGCACGCGCGGTCCGATTCCAAGAAAGCGGGTTCAACGACCGGTACGCAGTCTTGGTCGTGCGGAAGAAGACGGGGATGGTGACTCCGGAACGCCTGGATTTGCTGGTGGACCCGGTCGGCCACTGCGATGAGGGTGTCCTATCCCGAGAGGCCGACGGGTATCTCATCTCATATTGACGTGGCGGAGGCAGCGAGAAGGGATGCTCTGAGAAGATCTTGAGACTGAGATCGATTGCAAGGTTTGAAGTCTCTAGCCATGATTACCGTTTTGACGTGACGTTGATGAAGATGCTGCCATCTCGATGAGGTCTTGCGACGAGAAGGCCACTCCAAAGCCAGGACGCCCTGCTGTTCCAGGGCTGGAGCGGAAGAATCGGGTCACGGGGTCATCCAGGCGGCAGGGGCCGAGCCAGCGAGCTTCTCGAACCCGCCACCGCTGCATTCCAACATCGGCCGCATCATCATCACCATCGCTGAAGACAGTGGCGCCGGTCCAGCAGATTGCACCCACACTTATGAAGTTTGGGTCATGGAACGCTCGGTCATCTCGTGAAACTTCGATGGAAATTGCACCGCGTAGTTGATGGCCGGGCGTGACGGCGGCGACGCCGCGCAAGCCGGCGTCACACCTCTTCGTCTTTATACTGAATGCGAAAGAAAGAGGTGGCGGTGTGTGGCTGTTCGTACCAGAAGGCTTCTTCAGCATTGCGGAAGCTCACGAGTTTGGTGAGGAGCTGATGGTCCGTGCGCGGTCGGCGGGCGACCTTGACCGCTTGCGGTCCAGCCACCTGCCGGCACTCGGGCCCAACGTCGAGCTGCCTGGCCGCGACTACCCGGTGCGTGCGTTCGCCACCCGCGAGGACTTGGCCAAGCGCCTGCATCCATGGCCATGGCGCTCGACTACGACAACTTCAAGAATGAGGTAGCCAACAAGCACATCCACACGTGGGCCACCATCTATCACTACGTATGGCAGGACTGCCGGAAGATTGCGAACGTGGTCAGCCTGCAATCAGAGCAGCGCCCAGGTCGAGCGGGCAAGGCCCTAGTTGACCGAACCGATGAATACCGGATGCGCAACCTGCACGCCGAAGGTGAGTGGCCTGCGTCGCCGAAGCCGCGGTACGGGGCGGTGATCTTCGATCGTTTCGACCGTGTCTTGTTGCGGGAGCCCATGGGTCACTTCGACGATTACCACTGGACGTTTTCGAAGGGTGCCTCCCTGAACGGCGAACATCCGGTGGACACTGCCCTCCGAGAGACTCTGGAAGACTGGTCACCGTCCGGTGATCGTCGGTCACATTCGGGGTGGGTTCGAAGGCAGCCGCGTTGGAGCAACCGCCTACTACTACCTGATGAGAGATGCCGAAGTCATGGTGAGCGCAGGGTCAATGCAGAAGAACGGCGAGACGAAGGATCGTGCTTTGGCAACCCTTCCGCAGGGCGCGAGCTGATTTCGCACACGACGAATGTGGAAGGCAAGGCGAGGGATCTGCGCACGCTTGATGGTGCGTTCAAGGAATGGTGGACACTCGTGGCTCAGTCGCCGAACCGTGCCAGCGAGTCGTAGCCTGGTGTCTTGCCGGCCAGATCGATCTCGGCAGGCGTTCGCCGCACGGCACGGAGCAACTCCGGACCGAACAGGAGGACGATAGGTCCTCGACAAGGGTGGAGATGGTGGTCACCATGGACGGAGTGAAGCCACAGGGGGGGTACTTGGCCAAGCGGTGCCCAGAGGCCTACAGCTCGACGTCCTCCGTCCATGTGAGCCGTTGCCACCTTCTCCAGTTCCGGGAGATGCTGGCAGAGGGCGGGATCGCATTCGAGGCTGAGGTCTTCGAGAGGATCACCGAGGCCGTTCCCGTTGCGGTCGTGGTCGACAAGGTCTTCCGCCTCGCGACGAGCGGGAACGGTTGACCCTCTCGGCAATGGCGAACAGCGCCCCAATCGTTCTCGGCGGTCGGCTGCCGGCAGATCAGGCGTCGCTCCGTGTGGGCGAGCCGGACCTCTCGTTCGCTCCTCGACGCCGGCCTGACGGGAGGCAGCTCCACACAGAGCACATACCTGCCGGTGGACGTGAAACACCACTTGACTCTGGCGGCGGGGTGAGGGACTCCTGGGACCTGCCCTGACCGCCTCCTCACACTCCCCGTGGCTCTCCGGCGCCGCCGTCAGTACGGACCTCATGCCGCGGTGGCAGCGCAGGACCTGCTGCAATTGGCCCACTACCAACGAATGCTCGAGCAGCGGGGACTCGCACAGACTGCAGCAGGTGGGCGGGTATCGGCAAGGAGGGCCTGGTCGTTTGGTACGACCTCGATCCCCTACTACACGCCCCTCCGGCGTATCTGACCGCTCCGCCGCCCGGCCTCCTGTCGAGCATGGACCTCTCGACCTCGAGTTCGCCCACCGCCTCCCGTCCTGTCCGCACACGCAAACCAGGCCGATCTTACCGTCCCGCTTCTCGCCGACCGATCTCCGTGCCCGAGTGTGACGCATGTCCCTGGCAGGTGTCGTGCTTCGACAGATGGAGGATTTTGGCGAACTGAGCTTGCTCCCGCAGATGACGGCCGAGAAGCGGCAGCGCTATCACGCGGTTGGCGTGATGACGATGCGCCAGCTGGCCCGCTCGACTGGACAACGGCGAGCCTCGCCGCCGCAGGCGTGGGGCTGGACCACTACATGTGATGCGGCGGCCTCGAGTGATCCCTCGACACCGTCTCCGAGCTCTTTCCCGCCGACCCCGGCAGGCTCAAATTTTCGGCCGAGAGCGGGTTCCTGACCGCGGCCGACGCAGAGAAGATCGACCGGCGGACTGCGGCTCTGGGTGGATCCGGACTCGAGCCTGCCGCAGCAGATCGACCACGCCCGGGCCAGGATCGGCCCGCTCCCCGCCTACCGGCGGAGGGGAACCGATCGGGTCGATGTCCCGAGAGCGGACATCGAGGTCGACGTCGATATGGAGAATGTGGGCGAGGGCTGCTATCTCTGGGGCACACTGCTCACCCGCCACAACGGGCCGGCGGCGGCCGAATCGGAGTTCATCCCCTTCGCTAGCTGGGACCCGGATACCTCCATCGGGGAGGTCGACGCCCTTTCTGCGTTTTTGGGAATGGCTCACCGCGCTGCGTGAGGAGGCCGCTCGAGCTGGCCTCACCTTCCGGGCGTAACTGCTACAGCGGTGCCGAGAACGGCAGATGCGCGCGTCGCAGGCCGATGCGGCCGCCTCGATGAAGTCGATGCCTTCATCGGGTCGGACGAGTGGGTCGACCTGCTGCCGGTCGTCCGCGATCAGTTGATCACGGGCACCGGGTTCGGGCTGAAGGTGATCGCTTCGGCAACCGGGTTCCGTTGGCGGGGGGATGACGTCGGCGGCACCCAGGCCATGGTCCGCTACCTCGAAGCTGTTGCGGACGTGGCGAGCGCCGAGCGTGTCACCGCCCGCGCCTGGCTCCTGGACTACAACGAGGATGACGTGCGGGCGACCGCCGCATTGCGTGTGTGGCTCGATTCCGATGCGAAGAACCTGCCCTCCATTGAGGACGTGGGCGCACCGGGGCACAACGGAGTCGAGGTCTAAGGCAGTGATTGACCGCATCCTCTCGCCGTCGAAGATCACGGCGTGGCTCGATTGCTCCCACTACCTGACCCTGCAGGAGGAAACCGCAGCCGGCCTCCTGGCCGTCGCCCCGGGGCATTTTGGGAACTTCGCCCGGCTCCTGACCGAGAAGGGACTGCAACACGAGGTCGAGTGCCTGGCGCACTACCGCGCCGATAGACGCCGATTAGAGAGGAACCCCATGACCACGCGAGAACAATGGGTGAAGCCACAGCCCGATCCGGTGCAACCGGTACTCCACATTTCCCCCGAATGCCCGCATCTCTCAGACACCGATCCGAGGCGTGCGGAAGCGAGGAGATCGCCGACGGTCGCCCATGCGAGACCTGCGACGGCGGGTTGGGTGAGTCCGTGCGGCGAAGTCATACGCAGTCACATAATCCACGGGAGGAGATGCTCAGCCGGCGTAAACCGTCCGAAGGGCAGCGCGTCCTGAACTGGACCCATGGGAGTGATCACCCGTGCAGGCTTCGCACGAGATGCGCATGACCGCGCGTTGCGAAATGCCGACGCCTGGCTTCATGCCCGAGCGGCACCCCGTCCGCATCCTTCCAGCGATGGCGTGGTGAGATCCGCCGTGAGAACCATACGACCCGGAAAGGCTGGAATTGGTCGTCAGCCGGTGTCATTCCGCCGAGTTGAGTTAGTCCGTGTGGCCGTGCCTCACGACGTCCCCCTTGGATTCAGTTCGTTGCCAGCTTCGTCCGTGTAGCCAGCTCGGAACCGGCAACCTTTCATCCAATCCAATATCGCTCCCGGCAATTTATCGCAATCTTCGACCGTCATCTCCGGTGAGATTGACCAGACGATTTGGTCGTCAGGTGAGAGAAGTGTGGTTGAAGGTTGACGGCTACCGGCAATTTGCTCGATGGGGTGTTGACTCCTCGTCCTCGGGACTGGCGGCCGTGTCGCCGCGATCCGGTGAGGAAAACATGGCGACCGTTACCGAGTCGGCATCCCCACTCTGAACACCTCCCGCAGTGTCGTCAAGCCGCGACGTGCGGCGACAGCGTCAGTATCGGGGCGAGTGTCAGCTTCAATGGCCCACCAGTTGGGTCGGTCGGGGCCAGGTGGTCCCATCCAGGGGCGGTGAGTCGGTCCTCCTGTGGAGGCGTCCACTGATCATTTGGCGGCAGGTAGTTGTTCGACACCACCTCGGCAATCAGGGACCCGTCCTCGTAGGCTTGGGCTTGCCAAAGCGCGGCCGGCGTTCTCCTCCACAATCAGAATCCACCTGCCTGGTCGCGTGCAGAGGGCGCTCACCAGACTCGGTAGTCCCGCAGAGAGCGTCGCGAGGGAGATGGTGGTCAGTTCCTGGTTCGGGTCCCACTCGACCCCCTCCGAGGGGGAAATGGCGTGGTCTCGCTGGTCAGTAAGAACCTCCTCCGCGCGCGCCAGCCAGGCGTCCAGGGACGCGATTCGTTTCGACACCATGACGGTGACCTCCTCATCGAACCTGGCGTTGGCACGTTCCCGAAGGTGGTTGCCGGAGCGTCATTGGGCCAGGACCCTCGACTCCTCTGGATGGGTTACAGACTCAGATTAGCGCATCAGGCCTAGGCCGAGATGCTGAAGTGCGGCCGCGACATTCTTCGAAAGGAGTGGCTTTTCACGCCGAGCCATAAGGCGAAAGTGCGCCATTTTTGAGAACCGTAGTGAGAACGATAGGGCTATGTAAGGCTGGAAATGGCCGTCATTCCGTGTCATATGGCGGCCACTTTGTAGTAGCCATGAGTCCAGGTCAAGCGTCATAAATGGGCTCTCCTGACTGATCCGTGGGTCGGTTTGGCCAGCTGAGACGGTCAGACTTGCCCGTCGCGATGGGCGGGCGAAGATGGGGCGATGGCACGAACCACCCCCGACTGGATGCCCAAGAGCGAAGAGGACTATGAGGTTGCTCGTAAAGAGCTGAAGAGGCGCTTCGCACATTGGCGTGCGGACGTTGGCCTCGAGCCGGACAAGGACGCCGGAGAGGCGCCGATCCACTACAAGTGGGCCTATCTCGACGGCCATCTGACCAGCTGGACCTGCGCGGACCTCGATGAGGTCTATCTCGAGCTGCACCCGGCCAAGGTGATGGTCGACGACGAGGATCTCGATGACATCCTCGAAGAAGCCAAGGCCTTTGTCAGATTCTTGGACGAGACGGGGCTGCTCGCTTCTGACAGCGATCCAGCCGATGTGCTGGTCGAGCATCTCGACGCCATCGAGGGCCAGTTCCACCACAACATGGCCGACACCTCGCGCTACAGCTTCGGCAAGCGGTTGTGGACGAGCGCCAAGGCCCAAGGTGTCCGCCTCGACGATCAGGCTTCGGTCGAGGCCTTCATGGCCGACTTCAACGCCCGGCCGAGGGCCGAACGCGAAGCCATCTTGGGCCGAGGCCCGGGCCAACGCCCGCGGCCGCCATCGACGGGGCGCATCACCGCGCCGGGGACACGGCCCAAGACTCCATCAGCCAAGCGCCGCAAACGCCGCTGACGAGCGGTCCCGACCGGGCAGCGGCGGGCAGTAGCCACCGCGGTCGAGCAGGGCGAGGGCGATCAGGTGCTCGGGTTGGCGGAAGCCGAAGGCCATGCGGTGCAGGACCCGTAGCTTGGTGTTCGTGCTCTCGATGAGCGCGTTGGACAAGTTGTGGAGCATGGCCGCTTCGATGCCGGCGAGGTTCTTTTTGATCTTGCGCCCGAGCTCGACGAAGGCGTCGATGCGGCAACGCTGGGCCCAGACCAGCTATTCGTCGAGGATGGTGAGGGCGAGCACGCCCTTGGTGCGGATCCCGACGCGGAGCTGCTCTTTCATCAGGTAGGCGCGGTAGAGCTTGGTGTTGACCTTGGCGATCCAGGCCAGCTTCTTCTCCTGGCGCGGCGTCAGGTCCTCGGGGTTGCGCCAGAGGGCATACGGCATCCTTTGAGCTCCTTGGCGTGGGTGCTCATGCCACCCTTGCGCGCCTCGTTCCAGACCTCGCGGCGCACCTCGTCGAGGGCGTCGGTGGCCCACTGCACCACGTGAAACGCGTCGATGCACAAGCTGGCGTTCACACAGCGTTCGGTGACCACGTCGGCGATCCACTCGGCCGCGTCGGCCGAGACCAGGCGGATCTGCGCGCAGCGCTCTACTCCGAGCAGGTCGAAGAAGCCGTTCAGGGTCTTCTTGTCCCGCCCAACAGCAGCCCAGACCAGACGCCCCGAGGCGTGGTCGACCACGATGGTCAAGTAGCGGTGGCCGCGCGTGTAGGAGATCTCGTCGATGCCGATGCGGGTGAGGCCCTCAAAGGGGTCGTGGGCGGCCCGACCGTCGGCGACGACGCGCTCGACGATGGCGCCGACGCTCTTCCAGGCGATACGCAGCAGCTCGCTCACCGTGGACTTGGGCGTGTGGGTGACCAGCCAGGCCACGGTGTCGTCGAAGTCACGGGTGTGGCCGGCGCCGTGGCGGGCCCAGGGCACCTGCGCCACGGTCGGTCCGTGCTCGGGGCAGTTCACCCGCGGGGAGTCGGCCTGGAGGAAGCAGCGCAGGGTGCCGAGGTCGAGCGCCCTCCAGTTGCGACGCCCCTCGCCCTGGTCATAGCCCGGAGCACGCACCCCACAGCGTCCACAGCGCCGCTTGGTCGAGCGTCTCGGGCGCACATGGACGACGATGGTGTCGGAATCCTCGTCGAAGTCCACATCCTCGATCACCGTGGCCCGGTCGACACCGAGCACCCCACGCCATACGTTGGCACCGAACAACGCCATTCTCCTTGTCTCGTCTTCGGACCTTCGAACAGCCCGAAAACGTAGAGGGGGATGGCGTTGTTCGCGTCAGGACCAGGTCAGAGCACCCACGGATAAGTCAGGAGAGCCCATAAATGGCACCTGTAGACAACCTTTGTCACCGCTCGTCATTTGACCAAATGGGCGCTACGGATCAGAAAGTTGGGGGTTCGAATCCCTCCGACCCCGTCGTCACGGGCTGAACGCGTTCCAGACGAGGGCGGACACCGCGTTGACCGTGTCGATGCCATATTGCTCTGACGCGTTGCCGTTTGTCAGCACGGCGATCAGGTAGTCACGGCCGTCACCGTCGACCCAGCCGGTGGTGTTGATCTGCCACCCGTCGATGGTGGCGAAGCCGTTCTTGAGCGCAATCGTGACACCCGTGGGCACACCGCCCGTCGCCCCCCAGTCCTGGGACGGCGTGATGTTCTCCATCAGGTTCAGGATGTAGGCCCGGGACGTATTCGTGAGCAACGGGTTCGGCTCCACCACGGTCCGGATCATGGCCAGTCGGTCGAGTGCCGTGGTGGTCGTGGTTCCCCACACGCCATCGGTGGCCGGCACGGTTGAGGTCATCCCCGCCTCTCGTTCGAACGCCCCGACGGCGGCGGGTCCGACCTCGGTCCACAGAGTGTCGGCTGCGCTGTCGAGGCTTTCCTCGATCATCGGGACGGCCAGGCTCTGCTCCTCGGGCGTCAGCGTCCGCCCGGCTACCTGAGCCTCCGCCAGCAAGGTGGCCAGGATGTCGACCTTCAGCGTGCTGGCCGTGTTCTCGACCAATCCGGGCCGGAACTGGTAGATCTGCCCCGTCGTGAGGTCCTCCACGGCCACGGTGACGTTGTCGTCCCGGCCGGCGACATAGGCCGCGATCTCCGGGATCATCTTCGCTCCCGGATTGACGCCGTAGGCGATCCAGTATCCGCCCGACCGACCGGCGATACCGACGGCAGGAGCCTGCTGCTGCGTGCCCGCGTCGGATCCTTCGAACGGGGCGTCCCCGAAGCTGAAGACCCCACCATCGGCCGCGACCAGCCAGTAGCCGCCTCCGTCGGGGGAGGCGGCCATGCCGACCACTGGATCGTTGAGGGGGGTGCCGCCCGTCGAACCATCGAAGGACGCGTTCCCGAAGGCGAAGATCCCGCCGTCCGACGCCGTCATCCAGTAGCCGTTGCCTGTGGGGGTGGCGGACATCCCGACGATCGGTTGGTTGAGCGGGCGGCCACCCATGGAGCCGGCGAACAGGGCGTCGCCATAGCCGAATACGCCCCCGTCGGATGCGACCAGCCAGTAGCCCCGACCGTCCGGGGTGGCCGCCATCCCTACCACTGGTGCATTCAGTTCGAGCCCGCCCGCGGAACCCTCGAACACCGCATCGCCGTAGGCGAACACTCCGCCATCGGAGGAGACCAACCAGTAGCCACGACCGTCAGGCGTAGCCGCCATGCCGACCACCGGTGCAATCAGGTCCAGCCCGCCAGCGGATCCCTCGAAATCCGCGTCGCCGTAGGCGAACACGCCGCCGTCAGCGGCCACCACCCAGTATCCGAGCCCGTCCCGGGTGGCCGCCGTCCCTACGACGGGAGCGGCCAGACCGTTGAGCGTGGTCCCACCTACAGCGGCGGCGGCACCGAACGCCGTCACGGCGTCCGGGTCTGGGGTGCCGGATTCGACGTGACCGGTCAATGCATGCGCCGTCGACGCCGCCACACCGCTCGTCGTCGCGACACCACAACCAACAATCAGGACGAGCAAAAGAGCCGGCAACGCGGCCCGACGACAGTGCAAGGACTTCACGCCCCAAACCTACCGGCAGGGTATGAGAAGGAACGTGGTGGCTCGGGCTCTCGGCATCCCGGGTCTCGACGAGGGCGGACGTGACGCCCCCCAACCTGATCAGCGGACCCGGGTTCGGCGTGACAGCGGGAGGGCTGCAGCCCTCAACGAAGCACCGTCAGAGCCGAGATGCACCGGTGAATCTCGATGTCGCTTGTCCTACGAGCGAGCCAAGGATGGAACACAGAATGAGACTTCCGGACCTGGGCTCAGCGTCCGGAGCAGGAGAATGGCTGCTGGGCTCGCCGCCGTTGTCGGGTCGCTAACTGCCCGATCCGGGCAGATACCCGCAATAGGCCCCCACCACGCGTGGAGTCGTCGTTCCTCCATGCCCCTTGGCTGGATCGATCGCGGCCACCTGGCAGAGCTCGGGATAGGTCAGCGTGCTGAACGTACCGACTGGGGCCAGGTAACTGGCGGGATTGCCCTTGGTGTTCGACGTCGTCAACGAGTCGCCGGCTATGGCCGACGTCTCGACTTCAACGATGGGGACAGTGAAGGCAACCAGCGCCGCACCACCGGGCAGTGCGTAGGCGGTGAGGTCACTCGGCCCAAATGCCTTGGCTGTGAAGACCGCGCTATCTTGCGCCGCCTTGGCCCGAGCAATGTCGGCATGCAGATCGTCAATGGCCCAGCACTTGCTCCCAAGAGTGAAATCGGCCTGGGAGAACCCGTTGATGTAGGTCCCGCTCACGGCATACGTATTGAGCGCGGCCATGACGTCGCTCTGAACGACGCTCAATGGCAGCGCAAGGGTTCCTGGTCTCACCGGTGTGGCGAAGCCACCCGGGCTCGAGGCGAACTTGGTCACCACCCCCGGGGTGATAGCGGGCTCGAGCGCCAGCCGCCACGGCGCAGAGGCCGAGTTCTTCTCGAAGACCTCGAGCACCTCGGTACCGGCACACGTCTGTTCGGCCTTGGGTGTGCCCTTGGCGTCACGGTATTTGACGACGACGGCGAACTGGGCCGGGTAGTGGGTTTGGGAGGGCACGGCAGAAACGACCGGCTCAACGGTCACCGGATAGAACGTGAAACCGGTCCGTGATGGGAGGCCGGCGTCGCGGTCAATGGTGAAGACGGAGTCGTCGATCTGGGCTGCGCTTCCCTGTTCATCCTGATTCTGATCGTCGAGGCTGAGCACCCGATTGGCCCGATTCTCCGCCGCGCTGAAGCGGGCCACGAACGTGGACACGACTCCCGGGGTGATCTCCTGGGCTCGCCGCGCCGCCGTGGTGGCGCCGACCCCCGATGAGGCCGCCAGAAGCGGGAGGAGCATCGCCATGACGATCACTCCACCGAGCAGCGCGGCCATCGAGCGCACGGTCCCGCCGGGCCGGCGGGAGGTCGACCACCCCACTGCACCAGGGATCATCGGTTCACCGCACTCGGGGCGTCGTCGGTTGCCCCGCCGTTCGCCGATGGCATTCGTGACACGGTACCGGCATCGCCCATTCCCGGTTCCGGCGCGGGCGGGCGAGCGAGAGGGAGCGCGCGGCTCCGGTGCCCACCGCATCGAGGGAGGCGACGCCCGACCCGGGCGCGGCGAACGGCGTGCACGCAGCGTTTGCCGGCCGGGCGCAAGGGCGCGGATCGAGCGTGACGCCCGGAACGAGTTGTCGTACCCATCAGATGACATGCCGGACACGAGGGAGGGCGCCCTGCCCGAGGCGCACCGATCGAGCGCGTCGCCGGGAGAGCGCGAGGTCGATTGCATGCGGAGTGCAACCGGTGATTCGGCGCATGGTGCCGGTGCTCCGGAGTCAGGAGCGGTGGGACGAAGTGCACCCACAGCTCAGGCGGTGAGCGCACCACCCTCCGCCGTCTCGGGCAGGCCGTGCGCGGCGAGGAGCCAGCGGGCCGCCTCGGCGTCGAGCGGCCGACCCAGGTGGTAGCCCTGGGCGAGCACGCAGCCCAGACTGCGCAGGCTCTCTTCCTGCGCCGCGGTCTCGACGCCTTCGGCGATCGTCCCGTACCCGAGTGTGCGGGCCAGCTGGAGCAGTGCCGCCGCCATGCTCCGTGTGTCGTCTCCGGCTCCCAATGTCATCACGAAGGACCGGTCGATCTTCACGATGTCGATCGGCAGGCGGTCGAGGTGCAAGAAGGTCGAGTACCCGGTGCCGAAGTCGTCCAGCGCGATGCGCACGCCGATTCTGCGCAGCGCCGCCAGGTTGCGCAGCGTGTTCTCGTTGTCGGTGATCACCTCGGATTCGGTGATTTCGAGGACGAGCGAGTGCGGATCGAAGTGGCATTCTTCGAGCTGCGTGGCGATCCGGTCCGAGAGTCCTGCATCGGCCAGCTGGCCGGCGGAGAGGTTGACCCCGATCTCGAGGTCGGGTCCGCACAAACCGGCCTCCTGCCACCAGCGCACCTGCCGGCACGCCGTGCGCAAAATGAACGAGTCGATTTCGCCGATGAGCCCGATCTCCTGGGCGAAGGGCACGAAGTCCCCCGGATTGACCAGCCCGCGTTCGGGGTGGGGCCACCGCACCAGCACCTCGAACCCGGCCAACCCGTAGGTCTGCAGGTTCATCATGGGCTGGTAGTGGGCGATCAGGTCGCCGTTGAAGATGGCCGCCTTCAGCTCCTCCTCCAACTCCACCCGGGCCAGTACCAACGCGTGCATTTCGTCGCGGTAGACCTCGAAGCGGTCCTTGCCCAACTTCTTGGCCTGGTACATGGCGATATCGGCGTTGCGCAGGAGCTGCTCACTGGTGATGCCCTCTTTGTCGAAGGCGATGCCGATGCTGCTGGCGGCGCGGACCGACTTGGTGCCCAAGCGGACCGGCTGGCGCAGGCATTCGAGGATCCGCTCGGCCAGCTCCGCCACGGTCTCGGGTGCCGACACGTCCTCGACGAGGATGGCGAACTCGTCGCCACCCAGACGGGCCGCCGTATCGGCCGCTCGCAGCAGGTCGACGAGGGATTTCGCCACCGTCCGCAGGAGCTGGTCCCCTTCGCCGTGACCGAGGGTGTCATTGACCGTCTTGAAGTCGTCGAGGTCGATGAACAGCACGGCCAGGTGGGAGCCGAAGCGCCGTCCGCGGGCCAGCGCGTGCTCCAGGCGGTCCTGGAACAGCGTCTTGTTGGCCAAACGGGTCAAGGAGTCGTGGAAGGCCCAATAGTGGAGCTCGTCCTCGAGCAGCTTGCGGTCGGTCACGTCCCGGAAGCTGAAGACGCGCCCCACCACCTCCCCGCCGACGCGTTGGGGCATGGAGTACCGCTCGACCACGCGGCCGTCGTTGAACTCAATGAGGTCGAAGCTCTCGCTCTCGGGTTCCAGGTCGAGTTCCTCGAGCCGGGAGCGGAAAGTCTCGGGGTCGGTCAGCTGGTCGAGAGCGAAGGCCAGCGTGGCCACGTCATCGTGCTTGGCGACGGCGTTGTCCGGCAGCCCCCAAATTTCGGCGAAGCGCCGGTTGAAATCGGTGATCCGGCGGGTGGTGTCGACCACCAGGATGCCGTCGGCAGTGGAGTCCAGGGTGGCGGTCAGGCGCGAGAGGGCTTCGCTCAGGTCCCGTTCGGCCGACAGCTGCGCGGTGGCGTCGTGGGCCGAGATGACGAGCCCCTCGACGGTCGGGTCGTCCAGCATGTTCACGATGCTGAAGTCGAAGGGCATGACGCCGCTCCGGTCGTGACGGAGGAGGTGGATCCTGGCCGTCACCGGATGGGCCGAGGTGGCCCCGCGACGCGCCGCGGCCAGCGCGGCGTCGAACTCCGCCCGGTCACGGTTGGCCACGATGCGCGACAGGGGGCGCCCTTCGATCTGCTCGGTGTCGTGGCCCAGGAGCCGGGTGATGACGCCCGAGACCGACTCGACGATGCCGTCGGCCGACACCAGCATGATGATGGATCCGACGTTGTGCACCAGCGACCGGAACTGCGCCTCGTGCCCGCTGGCCAACTCGAACTTGCGCCGTTCGGTCAGGTCGCGCAGGCAGAGCAAGATGACGTCCTGGCCCATCCACGTGATGGGGCTGCCGATCATTTCGATGAGGCGCCAACCCGAGGCCGCGTTCATCCGGATTTCGATGGGCGCGCCGACGTCCTTGCCCTGAATGGTGGAGAGCGAGACCAGCGCCCATTCCAGGTCGTCGGGATGGACCAGGTCGAGTCCCGACTGGCCCGTCCAGTCTTCGAGCGAGCGTTCGAACAGCCGCTCGGCCGAGTGGTTCCCCCACACCAGGTTGCCGGTGGCGTCGACGATGACCACGGCGTCAGGCAGGTGCAGGAAGGCGTCGGCCATAGCGCCGAGCTCGTCCGCTGGCAGTGGCGGCGGTGGTGGCGGTGGCGACGACGACGGTTCGGATGGGAGCGGGGCGGACTGACGCGTGCGCTCCTTCGTGCGCCGGCGCGGCGGCAGGGCCAGGGGGTCCCCCGCGACGTCCGCCCAATGCCAACCCAGCTCAACCACCCTGTCGGGTTCTCCCTCTACGGCAACTCGTGGTTCTAATTCGGCTCGTTGAGCCCCCGACATGGTTGCTTTCCGGTTGCAGGCCCAGCCTCTACGCAGGTGGCAGGCAAAGAGCCGGTCGCCAGAGACCGATTCCGTCGCCGGCGCGGTGGCGTCGCGGGCCGAACCGGAGACGAGGAGAGACCGCTCTCCCGCGTCGCCGGACACCGGGGGTGCCGGTTCGGGGGAGCCAGGCAGGCTCCGAGAGAGCGCTGGCAGAGACGTAGGACGGCGCGATCAGAGCTGTTGGACGGCGCACCAGAGCTGTTGGACGGCGCGACCAGAGCTGTTGGATAGTCGAGCTACAGGACCAGGTGCTCGTAGGTCTCGGGGTTCTGCATGTTCTCGGCGATGTGGCGGGCCTGCTCCTCGGCCGTCTCGCTCGTCCGCAGCAGGAGCGGGGACAGGACGAGGGCGAGGAGGACGAAGGCGGCGGCGATGAGGAGCGCCAGCTGGTAGCCGCTGGTGAGCGCACTGGTGACGTCGTGGCCGGCGGCCAGCAGCGACTTCGAGCGGTTGGCCGCGATGGTGCTCAGGGCGGCCAGGCCGACGGCACCGGCCAGCTGCTGGGAGACGTTCACCACGCCCGAGCCCAGGCCGGCGTCGACGTTGGGGATTTCCGACATGCCGATCTGCAGCAGCGGCATGAACGACGCGCCGGCGCCTATGCCGAGCATCAGCATGGCGATGAAGATTTTCGGGAAGTATTCGGCGTGCTGCCCGCCCGAGGCCAGGAGGAGCAGCCCGCCGGCCGCGATCGCCATCGCCGGGTACATCACCGGCTTGGCCCCGAAGCGGTTGAGCAGGCGGGCCGTGATGCCGGCCGACATGGTGGCCATGGCGACCGCGTTGGGCAGGAAGGCCGCCCCCGTCTTCACCGGGCTGTAGTGCAGCACGTGCTCGAAGTAGAGGGCGCCGATGAAGAAGGTCGAGAACATGCCGATGATGATCAGGCCGCGGATCACGCTCGAGCCGGTGAGCGTGCGCAGCCGGAGGATGCGCAGCGGCATGATCGGGTTGGAGAGCCGGGACTCGAGGAGGAGGAAGCCGGCGAAGAGCGCGATGGCGATGCCGCCGACGATGAAGGTGTGGGCCGAGACCCAGCCGTCGGTGGAGGCGGTGACGATGGCGTAGATCAGCAACATGACCGACACGGTGATCAGCACCGACCCGACCCAGTCGACGCCCTGCCTGATGCCGAGGCCGACGTTCTCCACCAACAAGACGGAGCCGAGGACCAACGTGGCGATGCCGATAGGCACATTCACGAAGAAGATCCAGTGCCAGTTCAGGGCCTGGGTGAGGATGCCACCGGCCAGGAGCCCGATGGAGCCGCCGCCGACGGCCACGAACACGTAGGCGCTCATGGCTTTGGCCCGCTCGTAGGGGCGCTCGAACTCGGTCACGATGATGGCCACGATCACCGAGGACGACAGCGCTCCGCCGATGCCCTGGACGAAGCGCGACGCCACCAACATGGCCTGGCTGTCGGCCGCGCCGCAGGCGACCGAGGCCAGCGTGAACAGGGTCACGCCGGCCAGGAACACCTTCTTGCGGCCGATGAGGTCGCCCAGGCGCCCGGCCATGAGCAGGAAGCTGCCGAAGGAGATGAGGTAGGCGTCGACCACCCAGGTCAGGCCGGACTGGCTGAAGTGCAGGCTGCGCTGGATGGCCGGGAGGGCCACGTTGACGATGGAGCCGTCGAGCGCGTTCATGAACATGGCCAGGCAGACGACGACCAGGGCGATCCAGCGCCGGCGGTCGGCATGGGGGCTCAGCGTCTCCGGCTGGGCTCGGGGCGGCGAGGGCGGCACGGTCCTCGGTGCGGGGATAGTCATGATTTCGGGACTATCCTAGAGGGATGATGGATGGGGTCGTTCGGGCGGGGTTGGCGGGGCCGGCGGGGCGCGCGGAGCGGGTGGGATCGGCGTCGTGAGCGCGGCCCGGGAGGCAAAGGCCCGGCCCGGGGCGGGGACGATCGTGCTCCTGACCAGGCTGGCCCGGGCCGTCTACCAGCACAGCTCGGTCGAGCTGGTCGGCATGAACCTGCGCAACATGGTCGTCCTGGCCTACCTGCGGGACCACCCCGGCACCTCGCAGCAGGCCATGACCGAGGGCCTCCACATGGACTCGAACACGGGCGTGCTGGTCCTCAACGACCTCGAGGACCTCGAGTACGCCGAGCGCCGACGGGACCCGGCCGACCGGCGGCGCCACATCGTGGACATCACGGCCGCCGGCCTCGAGGCGCTGGAGCGGGCCGAGATGGCGCAGGGGAGTATCGAGGACGAGATGCTGGGTGGGCTCAGCGTGGCCGAGCGGGCCGAGCTGCGGCGGTTGCTGGTCAAGGCGCTGCAAGAACACACGTGAGGGCGCGCGGCGGGGCCGCTGTGCCTGTGCCTGTGTCTGCGCCTTTGCCGGCCCGGCGCCGCAGTCAGGGTCGGGGAGTTACCTCTTTCTCATGGCGACGTAGCGGGCGACCACGAGCTTGCCGATCAGCGTGTAGCCCGGCGTCCTGGCGTGGATGTTCCCCTGGGCGCAGAACCAGGTGAGCGTGCACACGCTGGCCACGGCGACCGGGATCGTCCCGTAGGTCTTCGTCTTCACGGTGCGGCTGAGCGAGGTGTAGGCCCCCGTCGCCGCCGTCACGTCGACGAATGCAGCCGATGACGCGGCGTAGGCCTTGGCGAGGGCCGGGTTGACCAGCAGCCTGAAGGCCGAAACCGACTCCTGGGCCAGGGTCAGCTGAAGTGGTATGGGCGGCTGCTTGGGCCAGACGTAGGCGCCGAGGATCACATCGGGGTAGGTCAGCCCGATGATCGGGACCTTGGCGCCGGCCGCGGAGCGCAGGTCCGAGGCCAGCATCGTGACGTTGGTGGTGACGTTCTTCACGACCCCGGCGACGCAACCGGTCAGGTTGAGCTTCAGGGCGCACCCGATGACGTCGTTGCCGCCGATCGAGACCGTGATCAGCCCGATGTGACCCCGATGGGCGGTGAGGAACGCCTCGGCCGCGGCGATCTGGGTCGTGGTCGGGTAGGTGACGCCGCCGGCCGTGCCCGGCAGGACGGCGGGGCAGCCGACGGAGTCGAGGATGGAGGTGGTGGTGGCCCCACTGCAGCCGAAATTGACCAGCTCGAGGTGCGTCTTGGCGGCGACGTAGACGGTGTACCCCGGAGTCGAGCCCAGCCCGGGTTGGAGACCCACCGAGTAGGAGTCGCCGAGTGAGACGTAGTAGGTCGGCGACGACGGCCGCGAACGGGCCTGCGCCGCGGTGGGCAGGGCGAGCGTTGCCCACGGTGACGAGCGCGACCAGGGCGAGGATCTTGGCCCGCATCGACCCATGTTGGCCCACCCGTCCCTCCAGCGGTCGTCGCCCCGCCGCCGCTCGCCGGCGTGCGTCAGCCGCGGAGCAACACTTCCACGGAGCGGCACAGGCGGTCGCAGATGGCCATGCCCGTGTGCGTGCGCCTGGTGTCGTCGGCCGGGACGAGCAGGCACCGGCTGGCCATGGCGACGGTGCGGGCCAGGCCGCCCATCATGAGGTCCTCGACCGTGGCGTCGTCCCGGCTGCGCCACAGGGCGACGGCGGTGTCCCAGGCCACGTCGCGGGCCGAGTTGATGCTCCAGTTGTCGACCAGGTCCAGCACCCGCTGCGCGTCACGGTCGGCCCGGAGCGCCGCTCCCGATTCGAAGGACTGGCGCACCGACTGCTCCGCCGCGTCGAGGAGGCCGTCGACCTTCTGGTAGTCGCTGTGATGGGAGCCGTCGTCGGGCGCCGTCCCGAGCTGCGTGCACGTGCGCACCACCGCAATGGGCAGGTCGTGGTTGATGTGCGCGTTCATGCCGGCCAGGGCGAACTGAATCGGGTAGACGTCGCTGCGGGAGCGCGCTTCGAGCAGCGGCTGCCATGCCGCCGGCAGCGCATGGGGCTCAATGACCAGCGCGTCGACGGCGTCGAAGTAGATGTTGGCGAACACCACGTCGAGCGTGGTCAGGAAGTCCGGGTCCGAGTAGTAGCCCTGCCCGATCCGTTCGTTGACGCCCTGGGTCACCTCGAGGTACATGCGGTTGAAGCAGGCCAACCCGTCTCTCTCGGGCAGCGCGGCGTCGATGTCCTGCATCCGCTCGATCGCCTCGTCCACCGAGGTGACCGGTGGTCCGGACGTGGGGAGCGCGGCGGGCATCGACGCCGAAGGTTAGGCCAGGTGTCAGCGGGGCGGCCCGCGGCTCAGGCGGGTGACGCCAGCAGCCTCGTCGCGGCCTCGGCGTCGAGCGGACGGCCCAGGTAGTACCCCTGGGCCAGGCTGCAGCCGAGGGCGCGCAGCTCCTCCTCCTGGCCGGCGGTCTCAATGCCCTCGGCGATGGTCTGGTAGCCGAGGGTCCCGGCCAGTTGGACCATGGCGGCGGCGAGGCTGTTCATGTGGGCGCCGGCGCCGACGGTCTGCACGAAGGACTTGTCGATCTTCACGATGTCGATCTGGAGGCGGTCGAGGTGGGAGAAGGTCGAGTAGCCGGTGCCGAAGTCGTCCAGGGCGATGCGCACGCCGAGGGCGCGCAGGGCGGACAGGTTGTGCACGGTGGTGTCGTTGTCGGTGAGGATGGCGCTCTCGGTGATCTCGATGATGAGACTTGCGGGGTCGAACCCGCAGTCGCGGATCTGCGCCGCGATCCGTTCGGCCAGGGTGGGCTCGACGAGCCGCCCGGCCGAGAGGTTGACGCTGATCATCAGGTCGGGGCCGCCCAGGCCGGCGTCGAGCCATTGGCGGCCCTGCCGGCAGGCGGCGCGCAGCACGAACGTGTCGATCTCCCCGATCAGTCCGAGCTCTTCGGCCAGCGGCACGAAGAAGCCAGGGTCGACGAGCCCGCCGCGCGGGTGCGACCAGCGCACCAGGGCCTCGAAGCCGACCACCCGATGCGTGTGGAGGTCGACGATGGGCTGGTAGTGCGCGAGCAGGTCCTGGGCCAGGATGGCCTGGCGCAGGTCGTCCTCGAGCTGAATGCGGGCCAGGACCGAGGCGTGCATGTCGTCGCGGTAGACCTCGAAGCGGTTCTTGCCGAGGCCCTTGGCCTTGTACATGGCGATGTCGGCGTTGCGCAGGAGCTGCTCGCTGGTCATGCCGGCGACGTCGAAGGCGATGCCGATGCTGCCGGCCGCGCTGACCGACTTGCTCCCCAGCCGGACGGGCGGCCGCAGCGATTCGAGGATCCGCTCCGCCACGTCGGTGACCACGTCCTGGGACCGCACGTCCTCTATGAGGACGGCGAACTCGTCGCCGCCCAGCCGCGCCGCCGTGTCCGAGGGCCGCAGGCAGCCGCTGAGGGTGGCGGCCACCCGCTTGAGGAGGGCGTCCCCCTCGCCGTGCCCGAGGCTGTCGTTCACGGTCTTGAAGTCGTCGAGGTCGATGAAGAGCACGGCCAGGTGCGCGCCCGAGCGCTGGTTGCGGGCCAGGGCGTGGTCGAGGCGGTCCTGGAAGAGGGCCTTGTTGGCCAGGCCGGTCAGCGAGTCGTGGAAGGCCCGGTAGGCCAGCTCGTCCTCGAGCCGCTTGCGGTCGGTGACGTCGCGGAAGCTCATGACCCGGCCGACGACGCGACCGTTCACCCGTTGCGGCCGGCTGGCCCGTTCCACCACCCGGCCGTCCCGGAACTCCAGAATGTCGAAGCTCTCGTATTCCGACGTGAAGGATCGCCGCTCCTCTTCGCTGACGGCGGACTCGGGGTCCGTCAGCTGGTCGAGCGCGAAGGCCAGGGCGGCCGCGTTGCTCTGCTCGGCCACGAGCTCCTCGGGCAGGTGCCAAATTTCGGCGAAGCGGCGGTTCGAACCGGTGATCCTCCCGTCGGTGCTGACCACCAGAATGCCGTCCGCCGTCGATTCCAGCGTGGCGGTCAGGCGCGAGAGGGCCTCGCTCAGCTCGCGTTCGGCCGAGACCTGCGCCGTCGCATCGTGGGCCGAGATGACGAAGCCCTCGACGGTCGGGTCGTCCAGCAGGTTCACGA
The DNA here is from genome assembly GCA_963850095.1 of uncultured Acidimicrobiaceae bacterium. Taxonomy (GTDB): domain Bacteria; phylum Actinomycetota; class Acidimicrobiia; order Acidimicrobiales; family RAAP-2; genus Bog-473. The sequence continues at coordinate 475,818 of CAWKJX010000008.1, read as the reverse complement.
TGCTGAGCTCGAAGGGCACCGAGCCGGCGCCGTCGTGGCGCACGAGTCTGAGCCGGGTGGTGACCGGGTTCGTCGCCGACGCCCCCCGGGCGGCGGCGCCCAGCGCTCCCTCGAACCGGTCCCGGTCCTCGGAGGCGACCAGGTCGATCAGGGGCTGGCGCTGCACCAGCTCGGGGTCGTGTCCGAGGAGGCGCGTGATGGCGCCCGACACCGACTCGAGGGTGCCGTCCGCCGAGACCTGCATGAGGACGTAGCCGGCATTGTGCACGAGCGAGCGCATTTGGCCCTCGTGGCCCCGGCCCACCTCGTAGCGCCGGCGCTCGGTGAGATCGCGCATGCAGAGCAGAATGGTGCTCTCGCCGTACCACTCCACCGTGGCGCCGACGACTTCGACCAGGCGCCACCCCGATGTGGCGTTGATCCGGATCTCGATCGGTGTGCCGACGTCGCGGCCGTAGACGGTGGACAGCGAGCGCAGCACGAGCTCCTGGTCGTCCGGGTGCACCAGGTCCAGGCCCGGCCGGCCGACGGTGTCGCCGATCGACCGCTCGAACATGCGCTCGGCCGAGGGGTTCCCCCAGACGATGTTCCCGTCCGGGTCGACCATGACGATCGCATCGGGCAGGCGCAGGAAGGCTTCGACGACGGCATCGGGCTCGTCGACGGGCCAGCCCGGCTCGGGCGCGGCCTTGAGCTCACGCGCGACCGGGTGCAGCGCGTGCCGACCTTCTCGTCTCTCCCCGGCGCTCGGCCGTACCAGCTCTAGCAACGTACGGACGCTCCTCCACGTCGTCTGACCTCCCTTTCTGTCGGTCGGTTGTCACTGGAGGATTGGTTGCGATCGCGTTGCGCGGCGGGCGTTTCTGCGCACGCCGCATGGGTGGGAGCGGGCATCCCGGCCACGGCCGCCGGCCCCCTCTATCGGGGGCAACGGAGGTGTGCCGCCGGTCCGGCCCGGAGCGAGAAGGGGCGGCGAGCCGACCAGACCCTGCACCTGACGGCCGAGGGATAGGTTCACGTTCGTGCCCTTCGATCCCGGCCTCGACGACCCGGACGAGGCGTTCGAGGCCGTCGCGGCGGAGCTGGTCCGCGGTTACGAGGCGGCCACCGGATCCGACCTCGGGTGGGTGGCCGAACAGCTCCTCGAGTTCAGGTGGACCTACTTCGGCGGGAACCTGGCCACGTGGAGCGCCGAGGAGGTCAGGACGCTGCTGTTCGACCTGTATCCAGCCAGGACCACCCTCGAGGGCGGGTGAGCTGCCCGATGTGATCAAGGGTTTCGCCGGGTTGCTGCGCTACTTGGCTGACGTGGGATTGGCGTCCCCGGCCAAGGCGCAGCGGCTGGCACTCCTCGTCGAAGGGAGCGCCCGGGAGTTCGAGGCCGCCATGGCGGACGAGTCCCGCTACAGCTCGGGCAAACGGCTCGTCATGGCCATGCTGGCCGACGGGGTCGACCTGGCCGACCGCACCGCGGTGGACGCCTGGACCCGGGCGTTCAACGAACGCTCCTTCGACGAACGCGTGAAGGTCGTCGGGCCCCCACCCAGCGGAAGCCGACCGCTCCCGTGGTGGCGACGGGAGCGCCCGGGTGCCCTCGAAGGGGTCGTCGTGTCGCTCCCGCAGGAAGCGCTCGAGGAACAGGCCCAGGCGTCGGTGCTCCTGCAGAGGACGCAGGGCCTGGTCGAGTTCGTGGGCGAGAAGCGGGCGCTGACGGACAAGGGCAACCTCACGCTCGCCGACGCCCGGGAACTGGTCCGGCTGTTGGGGACTCCGGATCGCCTCGAGGAGGTGCACGGGGATCGGGTATTCCGCCGGCGTAGCTCGACCGGAACTGCCCGGCGTCGACCTTCCCTTCCGCCTGGCGCTGGCCGCCGGCCTCCTGGAGCGGCCGAGCGTCCGCCGGGTCCGGCCCGGTCCGCGGGCGGCGTTGCTCTCCGAGGACCCGCTCGAGGCGATCGCCCGGCTGCTGGCCGCCTTGCTGGCCGACATCGGTCCGACCACCTACTACTGGGGCGGCGACACCTACGGCTGGGGCTTCTGGTGCGAGGTGATCGACGAGGAGCTGGCCGAGGTGCTGGCCGATCTGAGCGTGGCCGGGGAGGCGGTCGCGGTCGAGATCGACGAGATCGCGGACGAGCTCTGGGGCGTCGTCCTCTATTCCTACGACCTGGACGACGTCGAGCCGCACAAGCTCGAGTTCCACTCGGGGCTCCTCAACTCGGCGATCCGGCGGGTATTCGGGGACCTGGAGCTGCTCGGCGTGCTGGCCGTGTCGGGCGTCGTTGAGCAGGCGACCGAGTACGGGACGACCGAGGAGGCGGGCGGGGTCGTGACGATCACGCCCTTGGGAGCCTGGGTGATGCGGCACATCGCGGTCGAAGTCGTCGAGGTCTCCGACGAGGGGGCGGACCGGAACGGGCACGGGTGACGGCCTGCCCTCGGACTCACCTGGAAGCTCTCAGGCAGTTGTGGCCTGATACTCCTCTATCGCCTGCTCCGGTACGTGCGCGATGCCATCGACGAGCACGTAGCCGATCCTGCGTTCCACCACCAGGCGGAGGAGGTCCTTCGTCCTGATGCCGAGGCGCCCGGCGGCCTCCGTCGCACGGAGTGGCTCAGTCCTCACGTGGGGAACCTCCGCCGTCATTGAGCCCGAGTCTAAAAGCCGATGGTTCCGCCACGGCCTGGTGAACGGTCGCAGCCGGTGCCGCACCCATTCGACCGGGCGGTCCGGGCCCACCGTCACCCGGAAACGGTCCTCGGCATCCGTCGGGATGGACGGGGCCGCCCCCGCCGTAGGAGGCTCCCCGCATGGTCTCAGAGCTCTTCGACGAGTCGGCCTGGGCGGTGGTGCCCGGCTTCGACTTCACCGACATCACGTACCACCGCGCCGTGGCGCACGGGACGGTGCGCGTCGCCTTCGACCGGCCCGAGGTGCGCAATGCCTTCCGCCCGCACACCGTCGACGAGCTGCTGACCGCCCTCGACCACGCCCGCCGGTGGCCCGATGTGGGCTGCGTGCTCCTCACCGGCAACGGCCCCTCGCCGGTCGACGGCGGCTGGGCCTTCTGCTCAGGGGGCGACCAGCGCATCCGGGGCGCCGACGGCTACCAGTACGACGAGGAGTTCGACCCGACCGGCGCGCAGGCGGGACGGCTGCACATTCTCGAGGTCCAGCGGCTGATCCGCTTCATGCCCAAGGTGGTCGTCTGCGTGGCGCCCGGCTGGGCGGCCGGCGGCGGCCACAGCCTCCACGTGGTGTGCGACCTGACCCTGGCCAGCGCCGAGCACGCCCGCTTCAAGCAGACCGACGCCGACGTGGCCAGCTTCGACGGCGGCTTCGGGTCGGCCTACCTGGCCCGCCAGGTCGGCCAGAAGTTCGCCCGCGAGGTGTTCTTCCTCGCCCGCACCTACACGGCCGAGGAGGCCTTCCGCATGGGCGCCGTGAACCAGGTCGTGCCCCACGCCGAGCTCGAGGCGGTGGCCCTCGAGTGGGGGGCCACCGTCAACCAGAAGAGCCCCACCGCCATCCGCATGCTGAAGTACGCCTTCAACATGATCGACGACGGCCTGGTGGGCCAGCAGCTCTTCGCCGGCGAGGCCACCCGGCTGGCCTACGCCTCGTCCGAGGCCACCGAGGGGCGCGACTCCTTCCTCGAGAAGCGCCCGGCCGACTGGTCGCCCTTTCCCTGGCACTACTGAGGCGCCTCGGTGCGCCCCGGGCGGCCCCTGCCGTGCTGTCATAGGGGGCCTGTGCGCGTCGTGGCAGGTCAGGACCGAGAATCAGCTCAGCGGCCGCCCGCCGCTCGGCCGGCCGGCCGGGTCCAACGTGACTTCCGGCCCTGTTGCACCCATCCTGAACCGGGCCAAGGTGTGCGGCTAGACATAGCGCTGTCGGGGTTCTCGCCGACCACGGACGACAAGGAGTTCCTGCATGTTCGCTTCCACCTACCCGGTGCTCGACTGGTTCCTGACGATGCTCTGGTTCTTCCTGTTCATCATCTGGATCTGGTTGCTGATCTACGTGTTCATGGACGTCTTCCGCAGTCACGACCTCGGCGGGTTGGCCAAGGCGCTGTGGGTGATCTTCATCATCGTCATCCCGTACCTGGGTGTCCTGGTGTACCTCATCGCCCGGGGCGGCAAAATGCACGAGCGGGCGGCCCAACAGGCGGCGGCGCAACAGAAGGCCTTCGACCAGTACGTGCGCCAGGCCGCAGGCACCTCGGGCGCCGATACCGCCTCGCAGCTGTCCAAGCTGGCCGACCTCAAGTCGCAGGGCGTGCTCACGGACGCCGAGTTCGACGCGCAGAAGGCCAAAATCCTGGCCAGCTGATCCGGGCCGGCGGGGTCGGCTGCCGAGAGGGCACCGGTGCCTGACCGCGCACCCGACCCGCCGCCCGAGGCCGACCACCCACAGCCCGGGTCCGACCCGGAGACCGGGTCCCACCAGCCGGCCCCGCCGCCGGCCGGTCCGGACGCCCGCGCCACCGTCGGGGAAGGCCGCGGCAGCGGCACCAGCGCCGACGCACCGGCGCCAGCACCGCCATTTCGCAGCGCTTCGAGGCGCGGTTCGAGCAGGACGTCGAGTCGCCCCCGCCGTGGCGGTCCCTGATCAAGGGGATCGTCGCGGTGGTGGTGGCCGGCATCACCCTCTATCTCGTCTTCCCGAGCCTGACCGAGGTCTTCGATTCCTGGCCGAAGCTGCGCTCGCTCGATTCGCTCTGGTTCGTCTTCGCCCTGATAGCCCAGGTGGCCCACTTCACCTGCACCATCGCCCTGCAGCGCATCGCCCTGCGCACCAAGGCCTGGTACTCGGTGGCCACCTCGCAGTTGGCGGGCAATTCCATCAGCCTGGTCGTGCCCGGCGGCCAGGCCGTGGGGGCGGCCACCCAGTTCCGCATGCTGGAGGCATCGGGCAACGACGCCGCCACCGCCGTGGGCGGGTTGACCGCCTTCTCGCTCCTCGGCATCGGCGGGCTGCTGGCGCTGCCCATCTTCGTCCTGCCGGCCATCATCGCCGGGACCCCGATCGACAGCGGCCTGGAGCACGCGGCGCTGCTCGGCATCGTGGCCTTTGTGCTCTTCGCCGCCTTCGGCGCCGCCGTCCTCATGCTGGAGCGGCCGCTGCGCTGGGTCGGCGACGTCATCCAGCTGGCCCGCAACCGCCTGAAGCGCAAGTCCGAGCCCATGACCGGCCTGGCCGACCGGCTGGTCTACGAGCGCAACCGCATCCGAGACGTCCTGGGCCGCCGCTGGAAGGCGGCCCTCCTGCTCTCGAGCGGTCGGCTGGCCTTCGACTTCCTCACCCTGCTGGCCTGCATCCGGGCCACCGGCGTCAAGCCGAACCCTTCCCTGGTGCTGCTGGCCTACGCGGTGGCCGGGCTGCTCGAGCTGGTCCCGGTGACGCCGGGCGGCCTCGGGATCGTCGAGGCGGGCCTGAGCGGCATGCTGATCCTGGCCGGCATTCCCGGCGGGCAGGCCGTGGTGGCCACGCTCGCCTACCGGATCATTTCGTACTGGCTGCCCATCGTGGTCGGCCCGGTGGCCTACGTCATGTTCCGGGCCCGGTACGGGCCGCCGGGTCACGGCGGTGGGACGGGGGCCGGGGCGGGAGCACCCGCCGCCGCGCCGGCCTAGAGGGACCGAGCCCGCCAATCCAGCGGCGCCGACCAGCCTCTTTACCACGTTCACCACGATCATGCTAAAGTGGTGAACGTGGTCGAATCGACGACGCTGGACAAGGTGAGGCAGGTCCTCGAGGACTCGGAGCTGAGCGCGGTGACCGAGGAGGTCATCGGCTACCTGCGCTTCGTCGAGGGGAGCGACCAGCGCCTGGACGCCCTGGCCGGCCGGCCCCTGCTGCTCGATACCGCCATGCGGGCCGAGACCTACGCCGGGCTGTTCCATCGCCAGGTCTTCGACGAGGTCCCCATGGTGAACGCCAAGTGGGTGGCCGATCTGCTCGGCCCGGTGAGCGACGTGCGTGGCTTCATGCGCCGGCTGCGGGCCAGCTCGGACATCGTGGCCGTCAAGCACGGGAACACCTTCGTCTACCCGGCCTTCCAGTTCTCCCCCGAGCGCCGGGAGGTGAAGCCGGCGGTGGCGGAGGCCAACCGGGTGCTGCGCAGCGCGGCCGACCCCTGGGGCGCCCTGGCCTGGTGGACGGCGCCCAACCCGCGCTGGGGCCGGCGCCGGCCCATCGACCACACCGACGACCCGCGGGTGGTGGCCCTGGCCGGCGCCGAGCCGGACGACGGCTTCTAGCCGGCCCTGTCGGCCCGTCGCCCTTGCCGGCCCTCGAGCCCCCGGCCGCCTGCCCCGGCCACCCGGTCACCTCGACCCTGCCTGCCGGCACCGTGCTCTACCGGGTGCACCGGGCCGACCGGTCCGCCTCCGCCTTCAACCCGACGCCCCGGCCAGCCCCGCCTCCCGGCGACCCGGTCCCGGGGGGCCGCTTCGACAGCATCGACGGCTCCTACGCCTACCTCTACGCCGCGCTGAGCGAGGAGGGCGCCTTCTGCGAGTCCTTCGTCCGGGACCTCGACTACACCCGGGCCGGGCCGCGCCCGCTGCCCTGGGCCCGGGTCGAGCGGAAAGGTGGTCAGCACCGTCCGGACCCGTCGCGACGTCGAGCTGGTCGAGGTCCAGGGTGCGGCGGCCGAGCAACTGGGCCAGGACGACTGGTTGACCCGGTGCGACGAGGACGCCTATCCGCTGGCCCGGCGCTGGGCGGCGGCGGTGCGGGCCTGGCTCCCGCCCCCGCGCCGCGACGGCCTGGGCTGGCAGTCCAAGCGCGACCCCCAGCAGCGGGTCGTGGTGCTGTGGGGTGAACCGGCCGATGCCGCCACCGGCTGCGGGCTGTTGGAGCCGGGGGACGCCGGCGCCCCCGGCGAGGCCCTCGACGGCGGCTTCGGGTTGGTCAGGCTCTCGGCCTTCCTGGCCCCGTGGCGCCTCTACCTCGAGCGGTGACGCCGCTGTGACCAGCGCCGACCCCTCGTAGAGGGGGTAAAGCCGGAAGGTTAACGTGCCGACAAAAACAGGCGGGTACAGGCATTGGCGTGTTGGCGAACCCGTGTCACGTTCGTGCAGATCGAGGGCATAGGGGGCAGGGGCGTCACGTGGGCGGGTCGGGCACATGCGAGAATGCAACCCTCATGTATGAGGGGACATGGGAATCCGTTCGTACCCATCGCGTGCCGGACTGGTACGACGATGCCAAGTTGGGGGTCTTCCTCCACTGGGGCCTGTACTCGGTGCCGGGCTGGGCGCCTCGGGTGCCCGACATTCAGGAGATGCTGGTCCGGCACGGGCCCAAGCGCATGCTGCGGGAGAACCCCTACGCGGAGTGGTACCGCAACACCATGCAGGTGCGGAACAGTCCGACGCAGCGGCACCACCGCGAGGTCTACGGGGACGACTACCCCTACGACAACTTCGTCAAGACGTTCAACGACGCCTCGAAGGGCGCCAACCTCGATGCGCTGGCCGGCCTGTGCCAGCTGGCCGGGGCCCGTTACGTCGTGCTGACGACCAAGCACCACGAGGGCTTCGCCCTGTGGCCTTCGTCGGTGCCGCACCCGGTCAAGGGGGCCTACCACGCCGGGCGCGACCTGGTGGGCGATCTGGCCGAGGCCGTGCGCGGCCGGCGGATGCGCATGGGGCTGTACTACTCGGGCGGGTACGACTGGCCCTACAACGACGCCGTGCTGACCCGGGCCTCCGATGCCGTGCTGGCGGCGCCGCAGGACCGCCGGTACCGCGAGTACGTGACCGCGCAGGTGCGCGAGCTGATCGACCGCTATGAGCCGTCGGTCCTCTGGAACGACATCGCCTGGCCGGCGGGCGGCAACCTGGCCGAGCTCTTCGCCCACTACTACAACAGCGTCGACGACGGCGTGATCAACGACCGCTGGGTCGAGCCGGGCTTCCGGCGCTCGTGGCTCACCGATGCCGGCCTGCGCGCCGCGGGCGCCCTCTTGCAGCTGGGCTGGCGCATGATCCCCGAGCGCCGCAAGCACCTGACCTTCGCGGCCCCCCGGCACTGCGACTTCCGCACGCCCGAGTACGAGGTGCTGCACACCGTCTCGGAGAAGAAGTGGGAGCTGGCGCGCGGCGTCGGGCATTCGTTCGGGGCCAACCGGCACGAGCGACCCGAGGACATCATTTCGGACACCGAGTTGATCCAGATGTTCTGCGACGTGGTGGCGAAGAACGGGAACCTGCTCATCGGCGTGGGACCGCGCCCCGACGGGACCATCCCCGAATCGCAGCAGGAAGCCGCTGCGCGGGCTCGGGTCATGGTTGGAGGCGAACGGCGAGGCCATCTACGGCAGCCGCCCGTGGACGATGCCGGAATCGGAGGCGGCGGACGGGACGCCGCTGCGCTTCACCTTGTCGGGGGACGGCGTGTACTGCCTCGTGATGGGGATGACGGCGGGACGGCGCATGGTGCTGCCGACGATCGACGGCGGCCGGGTCAGCCGCGTGCGCGTCGTGGCGACCGGGGAGCTGGCCGAGTGGTCGGAAGACGACGGGGCGCTGGTGGTGACGCTGCCCGACCGGCTGCCCGTGTCGCCGGTGACGGCGCTGGACCTCGGTGAGGGGGTGCGGGCCCGCTTGGCGACGGCGGGTCCGACGTAGCACTCGCCGCGACCGGCGCGCACCGGTTCCGCATCCGTGTAAACGTTTGCCCAATTCCGTGACTTTCTGCCCTAGTGCGCGAGGGCGCCGCGCAACAAAAATGTGTCAGACGACGACGGTCGCCGGGCGAGCACACCAGATCAACGAGGATCGGGCAGTGCCGAGGCGGTGGTGGCGCAAGACTGCGCTTCTGCTGCGGACAACCGCCTCCCCCGGCGATCGTTGTCTGGTTTCGGGCGGCGTGGACCGGACGGGGGACCCCGGTCCAACCGCCCGTTTTTTCTGCCCCGACTCCCTTCGCTTGCGCTGATCGCACGCACTCTGCTTCGCGTCGCGCTCATAAATCGCTCTCGGTTCTCGCCTTCACGTCGTCAGTGTCGCACCCGACCTGGACATTCCGGCCTGGTCGAAACAGATGCTCGTGGCCTTCCTTGCAGAGACGATGAAAGGAAGTTCGTCACGACGCGTTGTTCACGACGCGTGCTTCACGGCGCGCGTGTTCACGGCGCTCTTTCACGACTTAGTGAAACCAGCAGATCTCACGTCAATGTGAAAGTACGAGCTGGGTCTGCGTGACGCGGGCCACCAGCCGGTCGTCCTGATCCTTCACGTCGGTCTCGACCACGATCACCGTCCGTCCCACGTGCAGCGGCCGGGACGTTGCCTCGATGTATCCCTCCTGCACCCCGCGCATGAAGTTCGTCTTCGATTCGACCGTCGTCGTGGCCTTGGCCGATTCGGGCAGGTTCAGAAAAGCGCAGGCCGCGCCGGTGCTGTCGGCCAGCGCCATCACGGCGCCGCCGTGAAGCCGTCGTCCGCTGGTGCACAACGCAGGCGCCCAGCTCAGACGGGCTTTTACCTCGGCCGGCGTCACCGTGGAGAACACGGCGCCCATGAGCCTGGTGAAGGGCATCAGGTCGAGCATCCCCTCTGGCGTTCCGATGGCGCTCCGGGCGGATGCAAGGGTCGATGCTTCGTCGTCGGTGGTCACGAGCGGGAGGCTACCCAGCCGCGAGTTGTGCGTGACGTGTCGAGGGCGGCCCTCCGGGGGTGACCAATGGCTCTACCGGCACGGCGCACCGTTCAGCATCATCGGTGCATGGACGACGGCCGCCGATGCTGTAGCTCACGATCATTCGATCCGGCACGATCCCGAACAGGGAAGGGTCGTTTCTTGGTCGGAAGGGGGACCCCTTCGTTCGGCGGCCGTCGTTCCATTTCTCCCGAGAAGTCCCGTGTCGTGTACTGCGCCTGTGATCGGGCCGGGGTCCGCCGCCTGCGGAGCGCCCGCAGGTAGGGTCCCAACCGGGGGCCGGGCACATGGGGATACAGGGCATGAGTTGCGTCGTCACCGGTGCCTCGTCATGTATCGGCGCCGCCACGGCCCGACATCCCTACGGGCTCGGCGCCAAGGTCACGCCGGTCGCCCGGCGCACCGGGCGCATCGAAGCGTTGGCGGCCGAGCTGCCGGGCACGCGGGACGTCACGATCACCTGGGCAGAGCTGGCGGCAGGAGTACACGCGTGATCCTCGTGACCGGCGCCAGCGGCCAGACCGGGCGCAGCGTGGTCGACGTGCTCGCCGCGGCCGGTGAGCACGTGCGGGCCTTCGACATCGCTCCACTGGTGAAGGAGCTCGGGGACAGTCAGCAGGTCGAGGTCATGATGGGCGACATGTCCGATGCGGCCTCGGTGCGCGAGGCGATGGAAGGGGTGCGCACCGTGGTGCACATCGGGCCGGTCCTGCACCCGCAGGAAGCCGACCTGGGCCACAACGTGGTGTCGGCGGCCCGGCGCGCCGAGGTGGAGCACTTCGTTCTCTTCTCGGTCATGCACCCCCAGCTCGAAGCGCTGCCCAACCACGCGGCCAAGCTCGAGATCGAGCGCCACCTCCTCATGTCCCGGCTGCCGTTCACCGTCTTGCAGCCCACGTACTACATGCAGAACGTCAACGTGGAGCTGGCCCTGGCCAGCGGCGTCCTGCGGCAACCCTTCAACGTCGAGGCCAAGGTGACGCTGGTCGACGTGGACAACGTGGCCACCATCACGGCCCAGGTGGTGACCAAAGGGGCGTCGCACTACTACGCCACCTACCAGCTCTGTGGCGCCGACCGGCGTTCGACCCGTGAGCTGGCCCAGATCCTCTCGGACGAGTCGGGCCACCCGGTGCGCCCCGAACCCTCCACCGTCGCCGTGGGCCGCGAGTCAGGACCGGGATCTACCGAGGACGAGGACTTCCGGGCCGACACCTTGGTGGCCCTGATCGACCATTACGAACGGTACGGGCTGAACGGGAACGCCAACGTGCTGACCTGGCTGCTCGGGCGGCGGCCGACGACCTTCGCCGAATACGTGCGGAAGAGCCTGGCGCAACCCGGTTCGCCGCATGCTGCTTGACCTCTTCCTCATCGGCCTGGTCATCACACTCGAACCGATACCCCTGACATCCATGATCCTCCTGTTGGCGGCCGAGCGCGGCGTGCTCAAGGGCGCCGGATTCGTCCTCGGCTGGCTGCTCACCCTGGTCGCCATCGTGGCGGTCGTGGTCGTCGTGACCGACGGCAAACCGCTGATTCAGCAGAGCTCGCCCTCGACCGCCGCGCTGGCGGTGAAGCTGGCCTGCGGGGCGGTGCTGGTGTTCGTGGCTTACCGACGCCGCCAACGGATGGGGCGTCCGACGTCCGCCGAGCCCAAGAAGCAGCCCAGGTGGATGGCCGGCATCGACCGGATCAACCCGCTGGCGGCCGCCGGCCTGGGCTTCCTGCTCCAGCCATGGGTGCTGGTGACGGCGGGCGTGGCCACCATCGTCAACGCCAGGCTGAACAACGCCGTCGAATACCTGCTGGTCTTCCTGTTCTGCCTCTTGAGCACGGCGACCATCTTGGCCATGGAGATCTATGCTGTCGCCCGACCCGCCACGGTCAAGATCAAGCTCAACTCGCTGCTGGAGTGGATCGGCTCGCACACGGACCAGACCATCGCCGTCCTGTCGCTCTTCCTCGGCCTCTACCTGATGGCCAAGAGCATCTACGGGCTCGTGAACGCCAGTTAGGGCTGGGCGCGGCGCCCGCGCCGCCGGGGCGCCGGGTCGAGGTCGACGAAGCGCGACGGCGCCAGGACCCCGCCCGGACGTGGCGGGCGTCCCAGGCCGTCGTGGCCCCCGCCGTCGTCGAAGAGGGTGAGTCCGGCCGGCACGGGGCGCCACCAGTCGGTGCCCGAGAAGAGGCGGGAGCCCATTTCGCGGCCGTGCGGCCCGATGACCATGCGGCGAGGTGCCGGCCGGTCGGCCAGCTGCCAGCGGTACTCGGCCGAGAAGCGCAGGCGGGCCTCGCGGTTGGGCAGAGCGGCGTGCGTGGTCAGGCAGTGGAACACCAGGACGTCGCCCGGCTCGTAGTCCGCCGTGCGCCAACCGCGCTCGAGTCGCTCGAGGGGCCGGTGGCGCACTTGGGCCGAGGTCTGGCTGCCCGGCAACAGCGCCAGGCCGCCGAGGCTGACCGGGACGTGGCCCAGGGGAACCCAGCAGGTGAACATGTCCTGCACCGCCCGGTAATCCTTGTGCACCACGTTGCCGGGCTGACGCGGCACGAGCGACGACGGGTACACGAGGCGCGGGATCTTGAGCGGGTAGCAGAAGCCGGCCGGCCCCATCACCTGGCCCATGAGCGCGGCGAGCGGCGAGTCGAAGGCGATGGCGTTGAACCCGGGGTCGGCCACAATGCGCCGGTAGCCGGGGTCGCCGAAGGCGCCGCGCATGGCCACGGCGCGCACGGGCGGGCGCGGCGGAGCGGTGACCGGATCGCCCCCCGCCGCAGTCCAGCCGGCCGTCTGCAGGGCGGCCAACCCGGCCCGGCCGACTTCGGTGACCCGGCGGCGGTCGAGCAGCTCGCGCATGAAGACGTAGCCGTCGCGCCGGACGAGCGCGCGCAGCGCCTCCCAATCCCCCCACAGGTCCCGGGAGTCGACCAGCTCGGATCCGGTCGTGGTGACGGTCGTCGACGCCATGGCTCCATGGTGCGCCCGCCGTGTGAGGGATGTGTGAAGCCGCGGTCCCCGTCCACCCATCCACCGGCGCCGGAGCGGGTGGGGATAGGTTCGGCCCGGGGCCGAACCAGGCATAGAGGGAGGTACACCCATGCTGTTCGCCTATTCCTGGCCGCTGCTCAGCCTGTTCTGGACGTTCCTCGAGTTCGCGGCCGTCTTCCTGTTCCTCTTCTTCATCCTGTGGTGCTTCGTCGACAACTTCCGCCGCCTGGACCACCACGGGCCGGCCAAGGCCGGCTGGACCGTCGTGATCCTCTTCCTGCCCGTGATCGGGGCCCTGATTTACGTCATGGCGCGGCCGGCGGACGCCCGGCTGTCGACCTGAGCGGCCCGCCCTACTCGCTCAGGGTCAGCCGCCCGTCGGGCCCCAGCACGACGCCGCAGATGCCGAGCCGGCGTTCGAGCAGCGCCGGCACATCGGCCAGCGGCAGTTCGGTCATGCTCGACTCGCCGCCGACCGGACGTTCCACCAGGACGGCGGCGTCGCCGGCGAACACCGACAGGCAGCGGTCCGGCAGCCGCATCCCGGTCATGACGCCCGTCACGAACGACGACTCGGGGTGCGTCGAGGTGTACCAGTTGTTCACCACGACGTCGACGGGCTCGGCCGGCTCGGGGACGAAGCCGTACATGCTCGTCCACCCGCCGTCCTGGAACACCTGGGTCACCCACTCCGCGCCGTCCTGCACCACCCGGTAGCGCCACCCCGACTGCTCGGTCTCGGTCTCGAGCTCGAAGGGCAACGGATCGAGCAGCCCGCCCCCGCCGAAGCCGACGTCGGCCAACCAGGTGCCCCGCCCGTCGCGCACGCGCAGCAGCAGGTGGTTGAGCGGGCGGGGCGAGCCTTCGGGGCCGAGGCGCACCCGGGCCAGCATCGGCTCGACCTCCAGGCCGAGCGACTCCAGCGCAGCCCCCAGCAGGGTGTTGTGCTCGAAGCAGTAGCCGCCGCGCCGGCGCGTCACGATCTTGTCCTCGAGGTCGGCGGGCTCGAGCGAGACCGGCCGGCCCGAGTAGGAGTCGAAGTTCTCGAACGAAATGTGGGTGGCATGCGCCCGGTGGACCTCGGCCAGGCCCGGTTGGGCCCGGCCGCCCAGACCGATGCGCTCGAGGTAGGCGTCGAGGTTCACCAGGCGTGACACCGGTGGACAAGGTAGCCGCGTCGCCCGGGACAGGCCCGCGACCTGGGCCGGGGCCGCGGCCGCACCGGGGGCTGCAGATCCTGCGCAGAAATTCCCCGCTACCCGTGTTTGGGGGTATGGTGTCCCTGAATTCGGGGAGGATTCAGGCACAGGAGGGCGGAATGCAGAGCAACAACCACCAGCCCAGGGTGAGTCAACGCCCTGACCGCACGTGGGTGGTGGACTGCGCCCAGTGCCGGAACGACCCCACGTCCGACCTCCCGATCGGGATCGGCATGCCCCTGCGCGACCGGGAGACGGCTGAGCGCTTGCGGGAGAACCACGCCGGTCGCATCCAGCGGGTGGCCGTCTGAACCGAGGGGCTCGGTGAGCGGGTCCGGCGCCGGCGCCGGCGTCGTCATCAAGGCCAGCGCCCGCTCCGTGGCCGACACGGTCGACCGGCTGGTCGAGCTGTGCCGGGACAAGGGGCTCAAGGTCTTCGCCGTCATCGATCAGGCGGCCGAGGCGCGCCAGGTCGGCCTCGACCTCCGTGAGACCGTCCTGGTCGTCTTCGGCAACCCCGCCGCCGGTACGCCCGTCATGGTGGCCGCCCCGCTGTCTGCGCTCGACCTGCCGCTCAAAGTCCTTATTTGGGCTGACGCCGACCGGGGGACCCTGGTCGGTTACACCGACCCTGTCGTCGTGGCCGCCCGCTACGGCCTCGGACCCGATCTCGCCGCCGCGCTGGCCGGGGTCAACGGGCTGACCGACGCGCTCGTCGCCGAGACCTGACCGCCACCTCAGGGTCGTGGCGAGATTCCGGGCGGCGGCGTGGGCCACCGCGCCGGGGAGGACGGCGGGGTCAACTCAGCGCCGGTGACCAGTCAGCCGAAGAGGGGCCGGGCCGTGGCGTACTCCATCTCGAAATAGGTGGCACCCGCACCTGGCACCTGGAGGGCCGCCGCGGCGGGCGCGACGTCGACGCCCGGCAGCCCCGGGAAGAGGGGATCGTGGTGGCAGAAGGCAATGCGGCGGGGGCGCAGCAGCTGCACCTGCTCGAGCATGTACTGCACCGAGGATCCCTGGAACGGCTCGCCGTCGACGTTGGGCCGGCCTCCGAGCGCGAGCAGCGCGACGTCGGGTTGGAGCCCGGCCAAGATCCCCTTCCAGTAGCCGGCACTGGCACTCACGAGCAGCGATCCTTCCGGGGTGGTCAGCAGGTAGGCCAGCTGGCCTCCGTCGTGACTGGAGCACTTCTCGTTCATGGCGCGCAGCGCCTGGGCTTCAGCCGACTCGAGCCCCGCCAAGAGGTCGAAGAGTCTTCCGCGGGCGGCCACCCGCTCCTGCGCGCTGATGTCGAGGTCGCCCAGGCAGGGAACGGCGGTGTCGGGGTCGGAGTGGGCGAACAGGCACGAGTGCAGCGCGGGGAGCACCCGCACCTTCGTGTCCGGACTGCAGTGCACCGTCTCACCCCCGGTGACGACGAGCAGCTGGCTCTCAGGCACGCCGCAGGCGCGCAGGCATCGGGCCGATTCGGGTGAGGCCACCGCGACGGCCCCGGTGCCGAGCGCAATGGCGTCGGTGCCGTAGAGGTGGTCGAAGTGGGCGTGGCTCACGAAGACGAAGTTCGCTTCGCCGACTTCGGCCGTCGACAGCCCGACCGGGTCGAGGCCGGGCAGGCGGTCGAGGTAGGCGTCGAAGAAGAGGGTGCGGCCTCCGGTAGTGACGCGGAAGGTCGTCGTTCCGAACCACTCGATCGTCGCCGGCACCTCGGCCTCCCTCGTCCCTGCCGCCCTCGGCGGCCCCAGAGTCGATCGTATGGCCCGACCCGGCAGCGCGGCGTCAGGCCTGGAGGGCCGCGATACGCCTGCTCAGGTTGACGGCGTGGTCGCCGATCCGCTCGTAGAAGCGGGAGACCAGCGTGACCTGGGCCGTGACCGAGGTGGTCATGTCGCCCTTGGCGATCTCCCTGGTCAGGCGCTCGTGCAGGATGTCGAGCTCCTCGTCCTCCTCGTGCAGCTCGAGGTCGGCGGCGTCAGCCCGCACGTAGGAGGCGGCGACGGACTGCCACATTTCGGCGGCCACTTCGGACATGCGCTGGACGATGCCGCGGGCGACCGGCGTCATGTCCGCGCCCACGTTGGTCAGCGCCCGCTGGGCGATGTGCTCGGCCAGGTCGGCGCTGCGCTCGAGCTCGGGCAAAATCAGCAATATGCCGACGAGCCGGCGCAGGTCGGCGCGGTCGAGTTCGTTGGCCTCGATTTCGGCCCACACCTCGAGCTCCAGTTCCGCTGTCAGGTCGTCAATGACCTGGTCGCCGTCGACCACGGCCTGGCCCAGCTGGGTGTCGCCGTTGAGGAGGGCCCAGGTGGCCTGCCCCAGCGCTTCGCGCACCCGCGCGAAGAGGTTCAAGACCATCTCCTCCATGGGTCGCGCCACGGCGATGAAGATACCCAGGTCAGCACGTTAGTTCACTACTTCGTCGCGAAAAGTTCACCAAACGGTCACGGGGTCCCGGCGCGTCCACCGGTCAAGTGGCGCCGGCGTCGGCGGCGGCCCGGGCCGAGGGGTCACCGACGAGCTTGGCCGAGAACTTCACCGCCTTGACTGCGCTCGTCACGCCGGTCTGCAGGGCGGCACCGATGACGATGAGCAGAATGCCCACCCAGAACAGGTAGTGCCAGCCGAGCATGAGGATGCCGAGCCGGCCGATCATGTAGGGCGGCGAGCACACGACGGCACCCACCGCGCCGCCTACGACGGTCGCGCTGAGGTTGTCGCGGCGCGAGCGCTTCTTCGGCGTGTCGACCCCGACGATGCGGGCCGGTACGGCCAGGTAGCAGAGCATCATGATGCCGACGATGATGCCCTGGCTGAGGGCGAAGGGCAGCTTGCCCCACCTGGTCGTGACCAGGGTGGAGAACGAGAGCAAGACTCCGATGCCCACGCCCCAGGCCAGGATCGTCTTCAGGTGGCGGTTGGCCAGGCCGAAGGCCGGGCGGATCTTGATCCCCTCCTGGCGCGGGCCCGAGATGGCAAACGCGAAGACCCCGTTGAGATAGAAGCTGGCGGCCGTGATGGCCGTGACGGCCAGCGCCAGCGGAATCAGGATCGGGCCGCGGAGGACGTGGAGCTCCTTGCCGTGCAGCAGGTGGATTTTGATGTCGAGCATGGCCGCCCAGATCCACATGGCCGGGATGATCTGCACCACCGTCAGGCGCCAGTTGGTGACGAGGAGCTTGAGCCCCTGCAGCAGCATGATGAACGCGCCGACGACCAGGGCCAGGGGCGCCAGCCAGCGCCGGGAGCGGCTGAGCGCCAGCACGGCCTGCTCCACCGCGGCGTCGTCGCTGCTGCGGATGATGGAAGCGAAGCGGAGGACGGTCATGCGGGTACGGCCGAAGACGGCCGCCGCGGCCGCGTCCGGCGGTGGTTCGGCCGCAATGGCCGGAGCCGACTCCGTCGCCGGATCGGCCGGCGGGCGGGCAGATGCCGAGCCCGTGTCGCCCGGGGCCTTCCACTCCTCGTGGTCCACCGTCGTTGTCGTCCCTCGCCGTCACCCGCCCACCGTGCCCGCTCCCTGCGGTCCCGCCCATTGTGGCGCCCGCGGCGGCTGGGAGAAACCGCGTGAGACAGGGGGTGGCGCACCTGCGTAGCCTCGGGAGGGGGATGACTGCGCCCACGGCGCGTCCGGGGAGGAGCCCAGCATGGTGGTCGACGAAGTGAAGCAAAGGACCGAGCCGGCGACCCCGCGCCCGTTGCCGCGGCTGAACGAGGACGCGAGCAAGGCCAAGGGAAAGGCGGCCCGGGCCAAGGTGCCGCGCACCAGCCAGGCCACCTTCGAACCGGCCCCGGGCCGACCCGACCCGGTCAGCCTGCTCGAGAGCCAGGCCACGACGCGGGTGCCCGAGCTGGTGCCCATCCGCTACGGGCGCATGCTCGTCTCGCCGTTCACCTTCTACCGCGGGGCGGCGCTGATCATGGCGTCGGACCTGTCGACCACGCCGCGGTCGGGGCTGACGGCGCAGGTGTGCGGCGACGCGCATCTCTCCAACTTCGGCATCTTCGGCTCGCCCGAGCGCAACCTCGTGTTCGACTGCAACGACTTCGACGAGACGTTGCCCGGCCCGTGGGAATGGGACGTGAAGCGGCTGGCGGCCAGCGTCGTCGTCGCGGCACGCCACCGCGGCTTCTCCAAGACGGTGCGCGCCGAGGCGATCGTGCACCTCGGTCAGGTCTACCGCGAAGCCATGCGGCAGATGGCCGGCATGACGAACCTGGAGGTCTGGTACTCGCACGTCGACGTGGACACGGGCATGGAACTGATGAAGGCCGAGGCGATCAGGCAAAAGTCGAAGGACGCCCAGCACGTAGCGGACACGGCGGACCGAATTGTGGCCAAGGCCCGCGCCAAGGACAGCATGAAGGCGCTCGACAAGCTGTGCACCGTCGTCGACGGCGAGCACCGCATCATCAGCGACCCGCCGCTGGTCGTGCCCATCCGGGAGCTGTTGCCGGGCATGAAGAGCGATCTCATGATGGAGATTTTCCACGAGGTGCTGCGCAAGTACCGCGCCACCCTGCCCACCGACCGCAAGCAACTGCTCGAGCAGTTCCGCTTCGTGGAGATGGCCCGCAAGGTGGTGGGCGTGGGCAGCGTCGGCACCCGGGCCTGGATCCTCCTCCTCGAGGGCCCCCGGCCCGGTGACGTCCTGTTCCTGCAGGCCAAGGAGGCCGAGGCGTCGGTGCTCGAGCGATTCACCAAGAAGAGCGCCTACAACAACCACGGGGCCCGGGTGGTGGCCGGCCAGCGCCTGATGCAAGCGAGCAGCGACATCTTCCTGGGCTGGCAGCGCACCGACGGCGTCGACGGCGTGCCGCGCGACTACTACGTGCGCCAGCTCCAGGACTGGAAGGGCTCGGTGGACATCGAGGCGGCCATTCCGGCCGGCGTGCGGGCCTACGCGGAACTGTGCGGGCACACCCTGGCCCGGGCCCACGCCCGCTCGGGCGACCGGATCGCCATCGCGTCGTACCTGGGAAACAACGACACGTTCGAGAAGGCGCTGGTCACCTTCGCCGAGACCTACGCCGACCAGAACGAACGCGACTACGAGGTGTTCGCCAAGGCGTGCAAGAAGGGCCGGCTGCAGGCGGAGCAAGGCATCTGAGAGCGGCCTGAGTCAGGTCCGGCGCATCCGTCGGGTGCCGCCGCGCCGAGGTACGGGCGTGCCCGGGCGGCGGGCTGCCCGCAGCGCCGGCGACGCCGGCAACATGCGACGCGTCCGCAGGCACGATCGCTTCGCACGGCGGCGCGCGCCGGTCGACACGAAAGCGGTTGGCTTTGGGTCTTTCGGCCCTTTTCCGCGGCACGGCGGCGCTGCGATGGTTAGGGTCACAGCACTGGGCCTCAACCCCCGAGGCACAGGGGCCGCACGACCCCGCCCGCTGGGGGTCCGGGACCCGGCCGAACGACGACCAAGGAGCTTGCATGCTTGCCTCGAGTTACCAATACCCGATTCTCGATTTCTTCTTGACGATGCTGTACTTCTTCCTGTTCGTCATCTGGATCTGGTTGCTGATCATGGTCTTCGTCGACATCTTCCGCAGCCACGACATGGGTGGATGGGCCAAGGCGCTGTGGGTGATCTTCATCATCGTCCTGCCGTTCCTGGGTGTATTCGTGTACCTGATTGCGCGGGGCGGCAAGATGCACGAGCGGGCGGCGCAGGAGGCGGCGCAGCAGCAGAAGGCGTTCGATTCCTACGTCAAGCAGACGGCGGGCGCCGCCGGTGACACCACGGCTGACCAGCTGTCCAAGCTGGCCGACCTGAAGTCGCAGGGCGTGCTCACCGACGAAGAGTTCAACGCCCAGAAGGCCAAGATCCTGGCCAGCTGAACCTGGTCCGGAGCAAGCGCACGGACAGCAGCACGAGCAGAGCGCACACATCGGAAGCGGAGAACAGAAGCAGAGGAGACTGCCATGACCACCATCGGACCAGTCAGCTACACGGTGATCGCCTTCCCGGGGAACCGCTTCAACGGCAACGTCGCGCCTGAGGTGGCGAAGCTGATCGCCAACGGCACCGTGCGCATCCTCGACCTCGTGTTCGTGGGCAAGGACGAGGCCGGCGACACCATCAGCCTCGAGTTCGACCAGATGGACGAGCTGGCCGACTTCGGCGACCTCGACGGGGAGGTGGGCGGCCTGGTCAACGTGGAGGACCTGGAGCACGTGGCGGCGAACCTGCCCGAGGGCTACTCGTCGCTGGTCATCGTGTGGGAGGACCTGTGGGCCGTCCCGCTGGTCGAGGCGGTGCAGGGGTCGGGCGGCGTGGTCATCGACTCGGCGCGCATTCCGCACGAGCTGGTCGAGTCGGCGCTCGAGGACCTGGCTCAGGCGCTCAAGAGCTGAGCCGGCGGACACCGGCAGGAAGATTCTTTCGAGGAAGGAGCAGAACATGCCATTGGGACGACGTCCGGTGATGCGGACGGTAGGGAGGACGGCGGTCATCGCCGGCACGGCCTCGGTGGTGGCGGGCCGGGTCAACCGGCGCCAGCAGCAGAAGTTCGCCGGGCAGGACGCCGCGGCCGAGCAGCAGGCCGTCGCCCCGGCGCCGGCGCCCGGGCCCGCGCCGGCGGCCAGCTCCGACGAGCTGATGGACAAGCTCAAGGAAATGGCCAACCTGAAGGACCAGGGCATCCTGACCGAGGCCGAATTCAACGACCAGAAGGCGAAGATCCTGGCCCAGATGTAGCGGCGGGCTGGGAGGTCGTGGTGCCGATTTTCGCCCCGGTTTGGGGTGGGCGCGCCTGAACACGACGCTCATTCGCCCGTGCCTGCCCCGAAAACTCCTTGACACCTGGGTTGAACCCTGCTCCTATTTGCGCGGGAACGCGCGGCACCCCCTCCCCGGGTGCCTCGCCAGACGGGAGGATTCCATGAGCACCTCTGCCTTCGTCAACGACGACGTGGCCCAGCTGCACAAGCTCGGCTACGCCCAGGAACTGCGAAGGAGGATGGGCGGCTTCTCCAATTTCGCCGTCTCGTTCACCATCATTTCGGTCCTCTCGGGCTGCCTCACCCTCTACTACTTCGGCATGCAGTACGGCGGGCCCGTCGTCATCGTGTGGGGCTGGATCATCGTCGGCCTCTTCACGACGGTCGTCGGGTTGGGCATGGCCGAAATCGCATCGGCCTACCCGACCGCCGGCGGCCTCTACTACTGGTCGTCAAGGCTGGCCGAGAACAACTCCGCGGCCTGGAGCTGGTTCACCGGCTGGTTCAATCTGCTCGGCCAGGTCGCCGTCACGGCGGGCATCGACTTCGGGTTCGCCATCTTCTTCACGCTCTTCTTGAACCTGACGACGAACTTCCCCGACACCACCGGCTGGATCCTGACCGTGTACGGCTGCACGCTCGTCGCCCACGGGCTCCTCAACAGCTTCGGGGTGCGGCTCGTCGCCTTCCTCTCCGACGTGAGCGCCTGGTGGCACATCCTGGGGGTCCTGACCATCGCCGTGGTCCTGTTCTTCGTCCCGAGCCACCACGCGTCAGCGTCCTTCGTCTTCACCAAGTTCACGAACGAATCGACGCTCGGTGTGCCCTGGTTCGTCTTCATGATCGGGCTCCTGATGGCGCAGTACACCTTCACCGGCTACGACGCCTCGGCCCACATGTCCGAGGAGACCCACAACGCCGACATCGCGGCGCCGCGGGGGATCGTCAGCTCCATCGTGATCTCCCTCATCGCCGGCTGGATCCTCATTCTCGCCATCACGTTCGTGATCCCGACCGATCCCAAGGTTTACGCCGCGGTGGCTTCCCAACAGGCGGCCCCCGTGCTCATTTGGGAGACCGCCCTCTCGAGGGTCGGCGCCGAGCTCCTGCTGCTGATCGCCGTCGTGGCCCAGTTCTTCTGCGGCATGGCATCGACGGCGGCGAATTCCCGGATGCTGTTCGCGTTCTCCCGTGACGGCGCCGTTCCCGGCCACCGCCTCTGGCACCGCATCAACCCGCGCACGCGGACGCCGACCAACTCCATCTGGTTCTGCGTCGTCTTCGCCTTCCTCCTCGCGGTACCCGTGTTGTGGAGCAGCGTGGCCTACGCCGCCGTGACCTCGATCGCCACCATCGGTCTCTACATCGCCTACGTGCTGCCGACCCTGCTGCGGCGCATCAAGGGCAAGAGCTGGGAGGGCGGCCGGTGGTCCCTCGGCAAGTGGAGCCCGCTGGTCGGGTGGATCGGCATCATCTGGGTCGCCTTCATCGCCGTCTTGTTCATGCTGCCCGAGGTGAACTTCAGCACCATCAACCGGGACAACTTCAACTACGCCCCGGTGGCGGTGGGCGTGGTGCTCCTGTTCTCCGGGGGCTACTGGCTGATCAGCGCCCGCAAGTGGTTCACCGGGCCGCGCTCACAGGGGGACGAAGAGGGCCTGAAGAAGATCGAGGCGGAGTTCGCCAACATCGAGCGCGAGCTCGAGGAGGTGGACTGACCACGGCTGTCGTGGCCCTCGATGCCCGATCCTCTGTCCCCGGGCAGGTCGACGGCTGATTGAGCCCCTGCCTGGGTCGCCGGCACCGGGTCCCGCGACTACAGCACCGGGGAAGGGGCCGATAAGTTAACCCCGATGTGGCCCGACCAAGCCGGTGACCGGCGCGCCTCGATCCCCGGTGGGGTGGCTGGCGCGCACGCCCGCCACTGAGGGGCGGTCGGGGCCGTGGTGAGGGTGGAGGAGCCGAAGCAGTCCGAGACGTCGGCGGCGCCGGTGTCGGCGCGGGTACGCCGCGCGGGGCGCGGCCAGTGGTGGTGGGTACCGGGCGCCATCACGGTCATCACCATCGTCAGCGTCATTGTCGTGACCCTCTCGCAGCTCCACCCGGGTCTGCTCTTCACGAACACCACCACGACGGGCGGCGACACGGGCGCGCACATCGCCATGCCCAAGTTCCTCGAGACGCTGATGAGCCACGGCCGGCTCACCGGTTGGGACCCGGGCTGGTACGACGGATTTCCCCTCTACACCTTCTATTTCACCCTGCCCGACGCCTTCATCGCCGCAGGCGGATGGATCATCCCCTACGACATCGCCTTCAAGCTGGGCACCATCGCCGGGTCGGTCATGCTCCCGGTGTGCGCCTGGGCCTGCGGCCGGTTCTTCCGGTTGCGGCCGCCCCTGCCGACCCTGTTGGCGGCGGCCAGCCTGCCCTTCCTCTTCGACTACACGTTCACCATTTACGGCGGCAACCTGTTCTCGACCATGGCCGGGGAATACGCGTTCTCCTTCAGCCTGTCGCTGGCCGTGCTCTTCCTCGGGCTCTTCGCCTGTGCGGTGCGCGAGGGGCGGCACCGGGGCTGGGCGGCCGTCGTGCTGGCGGTGTGCGTGCTGTCGCACATTGTGCCGGGCATGTACGCCCTGGGCGGGGCGGTCCTGCTGACCGTGATCGAGCTGTTGCCGGCCCGCTGGGGCATCGGGGATTCGAAGCCGTTGGTGTGGCGCAACGTCGAGGTCACCGATCCGGTGCCCCGGACGCGCACGCTCTGGCGGGCGGTCTCGACCGTCGGCATCGGGTTGCTGCTGTCGGGTTGGTGGCTTGTCCCGTTCGGCCTCGATCACAACTACGCGACGTCCATGGGCTACACCAACCTGCACAACTTCGGGTCGCTGTTCTTCCCCGAAGCCGATGCGTGGGCACTCGTGCTGGCCGGCATCGGCTTCCTCATGGCCGTGGTGGTGCGCAGCCGCTTCGGCGTGGCCGTCACCGCGTTGGGGGTGGCCTCGGCCCTTGCCCTGGTGCTCGACCCCCAGGGCAGTCTCTACAACGTGCGGCTGCTGCCGCTGTGGTTCATGTCGGTGTACCTGATGGCGGCCTGGGCCTTCGGCATGGTCTGCATCCTGGTCGCCCAGTGGTGGCGCCGGCTCCGGATGCGTCAATGGGAAGAGGCGGTGGCGCTGAGCACCACGCCGGCCCGGCGCCAGGCCCAGCCGACGTCGGCCAACTATTTCGGCGCGGTCGGCGCCGAAGCCGGCGCGGAAGGAATGGTGCCGGGGGACGGGGCCGGGTACGCGGGGTACGCGGCGTCCGACGGAGACACGGACGGGTGGGACGGGGGGCCCAACACCCCCGAGCGCGACACCCTCCTGCCCCCGCCGGGCCGGCGGCCGACGCCGCGGTGGGCTCCGGCGGCGGTGAGTGGCGCCGTGCTGGGTCTGCTGGCCACCATGATCGCCGTCGTCCCGCCCTTCATCTTCCCGGCGTCGTCGCTACCGGTCACCGTGGGGCCGAACCAGGTCACGAACTGGTCGTCGTACAACTACGAGGGCTACGAGGGCCAGACGTCGTACCCGGAGTACCGCTCCATCATCCAGACGATGGAGTCGGTCAGCAAGAAGTACGGCTGTGGGCGCGAGATGTGGGAGTACAGCTCCAGCGAGAACCGCTTCGGCACCCCCGAGGCGCTCATGCTGCTGCCCTATTGGACGAGCGGGTGCATCGACTCCATGGAGGGGCTGCTCTTCGAGTCCTCGGCCACGACGCCGTACCACTTCATCAACCAGGCCGAGATGTCCGAGGGGCCTTCGGAACCCGAGGTCGGCCTGCCCTACGGCCCGCTCGACGTGACGCTCGGGGTCCAGCACCTCCAACTTCTCGGCGTGAAGTACTTCATGGCCGAGACGGCGCCGGTCGAGCAGGAGGCCAACGCTGACCCGGCGCTGAAGCTGGTGGCCCGCACCGGTCCGTGGACCTACAACTACAGCGGGACCGAGTCGACCACGACCTGGAACATCTACGTGGTGCGGGACTCCTCGCTCGTGACGCCGTTGCCCAACGACCCGGTCGTGCTCTCCGGGGTCAAGCCCGGACCGGCCAGCTGGCTCAACCCGTCGCTGTCCTGGTACGACGACCCGTCGCGTTGGCACGTGGAGCTGGCCCAGAGCGGTCCGCCGTCGTGGCCGCGCACCTCGGTCAGCGACATCCGGCCGACGGTCAAGCACGTCGGCACGACGACCGTGACCGACGTGAACCAGACGGACTCGTCCGTCAGCTTCCACGTGTCGCGGATCGGCACCCCGGTGCTGGTGAAGGTGTCGTACTTCCCCAACTGGCAGGCCAGCGGCGCCGACGGCCCGTGGCGGGTGACGCCCGACCTCATGGTGGTGGTGCCCACCAGCCACGACGTGACCCTGACCTACGGCCGCTCGGCGTCCGACTACCTGGGCTTCTTCGCCACGTTCCTCGGCATCGTGGGCCTGATCGGGCTGGCCGTGTGGCCCCGCCTGACCAGGGACCGCACCCGCCGCGGCCGCCACGCCCGCTAGCGGGCCACCGGCCCGCCCCACTCTGACCCGGGCCCCTCGAGGTGCGGTGTTCCTCTCTCTGCTGCACCCCTGTCAGACGCCTGCGACCAGGCCAATGCTCGACAGATGAGACATAAAGTGTCTAATATGTTCAGTCGTGGCGTCCACCTTCGTCAGTGCCCCTGACGTCGCCGCGTACCCGTTGCGGGAGTTCAGCCCGACCGAGGAGCGGATCCTCGTCGCCGCCCTGGGCCTGATCGGGCGCCGGGGAGTCCGCCGCCTGGGCATGCAGGAGATGGCCGAGGCGGCCGGCGTCTCCCGGGGCACCCTCTACCGCTACTTCCCGAGCAAGGACCACGTCCTGAGCGCCGCCGCCGACTACGACGAGCGCCGCTTCCGCCGGGGCATCGACGAAGTGCTGGACTCGGTGCAGGACCCCGCACAGCGCATCGGCGCCTTCATGGCCTACGCCTTCGACTTCATCCGGTCGCACCCGGCCCGCTCGCTCTTCGAAACCGAGCCGGGGTTCGTCATGAGCTTCCTGCTCGACCACCTGCCCGCCCTGCACAGCCAGCTGGTCGAGCGCCTCGGCGACGCCCTCGACACCGTGCCGGCCGTCGCCAGCGGCGCCCTCGACCGCGGCCAGCTGGCCGACGTCATTGTGCGGCTCTTCGCCTCGAGCTGGCTCATCCCCGAGTCGGACGACGCCTCGCTCGTGCACGCCGTCAACCGCGTCCTTCAGATACCGACAGAGGAGACCGATGGAAACTGACACCGAAACCCCGACGGCCGACAGCTTGGCGAACCCGATGTCCGGGATGGACCCCGAAATGGCCGCCAACCCGCAGGCCATCTACCAGTTCATGCGCGAGGAGCCGGTCATGTCCGTCGACATGCCGCACGGGCACGGCGTGCTCCTGTCGCGCCGGGCGGAAATCGACGAGGCCCTCCGGCACCCGGAGATCTTCTCGTCCAACATGGATGCCGTCGACCTGAAGAACAAGCGGCCGATGATTCCGCTGCAGATCGACCCGCCGGACCACAAGAAGTTCCGCAAGCTCCTGGACCCGATCTTCGCTCCCCGCAAGATGGCCGTCATGGACGACGAGGTCTCCCAACTGGTCAACCACCTCATCGACCAGTTCATCGAGCGCGGTGAGGTGGACTTCGCCAAGGAGTTCTCCATCCCGTTCCCGTCCCAGGTGTTCTTGACCCTCTTGGGCCTCCCCTACGAAGAGCTGGACCGGTTCCTCACCATGAAGGACGGCATCATCCGGCCCGACCACGTCACCGGGAAGCTGTACGGCTCGAAGGAGGCCAGCGACTACCAGCAGACGATCGCCGACTCGGTCTACGACTACTTCGACGAAATCCTCGACCAGCGCGAGGCGGAGCGGCAGGACGATCTGCTCTCGCACTTCATCGACGCCGAGGTGGAGGGCGACCGGCTCAGCCGCGAGGACATCTTGGACATCTGCTTCCTGTTCCTCATCGCCGGCCTCGACACGGTGACGGCCACGCTCGACTGCATGTTCTCCTTCCTGGCCCAGCACCCCGACCACCGGCGCCAGATCGTCGAGGAGCCGGCGTTGATCCCCAACGCGATCGAGGAGCTCCTGCGCTGGGAGACGCCGGTCATGGGCGTGGCCCGGGTGGCCGTCCAGGACACCGAGCTCAACGGCAGCCCGGTCAAGTCCGGCGACCAGGTCATGATCATGATCGGATCGGCCAACACCGACGAGGCCGAGTTCGCCGACGCCGACGAGGTGCGCTTCGATCGCGAGGTCAACCGCCACATCGCATTCGGTGGCGGCATCCATCGCTGTCTCGGTTCACACCTCGCCCGCCTGGAGCTGCGGGTGGCTCTGCGGGAATGGCACAAGCGCATCCCGGACTACGAAATAGAGCCCGGGCACACGCTGTCCTACACCCCGGGTCTGCGCTCCATCGATTACTTCCCCATGCGTTTCACGGCGCCGGCCTCGTTGTCGTCATAGCCGCCGGCGTCGTCACCGGCGCCTCCGGCTCCGTCGAGCGCTTGCCGCGGTTGCTGACCTGGGCCGTCCACCCGCCGTCGTGCCAGTAGCGGTGCTCGTGCCGGCCCGACGGGTCGGGATACCAGCCCGACGGTGGGGCGCCGGCGCCACCCGACCCACCCGGCAGCGCCGCCGGTGCAGGCGTGTGGTGCAGCCGGGCCAACCGGCTCAGCTCGGTCAGGTCCGCCAGCAGGTGCTCCGCCTCCTCCACCGTCCGGTCGCGGAACTCGGCCCGGGTCCGCCGTCCGGCCACGTCGACGTGCACGGTGGCCAGGCCGAGCGGGCGCTGCAGCGGGCCTTGGACCCGGCGGATGCTCTGGGACTTCTCCAGCGGGACCCAGGTGGTGGCCCGGTTGATCCGCCCGGTCACGCACACCGCATGCGTGGCGTCGTGGCCGGCCGAGAGGAAGTGGAAGCTGAGCGGCGCCTTCAGGCGGGCCCGACCCGGAGGGGCCGTGCGCACCGGGTCGGGTCCCCCGAGCAGCCGGGCCAACAGGTGCCACGAGTCCTTCTGCGACCCCACGGGCATGAGGGCCTTGCGGACGACCGCCGTGCCCTCGCTGCGCTGGTTCCGGGCCGTCGCTCCCGCGATGTCGACCTCGAGGCGGACCCAGCCGAAGGGGCGCCACAGAATCGGTTCCACCTGGCGTACGGCCTGGATGCGCCCATAGGGAATGGTCTCCGAAATGGTCTGGAGCAGGCCCCGGGTGATGCGCACGCCCTCGGGGCCCTCGACGGCCGTGAAGTTGTACTGGCCCGAAAGGCGTCGCCACACGATGCCGGCGAAGCCGAAGAGGTAGACGGCCAGCACACCCGCCGCCACGGCCGCCGTCCTGGGGTCGAACTGGTCGAGCACGGACAGGGTGACCACCGTGCCGACGAGGATGATGCTGACCAGCGACAGGAGGACCGATCCGATCAGGCGACCGGGGCTCACGATGGCCATCGGGAGGCCGGTGTTGGTCCCCGGCGCCGCCGCCGTGTCCACGTGGCCGGCCAAGAGGGCCAGCCGGAGCTCGGCCGCCTCCCCCTGGCCGAGGTAGCCGAGGCGGCCGTCGGTCGAGCCCGAACCGGCGAGCCGCACCCGAAGCTCGGACACGCCGAGCATGCGGGCCAGCAGCGGGCGCACGATGTCGACGGCCTGGATGCGGGCGATCGGCAGCCGCTTCGAGTCCTTGCGGATCAGCCCCGTCTCAATGCGCAGCGCGTCCCCTTCGATGCGCCAGCGGGTGACCACCCAGTGGATGTAGCCGTAGACGACCGTGCCCAAGGCCAGGACGACGAGGTAGTCCGTTTCCGCCGTGCTGTTCTCGGCGGCCGAGTGCGCCGTCGAGATGACGAGCAGCAGGAGGAAGGCGGGCACAATCCGCCCGGCGCGGACCACCGGGGTGACCGGGTGCAGGCGGCGCCAGCCCTCGTTGGCCGGGTGTCCGGACATCACATGCCGGCGGCCATCGACTCACCGAGCTCGGTGAGTCGGTCCCGCAGGCGGGCCGCCTCGTCGATTTCGAGGCCGGGGATGCGGGCGTCGCTGGCCGCCGCGGCCGTGTGCAGCTTCACCGTCGAGAGGTGGAACAGGCGCTCGACCGGGCCGGCCGTCACCTCGACGAACTGCATGCGGCCGTAGGGCACCACGGACAGCCGCTGCACCATGACGCCACGCGCCACGATCAGATCCTCGTGGCGCTCCTGGTAGCGCCAGGCCCGGTAACGCCGCCGGAAGAACCATGCCCACAGGGCGCCGAGCGCCGCCAGGACGACCACGCTGATCACCCCGGCCGAGCGCGCTGACCGCCGCCCCGAAGAGAAGGCCGAAACACAGGGCCAGCACCAACGTCACGCTCGTCACCTCGGCCCGCCGCATGCGCCAGAGCCCGGGCGAAGGGCGCAGCCATGTCTGTTCTGCCGGCGCGGTCATCCCACGACGTTAAAGGGACCGACCCCGGCGTAGGGTGGCAATTGTGAGCGAGTTGCCGGGGGCGCAGACGAGAAGGCTGGCCATGGCGCTCGAACCGGTGGCCGGGCAGGTCTATTTCTCGGGCGAATGCCACGGCGCCTACGCCGAGCTCGGCTTCTCGCCCAGCCCCGGGACGCTGGGCAGCGGGGTCCAGCTGCCCGACGGTCCGGCCTACTTCACCAGCCGGGGCTCGGTCATGGGCCAGGTGCCCGGAGAGGTGGTGGCGGCCGCCTTCGCCGTGTTCAACCCCGAGGCCGTGGTGCCCGCGGTCGCCTTCGGGTGGTCCAAAGTCGATGCGCCCACCATTTGCGACGCCCGCACCCGCGGTGCGGTGGCCCAGCTCGTGCGGATCCTCGGCCACGAGCCCGACGGCCTGGGGCGCGCCACGGAGTTGTTGGCGTCGGCCACCGGGCCCCTGCGGCCCGAGGGCAAGCCGCTCTTCGCCGGGCTGCACAGTCTGGGCCTGCCGGGCGACCCGATGGGCGACATGTGGCGGCTGGCCGACGTGCTGCGCGAGTACCGGGGGGACGCGCACACGGCCGCCTGGACGGCCGCCGGCTTCGACGCCACGGAAATCGGCCTGGTGACCGAGCTCTACTGGGGTCTGCCCCTGCGCACCTACGTGCGCACCCGCGCCTGGTCGGACGAGCAGCTGGACGGGGCCGAGGCCCGCCTGGCCGAGCGCGGCCTGGTGGCGGACGGCGCGCTGACCGAGGAGGGGCGCGCCCGACGCGAGGCCGTCGAGCGGGCGACGGACGAGCAGTGCGCCGTCATGGTGGACGCGCTGGGTGAGCGCGGGTGCGCCGAGTTGATCGACATCCTCCGCGCCGTGGGGTGCGGCCATCCGCCACGCCGGGGGCTACCCGCCCCAGGGGCCGCACGACCTGGCCCCCGCTCGCTGAACGGGCGCAGCGTGACCTGAGCCCCGCAATGGAGGGGATGGCCGCTGCGGACGTGCGGCCGGGCGCGCGGGCGCCGTGCCGCCCGCACGACATGGACAAAACGGCGTTCCCGCAAACCGCTTGCACAATCCGAAGGCGTCCGGAATACTCAGGACGGCGATCCGGGTCACCGTGGCCTGCGGCGGGCTTTAGCACCCTGGAGATGACGATGAGGGCTTGGCGACTCATCCCTGTCCTGACGCTGGCAGCTGCGAGCGTCCTTCTTGGAGTGAACGCGGCAGGTGCCTCGTTCGCCCAACCGACCTTCAAACCGCCGCCGGGCTATCACCCCGTCGGCGCCCGACCGGGCTTCTGCAACGGCAGCAATGGTGGCGTGATCGCTCCTGGTGTCTACGGCAACATGGTCGTGACCGGCATCTGCTCCATGCCGGCGGGCAACGTAATCATCCTCGGGAACCTGACCATCACTGCGAACGCCCTGCTCGACGCCGTCACGCCGGGCGACCCGTCCACCAGCCCCCCCGGCCCGCTGCTGCCGGCCCATGTCGTCATCGAGGGCAACGTGTACGTGGGCCCCAACGGTGTGCTCGTGCTCGGCTGCTCGCCGAACATTTCTTGTGGGCCGATGGCAGGAACCGCGGCGCCGGCCATCAGTGACGACACCATCGGCGGCAGTCTCACGGCCGTCAACGCGCTTGGCGTCGTCATCCACTCCACCTCCATCGGCGGCGGTGTGTTCATCAACGGCGGCGGCGGTGGTGCCGCCGGCGGTGCGGCATCGGGTGGCTGTTTCACCGCTCCGATCCCCGCACCCTGGTCGGAGGACACGGCCCTCGTCAATGCAGGCTTCCCGCAGTACACCGACTTCGAGGACAACAGCATCGGCGGCAACCTCAGCATCACCAACATGGCCACCTGCTGGATCGGCTCGCTGCGCAATCAGGTGGCGGGGAGCACCACCTTCGTGAACGACCAGAGCAGTGACCCCGACGGCATGGAGGTCGGCAACAACCTGAGCGGCGGGAACATGACCTGCTACAACGACATTCCCGCCGTCCAGTTCGGTGACGGCGGCAGCGCACCCAACCTGGTCGGCGGCGCCGGCCTGGGCCAGTGCGGATTCGGGGTCCTGGCCGCCAACCCGTCGCCTGAGGCCGCCGAAGGCACCGGGATCAACGAGCACATCGCGGTGAGCACGCACAGCCTCTACAACTCGTACGGGCTCCGCGAGACGACATCAGAGGAGTCCACGCCGACCGTGACGACCGAGGCCGGCCAGGAGCTCTCGCTCCAGCAGAGCACCGACACCTACGTCGGGTACGGGCTCAATGGCTCGGTCACCGGCGAGACGGTGTTTACGACGCAACACGAACGGCATCACATCGTTCGAGGACATCGACCAGCTGCGCGTGCACGCTGTACGGCCAGAGCGGCAATACCGAGCTCCGGGCCTACGGGACGCAGTTGCCCGATGGCACGATCTTCGGCACCTTCCTGGTGATCGCCGGGGGCACCGACCCCGGCGGGCCCTCGCTCGGTGACTTCGCCACGCTGGCCGGGTGGGGAACCTTCACCAGCAAGGGTGCGCCGTCCGGGTCGCTGTTCCTGGCCGAGCACCTACGGATCACCTGAACTTTCGGCCCCGGGGTGGCCGCACCGCCCCGGGGCCGGCGTTCAGCCGGTTAGTCGTTCTCGGCGCGGCCGCGCCACGGCCAACCCGACGTCAGCCCGCCGTGACCGCCTGCGAGGGCCGACCTACGCCGCCCTGACCTCGGTCCCCCGGCCGGGGGTGATGAACAGCGCCCGGCCGGGCTCGTGGACGATGGCCCGGTGCCAGACGCCGGGCGGGTTCACGACGGCCTGACCCGGCGCCAGTGGCACGACCCGTTCGGCGCCGTCGATCTCCTGGACGAGGTCGACCCGGCCCGACAGCAGGACGACGACCTCTTCGCCGGCCGGGTGCCGTTCCCACGTCGCCCACGTGGCCTCCTGGGCCAGGACGCAGACCAGGCGCCCCTCGTCGCCGTCGGCGGCGAAGCGCTCGGCGTAGGCGGCCAGGTACGCCGGCGACCAGTCGAAGTCCTCCAGCCGGGTGGCGGTGGCCCCGCCGCCCAGGTGCACGAACGTGCGGGAGAGATCGAACGCGCCGTCGTCGTTCACGGCTTCATGTTGGCACGGGCCCGCCGAAGACGCCGGGCCCGGCCGACGCGCCGACGGGCAGTTCGGCTCAGTACAGCGGCGACCAGGCGGCCGAGCGCAGCAGGCGGCTGTTCCACTGGTCCCGCACGGCCAGCGCGTCGTGCATCCAGGTACCGGGCGCGCTGGCCGAGGGCGGCATGTCGTTGGCCAGCAGCCAGAGCAACGCCTTGTTGCTCACCACCCGCTGCCACAGGATCACCTCGTTGGTCTGGTGGGTGCCGTAGACGGGTTGGAAGGCGGCCTCGAGCTCAATGATGCCGCGGCCCTCCTGCTTGGACCTGGTCAGCTCGGTGTCGTAGAGCGTCCCCGCCTTGGCCAGGTAGGCGTCCAACCCGCCGGGGAAGGGCCAGGCCGTGTCCTCCATGAAGAGGCTGAGCTCGTGGGTCTCGCCGCCCGTCGGCACCGACGACAGGTCGAACTCCTGAATGGGCGACCACCGCACCGGCGTGACGATTTTGGCCTCGCAGCCGTGGCGCATTTCGTCGACCCGGGAGGCCCAGGCGGCCAGGTCGCCGCCGCGCATGCGCCCGGCCAGGTCGGCCCAGGCGGCGGCGTCGGCGCAGCCGGTGATGGTGACCACGGTGTAGGCCGGGCCGCTGCCGTGGGCCACCCGGAGGAAGAAGAGCAGGCGGCTGCCCTCGGACCCGGCCAGGGCCGGGATCAGCTCGTCCCGATAGGCGGCGTCGAACTCCTCCTCGCGGGCACCGGCGACGCGGTGCACCTCGTGCAGCAGCAACACGATGGACCTCCTGACGGGTCGGGTCTGACGGGTCGGGCCTAACGGGTGGTGGTGATACCTCCGTCGACCGGGATGACGGCGCCGGTGAGGTAGGCGCCCGCACGCGAGGACAGGTAGATGGCGGCGCCGGCCATGTCGTCGGGCCGGCCGATGCGCTTGAGCGGCGCGTTCGCCGCGATCTGCTCGCCGAAGGCCTCGAGGGTGGCCGCCATCATCTTCGACTGGAACGGACCGGGCGCAATGGCGTTGACCGTGATCTCGGGAGCCAGCCGCTTCGCCAGGTGCCGGGTCAGGTGGTGCACAGCCGCCTTGGAGGCCGAGTAGGAGTACGTCTCGAGCACAGGCACCGCCAATCCGTCGACCGACCCGATGTTGATGACCCGTGCCGGCTCGTCCTGGCTACCGGCGGCCCGCAGTAACGGCACCAGGAACTTGGTCAGGTGGAAGACGCCCTTCGACGTTGAGGGCGAGCACGCGTTCGAAGGCCGCCTCGTCGAAGTCGGCCAGCGGGCTGCCCCAGGTGGCCCCGGCGTTGTTGACCAGGATGTCGAGGCGGTCGACCCGGCCCGCCATCTCTCCGGCCAGCCGCCGGCACTCGTCCTCCTTGGAGAGGTCGGCCGGGAGGCCGATGCACGTGCCCTTCTTGGGACAGCTCCTCGGCCACCTCGGCCACGACGTCCGCCTTGCGTGAGGAGATGTAGACGGTGGCGCCGGCGTCCACGAAACCCTCGGCGATCATTTTGCCGATGCCGCGGGTTCCCCCGGTCACGAGCGCGGTCTTGCCCGCGATGGAGAAGAGGTCCGAGGAGTTGGTCACGGCCACATCATCGGCCTCACGGCGTGGCCAGCGCCAGCGCGCCGCGCACCAGGATCCCCGCGCCCACGCGCAACGACTCGTCCTCGACCATGAAGGTGGGGCTGTGGTGCGTGCCGCTCGAGCCATCGGCCGCGGCGCCGCCCACGAAGAAGTAGCAACCCGGCAGCCGGGCCAAGAACTCGCTCACGTCGTCGCTGGGGGAGGCCGGCGGCATGCGGAACACCTGGTCCGCTCCGAGGAGCGCCCGGGCCTCCGCTTCGACCAGGTCGGTGGCGGTGGCGTCGTTCACCACCGCCGGCGTGTGCTCGGGCAGTTCGAGCGCCACCTGCACGCCCTCGATTTCGGCCACGGCGTCGCACAGGTGGCGCAGGCGGGCCAGCAGCTCCTCGCGCTGGGCGTCGGTGAACGTGCGCACGGTGCCGGTGATGCGAGAGGACGTGGGCACGACGTTGACGGCGGTCCCTGCCTGTATCGTCCCGGCGCTGCAGACGCAGTTGGCCCCCTCGAAGGTCAGCCCCTCGGCCACCGAGCCGAGCCGGCCGATCAGCTCGGCCGAGGCTCGTATGACGTCGCCCTGGCCCGTCGGCATGGCCCCGTGCCCACCGGGTCCCGTGATGGTGATGCGCAGGGAGTGCGCCTCGGACATGGCCACGCCGCTGCGCAGCGCGATCAGCCCGGTGGGGACCTGCGAGGTGACGTGGAAGCCGACCAGGCGCGCCCCCGCCATGACGGACAGCGCGCCGCCCTCGACCATCGCCTTGGCCCCGCACAGGGCCTCCTCGGCCGGCTGGAACAGGAACAGGTAGCGCCCCGGCAGGTCCTCGCGCCGCGAGGCCAGCACCGACGCGGTGCCGAGGAGGGCGGCCACATGGACGTCGTGCCCGCAGGCGTGCATGACGCCCTCGGTCTCGGAGTGGACCGCCCGCGCCTGGTCCTCCTGCACCGGCAGCGCGTCGATGTCGGCCCGCAACACGACGGTGCGGCCCGGTCGGCCGCCCTCCATGGCGAAGATCCCGCCCGTCTCGGTGGGCCGCAACGCCTCGTCGATGCCGAGCGCCCCCATGTGGTCGCGGATGATGGCGGTGGTGGCGTGCTCGGCGAAGGCCAGCTCGGGCCCGCGGTGGACGGCGCGGCGCAGGTCCACCATGTCGTCGAAGACGGCATCGACCGGTGCGGTGCCGAAGTGGTCGCTCCGGTCGCCCACGCCCACGCCGACCCGCTCAGTTCCGGCCGAGCAGGTCGCGGGCGATGTGGGTCACCTGGATTTCGTCGGTGCCGGCGTAAATCTGGAAGACCTTGGCGTCGCGGGCCAGCTGCTCGACCCGGAACTCGGACATGTATCCGTTGCCGCCGAAGAGCTGCACCGCCTCCATGGCCACCTCGGTGGCGGCCTGGGCCGAGTAGAGCTTCATGGCCGAGGCCTCGGCCAGGGTGAGGCTCTTGCCGGCCCCCGACATCTCGACGTGGCGGAAGACCAGGTTCTCCACGTTGAGGCGGGCGATCTCCATGCGGGCCAGCTTCAGCTGGATCAGCTGGAACTCGGCGATGGGCCGCTCCCACAACAGGCGGTCCTTGGCGTACTGCACCGACAGCTTGAGGCACTCCTCTATGAGCCCGAGCGACATGGCGGCCACGCCGGCGCGCTCGGTGACGAAGTTGCCCTTGGCACTCTCGCGGCCCTCGCTGCCGCCGGGCGTGCCCTCGGTCTCGCCCAGCAGGCGGTCCTGGCCCACCCGGACGTCGGTCAGGAAGAGCTCGCCGGTGGGGGAGGAGTGCAGGCCCATTTTGCGGAAGGGCTTGGACTGCTCGAGCCCGGGCAGTCCCGAGTCGAGGATGAAGGTGAGCACGGGCCGCTGGCGCAGCGGCGTGTCGCTGCCGTCGTCGAGCTTGGCGTAGAAGACGATGGTGTCGGCGTAGGGCCCGTTGGTGATGAACGTCTTGTTGCCGTTGAGGACGTACTCGTTGCCGTCGCGTGTGGCGGTCGACTTCATGCCGCCCAGGGCGTCGGAGCCCGAGTCGGGTTCGGTGATGGCCCAGGCCCCGACCTTGTCCATCGTCATCAGATCGAGCCCCCAGCGCTCCATCTGGGCCGGGGTGCCGCTCTTCATGATGGTGCCGCCGGCCAGGCCGGTGCTGACGCCGAGCGCGGTCACGATGCCCGGGCAGTAGTGGCACAACTCGATGATGGGGATCAGCATGAGGGCGGCGCCGCCGCCCCCCCCCCGCCCCTTCACTCCGCTCCCCGCGGTCGGCCCCGCCGTTGGCCTTGCGCTCAATCGCCTTCTTGGCCGCTTCGCGGGCCATGACGTCGAGCCCGAACGTGCGGTACAGCGTGCGGATGACTTCGTAGGGGGGCGTGTCGCCGTGCTCGAGCGCGTCGACGTTTGGCTTGACTTCCTCCTCGACGAAGCGCCGTACCGCGTCGCGGATGGCCAGCTGCTCCTCGGACCACTCGAACATCTCGTGCCTCCCTGAACGGCCTCCCCCGGGGCCGACGGGGCCCGACCCTACAGGCCCGCCCCGGGCGTCGGCGATTCGCCTCGGCGTGTTCGGGTCCGGGTCGAGGGCCTGCCGGGACGCGCCGGTGAGCAGGCAGGACGACGGTGGTCTCGGTGTGGGGAACTCGGCCGCGCCGGCGCCGTCGCGAGTGACCTCGTCGCAGGCAGACGCGCGGTGGCTACGGCCCGCCGCAGTCGCGGCAGTAACCCTGGAAGAGCACTTCGCGGTTGACGATCCGATAGCCGAAGCGGTCCGAGCGGGCCAACTCGAGCGCGTCCAGTCCGTGCGGATGCACGTCGCGCAGGTCACCGCATTTGAGGCACACCAGGTGGTGATGGCCGTCCTTGGTGTTGGGGTCGTAGCGGGTCGGGCCGATGCCCGCGTCGACCTGCTGCACCTCGCCCATCGAAACGAGCTCGTTGAGCGTGTTGTACACGGTGGCCAGGCTCACCTCGGGCAGGCGCACCCGGGCCCGCTCCAGTACCTCTTCCGCCGTGAGGTGGACGTGGTCCCCGCCCATGGCCTCGGCGATGACCCGGCGCTGGGGCGTCAGGCGCCAGCCCACCGCTCGCAGGCGGTCGACCAGCGGCGTCGAGGTCATGCATCCATGTATACCAGGCGACAGCCTCTAAGAATCAATCAAAAATAACCCTTGAATCGTTCTAGGTACACATTTAAGGTGGGCCGGGCCGAGCACGACCACGAGAGTGGCCAGCGATTTCGTGCGAGAGCTGAGCGTATGATCCGGCCGAGTGCGCCGCCGTGGCATTCAGGTGCCACGTCGTGCCACCGGCCATCAGATGAAAACAAGCGAACACCGAGACAGGAGAACCCACGTGCCTGACCGCGGCAGCGAAAGCGAGAGCGAGAGCCCAGCCATCCCCTCGCCGACCCCCAAGCAGCATCGGCCTTTGTCGAATAGGGACTGGTGGCCCAACCAGGTCGATCTCTCCATTCTGCGCAAGCACTCGCCCGCCTCCGATCCGCTGGGAGAGGACTTCGACTACAAGGAGGAGTTCGCCGGCCTGGACGTCGAGGTGCTCAAGCAGGACATCTTCAAGGTGATGACCACCTCGCAGGAATGGTGGCCGGCCGACTACGGCCACTACGGGCCGCTCTTCATCCGCATGACCTGGCATGCCGCCGGCACCTACCGCATCGCCGACGGGCGGGGCGGAGGCGGCGAGGGCGCCCAGCGCTTCGCCCCGTTGAACAGCTGGCCCGACAACGCGAACCTCGACAAGGCGCGCCGGTTGCTGTGGCCGGTCAAGCAGAAGTACGGCCGGAAGATCTCCTGGGCCGACCTCATCGTTTTCGCCGGGAACTGTGCCTGCGAATCGATGGGGTTCAAGACGTTCGGCTTCGGGTTCGGGCGCGAGGACATATGGGAGCCCGACGAAATCTTCTGGGGATCCGAGGACACCTGGCTGGGCGACGAACGCCACGGCGGAGGGGAACTCGCCGGGCCCCTGGGTGCCGACCACATGGGCCTCATCTACGTGAATCCCCAGGGGCCGGGCGGCAACCCCGACCCGCTCGCTTCGGCCAAGAACATCCGCGAGACCTTCCGCCGCATGGCCATGAACGACGAGGAGACGCTGGCGCTCATTGTCGGCGGCCACACCTTCGGCAAGGCCCATGGCGCCGTCGGCGAGGAGTACGGCGGCCCCGAGCCCGAAGGCGCCTCCATTGAGGAGCAGGGCTTCGGCTGGCACAACACCTACGGGAGCGGCAAGGGCACCGACACCCTGACCAGCGGGTTGGAGGGCGCCTGGACCAACGAGCCGACGAAGTGGGACAACGGGTTCCTCGACAACCTGTACGCCTACGACTGGGAGCTCACCGAGAGCCCCGCCGGGGCGAAGCAGTGGAAGCCCACGAATCCCGAGGCGGAGGGCACCGTGCCCGACGCCCATGATCCGTCGAAGCGGCACGCTCCGATGATGCTGACGACCGACCTCGCGCTGAGGCTGGACCCGACGTACGGGCCCATCGCCAAGCGCTTCCACGAGAACCCCGACCAGCTGGCCGATGCGTTCGCCCGGGCGTGGTACAAGCTGTTGCACCGCGACATGGGGCCCGTCACGCGCTACCTGGGCCCGTGGGTTCCCGAGCCGCAGTTGTGGCAGGACCCCGTCCCCGCCGTCGATCACGAGCTGATCGGCGCGGACGACATCGCCTCCCTCAAGAGCACGATCCTCGGTGCGGGGCTGTCCGTCTCCCAGCTGGTCTCCACCGCCTGGGCTTCGGCCGCCACCTTCCGCGGCACGGACAAGCGGGGCGGGGCCAACGGTGCCCGGCTCCGCCTGGCGCCGCAGAAGGACTGGGAGGTCAACGACCCGACCGAGCTGGCCAAGGTGCTGCAGACCCTCGAGCAGGTGCAGCAGGACTTCAACAGCTCGCAGTCCGGCGGCAAGTCCGTCTCGCTGGCCGACGTCATTGTGCTGGGCGGGTGCGCCGCGGTCGAGCAGGCGGCCAAGAACGCCGGGCACGACGTCACCGTCCCGTTCGCCCCGGGGCGCACGGACGCCTCGCAGGAGCAGACCGACGTGGAGTCGTTCGCCGTGCTCGAGCCGGGCTTCGACGGGTTCCGCAACTACCTGCGGGCCGGGGAGAAGCAGCCGGCGGAGGAGCTGCTGGTCGAACGGGCGTTCATGCTGAACCTGACCCCGCCCGAATTGGCGGTCCTGGTCGGCGGCCTGCGGGCCCTCGACGCCAACTTCGGCCAATCCCGCCACGGCGTGTTCACCGACCGGCCCGGGACGCTGACCAACGACTTCTTCGCCAATCTGCTCGACATGAGCACGGAGTGGAAGGCCTCCGCCTCGGCCGAGAACGTCTTCGAGGGACGCGACCGCGCCACGGGCGAGGTCAAATGGACGGCCACGGCGGTCGACCTCGTCTTCGGCTCCCACTCGCAGCTGCGGGCGTTGGCGGAGATTTACGCCGCCGACGACTCGGAGCAGAAGTTCGTCGGCGACTTCGTCGCGGCCTGGGACAAGGTGATGAACCTCGATCGCTTCGAGCTCGACTGATCTCGTCGAGCTGATCCATCCATAGAAATCCTCGACCGTTAGATCGGCCGAGCCTTTCGATCGCCTGGGAGCGAGGTTCCGATCGTCGCGAGCCGAAGGAGTGCGTCGGTGACTCGGCGGCCGATCCAGGCATCCCGGAACCGACGGTCCAACCTGGCCATAGGGTTCTGTCGGGCCGCGGGTGCATTCACGGCATCGGGACGAACGACAACCAATGAGTAGTTCCGCCTCGGAGGAGTTCCGGCTCGGCTAGACCCTGGAAGAACGACGCAGGTACGCGCGCAGGCGGACGCCCTCCCCGGCGTCCAGCGCGTCGAGCAGCGCCGTCAGCGCTGGGAACACCTCCGACCCGAGCTCGGCCCGCAGGTCGTCCTCGATTCTTCCGGCCGCCGTACGCTGGAGCGCCAGGTAGTCGGTCCCACGGGGAGTGAGGACAACCGCCTTCTCCCTCTTGCTCGTCATGGAGTCGGTCACCGCGACGTAGCCACCTTCACGGAGGTCTGCAACGACCTTGCTGGCGCCCTGTCGGGTGATGCCGAGTTCTCGTCCGATGGCCGAGATGGTCGAGCCCGCCTCACCCGAGCACACACGCAACACACGACCGTCGGGGAACCTGCGGTCGCCGAACCCAGCCTCGGCCATGGCGCGGTCCATCCGAAGCTGGTAACCGAGCCACGCGCGCCGGAGCGCTGCACCGAGGCCCGGCGTCGACGGAATGCCCGATTCCTCGGCGTCGGGGGCCATGAGGAGATGTTAGCAAACTGTGAACTTAGTTGACAGTGTCGCCTTGCCGCCCGATACTTCGATGATGCGGCTCGCGGGCACCACGATTCACCGGGCGGCGCTCCGCCGATTCGGCCGGCCCGGGCACGCGACGTCATGACACGACACCGCTGCGGGCGGGCGGTCGCGTCCGCCGTCGGCATGGCGATCCTGGCGTCCGTGGGTCCCCCACTGGCTGGTTCGGCGAGCGCGGCCCCCACCAGCGCACCCGGGGCGTCCTACGCCGTTGCGGCGCAGCGTCAGCCGTTGACCACGAACGCGAAGTCCCCGGTGGCACACGACACCGAGACCGAAGCACTCGTGGCCCACTCGGGACGCCTGTTCGCAGCAACGGGCCAGTGGGAGTACCCCGGACCTTCCCCGTCCGGACAGGTGCTGGTGAAGAAGTCACGGACCAGCCCCTGGTCGGTCTTCGAACAGACACAGTCGCTTCGGGTCCAGGCACTGGACTCCTTTCCGATTCCGAGCGATCAGGGTCTCGGGGCGGGACATTCCCTCCTCGTCACCCAAGCGATCGTGGCCGGCCGGTCGAGGATCCAGTGGTTGCTCGACGGCGCCAACTCCTTCTCCCTCAGCAATTCCTATGTCCTCCCCACGGGCGCTGACATCCGTGCGTTCGGGGCCCACGAGACCGGCGGGGTCTGGTCCGTCTATGCCGGGGTCCGCCCGACCGGGGTCCTCCAGGGAACCTGGTCACCGGCACGTCGTACCCTGGTGTTCGATCCCCAACCCGAGCTCACCGTCGCCCCGCCGGGTTCGCCGGGAGCGGTGACGCAGAAGGACACGGGCTTCGCCGACTGTGCCGGAGCTCTGTACTCCACCATCAACACCACGCTCTATCGGCGGAACGACGGCGCTCTGCCCTCCGGCATCCCTCGCTGGGTCCCGGTGTACCGGGCGCCACCGGTCGGACCGCACAACAGCGGGCTGCGGGGCGTCACGTGCCTCCGCCATGACGGGTCCCCTTCCCTCCTCCTCTCGACCGAGGGCAACGGCAATGTGTACCGGTTCGACGATCTCCCACGGGGCCAGCTCGACACCACAGCGAGCCCGAGCCCCGGTTCGGTCGCCGACGGGTTGGTGCAGACGCTCGAGTTCCAACCCATCCCCGCCATCCGTCAGATGCTGGCCCCGGGAGGAACGCTGATCCCCGCCACGGGACGAGGCTCGATCGCGTATGTGATCGCGGCCTACAACAACGGCGACTTCCAGACCGTGAAGATCGGAGGCCTCGACCGGCAGGTGTTCGGGTTCGAGTGGGGTTACCAGGGGGTCTGCCCGGCGACGCAGAAGTGTGGACCCATCGCTTCTGGCGTGGTGCACTTCAACGCCAGCGCCTGCTTCGCCGTGCGAACCGATCAGGGTCAATCGCCGACCTACACGTTGCGCTGTCTCAGTGGACCCACACTGAGGCCATCGGCCACGGTGTCCAAGCCGATCCGTTCGGGACAGGCCTTCGTGTCCATCCGGAGCATCGTGCCGTCACCGTTCAGAGACGGGCGGATCTATTACGGCGGCTACGACTGCAACTTCTACCCCGCCGACGGCACGGCGTGGGTGGCAACGTCCCCGCTCCGTTCTCTCAGCCTCTCCGTTTCACCGAAAGGGAGTCACACATGAAGCGATTGGCGAGATTACTGCGACGATCCACGGTCGCCGTTGTCGCAGGTACCCTCGCCGTCCTGGCGCTGGCACTCAGCGCGTGCGGCAGCTCGCCCGCCCAGCCGGCGGCCTCTCCCGAAAGCGTGAGCGGCGGGCCGACGGGGCACTACCTCGTGGCCTCCGGTATCCACAAAATCAAGCACGTCATCGTCATCGAGCAGGAGAACCGCTCGTTCGACAGCTACTTCGGCACCTACCCTGGGGCTGATGGCATTCCGATGGCCAACGGCGTGCCGACGGTCTGCGTGCCTGTCCCAGCGGGTGGTTGCCAAGCGCCCTACCACGACACCGCCGACGTCAACGGCGGCGGGCCACACGGTGCGCACAACGCAAAGGTCGACGTCAACGGGGGAAAGATGGACGGCTTCATCGCGTCGGCCACCAGTGGAAAGAAGGGCTGTGGCGCCAACGTCAACACGGTCGACAATCCCGCGTGCTCGAACTCGGCCACACCAGACGTCATGGGGTACCACACGGCGGCGGAGATCCCGAACTACTGGACGTACGCCGAGGACTTCGCCCTCGACGACCACATGTTCGAGCCGGTGGCGTCGTGGTCGCTGCCCGATCATCTCTACCTCGTGTCGGGCTGGTCGGCCAAGTGCTCGAGCCCGGCGCCGTCGAGTTGCGTGAACGAGATCCGGGGGCCCTACACTCCCGCGCAGATGCAGAAGTACGTGGACCAGGCCATCGACACCGGTACGGCCGACGTGACCAACGCCTGGACCGACATCACCTGGCTCCTCTACAACAAGCACGTGTCATGGGCCTACTACGTGCAGACCGGGGACCAGCCCGACTGCGACAACGACTCGGCCGTGGCGTGCCCCCCGGTGGCGCAGAGCTACCTCACCCCCGGCATCTGGAACCCGTTGCCCATCTTCGAGGACGTGCAGAAGGACCACCAGATCCGCAACATTCAGCCGCTGAACGACTACTTCTCCGAAGCCAAGAAGGGGACAC
The DNA here is from genome assembly GCA_963850095.1 of uncultured Acidimicrobiaceae bacterium. Classification (GTDB taxonomy): domain Bacteria; phylum Actinomycetota; class Acidimicrobiia; order Acidimicrobiales; family RAAP-2; genus Bog-473. Next base: position 433,121 of record CAWKJX010000008.1, on the reverse strand, counting down.
TGCCCTCGGTCATGTGGGTCACGCCCTCCCAGGCCGACAGCGAGCACCCGCCGGCCAGCGTGCACCAGGGCCAGGCCTACGTCACTGCGGTCATCAACGCAGCGATGAAGAGCCCCGACTGGGACTCGACGGCCATCTTTTTGCAGTGGGACGACTGGGGTGGCTTCTACGACAACGTCGTGCCGCCGCCGGTCGACCAGAACGGCTACGGCCTGCGGGTTCCGGCCATGGTGATCTCGCCCTACGCCAAGGCGGGCTACATCGATCACCAGACCCTTTCGAGCGACGCCTACCTGAAGTTCATAGAGGACGACTTCTTGGGTGGCTCGAGGCTGAATCCCGAGACCGACAAGCGCCCGGATCCGCGGCCCGACGTGCGTGAGGACGAGAAGATCCTGGGCAACATGGCCAACGACTTCGACTTCGACCAGGTGCCGCGGGCCCCGGTGCTGCTGCCTACGAACCCGCCCACCGACTCGCCCACGATCCCGGCCTACTTCAACGGTTCGGGCCCGTGCGTCGGTTGCACGGCGACGCCACCGAGCACCTGAAGACCTTGCTCCGGTCCAAAGAGGTCGGAACCACGTTCCACGACGACAGGTGCTCGCGGGAACTCAGCGCAGGCCATTGTGTGTTGACGCGGCCCGTGCGCCGCCTCAGGTCCGGGCGGCCACGTCGACGACGTCGAGCTCCTCGTCGGCCGGAGCGGGCTGGCGGGGGCGCCGCGGCGTGCGCTGGCGGGACCGCGAGCCCTCGGCATGGCGCTGCGTGCGGGCCACGACGAGCCGGCTGGCCACCAGGAGCAGCAGCACGATCACCACCAGAATGAGCGCGGCGTCGTAGGCCAGGTAGTGGTAGTTGGTGATCGACGAGTCGTAGAACGCGAAGACCACGTAGGTGAGGTAGGGGAACTCGGCGTGGGTGAGCGAGTGCGGCAGCGAGTTGGAGAAGCCCGGCTGTGTAGATGAGCGGCGCCGTCTCGCCGCAGGCGATGGCCATGGCCAGCAGCAGCCCGGTCACGATGCCGGGCGCCGCGCTCTTCAGCACCACCTTGCGCAGCGAGTAGCCCATGGTCATCCCGAGGGCCTCCGCCCCCTCGCGGTAGCCCGTCGGCACCTGGCGCAACGACGTCTCGGTCGTCTTGGCGATGTAGGGGATCACCATGATCGACACGATGATGAGGGCGGCCAGGAGCGAATACCCCCAGTGGAGGCCCACCACCAGGGCGGTGTAGCCCACGTAGCCGAGCACGATGGAGGGGAAGCCCGACAGGATGTCCGAGCACGTGCGCAGGAAGCCGCCGGAGCGCTTTCCGCTCTTGCGCGTCTGGGCTATTTCCGAGAGGTAGATGCCGGCCAGCATGCCGATGGTGCCGGCAATGATGAGGACGCCGACCATGATGATCAGGGTGCCCAGGATTTGGTCGCGCAGCCCGCCTCCCTCGGGGGTGAGCGTGGTCCACAGCACGTCCCAGCGCCAGTGGGCCCACGCCTTGGCCAGAACGCCGATGAGGAGCCAGGCGGCCGGGGCGATGATGAGGACCAGGGCGACGTAGGTGAGGACCCGGAAGCCGACCGACGAGGCGCGGCGCCGGCCGGTCCCCGGTCCGGCCGCCAGCGGCGACGAGCCGCTTTTCGAGAGGGTGGTCGTCATGCGCCACCCACAGGAGCACCGATGCGCGACGTGCGGGCCACGATGACCTTGGCCAGGAAGTTGACGGCGACCGAAATTACGGCCAGCACCAGAGCGAGCTCGGCCAGGGTGGCGATGGCGAAGCCCGTGCCGTCGGTCAGTGCCCCGTCGAGCTGGGTCAGGATCGTCGTCGCAATGGTGCCGAACGGCGCGTAGATGTTCGGGGCCAAATGCAGCGAGGCGCCTCCCACGAGGGCGACGGCGATCGTCTCGCCCAGCGCCCGCCCCAGGCCGAGCACGGTGGCGCCGATGATGCCCGAGCGCACCCAGGGCAGCGTGATCCGGTTGGCCACCTCCCAGTTGGTCATGCCCAGCGCCTCGCCGCCCTCCTTGGGCAGCGGGGGCACGCCGGCGAAGAGGTCGCGCGTGGTCGAGGCGATGATCGGAATGATCATCATGCCCAGCACCAGGCCGGCGGTGAGGAGGCCCTCCCCGGTGCCCACGGGGCTGCGCCAGTAGCTGAAGGGCTGGACGTTGGGCAGGTGGTTGGCGATGCCCGCCAGGATCGGGTAGATGTGCTTGGCCAGCCAGGGCCCGAAGGTGAGCAGGCCCCAGAGGCCGATGACGACGCTCGGGATGCCGGCCAGGATCTCGATGGCGAAGCCGAGCGGGCGCGAAATCCACCCCGGCATCCGCTCGGTCAGGGCGAAGGCGGCCCCGATCGACAGGGGCAATGCCACCACCACGGCGATGAGGGAGGATTGGATGGTCCCGGCGATGATGGGCCAGGCGCCGAACTGCGAGCCGGCGGCGTGCGCCACGCCGTGCGTGTAGACGGTGGCGCCGTAGCTCTGGCCGTAGGTCCAGTTCTTGCCGTAGAGGAAGTACCAGCCGTTGACCCGGATGGCCGGCCACGCCTTGTCGACCAGGACGGCGAGGGCGAAGACGAGCGCGGCGAGCGGCAGATAGATGGCCACCCGAGCGCTCCAGCGCCAGCCGAACTCCTCGTGGGCCAGGAACCAGTTCGCCACCCGGCGGTACACCGGGTCCACCTTCGGTCGCTGCCCGGACGGCGCGGCGGGGAGGCCCCCCGCCGCGCCGTCGACGGACGCCATCGCTAGGAGATGCCGAGGATCTGCTTCACCGACTGCGCCTCCACCTTGGAGGGCAGGGGCTGGAAGTTGACCTGGGCCAGGTACGACGTGTTGGCGCCGTCCTTCGGGTTGATGGCCCACTCGAGGAAGGAGCGGATGCCCTTGGCCGAGGAGCTGCTCTGCTGGTGCGACGACACAATGGCGTACTCGTAGTTGATGATCGGGTAGCCGCCGTTGGCCGGGCCGTAGATCAGCGAGATGGTCCCGTTGGCGGGCGTCTTCTTGACGAAGGCCGCCGCCTCGGCCGCGATGGACGCCTGGGTCGGCACCTCGTACTGGCCCTTGGCGTTCTGCAGCTGGGCGTAGCCGAGGCCGGCCTGCAGGGCCTGGGTCAGGTAGCTGATGCCGACGTAGGCGATGCAGCCCGGCGTGGCCTTGCAGCCCGTCACCATGCCCGAGTTGCCGGTCTCACCGAGCGCGCCCGGGGCCGACGGCCACGGGACCGTGGTGTTGTAGCCGATCTTCGTGCCCCAACCCGACGGGTCCGTCTTGGAGAGGAACGTCGTGAAGAGGAACGTGTCACCGCTGCTGTCCGAGCGGTGCAGGGTCACGATCGGGATGTTCGGCAGCGTCACGCCCGGGTTGAGGCTGGCGATCTGCGAGGCGTTCCACGAGGTGATGGTGCCCTGGTAGATGGCCGAGAGCACCTTGCCCGTCAGCTTCAGGTGGGACAGGACGCCCGGGACGTTGTAAGCCACGATCTGCGCCGAAATGGCCAGCGGGATGTTCTTCAGGTCCGGGCTGGCCGTCACATCGCTCGGCGGCAGGTAGGCGTCCGACGCGCCGATGTCGACCGTGCCGTTCGTGGCATCGGAGATCCCGGTGCCCGAGCCGGTGCCCGCGGTCTGTACGGTCACGCTGGAGTACTTCTGCGTGTAGCCGCCCGACCCACAGGTTGAAGAGCGGGTAGAGCAGGGTGCTGCCGGTCTCGCGTCAGCGTCCCGCCGGGAGGCGTCTCGACGCCGCTGCTGGGGAGCTTGACGCTCGCCGAGGCGGCCGCCGTGCTGAGGACGACCGAGCTCAGCGCGAGTCCCGCCACGACCGAGGCGATCACACCCCGCTTCAGTCGCGTCGTTCTCATCAGTTTCGTCACAGGTTCTCTCCTTGTGATGGTGGTTGGTTGGTGTTGCTCTTGGTGATCCGCATGTCGTGCCCGCCGCTTCCGCGTCGTGCCTACTTCCCCCGGTTGCGTCCGTTCCCCGGCAGGACCGTGTCCTAGCCCATTCGCCCTGTGACATACCGTTCGGTGTCGGGGTGCTGCGGCCGGTTGAACAGGTCGTCGGTGGGACCGTGCTCGACCAGCGCCCCCTGGTAGAAGAACATCGTGTTGTCCGAAATGCGCATGGCCTGGCCCAGGTTGTGCGTCACCACGATCAGCGTGAGGGCCGGCGTCAGCGTCCTGATGAGCGCCTCGATCGATTCCGTCGTCACCGGGTCCAGCGCCGAGGTCGGCTCGTCGAGCAGCAGCACCTCGGGGCCGACGGCCAGCGCACGGGCCAGGCACAGCAACTGCTGCTGGCCGCCGGAGAGGCGGAACGGCGAGTCGTTCAGGCGGTCCTTCACCATGTCCCACAGGCCGACCTCGGTCAGCCGGCGCTCGCACACCACGTCGAGCTGCTTGCCCTTGGCGATGCGGTGTGCCTTGACGCCGGCCACCACGTTGTCCTTGATCGACATCGGGAACGGGTTGGGCCGCTGGAACAGCATGCCGACACGGCGGCGCAGCGTCAGCAGATCGACGACGGACGCCCACAGGCTGACCGTGTCGTAGGTGACGTCGCCCTGGCGGGAGAAGCCGGGTACCCGGTCGTTCATGCGGTTGAGCGTGCGCAGGAAGGTGGACTTGCCCGAGCCGGTGGGCCCGATGAGCGCGGTGATCGACCCCCGCCGCATGGAGACGTCGATGTCCGACAGCACGGTGCGGCCGGAGAAGCCGAGCGTCAGGTTGACCGCCTCCATGACGTGTCTCGGGGCGCGTCGCGTCGGGGTCGAGCGACCGGAGCGCCTCGTCGATTCCGGACCGCTCGGAGGTGGTAACGGGAACGTTACGGCTGCGAGTCGATTCACCATCTGCCACTAGCTGGACCGTAGCCAGGCCAGGTGAACGACTGGCTACAGGCCCGCCAACTCCAGGTGAACTGTTGGCTACGGAATGGCTACTTCAGTTCAGGTTCAGGCACAGCCCGGTTCGCCCACATGCGTGAACGACCGTGTCAGCTGAGTCCGGGCGCCACGACGGCTCAGCTTGGGACGGGCGCACCGGTGCCCGCCGCCACCTGTGCCATGGCGTCGCGGTGCGACGCCGCGATGGCGCTGACGATGCCGGGTGAGAGCGCCACCACGGCCAGCGCAGCCAGCGCGGCCGGAATCGACACGACGAGCGCGGCGGTGCTCGAGGAGAAGGCGCACAGATAGGCGGCGAAGGTCAGCCAGCCGGCCAGCAGGCCGGCGATCCACCATTGCAGCACCCGGGCCCGGGCGGGATGACCCACCGGCAGGCAGTCGCGCACGGCCGTGTAGGGGATCCACAAGTTCACCACCGGCACGAACCAGGAGCCCACGCCCCAGGCCGGCGAGCAGCTCGACGGGATGCCGAGGGCCCGCCCAGCCCCGGCCGCCCGGTGCTGCCACACGCATGCAACCACAATGGCGGCCACTGTCAGCAGGCCGGCGATCAGCATGAGCGGGTTGAGGCCGCTGCCCCCGTGATACGGCGGCGGAGTCTGGCCGAGTTGTGAGTAGTGGTAGTCCTGGCGGAACTGGTGGCCGACGGAGCGCAGCTGGCTCGCGTTCACGCGCACCATGATCAACGCCACAATGCAGTACACGGCCGGAATGGCGACGGCGATGCGCGCCGCCGGCACGAGGTACATCTCGTCGTTGACGTGGCCGGTCGTGTTGAAGGTGTTGAGCCGTTCCGACGCCACCGCCCACGGGGCCTCCTCGGTCGGCGCGCCCAGTGGCGGCGCCGCGTTGGCCCAGGGCGGCGGTGGCGGGTGCTGCGGCAGCACGGTCGCCTCCGTCCAGGCGTACCCGTCCCACCACCGTTGCCCGGGACCCCCGGCCGGGTCCGGGTACCAACCCGGAGGCGCACCCGGGTAGCCGGTGCCCATGTGGTTGCTCACCCCCACATTCTCCCAGAGCGACAGGCCTCCGCGGCACACGCCCGCCCCAATTCCGTGCCCGGCCCGATGGCCCCGTAGCCTGCGCGTGTGCGCATTTTCGTCGCCGGCGGCACCGGCGCCATCGGCCGGCCCCTGGTGAGCGCCCTGGCCACCGCCGGGCACGAGGTCACGGTGTTCTCCCGCCAGGCCGAGAAGGTGGCCGCCCTCGGGCTGCCGCACGTCGTGCCGGCGGTCGGCGACGCCTTCGACGTCGACTCCCTCGACGCGGGCCGTGCGCGACGCGTCACCCGAGGTGGTGGTCAATCAGCTGACCAACCTGCCCCAGTCGGTCAACCCGGTCGCCGTCAAGCGTGGCTTCGACCGGACGAGCCGGATGCGGCGCGAGGTGGCGGCCACGCTCGTGCGGGCCGCCGCCGCAGCGGGGGCGCGCCGCGTCGTGGCGCAGAGCATCTCGTTCGCCTACGCGCCCGGACCCGGCGTGCGCACCGAGGCCGATCCGTTGTGGACCGGTGCCGGCGGCCAAATCGGCCGGCTGACGAATTCAGTGGCGGCGCTCGAGTCGGCCACGGCGGGTGATGCCGCGCTCGAGGGCGTGGTGCTGCGCTACGGCACCTTCTACGGGCCCGGCACCTACTTCGCGCCGGGCGGCCTCTACGTCTCCCTGCTGGCTCGGCGCCTGCTGCCCCTCCCCGGCGCCGGCGGCGGCCTCTTCGGGTTTCTGCACATCGACGACGCGGTGTCGGCCACCGTCGCCGCGCTCGACGGCCCGACCGGCGTCTTCAACGTGGTCGACGACGTGCCCGCGCCGGCATCCGAGTGGATGCCGTTGGTGGCGGCCCGGTTGGGCGCCAAGCCGCCGCGCCGGATCCCCGAGTCACTGGCCCGCGTCGGGGCGGGCACGTTCCTGGCCTACCTGATGTGCGACCAGCCGGCGGTGTCCAACCGGCGGGCCCGCACCGAGCTGGGCTGGACGCCGGCTCACCCGGACTGGCACGACGGCCTGCCCGCCGTGCTGTCGGGTGCGGGGGAGGGTGCGGGGCCGAGCACCTAGCGCCCGCCCTCGACGCGCCCGCCCGCCGGACACCGTGCCGCCACCGGTGCACAATTGACTCCGTGCGTCGCCTGGTGCCCCTGGTCCTGGTCGGGCTCCTCGGTCTCGGCGTGGCGGCGGGGGCCGCCATCGGGGCCGCCGGCTCCCCTCCTCCGGGCCCGCCGGCGCAGAGCTCGGGCCACACGCCGGCCGAGTGGGTGGCGCACCTGCTGGCCGCCACGGCCGGGGCCGGCACGGCGCACTTCGCCTACACGCACGTCACCGCCAGCCCCGCCCCCGACCTGCGCGGCACGTTGCGCGGGAGCGGCATGGTCGTCTTCGGGCGCGGCGACGTCGAGGTGACCGAGGTCGACCACCAGACCGGGTTCGAGGGCAACGGACCGGGCGCGGCCACGAAGGCCGTGCCGGAGAGCAACACCACGGAGGAGATCGGCATCGGGTCGACGGTGTACCGGCGCTTGTCGGTGCCGCTCGCGCCGGCCGTTCCGTCGTGGCTGAAGCTGTCGCTCCCGTGGAACGTGCACGGCCAGCTGGGGCTGACGACGGCCCTCAATGCCGCCGTGGCGCTGGACGCCCTCGTCGGGATCGACCCGGTCGTCGGGGTGCGCGACGAGGGGCCGTCCACGGTCGGCGGCGTGGCGGTGACCAAGTACCTCGTGACCACCGCCGCGCCGCCGGCGTGCTCCTCGTCGACGCACGCCACGGCGCCGGCGCCGAAGGTGGACCAGCGACCGAGCACCGTATGGGTCGACAGCCAGGGCCGTCTCGTGCAGGTGCGCAGCTCGGAGTACGACGGGGGGATCCCGGCCGCGGTGCTGCGCAAGGTGCCGACCTTCGCCACCTTCCCGACGGGCCCCAGCGTCACGACGGCCACGCTGACCTTCTCGGACTTCGGCGTCCCGGTGCACATTGCCGCGCCGCCCCCGAGCGACCTGGTGCCGAACGCGTCGAGCAGCGGCAGCTCCTTCGCCGTCGCTTCGTGCGGCACGGCCCGGCACTCCTGAGGAAGCCGTTCGTCCACACGCCGGCGTTCCGGCGCTCCGGCCTCCGGCGTCCGGCGTTCGGCGTTCGGCGTTCAGCCGCCGATGGGCAGCCCGAGCACGGCACCGACGGCACCGACCGCACCGGCGCAGACGAGCGTGAGCACGACGCTCCGGCGCAGACCGATGATGGCCGCGGCGGCCCCGGCGAGGACGAAGACCTGCCACACGTGAGCGAGGGCGAGCGCGAGCGGTATCGACGCCCCCGCGATGGCACCGATGGCCGCCGGGCCGGCCCCGCTCAAGAAGGTCTGGGCCAACCGGTTGGTGCGCAACGCGGCGAAGTGGCGGGCGCCGGCCAGGACGAACGCGAACGAGGGCAGGAACGCCACCAGCGCCGCCAGCAGCGCGCCGCTGAGCCCGTCGGCCGCGTAGCCGACGACCGACACCGTCTGCACGACCGGCCCCGGGGTGATCTGTCCCAGCGCCACGCCGTTGAGGAACTGCGCGTTCGTCATCCAGTGGTAGTGGTGGACCGCGTCGGCCTGCATCAGCGGAATGATCACGAACCCGCCGCCGAACGACAGCGCGCCCACCTTGAGGGCCACCCACGTCAGCGCGCCCAGGCCCCCGACCACCGCCGCCACGCCGAAGAGGGGGAGCCCGACATGGGGCAGCCCCGACGCAGGTCGTGGCCGCCCCGAGAGCAGCGCCTCGGCCAACCCGCAGCCGAGCAACACCAGCACGAGGAATGTCCCGACGGTCGCGGCGGCCGCGCCGCCCACGACGGCGTAGACGACCCAGCGGACCTGCCGCGCCGGCGCGCCGTCCGTCCGGCGCCAGCTGGCCGGCACGAGCCCGATCGCCGCGTTGACGGCCACGGCGGCCACCGCCGCCCCGGCGCCCAGGGCGGCGCCGGTGATCCACGTCGGCGGGTGCCCGGCCAGGAACACGGCGGCGAGGGCGATGATGAGGGCGAGCCCGGGGCAGATGAAACACGCGCCCCCAATGAGGGCGCCGGCCACGCCCCGCAGGCGCCAGGCGCAGAAGATGGCCAGTTGGGTGGAGGCCGGGCCGGGCAGCAGGTTCACCGCGGCAATGGCGTCCTCGAACTCCGTCTCGTCGAGCCATCCCTCGCGCTGGACCGCCAGCCGGCGCAGCATGGCGATGTGGGTCGGCGGCCCGCCGAAACCGGTGCAGCCGATCCGTCCCCACTCCCGGGCGATGGCGGCCAGGGAGACCTCGGGTCGGTGGCCGGGGGCCGGCTCGTCCGGCGACGACCCGTCGGGCATGCCTCATGTTGACATGGCGGCCCGCCCTCGTGGCGGGGCCCAGTCGCTCAGAGCAACGTCGTGGCCAACTCCTGCAGCGCCGCGATGTGGGCCTCGGTGCTGTCGAGCCCGGCGTGCATCGTGTTCACGGAGAGGTGGGTGGCGCCGGCCTCGCGCCACCGCCGCGCGTGCTCGGCCACCTTGTCCAGGTCGCGGGTGGAGTACTCGAGACGTCCCTCGAACTCGAAGTGCGACAGGTCACGTCCGGCTTCGGCCGCCCCTTCGTGGACGATCTCGAGCGCCTCCTCGAGGCCCCCGCACGGGCGCGCCATGGGGAACCACCCGTCGGCCAGCCGGCCCACCCGGCGCAGCGCCGCCGGCGCGAAGGCGCCGATCCAGATCGGGATGGGCCGTTGCACCGGCAGGGGCGCCAGCCCGGCCGCCTCGATGTGGTGGAACCGCCCCTCGAACGTGACGCTCCGCTGCGTCCACAGCGCCCGCAGCACGGCCACCTGCTCCTCCAGAATGGCGCCCCGCTGCTCGAAGGGCATGCCCAGGGCGTCGTATTCGACCTTGTTCCAGCCGACGCCGAGCCCGAGGCGGAAGCGGCCGCCGCACAGCTGGTCGACCTCGGCCGCCTGCTTGGCCAGCAACGCCGTCTGGCGTTGCGGCCCGATCAGAATGGAGGTGGCGAAGCCCAGGTCCGTAAAGCCGGCCAGGTGGGCGAACATCAGGAGCGGCTCGCGGAAGGTGTCGTCGACCGTGTAGGGCCCGCCCAAATCGCCGTGCACCTTCACGTCGCCGCCGAGCACGTGGTCGTAGGCCGCCAGGTGGGTGAAGCCCAGGTCCTGGGCGGCCTGCCCGATGGCGCGCACGGCACCCAGGTCGTGGCCCACCTCGGTCTGGGGGAAGATGACGCCGATATCCATGGCCGCAGTCTGCCCCAGTAGGTTGCTCGTCATGAAGCTCCGCATCTTCGTCGAGCCCCAGCAGGGGGCCAGCTACACGCAGCAACTGGCGGTGGCGCAGGCGGCCGAGGCGCACGGATTCGACGCCTTCTTCCGCTCCGACCACTTCCTCGCCATGGGCGGCGACGGGCTGCCGGGGCCGACCGACTCCTGGGTCACGCTTGGTGCCATCGCCCGCGAGACCGAGCGCATCCGCCTGGGCACGCTGGTCACCAGCGCCACGTTCCGCGAGCCCGGCCTCCTCGCCGTCGCCGTGGCGCAGGTCGACGACATGAGCGGCGGCCGGGTCGAGCTCGGCCTCGGCGCCGGCTGGTACGACGCCGAGCACCGCGCCTACGGCGTGCCCTTTCCCTCGACGCTCCAGCGCATGGAGCGGCTGGAGGAGCAGTTCGCCATCCTGACCGGGCTGTGGTGCACACCCGCGGGCGAGACGTTCAGCTACGACGGCCACCACTACCACCTGAGGGACAGCCCGGCGCTGCCCAAGCCGGCCCAGCGGCCGCACCCGCCGCTCATCGTGGGTGGCCACGGGCCGAAGCGGACGCCGCGCCTGGCCGCCACCTACGCCAGCGAGTTCAACCTCGCCTTCTCCTCGGTGGCCGACACCGAGGCGCAGTACGGCCGCGTGCGGGCCGCCTGTGAGGTGCGCGGCCGCGACCCGCAGACGCTCCGGCTGTCGGCCGCCCAGGTCGTGTGCTGCGGGGCGGATGAGTCCGAGTTCGAGCGCCGGGCCGCCAACATCGGCCGCCAGCCCGACGAACTGCGCCGCCACGGTGCCGCCGGCACGCCCGACGAGGTGGTGGCCCGGCTCGTGGAGTTCTCGGGCATCGGCGCCCAGACGGTCTACCTGCAGGTGCTCGACCTCGACGATCTGGCCCACCTGGAATTGCTGGCCCGGGAGGTCCTGCCCCGGGTGGCGGAACTGCCCGGCTAGCGACGCGACAGCAGAGAGGGGCGAGCGCTATGCGGCGGTCCGGCAGCGGGCGCTCGACTCAGTTCAGCGGTTCGAGGTTCGCCTCGGAGCCGGGCGCGCCGCCATGTCGGCGCACGATGCCGACCGGGGCCAGGTGGACCAGCGCGTTGTAGGTCACCAACGCGATGGCCACGTGCATGCACATCAGTATCGCCACCGCGTGGGCGGGTTGGCCCTGCTTCCAAATGTAGAGGTCGGGGAGGAACAACACAGCCGTCACCACGATGGCCGCTCTGAAGAAGAGCCATCTCGGTGCGGATGAGATCCGCGTGACAACGGGCCAGGCCACGCAGGCGATGACGACTCCGATAATGGTCAGCTTGGAGTAGTCGCTGAAGCGGAAATGCACGTAGTTCTTCGTCGCAGGGAAGGCCGCTTCGCCGATGGCGACCAGCGCGGCATCGGCAGCCAGGGATCCGACAAGGGCCACCACGCTGGCGAGCAGGACGCGGCCACTCGACGGCTGGCGGTGATGTGGCGCGAAGTCGACCCGCACGAGTTCCAAGGAGCGGTCGAGCAACGATTCGGGGGCCAACGTTCTCCTCTCCCGGGGCGGTTCGATCCGACGGCGCCTGCATCCGCCATGTCCTGCGGCGTGTTGCAGCCGGGCGGATACTGCCCGCCCCCGGCCTGCGGACTCGCTCCCATGAACGGTACGGGAGGATCATGACGGCAAAATGAAGACCACCACGCCGTGGCTCAGCGATCGATCTTTTCTTCCGGTGTCAACCGACGGTCGTTCCGGTCGGGGTGCGATCGAAAGCCGAGGGCTCGGGCGCTTCCCTGGGATCACCCGGGCCTTTGGCATCCGGCGCGCGGTGCCAGCGGACCTCCATGTGCGCTCCACCCAGGTCGGCTTCGGCCTGACCGACCCGCCACTCGCCTCCGGTCGCCCGCACGACGGAGTCGGCGATGGCCAGACCGAGCCCGGCCCCGTTCCCCTGGTCGGTCGCCCGATGAAAGCGGTCGAAGAGTTTCGGTCGTTCCTCGGGCGCGATACCGGGGCCACTGTCGTCCACGCTCAGGCTGACCCGGTTCCCGGTCACCCCCACCACGATCTGCACGGTCCCGCCCTCTCCGGCGTATCGACACGCGTTGTCCACGAGAACGGCGGTCAGACGGTCGACCCACTCCGGGGGAGCCTTGATCCACGGGTGGCCCTGTCCCTCGTTTCGCACCCGCAGGGCAATGGCGCGTCGCTGCGCCACGGCAGAGAAGCGACTGGCGCACGCCGAGGCGATCGCCGCCACGTCCACCGGCTGGTCTCCCGGGGCCGACGGCTCCGAATCGAAACGGGCCAGCCACAGCAGATCCTCGACGATGTCGCGTAGGCGCCGGCTCTCTTGACTGATCCTGCCCAGGGTGGCCCGGTAGTCGGACCCACTACGCGGGCCGGTGAGGGAGAGGCTCACCTCCGCCTCAATGACGCTGAGCGGCGTGCGCAGCTCGTGGGAGGCGTCAGCGGTGAATTCCAGCTGACGCCGACGGGCCAGTTCCACCGGTCTGGCCGCCTTGAGGCCGATGAGCAGAGTCCCGAAGAACACGGCCAGGAGCAGTACGGGGCCCGCGATGGCCTCCAGGGACGCCACGTCGGACTCGATGCGGTCCACGTTGGCCAGGCTCTGCGCCGCCACGAACCATTCGCCTCCCACCCGTGTGGCCCGGAGGCGGAAGTTCTCGGTTCCGAGGCGAGCCTCCACCGACTGCTTCCCCGGCGACCAATCCGATCGCAACAGCACCGGGGCACCCGGGGTGAGCGCAGTCGACCCTCCGTGCTCCGTGACGCTCCACAGGAACACCGGCGCGTCGTCGACGTCGTGCGCATTGTCGTAGGCGTCGACGGCCCCGGCTGACGCCGGGTTGCGGGCGGCCTGGGTCAGTCTCTGGCCCAGGCGGGCATCGATCTGCCCTTCGAGACGATGGCGGTCGACGATGTTGAAGCCGACGACGACGCACACGTACATGGCCCCGATGATCACCGTGGCCACCAGGGCCACCCGGGCGGCGTGGGCCACGTAGGGCCGGCGCCACGGCGGCCGGACCGTCATGCCGGCACGACCCGGTAGCCCATGGCCCTGATCACCTCTATCTTGGCCCCGCTGGTGGCGATCTTGGCCCGGAGCCGGGCCAGGTGGACATCGATCGTGTTGGAGCCGAGGGCGTCGGCTTCCTCGTTCCACACGGCCAGCGCGATCGAGCGCCGGGACACGACGGCCGGCGATCGCTGCATCAGGATCTCCAAGAGGGCAAGTTCGGTGGCCGTCAGGTGTGGTTGGGTCGAGCCCACCCGTACGTCCCGGGTGACGGTGTCCAATGCGAGGTCGGCCACGCGTATGACGCGGGACTGCATGGCCTCCCCGCGCCGCTGCAAGGCCCGTACCCGGGCCAGGAGCTCGGCGAAGTCGAACGGCTTGACGAGGTAGTCGTCCGCGCCTTCGTCGAGGCCCGTCACCCGGTCCTGTGACGTGTCGCGTGCCGTCAGCATCAGGATGGGGAGGGCCGAGCCCCGGCGGCGCAGTCGCTGGGTCACCTCGAGGCCGCTGACCCTCGGCATGCGCCAATCGAGGATGGCGACCTCGTATTCGTAGGTGTCGAGATAGCGCAGGGCCAGCTCGCCGTCGCCGGCGGCGTCAACCGTGTATCCGCTCTCGCGCAATCCCCGTTCGAGCACCGAACGCAAGGCCTCATCGTCCTCGGCGACGAGCAATCTCACCCTGACTGTCTACCCGTAGACCATGACGCGGAAATGACGGGCGAAAGGTGGCGCGGCATCGATATGACCCAGGACACCGTCATGCTGGCGTAAGTCCCGTTCCTTAGGGTGACAGGGTGCAGCCGAGCCCGATCCGCGTGACCGCGCTCGGAATGCGACGATGAGGCCATCGCCCCCGGACAACTCGCCTGAGGCCCGCCAGCGCGCCGACGCCCGACTCCGGCGCCTGACCCGCTCGGCCGCCGTGCTGGCCACCGGGGCCACCTTCGCCATCGGGGTCGTGGTGGCCAAGGAGCATCCCGGTGCCAGTGCGCCCTCCACCCCCGGTCCCGTCGAGGCCCCGGGCACGTCGGTCCCCACCACCTCGACCCTCGGGCAGCTCGACGACCACCACGGCGCCCCCTCCGTCGACGTCTCCGACGTCATCGATCGCTGGCTCTTCGCCCGGGACGTCCGCTCCGACCACGACCCCGCCTCCCCCCACCACGACCACCTCGCCGCCCACCACGACGACCACACGTCCGGTGGTCACCTCGGGCGGCACGTCGCGATGAGCGCCACCGCAGAGCTGCGGCCACGTCGCTGCTGTGGCGTTTCGGCTGCGCGGGGCGACGAGGGCAGCCACGTGGTCGCCGTCGACCGCGGTCGGCCCAGACCGAAAAGGTCGTGAATTCCACCTCCCTGTGGTACGCGACCCGGGCCAGTGGGATCGTCAGCCTCATTCTGCTCACCGTCACGATGGTCCTCGGGTTGGCGACCGCCAGCCGCTCGCGGGCTCGCCATTGGCCCGGGTTCGCCCAGCAGGAGATCCATCGCCGCCTCTCCATGATGACCGTGGTGTTCGTGGGCATCCACGTGGTCACCAGCCTTCTCGACACGTACGTGCATATCGGGTGGTTCGCCGTCGCCGTACCGTTCCTGTCCGCCTACAGCTGGTTCTGGGTGGGTCTCGGCACTCGTTGCGCTCGATCTCCTGCTTGCGGTCTTCGTCACCAGCATGGTGCGGGCGCGCCTGAAGCCGGGCACGTGGCGGGGCATCCACTGGCTCGCCTACGCCTCGTGGCCCATCGCCCTCGCCCACACCTTCGGCCTCGGGACCGACTCGAGAGAGCGCTGGGTCGTGGTGCTGGGCGTGGTGTGCGCGCTCTCGGTGGGCCTCGCCGTGGCGTGGCGGGTGCGCGCGACGGCCCGGCAGAGGGCGGTGCGTTCGATGCCGAACCCGCGCCTGGCCCCGCTGACCCGCCGTCTGACCACGGCGAGCACGAGCGCCGGTCGAAGCCGTCATGACGCGTAGCGCCTCCCCGGCCCCGCCGCTCAGCGAAGTGCACCGCGTCCTCGGTCATCCGAGCGACCTCGAGGGGCATATCGGCACGCACGGCCCGCTCCGCATTGCGCTCGGCCGCAACGGATCATGGCAGGACGGTCTCGTGGAGAGCCTTGAAGCCTCGGGTCTCACCGGTCGGGGAGGCGGGTCCTTTCCGGCCTCCACGAAGCTGTCGCTCGCGCGCTCGGCCGGCACCGGTGGCACGATCGTCGTCAACGGCATGGAGGGCGAGCCGGCCAGCGACAAGGACAAGCTCCTCTTGACCCGCGTTCCGCACCTGGTGCTCGATGGCGCGCAGTACCTGGCCGCCTTGTGCCGGGCGGATCGGATTGTCGTCTGCGTTCCGCTCGGACGCGACGCCGTCGCTGCCGCGGTGACCCGTGCCATGGCCGAACGCGCCCGGCATCGTTACGCCACGGTGAGAGAGCAGGTCGTTCGGCCTCCCGACCGTTACATCGCGGGCGAGGAGTCGGCTCTGGCCAACTGGATCGAGTCCGGGCGGGCGCTGCCGGTTCCCCGTTCCGACAAGGGCACGCCACTCCGCATCGGCAGAGGGCCGGCGCTGGTGCACAACACCGAGACCTTGGCCCATGTCGCGCTCATCGCCCGCCACGGTCCAGCACCCTTTCGGGCCCGCGGGATCACCGATGACCCCGGGACCTGCCTGGTGACCGTCAGTGGCGCCGTGGAGCACCCCGGGGTGGTCGAAGTGGACCGGGGCACCCCGCTGTGGGACATCGTGTCGCGGAGCCGTCCAGCCGAGCCGGTGCAGGCGCTGATGGTCGGTGGATACGGAGGGACATGGGTGGGTCCCGAGCACTTCGGGACCCCCTACTCCTCCGCATCCTTGCGCTCAATCGGTGCCGCGGCCGGGGTCGGGGTGATCGTGGTCCTCGGTGCCGTGTCCTGCGGCCTCGCCGAGTCGGCGAGGATCGCCCACTACCTGGCGGATCAGGGCGCCGGTCAGTGCGGCCCGTGCGTCTACGGGCTGCCCGCCATCGCCGACGACCTCTCCCGGCTGGCCTGGGGTCGGGGAGAACGTGACGGCCTTTCGCGACTCCATCGTCGTCTCCACCAGGTGAGCGGACGCGGGGCCTGCCGGCATCCCGACGGAGCGGTCGGCATGGTGCGCAGTGCGCTCACCGTCTTCGCCACCGACATCGAGGCCCACGAGCGAGGCGCGCCATGCCCGCACTGGCGCAAGCACACCACCTTTCGATTCCCACGGCCCGTCGGCCTGTGAGGGCGAGGTGAGGGTGAGGGGACTGAAGATCACGATCGACCCCGTCGCGTGTGAGGCCTACGGGTACTGCGCCGAGCTCCTGCCCGAGGCGGTCTCGCTCGACGAATGGGGCTACCCGATCGTCGACGACCGGCCGTTACCACCGGAACTCCTGCACCTGGCGCAGCGGGCCGCCCGGGATTGCCCGAAACGAGCCATCACGCTCCGGCTGGAGAAAAGCCTCTAGGACGCCGCCGACGTGCCGGCCTGACCGCGCCCCGGGCCTCCTCGGTACGCTGGCAGCTGCAATCAGGGAGGAAGCCATGACCATCACCAGCCGGGGGGCGGTCGCCCCGACGAGTGAGCAGCCGGCGGGCGGCGCCGACGCTGCTGCTGCCGCTGCCACCCCGCCCGACACCGCCGCGCTCGACGCGGTGGTCGACCTGGTGGCCGACCACGCCCCGGGTTGGGCCAAGACCGGCGCCGCCGCCCGGGCCGACCTGCTGAACCAGGTGATCGCGGACACCATGGCGGCCCAAGACGACTGGCTGGCCGCCGCCTGCGCGGCCAAGGGCCTCACGCCGGGGTCCACCGAGGCGGGCGAGGAGCTCTTCGCCGGCGTCGGCACCTTCGTGCGCATGGCCCGCCTGCTGCGCGACTCGCTGCGCGAAATCGACCGTGACGGCAAACCGGCCTTCGCCGGCCCGATCCGGGAGGCCGCCGACGGACGCCTCCGGGTCCAGGTCTTCCCGGCCGGCACCCTCGACCGCATCACGTTCGCCCAGACCACCGCCGAAGTCTGGATGCAGCCCGGCGTCACCCGCGACGCCCTGGCCTCCCAGCAGGCGCCCGCCTACGCCGACCCGGTGGCCCACGCCGGCACGGCCCTCGTGCTGGCCGCCGGCAACGTGGCCTCGCTCGGCCCCCGTGACGTGCTGTCCAAGCTCTTCGTGGAGGGCAAGACGGTCGTCATGAAGGCCAACCCGGTCAACGACTACCTGGTGCCGCACTGGAACCGCGCCCTGGCCCCGCTCATAGACGCCGGCGTGCTGCGCATCGTCGACGGCGGCGCCGCGGTCGGCCGATACCTGACGGCCCACCCGCGCATCGACGAGGTCCACATCACCGGGTCGGACAAGACCTACGACGCCGTCGTGTTCGGCCCGGGCCCCGAGGGCGCCGCCCGCAAGGCGGCCGACGAGCCCCTCCTCGACAAGCCGGTGACGGCCGAGCTGGGCAATGTCTCGCCGATCATTGTGGTGCCCGGCCGCTGGACCATCGCCGAGCTGCGCTACCAGGCCGAGCACGTGGCCACCATGCTGGTCAACAACGCCGGCTTCAACTGCATCAGCGCCCGCGTCGTCGTCACCCACGCCGCCTGGCCCCAGCGCGACGCCTTCCTCGGCGCGCTGACCCAGACGCTGGCCGGCATCACCACGCGCCGCGCCTACTACCCCGGCGCGGCCGAGCGTCGCGACGCCTTCGTCGCCGCCCACCCCGAGGCCGAGGCGCTCGGCGCCGGCCCACCCGACGCGCTGCCCTGGACCTTCATCGCCAATGTGGCGCCCGGGCGCACCGACGACATCTGCTTCAACGTGGAGTCGTTCTGCGGGGAGATGGCCGAGACGGCCCTGCCCGCATCGGACGCGGCGGCCTTCGTCGACGCCGCCACCGCGTTCTGCAACGACGTCCTCTGGGGCACCCTGGGCGCCACCATTCTGGTCAGCCCCTCGTCATTGCGGGACCCGGCGGTGGCCGACGCCACCGAGCGCGCCGTGGCCGACCTGCGCTACGGCTCCATCGGCGTCAACCTGTGGCACGGACTGTCCTTCGCCCTGGGCTGCACCACCTGGGGCGCCTATCCGGGCCACCCGCGCACCGACATCGGTTCGGGCACGGGCGTGGTGGGCAACGCGGCCATGTTCGGCCACCCCCAGAAGTCGGTCGTGCGCGGCCCCTTCCGCTCCCGGCCCAAGCCGCCCTGGTTCGCCACGGTGCCCGACGCCTACGACGTCATGCGCCGCTTCGTGGCCTTCGAGGCCGATCCTTCGGCCGCCAAAATTCCCGGTCTGTCTGCTCTCCGCCGTCCGGAGTTAGCCCGGGCCGGCGACAGATCACATCGTCTTCAGCCGCGCACCTGCGGAATGGCGTAGGGCGCCGCCGCCACGATGGCGGCGATGAGGGCGAGGAAGGCGCCGAACTCCCAGCCCACGCCCGAGCCGCCCGGCTTGTCGATGAAGGCGATGAAGACCAGCACGAGGTTGACCACGGTTGCCACGATCATCGCCGTGAGGTGCGGTATCTGGGGTGCGAACGGCAGGTTGCCCCAGCCGGCGATGCAGACCATGTAGGCCACGATCGCCAGCAAATGATGAAGACCAGCCACAGGAAACCGTGGGCCGACGTCCCGCTGGCCGTGACGGTGATGCCGATCACGGTGATGCCGAACCACGAGAGGAACAGCGAGATCAGCAGCACGAATGACGCGATGGCGGCGATCTTGTCGGCCAGCGTCAGCCGGCTTCAGGTCGAACTGGTACGCGGGCAGCGAGGACCCTCCGCTCGACGCGCCCGCCGCTGCGGGCGCGGGCGCTGCGGGCTGCGGGCGCCGCGGGCTGCGGGTGCCGCTGGCGTGGCCGTCGCCGCTGCCGGTCCTGCGGCAGCACTCAACGACGCACCGCAGCTCGCACAGGTAGTGGCATCATCCGCGGCCTCGGTCTGACATTGGGGGCATGTCTTCGCCATCACGGTCCTCCATCGGCTCTGGCGGCGGGAACCTTGCGTTCCCCGGCGCTCTGGTGCTTCTTCGGTCCGGCACGCCAGATACTACGGGGGCGACCCCGCCCGGCCCAGGGATGCCTGGTGTCCGGCGGCCCGGCAACAGCGCAGCTCACGGCTTCGTCGCGGCCACCCGGGCACGCTACTCCTGTGGCGGTTCCTGTGCTCGGTTGTGGTGACGTGGACGCCGGAGGGGCGATCAGAGTGACACGGGCGACCGAATCGCCGCCCACGGCGACGCAGGCTGCGGTGGTCGGGCAGGACAGCGCGGTGAGGGAGAGGGGCACGTACGCCGCCGTCGAGACCTTGAAGCTGGACCCGCCGTCCTTGCTCTGGGCCACCGCACCCGAGCTCACCGCCGGGTTGCCTTGCCACTTGGTCCCTACCATGGCGCACACCTCGGCGGACGGGCAGGCCAGATCGTAGACGTCGTCCACCGGAACGGTCCCCGCAACGGTGGCCCACGTGCTGCCGCCGTCGGCACTGCGCAGGAGCAGACCGGCGGCCGGCACGACGTCACTCACGGTCGTAGAGGTGCTCCCCCCGGCCAGGCAGACCGAGGTGCTGAGGCAGGCGGCGCTCTGCAGCGTGCCGATGCCCGAGGGCACGCTCGCGGCGGCCCAGGTCTTCCCGCCGTCGTGGCTGATGGCGATCGCCCCGCTGCCGTGGCTCGCCGACGTCGGCACGTAGCCGGGGACCAGGCACGGCCCGACGGGCGTGCAGGTCAGCGCGCCGGTGGCGACGAAGGACGCCGGGAGGTTGCCCTCCTGGGTCCACGTTTCGCCGAAGTCGGTGGTCTGCGCCGACCACGTCACGGTCCCGTTGCTGACCAGCGCCGTGCAGTCGGCCACCTCGGCGCACTCGACGCTGGTCATGGTGACGGCGCCGGTCGGGGTGGTGGCCGACAGCCAGTGCTTGCCGGCGTCGTCGGTGGTGACCACGACACCGCTCGACAACCCGTTCGAACCGACGGCCATGCATTCGGACCTGGTCGGGCAGGCGACACCGCTCAGCTCCGGCGTGTAGCCGCCGACGACGCGCTCGGCCGACCACGACATGCCACCGTTCGTGGTGGCGACGACGACCGTGGCCGACCCGGCCGGCATGGTGGCGTTGGGACCGGGCACGCCCACCGCCCAGCAGCGCCGAGCGTCGGCGCACGACACCGCTCCGAGCTGGCCGGTCTGGCCCGGCGACGGCTGGCCGACGGCCAGGGTGGTCCCCTTCACCGCCCCGAGCACCTTCTTCGCGCCGGGCGCGCCGGGGTGGTTCCCGAGGGAGCAGGCCGACGCCGTGACGGCCAATGCGGCGAGCAGGACTGGGGGGCCGCCGCGTCGCCCGGAACGCCGGTGTCGGGGCACGATGCGTGGTGGCACGACCGCAGAACAATAGCGTCGGGGGGCGATAATTCGGCCGCACCGTTGGCTACCCTCGAAGCGGTGGACTGGGTGGACCTGCTGATCATCGGGCTGATGCTGCTCGCCGGCGTGCACGGCCTGCGGCTCGGTGCCCTGGTCCAGATCCTCACCTTCGGCGGGTTCTGGCTGGGTTTCCTGCTGGGCACCCTGGTCTGGGTGCCGACGCTGCACACGTCCCACGACAGCCTCACCCGCTCGGTGGTCATTGTGGGGCTGGTGCTGATGACGGCCACCGTGTTCGGCGCCCTGGGCCGGGTCATCGGCACCTACTCCAACGTCACGTTGCGCCGGCACCACCTGGGCGGCGTCGACGCCGCGCTCGGCGTGGGGGTGGCCGTGGTCGCCGTGCTGGTGTCGGTGTGGCTGGTGGCGGCCGTCATTTCGTCCCCCAACAGCCGCTTCACCTCGCTCGACGCCGCGGTGGCCCGCTCGGACATCCTCCACTCGATCGACCGGATCCTCCCCCAGGCCCCCTCGGTCTTCGGCGACCTGCAGACGTTCCTCAACGACCAGGGCTTTCCCCAGGTCTTCTCGACGCTCACCCCGCCGTCGACGCCGTCGGTCTCGACCCCGACCGACGCCCAGACCCGCGCCCTGGCCGACCCGGCGGTTTTCTCCACGGTCAAGATCCTCGGCGTGGCCTGCACCAACGAGCAGGAGGGATCGGGCTTCGTCGTGGCCAAGGGCCTGGTGGCCACCAACGCGCACGTGGTGGCCGGGGAGAGCAACGGCAACACCCAGATCCTCGTCGGCAACAACGCCTACAGCGCCACGCCGGTCTTCTTCGATCCCTCCTTCGACCTGGCCGTCCTGCGCACCAACGCGCCGCTGGGGCCGGTCCTCCCCATCAGCCCGGACACCGTGTCCCGCGGCACCCAGGCCGCCATCCTCGGCTACCCCCTCGACGGGCCGCTCATCATCGACCCGGCCGGCGTCACCGAGGAGATCACCGCCATCGGCAAGGACATCTACAACAGCGGTTCGGTGACCCGGGGCGTGTACGCGCTCGACGCCGACGTGCAGCCCGGCAACTCCGGCGGTCCGCTGCTCGGCCCCGGCGGCCAGGTCATCGGTGTCGTCTTCTCCCGCTCGACCGTCTACAACGACGTCGGCTACGCCCTCACCTCGCCGGGGGTGCTCTCCCGGGTGCAGCAGGCCGAGTCCCACCACTCGGCGGTGAGCACCGGGCCGTGTATCTCCGGTTGAGGCAAGAATGACGCCATGAGCCAGCGCATCGAGGACTACGCCGTGATCGGCGACCTGCACACGGCCGCCCTGGTCGGGCTCGACGGCTCGGTCGACTGGCTCTGCCTGCCCCACTTCGACTCGCCGTCGTGCTTCACCCGGTTGCTGGGCACGGACGACCACGGATACTTCAAGATCGCCCCGGCGGGAGCGCCGGCCACCGTCGTGGCCACCCGGCGCTGGTACCGGGCCAACACCCTCGTGCTCGAGACCGAGTTCGACACCCCGACAGGGACGGTGCGCATCACCGATTGCATGCCGGTGCGCGACAACCATCCCCACCTGGTGCGCTCCGTGGAGGGGGTGAGCGGCTCGGTCGACATGCACCTGGAGCTGACCGTGCGCTTCGACTACGGCGAGGTCGTCCCGTGGGTGACCTCGAGCGACGGCTTGTCGCGTCTCACGGCGGGTCCCGATTCGGTGGCGCTGTGGCACCGGGTCGACCTCGAGGGCCAGGGTCTGAGCTCGGTGGCCGACTTCACGGTGACCGAGAACCAGCGCTACCCGTTCACCCTGGTCTGGTACCCGTCCCACGAGGAGCCGCCGCCGCCGCTCGACAGCTACTACGCCGTGCACCTGACCGAGGCCTACTGGTCCGAGTGGGCCGAGCTCTGCTGCTACCACGGCCCCTACAAGGACGCGGTCGTCCGTTCGCTCATCACCCTCAAGGCCCTCACCTACGAACCCACCGGCGGCATCGTCGCCGCGGCGACCACCTCGCTGCCCGAGGCGCTCGGGGGCAACCGCAACTGGGACTACCGCTTCTGCTGGCTGCGCGACGCCACGCTGACGCTGGAGGCGCTCATGCGGGGCGGCTACTACACCGAGGCCATGGCCTGGCGCGACTGGCTGCTGCGCGCCGTGGCGGGCGACGTCTCGAAGCTCCAGATCATGTACGGCGCCGCCGGCGAACGGCGGCTCGACGAGTGGGAGGCGGACTGGCTCCCCGGTTACGAGAACTCGGCGCCGGTGCGCATCGGCAACGCGGCGTCGGAGCAGTACCAGCTCGACGTCTACGGCGAAGTCATGTCGGCCCTCTACTCGTCCGCCCACAGCGAGGGGGTGCACAGCCGGGCCGCCTGGGGCCTGCAGACGCAGCTGATCAACTTCATAGAGAAGGGGTGGACCGAGCCCGACGACGGCATCTGGGAGGTGCGCGGGCCGCGGCGGCACTTCACCCACTCCAAGGTCATGGCCTGGGTGGCCGTCGACCGCGCCGTGCGCACGCTCGAGCAGTGGCCCGAGCTCGAGGGTCCCCTCGACAAGTGGCGCACGCTGCGCGACGACATCTTCAAGGAGGTGTGCGAGAAGGGCTACAACGAGGAGGTCGGCGCCTTCACGCAGTACTACGGCTGCACCCTGCTCGACGCCAGCGTCTTGATGATCCCTCTCGTGGGTTTCCTGCCGCCCGAGGACCCACGGGTGGTGTCGACGGTCGAGGCGGTCCAGCGCGAGCTCGTGGACCACGGGTTCGTCCTGCGCTACCGCACCAGCGACGACGGCGCGGTGGACGGCCTGACCGGGCGCGAGGGGGCCTTTTTGGCCTGCTCCTTCTGGCTGGTGGACTGCCTCCACATGATCGGGCGCGAGGAGGAGGCGGTGGACCTGTTCGAGCGGTTGCTGGCGTTGCGCAACGAGCTCGGCCTGCTCTCCGAGGAGTACGACGCCTATGCCGGCCGCCTGGTGGGCAACTTCCCCCAGGCCTTCTCCCACGTGTCGTTGATCAACTCGGCCTTCCGGCTGGGCGGGACGGACCCGCTGGTGCCGATGAGCCCGGACGAACGGACGGTGGACGACCGGTCCGTCACCGCACCCGTCATGCAGCGCATGAAGAAGATGGGCCGGGTCAACGTCAAGCGACGGGCGGGGGCGCAGCGTTGATCGGAGCCGCAACCTCGTGAGCGGGACGCACTCCCACGGCGGACACGCGCACCGGCACCCCGACGCCGGGCTGCACGTGCACGACCCCGAGAGCGGCGACGCCGTTCCGGCCGTGCCGCCGCCGCGGGCCATCGCCGAGGGCGTCCTCGAGATCGACACCCTGCTGGGCGGCTGGGAGCACGTCACCGCCGGCTACCTCATTGAGGGCACGGCGCCGGTGCTGATCGAGACGGGAAGCCAGACCTCGGTGCCCGTGCTGCTGGCGGCGCTGGCCCAGATCGGGGTGGGGCCATCCGAGCTGGCCGGGGTGGCCGTCACCCACATCCACCTCGACCACGCCGGCGGCGTCGGTGACGTGGCCCGCGCCTTCCCGTCGGCCCGCGTCTACGTGCACGAGAAGGGGGCCCGGCACCTGGCCGACCCCACCCGCCTCATCGACTCCGCCGCCCTCGTCTACGGCCCGCTGCTCGACTCGCTCTACGGGCGGCTCGACCCCACCCCGCCCGAGCGGCTGCACGTGCTCGACGACGGCGAGGAGATAGAGGTCGGCCCGGGCCGCACCCTGACCGCCGTCGACTCGCCGGGCCACGCCAAACACCACGTCGGGCTGCACGACTCGTTGAGCGGGGTGCTCTTCGCCGGCGACGCCGTCGGCGTGAAGCTGCCCGACGGCGGCGTGCTGCGCCCCTCGACGCCGCCGCCCGACTTCGACCTCGACCAGGCCGTCACCTCGCTGGCCAAATTCGCGGCGCGCCGGCCGATCGGGCATCGCGCTGGCCCACTACGGGTTGCTCGAGCAACCCGACGAGCTCCTGGCCGAGGCCGAGCAGACACTGCGCCAGTGGGCCGAGACGGCCGAGCAGGCCTACCGCGAGGGCCGGGACATCGCCGACGCCCTGTCGGCCCGCTTCGATCCGCTCCTGGGCGACATCGACGCCGCCCACAAGGAGAAGCTCGACATCATGAACGGCGTGCACTCGAACGCGGCGGGCTTCCGGCGCTGGCTCGACCAGCGCGACAAGGCCGCCTCCACCTGAGGCCGCTGGGCGCGAACATCGCAAGGGGGCATGGCCGCCCCGTCGTCACACGACGAGCTTGGCCCGGAGCTCCTCCTGGCGCACCTCGAAGTCGTCGAGGGAGATGCGCCCCTCCGCCAGGTCCTCGTGGAGCGCGGCGAACTGCTCGAGCAGCTTGGTCTGGTCGACCTCCCCGGCCGAGGGGGCGTCCGGCGACTGGCCGGCAGCCGCCTTGTCCTCGCGCCGCGACAGGCGGTCGTCCATCTTGGCCTTGGCCCGATCCTTCTTGGCCTGGTCGCGCTGCAATTTCCCGAATGTCGAACGTGCGCGTGCCACGGTTGACTCCTTTCCGGCCGCCCGGGGACGACCAGGTGGTACTGCTGTCATCGCATTCGCCGAAATGCGACGGGCCTTCAGGGCCCAGAGCGGAGGAGGTGGGATTTGAACCCACGGTGCCCATGAGGCACAACGGTTTTCGAGACCGTCCGATTCGGCCGCTCTCGCACTCCTCCGGAGGGACAGCCTAGCCGCTCTGACCTGGTCGAGAACCTCGGCGAGACGTCCGATCAGGCCGTTTGCCGGCGAAGAACGAGGTCAGGAGGTCCCCGCACTCGTCCGCCCGCACGCCGGCCGAGACGGCGAGCTCGTGGTTCAGGCGTGGGTCGGCACAGAGGTTGTAGAGGGTCCCGCAGGCTCCGGCCTTCGGGTCGGTGGCGCCGTAGACCAGGCGCCCGACCCGGGCGGCGACGAGGGCCCCGGCGCACATGGGGCAGGGCTCGAGGGTCACGACCAAGGTCACGTCGGCCAGCCGCCACCCGCCCAGGGCGGCCGCGGTGTCGCGCAGGGCCAGCAGTTCGGCGTGGGCGGTCGGGTCGCCCGTGCCCTCGCGCTCGTTGTGCCGTGCCACCACCACCCGGCCTTCGAGCAGGGTCACCGCCCCGACGGGCACCTCGCCGGCGTCCGCGGCGGCGCGCGCCTCGCCCAGCGCGAGCGCCATGGCGTCGTCGTCGCTCAGAGGGGCGGGGGCGAGAGCGAGGTCCGGGTCGGGGGTATCTGAGGTGGCGATGGCCCCAGTATGGGCGGACGCCGGGTCGCGACTCCGCATCGGCGCCGGCGGGCCCATTCAGCCCAGGCCGAGAAGCGGAGGAGGTGGGATTTGAACCCACGGTTGGTTGCCCAACACACGATTTCCAGTCGTGCCGATTCGGCCGCTCTCGCACTCCTCCCGAGCTGCAGCCTGGTCAGGCTAACGGCCCCGGGACTCCCGGATCTGCCGTCGCCCGGGCCCGACCGGCGTGGCGGCCCCACCGCGGCGGTCCGCCACGCTACGCAGGTCCGATGCCTCCTCCGGCCGGCCGCCACAGCCACCCCTTGTCACCTGTGGGTAACTTGTGGTTAATCAAAAGGTCACGTTTAGTTCATCTTCGTGTAACCTTTAGCCCGGGAGAGTCCGCCGGAAGGCGAACCGAAGAGACCGGAGCAAGAGAGATGGACACAACCGGAAACTCGGGGGGGACACCGGGGTTCGGCCGCATGCTGGTCGTGCTCGACGCATCGGCCGATGCCGAGTCGGCCGTCGGGTTCGTCGAGGGCGCCACGGGCCGCTTCGGCACGCGTGGCCTCGTTCGTCGAGGTGGCCGAGCAGACGGCGCGGCACCGCGGCGAGCGGGTGGCCCCCAGCATCCGCCGCGGCCGCCACGCCACCACCTGCCTGGTCAGCGGCCCGACCCAGGGTGCCCGCAACCGGCTGCTGGCCGATCGCATCGCCGAGTCGGCCCGCCAATCGGGCGCCGACGTGATTGTGCTCGGCCTCGACCACCGGCGGCTGGCCCACCACCGCCTGGCGGCCAGCCTGCGCAGCCGGCTGGCCTCGGCCACCGACCTGCCGGTGCTGGTGGCCCCGGGCGCCGCGAGCGGCCGGACCGGTGAACCCGGCGCCGGCGGTCCGACGGTGACCCCCAGCGAAGAGGCCGAGGCGGCCGGCACGGGGCGGCTGGCCCGTGTTTGAGACCGTCGTGGTCGGTGCCGACGACTCCGCAGGTGCGGCCAAGGCTCTCCGGCGCGGCCTGGACCTGGTGCGGACCTCGGGCGGGACGCTCCACGTGGTCTCCGCCGTGAGGCGCAACGAGGAGAAGCCGACCGACCTGCCCGAGGAGTTCCGCTACACCTACATCGGCGCGGGGGCGACCGACTGGTTGCACGGCCAGGTGCGCATCACCGCCGAGCGGGAGCACGTCCACGTCGAGACGCACCCGGTGCTGGCCGACCCGGTCGACGCCATCACCCGGGTGGCGGCCGAGGAAGAGGCCGACCTGATCATCGTCGGGTCGCGGGACCACCACGGGACCCGCCAGCTCTCCGGCGTGCCCAAAGGGGTCATGGACCGGGCCTCCTGCGCCGTGCTGGTGGTGTAGCGAGGCCGCTGTCCGCCCGCCTCCGGCGGGGTGAGCCGCTAGCCTGTTCAGCTGCACGTTCCCGATGTTGGGTGCGGCGGCCGGGTCCTGCGCAACGGCCGCTCGTGAATCGAGTCAGGGTCGGAAGGCAGCAGCTCTCAGCGGGTCTGGCCGGGTGCCGTAGCCAACCTGGCCGCCGTACCGAGCACCGGGACGTGCTGTCGGAGCGCATGGGTAGGCTCGGCCGCCATGGCCGACGCCCCCTTCGTCTCGTTGTACCGGCGCTTCCGGCCGGGCCGGTTCGACGAACTCAAGGGCCAGGACCACGTGGTGCGCGCGCTGCGCAGCGCCGTGCGCGACGGCCGGGTGTCGCACGCCTACCTCTTCAGCGGGCCACGCGGGACGGGGAAGACGTCGTCGGCGCGGATTCTGGCCAAGGCGCTCAATTGCGAGGCGCCGGTCGACGGCGAGCCGTGTGGCGTGTGCGCCTCGTGCGTGGACACCACCGCGGGGACGTCGCTCAACGTGCACGAGCTCGACGCGGCGTCGAACAACGGGGTCGACGCCATGCGCGACCTGGTGGCGCACGCGGGGCTGGGCACGCCCGGCCGCTGGAAGATCTACATCGTCGACGAGGTGCACATGCTCTCGACGGCGGCGGCCAACGCGCTGCTCAAGACTCTGGAGGAGCCGCCGAGTCACGTCGTCTTCGTGCTGGCCACGACCGACCCGCAGAAGGTCCCGCCGACCATCCGCAGCCGCACCCAGCATCTCGAGTTCCGGCTGCTGGGGGCCGAGACCCTGCACGACCTGCTCGAGTCGGTCAACGAGTCGGCGGGTCTGGGTCTGGACGAGGAGGCGGTGCAGGCGGCCGTGCGCCGGGGCCGCGGCTCGGCCCGCGACGCGCTGTCCGCCCTGGACCAGGTGGTGGCCTCGGGCTCGACCGACGCCGCCCGGCCCGAGCTGGCCCGCGTGCTCGACGCCATGGCCGAGGGCGAGCCGGCGGCGGTGCTGGTGGCCATCAGCACCCTGCTCGCCGGCGGCTGGGGGGCCCAGCAACTGGCCACCGAGCTGATCGACGACCTGCGCCAGGTCTTCCTGGCCGCGCTGGCCCCCGATCTGTGCGCCGTCTCGGGCGCGGCGCGGGAGCGTTTCACGACGCTGGCCGATGCGATGGGACTGCCGCGCGTCGTGCGCAGCATGGAGATCCTGGGGCAGGCGCTGGTCGACATGCGCGACGCCCCGGACGCGCAGGTGGTGCTCGAAATCGGCCTCGTGCGCGCCGTGCGGCCCGACCTCGACTCGGGCTCGGAGGCGCTGGCCGACCGCATCTCGGCGCTCGAGCGCGCGCTCTCGGGCGCCCCCGCCTTCCCGCGTCCGACGGCGCGCCAGGAGCGCCGCCGCCGTCGCTCCGCCGCCGGTCGAACCGGCGCCGACTCCCGACACCGCGGCGGCGCCCGATGACGGAGAGGCGGCCGGGGCCGGGGCCGGGGCCGGCGGGCGCCCGTCCCTCGGCGCGGTGCGGCGGAACAAGCGGGCGGCGGCGGAGGTGCCCGCGGTCGAGGTGGGCGACCCGGCGCCGGGCGAGCCGGCCGCGGTCGAGGCGCCGCCGCCCTCCGTCCCGAGCGCCCCGCCGGCGGCCGCCACGCCGGCGTCCGTCGCCGGCGTCGACCGGGACAGCCTGACCGAGGCCTGGGGCGACGGCATTCTGCGCGCCCTGCCGGCCCGGGCCAAGGCGCTCTACAGCGCCGGCCGCTTCGTCTCCGTCGACGACGCCGGCGCGCACTTCGCTCTCCCCAACGCGGCGCACCGTGATCGCTGCGTCGAAATGGCGCCGGCGGTCGAGGCCAAGCTGGCCGAGCACTTCGGCACGCCGGTGAGGCTCGTGCTCGACGTGGACGACGACCCCGCGGGGCCGCCCTCGGGCGGCGCCGCACCGTCCCGGCCGCCGGGGCCGGCGGCGAGTGGCGGTGGTGGTCGTGGTGGCGGTGGTGGTCGCGCCGCGGTCGTCGCCGCAGACGACCCCGTCGAGGACGAGGCGTTCGACCCGTCCGACTTCGCCGACCAGCCGGCGGCGGACCAGACCGATCAGGCCCAGGCGGCCGAGGCCCGCCTCCTCGAGGCATTCCCCGGGGCCAGCGAGGTCTCCGGCTAGATGTACACCGGACCCCTTCGCGCGCTCATCGATGAACTGGGCCGGCTGCCCGGCATCGGTCCCAAGTCGGCCCAGCGCATCGCCTTCCACGTACTCAAGGTGCCGGACGAGGACGCCCGCCGCCTGGCCGACGCCATCGTGGCGGTCAAGGAGCGCACGACGCTGTGCGCGGTGTGCTTCAACGTGGCCGAGATCGGACAGCTGTGCGCGGTGTGCGACGACGACCGGCGCGACGCCGAAGGTGATCTGCGTGGTGGAGGACCCGCGCGACATCGTGGCCGTCGAACGCACCGGCTTCAAGGGCCGCTACCACGTGCTCGGCGGCGCACTGAGCCCCCTCGACGGGATCGGCCGCGAGCAGCTCAAACTGAACGAGCTGCTCGACCGGATCCGGGAGGGCGCCATCCGGGAGGCCATCGTCTGCACCAACCCGACCCTCGAGGGGGAGGCCACCGCCATGCTGGTCGCCCGCGAGGTCGCCCCACTGGGCGTGGTGGTGTCCCGACTGGCCAGCGGGCTCCCCGTGGGCGGTGACCTCGAGTACGCCGACGAGCTGACGCTGGGGCGGGCCCTCGAGGGACGGCGGCGGCTCGAGGTCTGAGACAGCAAGCGGACGAAGGCCCGTCACCGGTCCATGTCCGAGCGGGTGACTATGGGGGAGCCCTTCCGATTTCGCCCAGAATTCGGAAGAGCACCGCAGAGGCGCCGGCACACATAAAGGCCCAGATGCGCTGCCCGCCACAAGGAGCAGGCGCGACCGGCGTTACGTAGCAGGATCCCCCTGGTGGCCTGGCCCCCCCGGGCCCGACCCGGCCCGACCCACCCGCCCCGCCATAAAACACCAGAACACCAGAACGAAAAGGACCCCCCTCGTGTCACCGCTCGGCGTCGCGCCCTGCCCACCGCCCCGCCTCGAAGGCACCATCGCCCTGGCCGACGGACGCCGGCTGGGCTTCGCCGAGTACGGCGACCCCACCGGGCCGCTGGTGCTGTGGTTCCACGGCACGCCGGGCGCCCGCCGGCAGGTCCCGCTGATCGGCCGCCGGGCCGCCGAGGAACTCGGCCTGCGGCTCGTCTGCCTGGAGCGCCCGGGCGTGGGCGACTCCACCGACCACACCTACGCACACATGCGCGACTGGGCGCCCGACGTGGCCCTGGTCGCCGACCGGCTGGGCCACGAGCGCTTCATGGTGGTCGGGCTGTCGGGGGGCGGCCCCTACGCGCTGGCCTGCGCGCACGAACTGCCGTCGCGCGTGGTGGCGGCCGGGCTGCTCGGGCCGGTCGTGCCCACGACCGGCGACGAGGAGGAGGTGCACGGCCTGCTGGCCGCGGCCCGGCGCTACAACGCCGTGCTCCCGCTGCTGCGCGTCCCGCTCGGGGCCGCGCTCACCAATCTGGTCAAGGTGGCGACGCCGATCGCCCACCTGGCCTTCAACGCCTTCGGCATGATCCTGCCCGAGGGCGACCGCCGCGTCCTCGGCCAACCCGAAATCGAGTCCATGTTCATCGACGACCTGGTGTCCGGGACGAGCCACCAGTGCCGCGCCTTCGTCAACGACATCGTCCTGTTCGGTCGGCCCTGGGGCTTCCATCTGGCCGACGTGGCCGTGCCGGTGTACTGGTGGCACGGCGACGCCGACCCGTTCGTCGGCATAGAGGACGCGCGCCGCGCCGCCGCGCTGTTGCCCGACGTCGAGTTCGTCGTGCGCCCGGGGGAGAGCCATCTCGGGGAGTTCGGCACGGCGGATCAGGTGCTCGCCGTGCTGGCGGACGTCTGGCACGCCACGACGCCGACACTGCGGGCGGTGGAGAGCGCGCCCGACCCTCCGGAATCGGGACCGGCGGCCATCCCGTAGAATTCCGCGATGCGCATCGCCATCGTCGGAGCGACCGGGCAGGTCGGCGTCGTCCTGCGCGCCATCCTGGCCGAGCGCGCCTTCCCAGTGGACTCCATGCGCTACCTGGCCTCCGCCCGCTCGGCCGGCTCCACCCTCCCGTGGGGCGACGGCGAGGTCACGGTGGAGGACGCGGCGACGGCCGACCTCTCCGGCATCGACCTCGCGCTCTGCTCGGCCCCCGCGGACGTCTCCCGCTGGCTGGCCCCCCGCCTGGCCGCCGCCGGCGCCATCGTCATCGACAACTCGTCGGCCTGGCGTCTCGACCCCGAGGTGCCACTCGTCGTCCCCGAGGCCAACGCGGACGCGCTGGCGTCCATCCCCAAGGGGATCGTGGCCAACCCGAACTGCACCACCATGGTGGCCATCCCGGTCCTCAAGGCGCTGCACGACGAGGCCGGCCTGACCCGGCTCATCGTGGCGTCGTACCAGGCCGTGTCCGGCGGCGGCGTCGAGGCGGTGCGCGAGCTGTCCGAGCAGCTGGCCAAGACGGCGGACCGGGCGGCCGACCTCACCTTCGACGGCTCGGCGGTCGACTACCCGCCGCTCTCGGTCTATCCGGTGCCCATTGCGCACAACGTGATCCCGCTGCAGTTCAAGATCGTGGACGACGGCTCGTTCGAGACGGACGAGGAGCAGAAGTACTGCAACGAGTCCCGCAAGATCCTCGGCCTGCCCGACCTCGCCGTCACCGCCACCTGCGTGCGCGTGCCGGTCTTCACCGGCCACTCGGCCGCCGTCGTGGCGGAGTTCGAACGCCCCCTCAGTCCCGAGCGTGCCACCGAGGTGCTGGCGCGGGCGCCGGGCGTCGAGCTGGCCGAGCTGCCGACGCCGCTCCTGGCGGCCGGCCGCGACGTCTCCTACGTCGGCCGCATCCGGCGGGCCCAGGGTGGCGCCAACTCACTGGCCTTCTTCGTCACGGGCGACAACCTGCGCAAGGGCGCCGCGCTCAACGTGGTGCAGATCGCCGAGGAGCTGCTGGCCCGGCGGGGCTGAGGAGCTCCGTCGCCCGTGATCGGGCGCCGGGCCGCTTCGATCGGCGCCGGCGCCATCGTCCTTCTGTCCGCCGCTCCGGTCCCCGGCCCTCGGACGTCGGCCCTCAGTCCGCCCCCGACGAAACCGGCTCGGGGACGCCGGTGACCAGGCTGGCCATGCGGCGGGCCAGGTTGACGGCGTGGTCGCCGAAGCGCTCGTAGAAGCGGGCCACCATGGCCAGCTCGATGGCCACGGGCAATGGCATCGAGCCCGACACCAGCTCGGCCGTCAGCGTGACGTGCAGGTCGTCCAGCTCGTCGTCCAGGTCGTCGATGTAGGTGGCGGCCTCGGCCGACCGCTCGGCGAACGCGTCGGCCGTCTCGCGCCAGATGGTCGTCGTGACCTCGCCCATGCGCTCGACGAGCCCGCGGCTGCGGGCGGACATTTCGGCGCCGAGGCCACGGGCGGCCCGGCGTGCGATGTGCTCGGCCAGGTCGCCGTTGCGCTCCATGTCGGGCAGCATGCGCAGGATGGCGACGTACTCCCGGCGCTCGTCCGCCGTGGTGTCGCCGTGCACGAGCTCGTCCTGCACCGTGTGCATGATCTGACCGATCAGCTTGTCGACCACCTCGTCCCGCTTGACGAGCTCCTTGGCCGCGTCGCGATCCCCCGCCAGCAGCGCGTGCGTGGCGCCGGCGATGCCCTCGGCGACGAGCGCGAACACCTGAGCGAACATCCGGTCGATCTCGTGCGGTTCGGGAATCGTGCGCGGCCAGAGCGGCTGCTCCATGGCGAGGGGCACGGCGGGAGGGGCGACCGGTGCCTCCTCTTCCTTGGTCCTCCCGAACCTCGGGCTCCTCGTGCACACGGGCACTTCGGGTGCCACCACCGAGCCTGAACGCCATTCGGGTCACGCTACCGGCTGCGGCGCATCGGGACGACCCCGAATCGGCGAGCCGGCAGGCGTGGCCCGCTGCGGGTTTCGTGCCTGGGACAACGGTCCCCGAAGTTGAGACACCCCATCGTTACATTGGCCACATGGTCATCGGAATCGTGGTCGGGCTCGCCATCGGGCTCCTCTTCGGCGTCGTGTGCCTGTTGCGGAGCGCCCACGCCTCGGGCGCGGCACGCCTGGCGCAAGGCCGGCTGACGGACGCGCAGGCGACGGTGGCGGCGCAGGCCGAAGGGCTCCGCGCCGCGTCGGAAGCCGCTGCGGCGGCCGAGACGGCGCGGGCGGTGGCCCTGGCCGAGCTCGACCTCGTGCAGCGCGCGCAGGTCGAGGATGCGGCACGGGCCGAAGAACAGCGCGCCCGGCTGACCGGCACCTTCGCCGAGCTCTCCGCAGAGGCGTTGGCCAAGAACAACGAGCAGTTCCTCGTTCTGGCCTCGACCAAGTTCGACGAGGTCCGCACCGCCGCGCAAGGCGACCTGTCCCAGCGCCAGCAGGCCATCGAGGAGCTGCTGCACCCGTTGAGCGAGTCGTTGACCCAGTACCAGCGCGGATTGCAGCAGATGGAGGTGGCGCGCCAGGGCGCCTACGAGGGCCTGAACGAGAAGGTGACCCAGCTGCACCAGGGCCACGAGCAGCTGCAGCGCGAGACGCGCAACCTCGTCACCGCATTACGGTCGCCCCAGACGCGGGGTCGCTGGGGGGAGATGCAACTGCGCCGGGTGGCCGAGATGGCCGGGATGGTGGCCCACTGCGACTTCGAGGAACAGGTGACCAAGGCGTCGGACGATCGCCGACTGCGCCCCGACATGGTCGTGCACGTGCCCGGTGGCGGTGAAGTGGTCGTCGATTCCAAGGTGCCACTCGACGCCTTTCTCGAGATGCTCGACGCCGACGACGACGCGGCGCGCGCCGTGTGCCAGGCCCGCCACGCCCGCCTCGTGCGCACCCACATCGACCAGTTGGCCGGCAAGGAGTACTGGAAGCAGTTCGCGCCGTCGCCGCAGATGGTGGTGGCGTTCATACCGGGCGACCAGCTCCTGGCCGCCGCCTTCGACGCCGACCCCGGCATCCAGGAGTACGCCATGTCGCGCGGCGTGCTGCTCACCACACCTGTGACCCTGATCGCCCTGCTGCAGACGGTCGCGTTGAGCTGGCAGCAGGAGACCCTGGCCGAAAGCGCACGCGAAGTGCAGAAGCTGGGTGCCGAACTCTATGAGCGACTCCGCACAATGGGCGGCCACATGCAGACGCTGCAGCGCAGCCTGACCTCGAGCGTGGAGGCCTACAACAAGGTGGTCGGCTCGTTCGAGAACCGCGTCCTCGTGACGGCTCGCCGCTTCCCCGACCTTGGCGTCGTCGGCGCGGGCTCCGCCGAAATCTCCGAGTTGTCCCCCGTCGATCGCACGCCACGCCGCCTCCAGGCCGTCGAGCTCGAAGACGACGAGGAGTACCCCGAGGGCACGCTGCTGGCCCTGCCCGAGGGGGGTGCCGGCACCGGCACGCCGGCCTGAGCCCAACCTGGCCCCGGTCACGGGCCGGTCCGGCCGCGAACAGGCACGTTGCGCTGTCACGCGCGGTCCGGCGGAACGGTGACAACGGCGACGTACTCTGCCGGGGTGCTGCACGTCCACCGCTCCGACCGCACCGACGCACTGGTGACGATGCTGGCCGAGCTGGTGGCGGACCCGCTCGACGATCCCATGACGCCCGAGGTCGTCTCCGTGCACAGCCGGGGCATCGAACGATGGCTGACCCAGCGGCTCTCGGCGACGTTGGGCGCTCGCCCCGGAGGGCACGACGGCGTCTGCGCCAACATCGACTTCCCGTTCCCGGGCGCGTTGATCTCGGCGGCGCTGGCGAGCGCCTCGGGTACCGAACCCAAGGAGGACCCCTGGCTCCCCGAGCGGGCCGTGTGGCCGCTGATGGAGGTCGTCGCTGAGCACTTCGACGACCCCTGGTTGGCGCCGCTGGCCCAGCACATCGAGAACTCCGTGACCGTGCAGGGGTCGAAGCGTTTCTCGAGCATTCGCCACGTGGCCGACCTGTTCGACCGCTATGCGGTCCACCGGCCGGAGATGCTTCAGGCCTGGGCGGGGGTGGCCGAAGGTGCGGGTCGCGGTGACGGTGACGGTGACGGTCCACCGGGGGATGAAGCGGGGGAGTCTCCCTGGCAGGCCCAGCTCTGGCGCCTCCTGCGGGCCCGCATCGGATGCCCCAGCCCGGCGGAACGTCTGGTCGAGTCCTGTGGGCGTCTCCGTGACCAACCTGAACTCCTCGACCTGCCTCCCCGACTGTCGCTGTTCGGGCTGACCCGGTTGCCGGCCAGCTATCTCGACGTGCTCGACGCCATGGCGGAGGGTCGGGACGTGCATCTGTTCCTGCTCCACCCCTCCCCGGCCCTCTGGTGCCGACTGGCCGAGTCGGGTGGGGTCGGCCCCGCATCACGGTTCATGCTGCGCAGCCAGGATCCCACGGTGACGGCGCCGCACAACCCCTTGCTGGCGTCGTGGGGACGCGACGCCCGGGAGATGCAGCTCGTGCTGGGCGGCGCACAGGCGGACGGCGACTCGGTGAACGACGCAGCGCCGGGGGCAACGGAGGGCTCGAGGAGCAACGAAGCCGACGATCCGATGACGTTGCTCGGCCGACTGCAGGACGACATCCGTCTCGACCGGGCGCCGTCAGGCGTGGCCGGCAGCGGCGCCGACCCCCGCCCTCTCCTCGACGAGGGCGACGACAGCGTGCGGGTCCATTC
The DNA here is from genome assembly GCA_963850095.1 of uncultured Acidimicrobiaceae bacterium. Taxonomy (GTDB): domain Bacteria; phylum Actinomycetota; class Acidimicrobiia; order Acidimicrobiales; family RAAP-2; genus Bog-473. Next base: position 397,245 of record CAWKJX010000008.1, on the reverse strand, counting down.
CTGTCACGGGCGCGGCCGCCAGGTCGAGGTGTTGCGCGACGCCATCCTCCACCTGCTCGAGGACGACCCGACCCTCGAACCCCGAGACATCATCGTGATGTGTCCCGACATCGAGCATTTCGCCCCGCTCATTCAGGCCACCTTCGGGGGCCACGACCTGAGTGGCGATGCCGGCGGGGGCGGGGACCGGGGCGGGAACAGCGAAGGACCCGGGGATCCGAGCCGTTCCCTCGAAATCCGCCTGGCCGACCGATCGCTGCGCCAGACCAACCCGGTGCTGGGTGTCCTGGCCGAGGTGCTCGACTTGTCCACCGCCCGCATCACGGCGACCGAGGTGCTCGACCTGGCCGGCCGCGACCCGGTCCGACGACGGTTCCGTTTCGGCGACGACGACCTGTTACGACTCGAGGAGTGGGTCCAGGGCTCCTTCGTCCGGTGGGGCTTCGACGCCGAGCACCGCGCCTCGTTCCAGCTGTCCGATATCGCGGCCAACACGTGGGAGTCGGGTGTGGACCGCATCTTGCTCGGTGTCACCATGGCCGAAGAAGGTCAGCGTCTGTTCGGTGGTGCACTCCCGCTCGACGACGTCGATAACGGCGATATCGACCTGACGGGGCGCTTCGCCGAGTTCCTCCAACGCCTCGAGCAGGTGTTGGACGCGTTGAACGGCGACCGCAGTATCGGCGAATGGGCGGAAGTCTTGGCCTGGACCACCGACGCCCTGAGCGCCACGGCCCGGCGCGACGCCTGGCAACGGGCCGAACTGACCACGCTGCTCGACGGCCTGGTCCAAGAGGCCACGGTCGAAAGCGTGGTCAGCGCGGTGGAACTCAGCTGTGACGACGTGCGCTCTCTCCTGGCCGACCGGCTCAAGGGTCGGCCGACCCGTGCGAACTTCCGTACCGGACACCTGACCGTCTGCACCCTCGTCCCGATGCGCTCGATCCCCCACCGGGTCGTGTGCCTGCTCGGGCTGGACGACGGGAGCTTTCCTCGCCACATAGAAAAAGACGGCGACGACCTGACGGCACGGGCGCCCCGGGTGGGTGACCGCGACCCTCGCAGCGAGGACCGCCAACTGCTGCTGGACGCGTTGTTGGCGGCCCGCGACCACCTGGTCATCACCTATTCGGGGCGTGACGAACGCTCCAATCTGCATCGCCCCCCGGCCGTCCCTGTCGGCGAGCTGCTCGACGTGGTGGATCACACCGTGCGTGGCCCCGACGGAACCCGCGCTCGCGATCTCATCGTGGTGGCCCACCCGCTACAACCATTCGATCCTCGCAACTTCGAGGCGGGCGAGGTAGTGGGTACGACGGCCTGGAGCTTCGACCGGCTGCATCTGGCCGGGGCCCGGGCGGCGCTGGCGCCCCGCCACCGTCCGCCGGATTTCCTGGCCCAAGCTCTTGCCGACTACGACACCGCATCCGTTGGACTGGACCAGCTGGAACGGTTCCTGCGCCACCCAGTGCGCGCCTTCTTGCGTGAACGCCTGAGCATCTCGCTACGCGACAAGACGAGGGACTTCGAAGATGCCATCCCGATTGAGCTCAACAAGCTCGAAGAGTGGCAAATCGCCGATCGGATCCTTCAGGCGCGACTGGCCGGCGGAACGCATGAGGAATGCGTGAGGGCGGAGGTGGCCCGCGGTGCGCTGCCCCCCGGGCGTCTGGCCGACACATTGCTGAACGAAATCGTGGGTCCGCTCGACGAGCTGGTGCGAGCCGGCACGAGCCCCTTGCTCGCGGCATCGCTCGATGTCGACGTGAACCTGGGCGGATCGAGGGGTGTCGTGGGCACCGTGGCGGGACTGCGCGGGGACGTCGTGCAGACCGTGACGTACTCAAAGCTCGGCCCGGCACCCCGGCTCATCGCCTGGTTGCGCCTCTTGGCCTTGTCGGCGACCTTCCCGGAGCGGGCCTTCGAAGCGTGCACCATCGGGCGGAGCCGGAATGACCGGTTCACCATAACGACGGCGCATGTGGGACCCCTCGGCTCGGACGCGGCGACGCGTCGGGACGTCGCGTTTCGGCATCTCTCCGATCTGGTGGACCTTTTCGGCCGCGGTATGCGCGAACCCTTGCCGTTGTATTGCCGGACGTCGGCGGCGTGGGCGGAGGCGGTGGCAAGCGGTAAGGATCCTGCACGACCGGCGTCAGACGCCTGGGCCTCGGGCTTCAGGGTGACGAAAGAGGACAAGGAGCCTGAACACGCCCTCGTGCTGGGCCCGGGCCTGCCCTTCGACGAGCTCCTCTCGTGCTCGGGCGTACCGCGAGGTGACGAAGCAGCATGGGAGGTCTCCGAGCGGTCGCGTTTCGGTGTCTACGCCCGTCGTCTCTGGGACGGATTGCTGGCCCACGAACAACTGGTTGACCGGTGACCATGTCGACGACGTCACCAGCCGACCCCCGGCCCTTTGACGTCTGCGGAGAGCTGCCCACGGGCATGACGCTGTTGCAGGCCAGCGCGGGGACGGGCAAGACCTTCACGATCGCGGCTCTCACGACGCGCTACGTCGCCGAGGGGATCCTGCCCATCGACCGCCTGCTGGTCATCACCTTCACGCGGATGGCCACTGGTGAGCTCCGGGAGCGGGTGCGGGAACGGCTGGTGCGTGCGTTCGAAGGACTCGTCGGCGTGCTGGGCGGCGCCGGTCCTGACGGGCACCCCGAGGACGAGGTGGTGACGCTGCTGGCCCGGGGAACGACTGAGGAGATCGAGGCCCGTCGCGATCGTCTGGGCAAGGCCATCGCCGACTTTGATGCCGCCACCATCGAGACGACGCACGGGTTCTGCCTCCAGGTGCTCTACGGCCTGGGTACGGCAGGTGACGTCGACCGGGAGGTCACGCTGGTCGAGGACGTGAGTGACCTGATGGATGAGGTCGTGGACGACCTCTACCTGCGCAAGTTCGCCAGCCGGCCCAACCCGCTGAAGTTCACCCGCGAGGCGGCCATCGACATCGCCAAGTTCGTCCTGGGCCACCCCGACGCAGACATCGTGCCCCTGCTCTCGGACGCCCAGGACGAGCCGTCGATCAGGCGGCGCTTCGCCAAGGCTGTGCGCGACGAAATGAAGGAGCGCAAGCAGACGCTCAAGATCCTGACGTATGACGACGTGTTGCTGCGCCTGCGCGACACGCTGGCCGACCCGGTGCGAGGACCGGTCGCGTGCGGGCGCCTACGCGAGCGCTTCGACGTCGTCCTGGTCGACGAGTTTCAGGACACCGACCCGGTGCAGTGGGAGATCATGCACCGCGCGTTCGGGCTGGGTGGAGCGACCCTGGTGCTCATCGGGGATCCCAAGCAAGCCATTTATGCCTTCCGCGGTGCCGACGTCCACGCGTACCTCACCGCCAACAAAGTGGTGCAGTCGGAATGGACGCTGGACGTCAACTGGCGCAGTGATCAAGGACTGCTCGAGGCCTACGACGCGCTCTTCGCCGACGCGCAACTCGGTTACGAGGACATCACGTACCGGCAGATCCGTGCGGCCGACGCCCACCAGAAACCGCGCCTCGAGGGTGCGCCCGTGTCGGCTCCCCTGCGCTTCCGAATGCTCCACGCCGAGGACGGACTTGTCCCGCTGACCCCGTCCAAGCAGCAGCCCAGGGCGGCCGACGCACGCAGCGCCATCGCCCGGGACCTGGCGGCGGACGTCGTGCGGTTGCTCGAGGCCCGCCCCGAGCTCGTGGCGACCCGTCGCGACGCGACCGAGGCCTTCCGCACCACGCTCGACCCCGGCGACATCGCCGTGCTCGTGCGGGCCAACTCGCATGCGACGCTGGTGCGCGACGCCTTGTTGGCGGTCGGGGTGCCGGCGGTCATCGGTGGGGCCGGGTCGGTCTTCGCCACCGCGCCGGCCCGGGAATGGCTGCGGTTGCTCGAGGCGCTCGAGCGCCCGACGGCGCGGGATCGGGCCTCGCTCGTGGCGCTGACCTGCTTCGTGGGCTGGAGCGCGGAAGAGGTGGCGGGGGCGGGAGAGGCCGCCTGGGAAGACCTCCACTGGTCGCTGCACCAGTGGGCCGTCTTGCTACGTGACCAGGGAGTGGCTTCGCTGTTCGAGACCGTGTGCAGCGCCCGCGGTGTCCCCGGTCGCGTGCTCGAGCGTCCGCTGGGCGAGCGGTTCATGACCGACCTGCGTCACATCGCGCAGCTCCTGCACGAGGCCGGGGTCTCCGAGGGGCTCGGCCCGACGGCGATGGCCACCTGGCTGGGGCGGCGCATTCGCGACGCAGCACGCGATGGCGACAACGAAGAGCGGGCGCGGCGCCTCGAGTCCGACGCCGAGGCCGTGCAGGTCATCACGATCCATCGCAGCAAGGGTCTCGAATTCCCAGTCGTCTACTGCCCCTTCATGTGGGACGGCTGGACGCGTCGCAACGACGTGCCCGTCTTCCACGATCCCGACAACGACATGCATCGGACGATCGACGTGGGCCACGACGGGCCGAGTTTCGTGAAGCACCAAAAGTGGGAGCTCGAGGAGGGGCGAGGCGAAGACCTGCGCCTCTGCTATGTCGCCCTGACCCGGGCCCGACACCAGGCCGTCCTGTGGTGGGCCGGCGCGGCGGACAGCCAACACTCCCCGCTGGCCCGGCTGCTTTTCGACCGCGAGCCTGACGGCCTGGTGCCTCCCTACGGGGCCAAGGTCCGCAAGGACGCCGACGTGGAGGCGAAGGCGCAGGCGCTCGGCTCCAGCGTTTCGGTCGAGCGGGTCGGCCCGACGCCCGACGTGCACTGGCATGTCGACGCCGGTGCGGCGCCCGAGCTCGAGGCAGCCTGCTTTGACCGTACCCTGGACACCGAGTGGCGCCGAGCGTCGTACTCGAGCATCACCCGGTCCGTGCACGAGCAGCCCGCCATTGGCAGTGAGCCCGAGACGCCGATGACCGTCGATGAGGAGGTGCTGTCGATCCCCGTCGTGGCGGAGACGCCGAGCCTGCTGGGTGAGGTCGGACGCGACGTCGGGCTGTGGTTGGCCGACATGCCCGGAGGCGCCGCAGTTGGCACGGTGATCCATGGCGTCTTCGAGCATCTCGATTTCGAGGCACCCGATCTGGAGTTGGCGGTCGGGGAGGCGGTGGCCATGGAGTCCTCCTGGCGCAACGTCGACCTCGGGGACAGCGCCAAGGTAGTGGCGGGTCTGTGCACGGCCGTCACCAGCTCCCTCGGACCCCTCGTCGGGGGCCGAGCCCTGCGCGACGTGACCCGGCTCGACCGGTTGGACGAACTGACCTTCGAGATCCCGCTGGTGGGGGGCGACTCGCCGTCTGGGGCGTCGACGCTGCAGGTCAGCGCCATCGCGGACCTGCTCGAGCGGCACCTGCCCCCGGACGATCCCGTGGCCAAGTACGCGCCGCGGCTGCGCGATTCGTCGATGACCCGTCCGCTCCGGGGCTATCTCACCGGAAGCCTGGACCTGGTCCTCCGGACCGACGGGAACCGATTCGTGCTGGCGGACTACAAGACGAACAAGCTGGGCATGCCCGAGGACACGCTGACCGCCTGGCACTACCGCCCCGATGCCGTCCAGGCGGAAATGGTGGCAGCCCACTACCCGCTCCAGGCGCTGCTCTACTGCACGGCCCTGCACCGCTATCTGCGTTGGCGGCTGCCCGGCTACGACCCCGACACGCACTTCGGTGGCGTGCTCTACCTCTTCGTCCGCGGTATGAGCGCACTGGAGCCCACGGTGGTCGACGACAATCCGTGTGGCGTCTGGTCATGGTGCCCGCCCGCAGCCCTCATTGAAGCATTGAGCGAACTCTTCGAGCAGGGGGCTCCGTGACATTGCTCGACGGGGTCGAAAAGGGCGAGGAGTCCGACCGCTACGACAGCGACCTGGCCTTGGGGATATCCGGATTGCTCGCGGAGTTCAACCGGGCCGGGCTGCTCTCGACCTCGGACGTGCACGTCGCCCTGCGCATCGGCCGGCTGGTAGGCGTGGAAGACGAACGGGTCCGACTGGCTGCGGCGTTCGCCGCCCGGGCGCCGCGGCTCGGTCACGTCTGTGTGGACCTGGCCACGATCAGGTCCACCGCCAGCACCGACAATGACACCGCGGTGGACCTCGACGAGCTCGGCTGGCCCGACCACGCCGAATGGGTCTCACTGCTGGCCCGGAGCCCGCTGGTCGGTGACGACCGCCCATTGCATCTGGCGGGAAGCACGCTCTACCTGGATCGCCTCTGGACGGACGAGCGCCAGGTGGCAGCTGACCTGCTGGAACGGGCGGCGACCCCGGCGCCCGGGGTCGACCTCGGTGCGCTGGCCTGCGGGCTCGACGAGTTGTTCGGCCGGAGACAGCGGGAGAGCAGTCCCGACGACGACAGCCCCGATCTCCAACGTCTGGCCGCCGCCACGGCCGTCCTGCGCTCGGTCTCGGTGGTGGCCGGCGGGCCCGGGACCGGCAAGACGACGACCGTGGCGCGGGTGCTGGCGCTGCTCGACGCTCAGGCCGTTGCCGCCGGTCGCCGCCCCCCGCTCGTGGCCCTGGCCGCACCGACCGGCAAGGCGGCTGCCCGCCTGGAGGAGTCCGTTCGGACCGGGGCGGCCGACATGCCGGTCGGCGACGACGTCAAGGAGCGCCTGCGCGCCCTGAGCGGGGTGACCCTGCACCGCTTGCTCGGTTTCAACCCGGGCAACCGGACCCGGTTCCGCCACAATCGGCTCAACCGCCTACCTCTCGACGTCGTGGTGGTCGACGAGACGTCGATGGTGCCCCTGTCCCTCATGGCCCGCTTGGTCGAGGCGGTGCGGCCCGATGCCCGCCTCATCCTCGTCGGGGACCCCGAACAGCTGGCCTCGGTCGAGGCAGGTGCGGTGCTGGGCGACATCGTCGGACCGGCGGCGCAGGGACTGTGCATCAGCGATACCGCACGAACGGAGTTGGCGGAGGCCACGGGGCAAGCGGCGCCCGGCGGGTCCGGCGGTCCGGGGGACACGGCTGGCTCCATCGGTGACGGCATCGTGGTGCTCCAGACGGTGCACCGGTTCGGCGGGGCGATCGCCGAGTTGGCCGATGCGATCCGGCGCGGGGAGGCCGACACCGTCATGGAGGTGCTGGCTCGCCAGGGGACCAACGTCGAGTGGATCGAGGTGGATGCCGCACAGCCTTCGTCGCTCGCCGCGCTCGGGACGGTGCGCACGCTCGCCGTGAACGGTGGAGCAGATGTACTCGAGGCCGCCCGTGCCGGTGACGCCGGGCGAGCCATCGCCGCGTTGAGCGGCTTCCGCCTCTTGTGCGCACATCGGCGTGGGCCCGACGGCGTCGCCGCCTGGATGCAGCATGTGGAGAATTGGCTGCGGGCCGAGGTGGACGGGTTCGCGGCCAGCTCCGCCTCCCGCTCGGGCTGGTACGTGGGTCGGCCGCTTATCGTGACGGAGAACGACTACGGCTTGCAGCTGTTCAACGGCGACACCGGCGTCGTGGTGGCCGCGGGGGAGAACCGCCTGGTGGCGGCCTTCGAGCGTGGCGATTCCATCGCGCAGGTGAGCCCGACCCGACTGGCCGCCGTGGACACCGTCTATGCCATGACGGTCCACAAGAGCCAAGGGTCCCAGTTCAAGACGGTGGCCTTCCTCATGCCAAACACCGACTCGCGCCTATTGACCCGGGAGCTCCTCTATACCGCCGTGACCAGAGCCCAAGAACGCCTGATCCTGGTAGGCACCGAGGGTTCCATCCGGACAGCGGTCGAGCGACCGATCACCCGGGCATCGGGCCTGCGGGGCGCGCTGTGGGGCGACTCAGCCGAACGGGAGTGATCCGCCCGTCGCACGGGGGTCGGCGCTGCCGGGGCGATTGAGCCCCGCCGACGCAAGATTTCGCTGAATTTGCCCGATCTGGCGAGGATTTGTCCCGCTCTCACGCGAATTCCAGCAGGCACTCAGGTGGGATTCAGCAGTTTGGCCCATGATTGTGTTTGACATAACTCCGTAACAAAAGCGGAGCCTGAGCGAAAACAAAGGGTGCGAATGAAGATCCTGGTTCTCGGAGGAGACGGCTACCTCGGGTGGCCGACCGCCCTGCACCTGTCAGCCCGCGGGCATCAGGTGACCGTCGTCGACAACCTCGTCCGGCGTGAGTACGACCGCGAAATGGGTGTCGACAGCCTGGTGCCCATTGCGCCCCTCCAGGACCGCGTGACCAAGTGGGAGCAGATTTCGGGCCACGGCGTCGACGTGCGCATCGGGAACCTGACCGACGCCGCCTTCACCTACGCAGTGGTGGCCGAGGCCCAGCCCGACGCCATCGTCCACTTCGGCGAGCAGCGCTCGGCGCCCTATTCCATGATCGACCGCGAGCACGCCGTCTACACGCAGGTGAACAACGTCGTCGGCAACCTCAATGTGATGTACGCCATTCAGGAGATCAACCCCGAAATCCACTTGGTCAAGCTGGGCACCATGGGGGAGTACGGCTACCCCAACATCGACATCGAAGAGGGCTTCATCGAGATCACCCACAAGGGCCGCACCGACGTCCTGCCCTATCCCAAGCAACCCGGCTCCTTCTACCACCTGTCCAAGGTGCACGACAGCCACAACATCATGTTCGGCTGCCGCATTTGGGGCCTGCGGGCCACCGACCTGAACCAGGGGATCGTCTACGGGCAGTCGACCGAGGAGACCGACCTCGATCCCGTGTTGGCCACCCGCTTCGACTACGACGGCGTCTTCGGCACCGTCCTCAACCGCTTCTGCGTGCAGGCCGTCACCGGCCACCCGCTGACGGTCTACGGCGCCGGCGGCCAGACCCGCGGCATGCTCAACATCCGCGACACGCTGGCCTGCGTCACCCTGGCCGTGGAGAACCCGGCCGAGCGCGGCGAGTTCCGTGTCTTCAACCAGTTCACCGAATCCTTCTCCGTGCGGGACATGGCGCTCATGGTCCAGAAGGTCTGCCCGACCCGCGTGGACATCGCCGAGGGCCTGTCCAACCCGCGTGTCGAGCACGAGGAGCACTATTTCCAGGCCGCCCACACCAAGCTCCTCGACCTCGGCCTGCAGCCGCACTTGCTGACCGACGACGTCATCCGGGGGATCCTCGGGCTCATTGAGCACTTCCGCGACCGGGTGGACCTCCGGGCCATCGCCCCGACGGTGCAGTGGCGCTCCAGCGCGAGCACGCTGACCACCAAGGACGCCTCGTCGGACTCGTCCTTCCTCGCGGTGTAACCCGGCAACTGCGGCTGTAGTTTCTTGTGGCGATGTCGCCACGCAGGCCACGACGCCGCGCGCGCCGACGATCATCCGCCCGGCCCGTTCTCTTTCTGGTCGCCGCGGCGGTCGTCGCCGCGTTGCTCATCGGCGGGCTGACCCGGGTCTCGAGCCAGTCCCAGGGCTACGACGCCATGTCCAACGTCGCCCTGGCCGCGCAGGGCGACGTCGTCGCCGACCAGTCCAACGACACCTCGGCCATGGTGGGCAGCCTGGTCACCGACATGCAGGGACAGAGCCGCCAGGTGCTCCAGGCCGGCCTGGACGACGCCGTACAGGAGACGGCCGTCGAGTCCTCCCGGGCCACCCTGGCCGCGGCGTCGGAGCCGGACGGGTCGCTCGGGACCGACTTCGCCACCGTCTTCGCCGAACGGGCCCAATCGATGAGCGAGCTCCGCGCCGCCGTCGACGGCTTCCTCGGCATGCAGCCGGTGCCGCCGAACGGGACGTCCGCCGCCGACGCCTACGTTCCCGCGGCGTCGACCAACTCGCTCTCGGCCGCGCAGGCCACCAACCGCATTTCGGGCGCCGGCGCGTTGCTGGCGCGCTCGGATCGGCTCTACCGCTCGGTGCGGGCGACCCTGGGTGCGGCGGCCGGGCATGCCCACCTGCCGGCATCGGTCTGGGTGGCCGACCCGCAGCGCTGGGAGCTCGGGACGGTCGCCGCCGAGGTGGACCTGTTGGCCACCTCCCCCACGTTGCTCGCGTCGCACTACGTCGTGCTGCGCACCCTCCGGCTCGACCCGCCCGCGCTCCCGACGCCCCAGGGCGTGGCGGCCGGTGTCTCGGTCATCAGTCCGGTGTCGCAGTTGGGCGTGACCGCGGTGGTGAGCAACCTGGGGTCGGTCGACGAGCCCCGGGTGTCCGTGCGCTTCACCGTGGCCGACCAGGCGTCGGGCGCCACCGTGTCGCACACCGAGACGACGGGGGCGGCCCGGGGGGCCTCGGTGACCCTGCCGACGGAGTCCTTCGGCGTGAAGCCGGGCGCCACCTACGTGCTCACGGTGGTCGTACTCCCGCCACCCGGCCAGGCCATCTCGGCGGGCACGGAGGTCCAGCAGACCCTCCAGATCGCCCCCGGCAGCTGAGGCGGCCCGGCCCCCGCGTGTCGACCGCACGCACATGGTGGTCATAGGATCGAGAGGCACTCAAGACCAGGAATTGGAGGGCCAACCGGTGGCCGAGAGCATCACGATCACGGACAACCGCAACGGCGAGTCCATAGAGATCCCGTTCGTCAACGGCGGTGTATCGGCTGAGGAGTGGGCCAAGCTGCTGCCCGGCGTCTGGTTCTATGACCCCGGGTTCATGTCGACGGCGGCCTGTGAGAGCTCCATCACCTACCTCGACGGCGACGCCGGCATTCTGCGCTACCGCGGCTACCCGATCGAACAGTTGGCCGAGAGCTCGACCTACCTGGAGGTGGCCTACCTCCTCCTCAACGGAGAGCTGCCGAACGAGGAGCAGTTCGAGGCCTGGAAGCACGACGTCACGTACCACACGTTCATCCACGAGAACGTGCGCAAGCGCTTCCTCGAGGGTTTCCACTACGACGCCCATCCGATGGGCATGCTCGTCTCCGCCGTCGCCGCCCTGTCGACCTTCTACCTCGACGCCAAGGACATCTTCGACCTCGAGTCGCGCAACAAGCAGATCGTCCGGCTGATCGCCAAAATGCCCACCCTGGCCGCCGCCGCCCACCGCTTCAGCGTGGGCATGCCCTTCGTCTACCCGGACAACTCGCTCGACTTCGCCCCCAACTTCCTCTCCATGCTCTGGAAGGTGGCCGAGCCCCGCTTCGAGGCCGACCCGGTCCTCGCCCGCGCCCTCGACGTCCTGTTCATCCTCCACGCCGACCACGAGCAGAACTGCTCGACCACGGCCATGCGGGTGGTGGGTTCGTCGCATTCGGACCCCTATTCGGCCACGGCGGCGGCCGCGGCCGCGCTGTACGGCCCACGCCACGGCGGGGCCAACGAGGCCGTCATCCGGATGCTGACCGACATCGGCAGCATCGAGAACGTGCCGGAATTCATCGACACGGTGAAGGCCGGCCACGGCAGTCAGCGCCTGCAGGGTTTCGGCCACCGCGTCTACAAGAGCTACGACCCCCGGGCCAAGATCATCAAGAAGACGGCCGACGAGGTCTTCGAGGTCACCGGCAAGAACCCCCTGCTCGACATCGCGCTCAAGCTCGAGGAGATCGCACTGAGCGACGAGTACTTCACGTCGCGGCGCCTGTATCCGAACGTCGACTTCTACTCGGGTCTCATCTACCAGGCCATGGGTTTCCCGCTCGAGATGTTCCCCGTCCTCTTCGCCATTCCCCGCACGGCCGGCTGGCTGGCCCACTGGCAGGAGATGCTCGACCAGGACTCCAAAATCGCCCGCCCGCGCCAGCTCTACATCGGGTCCGAGGAGCGCGACTACGTCCCCATGGGAGCCCGCTAGCCCGCTAGCCCGTACCGGTCCCCGTCGCAGGCGGGCCAGGCCCTCCTGGGCCAGCGAGACGCAGAGCCGGCCGGCCCGGTCGAAGAGGAAACCGCGGGCCAGGCCGCGGCCGCCGGCCGACACCGGCGAGTCCATGTCGTAGAGCATCCAGTCGTCGGCCCGGAACGGGCGGTGGAACCACATACAGTGGTCCAGGCTGGCGCCCATGAACGCCGGGTCGTCCCAGCGCACGTCGTGGGGCATCAGGACGGTGTCGAAGAGCGACATGTCCGAGGCGTAGGTCGCCACGCAGGCGTGCAGCAGCGGGTCCTCGGGCAGCTCGCCGTCGGCCCGGAGCCACAGGCGGTGGTAGGGCTCCCCGCCGGCCCCCTTGCGGTGCCAGGGCAATTCGCCGATGTGGCGCTGGTCGATGGGGTGGGGCCGCTCGAACCACTCGGCGCGCTCCTCCCGCCAGGGCTGCAGGCGTTCGAAGAGCGTCGGCAGGGTCTCGGGGTCGGGCACGTCGGGCATGTCGAATTGGTGCTCGATCGCCCCCTCCTCGTGGTCGTGGAAGGACGCCTCCAAGTTGAAGATGGCCCGCCCGTGCTGAATGGCGACCACCCGGCGCGTGGTGAACGACTTCCCGTCACGGATGCGGTCCACCTCGTAGAGGATGGGCACGGTCGGGTCGCCGGGTCGCAGGAAGTACGAGTGCAGGGAGTGGACGCGGCCATGGTCGACCGTGCGCCCGGCGGCCACGAGGGCCTGCCCGGCCACCTGGCCGCCGAAGACGCGCTGGCGCTCCTCGTTGGGCTGGATACCCCGGAAGATGTTGACCTCGATCGGCTCGAGGTCGAGCAGGTTGACGAGAAACTCCAACGACTCGCTCATGCGCCTCATGATCGCAGGCGGTGAGGACGGGCGTGTCCGGGCGCCCCGCGGCTACCCTGCGCCCTCGTGACGTCCGGCGAGCTCGTGTTCCCACCGGGGTTCGTCTGGGGCGTGGCGACGGCGGCGCACCAGATCGAGGGCGGCAACGTCAACAACGACTGGTGGGCCTGGGAGCACGAGCCGACGTCGGGCACGGTCCAGCCGAGCGGCGACGCGTGCGACTCCTTCCACCGCTGGCGCGAGGACGTCGAGCTGGTGGCCGACATGGGACTGGGCGCCTACCGCTTCTCGCTCGAGTGGAGTCGCATCGAGCCCGCCGAAGGCGAGTTCTCCACCGCCGCGCTCGAGCACTACCGCCGCCTCTGCGCCGCCTGCCACGGCCGCGGGATTGCGCCCGTGGTCACCTTCCACCACTTCACCACCCCGCGCTGGCTGTCCGCCCGGGGTGGCTGGGAGGCGCCGGACGCCCCCGAGCGCTTCGCCCGCTTCGTGCGCCGGGCCGCCGCCCACCTCGGCGACCTCATCGGCTGGGCCTGCACCATCAACGAGCCCAACGTGGTGGCCGTCATGGGGTATTTCCAGGGTGAGTATCCCCCCGGTGTGAAGGAGGACTTCGCCCGGTACGCCGCGGTGAACGAGGCCATGGTGCGGGCCCATCGCCTGGCGGTGGACGAGCTCCGGGCCGGGCCGGGTGAGTTCCCCGTCGGCCTGACGCTGTCGATGGCGGAGATCACGGCCGAGGAGGGGGGCGAGGCTCTGCGCGACGCCGCCGAGGAGATGCTCGAGAACGTCTTCCTGCGCGCCACCGGCGGGGACGACTTCGTAGGGGTGCAGTGCTACACCCGCATGCACTTCGGCCCCGACGGGCTGGCGCCCAACGACCCGGGGGTCCCCGTGACCCAAATGGGCGACGAGCGCTGGCCCCGGGCGGTCGAGCACACGGTGCGCCGCGCCGCGTCGGTGAGCGGGCGACCGGTCGCGGTCACGGAGAACGGCATCGCCACGGCCGACGACACCGAGCGCATCGCGTTCTTGACCGAGGCCCTGGCCAGTGCGCACCGGTGCCTGGAGGAGGGGATCGACCTCCGGGGGTATTTCGTGTGGAGCCTCCTCGACAACTTCGAGTGGCACCTCGGCTACGGGCCCAAGTTCGGCCTGGTGGCCGTGGCCCCGGGCACCTTCGAGCGTCGACCCAAGCCCAGCGCACACTGGTTCGGCGAGGTGGCCCGGACCAACCGGGTGCTCTCAGTTGGCGCCTAGGCCGTTGACGGGAGGTCAATTGGAGCTGGGACTAGGGTGAGCGGCGTGCGACTTCCTGACCTGGGGCTTGATAGCCGATCGCGCGGTCAGCGTGCCTGAGAGCGGCGTGTCCGAGAGCGGCGTGTCCGAGGCCTGGAGCAAGGAGCACCGGCCGCTGGCGCACATCTGGTCGTCAGACGAGCCGCTGACGACCCGGGTCCGCCAGGTCATGGCCCATCCTTCGAGCGTGAAGCTGATCAAGTACGCCGGTGTCTCGGTGATCTCGACCATCGTGTCGCAGGCCGTGCTGCTCATCACCTTCGGCAAGTTCCACGTGCCGGCGGTGCCGGCCAACGTCTTGGCCAGCGTCGTGGCCACCGTGCCCTCCTATGTGCTCAACCGTCGCTGGGTGTGGGGCAAGGGCGGCAAGTCCCACTTCTGGCGAGAGGTCGTCCCCTTCTGGGTGCTCTCGTTCATTGGGCTCGCATTCTCGAGCCTGGCCGTGTGGCTGGCGGACGAGTTCGCCCACCATCACCACCTGAGCCACCCCACCACCGCCCTGCTGGTGAACGCGGCCAGCCTGATGTCCTTCGCCATTCTGTGGGTGGTCAAGTTCGTGATCTACAACAAGCTCTTCCACATCGAGCCCATCGAGTACGAGGAGCACCACGCCGAGAAGGTGGCCGCCGCCGAGGCGACGGCCGAGCACAGCGTCTGAGGCCGGCAGCGGCGGGAGGCGGCCCTCAGTCCCTGAAGTTGGTGAACTGGAGCGGGATGCCGAAGTCCTCCGCCTTGCACTTGGCGATGACCTCTTGGAGGTCGTCCCGCTTCTTGCCGTTGACCCGGAGCTGATCACCCTGCGTCTGCGACGAGACGCCCTTCAGCCCGAGATCCTTAATGAACTTGTTCAGCCGCTTGGCGTGGTCCGCCGAGATCCCGGCCCGGATGGCGATCTTCTGGCGGGCCGCCCCCTTCGACGCCTCCTCCACCTTGCCGTCGTCGAGCGCCTTCAGCGAGACCTGGCGCCTGACCAGCTTCTCGTCGAGCACCTGGTGCAGCGCCCGTAGGCGGTCCTCGGTCGAGGAGTGCAGAACGAGCTCGTCGTCACCCATGTCGATGCTCGAGTCGGTGTTCTTGAAGTCGAAGCGCGTGGCGGCCTCGCGGTTGGCCTGGTCCACCGCATTGCGCACCTCTTGCATGTCGACTTCGGAGACGATGTCAAACGTGGGCATGGCGCCAGCGTATCGGGGCCCCTGCGGGACCCCGGAGCCGCCCCAGGCGGCTATTCTCGCCCGCTGCGGGTCGGTGTCCGAGTGGCCAAAGGAAGCAGGCTGTAAACCTGCCGGTTAACACCTACGGAGGTTCAAATCCTTCCCGGCCCACGCAGAAAACCGCGGTTTCGCCGCGCCGGGAGGACAGCACCCTTGCCCGGCTCGGGGGGGCCGTTACAATGAGGTTTCGGATCGATTGCGGGCAGGCGCTCCCCGGCGTGGCCCTGACCCTTCCCGGGCGGTGGCGCCCGGCACGACGGAACGAGACGGACAGCCGAGTGGACCAGAGCGAAGAGTCCCCACCAGAAGTCTTGGACCGGGTCGGTACGCGCCTGAGCCGCCTGTCCATGCGGGCCGAGGCGGTGCGCCTGCGGCTCACCCCACGCCTCACGCTGACCGAACGCGTGGAGGCCGAGCAGGGCGACGACCCCGACGACTGGTCGTTCCTGCGCCGCCCCGCGCTGCTCGGCTTCGTCGCCATCCTCTCCATCTGCATCGGCGCCTCGCTGCCGAGCTCGCCCTTCAAGCTCGAGATGGGCGGCACGTGGTTCTTCGGCGAGGCCAACTGGCCGACGACCACCCTCATGCTGCCCGGGGTGGTGGCCGTCTACGGCGGCATGGTGCTGCTCGTGCGCGTCTGGTTCGGTCTCTACCAGGCCCTGCGGGCGCGGCCCGGCGTGCCGATCCGGCCTCTGGCCTACATGCTCGCCCTGTGGATCCTCCCGCTCTTGGCGGTGGCCCCGCTCTTCAGCCAGGACGTGTTCTCCTACGCGGCCCAGGGCGAAATGATGAGCCACCACATCAACCCGTACCACTACGGCCCGATCACGCTCGGCTCGGGCCCCTACGTGTCCGGGGTCGACCCGCGCTGGCTCAACACGGCCGCGCCCTACGGGCCACTCTTCCTCATGCTGGCGGGTTGGTCGGCTTCAATCACCTTCCACCATGCGCTCTTCACCATTCTGTTGCTGCGGTTGCAATCGGTGGGCGGCGTGGCCCTCATCGCCTACTGCATCCCCAAGCTGGCCCGCTCGTTCGGGCGTGACCCCGGCCCCGCCTTCGTGCTGGCGGTGCTGAACCCGCTCACCTTGCTGGCCCTCGTCGGTGGCGCGCACAACGACGCGCTCATGGTGGGCCTGCTGCTGGCCGGGATCACGGCCGCCCGCTCGCGCCACCCGGTATGGGGGGTGGTGCTGTGCGCGCTGGCCGCCTCCATAAAGGTGCCCGCGGCCATGGGCATCGTCTACGTCGCCTGGGACTGGGCCGGCGAGGGCGCCGCCTGGCGGGCGCGCGCCCGCATGCTCGTGCGCTCCGGCCTCATCACCGTGGCCGTCATGGGTTTCCTCTCGCTCGTCTCGGGACTCGGCTGGGGCTGGATCGCCAACCTCGGGACGCCCGGCACGGTGCGCTCGTGGATGGCACCGGCCACCGCCATTGGGCTGCTCATCAGCGGCAGTGCCCACGTGGTCGGCATCGGCGTGAGCCTGGCCGGGGTGCTCACACTGACCCGGGCCATCGGCCTGCTGGCCGCCGCCGCCATCGCGTTCTACTGCCTGCGCCACCGCGAGCAGCTCGGGCTGCTGAGCGCGCTCGGCATCACCATGCTCAGCTTCGTGGTGCTCGGCCCCGTCGTACAGCCCTGGTATCTCACCTGGGGGATCATCCTCGTGGCGCCGGTGGTGGCCGGGCGGCGCATGCTCTACCCCGTGCTCGGGCTGTCCATGGTCGTGCCCTTCATCGGCCTGACGGGCGGGGCCGACCTGCTGACCCAGCTGGTGCACACCGACCCGGTCAGCATGGTGTTGGCCATCATGGTGCTGTGGGCCGTGGCCATCGTGCCGCTCGGGCGCTGGACGACGTCGTGGCGCATCGACACCTCGCGCCTCGCACTCCCGGCGCACCAGCACCAGAGCGCGGCGTTCGAGTCCTAGCGAGAGCCACGCGGCAGCGCTACAACAGGCGCTGCAGCTCGACCACGTCCAGCCATTGGCGGTGTTTGCGCCCGACCTCGCGCTCGACGCCGACCAGCTCGAAGCCGGCCGCCTGATGCAGCCCGATGGACGTCTCGTTGTGGCCGGCGATGCGGGCGATGACCGAATGGAAGCCGTGGGCCGAGGCCAGGACGAGCAGCTCGGCCAGGAGGGCCTTGCCCACCCCGAGGCCGCGCTGGGCCCGGTCGACGTAGACGGAGTTCTCGCACGTGGCCGAGTAGCCCGAACGCTCGTGGAAGGGCGACAGGGAGCCGAAGCCGAGCACGATTTCGCCGTTGGCCCCGGTGGGCCCGGGCGTCCCGCCCCCGGGCTCGGCGACGGCGACGAGGGCCGGGTGCACGCCGCTGTGCCCGAGGATCCAGGCCTCCTGCTCGGCCCGGGTCCGGGGCACCATGTCGAAGGTGTTGGTGCTGTCGGTGACCTCGACGTTGTAGATGGCCCGGATGGCCTCGGCATCGGCCAGCTCGGCCAGTCGGATCCGCATCGGCCGATGGTACTGTTGACGTGCTGAAACCCCCGGGGAGCGGAGGCAGTCCGTGCCGACCCCTGGCTATCATTGAACGCTCGCGGAAGGAATCCGCGGCGCCCCCTTAGCTCAGTCGGCAGAGCACAGCCATGGTAAGGCTGGTGTCGTCGGTTCGATTCCGACAGGGGGCTCGCCCATGGCGGCGTAGCTCAGTTGGTCAGAGCACACGGCTCATAATCGTGTTGTCGCGGGTTCGAGTCCCGCCGCCGCTACCAGGCCCGGGGCGGTATCCCGGGGCAGCGACCAGGAAGGATTGACAGATGGCAAAGAACGAGAAGAGGGTCCAGGTCACGCTGGCCTGCGAGGTGTGCAAGCGCCGCAACTACATCACGACCAAGAACAAGCTCAACGATCGTGAGCGGATCGAAATGAAGAAGTACTGCCGCTGGGACCGCCAGCACACCCTGCACAAGGAGACCCGCTGAGCCACGCCGGCCCGGCCGGTGCTACTCTGAAAGGCCGTTCCCCAGGTCAGGGGGAAGAACCACCGGCCCGACGGCAACCGAAGGCACCCCACCGAGGGCAGTAGCTCAACTGGTAGAGCACCGGTCTCCAAAACCGGCGGTTGGGGGTTCGAGTCCCTCCTGCCCTGCCCTGGACGTAATCACCCGACAAGAGATGTTGTGAGGCGAGAGCCGTGAACCGCGAGACCAAGCGCATGATGCAGCGCCAAGGGCAGATGGAGGCCGATGGGTCCCCTTCGACCCGGCGCGCCGCCACGGCCACCCAGACGAAGGCGCAGGGACGGACCCAGAAGGGGCCCTCGGGCCGCAAGCGCACCACGCCGGTCCAGTTCGTCCGCGAGGTACGCGACGAAATGCGCCAGGTGGCCTGGCCGTCGCGAGCCGAGCTGATCAACTACACCTCGGTCGTGTTCACGACGCTGATCATCATGATCGCCCTGATCTTCGCCCTCAACCTCGGCTTCGGGAAGCTCGTCACGCTTCTCTTCACGAAGTAGGCGTCCGACATGAGCGACATGACGCACTCGGATGCGGAGGAGGCACTGGTGAACGGCGACGCCGAGGACGTAGAGGAGGCTCTCGCGTCCGAGCTGGCGGAGGCCGAGGCGCCGCCCGAGGAGGCGGCCGTCTCCGTCAGGCCAGAGGAAGTGACGGCCGAGGAACTGACCGCGGCGGCCGAGGTGATGGAGGCCGTGGTGGACGAAATCGACGAGGCCGTGAGCGAGGCCATCGCCGAGGAGGTGGCCGAAGAGGCCGCCCTGATCGAAGAGATCGTCGAGCAGGCGGTGCTCGAGTCGCTGGCCGACGAGGGACTGCCCGAGGACGTGCAGGAGGCGGTGGCCCAAGGGATCGCCGAGGAAGTAGCGGAAGAGATAGCGGTGGAGATCGTGGAAGAAATCGTCGAGGACCTGGTCGAAGAGGCCGTGCTCGAAGCGGTTGAGGAGCGTATGGCCGAAGAGCGGGCCGAGGAGATCGTGGCCGAGGTGGCCCAGGGCGAGTCCGTCGAGCCCGACCTGGTGCTCGACGCCACGGCGGGCGACGGCGCGGACGAGGCCGTCGAGCTCGGTGGCTGGGGCCACGGCGACGAGGAGGAAGAGGAGCCCGCCCCCGTCGAGAGCCCCTACGACCGCCCGGGCCGCTGGTACGTCGTGCACACCTACTCGGGCTACGAGAACAAGGTGCGCTCCAACATGGGCAACGTCGTGACGTCCCGAGGCATCGAGGACCGCGTCTACGAGGTCGTCATCCCGATGGAGGACGTGGACGAGTTCAAGGGCGGCAAGAAGGTCACCGTCCAGAAGAAGGTGTTCCCCGGCTATCTGTTGGTGCGCTGCGAGCTCGACGACGATACCTGGGGTGCCATCCGCAACACGCCTGGGGTGACCGGTTTCGTCGGTCCCGGCACCAAGCCGACCCCCCTGTCGCGCCGCGAGGTCGAGAACATCCTGCAGGTCAAGGTCGAGGGCACGCCCGGAGCCGCGCCGAAGCGCAGCCGGGCCAGGCTCGAGTACGAGGTCAACGAGACGGTGCGGGTCAAGGAAGGTCCCTTCGCCGACTTCTCGGGCCAGATTTCGGAGATCAACGAGGACCAGCTCAAGCTCAAGGTGTTGGTGAACATCTTCGGCCGGGAAACTCCGGTCGAGCTCGAGTTCAGCCAGGTCGCCAAGCTCTAGGCGACGACGAGGTAAGGAGAGCGTTCGATGCCACCCAAGAAGAAGGTGCTCGCCGTGGTGAAGATCCAGCTCGAGGCTGGCTCGGCCACGCCCGCGCCGCCAGTCGGCACGGCCCTGGGCCCGCACGGGGTCCAGACCATGGAGTTCTGCAAGCAGTACAACCAGGCCACCGAGAGCATGCGGGGCCAGGTCGTGCCGGTCGACATCACCATTTACGAGGACCGCTCGTTCAGCTTCGTGCTCAAGACGTCGCCCACGCCGGTGCTGCTGCGCCAAGCGGCCGGGCTGGCCAAGGGCGCCGCGACGACCGGCCGCGAGCAGGTCGGCACCATCACCGACGCCCAGCTGGCCGAGATCGCCACGGTCAAGCTCAAGGACCTGAACACCAACGACCTCGAGGCCGCCAAGAAGCAGGTCGCCGGCACGGCCCGGTCGATGGGCATCAAGGTCGCGGGCTAGCAGGAAGAAGAGAGAACGTCATGAGCCAGCACGGCAAGAAGTACAAGGACAGCCTGGGCCAGGTCGACCGGGAGAAGCTCTACGGCGTGGCCGAGGCGGTGGACCTCGTCAAGGAGCTCTCCAGCGCCAAGTTCGACGAGACGGTCGAGCTGGCCGTCCGGCTGGGGGTCGACCCCCGCAAGGCCGACCAGATCGTGCGCGGCACGCTCTCGCTGCCCTCGGGCACGGGGCGCACCGTGCGGGTGGCCGTTTTCGCCGCCGGCGAGGCCGCCACCGAGGCACGGGCCGCCGGCGCCGACGAGGTGGGGGCAGACGACCTGGTGGCCCGCATCAACGGTGGCTTCCTCGACTTCGACATCGCCATCGCCACTCCGGACCTGATGGGCCAGGTCGGCACGCTCGGGCGTGTGCTCGGCCCGCGCGGCCTCATGCCGAACCCCAAGACCGGCACCGTCACCACCGAGGTCGGCAAGGCCGTGGGCGAGTTCAAGGGCGGCCGCGTCGAGTACCGCACCGACAAGGTGGGCAACATCCACATCCGCGTCGGCAAGGCCTCGTTCACCCGCGAGCAGCTGGTGGCCAACGTCCGGGCCGTCATCGAGGAGCTCCAGCGGGCCAAGCCGCCGGCGGCCAAAGGCCGCTACTTCCTCTCGGCCACCGTGTCGACGACCATGGGCCCGGGCGTCCACATCGATGCGTCCAAGGCCCGCGTCGACGACGAGGAGGAGCTGGCCGTTTCCGCCTGATCCCGCCCGGCCGGAGTGACCCGGCCACCGGCACTACACTTCCCCGAACAGCCCGGCGGTGCCGGGCACTGAATCCAACGCCAGAGACCTCCGGTGCACCTGCGGGTGCGGAAGCGGCCCGAACGGGCCGGCCTGACGAGGCGGGACATGCAGCACGGCGGTCGCCGCCATGCTGCTGCGCCGTCGCCACCGAGGATCCTGGCCCACCTATCCGGCCGGTCGATCCGGTGGAGGACGAGATGGCAGCAGAGAACGCAGCACGAGCCCACAAGGTCGAAGTCGTCGACGAGGTGAAGTCGCGCCTGAGCGGCTCGGCCGCCTCGATCGTCAGCGAGTACCGCGGCCTGAGCGTGACCGAGCTGGCCGCGCTGCGCAACGCGCTCGAGGCCGTGGGCGGTGACTACAAGATCTTCAAGAACACCCTGGTGCGCCGGGCCGTCGACGGGAACGACTATCAGCCGCTTTCGGACTACCTGAGCGGTCCGACGGCGCTGACCTTCGTGCAGGGCGACATCGAGCGCGGTGGCCAAGGCACTCCGTGATTTCTCGCGGACCAACCCGCTGCTGGTGATCAAGGGTGGTCTGGCCGACGGTTCGCTGCTCAGCCCGTCCGACCTGGCCGCGCTGGCCGACCTGCCGCCGCGTGAAGTGCTGCTGGCCCGTTTGGCCGGCGCGCTGGCCGCCCCCATGCAGCAGATGGCGAGTCTCCTCAAGGCGCTGCCGCAGAACCTGGCCTACGGGATCTCGGCGCTCATTGAGCAGCGCGAGGCCGGCGGCGAGGTGTTGCCGCCCGCCGAGGAGGCAGCTGTTAGAGGCGGCTGAGGCACCGGCCGAAACGGAGGTGGCTGAGGCACCGGCCGAAACGGAGGCGGCTGAGGCACCGGCCGAAACGGAAGCGGCTGAGGCACCGGCCGAGGCTGCCGAGGCGCCGCCGAGGCTGACGCACCCGCCGCAGAGGGGGAGACGCCGGCCGAGGCGTCCGCCACATCCGAAGAATCCGACTGAGTCATGACCAAGACCGAAGGAAAGAAAGAGAGGCCACTTCGATGGCAACCCTGACCAAGGAAGAGATCCTCGACGGGATCGCCGAGCTGTCGGTGATCCAGCTGAGCGAGCTGCTGAAGGACTTCGAGGAGCGCTTCGGCGTGACCGCAGCGGCCCCGGTGGCCGTGGCGGCCGCGGCGGCCCCGGCCGGCGGTGGCGACGCCGCCGCCGAGGAGGAGAAGTCCGAGTTCGACGTCATCCTGACCGATGCCGGGGACAAGAAGATCCAGGTCATCAAGGAGGTGCGGGCGCTCACCAGCCTGGGTCTCAAGGAGGCCAAGGATCTGGTCGAAGCCGCCCCCAAGGCGGTGATCGAGAAGGCCAACAAGGAGGACGCCGACAAGGCCAAGGCCGCCCTCGAGGGGGCGGGAGCCTCGGTCGAGATCAAGTAATCCCAGCTCAGGGGCCGGGACGGGTCTATACCCACCCGGCCCCTCGAGCGGGATCCTTGACGGACGGGTCGGGCACCCTCATACTGTCTGCGACCCCGGGCCCCGGCCCTCTGGGCTGGCGCGGCCAAGGGGTTGTATCCAGGCACGTCTCACGGTAAGCTACCCGGTTGCCGTGCGTCTCTGTGTGCTCGATTCCGTAACTCAGCGGTTTCGACGCGCGTCCGCGCAGACCTACCCCTGACCCGCCGTCGACCCCGCCCCGCCCGCAGTCCCCGTCCTTGCCGCCCTCTCCCGTCTTCCACCTGGAGGTGTTGACCGTTGTCCTCACGGTCCCGTAGTCCCGAACGCGTCTCCTTCGCCAATATCGACGAGGCCCTGCCGCTCCCTGATCTGATCGCCATTCAGCGCGACTCGTTCCAATGGTTCCTCGACAAGGGCCTGGCCGAGGCGTTCAACGACATCAGCCCGATCGAAGACTTCACCGGGCAGCTGAGCCTCGAGCTCGAGTTCGACCCGACCGACGCCGACCTGCGCCCGCCGCCGAAGTTCTCGGTGGAGGAGTGCAAGGAAAAGGACATGACCTATGCCGCCCCCGTCTTCGTGCGGGCGCGCTTCTTGAACGCCACCACGGGCGAAATCAAGGAGCAGACGGTCTTCATGGGGGACTTCCCGATGATGACCGACCGCGGCACGTTCATCGTCAACGGGACCGAGCGGGTCGTCGTGTCACAGCTGGTGCGCTCACCGGGCGTCATCTTCCAACCCGGTCGTGACATCAAGACGGTCTTCACCGGGACCATCCACCCCTACCGGGGTGAGTGGATCGAGCTCGACATCGAGGCCAAGCCCGGGAAGGACGTGACGGCAGGATGCCGGGTGGCCCGCAAGCGCCGCCTGTCGCTGTTCGTGCTGCTGCGCGCCCTGGGGTACGGCGACGAGGCCTTCCTGGACCGTTTCGTGCGCCACTTCGACTTCCTCGAGGGGCAGTGGGAGAAGGAGCGCAACCTGGCGCCCAGCCGCGAGGAGGCCCTGCTCGAGATCTACAAGCGCGCCCGCCCCGGCGAGCCGCTGTCGGCCGAAGCGGCCCGCGTCTACTTCGAGAACGCCTTCTTCAACCCGAAGCGCTATGACCTCACCCGGGTCGGGCGCTACAAGCTGAACCGCAAGCTCGGCCCGGAGATCGACCGGCTGAGCGACCTGTTCGGGATCGAGATCGAGAAGCCGGCGCCGGACCAGTCGGTCCTGTCCCCTTCGGAAATCCTGGCCTCGGCCACCTACATGCTGCACCTGGCCCTGCACATGGCCGACGGCGAGTCGACCTACCGCATCGACGACCAGGACCACTTCGCCAACCGGCGCATCCGCTCGGTGGGCGAGCTCATCCAGAACCAGGTGCGGGTGGGTCTGTCGCGGATGGAGCGGGTCGTGCGCGAGCGCATGACCACCCAGGACGTCGAGGCCATCACCCCGCAGACCCTGATCAACATCCGCCCCGTCGTGGCCGCGGTGAAGGAGTTCTTCGGGACCTCGCAGCTGTCCCAGTTCATGGACCAGAACAACCCGCTGTCGGGGCTGGCCCACAAGCGCCGTCTCTCGGCGCTCGGGCCAGGCGGCCTGTCGCGGGAGCGGGCCGGGTTCGAGGTGCGGGACGTGCACACGTCGCACTACGGCCGCATGTGCCCCATCGAGACGCCCGAGGGCCCGAACATCGGCCTGATCGGGTCGCTGGCCACGTACGCCCGGGTGAACGAGTACGGCTTCATTGAGACCCCGTACCGTGCCGTGCGGGACGGCCGGGTCACCGACGAGGTGTCCTACCTGGCCGCGGACGAGGAAGAGGAGCACGTCATCGCCCAGGCCAACGCGCCGATCGACGCCGACGGCCGTTTCACCGAGGAGCGCGTCCTGGTGCGGCGCGGCCCGCAAGGGACGGGCGTGCGCATGGGGTCGGTGGGCGGCTCTTACGGGACGACGTCGGAGATCGACTTCGTGCCGCCGTCCGAGGTCGACCTCATGGACGTGTCGCCCAAGCAGATCGTGTCGGTCTCGACCGCACTGATCCCCTTCGTCGAGCACGACGACGCCAACCGGGCCCTGATGGGCGCCAACATGCAGAAGCAGGCGGTGCCGCTCGTGGTGCCCGAGGCGCCCTACATCGGCACCGGCGTGGAGGCCCGAGCCGCCCGTGACGCCGGCGACGTGCTCCTGGCGGAGGGGAACGGGACCGTCTCGGAGATCTCCGGCGACTCCATCACGGTCGAGTACACCTCCGGACAGAAGGACCGCTTGGGCACGACCCTGGGCCGCAAGGTCTACCGGCTGTCCAAGTTCCGTCGCTCCAACCAGAACACGTGCATCAACCACCGCACGCTGGTGGCCGAGGGCCAGTCGGTGGCCCCGGGCGACCTGCTGGCCGACGGGCCGTCGACCCACAACGGCGAGTTGGCGTTGGGGAAGAACCTCCTGGTCGCCTTCATGCCGTGGGAGGGCTACAACTACGAGGACGCCATCATCCTGTCCGAGCGGCTGGTCCGTGACGACGTGCTGACGTCCATCCACATCGAGGAGCACGAGGTCGACGCCCGCGACACCAAGCTCGGGGCCGAGGAGATCACCCGGGACATCCCGAACCTCTCCGAGGAGATCCTGGCGGACCTGGACGACCGGGGCATCATCCGCGTCGGCGCCGAAGTGGAGCCGGGCGACGTCCTGGTCGGCAAGGTCACGCCCAAGGGAGAGACCGAGCAGACGCCCGAGGAGCGCCTGCTCCGGGCCATCTTCGGCGAGAAGGCGCGGGAGGTCCGCGACACCTCGCTCAAGGTGCCCCACGGTGAGTACGGCAAGGTGATCGACGTGCGCGTCTTCTCGCGGGAGGAGTCCCACGAGCTGCCGCCGGGCGTGAACCAGCTGGTCCGCGTCTACGTGGCCCAGAAGCGCAAGATCTCCGAGGGCGACAAGCTGGCCGGCCGCCACGGCAACAAGGGCGTCATCTCCAAGATCCTCCCGGTCGAGGACATGCCGTACCTGTCCGACGGGACGCCGGTCGACATCATTCTCAACCCCCTCGGCGTGCCGAGCCGGATGAACGTGGGCCAGGTGCTCGAGTCGCACCTGGGCTACGCCGCCCGGCACGGCTGGGAGGGCGTGGTGGTCAACGACGGTGTCGGGACGTCGGCCAAGGGCGACGGGGCGGCCCGCAAGACCCGCCCCCGCACCGAGCCGGCGGCCTGGGTGTCCACTCCGGTCTTCGACGGGGCGCACTGGGACGAGGCCGAGGACGCCGGGTCGCACCCGACGATCAAGGCTGTCTTCGGGACGCTCAACTCGGACTCGGCCAACGGCGACGTCCAGATCCACGACGACGGAAAGGCCACGCTGTACAACGGCCGGACCGGCGAGGCGTACGACAACCCGATCTCGGTCGGGTTCGTGTACATCTTGAAGCTGGCCCACCTGGTCGACGACAAGATCCACGCCCGCTCGACGGGTCCGTACTCCATGATCACCCAGCAGCCCCTGGGCGGGAAGGCCCAGTTCGGTGGCCAGCGCTTCGGCGAAATGGAGGTGTGGGCCCTCGAGGCCTTCGGCGCCGCCTACGCCCTGCAGGAACTGCTGACCATCAAGTCCGACGACGTGCTGGGCCGGGTCAAGGTCTACGAGGCCATCGTCAAGGGCGAGAACATCCCCGAGCCGGGCATCCCCGAGAGCTTCAAGGTTCTGATCAAGGAGATGCAGTCGCTGTGCCTCGACGTGGAGGTGCTGGCGGTCGACGGCCGGGAGATCGAGATGCACGAATTGGATGAAGACGTCTTCCGGACCGCCGAGGAGCTCGGCATCGACATCAGCCGCAACGAGCGGGGGTCCGACGAGGAAGACGAGCGGCGCGCCGCAGAGAGGAGCTTCAACTGATGGCGCTGGACGTCAATACCTTCGATCAGCTCCGCATTGGGCTCGCCACCGGCGACTCCATCCGCGGTTGGTCCAACGGCGAGGTCAAGAAGCCGGAGACGATCAACTACCGCACGCTGCGCCCGGAGAAGGACGGGCTCTTCTGCGAGAAGATCTTCGGCCCGACCAAGGACTGGGAGTGCTACTGCGGCAAGTACAAGCGCGTGCGCTTCAAGGGCATCATCTGCGAGCGCTGCGGCGTGGAGGTCACCCGGTCCAAGGTCCGGCGCGACCGAATGGGCCACATCGAATTGGCGGCGCCGGTGGTGCACATCTGGTACCTGCGCGGCACGCGGTCGTGGCTGGCCTACCTGCTCATGGGCACCGAGCCCCGTGAGGAGCTCAAGGCCAAGCAGCTGGAGAAGGTCATCTACTTCGCCGCCAACCTGGTCACCTGGGTCGACGACGAGAAGCGCCACGCCGACCTGCCGTCGCTCGAGAACGAGATGGCGGAGGAGATCGCCGACATCGAGAAGCGCCGGGACCTCGACATCGACCGCCGCTTCAAGGCGCTGGAGGAGGAGCTCAAGGGGCTCGAGGCCGAGGGCGCCCGGGAGGCCGAAATCAAGGCCCGCCAGCGCGCCGTCGACAAGGAGATCCAGACCGCCCGCGAGCGGAGCCAGGAGGACGCCGAAATCGCCCAGCGGGCGCTCGACGAGTTCAAGTCGCTGCACGGCCGCAAGATCATCGAGGACGAGATGCTGTGGCGCGAGCTGCGCCTGCGCTACGACGAGTACTTCGAGGGCGGCATGGGTGCCGAGTACATCCTCAAGCTCATCGACCGCATCGACCTCGACGCGGAAGAGATCAAGCTGCGCGACATGATCGACGCCAAGGACGGGCGCCGTCCGCTGTCGGCCCAGCGCCGGCAGAAGACGATCAAGCGGCTGAAGATCGTCACCGCCTTCAACCGCCGTGACGACCACGGCCGCCGCATCAACGACCCGCGGGCGATGATTCTCGAAGCCGTGCCGGTGATCCCGCCGGACCTGCGCCCCATGGTGCAGCTCGACGGTGGCCGGTTCGCCACGTCCGACCTCAACGACCTGTACCGGCGCGTCATCAACCGGAACAACCGCCTGAAGCGGCTGCTCGACCTCGGCGCGCCCGAGATCATCATCAACAACGAGAAGCGCATGCTCCAGGAGGCCGTCGACGCCCTGTTCGACAACGGCCGCCGTGGCCGACCGGTCACGGGCCCGGGCAACCGGCCGCTCAAGTCGCTCTCGGACATGTTGAAGGGCAAGCAGGGGCGGTTCCGCCAGAACCTGCTGGGCAAGCGCGTCGACTACTCGGGCCGCTCGGTCATCGTGATCGGCCCGAACCTGAAGCTGCACCAGTGCGGCCTGCCCAAGCTCATGGCGCTGGAGCTGTTCAAGCCCTTCGTCATGAAGCGGCTGGTCGACGCCGAGCTGGCGCAGAACATCAAGTCGGCCAAGCGCATGGTCGAGCGGCGCCGGCCCCAGGTGTGGGACGTGCTCGAGGGCGTGATCCGCGAGCACCCGGTGCTGCTGAACCGTGCCCCGACGCTGCACCGTCTCGGGATCCAGGCCTTCGAGCCGGTACTCGTCGAGGGCAAGGCCATTCAGGTGCACCCGCTGGTCTGCACGGCCTTCAACGCCGACTTCGACGGCGACCAGATGGCGGTCCACCTCCCGTTGTCCGCCGAGGCCCAGGCGGAGGCCAGGGTCTTGATGCTGTCGGCCAACAACATCCTGTCCCCGGCCACGGGGCGGCCCATCACGGTTCCGACGCAGGACATGGTCTTCGGGGCCTACTACCTGACGCTCAAGGTCGACTCGGGTGTCGGGGCGGGACGGGTGTTCCGCCACCTGCACGAGCTCGAGGCCGCCTTCGACGCGGGCGACGTGGGATTGCAGGTGCCCATTCGGCTCCGTCCTGCTCCGGGTTCGACCCTGGCCGGGCGACTGGTGGCAGCCGGCCTGATGCCGGTGGCCGTGGACAACGCCGGTGCAGACGGCGATAGCGACGGCGACGCCGCCGAGAACGCTGCCTTCGGTGCGGCCGAGGCCGGCAATGGCAACGGCAACGGCAGCGCGACCGCCGGCTTCGAGACCACGCCGGGCCGCGTCTTCTTCAACGAGGCACTGCCCGAGGGCTTCGCCTTCGTGAACGACGTCGTGGGCAAGCGCAACACGCCGATCGGGACGATCGTCGAGGAGCTGTCGGCCAACTACCCCAAGCACGTGGTGGCCCAGAGCCTGGACCGGATCAAGGCGCTGGGCTTCCGCTTCGCCGCCCAGTCCGGCCTGACCATCTCCATCAACGACGTGCAGACGCCGCCGGACAAGCAGGCCATCCTGGACCGCTACGAGAAGGAGGCCGAGAAGGCCGAGACGCAGTTCAAGCGCGGCATCATCACCGACGACGAGCGGCGCCAGAAGGAGATCGAGATCTGGACCTCGGCCAACTCCGAGGTGGGCCGGGCCATGGAGGCCCAGCTGGCCACGATCGCCTTCAACCCGCTCGACATGATGGTGGACTCGGGGGCCCGAGGGAACTCCCAGCAGATCCGTCAGATCGCCGGCATGAAGGGCCTGGTCTCCAACCCGCGGGGTGAGATGATCCCCCGTCCGATCAAGTCCTCCTTCCGCGAAGGCCTGTCGGTCCTGGAGTACTTCATCTCCACCCACGGCGCCCGCAAGGGCCTGGCCGACACGGCGCTGCGCACGGCCGACTCGGGTTACCTGACCCGTCGTCTGGTCGACGTGGCGCAGGAGCTCATCGTGCGGATCGACGACTGCGGCTCGACCCGTGGCATCTGGATCGAAGGCGTGGCCCCCGACGGGCCCGGTCACCGCAACTACCTCGAGACCAGGGCCTTCGGCCGCCTGCTCACCGAGGACGTCAAGCTCTCGGACGGCACCATCTACCCGGTCGGCACCGTGCTCGACGACGAGAACATCGCCGCCATGCGCGACGACGACGCCGTCGAGCGCATCCGGACCCGCTCCGTGCTGACGTGTGAGTCGCCCCAGGGCGTGTGCGCGGCCTGCTACGGGCTGTCGCTGGCCACGGGGTCGATGATCGAGCTCGGCGAGGCCGTGGGCGTCATTGCCGCCCAGTCGATCGGCGAGCCGGGCACGCAGCTGACCATGCGGACGTTCCACACCGGTGGTGTCGTCGGTGAGGACATCACCCACGGCCTGCCCCGCGTCGTCGAGCTGTTCGAGGCCCGCACCCCCAAGGGGGCTGCCGTGCTGGCCCACCATTCGGGCGTGGTCCGGGTCGAGGACGACGAGACGGGCCGACGCCTCACGGTGGTGGCCGACGACGGGACCGAGGACACCACGCTGGTGGCGTCGCGGGCCCACCTCGAGGTGACGGACGGCCAGGAGGTCTCCGCCGGCGACGCACTCGTCGAGGGTCCCAAGGACCCCAAGGAGCTGCTCGAGGTCAAGGGCATCCGCGAGACCCAGCAGTACCTGGTCGAAGAGGTGCAGAAGGTGTACCGCGACCAGGGCGTGTCGATCCACGACAAGCACATCGAGCTGATCGTGCGCCAAATGCTGCGCCGGGTGCTCGTCGCCGAGCCGGGCGACGCGCCGTTCCTGCCGGGCGAGCGGGTGGACAACCAGCTCTACGCCGAGGTCAACCGGACACTGGTCGAGGAGGGCAACCTGCCCGCACAGGGCCGTCCCGAGCTGATGGGCATCACCAAGGCCTCCCTGGCCACCGACAGCTGGCTCTCGGCCGCCTCCTTCCAGGAGACGACCCGGGTGCTGACCGAGGCTGCCATCGAAGGCCGCAGCGACCAGCTGTTCGGGCTCAAGGAGAACATCATCATCGGCAAGCTGATCCCGGCTGGTTCGGGCATGCAGCACTACCGGAACATCCGCCTGGAGATGCCCGATGCCGAGGCGCTGCCCTTCTGGGCCATGGGCTCGGACGAGGAGTCGGACACCGAGGACCTGGCCAATTGGCTGCGTGACATGGGCGAGGGCGTGGGCGACGACCCGTTCGACTCGTCGATCGACGCCAGCTGGCTCGGTGCGGCCCCGACGGCGGAGGACGCCTACGGGAACCCCATCATCGACAGCGGGAGCGGCAATGGTTCGCCGGCGGTTGCGCCGGCGCCGGCGCCGGCCGAGGATGCGGGCGGTGCCGCGGAGGCCGGGGCTTAAACTCCTCCCTGGCGACGGGCAGAAAGAGGGAGGCGTTCGTTGGCGACACCGCGCACGGTGACGGACCCAGGGGGCCACTACCGCCTGTCGCTCCTGCGCGCCCTCGAGGCGCAGGCCATCCACATCTTCCGGGAGGTGGCGGCCGAGTTCGAGCACCCTGTGCTCATGTTCTCGGGCGGTAAGGACTCCATCGTCATGCTGCACCTGGCCAAGAAGTCGTTTTGGCCGGCGCCGATCCCGTTCCCCGTGCTGCACGTCGACACGGGGCGCAACTTCGACGAGGTGCTCGAGTTCCGGGACCGCCATACGGCTGCGCTGGGGGTGCGCCTCGAGGTGGCCCGCGTCCAGGACGACATCGATGCCGGCCGGACGGTGGAGGACCTGTCGCCCCGGGCCACCCGCAATCGGCTGCAGACGCCGACCCTGCTGCGTGCCATCGCCGAGGGGCAGCACGACGCCGTCTTCGGCGGGGCCCGTCGGGACGAGGAGAAGGCCCGGGCCAAGGAGCGCATCTTCAGCTTCCGCGACCAGTTCGGCCAGTGGGACCCCAAGAACCAGCGCCCCGAGCTGTGGAACATCTACAACGCCCGGCACAACAAGGGGGAGCACATCCGGGTCTTCCCGCTGTCGAACTGGACCGAGCTCGACGTGTGGAACTACATCGAAGCCGAGGGCATCGACGTGCCGTCCATCTACTTCGCCCACCGGCGCCAGGTCTTCCAGCGCGACGGCATGCTCATGGCGGTCACCCGACACCTGTCGCCCGACCCCGACGAGCAGGTCTTCGAGGAGGTGGTGCGCTTCCGCACCGTGGGTGACGCCGACTGCACCGGGTGCGTCGAGTCGACGGCCGAGAACCTCGACCAGATCATCCTCGAGGTGGCCGGGACGCGGCTGACCGAGCGGGGCGCCACCCGAGCGGACGACCGGATCACCGAGGCCGGCATGGAAGACCGCAAACGCGAGGGGTACTTCTAGTGACCGAGCTCCTGCGCCTGGCCACGGCGGGCTCGGTCGACGACGGAAAATCGACGCTCATCGGCCGGCTGCTCTACGACGCCAAGGGCATCTTCGAGGACCAGCTCGACGCCATCCGCCGCACCAGCGAGCAGCGGGGCCATCACGAGACCGACCTCGCCCTGCTCACCGACGGCCTGCGGGCCGAGCGAGAGCAGGGCATCACCATCGACGTGGCCTACCGCTACTTCGCCACCCCGAAGCGCAAATTCATCATCGCCGACACGCCGGGCCATTCCCAGTACACGCGCAACATGGTGACGGGGGCCTCGAGCGCCCACGTCTCGCTGATCCTGATCGACGCCCGCAAGGGCGTCATCGAGCAGACGCGCCGCCATTCCTTCCTGTCGTCCATGCTCGGCGTCCCCCACATGGTCGTGTGCATCAACAAAATGGACCTGGTCGACTGGGACCAGGGGCGCTACGAGGAGATCAAGTCGGACTTCATGGAGTTCGCGGCCCGCCTCAACGTGCACGACATCTCCTTCATCCCCATCTGTGCCGTGCGGGGCGACAACGTGGTGCAGCGCTCCGAGAACATGTGGTGGTACGACGGGTCGCCCCTGCTCAGCCACCTCGAATCCATCTACATCGGCAGCGACGAGAACTTCATCGACCCGCGCTTCCCGGTGCAGTACGTGATCCGGAGCCAGACGCCGGAGTTTCCCGACTTCCGCGGGTACGCCGGCACGGTGGCCAGTGGCGTCCTGCGGCCGGGCGACGAGCTGCTCGTGCTGCCGACGGGGACGACCTCGCGCATCGCCTCCATCGTCACCGCGGACGGCGAGGTGGCCGAGGCCTTCCCGCCCATGTCGGTCATCGTCACGCTGGAGGACGACATCGCGGTGACCCGGGGCGACATTCTGTGCCGGCCCAACAACCGGCCGACGGTGACGCACGACATCGAAGCCACGGTGTGCTGGATGGACGAACGCGCTCCCCTGAGCGAGGGCCGGTCCTATTTCCTCAAGCACAGCACCCGGACGGTGCGGGCCACGGTGCAGGCGCTGCAGTACCGCCTCGACGTCAACGGTCTGCACCGGGACGACACGGCGTCGACGCTCCAGCTGAACGAAATCGGGCGCGTGTCCCTCCGCTGCACCGAGCCGCTGCTGGTCGACGACTACACCACCAACCGCACGACGGGCAGCTTCATCGTCATCGACCCGCAGACCAACGCCACGGCGGGCGCGGGGGTCATCCGGGTGATCGCCACGACCCACGCCAGCCCCAACGTCGTGCGGCACGGCGGACGCCTGAGCCGGTCCGACCGTTTCGCCGCCCTCGGGGCCCGGGGCGGGACGGTCCTGTTCACGGGCCTGTCCGGGGCCGGCAAGTCGACGCTGGCCGCCGGGGTGGAGGAGGCCTACGTCAACAGTGGCCGATCCGCCTTCCTGCTCGACGGGGACAACCTGCGCCACGGGCTGAACGGTGACCTCGGCTTCACCGACCGGGACCGCACCGAGAACGTGCGCCGGGCGGGGGAAGTGGCGCGCATGTTCGCCGAGTCGGGCTCCCTGGCGCTGATCGCACTCATCTGCCCCTTCGAGGGGGACCGCCAGCTGATCCGGCACCTCCACGAGGAGGTCGGCCTGCCCTACGCCGAGGTCTTCGTCGACACCTCGCTCGACGAGTGCGAACGGCGCGACCCCAAGGGTCTCTACCGCCGGGCCCGGGCCGGGCAGCTCCCGAGCTTCACCGGCATCGACTCGACCTACGAGCCACCGAGCAATCCCGACCTGGTGCTCACCCCGGGCTCCGGCAGCATTCCCGAGCAGGTCTCCAGCGTGCTCGGGTTGGTGGAAGGTCTGCTCCTCTAGCCGAGTGGCCAACCAGAGCAGTCGCCGCCAGCGGCGTCAGGCCCAGAGCAAGTCGGCGCGGGCCCAGCGCTCGCTCCTGGCCGCGACGAGGGGGCATCACCACCGGACCCGCCGGGAGCGCCGGCGCCGCCGCCTCACCCTCTTCGCAGTCGGCCTGTTCGTCGTGGTGGTGGCCGCGGCAGCGACGGTGCCCCTGTTGATCGGCTCGAAAACCGACAACCCGTCGACGTCCTCGCCGCCGGCTCTGCGGTCGACCACACTCCTGAAGTTGCCCGCCGCCTCGACGGTGGCCCAGGGGGACGGCGCGGCGTTCGTCACCGACGACCTGCGGAATCTGCTGTTGCGCTTCGACCCGTCGAACGGCAAGGCGGAGGGAAGGCTCCAGCTGGCCGGCCGCCCGGCCGCCATGGTCCTCGACGGCGGCGACCTGTGGATCGCCCAGATGGTCGACAACGAGGTGGTCGAGGTCGATGCTCGCACGCTCCACGTCGTGCGCAGCGTGGCGGTGGGGCAGGGGCCTTCGGGCCTCGCCGTGCTCGGCCACTCGGTGTGGGTGTCCTCGGTCGTCGCCGGCGAGGTCACGCCCATCGACACGTCGAGTGGCACGGCCGGCACCCCGGTCGCGGTGGCCGGTGGCTCGGTACGGATTGCCGCGGGCTTCGGGGCCCTGTGGGTCACGGGGACCACGGACACCCTGACCAAGGTGGTGCCGCCGGCCGATGGCGTCGGCGCGCCGGCGCAGACCGCGGTCACCGTGGGGCAGGGGCCCATCGGAGTGGCCGCCGGTGCGGGCTCGATCTGGGTGGCCGACGCCGAAGGGAACACGGTGTCGCAGGTCGACCCCACCTCCCTGCGGGTGACGACGCTGAAAGGCGTGGGCGACGATCCCCTCAGCGTCGGGGAGTCGGGCGGCCAGGTCTACGTGGGGTCGGGCACGGCGCAGACGGTGAAGGTCGTGTACCCGTCACCTGGTTCCACGACACTCGACCTCGACTCGACGCCGCGCCAACTGCTGGCGGTCGGGTCGGGCATCTGGGTAGCCGGGGCCAATCCCGGCCGGGTGGTCTCGGTCTCGGCCAGGGCTAGCCGTCGGAGTGGGGCCGAGGCCGGCGGGCCACGAAGCAGCCGGCCTCGGTCGTCACCTGCACGGCGCCGCCCTCCTCGTCGAACCGTGCCCTGACCACCTGCGGGAGGCGTTCCCGCTGCTCGGGGGTGGCCACGTCGCCGGCCGCCCCCGAGACGATGAAAGCGATGACGTCGTCGGGGTCGGTGACCACCATGGTGGTCGGATGGTCGTGCCAGGTCACGTCGCCGAACGCGCCGCGCAGGATGGCCTCCCCGGTCGAGCGCCCGAAACGGCCGTCGGTGTAGTCGAGGCCGGACCAGCCGATGACCTCCCGCGACATCTCCCTGATCTCGAGGAGGTGCTCGGGTCCGTTGGTGGCCGCCAACAGCGCTCCTCCCGGCCGCAGGACCCGTGCCATTTCAGCCGTGGCCCGAGCGGCGTCGGGCACGTGGTACAGCATGTGGTTGGCCACGACCACGTCGAAGGCATCGTCGTCGAACGGCAGGTCCTGGACGTCGCAGGCCAGCGCCGTGGCCAACTCGACGTTCTCGAGTGGTGTCACGACCCGGCGGGCCGCCTCCACCATCCCTTCGGAGAGGTCGGTCAGGGTGAGCCGGACGTGGGGCAACAGCGAGGCGATATTGGCCCACAGGTTGCCCGACCCGCACCCGGCCTCGAGCACGTCGGAGCCTTCGAGCCAGTCCACCCGCGCCGCCAGCCACTCGAACCAGGGCTCGTCCGACCGGGAGTACTTCGCGTGCAGCGCGATGCGGACGTTGAGGTTGCTCGGATCCTTGTACTGCGACTCGCGTAGGTACTGCTGATCGGTGGCGAGCCCGTAGCGGGGCGTGGACACGACGCTCCGGTGTCAGACCGACTCGCGGAACTCCACGCCGGCGCTGAGGAATTCGATGTCGTCCGACGCCCTCGGGGTCAGGATTTTCTTTGCCATTGCGCTCTCCGTTCGTCGGCTGCGTCGGCTGCGTCGGCTGCGTCGGCGACGCTACCAACGAGGTCCGTCCCGCGCACCCGCTGTCAGTACTCGGGTCGGGCGGTCCGCCCGAATCGCTGCTGCGCCGCCTGCCGGGTCGTGCCGAGCGCCAACCCGATGGCCGCCCAGGAATGCTCGGTCCGGCGCGCTGCGTTCACGGCCTGGCGCAGTGACAGCCGGGCCAGTGCCAGCCGGTGGTTGGCCTCGGTGACGTGGCTCAGGTCCCCGTCGCTCTCCTCCGAGCGCCCGTCCGCGTCTGCGCCCCGTGCCATGACGTCAATGTTACCTTGACATGTCGGATCCCGCACTGGGCAGACGTCGGGACACGCCGGTACGGTTGTCGGCCATGGAGGGTCTGGAATCGCCGCAGAGGGTCTGGCGGGTGAGCACGGGCGTGCGCCGGGCGGCCGTCGTGGTCGCCCTGGCCTTCGTCGTCGTCGCGCTCGCCTCCACGACCGCCGTGGCGACGGTGGCGGGCGTCGCCTCAATTTGGCTGCTCTGCATCCTGGTCATGTTGTGCGTGTGGCGCTGGTACCTGGTCCCGTACGTGGCGCTCACCGCCGATTCCCTCGTGGTGCAGGGCGTCTTCGCCCACCGCTCGGTTCGTTACGGCGCCATCACAGACGCCCGCCCCTGTCTCTACGGCGTGAGGATCGAGACGACGAACCAGGGCGCGTTCGTCGCCTGGGCCGTCCAGAAGTCGACGTTCGCCGAGTGGTCCCACAAGCGCACGGCCGCCGACGAGGTCGTGGCCGAAATCAGAGAGCGGGTTCAGCTGACCTCGGCGTGAGCACGCGCCGTCGGGTCGTTACTCCTGGACCAGTTCGATCAGGGTCCCGAACGATGTCTTCGGGTGGATGAAGGCCACCGTCGTCCCGCGTGAGCCCGGACGGGGCTCCTCGTCGATGACCCGGCCGCCGGCGTCCTTGACGGCCTGCAGTGCGGCGCCGCAGTCGTCGACGCGATAGCCGATGTGGTGCAGGCCCTCACCCTTGTTGGCCAGGTACTTGGCGACGGGGGAGTCGTCGTTGGTGGGGGTGAGCAGCTGGACGTAGGAGTCGGCCACCTTCAGCAGCGCCTCCTCCACCCCGTCGGACTCGACCCGCTCGCGGTGGTCGACCGTCGCTCCGAACACCTCGGCGTACCAGGCGACGGCGGCGTCGAGGTCGTTGACCGCGATGGCCACGTGGTCGATCTCGGTCAGCAGGAGCTCGCTCATGCGCCGTGCCGCCGGAACAGGGTGATGCGGTCCTCTCCGACCTTGGCGCGCAACTCCGGATTGTCGACGCCGAGCCCTTCTTTGGGGGCCAGGCACAGCACCCCGATTTTGCCCTCATGCAGGTTGTGGTGGACCTGGTAGGCCGCTTCGCCCACCTGCTCGAGCGGGTAGACCGCCGAGAGCGGCGGGAGGACCTTGCCGTCGCAGATCAGCTGGTTGGCGTCCCAGGCCTCGCGATAGTTGGCGAAGTGGGATCCCTTTATGGTCTTCAGCTTCATCCAGAGGTGGCGATTGTCGTACTCAATCATGTAGCCCGATGTGGCGGCGCAGGTGACGATGGTCCCGGCCCGCTTGCAGGCGAAGACGGACGCACCCATCGTCTGGCGTCCCGGATGCTCGAAGACGATCTCAGGCTCGCCCCCGACCAGGGCGCGGATGTCCTTGCCGAAGCGCCGCCACTCCGATTCGTCCTGGGTGTGCTCGTCGGACCAGAAGCGGTAGTCGGCCGCCTTGCGGTCGATGACGGCCTCCACTCCGAGGTCGTTGAGCAGTTTGACCTTCTCGGCCGAGGAGACGACACCGATCGGCGTACCGCCCCCGTTGAGCACGTGCTGAACGGCATAGCTGCCGAGCCCTCCGCTGGCCCCCCACACCAGAACCTTGTCGCCCTGCGTCATGCGGGCTCCGTTGGGCGAAACCAACATGCGGTAGGCGGTCGAGTTACACAGCGCGTTGATGGCCGCCTCCTCCCAGGTGAGGTGCGTCGGCTTCGGCATGATCTGGTTCGCCTTCACGAGGGCGATGTCGGCCAGCCCCCCGAAGTTGGATTCGAAGCCCCAGATGCGCTGGTTGGCCGCCAGCATGGAGTCGTCGTGGGCCGAGGGGTCCTGGTCGTCCACGTAGTTGCAGTGGATGGTCACCTTGTCGCCGACCTTCCAATTCCGGACGGCCGACCCTGTGCGCAGGACCACGCCCGAGGCGTCCGACCCCACGACGTGGTAGTCGAGCGCGTGGCGGGCCGCCCAGGGCCCCTCCTTGCCCAACCGGTCCAGGAATCCGAAGGTGGGCAGCGGTTCGAAGATGGAGGTCCATACCGTGTTGAAGTTGATCGACGAGGCCATGACGGCCACGTAGGCCTCGTCGGGGGCCAGCTCGGGCAGGGGCACCTCCTCGACGTGGAGGGACCGCC
This sequence comes from uncultured Acidimicrobiaceae bacterium, assembly GCA_963850095.1. GTDB lineage: Bacteria > Actinomycetota > Acidimicrobiia > Acidimicrobiales > RAAP-2 > Bog-473. Next base: position 359,500 of record CAWKJX010000008.1, on the reverse strand, counting down.
GGGGGTCCTTGTCCGAGGACTCCAGGCCCTCGAACATGTTCGTCTCGCTCCGGCGGACCAGGGCGGCCCGGTAGGTGTCGGGCATTTCGAGCCCGGCCAGCTCGTCTGCGGGCGCGCCGGCCAGGACGGCACTCAGGATGTCGCTCATGTGCCCAGACGATAGTGGGCCGGTACGATGTAGTTTCCGGCCGGTAACCAGACCGGCCCGAACCTGGAGAACCCGGAGGTAGAGGGAATGGCTGAGGCCGTCATCGTCGCAGGGGCTCGCACCCCCATTGGGAAATTGTCGGGCGCTCTGGCCAGCTTCTCCGGCATGGACCTGGGTGGATTCGCCATTGCCGAGGCGTTGAAGCGGGCCGGGGTCGCCCCGGACCAGGTCGATTACGTGCTCATGGGCCAGGTGCTCTTGGCCGGCCAGGGCCAGATCACGGCGCGTCAGGCGGCCGTCAAGGCCGGCATTCCGATGACGGTCCCCGCCAACACCATCAACAAGGTCTGCCTGTCGGGCCTGAACACCATCTACCTGGCGGACCAGATGATCCGTGCCGGCGAGGCCGACATCGTGGTGGCCGGCGGCATGGAGTCGATGACCCAGGCGCCCTACCTCCTCCCGGGGGCCAGGGCGGGCTACCGGGCCGGTGACGCCACGCTGATCGACTCCATGATGTACGACGGCCTGACGGACTCGTTCGACCACATCGCCATGGGGCTGAGCACCGAGCAGCACAACGAGAAGGTGGGTGTCTCCCGTGAGCGCCAGGACGCCTTCGCGGCGGCGAGTCACGAGAAGGCGGCCGCCGCGGCGAAGGAGGGCCGCCTGTCCGACGAGATCGTCGCCGTCGAGGTGCCCCAGCGCAAAGGCGACCCGTTGCTGGTCGACAGCGACGAGGGCGTCCGTCCCGGCACCACGGCCGAGTCGTTGGCCGCGCTCAAGCCGGCCTTCAGCAAGGACGGGACGATCACGGCCGGCAACGCCTCGCAGATCTCCGACGGTGGATGTGCCGTCATCGTCATGTCGGCCGACAAGGCGAAGGAGTTGGGCGTCACGCCGCTCGGGCGGATCGTCAGCTACGGCATGGTGGCCGGTCCGGACAACTCGCTGATGACGCAGCCGTCCCGGGCCATCGTCAAGGCGGCCGGCAAGGCCGGAATCGAGCTCGACGCCATCGACCTGTTCGAGATCAACGAGGCCTTCGCGGCCGTGGGCCTGGCCTCGGTCGACGACCTGGGCATCGACGAGGACAAGGTCAATGTCAACGGCGGCGCCATTGCGCTGGGCCACCCGGTCGGCATGTCCGGGGCCCGGGTGGCTCTGACGGCGCTGCTCGAGCTTCGCCGCCGCGGTGCCTCCACCGCGGCCGTCGCGCTGTGCGGCGGTGGCGGCCAGGGCGACGCCGCCATTCTGCGCTCCATCGGCTGACGCCCGGTTCAGGCGTAAGGCGGAGCCATCATGGCGACCAGCTTGGCGGAGTGGGCCATCACCTCGGCCCAGGCCTCGACCTTGAACGAGTAGACACCGAGCGCGCAGGTCGGGAGACCCGTGCGCACCGCCACGGAGATTCCCTTCTTGTCGGTCGGCGACAGCAGCCCCTGCGAGAGCGACTGCGCCGTCGGGTTGTGGCCGACGACCATGGCCGAGCGGGCGTCGTCGGGGAGCTGCTGCAGGTACCCGAGCACCTCTTCGGGGGTGGCGCCGTAGAGCCCTTCCTCGAGCCGGCGCTCAGGCGGATCGGCCATGTCCACCAGGGCCAGGTCCGCCGTGGCAACGGTGCGGGCGGACGGGGAGATCAGGGCGATGGCGGGACGTGGCACGCGCTTGAGGGCCGGGCCCAGGCCTTCGCCCTTGCCACTGAAGAGACGGCCCAGAGCCGTGGCGTCGCGTCGACCCCGAGGTGCGAGCACCCGGTCGAAGTCGGAGCCGCCCGGTGGCGGGTCGGTCACTGTCTTGGCGTGCCGGAGCAGCCACACCGTACGGGTCACCGATGCCATCAGCCCAGGGCGAACGCTTTGTGCAAGCTCCGCACGGCGCGCTCGACGTCACCTTCCGCCACCATGCACGAGGTCCGGATGGTCGAGGTCGAAATCATGTCGATGTTGATCTGTTCGTTGGCCAGCGTCTCGAACATGGTGGCGGCGATGCCCGGATGCGACTTCATGCCAACCCCGACCAGCGACACCCGGGCGACCTCGGAATCCGCGGCGACGCCCGACGCGCCGAGCTCGTCGGCATGGGCCTGAGAGGTCTCGACGGCGACCGCCAGGTCAGCGGTGGGCACGGTGAAAGAGATGTCCGTGGTCCCGTGGGCCGAGGTGTTCTGCACGATCATGTCGACATTGATGGACTTGTCGGCCAGGGCCCGGAAGAGCCGGGCTGCGACGCCGGGCCGGTCCGGCACGCCGCTCACCGTGACCTTGGCCTCCGAGGTGTCGTGGGTCACGGCGGTGACGACTGCTTCTTCCATGTCTGCATCCTCCTCCACGACCCAGGTGCCGGGCTCCCAGGTGAAGCTGCTGCGCACGTGCAGCGGGACATTGTGGTTGCGGGCGAACTCGACGGCGCGCAACATCAGGACGCGCCCGCCGGTGGCCGCCATCTCGAGCATTTCTTCGAACGAGATCCGGTTGATCCGGTGCGCCTCCGGCACGATCCGGGGATCGGCAGTGAAGACGCCCGTCACGTCGGTGTAGATCTCGCAGACGTCGGCGTCCAGCACGGCCGCAAGTGCAACCGCGGTGGCGTCGGACCCGCCCCGGCCGAGGGTCGTGATCTCGCGCTCGGTCGAGACGCCCTGGAACCCGGCGACGACGGGCACCTTGCCGTCGGCCAGGGCGGCGCGCAGCCGGTCGCCCTTGACCTCCAGGATCTTGGCCCGGGTGTGGTCGTTGTCGGTGATGATCCCGACCTGGCTGCCGGTGAAGGAGGCCGCCTCGACTCCGAGCTCGGCCAGGGCCATGACGAGGAGTGACATGGAGATGCGCTCCCCGGTGCTCACGAGCATGTCGAACTCCCGTGGCGGCTGCGTGCTGCTGACCGAGTTGGCCAGGTGGATGAGCTCGTCGGTCGTCTTGCCCATGGCGCTGACCACGGCCACCACCTGGGAGCCCTGCCGCTGCGTGCGCGCGATGTGGTCGGCGACAGCCCGTATCCGGTCAGCGTCGCCGACGGAGGTGCCCCCGAACTTCTGCACGACCAGTGGCATCCGGACGAGGCTACTGAACCTGGGCCCGGGCCTCCCCCGCCTCCCCCGGGGCGGCCCTGATCTGGTGGGGCGATCAGAGCCCACCCGGGGGATTGGGTAGGGTCTCGGGCCGTGCCGAGCGAGAAGAGAGCCCGCCAGCGCGCGGCCAGGGAGGCCCGGCTGGCGGCGGAGGCCAAGCGGCACAAGCGCCGCAGGCAGATCCGCAATGGCGGCATCGTCGTGGTCCTGGCGGGTGTGGTCGTGGGACTCGCCTTCCTCCTCACCGGGAACGGCAAGCCGGTGGGGTCCCAGTCCAACGTCACGTCCACGACCGCAAGCGCCTCCTCGAAGAAGGCTCAGGACGCAAAGCTGCAGGCCCAGGCCGATGCCGTCGCCGTCAAGGCAGGTTGCCCGGCCAGCACGAAGACCCGGGTCAACAACCAGAAGTACGCGGCGGCACCGCCGATGACGATCGACACCAGCAAGGTTTACTCGGCCACGGTGGTGACGACCGCCGGCACCTTCGACATCGCACTCGACGCCAAATCGGCCCCCACCACGGTCAACAACTTCGTGTTCCTGGCCCAGAAGGGCTACTACCACTGCGTGATCTTCCAGCGGGTCATCCCGCAGTTCATGGACCAGACCGGCGACCCGACGGGGACCGGTGAGGGCGGGCCCGGCTACACCATCGCGGACGAGAACCCGCCCAAGGCGGCGACCGGCCAACCCCAGTACCCGCTCGGCTCGGTCGCCATGGCCAACACCGGTGCCCCCAACTCGGGCGGCAGCCAGTTCTTCATCGTGACCGGCCCCGAGGGCGAGAACCTGGGGAACACCTACGCTCTCTTCGGGTCCGTCACCTCGGGCATGAAGGTCGTGGACACCATCAACCAGCAAGGCTCGCCGGGAGGCGTCCCGCCCGACGTGACGCAACGGATCCTCTCTGTGACCATCCACCAATCGTCAGGACTCTGATCATGGCCAAACCCGCCCCCCCGAACGCAGACGGATCGAGCCCGCAGCAGCGGAAGTTCGACGAAGAACCGGATCTGCTCATCGACCCGGACAAGCGCTACGTGGCCACCATGGTCACCTCGCACGGGACGATGGTCATCGCGCTCGACCCGCTGGCTGCGCCCCGGGCGGTCAACAGCTTCGTCTTCCTGGCGCGCTACCACTACTTCGACGGCATTGTGTTCCACCGCATCATCCCGGGCTTCGTGCTCCAGGGCGGCGACCCCACCGGGAGCGGCTCGGGCGGGCCCGGTTACCGCTTCGAGGACGAACTTCCGGCCGCCGGCAAGTACGCGGTCGGCTCGCTGGCGATGGCCAACGCCGGCCCGAACACCAACGGCAGCCAGTTCTTCGTGATCAGTGGCCCCGACGGCGTACGCCTGCCGCCGCTGTACTCGTATTTCGGCGAAGTCGTCAACGGCCTCGACGTGGTCGAGAAGATCGACAAGGTGGGCAGCCGCTCGGGCACGCCGAAGGAGCGTGTCGTCATCGAGAGCGTGACCATCGAGGAGAAGGACTCCTAAGGGGCCACGACGTGGTCGACCGGGTCCCTGTGTCCCCGGGCGAGCATGTGTGGCCGGTCCCTTCCGGCCCGTCAGCCCTTCAGCGCACCCAGGCCCTCGGTCGGGGCGCCCCCGACGAACACCGCCGGCACGCCGCCCGCGCCCTCGTGGTGCCACGTCCCGTCGCCTCGGCGGATCAGGGCCGTACGGCGGGGGAGGGCGACGACCGGCAACACGGCCGGCGCCATGGCCACCGTGCGTTCGAGCTTCTGGCCGTGCGCGTCGTCGTGCTCGTCGCCGAAGTGCACCACGACGGCCAGGTTGTCGACCAGGCCCAGGCCGAGGGTCAGGGCCCCGCCCCGCGGGTCGACCATGGGGTCGGTCAGCACCATGGCGCCCGCGCCCGCACCCGCCACCACGGCGCCGCCCGCCCAGGCCGACCGCAGTGCGTCGAACACGACCGACTTCTTCAGCACGGCCCGCAGGTGCAGGGGCGAGCCGCCGGCCAGGTAGATGAAGCGGGCGGCGGCCACGACGGCGGCCATGCCGGGGTCCTGAGCCGAGGCGCGGTCCACCACCATGAGGCCCTCGACCTGGCCGCCGAGGGGCCCGAACCACTCGGCGGCCCTCAGCACGACCCGCTCGGGGTGCTGGTAGGCGGCGGCCGTGGGCAGGACCACCACGTCCCCGCCGCCGGATGCCGCCAACAACGAGGCGTCGAAAGTGCACCCCTCGGTCCACTCACTGCCTCCGACCAGGGCCAGCGTGCCGGTTGTGTCCATGGCGCCACTCTTGCACGGCCCTCGCTTCGACTGCCGCGGTTACCGGCCGGTAAACTCGGCGCCCATGACCATTAAGCGGGTGGGAATCGTCGGTTCGGGAATCATGGGCTCGGGCGTCGCCGAAGTGGCGGCGGCATCGGGCCACGAGGTGGTGCTGCGCAGCCGGAGCAAGGCGGGCGCCGACGCCATGATCGAGGGATTGCAGAAGTCCCTGGCCAAGCAAGTCGAGAAGGGCAAGCGCACCGAGGCCGACGCCAAGGAGATCGCCGGGCGTGTCCACGCCACCACGCATCTCGGCGAGCTGGTCGACGTCGACCTCGTCATCGAGTCGGTGGTCGAGGACCTCGACGTGAAGCAACTGCTCTTCAGGGAGCTCGACAGCATCTGCCACCCCGAGACCATCCTCGCCACGAACACGTCGACCCTCCCGGTCGTCGAGATGGCCATGGCGACGGAGCGGCCGGACCAGGTCTGCGGCATCCACTTCTTCAACCCGGCGTCGGCCATGTCCCTGGTCGAGGTGGTGCGGCCCATCACGGCCAGCGACGCCACCATGGAGGCGGCCGTCGCGTTCGCCACCGCCTGTGGCAAGGAGCCGGTCGAGGTCAAGGACCAGGCCGGTTTCATCGTCAACGCGCTCCTGTTCCCGTACCTCAACAACGCGGTGCGGCTGCTCGAGCTGGGCGTGGCGAACAAGGAGGGCATCGACGCCGCCATGAAGGGGGGATGCGGGTTCCCGATGGGGCCCTTCGCGCTCCTCGACCTGGTCGGCCTCGACACGTCGCTCGCCATCCTCGACGCGCTCTACGCCGAGTACCGGGACCCCAACTACGCCGCCGTGCCCCTGCTGCGCCGGCTGGTCACCTCGGGGCAGCTCGGGCGTAAGACCAAGAAGGGTTTCTACGACTACAGCCGGTAGACGCCCGGCTGCCGATGCCCGGCCGGCGCGGGCCGACGCAGCACGACAGGAACGGTGGCCACAATGGTGGAGGCCGGACGTCCGGGGAGGTGAGCGGAATGGGCGGTGACAGGCGGGACCCACCGTGGGTGATGCGCACCTATTCGGGCCACTCGACGGCCCGGGCCTCCAACGAGCTGTACCGCACCAACCTGGCCCGGGGCCAGACCGGGTTGTCGATCGCCTTCGACCTGCCGACGCAGACCGGCTACGACCCCGACGCTCCGGAGGCGGCGGGCGAGGTGGGCAAGGTGGGCGTGCCCGTGGTGCACCTCGGCCACATGCACGAGCTGCTCGACCAGATTCCCGTGGCGGACATGAACACGTCCATGACGATCAACGCCACGGCGGCCTGGCTGCTCGGCCTCTACGTGGCCCACGCGCAGGACATGGGCGTGGACCCGGCGCGGCTGGCGGGCACGACGCAGAACGACATCGTCAAGGAGTATCTGAGCCGGGGCACGTACATCTTCCCGCCCGGGCCGAGTCTGCGGCTCACCGTCGACACCATCGCCTACACCGTGCGCCACGCGCCCAAGTGGAACCCGATCAACGTGTGCAGCTACCACCTGCAGGAGGCGGGGGCCACGCCGGTGCAGGAGATCGCCTACGCGCTGGCCACCGCCATCGGCGTGCTCGACGGCGTGCGCGCCTCGGGCAAGATCGACGTGGCCGAGCTGCCCGCCGTCGTCGGCCGCATCAGCTTCTTCGTCAACTCCAGCGTCCGCTTCGTGGAGGAGACCTGCAAAATCCGCGCCTTCACCCAGCTGTGGGACCGCATCTGCCACGAGCGCTACGGCGTCGAGGACCCCAAGCTGCGCCGGTTCCGCTACGGCGTGCAGGTCAACTCCCTCGGGCTGACCGAGCAGCAGCCGGAGAACAACGTGCAGCGGATTGTGCTCGAGACGCTCGGCGTGACGCTGTCGAAGGGCGCCCGGGCCCGGGCCATGCAGCTGCCGGCCTGGAACGAGGCGTTGGGCCTGCCGCGGCCGTGGGACCAGCAGTGGTCGCTCCGCATTCAGCAGGTGCTGGCGTTCGAGTCGGACCTGCTCGAGTACGAGGACATCTTCGAGGGCTCCAAGGTGATGGAGGCCAAGACGGCCGAGCTGGCCGAGGAGGCCTCGGCCGAGCTGGCGGACGTGGAGGCGCTGGGGGGCGCCTTCGAGGCCATCGACGAGCTGAAGCGGCGCCTCGTGCGCAGCCAGGCCGAGCGGCTGCGGCGCATCGAGTCGGGGGAGCAGAAGGTGGTCGGCGTGAACTCCTTCACCGAGACCGCCCCCTCGCCCCTGCTCGGCGACGGGGAGATCGAGAACATCCTCAAGGTCGACCCGCGAACGGAGGCCGCACAGATCGAGGACGTGCGGCGGTGGCGCGACGGGCGGGACGGGGCCGCGGTACGGCGGGCCCTCGACGAGCTGCGCCGGGTGGCCGAGGATCAGGGGCCGACGGGCAACATCATGGAGGCGACCATCGCCCTGGCCCACGCCGGCGGCACCACGGGGGAGTGGGCCGGGGCGCTGCGCGAGGTCTTCGGGGAGTTCCGGGCCCCCACCGGGGTCGGCGGGGGCGTGGGCCGGTGGGGCGACGACCTGGCCGACGTCCGGCTGCGCACCAGGGCCCTGGCCGAGACCACCGGCGGCCCGCCCCGCCTCCTGGTGGCCAAGCCGGGCCTCGACGGGCACTCCAACGGGGCCGAGCAGATCGCCGTGGCCGCCCGCGATGCCGGCTTCGAGGTCGTCTACCAGGGCATCCGGCTGACGCCGGCGGAGATCGTGGCGGCGGCCCGGGACGAGGACGTCGACATCGTGGGGTTGTCGATCCTGTCGGGCTCGCATCTCGAACTGGTGCCCGACGTGCTCGACCGCCTGCGGGCCGCCGGCTCGACGGCGGCCGTGGTGGTCGGCGGCATCATCCCGCCGGAGGACGCCGAGATCCTCCTGGGCAAGGGCGTGGCGTCGGTCTACACGCCCAAGGACTACTCCTTCGACCGCATCATGGAGGATCTGGTCGCGCTGGCCGAGCACCAGCGTGCCGCCACTCACGTGTGAGACGGGCCATTTGGCGCCAGGTGACCGCCACCGCACCCAGCTCTATCGCCCGCAGCCGCAGGGCCTCGGGCACGTCGTAGTGGTTCAGGGCCGCCGACCGCCGGTGGCGCTGGTAGCCCCGGGGCGGGATGCCCAGCGCGGCGGCCATGGCATGCAGCTCGTCGGGGTCGTCGGCCAGCAGGTGCGACCAGCGGTCCTCCCGATCGCGCACGGTGGCGCGCTGGCGCCAGTCGTCGACGTAGACGGTCAGCGGCCGGCCCAGGGACGGTCGCGCCGGATCGGCGTCGGCTTGTGCCACCAGCGCCCGCTGAAGCGCCACGGCTCGTGGGCCGGGTCGTGCTCGTCGGCGGCGGCCGGGCGGGGCCAGGCCAGCTGGACGGCGGCGGTGATGGCGGCCAGGACGGCCGGGTCCGGACCGGCGGGCTGCGGCACTGTCAGCCCGGCGCCCGTGGTGGTGGTGGTGGTGTCGCCGCCGCCGCCGCTCACAGCGGCATGTTGCCGTGCTTGCGCCGCGGCAACTCCTCGCGCTTGGAGGCCAGGATGTCGAGGCTGCGGCAGATCACCGTACGGGTGTCCGCCGGCGATATGACGTCGTCGATGTAGCCCCGCTCGGCCGCGATGTACGGGTTGGCGTAGCGCTCGGTGTACTCGTCGATCAGCTCGGCCCGCCGGCTGGCCGGGTCGACCGCCTCGGCCAGCTCACGCCGGTAGACGATGTCGACCGCGCCGTTGGGGCCCATGACGGCCAGCTCGGCCGAGGGCCAGGCGAAGGCCAGGTCGGCCCCGATCGACTTCGAGTTCATGACGACATAGGCGCCGCCGTAGGCCTTGCGGGTGATGATCTGGATGCGGGGCACGGTCGACTCGCAGTAGGCGTAGAGGAGCTTGGCCCCGTGGCGGATGATGCCGCCGTACTCCTGGTCCGTGCCGGGCAGGAACCCGGGCACGTCCACGAAGGTGAGCAGGGGGATGTTGAAGGCGTCGCAGGTCCGCACGAAGCGCGACGCCTTCTCCGAGGAGTCGATGTCGAGCACGCCGGCCAGCACGGCCGGCTGGTTGCCGACGATGCCGACCACGCGCCCGTTCATGCGGGCGAAGCCGCACGTGATCGACATGGCCCAGTGGCTGTGCACCTCGAAGTACTCGCCGTCGTCCACCACCGCCGTAATTATGCGCTTCATGTCGTAGGGCTGGTTGGGCGACGTGGGCAGGAAGTCGATCAGCTCGGTCACCTGGCGGTCGGGCGGGTCGCCGGACACCTCGAGCGGGGGCTCTTCGAGGTTGTTCGACGGCAGGAACGACAGCAGGTGCCGCACGTCGTCCAGGCACGCCTTCTCGTCGGGCGACACGAAGGTGGCGACGCCGGACTTGGTCGCATGGGACATGGCGCCCCCGAGCTCCTCGAGCGTCACGTCCTCGCCCGTCACCGTCTTCACCACGTCGGGACCGGTGATGAACATGTGCGACGTGCCCTGGACCATGAAGATGAAGTCGGTCATGGCCGGCGAGTACACGGCGCCCCCGGCGCAGGGCCCGAGGATGACGCTGATCTGGGGGATGACCCCCGACGCGGCCACGTTGCGGTGGAAGATGCCGCCGTAGGAGTGGAGCGAGACGACGCCCTCCTGGATGCGGGCGCCCGCCCCGTCGTTGAGGCCGATCATGGGCACCCCGGTCGAGGCGGCCAGGTCCATGACCTTGTGGATCTTCTCGGCGAAGACCTCGCCCAGCGCCCCGCCGAAGACGGTGAAGTCCTGGCTGAAAACGCAGACCCGCCGCCCGTCGATGGTCCCGAACCCGGTGACCACCCCGTCGGTGTACGGCCGGTTGTCCTCCAGGCCCATCCCGTGGGCCCGGTGGCGGGCCAGCATGTCGAGTTCCTGGAAGGACCCCTCGTCCAGCAGGTAGTCGACGCGCTCCCGGGCCGTGAGCTTGCCCTTGGCGTGGTGCCGCTCGACCGCGGCGGGGCTCCCGGCATGGAGGGCCTCGTTCTTGCGCTCGGCCAGGTCGGCCAGGCGCTCGGCCATGGAATGTTCCATGGGTTGGAGGCTAACGCCCTCGGGGCGAAGGCCGAAATCCGGACCGTAAGACCGCTCCCTAGAAGCTGTTCTACTTCTGAACGGAGTTGAACCTGGTCTGACCAGGGAAAAGAAAGATCAGGCGCCGGGGCAACCCGGCCGAGACACATCGGCCCGACCGGTTTGGGGGGATGACGATGCCGCTGCTCGAGGTAGCGGAAGCTGAGGTTCGGTTTGGAGGCGTCCACGCGCTGCGGGGCGTCGATCTCAACGTGGACGCGGGCATCGTCACGGGCCTCATCGGCCCCAACGGCGCCGGAAAGACCACCTGCTTCAACGCGATCACCGGCCTGCAGTCGGTCAACTCGGGCTGCATCACCTTCGACGGGCAGGACATGACGGGGATGAGCCCTCACAAGCGGGCCCGCCTGGGCATCGCCCGCACCTTCCAGCGGCTCGAGGTGTTCGGCTCGCTGTCCGTCCGGGAGAACGTCCTGGCCGCGGCAGAAATCAGGCGCCGCTGGTCTCATGACAAGTCCGACGTCCGGGCCAACGCCGACGGGGTCCTGGCCCTGGTCGGGCTGGCCCACCTGGCTGATCGGCCCGCCGACACGCTGCCCACCGGCCAGGCCCGCCTGCTCGAGTTGGCCCGCTGCCTGGCCACCCGGCCCCGCCTGCTCCTCCTCGACGAGCCCTCGTCCGGGCTCGACGACGGCGAGAGCGACGACCTCGGCGACCTGCTCTGCCAGCTGGCCGAGGCCGGCATGGCCGTGCTCCTGGTCGAGCACGACATGGGGCTGGTCATGCGGGTCTGCTCCCGCATCAACGTGCTCGACTTCGGCGCCGTCCTCATGGTCGGCACCCCGGGCGAGGTCCGGGCCGACGAGCGGGTGCGGGCCGCCTACCTGGGCGCGGTCGACGACCCGGAGGAGGACGACACCCTCGACGGGGCGGTGCTGGCCGGCGCCGGCGGCGCCGTCGCTACGCGATCGGTGGCCCATGGCTGACGCCCCGACGCCGCCCCCCGTCATAGAGCTGCGCAAGGTGCACGCCGCCTACGGGCAGATCGAGGTGGTGCACGGGATCGACCTGGCCGTCTCCACCGGGGAGGTGCTGGCCCTGCTCGGCCCGAACGGTGCCGGCAAGTCGACCACGCTCAAGGTGGCCAGTGGCCAGATGGAGCCCAAGTCGGGCTGCTTCCACGTCATGGGCCGCCATGTCAACGGCATGCGGCCGGACAAGCTGGCCCGGGCCGGGCTCTGCACCCTGCCCGACGGCCGGGGCATCTTCCCCAACCTGACCGTGACGGAGAACCTGCGGCTCATGACCTTCGGCGGCCCCTCCCGGTCGCAGGTCGAGGACCTCGCCTTCACCCGCTTCCCCCGCCTGTCCGAGCGGCGCCACCAGGTGGCCGGGACGCTCTCGGGTGGCGAGCAGCAGATGCTGGCCATGGCGCGCACGCTGAGCGTGGAGCCGGCCGTCCTGCTGCTCGACGAGATCTCCATGGGTCTCGCCCCCATGATCGTGGCCGAGCTCTACGAGCTGGTGGCCCAGATCGCCGCCGAGGGCGTCGCCGTCATTCTGGCCGAGCAGTTCGCCGCCACCGCCATGGGTGTGGCCACCGACGTGGCCGTCGTCGTCCATGGGCGGATCGTGGCCGCGGGCAAGCCCGGCGACCTGCCCGACGACCTGGCCGACGCGTATCTCGGAGGTGCTGCCGCATGACCGCCCACCACCGCCGCCGCCACCACCTGCCGGCGCTCGCGGCCGCCACGCTGCTGCTCCTGGCCGGTGGGTCGGGCCTGCTGGCCGTCGCCTTCTCGAGCGCACCGGCCGGCGCCGACAGCGGGTCGACCGGCAGCGGCCCCACCCTGGGTGGCTACACCATCACCGCCCTGGCCGAGGCCGTGACCGCGCAGTACGAGCAGCCGAACTTCCCCCTCCCCGCCACCCCGTCGCTCGAGTTCGACGAGGGCTACGCCGCCACGAGCGACAACTCGGGCCCGACCGGCACCGCCGTGGCCTCGAGCCTGTACCCGGGCCAGGTGGTGGCCAACGCCGGCCCCGAGCTGGCGCTGCTCGTCCCCGGCGCCCCCCTCCCGCCGGCCCCCGTGTGGCCGATCGAGGCCACCAGCGAGTACCCCCAGACGCCCAACTCGGACAACCTCGACGACCCCGGCGTGAACATGGACACCTAGAGCACGGCCAACGGCAACACGGCCAGCGCCACCCTCGGCGACGACAACCCGACGTCGGGTTCGTCGTCGACGGACACGAGCGTCACCGCCCCGTCGGGCTCGGGCAACCCGCTCGCCGGCTCCTCGTCGCTCATCGGCATCGGCGGCATGTCGGCCACCTCGACCTCGGAGGTGCCGAGCACGACGGCCACGGCCGAGGCCAGCGCCACCGATACCGGCGTCTCCCTGCTCGATGGCTTCATCAACATCGGCAGCGTCACGTCCACCGCCACCGCCGCCTCGGACGGCACCACCGGCAAGCTGACCGGCTCCACCGAAATCCAGAACATGTCCATCGCCGGCGTTCCCGTCACCGTCGACGCCAACGGCATTGAGGCCGACGGCAACGCGGCCCCGCTCTCGTTGCCCGTCTCGTCGATCAACACGTTGCTCAACGAGCTCGGCATCACCGTTGCGGTGACCAATGCCACGGACAAGGTCAGCGGCCCCTCGGCCAGCCGCACGCTCCAGGGACTCACCTTCACCATCGACCTCAAGACGTTGGACAGCGCGGCCAACCAGTTCGCCACGCTGTTCCCGTCGTCGTTCACCTCGCAGCTGCCCGTCGCCCTCCCCGACGATCAGCAGCTCACCTTGGAGCTGGCCCCGGTATCGGTGAGCTCGACGGCCTCCCCGCCGTTCACCGCCAACTCGGGCAACACCGGGGCCACCGCACCGGCCGTCGCCTCCTCGTCGCCCTCCTCGTCCTCGTCCAGCCCGTCGTTCACCGGCAACACGGGGGCGGCGGGGCCACGTTCGCGGGCAATTCGGGCGGTGGCTCGTACTCGCCTTCGGGCACCTCGCCGTCGTCATCGGGGTCCGCCCCGAGCGGCGGCACCGGCGGCACCGCGCCGGCCGAGTCGCTGGCGCCCGCCTCGGCGGTGACGCCGGCCTTCAAGGGCGTCGGCGCCGCGCTCATTTTGCTCGGTCTGCTGGCCGCCTCGGCTCTCGCCTACGCCTACAGGCGGGCGGACGAGGCGGCCCAGCTCGGCACGTCCGACGGCCACGGCGACCCGCTCCTGGAGCGCTTCGCCGCCGACGCCGACGATCTGTCCGATTTCGGAGGTTTCAGCTGATGAAGCTCTTGGGAAAGTCGTCACCCGACCTCGGTGAGGTGCGGCCCGTCACCGGTGTGGGCGGCCCCGCCACTCCGCCGGGCCCGGCGCCGGATGCCGGCGCCACCCCGGTGCCGACGCGCCTCGCTCGCCTGGCCGCCGTGGTGGACCGGGCCCGCCGGGGCAACGGGAACCGCAACGTGCGCAAGTGGCTCGAGACCATCGGCATGGCGCTGATCGTCTTCGGCTTCGTGTGCATCATTCTGGGTTGGTACGGCGCCTCGCACAGCGCCTACCAGTACCAGGAGATCCCCTACCTCATTTCGGGCGGGTTGTTGGGCGTGGCGCTGGTCATCGGCGGCGGCATCCTCGTGCACACCGCCTGGAGCATGCGGAAGATAGAGGAGGACCGTCGCAACGCGCTGGCCGTCGTGCGCTCGGTCGACCGACTCGAGCGCATTCTGCGCGACCTCGAGAAGACCCGGCGGGCCGAGCAGGAAGACCACGTCCTGTGAGCGGCCGCCGCCGCCGCGTCGCCGCCGCCCTCTCGGTGGCCCTCCTAGCCCTTCTCGCTTCGGCCTGCGGCTCCCGCCTGACCGGGACCCAGGCGCAGCTGGCCCAGGGCGTCAACTCGAGCCACTCGGGCGGCAGCGCCAGCGGGAACACCGGCACGGCCACCGGCGCCCAGGCCCTGGGGGCCTCCAACAGCGGGTGCGGCTCGTCCGGCTCGTCCTCCACCGCGTCCACGACCACGACCACGAGCGCGCCGGCCAAGACCAAGTCCACGACCACGACGACGGCAGCCACGCACCACCACGACGACCGCGCCGTGCCCGTCGACGGCCGCCCTGGCCAGCGCCGGGACCGGCGGTGGGAGCAGCGGCGGCTCCGCGCCGACGGCGCACGCCAGTACGGGCGCCGCCGCCGCCGGGGCGCGGCCGCCGGGTCCGCCGGCGCCGCCCCTGCCGCGACGGGTGCGGGCGCCTGCGGGGCCAACGGCAACCAAATGCCGTCGGGCGGCAACGGCGGCGCCACCGCCACCGGTGTGACGGCCAGCACCATCGAGGTCGGCAACATCGCCAGCATCAGCGGCGTGGCGCCCGGCCTGACCCAGAGCGCGCAGCAGGCCACGGAGGCCTGGGCCGACTACGTCAACAGCACCGGTGGCATCTGCGGCCGCCAGATCAAGGTGCAACCCTTCGACGACGGCAACGACTCGGGCACCAACTACGCCGACGCCGACCAGGCCTGCTCGAGCGACTTCGCCATGGTCGGCAACGCCTCGGGCTTCGACGACGGCAGCGCCCAGGCCGTCAACGCCTGCAGCATCCCCGACATGGCGGCCGAAGTGTCGACGGCCGCGGCGGGCACGACGGCGGACATCTTCGGCGCCAGCCCGGGCAACGCCCACTACTGGTCGCTCGGCCCGGCCAACTACCTCAAGGCGACCTACCCCAACGCCATCTCGAAGGCCGCCATGATCTACCTGAACGTCTCGGCCACCGAGACCCAGGCCGCGCACGAGGTGGCCGCCTACCAGAGTGTCGGCTTCCACTACGTCTACAACGCGTCGACGACGCCGACCAACGCCAACTACGCCACCAACGTGCAGGCCATGCAGAGCGCCGGCGCCCAGTACGTGACCGAGTACTCCGACGCCTCGTCGGCCGAGCGGCTGCTCCAGGCCATGCAGCAGGCCAACTACGCACCGCAGGTGGTCGACTGGTTCTCCGAGGAGTACTCACCGCAGTTCGCCCAGCAGACCTCGCCCGAGTCCAACGGCGACCTCGTCCTGATGTCAGCGACCGCGGCCTACGAGGAGGCCAGCGGCAACCCGGGCATGCAGCTGATGGAGAGCTGGCTGAACCGGGTGGCGCCCGGCTACCACCAGGACATCTTCGCCATCCTGGCCTGGTCGGCCGGCCTGGCCTTCGAGCAGGCGGCCAAGGCGGTCGGCCCCGACCTGACCCGGCCCGCGCTGATCTCCCAGCTGCAGCAGATCACCAAGTGGACCGGTGACGGCGTGACGCCGCCGGTGAACATCGGCCAGAAGATCCCCTCGCAGTGCTTCTTCTACATGAAGATCGAGAACGGGGCCTACCAGCGGGTCTACCCGACCGCGCCCAACACCTACGACTGCACCAGCGGCTTCGCCCAGTACTGACCCATGCACGAGTTCCTCGAGTTCACCATCATCGGCATCGTCCTGGGCTCGGCCTACGCCGTGGCGGCCAGTGGCCTCGTCGTGACCTACGCCACGTCGGGCATCTTCAACATCGCCCACGGCGCCATCGGCATGTTCATGGCCTTCGTGTACTGGCAGCTGTCGGTGGGCTGGCACATGAACACCTTGTTGTCCTTCGTCCTCACCGTGTTCGTGCTGGCGCCACTCCTCGGCGCGCTCATCGAACGCGGCGTCATCCAGTGGATGGACCCCAACAACGTGGCGACGGCGCTGGCCGTCACCGTCGGGTTGACGCTGCTCCTCTTCGGCCTCGTCAGCAACTACATCTGGAAGCCGACGGCCCGCGTCGTGCCGCAGTTCTTCGGCTTCGGCGGCTTCAACTTCCTCGGCGTGCACATCGAATGGGAGGAGGCCATCACCGTCGGGGCGGCCATCGCCATCGCCGTCGGGCTGCGCCTGTTCCTCTACCAGACCCGTACCGGCATCGCCATGCGCGGCGTCGTCGACAACCGCCCGCTCATCGGGCTCTTCGGCGGCCGCCCGCCCCGCCTGTCCACGCTGAGCTGGTCCATGGGCGCCTCGCTGGCCTCGGTGGCGGGCATCCTGGTCGCCCCCCGCCTCCAGCTGCAGCCACTCATCCTCACGCTGCTCGTCATCGACGCCTACGCGGCGGCCGTCATCGGCCGGCTGCGCAGCCTGCCCATGACGTTCTTCGGGGCCCTGATCATCGGGCTGGCGTCGGCGTACATCCAGGGCTACATCCCGACGACGGGCTCGTTCTGGTCCTCCACGCCGGTGCAGGGCCTCGCTCTCTCGGTGCCCTCGATCATCCTCTTCATCGCCCTGCTGGCCGTGCCGGCGCACCGGATCCGGTCCGGCGCGCCCCAGCGCCATGCCCCGCTGGCCCCGGCCGGCCTGGTCCGCTCCCTGCAGGGCGGGGTGGCCCTGGTGGCCGCCGTGGCGGTGGCCGTCTCGTTCATGGGGCCGGCCAGCGTCATAAAGCTGGGCATCGGGCTCGCCTTCGGACTGGTCTGCCTGTCGCTGGTGCCCCTGACCGGCTGGGGCGGCTACACGTCGATCTGCCAACTGACCTTCGCCGGCCTGGGCGCCTACGCCATGTTCAGGTTCGGCCACCACGGCTCGGTGATGGGGCTGGTGGCCGCGGCGGCGCTGCCCGGGGCGGTCGGCGCCGCCGTCGTCATGTTCGTGCTGCGGCTCCGGGGCCTCTACCTGGCCCTGGCCACCATGGCCTTCGCCACCCTGATGGACAACACCATCTTCCCGTGGTCGGCCGTCTTCGGCTTCGACGGCTCGCTGGCCGTCCCCAAGCCGGTGCTCTTCGGCCTCAACGTGAACTCGCCCAAGGCCTTCACCATCTTCCTGGCCGTGGTCTTCGCCCTGTTCTCCATCGGCATCCTGGCCCTGCGCCGGGGTCCCTTCGGGCGGGTGCTGGTGGCGGCCAAGGACTCCGAGGCGGCCTGCGCCACCCTGGGCCAGTCGGTCACCACGACCAAGCTGATGGTCTTCATCCTCTCGGCGGCCATGGCCGGCGTGGCCGGGGCCTTCTTCGGCGCCGCCTCGTCGGTGGCCGGGGCCACGAACTTCGAGATGTTCGAGAGCCTGCTCATCCTGGCCGTGGTGGCCATCGGGGGCGTCTCGGTCTGCTCGGGCGCCCTGGCCGGTGGCCTGGCCCTGGGCTTCCTGCCCGCCAACGCCGAGAGCGTCTTCATCGGCGCCGGCACGGTGATCCTGGCCTTCTACCCCGACGGTGTGCTCCCGCTGGCCTACTCCCGGCTCAACCGGTGGTGGGCGACGATCAGCCCGCCGCGGGAGGCGCCGGCACCCATCGGGGCCGGGTCCGGCGGCGGGGCCGGGACCCTCGCCGGCAGCCGGGCGGCGTAGCGGCGGGCGGTCGCCCTCCGCCGCGATTGTCGGACCCCCAGGCAGCCGCTACAATCCTCTGTCTGCCATGTGCGGGCTCCGGCCCGGTGCGCCCTGCGCCACAGGTGGTCAAATTTTTCGTATCGAGAGGTAGCGCGTGCCCACAATCGCCCAGCTCGTCCGCAAGGGACGAGAGGCCAAGGTGACCAAGACCAAGACCCCCGCCCTGAAGGGCGCGCCCCAGCGGCGCGGGGTGTGCACCCGCGTCTACACGACGACCCCGAAGAAGCCGAACTCGGCCCTGCGCAAGGTGGCCCGGGTGCGGCTGTCGTCGGGCGTGGAGATCACCGCCTACATCCCCGGCGTGGGCCACAACCTGCAGGAGCACTCCATTGTGCTCGTGCGAGGCGGCCGGGTGAAGGACCTGCCGGGCGTGCGCTACAAGGTGGTGCGCGGCGCGCTCGACACCTCGGGCGTGCGCGAGCGCAGCCAGGCCCGCAGCCGCTACGGCGCCAAGAAGGAGTCCTAGCCATGCCCCGCAACGGACCCGCCACCCGCCGGGAGCTGGCCCCGGACCCCGTCTACCGCTCCGTGCTGGTGACCCAGTTCGTCAACAAGATCCTGTCGCGGGGCAAGCGCACGCTGGCCGAGCGCATCGTCTACACCGCCCTCGAGCAGGTGCAGGAGAAGTCCGGCGGCGACCCCGTCGCGGCCCTGAAGCGGGCCGTCGAGAACACCCGGCCCGAGGTCGAGGTCAAGTCCCGCCGCGTCGGTGGGGCGACCTACCAGGTCCCCGTCGAGGTGCGGCCGCGCCGCGCCACCACCCTGGCCATCCGCTGGCTCACCACCTACGCCGGGCAGCGCCGGGAGAAGACCATGGCCGAGCGCCTGTCCGGAGAGATCCTCGACGCCTCCAACAACATCGGCGCCTCGGTCAAGCGACGCGAGGACATGCACAAAATGGCGGAGTCCAACCGCGCCTTCGCCCACTACCGCTGGTAGTGGAGACGACACCGACACAGGACCTGGACCGCCATGGCTGACGCCACCCCCAACCGCGACTTCCCGCTGGCCAAGACCCGCAACATCGGGATCATGGCCCACATCGACGCGGGCAAGACCACGACGACCGAGCGCATCCTCTATTACACCGGCCGCAACTACAAGATCGGCGAGGTGCACGAGGGTGCCGCCACCATGGACTGGATGGTCCAGGAGCAGGAGCGGGGGATAACGATCACGTCCGCCGCCACGACCTGCAGCTGGCACGACAACTGGATCAACATCATCGACACCCCGGGCCACGTCGACTTCACCGTCGAGGTGGAGCGCTCGCTGCGCGTCCTCGACGGCGCCGTGGCCGTCTTCGACGCCGTGGCCGGCGTGGAGCCCCAGACCGAGACGGTGTGGCGCCAGGCCAACAAGTACAACGTCCCGCGCATCTGCTTCGTCAACAAAATGGACCGGATCGGCGCCGACTTCGAGCGGACGGTCCAGATGATCCGGGACCGGCTCGACGCCCTGCCGGCGGTGATCCAGCTGCCCATCGGCTCGGAGTCCGGGTTCAAGGGCGTGGTCGACCTGCTGGGCGAGAAGGCCCTCGTCTGGTCCTCGGACATGGGCGAGGAGTGGGAGACGCTCGACATCCCGCCCGACATGGAGTCCGAGGCCGAGGACGCCCGCCACCAGCTCATCGACGTCGTCTCCAACTTCGACGACACCATCATGGAGAAGTACCTGGCCGAGGAGCCCATCACGGCGGACGACCTGCGCCGGGCGTTGCGCACGGCCACGCTGGCCGCCGCCGTGGTGCCGGTGCTGTGCGGGTCGGCCTTCAAGAACAAGGGCGTGCAACCCATGCTCGACGCCGTCGTCGACTACCTGCCCTCGCCGCTGGACCTGCCGCCCACCCAGGGCCACAAGCCCAACAAGCTCGAGGAGATCGAGGAGCGCAAGGCGGACGACAGCGACGCCTTCTCGGCCCTGGCCTTCAAGATCATGACCGACCCCTTCGTCGGCAAGCTGACCTACATCCGGGTGTACTCGGGCACGCTCACCAAGGGCTCGTCCGTCCTCAACTCCACCAAGGACAAGAAGGAGCGGGTCGGTCGCATCCTGCAGATGCACGCCAACCACCGCGAGGACAAGGACGCCATTTTCGCCGGCGACATCATGGCCGTGGTCGGGATGAAGAACACCACGACCGGCGACACCCTGTGCGACCCGCAGCGGCCGATCGTGCTCGAGGCCCTCGAGTTCCCCGAGCCCGTCATCCACGTCGCCGTCGAGCCCAAGACCAAGGCCGACCAGGACAAGCTGTCCCGCGCCCTCTACGCCCTCTCCGAGGAGGACCCGACCTTCCGGGTGCGCTCGGACGAGGAGACGGGCCAGACCGTCATCAGCGGCATGGGCGAGCTGCACCTCGAGGTGCTGGTCGACCGCATGCTGCGCGAGTTCTCCGTCGACGCCAACGTCGGCAAGCCCCAGGTGGCCTACCGCGAGACGATCCGCAAGCCGGTCGAGAAGATCGAGGAGCGCTACGTCCGCCAGACCGGTGGGCGGGGCCAGTACGGCCATGTGGTCATCGAGCGCGGAACCGACGGGACCGGGGGGCGGCTACGAGTTCATCGACAAGATCAGCGGCGGCGTCATCCCCAAGGAGTACATCCCCTCGGTCGACGCCGGCATTCAGGAGGCCCTCACGGCCGGGGTGCTGGCCGGCTATCCCACGGTCGACGTCCGGGTCACCCTGACCTACGGCTCGTACCACGACGTGGACTCCTCGGAAATGGCGTTCAAGATCGCCGGCTCCATGGCGATCAAGAAGGCGCTGCGGGCGGCCAGTCCGGTGTTGCTCGAGCCCGTCATGGAAGTGACCGTGACGGTGCCCGACGACTTCCTGGGCGCGGTCACCGGCGACCTCTCCTCCCGGCGGGGGAGAATGGAGGGCATGGACCAGCAGGGGACCAGCCACGTGGTGAAAGCTCTCGTACCGCTGGCCGATATGTTCGGCTACTCTACGGACCTGCGTTCGCGCACCCAGGGCCGCGCCACGTACACGATGCAGTTCCATTCGTACAACCAGGTGCCGGAGTCGATCTCCAAGGAGATCATCGCCCGGGCCACCGGGGAATGACCCGGTCCGGCACACGGCAGAGTTCGCAGGAAGAGAAAGGCGTCGGGGTCATCGTGACCCCGGCCAGGAGTAGGGAGTAGCGAGGCGATGGCCAAGCAGAAGTTCGAGCGCACCAAACCACACGTGAACGTCGGGACGATGGGTCACATCGACCATGGCAAGACCACGCTCACGGCGGCCATCACCAAGGTGCTGTCGGAGCGCAACCCCAACACCTCCTTCACCAAGTTCGAGGACATCGACAAGGCGCCGGAGGAGAAGCAGCGCGGCATCACCATCACCATCGCCCACGTCGAGTACGAGACCGACAAGCGGCACTACGCGCACGTCGACATGCCGGGCCACGCCGACTACATCAAGAACATGATCACCGGTG
The DNA here is from genome assembly GCA_963850095.1 of uncultured Acidimicrobiaceae bacterium. Taxonomy (GTDB): domain Bacteria; phylum Actinomycetota; class Acidimicrobiia; order Acidimicrobiales; family RAAP-2; genus Bog-473. The sequence continues at coordinate 338,125 of CAWKJX010000008.1, read as the reverse complement.
CGGCGCAGATCGACGGCGCCATTCTGGTGGTGTCGGCCGCCGACGGCCCCATGCCCCAGACCCGTGAGCACGTGCTCCTGGCCCGCCAGGTCGGCGTGCCCTACATAGTGGTGGCCCTGAACAAGGCCGACATGGTGGACGACGAGGAGCTGCTCGAGCTGGTCGAGTTGGAGGTGCGCGAGCTCCTCAGCTCCTACGAGTTCCCCGGCGACGACGTCCCGGTGGTCCGGGTCTCGGCGCTCAAGGCCCTGGAGGGCGACCCCGAGTGGAGCGAGAAGATCGTCGAGCTCATGGACGCGGTGGACGACTACATCCCCGAGCCCGAGCGCGACGTGGACCGGCCCTTCCTCATGCCGGTCGAGGACGTCATGTCCATCACCGGCCGCGGCACGGTCGTCACGGGCAAGGTGGAGCAGGGCATCGTCAAGGTGGGCGAGGAGGTCGAGATCGTCGGCCTGCGCGACACCCAGAAGACGACGGTCACCGGCGTCGAGATGTTCCGCAAGCTCCTCGACCAGGGCCAGGCGGGCGACAACATCGGGGCGCTGCTGCGTGGCACCAAGAAGGAGGAGGTGGAGCGCGGCCAGGTGCTGTGCAAGCCCGGCTCCATCACGCCGCACACCAACTTCGAGGCCGCGGTCTACGTGCTGAACAAGGAGGAGGGCGGCCGCCACAAGCCCTTCTTCACCCACTACCGCCCGCAGTTCTACTTCCGCACCACGGACGTGACCGGCGAGATCACCCTGCCCGAGGGCACCGAAATGGTCATGCCCGGCGACAACACCGACATGGTGGTCGAGCTGGGCAAGCCCATCGCCATGGACGAGGGCCTGCGCTTCGCCATCCGCGAGGGCGGCCGCACGGTGGCCTCCGGCCGCGTCACCAAGATCCTCAAGTAGCGGAGCGGGTAACCACGACATGGCCGACGGCCCGAAGCAGAAGATTCGCATCAGGCTGAAGGCCTACGACCACGAGATCCTCGACCAATCGACCGAGAAGATCGTGCAGACGGTGCTGCGCACCCAGGCCAAGGTCCTCGGGCCGGTCCCGCTGCCCACCGACAAGCACCGCTACACGGTGATCCGCTCCCCCCACAAGTACAAGGACTCGCGGGAGCACTTCGAAATGCGGGTCCACAAGCGCCTGGTGGACATCGTCGAGCACACGCCCAAGACGGTCGACTCGCTCCAGCGGCTCGACCTGCCGGCGGGAGTGGACATAGAGATCAAGATCCAGACGGCCTAGCCCTGGCAGGGGGCCGGGCCATGGTGTAACCTCGCGGGCCGCCCAACGGGGCAGCTCAGAGGCAAAAACACCCGCGGCACCGACGTGCTGCGCCCACAACAGACGTGCGTGAAGGCCGGCCCGGCCGGTACCTCACGCCGAACCATTTCGAGCGCTCCGCTCGGGTCTCCCGGGCGGAGCGTTGGCGTGCCGGCACGAAGAGCTGAGAAACAGGGACACAGGGAAAAGGGACAGGAAGAAGGAACGTGGCAAGCAAGGCCATCGTCGGCGAGAAGGTCGGCATGACCCAGGTCTGGGACGACCAGAACCGCGCCGTACCGGTGACGGTGCTCAAGGTCGCGCCCGCGCGCGTGGTCCAGGTCAAGCGGCCCGAGACCGACGGCTACTCCGCCCTGCAGGTGACGTGGGGCTTCCGCCGCAACTCGACCCTGACCAAGCCCGAGCTCGGCCACTACGCCAAGGCCGGCGTGGACCCCGGCCGCAAGCTGGTGGAACTCCGCCTCGACGACGTGAGCGACTACGCCGTGGGCCAGGAGCTGGCGGCCGACCTGTGGGAGGCCGGCGAGCGCGTCGACGCCATCGCGGTCAGCAAGGGGAAGGGCTTCGCCGGCGGCATGAAGCGGCACAACTTCAAGGGCCAGGGCGGTGCGCACGGCAACCACGGCCACCACCGCGCTCCCGGGCTCCATCGGCGCCTGCGCCACCCCGTCCCGCGTCTTCAAGGGCACCCGCATGGCGGGCCAGATGGGTGGGACCCAGGTGACGGCGCTCAACCTCGAGGTGGTCTCGGCTGACGCCGAACGCCAACTGGTGCTGGTCAAGGGGGCGGTGCCGGGCGCCCGGGGCAGCGTCGTCGTCCTGCGCAACTCGGTCAAGACCCCGACGAGGTCCCGATGACCTCCACCGGTACGGTCCTGCGCCACACCATTGTGAAGGAGCGCCCGGCGCTGGTCACCCGCACGGCGCAGAAGCGCAACGCGGCGGGCCACGACCTGGGCACGGTCGACCTGGAGCCGACCGTCTTCGGCCTCGAGCCCAACCGGGCCGTGCTGCACCAGGTCATCACCGCCCAGCTGGCCGGCAAGCGCGCCGGGACCCAGTCGACCCTCACCCGGTCCGAGGTGCGCGGCGGCGGCGCCAAGCCGTTCCGCCAGAAGGGCACCGGCCGGGCCCGCCAGGGCTCGAGCCGCTCGCCGTCCATGAGCGGCGGGGGCGTGGCGCTCGGGCCCAAGCCGCGCAGCTACGCGCAGCGCACCCCCAAGAAGATGGTCCGCCTGGCCCTGCTCTCCGCCCTGAGCGACCGGGCCGAGGTGGGCCGGATCACCGTCGTCGACGACTGGAACATCGGCGCCCCGAGGACCAAGGACGCCGCCACCATTGTGCGCCGGTGCCGCCTCGACGGCATTGTGCTGATCGTCCTCGGCTACGAGGAGATCGACGTGGCGCTCTCGTTCCGCAACCTGTCCCAGGTCCAGACGACGACCCTGGCCGAGCTGTCGGCCCACGACGTGATCCGGGCCGACTGGCTCGTCTTCTCCGAGCGCACGCTGCCCACGTCGGTCGGGGCGTTCGCCGGGACGCACGTGGACAAGGGCCACTCGCCCGAGCCGACCCGGGTCGACCGGTCGGCGCGGGACGAGGAGGAGAAGGCGGCCAAGGCCAAGGCGCGTAGCCGGACCAAGAAGGCGGACAAGGCCGAGGCGACGGCGACGGCGTCGGCGACCGAGGACGAGGCGCCGGCGCCGGCCAAGAAGGCCCGGGCCACCCGCAAGGCCAAGGCCGCTGCCGCGGACGCCGAGCAGGCGCTCGAGGTGGTGGAGGCCGAGGCGGAAGCCGAGCTGCCCACACCCGACGAGGCCGAGGCCGAGGCCGCCGAGGCGACGCCGAAGCCGAGGCGACCGACGAGGAGGCCGGCACCGATGCGTGACGCCATGTCCGTGCTCATCCGCCCGGTCGTCTCCGAGAAGAGCTACGACCTCATGGACCGGAGCGTCTACGTCTTCATCGTCGACCCCCGGGCCACCAAGATCGAGGTGCGCCACGCCGTCGAGCAGGCCTTCAGCGTCCGGGTGACCAAGGTCAACACGCTCAACCGCAAGGGGAAGTCGACGCGCAACCGCCGCACCAACGTGAGGGGCAAGCGTCCCGACACCAAGCGCGCCATCGTCACGCTGCACCCCGACGACTCCATCGACCTCTTCGATCGCTGATCAGGACTATCGCCATGCCACTTCGCTCACGCAAGCCCACCAGCCCCGGACGGCGCTTCCAGACCGTCTCGGACTTCTCCGAGATCACCCGCGACCGCCCGGAGAAGTCCCTCCTCGCGCCCAAGCCCCAGACGGGTGGGCGCAACGCCTACGGGCGCAAGACGTCGCGCCACCGCGGCGGCGGCCACAAGCAGCAGTACCGGCTCGTCGACTTCCGGCGCAACAAGGACGGCATCCCGGCCAAGGTGGCGGCGATCGAGTACGACCCCAACCGCAACGCCCGCATCGCCCTGCTGCACTACGCCGACGGGGAGAAGCGCTACATCCTCGCCCCCGCCGGAGTGAAGGTGGGCGACAAGCTGCAGAGCGGCCAGGGCGCCGACATCCGGCCCGGCAACGCATTGCCGCTGCGCTACATCCCGGTCGGCTCGACCATCCACAACGTCGAGCTGCGACCCGGCGGCGGCGGCAAAATGGCCCGCGGGGCGGGCATGAGCATCCAGCTGGTGGCCAAGGAGGGCGTCTACGCCACGCTGCGCCTCCCCTCGACGGAAATGCGGCGGGTCTCCATCGACTGCCGGGGCACCCTGGGCGTCGTCGGCAACGCCGAGGCCGAGCTGGTCAAGGTGGGCAAGGCGGGTCGCAACCGCTGGAAGGGCAAGCGCCCGCAGACCCGCGGCGTGGCCATGAACCCCGTCGACCACCCGCTGGGCGGCGGCGAGGGCAAGTCGTCGGGTGGCCGCCACCCGGTGTCGCCGTGGGGTCAGCCCGAGGGCCGCACCCGGTCCCGGAACAAGAAGTCCAATGCGATGATCGTCCGCCGGCGCCGCACCCGCGGCGCGCGGCGATAGGACGAAGGTTGAGGAGCCATGCCGCGTAGCCTGAAGAAGGGACCGTTCGTCGACGACCACCTGCTCAAGAAGGTGGACGTGCTGAACGCCAGTGGGGACAAGAAGGTCATAAAGACCTGGTCCCGCCGCTCCACCATCATCCCCGACATGGTCGGCCACACCATCGCCGTCCACGACGGCCGCCGGCACGTGCCCGTGTACGTGACCGAGTCCATGGTGGGCCACAAGCTCGGTGAGTTCGCCCCGACGCGCACCTTCCGCTACCACGCCGGCCAGGAGCGAGGGGCCCGGCGGTGACCGCCACCAAGACGAACGAGCGTCCCGGCACCCGGGCCGTGCACCGCTACTGCGGCATGTCGGCCTCCAAGGCGCGCCAGGTGCTCGACCTCATCCGGGGCCAGGAGGTCCAGCGCGCCGCCGAGATCCTCTCGGGCGTCGAGCGCGAGGCGGCCTCGGTCATCGGCAAGGTGCTGACCTCGGCCGTGGCCAACGCCGCCCACAACGACCAGCAGAACCCCGAGGACCTCTACGTGTCGGCCTGCTTCGCCGACGAGGGCACCACCATGAAGCGGTGGCGCCCCCGGGCCCGGGGCCGGGCCACCCGCATCCGCAAGCGGACCTGCCACATCACCGTCATTGTGAGCCGGCTCCCCCCCGAGAAGCTCGAACTGCGCCGCCGGCGCATGGAGGCGGTCAGCGCCAACCGGTCCCGCCGGGTCGAGTCGTCGCGCCGCCGGGCCGACCAGACCGGGCGGGTGACCCGCCGCCGGGCCAGGGCCGAGGCGAAGGCGGCCGAAGAGGCCGAGGCGGCCGAGGTGGAGGAGATCACCGACCAGGCGCTGGACGAGGCCGAGGTGAATGACGCCGAGGTCGAGGTGACCGAGGCCGACACGGTCGACGGTGGCATCGACGAGGACGAAACAGGACGAGGCCGCCGAGGCGCAGGCGGACGACGAAGTGGAGGCCGCAGATGCCGACGACGACGGCGAGAAGGACGAGGAAGACTAGATGGGCCAGAAGGTAAACCCCTACGGCTTCCGGCTCGGGATCACGACCGACTGGAAGTCCCGCTGGTTCGAGGAGCGGCACTACAAGGACTTCGTGGTCGAGGACTGGAAGATCCGCGACTACCTCATGAACCAGCTGGAGGCGGCCGCCGTCAGCCGCATCGAGGTCGAGCGCACGCGCGACCGCCTGCGCGTCGACATCCACACGGCGCGGCCCGGCATCGTCATCGGCCGCCGTGGCGCCGAGGCCGACCGGCTGAAGAAGAAGCTCGAGGAGATCACCGGGCTGCAGAACCGGATTCAGCTGAACATTCAGGAGATCAAGCAGCCCGAGCTCGACGCCGCCCTCATCGCCCAGGGCATCTGCGACCAGCTGGTGCGCCGGGTGGCCTTCCGCCGGGCCATGAAGCGGGCCATCCAGACGGTGCAGAAGGCCGGCGCCCAGGGCATCAAGGTCCAGTGCTCGGGCCGCCTCGGCGGCTCCGAAATGTCGCGTAAGGAGCAGTACCGCGAGGGCCGCGTCCCGCTGCACACGCTGCGGGCCGACATCGACTACGGCTTCCGCGAGGCCCGCACCACGTCCGGCCGTGTCGGCGTGAAGGTGTGGATCTACAAGGGCGACATTTTGCCCTACAAGGTCTCCATCGAGGACAAGATCACCCGAGAGGCCGCCATGGCGGTGGGCGAGACGTCGGGCCAGAGCGGGCCGCGCCGCCTGATCACCGCGGGCGGTGGCCGCCGGCGCGCCGAGGGTTTCTCGACCGAGAACGCCGACGAAGATGGCGACGTCGACGAGGTCGAGGCCGAGGTCGAGGTCGAGGTCGAGGAGTTGCCCGTCGAGGGCGAAGTCGAAGCAGAGGTGGTCGAGGTCGAGCCCGAGGTCGAGGCCGAGGTGGTTCCGGTCGAGGCCGCCCCCGAGGAGGAGACCGAGGTGCCGGTGGCCGACCTGCTGCCGCAGCCGACCGAGCCCGACGAGCTGGAGCGCCAGCTGAACCGGGACGAGGAGATGGAGCGCCAGCACCACGAGCATCACGAGGCGCCGCACTTCCGCCGGGAGAACGACTGACATGTTGATGCCGAAGAAGGTCAAGCACCGCAAGACGCAGCGCGGACGCCTCACCGAGGCGCCGCCCGGGGCGGCACCTCGGTGACGTTCGGTGACTTCGGGATCCAGGCCATGGAGCCGGGCTGGCTGACGGCGCGCCAGATCGAGGCCGCCCGTATCGCCATGACCCGCCACGTGAAGCGTGGCGGCAAGGTGTGGATCCGCGTCTTCCCCGACAAGCCGGTCACCCAGAAGCCGGCCGAGACCCGCATGGGTTCGGGCAAGGGCAACCCCGAGCTGTGGGTGGCCGTCGTCCACCCGGGCCGCGTGCTCTTCGAGCTGGCCGGCGTGGACGAGGAGCTGGCCCGTGCCGCCATGGAGCGGGCCATTCAGAAGCTGCCCTTCAAGGCGCGCTTCGTGGTCCGCCCCGGCACCCACGGCCACGCCGAGGTGGCGATCTGAATGCCCGCCGCCCATGACCTCGCCATGCTCGACGGCGACGAGCTGGCCGCCCGCCTGGGCGACTCGCGCCGGGAGCTCTTCAACCTGCGCTTCCAGCTGGCCACGGGCCAGCTGGACAACCCGGCCCGCGTCGGGCAGGTCCGCCGCGAGGTGGCCCGCATGCTGACCGTGCTGCGCGCCCGCGAAATCCTCGAGGCCGAGGGGACCTACGTGGCCCCGACGGCGGCCGAGCACGAGGCGGCCCGGGCCAATTTGGCGGCCGAGGACGCCGAGCGCGAAGAGAAGGAGCAGGCCAGGGCCGCTGCGGCCGAGGCGGAGGCGGAGCCCCTCGACCTGCACGACCACGACCAGGACCACGACGCCGACGAAGAAGAGGATGAGGCCTGATGGCCGAAGAGACCCCAGAGAACGAAGCGGCCCTGGCCGCTGCGGCCGACGCCGAGCAGGCGCTCGAGGCCGTCGAGGCCGAGGCGGTCGCCGAGCTGCCGACCCAGGCCGAGGCCGAGGCCGAGGCCGAGGCGCCGGCGCCCCAGGCCGCCGTCGCCCAGGAGGAGCCGGCTGGCGACGGCACGCGGCCCAACCGCCGCAAGGTCCGTGAGGGCATCGTCGTCTCCGATGCGATGCAGGCGACCGTCGTGGTGGCCGTCGTGGAGCGGGTGCGCCACCCCAGGTACGGCAAGACGGTCCAGCGCACGAAGAAGCTCTACGTGCACGACGCCGACGACAGCGCCAAGGTGGGGGACCGGGTGCGGGTGCAGGAGACCCGCCCGTACTCCAAGCTCAAGCGCTGGCGCCTGACCGAAGTGGTGGAGCGGGCCCGATGATTCAGCAGGAATCCCGGCTGCGGGTGGCTGACAACTCGGGGGCGCGCGAGGTGCTGTGCATCCGCGTGCTCGGCGGGTCGCGCCGGCGTTACGCCAGCATCGGCGATGTGTTCGTGGCCACGGTCAAGGACGCCATCCCCGGTGCCGCCGTCAAGAAGGGCGACGTCGTCAAGTGCGTCGTCGTGCGCACCAAGAAGGAGAAGCGCCGTCCCGACGGCAGCTACATCCGCTTCGACGAGAACGCCGCCGTGCTCATCAACGACCAGCAACAGCCCCGCGGCACCCGCATTTTCGGCCCCGTCGGCCGTGAGCTGCGGGACAAGCGCTTCATGCGCATTGTGTCGCTCGCTCCGGAGGTGCTCTAGCCATGCGAATCCACAAGGGAGACACGGTCCGGGTCATGAGCGGCAAGAACAAGGGCCGCACGGCCGAGGTCGTGCGTGCCCTGCCCGACAGGAACGCGATCATCGTCGAGGGCGTCAACGTGGCCAAGCGCCACTCCAAGCCCACCCGCGCCACCCAGCAGGGCGGTGTCATCGACAAGTTCATGCCGATCGACGTCTCGAACGTCGCCCTGGTCTGCAAGGGCTGTGACCGACCCACCCGGATCGGTTACCGCGTGGAGGCCGACGGCGAGAAGGTGCGCATCTGCAAGAAGTGCGGGGCCGTCCTGTGAGCACCGCCACCAGCGCGCCGGCGCGCCCGCGGCTCAAGGAGCGCTACCTGACCGAGGTGCGCGACCGGCTCAAGACCGAGCTCGGTCTGAGCAACGTCATGGAGGTACCGCGGCTGGAGAAGGTCGTGGTCAACATGGGCGTCGGCCGGGCCACCCAGCAGGCGTCGCTCATCGAGGGGGCCCAGCGCGACCTCCAGGTGATCACCGGGCAGAAGCCCGTGGTCACCCGGGCCAAGAAGTCCATCGCCGGCTTCAAGCTGCGCGAGGGACAGGCCATCGGGGTGAAGGCCACCCTGCGCGGCGACCGCGCCTGGGAGTTCTTCGACCGCCTGCTCAGCCTGGCCATCCCGCGCATCCGTGACTTCCGGGGTCTGTCACCCCGGTCGTTCGACGGGCACGGCAACTACACGTTCGGCGTGACCGAGCAGCTGATCTTCCCCGAAATTGAGTACGACAAAATCGACACGACCCGCGGCATGGACATCACCATCGTGACGACCGCCCGCACCAACGAGGAAGGACGGGCGTTCCTGGCAGCGTTCGGCTTTCCCTTCCGACAGGAGACCCGGTAAGCAACATGGCAAAGAAGGCTTTGATCGAGAAGCAGCAGCGAACTCCCAAGTTCAAGGTGCGGGGCTACACCCGGTGCCAGAGGTGCGGACGGCCCAAGGCCGTGTACCGCAAGTTCGGGCTGTGCCGCATCTGCCTGCGTGTCATGGTGCACGCGGGAGAGGTGCCCGGTGTCACGAAGGCAAGCTGGTAGGTAGGGCGCCATGACGATGACCGACCCCATCGCGGACATGCTCACCCGCATCCGCAACGCCAACAGCGCCATGTTCGACACCGTGCGCATGCCGGGCTCGAAGCTCAAGGTGTCGCTGGCCGACATCCTCGAGCGCGAGGGCTTCATCGCGGGCTACACGATCGAGCCCAACGAGGGCAAGCCGGGCACGACCCTCGAGATCAGCTTGAAGTACTCGGGTGACCGCACCCGGACCATCGCCGGCATTAAGCGGGTTTCCAAGCCCGGCCTGCGCATTTACGCCCGGGCCGACGGCATGCCGCGGGTGCTCGGCGGCATGGGCGTGGCCGTGGTCTCGACCAGCCAGGGTCTGCTGACCGACGCCGAGGCGCGCCGCAAGCATTTGGGCGGGGAGGTGCTCTGCCATGTCTGGTAGCCGCACCGACGCCGCCGGAGAGGTGGCCTGATGTCGCGCGTCGGACGTTCCCCCATCAGCGTCCCCTCCAACGTGACCGTCACCCTGAGCGGGGCCACGGTCAACGTCAAGGGGCCCCAGGGCACCCTGCAGCGGAACCTGCCCGAGGGCATCACCGTGGCCCAGGAGGGCGACACCCTGGTCGTCAGCCGCCCCGACGACGAGCGGCGCCACCGGGCGTTGCACGGCCTGTCGCGCTCGCTGGTGGCCAACATGGTCTCCGGGGTGACCGAGGGGTTCTCCAAGGAGCTCGAGATCGTCGGCGTGGGCTACCGGGCCACGGCCAAGGGACCCAACGCGCTCGAGCTGGCGCTGGGCTTCTCGCATCCGGTGCAGGTGGAGGCACCCGAGGGCATCACGTTCGAGGTGCCCGTGCCCACCCGCATCATCGTCAAGGGCATCGACAAGGAGAGGGTGGGCCAGGTGGCCGCCGACATCCGCAAGCTGCGCAAGCCCGAGCCCTACAAGGGCAAGGGCGTGCGCTATGCCAACGAGCGCGTGTTGCGCAAGGCCGGAAAGGCGGCGAAGTAATGGCCCGCACGAGTGATCGCACCCGCCTGCGCCGCCGGCGCCACGAGCGCGTGCGCGCCAAGGTGGTGGGCACCACGGAGTGCCCCCGGCTGGCCGTGCACCGGTCCAACCGGCACATTTCGGCCCAGCTCATTGACGACGCAGCCGGCCGCACCCTGGTCGCCGCCTCCTCGGTGGAGGGCGACCTGCGCGCGTCGTTGGGCCGCAGCGGCGGCGGTAACGTGACGGGCGCCGAAGCGGTGGGCCGCCTCCTCGGCACCAGGGCCAAGGCGGCCGGCATCACCAAAGTGGTCTTCGACCGTGGGGGCTTCGTCTACCACGGACGTGTCGCCGTCCTGGCCGACGCGGCGCGGGCCGAGGGACTGGAGTTCTAAATGGTCGACACACAGTACGAAGAGCGCACCATAAAGGTGAACCGGGTGGCCAAGGTCGTCAAGGGCGGCCGGCGCTTCTCCTTCGCCGCGCTCATGGTCGTCGGCGACGGCAACGGCAAGGTCGGCCTGGGCTACGGCAAGGCCAAGGAGGCCGGGCTGGCCGTGCAGAAGGGGATCGAGGAGGCACGCAAGAACCTCTTCGAGGTCCCCCTGGCCGGCAGCACCATTGTGCACCCGGTCATCGGCGAGAGCGGCGCCGGCCGTGTGCTGCTCAAGCCGGCCGCGCCCGGGACGGGCGTCATCGCCGGCGGCGCCGCCCGGCACATCCTCGAGATGGCCGGCATCCGCGACATCCTGGCCAAGTCGCTCGGCTCGTCCAACGGGATCAACGTGGCCCACGCCACCATCGCCGGGCTCAAGCAGCTGCGCCGGCCCGACGACGTGGCCGCGCTGCGCGGCAAGGCGGCCGACGAGGTGACCCCCGGCGGGGTGCTGCGGGCCTACCGCGAGCGCAAGCGCGAGACCGAGCTCTACGCCGCCACCGAGGGGCGTTGACCATGACGCCGACCCGCAAGAAGCCCACCGGCACCGAGGCCCGCATCCTCGTGACCCAGACGCGCTCGGCCATCGGTTCCAAGCCCAAGCACCGTGGCACGCTGCGGGCGCTGGGCCTGCGCGGCATCGGGCAGTCCAACGAGCTGCCCGACCGGGCCGAAATCCGGGGCATGATCGCCCGCGTCCCCCATATGGTCAGCGTCGAGGAGGTGGCTCAGTGAAGCTGCACGACCTGGCGCCGCCCGTCGGCTCCACCAAGGCCAAGCGCCGCGTCGGGCGCGGCATCGGCGGCAAGGGCGGCAAGACGGCCGGCCGTGGCACCAAGGGGCAGAAGGCCCGCAACACGGTGCCGACCGGCTTCGAGGGCGGCCAGCTGCCCCTCATGCAGCGCATCCCCAAGTTGCGCGGCTTCGCCAATCCCTTCCGCGTCGAGTACACCCCGGTGAACCTGGGCGCCCTCGAGGCCCTGGGTGCCGCCGAGGTGACCCCGCAGACCCTGGTCGAGGCGGGCCTGGTGCGGCCGAAGGCCCTGGTCAAAATCCTGGGCCAGGGCTCACTCAGCCGCTCGGTCAAGGTCTCGGCCCATGCCTTCTCCAAAACGGCCGAAGCGGCCATCATCGCAGCGGGAGGTAGCGTCGAGCGGGTGCCACTGCCCTACGCCCATGGGCGCCCGCCGGCCTCGGGCAACGCCCTGATGAACCGCTAGTCCGGAAGGGCAATGCTCTCCCGGCTCGCCAACATCTTCAGAGTCCCCGACCTTCGCAACAAGGTCGTCTTCACGCTCGCCATCATCGCCCTGTACCAGGTCGGGGCGAACATCCCGGTGCCCGGGGTGAACTGGGCCAAGCTGCAGAGCCTGGAGTCCTCGGCGTCGGCCTCGGGCGTGCTCGGGTTCCTCAACCTCTTCAGCGGCGGGGCGCTGGTGCGCCTGGCCGTGTTCGGGCTGGGCGTCATGCCCTACATCACCAGCTCCATCATCATCCAGCTGCTGTCGACGGTCATCCCCAAGCTCGAGGAGTGGCGCGACCAGGGTGCCGTCGGGCAGAAGAAGATCACCCAGACCACCCGGTACCTGACCGTGGCGCTGGCCGTCATGCAGTCGTCGGGCCTGGTCTACGCCTTCCACGGCCACGACTCGGCCCTGCTTGGGCACCAGCGTCGACCTCATCCCGACCTTCAACTGGCCGCTGGCGCTGTTCATGGTGCTCGTCCTCACCGCCGGCACGGCGACGGTCATGTGGCTGGCCGAGCTCATCACCCAGCGCGGCATCGGCCAGGGCATGTCGATCCTGATCTTCGCCAACGTGGTGGCCGCCATCCCGACCGGCTTCAAGGCCATTTACGAGGAGGGCGGCAAGACCAAGGCGGGCATCATCGTCATCGTCTCGCTCGTCCTGCTGGTGGTCATCGTCTTCATGGACCAGGGGCAGCGCCGCATTCCGGTGACGTTCGCCCGGCGGGTGGTCGGGCGGCGCATGTACGGCGGCAGCTCGACCTACATCCCCCTCAAGGTGAACCAGTCCGGCGTGATCCCGATCATTTTCGCCAGCTCGGTCCTCTACATCCCCGTCCTCTTGTCCAATGTCATTCCGGCGGCCTGGTTCCAGAACTTCGTGCGCAATTCGCTGACGCCCACCAGCTTCTTCTACATCGCCGCCTACTTCCTGCTGATCGTGATGTTCACCTTCTTCTACGTGTACGTGGCCTTCGACCCGCACCAGCAGGCCGATCTCATCCGCAAGCAGGGCGGGTTCGTGCCGGGCATACGGCCCGGGCCGCCGACGGAGCGCTACTTCGCGCACATCCTGAGCCGGATCACGGTGGTGGGGGCGCTGTTCCTCGGCTCGGTGGCCGTGGTCCCGTCGCTGCTGATGGCCCTGTGGCACCTCAACCGGTTCCCCTTCTACGGGACCACCCTGCTCATTTCGGTCGGCGTCGCACTCGAGACCATGCGCCAGATCGACAGCCAGCTCATGATGCGCAACTACGAGGGTTTCCTCAAGTAGCGGCTTGTGATCCCGGGGGTCAGACTCGTAGTCCTCGGCAAGCAGGGGGCGGGCAAGGGGACGCAGTGTGTGCGCCTGTCGCACCACTACGTGGTGCCGCACGTCTCCACCGGGGACATGCTGCGCAGCGAGGTCAAGTCGCGCTCGATGCTGGGCCAGCGGGCGCAGGCGCTCATGGACCAGGGTGAGCTGATCCCCGACGACCTGGTCATGGAGATGGTGGGCGCCCGCCTGACCGAGCGCGACACCCGGGGCCGGGGCTTCGTCCTCGACGGGTGCCCCCGGACCACCGGCCAGGCCGAGAACCTGCAGCAGATCGTCGACCCGATCGGCCTGGACCTGGTCATCGACCTGCAGGTCCCGACCGGGCTCGTCATGAAGCGCCTGGCCTCGCGGCGGGTGTGCGTCGACTGCGGGGCCAACTACTCGACGGCGGCGCCGCCGCTGGTCAACTGGACCTGCGACGTCTGTGGCGGCGAGGTGGTGCAGCGTCAGGACGACACCGAGGAGGCGATAGAACGGCGGCTCAAGCTCTACGAGGAGGAGACGCAGCCGTTGTTGGACTGGTACAAGCAGCGCGACCTGCTGGTGGAGATCAACGGCACCGGGTCGCCCGACGCCGTGACCCGGCGGGTGGTCGGCGCCATCGACGCGCTGCGGCGCAAGGAGCGGGAGGCGGGCCGGTAGTGAGGCGCAACGAGGAGGAGCTGGCCAAAATGCGCAAGGCCGGCAAGGTCGTGGCCGAAATGCACGAGAAGACCCGGGAGGCGGCCCGGCCCGGCGTCACCACCCTCGACCTGGACAAGGTGGCCCGCGACGTGCTGGAGCGCCGGGGGGCGGCGTCCAACTTCCTCGGGTACCACGGCTTCCCGGCCGTCATCTGCACGTCGCCCAACAACATGATCGTGCACGGGATCCCGGGCGGCTACGTGCTGAAGGACGGCGACATCATCTCCATCGACTGCGGGGCGATCATTGAGGGGTACCACGGCGACGCCGCCTTCACCATGGGCATCGGCACCATCACCAAGGAGGCGGAGAAGCTCCTGGAGGTGACCGAGCGCAGCCTGTGGGCCGGGATCGAGCAGATGGTCAAAGGCAACGCGCTCCACGAGGTGGGCCGCGCCGTCCAGCAGGTGGCCGAGGCGGCCGGCTTCAGCGTGGTGCGCGAGTACGTCGGCCATGCCATCGGCACCGCCATGCACGAGCAGCCCCAGGTGCCCAACTACTGGCCCGGCCACCGGGGGCCGACGCTCAAGACGGGCAACGTCTTCGCCATCGAGCCCATGGTCAACGTGGGGTCGCCCGACACGGTGACGCTGGACGACAACTGGAGCGTGGTCACGGCGGACGGGAGCCTCTCGGCCCACTTCGAGCACACCATTGCCGTCACCGCCGACGGGCCCGAGGTCTTCACCGTCCCCTAGGAGAGGCGCTGCCCGGGCCGGGGCAACACGCACCCAAATTGCGACCGGCACCCCGGGTGCAGCCCTCAAGGAGCCCCGGGAACACGACGATTCCCCCTGGGTGATCATCACGCGAGCGGCGTCGGCTGTCCTCGGTGCGCTCCTCGGCGGCGCCCTCGTGATCGGCCTGGCCTCCTCGGGCGGTGCGGCGCTGAGCGAGGCCGCCACGTCGAACGGGAACGATCCGGTCCAGGCGTTGACCGCCGTCCCCTCGGACAACTTCTGGCTGGCCGATGCAGAGGGCGGCGTGTGGAACTTCGGTGACGCGGGTGCGTTCGGCTCGGCGGCCGATCTGCCGCTCAACCACCCCATCGTCGCCATCACGGCGACGACCGACGCGCAGGGCTACTGGCTCGTGGCCTCCGACGGCGGCATCTTCTCCTACGGCGACGCCCAGTTCTACGGCTCGACCGGCGCCATTGCGCTCAACCGGCCCATCGTCGGCATGGCGCCCACCGCCGACGACCAGGGCTACTGGATGGTGGCGACGGACGGCGGCATCTTCTCCTACGGCGACGCGCAGTTCTACGGCTCCACGGGTTCCATCCACCTGAACCAGCCCATCGTCACCATGGCCCCCACCCCCGACGGCAAGGGCTACTGGCTGGTGGCCTCCGACGGCGGCATCTTCTCCTACGGCGACGCCGGCTTCTACGGGTCGACGGGATCGCTGAAGCTCGCCCAGCCCATCGTGGGCATGGCCCCGACCCCCGACGGCAAGGGGTACTGGCTGGTGGCGGCCGACGGCGGGGTGTTCAACTTCGGCGACGCCGGGTTCTACGGATCGGCCTCGGGCAGCGGCAGCCTCGATCCGGCCGAGAAGATCGTCTCGGACCAATCGGGCCAGGGCTACTGGGTCGAGGAGCAGAACGGGACGGCCTACCCCTTCGGTGACGCCCAGGGCGCCCCGCCGACCGAGGGCCTGCTGTTCGCGCCGGTCACGCCCGGCGACAAGGCGGTCCTCTTCGCCTTCGCCCAGCTCGGGAAGCCCTACATCTGGGGCGGCAACGGTCCGGTGGGCTATGACTGCTCGGGCCTGGCCCTGGCCTCGTGGGAGAACGCCGACGGCATCGGCTTCGCCCGGGTCTCCGACGACCAGTACGACACCGCCGGCATGTCGGTGCCGCTGACGTCCCTCTCGGCCGGGGACCTCGTGTTCTGGGGGACCTCCCAGACCGACTGGACGACCGTGTACCACACGGGCATCTACGTCGGCGGCAACCAGATCGTCGAGGCCACCGGTGACGTGGTGCAGCTGAACGCGCTCGACCAGTGGGGCCTGAGCGACCTCATGCCCAACGGCCGGCGGCCCTAGGTCCGAGGTCCGACCGAGGTCCGAGGGCCGAGGTAGGGCAGGGTCGGCACGCTCCCGACGGTCGCCCGTACAGTGGGGGCCGTGCTGACCAACGGCTTCAACCACGTGGCGGTGCTCACGGCGGACACCGAGCGCTTCGTGCGCTTCTACGGCGAGGTCTTCGGGGCCGAGGTCCTCGGCGCCCAGGACATGGGCGGGCACGGCACGCTGACCTTCGTCAAGGTGGGCGGCACGTCCGAGTTCAACGTCTTCGAGGTGCCCGGCAACACCGAGGCCGAGCGCCAGACGCCCATGCTGGGCCGGGGCCGCCTCGACCACCTGGCCCTGCAGGCCGCCTCCCTCGAGGCCTTCGAGGAGATCCGCCGGCGCCTCATGGAGCGGGGGGCGGCCGACGACTTCGTGACCGACTTCGGCCCGATCCTCTCCCTGTTCTTCCGGGACCCCGACGGCCTCGAGGCCGAGGTCTGCGTGGACAACCCCGACTTCGTGCCGGGCGAGTTCCACCCGCCCGGGACACCGGCCACCCGCTACGTGACCGCCTGACCAGGGCGCGGCGGCCTCGCCGGGTCCCCCGGACCCCGGCCCGGAGGACCGGACGGGGCCGTCACCAGGTGGAAAAGGGCCCGGGGGTGGAAATCCTCCCAGGATGCGGTAGACTTTTGAGCTGCTCCGGGCACTGGTTCGTCCTGTTTCAGGTCGAACCGTCCGGTGGCAACGTCCGCACCCCGCCCCGTTCCGGCCCCGCGCCACCGGTGCGCTCGGACGTGGAGAGAACGAACCAGAACCAGGAGAGAGTCCCTGCCCAAGCCCAAGGAAGACGCCATCGTGCTGGAAGGCACGGTGGTCGAGCCGCTGCCCAACGCCATGTTCCGAGTCGAGCTCGAGAACGGGCACAAGGTGCTGGCCCACAGCTCCGGGAAGATGAGGATGCACCGCATCCGGATTTTGCCGGGCGACAAGGTGCAGGTGGAGATCACTCCCTACGACCTCAACCGGGGTCGGATCACCTATCGGTACAAGTAGGACAGGACGTGAGTGGACAGTGAAAGTTCGGCCGAGCGTGAAGCCGATCTGTGAGAAGTGCAAGGTCATCCGGCGCCGCGGCGTGGTGCGGGTGATCTGCGACAACCCGCGCCACAAGCAGCGGCAGGGCTAGGGACGACAGGCAGGGAAGGAAGACATATGGCCCGTATTTCCGGGGTGGACATCCCGCGCGAGAAGCGGCTCGAGATCGCGCTGACCTACATCTATGGCATCGGCCCGACGCTGTCGAAGCAGATCACCGACGCGGTCGACATCAGTCCCTTCGACGCGTGTGCGCGACCTGACCGACGAGGAGGTGGCCAAGCTCCGCACCTACATCGACACCGCCTTCCGGGTCGAGGGTGACCTGCGCCGTGACGTCTCCCAGGACATCAAGCGCAAAATGGAGATCAACTGCTACGAGGGCGTGCGCCACCGCAAGGGCCTGCCGGTCCACGGCCAGCGCACCCACACCAACGCCCGCACCAGGAAAGGTCCCAAGAAGACGGTGGCCGGCAAGAAGAAGGTGAAGAAGTAGTGGCCAAGACGACCAAGCCCGGCCAGCGGCGTCCCCGCCGCAAGGAGCGCAAGAACGTCGCCTACGGCGTGGCGCACATAAAGAGCTCGTTCAACAACACCATCGTCTCCATCGCCGACCCTGAGGGCAACGTCCTCGCCTGGGCCTCGGCCGGCAACGTCGGCTTCAAGGGCTCGCGCAAGTCGACGCCCTTCGCCGCCCAGCTGGCCGCCGAGGCCTGCGCCCGGCGGGCCATGGAGCACGGCGTGCGCAAGGTCGACGTGCTGGTGCGTGGCCCGGGCTCGGGCCGCGAGACCGCCATCCGGTCGCTGGCCGCGGTCGGCATCGAGGTGGTGGGGATCAAGGACGTGACGCCGATCCCGCACAACGGCTGCCGCCCCAAGAAGCGGCGCCGGGTCTAGGACGACGAGGAAGAGGAAGAGGTAGCCACCCCATGGCCCGATACACCGGTCCCGTCTGCCGCCTGTGCCGGCGCGAGCGGACCAAGCTGTTCCTGAAAGGCGAGCGCTGCTACTCGCTCAAGTGCCCGGTCTCCGAGGCGGTCACCGACCGCCACAGCCGGGCCTACCCGCCCGGCGAGCACGGGCGCGACCGCATGCGCCAGGGCTCCGAGTACCTGTCCCAGTTGCGCGAGAAGCAGAAGGCGCGCCGGATCTACGGCATTCTCGAGAAGCAGTTCCGCAACATGTACGAGGAGGCCAACCGCCAGCCCGGCATCACCGGTGAGAACCTCCTGCGGAACCTGGAGCTCCGGCTCGACAACGTGGTGTTCCGGGCCGGCTGGGGCGCCAGCCGCCGCCAGGCCCGCCAGTTCGTGCGCCACGGCCACGTGACTGTGAACGGCAAGCGGGTCACCATTCCGAGCTACCGGGTGCGCAAGGGCGACAAAGTCGTGCTGCGCGAGTCCACCCGCGGCAACTTCCTGGTCCGCCGGAACATGGACACCCTCGAACGCCAGACGCCGGCCTGGCTCGAGACCGGCGACGCCGGCTTCTCGGTCGCCGTCCTGAACCCGCCGCTGCGTGAGCACATCGACGAGCCCGTCCAAGAGCAGCTCATCGTCGAGCTCTACTCGAAGTAGTCCCCGTCCCCGTCCCCGTCCCCGTCCCGACAACCCCCGCCCCGCAACAGGAGTACCCATCATGCTGATCATCCAACGGCCGACCGTCGAAGTGGTCGACGAGGAGCAGAACAACCGCCAGCGCTTCGCCATCGGCCCGCTCGACCCCGGCTTCGGGACGACGCTGGGCAACTCGCTGCGGCGCACGCTGCTGTCCTCCATCCCCGGCGGCGCCGTCACCCAGCTGCGCTTCGACGAGGCGCTGCACGAGTTCACCACGCTGCCCGGGGTCAAAGAGGACGTCACCGACATCATTTTGAACCTGAAGGACCTGTTGGTCCGGGTGCACGCCGACGAGGCGGTGACGCTGCGCCTGGACGTGCGCGGCCCGGCCGACGCCACGGCGGCCGACCTGCAGCTGACGCCCGACGTCGAAATCCTCAACCCCGAGCTGCACATCGCTTCCATAAACGCCAAGGGCCGGCTGGCCGTCGACGTGACGGTGGAGCGGGGCCGCGGCTACGCCTCGGCCGACAAGAACAAGAAGTCGTCGACCATCGGCGTCATCCCGATCGACTCCATCTTCTCGCCCGTGCACCGGGTCACCTTCGACATCGAGCCGGTGCGGGTCGAGCAGTCGACCAACTACGACCGCCTGGTGCTCGACATCGAGACCGACGGGACCATCACGCCCCGCGAGGCGCTGGCCTCGGCCGGCGACACCCTGCGCAACCTGGTCTCGCTGGTGGCCGACCTGGAAGAGGCCCACCTGGGCCTGGAGCTCGGCGACACCGGCACGACGACCAGCGGCTCGCCCGACCTGGACCTGCGCATCGAGGAGCTCGACCTGTCCGAGCGCCCCCGCAACTGCCTCAAGCGGGCGCAGATCAACACCATCGGCGAGCTGGTCGAGCGCACCATGGAGGACCTGCTGGCCATCACCAACTTCGGCCAGAAGTCGGCCGACGAGGTGGTGCAGCGTCTGGACGAGCGCGGGCTGTCCCTGCGCACCCGGGACTAGGGGCCGGCGATGCAGGCAACCCCCAAGCGCGGCCGCCGGATGGGTGGGTCGTCGGCACACCAGAAGGCCATGCTGGGCAACCTGGTGGCGTCGCTCATCGCGGCCGAGTCGCTGGTGACGACCGAGGCCAAGGCCAAGGCCATGCGCCCGGTGGCCGAGAAGTGCGTGACGGCGGCGCGCCGCGGCGGCGTGTCCAACCACCGCAACGTCGTGGCCCTGATACGGGACAAGGACATGGTCAAGAAGCTCTTCGACGACATCGGCCCGCGTTACACGGAACGGCCGGGGGGCTACACGCGGATCCTCAAGCTAGGCCCGCGCCCGGGTGACAACGCGCCGATGGCCCGCATCGAGTTCGTCTAAGGCCTCGGGCTCGCCCGGAGTGGAGCAGGCGCCCGGCCAGGCCGAGGCGACGGCGACGGCGCACAGACGCAGACACAGACACAGACCCAACGCTGGCGGCTGCTGCTGGCGTACGACGGGGCGGCCTTCCGCGGCTTCGCCCCTCAGCCCGAGGTGCCCACGGTGGCCGGTTCGCTCGGGCAGGCGCTCGAGCGCACCGCCCGGCTGAGCGAGCCGCCGCCGATCACCTGCGCCGGCCGCACCGACGCCGGCGTGCACGCCCGGGGGCAGGTGGTCCACGTCGACCTGCCGTCCTCGCTGCCCTACGACGAGGCGGGGTTGGCCCGGTCGTTGAACCGCCAGCTGGCCCCGGGCGTCGTGGTGCGCCGGGCGGAGGAGGTGGGCGACGACTTCGACGCCCGCCGCTCGGCCGTCGGGCGGTCGTACCGCTACCTGGTGTGGAACGCGCCGGCGCCCGACCCGCTGCTGGCGCCCCTGTCCTGGCACGTCAGCGACCCCCTGGACCTGGGGTCGATGCGCACGGCGTCGGACGTGCTGCTCGGCCCGCACGACTTCCGCTCCTTCTGCCGGCGCCGGCCCGGGACCGACGGCTCGGAGCCGATCATCCGCCGGGTCATCCGGGCCCGCTGGAGCCTCGACGAGGGGCCCGAGGCGGTCGACGCCGGCGAGGGCCGGCTCCTGCGCTTCGACATCGCGGCCAATTCCTTCTGCCACCAAATGGTGCGCTCCCTGGTGGGCAGCCTGGTCGAGGTGGGCCGGGGCCGGCAGACCGCGGCCGGGCTGCTGGAGCGGCTGCGGGCGGCGTCGCGCCATTCCATGCCCGATCCGGCGCCGGCCGGGGGGCTGTGCCTGGTGGCGGTGGACTACGGCCCGACCGCCGGAGACCGGTCGGGTGGCCCGGCCGCGTGAGGGGGTCCGGTGGCCCGGCCGCGGCTTGCCGGGCGTCCCCCCAGGCCCTAAGCTGGCACGTCGCTCGAGCGCGCCCCCTGGGGCGGCGCTCTCTACCTCGCAGACGCGAAAGATCGGTCCTGTGCGCACATTTTCACCCAAGGTCCCGGACATCGAGAGAACCTGGTTCGTCGTCGACGCCGACGGCCTCGTCCTCGGTCGCCTGGCCTCGGCGGTGGCCGCCATTCTGCGGGGCAAGCACCGGCCCTACTTCGCGCCCCACGTCGACACCGGCGACCACGTGATTGTGGTCAACGCCGACAAAGTGGTGCTGACGGCCGGCAAGGCCGAGGCCAAGCAGGCCTACCGCCACAGCGGCTACCCGGGTGGCCTGCGCTCGACCAGCTACGCCGAACTGCTCGACCGCAAGCCGGCCGAGCTGGTGCGCCGCTCCGTGCGCGGCATGCTGCCCAAGAACACGCTGGGGCGCCAGCAGCTCTCCAAGCTGCAGGTCTACGCCGGCCCCGAGCACCCCCACGCCGCCCAGAGGCCCGAGCCGCTCGAGCTGCCCCACGCCCGTCGGGCCGGCTGAACCAAGACGTCAGGAAGGACCCATGCCCGCACCACTGAGCCAGACGACCGGACGCCGCAAGCAGGCGGTGGCCCGCGTCCGCTTCCGCCCCGGCCAGGGCGCCATCATCATCAACAAGCAGCCCTTCGACCAGTACTTCACCTCGGCCACGCACCGCATGATGGCCACCGAGCCGCTGCGGGTGACCAGCACGGCGGAGTCCTACGACATCGACGCCACCATCGACGGCGGCGGGATCGCCGGGCAGGCGGGCGCGCTGCGCCTGGGCATCGCCCGCAGCCTGATCGCCGTCGACCCCGAGCTGCGGAGCTCGCTCAAGCGGGCCGGCCTGCTCACCCGCGACGCCCGGGAGAAGGAGTCGAAGAAGTACGGCCTGAAGAAGGCCCGCAAGGCGCCGCAGTACTCCAAGCGGTAGGACGCGTCACTTGGTGGCGCCGGCACGGTTCGGCACCGATGGCGTGCGCGGGGTGGCGAACGAGAGCCTGACCGCCGAGCTGGCCCTGGCTTTGGGCCGGGCCACCGCCCGCGTGCTGCCCGCCCCCGCCTTCGTGGTCGGGCGCGACACGCGCCGGTCGGGGCCGCTCCTCCAGGCGGCCTTCTCGGCCGGGCTGGCCACCGAGGGGGCGGACGTCGTCGACCTGGGTGTCCTGCCCACGCCCGGCGTGGCGGCGGTGGCGGCGGCGCGGGGGAGGCCCGGGGCCGTCATTTCGGCGTCGCACAACCCGTTCGCCGACAACGGGATCAAGCTGTTCAGCCAGTTCGGCACCAAGCTGCCGGCCGACGTCGAGGCCGAGATACAGCGGGAGCTCGAGGCGGTGCTGGCCGACCCGGACCGGCCACCGCGCCGGCCCACCGGGCACGGGGTGGGCACCCTCTTCGACGACGCCGCGGCGGCGGTCGAGCTGTACCGGGCCAGCCTGGTGGCGGCGTTAGAGGGCGGCCGACTCGACGGGTTGAAGGTGGTGGTGGACTGCGCCAACGGCGCGGCATCGGTGGTGGCGCCGCTGGTGCTGGCCGACCTGGGCGCCGACGTGGTGGCGCTGCACGACTCGCCCGACGGCTCGAACATCAACGACAAGTGCGGGTCGACCGACCCGGCGCGGCTGGTGGCCGCGGTGGTCGAGCAGGGAGCCGACGTGGGCCTGGCGCTCGACGGCGACGCCGACCGGGTGATCGCGGTCGACCACACCGGCACGGTGGTGGACGGTGACGTCCTGCTGGCGCTGTTCGCGCTCGACCTGGCGCAGCGCGAGCGGTTGAACGCCAACACGGTGGTGGTGACCGTCATGACCAACCTCGGGTTCCGCCTGGCCATGGAGGCGCGCGGGATCACGGTGCTCGAGACGGACGTGGGCGACCGCCATGTCCTGGCCGCCCTCGACGCCGACGGCCTCAGCCTGGGCGGTGAGCAGTCCGGCCACATCATCTTCCGGGCGCAGTCGACGACGGGCGACGGCGTGTTGACCGGCCTGACGCTGGCCCAGCTGATGCGGCGGTCGGGCCGCTCGCTGGCCGAGCTCTCGAGCGGGCTGGTCGAGCGGGTGCCCCAGCGGCTGGTGAACGTGCCCATCCCCCAACCCGAGCGCCTGGCCGACTGCCTCGAGGTGTGGGACGCCGTGACCAAGGTGGAGGCGGAGCTGGGTCACACCGGGCGGGTGCTCCTGCGCCCGTCGGGCACCGAGCCCCTGGTGCGCGTCATGGTCGAGGCACGCGACGAGGCGCAGGCCAACGCCGTGGCGGCGGCGCTGGCCGGAGTGGTCGAAGCCGCCCTGGGGCAGGTCGAACCGCAAAGTCAGGGGTAGGTGCCCAGGTAGTCTGGGGCTCTTATGTGCGGCATCATCGGCGTCACCGGCGAGGACGACGCCATCCCCCTGCTGCTCGGCGCGTTGCACCAGCTCGAGTACCGCGGCTACGACTCGGCCGGCGTGGCCATGGTGGTCGACGGCGCCATTTGGCGGGCCCGGGCGGCCGGTGGCACCACCTCGGTGGCCCGGCTGGGCGAGCTGACCCGCTCCGCCCCCCAGGGCCACGCGGCCGCCATCGGCCACACGCGCTGGGCCACCCACGGCCACCCGGAGGAGTCCAACGCCCACCCGCATGTGGACTGCACGGGTCGGGTGGCCATCATCCACAACGGCATCATCGAGAACCACGCCGCGCTGCGGGCGGAGCTGGTGGCGGCGGGCCACGTCATGACGTCGGACACCGACACCGAGGTGATGGCGCATCTCATTGAGGCCGAGCTGGCGGCGGGCGGGCCGGGGGCGACGCTCGAGGCCGCCGTCCGTTCCATGCTGCGGCGGGTGCGCGGGGCCTTCTCCATCGGCGTGATCGCGGCCGACGAGCCCGACGTCATTGTGGCGGCACGCCGCTCGACCCCCTTGGTGCTCGGGCTGGAGGACGGCATGGCGCTGCTGGCGTCGGACATCCCGGCGCTCATTGGGCACACGCGCACCGTGTTCGCGCTGGCCGACGACGAGGTGGCCGTGCTGCGGCCGGGCCGCATCGACGTGACGACGCTCGACGGGACCCCGGTGGAACCCGAGCAGCTCAGCATTACGTGGGACCTCGAGGCGGCGCAGAAGGGCGGCTTCGAGGACTACATGTCCAAGGAGATGGACGAGCAGCCGCGGGCGGTGGCCGACACCCTGCTCGACCGCCGTGGCCCCGGGGGCGAGCTGGTGCTCGACGAAATGCGCCTCTCGGCGGACGAGCTGCGGGGCATCGACAAGGTGTTCATTGTCGCCTGCGGGTCGAGCTACCACTCGGCCCTCGTGGCCAAGTACGCCATTGAGCACTGGGTCAAGCTGCCCACCGAGGTCGACATCGCCAGCGAGTTCCGCTACCGGGACCCGGTGCTCAACGAGCGCACGCTGTGCGTGGGGGTCTCCCAGTCGGGCGAGACGCTGGACACCGCGGAGGCGATGCGCGAGGCCGCCCGGCTGGGGGCCAAGGTGCTCGTCGTCTCCAACGTGGTCGACTCGTCCATGGCCCGGGCGGCCGACGGCGTGCTCTACACCCGGGCCGGCCCCGAAATCGGCGTGGCCTCGACCAAGTGCCACCTGGCCCAGATCGTGGCCCTCGAGGTGCTCGGGCTCTACCTGGCCCAGATCATGGGGACCCTGCCGCCCGAGCAGATCGACGAGACGCTCACCGCCATGGAGGCGCTGCCGGACCTGGTGGCCGAGGCGCTGAGCCGGGTTCCGGCCGTCGACGAGCTGGCGGAGAAGCTGACCGACGCCCGGGACTTCTTCTTCCTGGGGCGCCACGTCGGCTACCCCATCGCGCTGGAGGGCGCGCTCAAGCTGAAGGAGCTGGCCTACCTGCGCGCCGAGGGCTACCCGGCGGGTGAGCTCAAGCACGGGCCGATCGCGTTGATAGAGCCGGGCACCGTGGTGGTCGGCATCGCCACGCGCAACCCGCTGTGGGAGAAGATGCTGTCGAACATCGCCGAGGTGCACAGCCGCGGCGCCACCGTGGTGCTGGTGGCCGACGACGGGGACGAGGAGTCGGCCGCGGTGGCCGACCATGTGCTGTGGGTGCCGCGGACCTCGCCGCTGCTGTCGCCCGTGGTGGCCGTGGTGCCGCTGCAACTCCTGGCCTACCGGCTGGCCCGGCTGCACGGGCACGACCCGGATCGCCCGCGCAACCTGGCCAAGACGGTGACGGTCGAGTGAGCCCCATCGTCGGGGTGGGGGTGGACGCGGTCGACGTGGCCCGCTTCCGCCGCCTGCTGGACCGGCGCCCCCGCTTCGCCGCCCGGTGCTTCACCGAGACCGAGCAGTCCGACGCCGGCGGTTCCGCCCAGTCCCTGGCGGCGCGTTTTGCCGCCAAGGAGGCGGTGATGAAGGCGCTGGGCACCGGCCTCGGCGCCTTCGCCCTGACCGACGTCGAGGTGTGCCGCACCAGCGGGACGGGGGCCACCCGCCACGCGCCGTTCGTCGTGCTGCACGGGGGCGCGGCCGAGCTGGCGGGCGCCCAGGGGGCGGGCAGCTTCCACCTCTCGCTGACCCACACCGACGGCGTGGCCATCGCCTTCGTGGTGGCCGAGCAGACGCCGAAGCCGCAGCCGCAGCCGCCGACGCCGGCGCCGACGTGCGCGCCGTCCTGACCCGCGACGAAATGCGGGCGGCCGACGCCGCCGCACTGGCGTCGGTGTCCCACGACACGCTGGTGCAGCGGGCCGGCACCGCGGTGGCGCAGCGCGCCCTGCGCCTGCTGGGCGGCGGGGCCTACGGGCGCCGGGTCGTCGTGCTGGCCGGCAAGGGGTCCAACGGCGCCGACGGGCGGGTGGCGGCGTCGGTGCTGGCCCGGCGCGGGGCGCGGGTGACGGTGGTGGAGGCCGAGGGCGCGCCGCCGGTGCTGCCGGACTGCGACCTGGTGGTGGACGGCGCCTACGGCACCGGCTTCCGGGGCAGCTACGAGGCCCCGGCGGCCCCGGCGGGCGCCACCGTGCTGGCCATCGACATCCCCTCGGGGGTGGACGCCGACAGCGGGGCGGCGCCCGGTGGCGGTGCCGTGCGGGCGGACGCAACGGTCACGTTCGCCGCCCTGAAGCCGGGGCTCCTGCAGGGGGAGGGCGCCGCGCTGAGCGGCCGGGTGGAGGTGGCCGACATCGGGATCGGCTTCCCCACGCCCCAGGCCCTGGCCATGGAGGATGCCGACATCGACGCGCTGCTGCCGGTGCCGCCGCGCAGCACCAACAAGTGGACGCACGCCGTCGGGGTGGCGGCCGGTTCGCCCGGCATGGAGGGGGCGGCCGTGCTCAGCACGCGCGGCGCCATGGCGGCCGGGGCGGGCATGATCCGGCTGGGCTCGCCGGGGCGGCACGCGGAGGTCGCCTGGCCGGTCGAGGCCGTGCGGATGTCGTTGCCCGAGGAAGGTTGGGCGGGGGTGTTCCTGGAGGCGACGGCCAAGTGCAAGGCGGTCGTCATCGGGCCGGGGCTGGGCACGGGGCCCGAGGTGGGCGAGGAGATCCGGGCCGTGATCGCCGCGCTGAGCGTCCCGCTGGTGATCGACGCCGACGCGCTCACGGCTCTGGGCGACGCCGGGTCGGCCCGCCGGCTGCTGGACAAGCGCAGCGCCCCGAGCGTCCTCACGCCACACGACGGCGAGTACGCGCGCCTGGCCGGCGAGGCGCCCGGCCCCGAACGGCTGGCCGCGGCGCGGTCGCTGGCCGCGGCCACCGGGGCGGTCGTCCTACTGAAGGGCTCGCTGACGGCGGTGGCCGACCCGGACGGGGCCGACGTCGCACCCGACGTGCTGCTCTCGGACGCCGGGGGCCCGGCGCTGGCCACGGCCGGCAGCGGCGACGTGCTGTCGGGCATCATCGGCGCTTTCCTGGCCCGGGGCGTGCCGGCGCTGCAGGCGGCGGCGTTGGCGGCGCACGTGCACGGGCGGGCGGCTGACGCCGGCCACCGGGCCGGCCTGGTGGCCGGGGACCTGCCCGGGTTGGTGGCGGCGGTGCTGTCGGGACCCGACCATGGCTGAGGCCGCCGGCGCCGGCGCCGGCGCCGGCCTGCCCACGCCGATGCGCCTGGCGCCGGAGGCCGGTGAGGTGACCATGGCCCAGGGCCGCTCGCGTCCGGCCTGGGCCGAAATCGACCTGGCCGCGGTCACGCACAACGCGTCGGTCCTGGCCGCCCTGGCCGCCCCGGCCCGGTTGTGCGCGGTCGTGAAGGCCCACGGCTACGGCCACGGTGGCCCGGCGGTGGCCCGGGCCGCGCTGGCCGGCGGGGCGGCGCAGCTGGCGGTGGCGCTGGTCGACGAGGGCGTCGAGCTGCGCGAGCACGGGGTCACGGCGCCCGTCCTGCTGCTGAGCGAGTGCGGCCCCGACGCGGTGGAGACCGCGCTGGCCCACGGGCTCACGCCGACGCTCTACTCGCACGCCGCCATTGCCGCCGTCGCCGCCGAATCGACCCGGCGGGGGCGCTCCACGGCGGTCCACCTCAAGGTCGACACCGGCATGCACCGCGTCGGCGCGCCACCCGAGCAGCTGGCCGAGCTGGCCGCCGCCGTGGTGGCGGCCCCGGCGCTCGAGCTGGCCGGCGTGTGGACCCACCTGCCGGTGGCCGACGGGCTCGAGGCCGGCGACGTGGCCTACACCGAGGCGCAGCTCGACCGTTTCGACGCGGTCGTGGCCACCCTGGCCCGGGCCGGGATGGCGCCGTCGGTGCTCCACGCGGCGAACACGGCGGGCGCGGTGGCCTTCGCCCGCTCCCGCTACGACATGGTGCGCACGGGGCTCGGGCTCTACGGCTACCTGCCCGGCGCGCGCATCAGCGCGGGCCTTCGAAGAACAGGCGGGCGGCGCGTCCTTGCGGCCGGCCATGTCGCTCAAGGCACAAGTGGTGGCGGTGCAGACGCTCGACGCCGGGGAGCGCCCCTCCTACGGTCGCCTGCGCGCCGCTCCCGGCGCGCGCCCGCGTGGCCACCGTGCCCATCGGCTACGCGGACGGTGTGCCCCGGGCGCTCTTCAGCGCCGGTTACGAGGTGCTGATCGGCGGGGTGCGACGCCCGCTGGCCGGGATGGTGACCATGGACCAGATAGTGGTCGACTGCGGCAGCGACGACGCCGTGCGCGTCGGCGACGAGGTGGTGCTCCTCGGTCGCCAGGGCGACGAGTGCATCACGGCGGACGACTGGGCGGCCCTCTTGGGCACCATCAGCTACGAGGTGGTGTGCGGCGTCGGGCCGCGCATGCCGCGCATTGTGGTCAACCGCCCCCAGCCCGGTGCCTGACGCCGCCGTCCTCGAGGCGTTGCGGGTCACCGCCTCGACGTGCACCCGCTGCCCGCTGGCCGAGGGGCGCACCCAGGTGGTGTTCGGCGTGGGCGCCCCGACGGCCGACCTCCTCTTCGTCGGCGAGGGGCCCGGACGCGAGGAGGACCTGGCGGGCGAGCCGTTCGTGGGCCGCTCGGGCAAGCTGCTCGACCGCCTCATGTGGGAGGAGATCGGCCTGACCCGGGCCGAGTGCTACATCGCCAACGTCGTCAAGTGCCGGCCGCCCAACAACCGCGACCCGATGCCCGACGAAATCGAGGCCTGCCGGCCCTATCTCGAGGAGCAGATCGCCCTCATCGACCCGGCCGTGATCGTGACGCTGGGCAACTTCTCGACCAAGCTCCTGCTCGGGAGCACCCAGGGCATCCGGGCCTTGCGCGGGCAGGCCTTCGAGCGGGGCACGGCCCAACTCGTCCCGACCTACCACCCGGCCTACGTGCTGCGGGCCGGCGGCGAGGCCATGGCCGAAATGCGGGCCGACCTGGTGCGGGCCAAGCGGCTGCTGGCGGGGCGTCCGTGAGCGGCGCGCGCCCTGGCCGGTGCGGGCCACGACCGACTCGGTCGGGGCCACGCGGGAGCTGGCCGGCCGGCTGGCGCCGCTGTGCCGGGCCGGGGACGTGGTGCTGCTGGTGGGCGACCTCGGCGCGGGCAAGACCGCCTTCGCCCAGGGCTTCGCGGCCGCGCTGGGGGTCGAGGGGCCGGTGACCAGCCCGACCTTCGCCCTGGTGCGCCACTACCGCTGCGGCGCCGCGAGCACGGTCTCCACCCTGATCCACGCCGACGTCTACCGCACGGGCACCCTGGCCGAGGTGGTCGAGCTCGCGCTGGCCGAACTGGTGGAGGAGGACGCGGTGGCGCTGGTCGAGTGGGGCGACCTGGCCGCGCCGGCGCTGGGCGAGAGCACGCTCGAGGTGCGGCTGGACCACGACGGCCACCCGGCGCCGGCTCGCCCGACACCCGCCGGGTGGCCGTCATCGGCCGCGGCGCGTGGGCGGGTCGTTCGGCCGAGGTGGCCGCCGCCCTCGAACCGGTCGGCGCGACGTGACGGTGGCCCAGCCTCCGCTCAACGTCGTGGCCTTCGAGACGGCGACCGAGACCGTGGGCGTGGCGGTGCGTACGGGGGCCGGCGTGCAGGCCGAGTTGACGCTGACGGGCCGGCGCCGCCACGTCGAGACGTTGACCCCCGGACTCGAGCACCTCCTGGCCCAGGTCGGTCTGAAGCCGCCCGACCTGCACGTGGTGGCGGTGGACGTCGGCCCGGGCCTCTTCACCGGGCTGCGCGTCGGCGTGGCCGCCGCCAAGGGATTGGCCCAATCGCTCGGCATCGGTGTGGTCGGCGCGTCGAGCCTCGACATCCTCGCCGCGGGCGCCGCCGGCGTGGGCCACCGCGGCCTGGTGCTGTCGTGCGTCGACGCGCGGCGGGGCGAGGTGTTCGCCGCCGTGCACCACATTGAGTCGCGGCGCACCACGACGGAGCGGATGGCGCCGGGGCTGTTCTCGCCGGCGACGCTGGCCGAGGCGCTGGGCGAACTGCTGCACCACGCTCCCGTGCTGGCCGTGGGCGACGGCGCGGCGCGCTACGCCAAGGTGCTCGGCGCGGTGCCCGGTGTCGAAGTCCGTGCCCCGGCGCTGGCCTTCCCGCCGCCGACCGCACTGCTGCAGCTGGCGTTGACGAGACTGGACGCGGGCGTACCGCCAGCCGACCCGGGATGCATCGTTCCCCTTTACATGAGGGAGGCGGATGCGAAGAGCAACTTTGCCCGTGCGGAGCGCACCTGATGCTGCGGATCGAGAAGCTCCGACGCCGCGACCTCCGCTACGTACTGCCCATCGAGGCGGCCGTCTTCCCCGAGCCGTGGTCGCCGGCGGTGTTCAACTCCGAGCTCGCCCTGCGCCGGGGCCGGCTCTACCGGGCGGCGTGGGACGGCGACGACATGGCCGGCTACATCGGCTTCCTCATCGTCGACGACGAGGCGCACATGACGACCATCGCCACCGCCCCGGCCCACCAGCGCTGCGGCGTGGCCACGACACTCATCATCGACGGCGTCCGTACGCTGCGCGGCGACGGGGTCCGGCACCTCTCCCTCGAGGTGGCGACGAACAACGACCCGGCCCAGGCGCTGTACCGTCGCTTCGGCTTCGCCCCCGTCGGGGTGCGCAAGAACTACTACCCGGTGACGGGCCAGGACGCCCTCGTCATGTGGGTGTACGACATCGACTCCGACGAGTACGCCCGGCGCCTGGACGACCTGGCGGCGGAGCACCACGACGACGGGAGGAGCCAGTCCGCCTGACCCGGACCCGGACCGCACCTGCACGGGCCACCCGTCGGTGCCGATAGAACGGGTCGAGCACACGAAGGAGGGCAGCAGGCGTGGCCGATCTCGAGCTCGTCCAGCGGCTGGCGGCCGCCGATCATCACCTGGCCGTCCTCGCCGTCGCCCGGCCCGACGGGTCCGTCCAGGCGTCGGTCGTCAGCGCCGGCGTCATCGACGACCCGGTCGACGGGACGGCCGGTGTCGGCGCCGTCGTCGGCGGGGGCGCCCGCAAGCTGCAGCTGCTGCGCGACGCGGGTGTGGCCACCTTCGTGTTCAAGAGCGGATTCGAATGGGTGGCCGTCAGCGGCCCCGTGCGCCTGATCGGCCCCGACGACGGGACGGCGTTCGGCTTCGACGTCCCCGAGCTCATCCGGTCGGTCTTCCGGGCCGCCGGGGGCAGCCACGGGGACTGGGACGAGTTCGACCGGGTCATGGCCGCCGAGCGCCGCTGCGCCGTCTTCGTACCGGCGGAGCGGATCTCCACCAACCCGGGCCCGGGCTGACCGTCGGTAGGGTGGGCCCGCCGTCCGGTTCCCCCCTACCGCGCCGCACGAGAGGAGCCCCGCCATGGAAACGATCGCCCTCGGAAGCCAGGGCCTGACCGTCTCACGCCAGGGTCTGGGTTGCATGGGCATGTCCGACTTCTACGGCGCCACCGACGACGCCGAGTCGACCGCGACCATCCACCGCGCCCTGGACCTGGGCGTCACGTTCTTCGACACGTCGGACATGTACGGGCCGCTACACCAACGAGGTGCTCGTCGGCCAGGCCCTGGCCGGGCGCCGTGACGAAGCGGTCATCGCCACCAAGTTCGGCATTGTGCGCGAGCCCGACGACCCGGCTCGGCGCAGTGTCAACGGCCGCCCCGAGTACGTACGCCAGGCGTGCGATGCGTCGCTCCAGCGCCTGGGCGTCGACCACATCGACCTCTACTACCAGCACCGGGTCGACCCGGACACCCCGATAGAAGAGACCGTCGGCGCCATGGGCGAGCTGGTGGCCCAGGGCAAGGTGCGCTATCTGGGCCTGTCCGAGGCGGCGCCGGCCACCATCCGGCGCGCCCACGCCGTGCACCCGATCTCGGCGCTGCAGACCGAGTACTCGATTTGGTCGCGTGACCCCGAGACCGAGATCCTGCCCACGCTCCGCGAGCTCGGCATCGGCTTCGTCCCCTACAGCCCGCTCGGCCGGGGATTCCTCACCGGCAAGCTCCGTTCGCTGGACGACCTCGACGAAGCCGACTTCCGCCGTTACCAACCGCGCTTCCAGGGCGACAACCTGGAGCACAACGTGGCCATCGTCGAGGTGGTCGACGAGCTGGCGCGCGCCAAGGGCTGCACCCCGGGGCAGATCGCGCTCGCCTTCGTCCATGCCGCCGGGCGCGATGTGGCGCCGATCCCGGGGACCAAGCGGCGCTCCTACCTCGAGGAGAACGTGGGCGCGCTCGACGTCGAGCTGACCGAGGAGGACCTGGCCGTGCTCGACACGGTGGCGCCTGCGCAAGGCGAGCGCTACGCCGACATGTCACCGGTCAACCGCTAGGCGGCACTTCGGGCTGGAGCCGGTGACAGCGGGCCGCAAGGCACGTATCGTCGCGATCGACCGATCAAGGGGGTTCCCGTGGCCAAGTATCTCGTCGAAGTGGAGTACACCCTCGAGGGCATCAGGGGGGTGACGTCCGAGGGGGGCACCGCCAGGGTGGCCGCCGCCACCGCGGGCATCGAGGAGTTGGGCGGAAAGGTGGAGGAGTTCTACTTCGCCTTCGGGAAGACCGACGCCGTCGTCATCGTCGACATTCCCGACAACATCTCGGCCGCTGCCCTCGGCCTGGCCGTCACGGCGGGCGGGGGAGCGGCGACGAGAACCACCGTGCTCCTGACCGCGGCCGAAATGGACGATGCCGCCCAGAGGGCGTCGAACTCCAGCTACCGGCCGCCCGGAGGCTGAGGGGCGGCACGCCCTGACTCGGCGAAGCGCTCTCGACCGGCGTCGCGGTCCGCACTCAGCTCGGCCAGCGCCAGGCTGATGGTGCCGAGGGGATCGCACGCGGCGATCTCCGCCTGCAGCGCCCGGGCGCGCCGGCGGTAGCCCGGCCGGTCCAGCACGCGGCGTACGCCCCGGGCCACCATGGCCTGGGAGGGACGACCGGTGTGCAGGTTGACGCCGGCGCCCGACCAGTGCACGCGCGCCGCCACCTCGGGCTTGTCCTCGCTGTCGCCGGCCACCACGAGGGGCACCCCGTGGGCCAGCGCCTGCTGCACGCCGCCATAGCCGCCGTTGGTCACCATGGCGTCGACGTGGGGCAGGAGGAGGTCGTGGGGAATGAAGCGCTCGAGGCGGGCGTTGGCGGGCAGCCGGTGGCGCAACGGCCCCGGATCCGGGCCGCCCGTCGTGCCCACCACCAGCACGTCGTCGCCGGCCAGCGCTTCGAGGCTGAGGAGGAGCAGCCGGTCCAGGTCCGCGTTGTCGAGCGTGCCCTGGGTGACGTGGACGACGGGACGGCCGTCGCCCAACTCGTCCCACCACGGGGGCGGGTCGAAGGCGGCGGCCGACGGCGGCGCCAGGATCGGCCCGACGAAGCGGACCGACGGGGCCAGGTCCGCAGCGCGGGTACTCGAACCCGGCCACGGTGGCCTGGAAGTAGGCGTCGACCACCTTCGGCGGCAGGTCGATGAAATAGCCGGAGAAGCCCGACGCGCACCCGGCCTCGGCCAGCCGGCGGCGGGCGAACCGCTGGATGTCGGCCAGCGCACCATGTTCGGTGGCCCAGTTCATTGTCGCGTTGCGCAGCCGGGCCAGGTGGCCCGAGCCCGGCTGGAAGGCCACGCCGAAGGGCGCCGTGTCGCGGCTGCACGAGGCGTAGGGCATGACGCCGACGCAGGCCAGCACCGGCCGCCGCCGGCCACGCGCCGCCGCCGCCCCCACCCCCGCCCCGGCGCCGCCGAGCACCAGCGGCAGCGCGCCGAGGAACATGGTGTCGACCACCACGCCGTCGGGGTCATGGTCGTCGAGGATGCCGCGCAGGTCGCGCCACTGTCCGGGGATGGGCCCGATGAAGATGCGCCGCAGGTCGTCCTTCACCCCGCGCACGCCGCGCTTGGACGACGACTCGCGCTCGGGATTGGCCACCATGAGGTCGTGGGCGTCGTACTCCTCGGCGAAGGGCACGAAGGCGGCGCCCGTCGCCTCCACCTTGTCGCGGTAGTGCGGCGTGGTGAAGAACACCACCTGGTGGCCCTCACCGACCAGGCGGCGGGCCAGCGCCAGCAGCGGGGCCGTGTGCCCCAGCGCGGGCGTGGTGCACAGCACGTAGCGGCGCGACGGCGCCGTCCCGGCCGTCCCCGCCACCGTCGCCACCGTCAGGCCACCACCACGGCGCCCAGCCAGGGCCCGAGCGTCAGCGCGCCCTCGCAGGCCGATCCCTCGAGCCCGGCGTCGGTGCTCACCGCCACCGTGCCCTGCACCCCTTCGAACGTCGCCGCCCCGCCCGACATGTTCAGCAGCACGACGGCGCCGCCGTCGCGGTCGCCCCGGACGTAGGCCCAGGTGCCCTCGGGCGCGGGCAACGTCCGGTACGACCCCACGGCGATGTCCTCGTTCGACCCGCGCAGGGCGATGACCCGCCGGCACAGCTCGAGCACCGAGTCGGCGTCGCCGGTCTGGTCGGCGACGTTGCACGCCGAGGGGTCGGTCATGGGCAACCAGGTGCGCACGCCGGGCTCGGTGAAGCCGCCCCCCGGGCCGCCGTGCCACGGCATGGGCGTGCGCTCGGGGTCGCGGCCCGCGTAGGGCCAGAAGCGGATGCCGACGGGATCGAGCAGGTCCTCCTTCTCCAGGCTGGCGTCGACCAGGCCGATTTCGTCGCCGGCGTAGAGGAAGGCCGTCCCCCGCAAGGTGAGCAGCATGAGGAGCGCCAGCTTGGCCACGGCCGGGTCGCCCCCGGCCCAGCGCGTGGCCAGCCGTGAGAAGTCGTGGTTGGAGCCGTGCCAGGTGGGCCAGGCCCCCTCGGGGAGCATCGCCTCCACGCCCTCGACCACGGCACGCAGGGCCGGCGCCTCGAACGGTGCGTGCATGAACTGGAAGTTGAAGCCGCCGTGCAGCTCGTCGCGGCCGGTGCCGTAGAACTGCACGAGCCGTTCGAGCGTCTCCACGTTGGTCTCGCCGATCAGCAGCCGCCCGGGCGTGTACGAATCGGCGATGACCCGCCAGTGCTTCAGGATGTCGTGCGCCTCGGGGCGGTCGGTGTTGTACACCGCCTTCACGCCCATGAACTGCTGGTCCAAGGGATCGTCCTCGGTGGCCGGCGGGTTGTCGCGCAGCAACGCGTCCTTGATCATCATGTTGCACACGTCGATGCGGAACCCGGCCACGCCGCGGTCCCACCAGAAGCGCACAATGTCGTCGAACTCGCGGTGCACCGACTCGTTCCACCAGTTGAGGTCGGGTTGCTCCGCCACGAAGTTGTGCAGGTAGTACTGCCCGCTCGCTTCGTCGAGGTTCCAGGCCAGACCGCCGAAAATGCTCTTCCAGTTGTTCGGCGGGCTGCCGTCGGGCTTGGGATCGGCCCAGACGTAGTAGTCCCGGTAGCTCGACTCGCGGCCACGCCGGGCGTCGACGAACCAGGCGTGCTGGTCGCTGGTGTGGTTGGGCACGAGATCCATCAGAATGCGGATGTCGCGCCGTGCCCCCTCGGCGACCAGGCGGTCCAAGTCGGCCAGCGTCCCGTAGGCGGGGTCGATGTCGCGGTAGTCCGACACGTCGTAGCCCCAGTCGCGGTTGGGCGAGCAGGTCACCGGCGACAGCCACACCCCGGTGATGCCGAGCTGCTGGAGGTGGTCGAGCTTGCCGATGATGCCGGGCAGGTCCCCGATGCCGTCACCGTTCGAATCGGCGTACGAGCGCGGGTAGATCTGGTAGAAGACGCCCCCGCGCCACCAGCGGTCGGGGTCCGTACTGGGGCTCACTGCCATGGGGGTCCCTTCGCTTACGTCGGCCCGAGCCGAGCCGCCGGGCCACCGAGCTGCCGAGCTGCGAGCCGCCGAGCCGGCGTGCAGGTGGCTGGTCGCCGGGCAGCGTACCGACCCGCCCGGCCCCGGGTCAGGACCGGGCCTTCGCCGCCTGGACGAGCTGCACCTCCAGCAGCGCCGGGAAGGA
This sequence comes from uncultured Acidimicrobiaceae bacterium, assembly GCA_963850095.1. Taxonomy (GTDB): domain Bacteria; phylum Actinomycetota; class Acidimicrobiia; order Acidimicrobiales; family RAAP-2; genus Bog-473. Next base: position 302,597 of record CAWKJX010000008.1, on the reverse strand, counting down.
GGTGCCGTTGCCGTTGAAGGTCAGCTGCTGGGCCAGCGCCCCCTTGACGAAGTCGACCTGGACGCTGGTGATCTCCAGTTGCTTGCCGCCGGCCTGTAGGGGGATCGACACTTCGAAGCCCGACTCGCCCGCGAGGAGGGTCCCCTTGGGCAGGGCGGTGATCGACACGGCCCCGACGGTGGCACCGCTGCCCGCCTCCTGCTGGATGCTCGACCGCAGCGCCGAGCTGCCGAGCGAGTTCATGCAGGTCGGGGTCTTGGAGCTCGACACCGCGGCGTGCGCCGCCCGGGCCTGGGCCGCCGAGGCGTAGAGGGAGACGTTGTCCTCCACGGCCAGGGTCTTCTCGCTGTTGGTGAAGTCGGGGCTGGCGTAGGTCACCGGCTTCTCGGTCGCCAGCTTCTTGGAGGCGCCGATGCACGACGCCAGCTGCTTGGACACCGGGGCGATCCGCGAAGGGCCCGACACCGACGACGTCGTCATCCAGCCGCTCGGGAAGGCGGTGAGGGTGAGCAGGGCCGCCTTGGCCTCGGCCGCCACCTTGGGCGCCACGGTGGTCGTGGTCGACTTGGCCTTGGTGGCGGCCCCGGCCGATCCGGCCAGCCCGCCGACCACCGCCAGCCCCACGACCAGTGCGGCGGCCGGACCCAGACCCGCCGCACGACGACGGGCTGTCGGATTCCGCCTCAGGCCGGCCACTCAGCCAACGCTACCGGCCGCCGGCAGGCGCCCCGGGTCAGGACCGGTCGTACGCAACCGTCACCAGATGCTTCTCGAGCGAGGCGGGAAAGCGTGGGCCTATGGAGGTGAACGTGAGCTGGATGCCCGCCGTGCCCCGCACCGAGACCACCTCCCCGATCGAGGTCTGGAGGGTGACGCCCTGGTCGGTCACCGGGAAGGACAACAGGAACCCGGTCGACCGCGGGGCCAGGTCCGCCCTGGGCACCGACGTCACCGTGATCGTCCCCACCTTCGACCCGGTGGGGAAGGAGCTGTCGATCTCGGACTTCTCGGCGCCCCCGAGCAGTGCGGTCATGCAGGCCGGGACCTTCGGATTGGAAAGCGAGGCGTACTGGACCTGGCCCTCCTTCGCCGTGGCGAAGATCGAGAGGTTCTCCTGCGCGTACTCCGTCTGGGCCGTGTTCTCGAAGCTCGGGCTCGTGACCGACGGCGCGTTCTGCTCCAGGATCGACGTGGCCACGCCGAGACAGCCCGCCAACTGGTCCTCGCCGGGGAAGGTGTCGGGCTTGGTCCCGTTGTCGGTGCTGACCGATCCCTGCCCCTTCCAGCTCTGGGGGAAGTCGGACTTGACCAGGAGGTCCGTCTTGGCCCGGGCCAGCTCGGCCCTGACCGAGCCCGAGCCCGAGCCCGAGCCCGAGCGGCTCGCCCCGGCCGGGCCTCCCGGCCCGACGGTCACGGCCACCAGCCCGACGAGCAGGGCGGCCAGAGTGGCGCCCATGAGTCCCACGCCCGTCCGGCGCCCTTCCCACGTCGACATCTCCGGTTCCACCCCCGCACTCCCCGCCTCTCGGCGGTCCACACCAGATCCATCGGGCCGGCCGCCCTCGCACTGAAGCGGCCCATACCCAAAAGTCCGCCAAAAAAAGGCCTCCGGCCGAAATCACCCCGTCCCGGTTGCCTCCACCCTCTCGGCCCGCTACTCTGGCACTCACAACCCGAGAGTGCTAAAGAACCGCCAAGGAGGCCCCTCCCGATGAAGCTGCACCCCCTCGATGACCGTATCGTCGTCCGTCCCGGTGAGTCCGAGGAGACCACGGCATCCGGCCTGGTCATCCCCGACACGGCCAAGGAGAAGCCCCAGCAGGGCGAGGTCCTCGCCGTGGGCCCGGGCCGCCGCTCTGAAGACACCGGCGAGCTGATCCCGCTGGACGTCAAGGCCGGCGACACCGTCGTCTACTCCAAGTACGGCGGCACCGAGATCACGGTCGAGGGTGAGGACCTCCTCATCCTGTCCGCCCGCGACGTCCTGGCCAAGCTGGCCTAACCGGCCGGAGCCGCATTCGGTCGGCCCGCCGCCCCGGTTCTGCCCGGGCCGGTGCGGCGGCCTCCACCAGATTCCCCCTGACCCAGAGCCCGCCCGGGCTCGAGAGGAGATGTCATGCCCAAGATCCTGAAGTTCGACGAGGCCGCCCGCCGCGGGCTCGAGGCCGGCGTCAACAAGCTGGCCGACACCGTCAAGGTCACCCTGGGGCCCAAAGGCCGCAACGTGGTGATCGAGAAGAAGTTCGGTGCCCCCACCATCACCAACGACGGCGTGTCCATCGCGCGGGAGGTCGAGCTCGACGACCCGTTCGAGAACATGGGCGCCCAGCTGGTCAAGGAGGTGGCCACCAAGACCAACGACGTCGCCGGTGACGGCACGACGACGGCCACCGTGCTGGCGCAGTCGCTCATCTCCGAGGGCCTGCGCAACGTGGCCGCCGGCGCCAGCCCGACCGGGCTGAAGAAGGGGATAGAGAAGGCCGTCGCCGCCGTGGTCGACAGCATCGCCAAGCAGTCCAAGGACGTCGGCGGCAAGACCGAGATCGCCCAGGTGGCCTCCATCTCGGCGGCCGACAACGCCATCGGCGACGTGCTGGCCGACGCCATCGACAAGGTGGGCAAGGACGGCACGGTGACCGTCGAGGAGTCGAACACCTTCGGCATCGAGCTCGAGCTCACCGAGGGCATGCAGTTCGACAAGGGCTTCCTCTCGCCGTACTTCGTCACGGACCCCGAGCGCCAGGAGGCCGTGCTCGACGAGCCGGTCATCCTGTTCTACAACTCCAAAGTCTCGGCCGTGCACGACCTGGTGCCCGTGCTCGAGAAGGTCATGCAGACGGGCAAGCCGCTGCTGATCATCGCCGAGGACGTCGACGGCGAGGCCCTGGCGACGTTGGTCGTGAACAAAATCCGTGGCACCTTCACCTCCGTCGCCGTCAAGGCGCCGGGCTTCGGCGAGCGCCGCAAGGAGATGCTCCAGGACATGGCCGTCCTCACGGGCGCCCAGGTCATCAGCGAGGAGATCGGGCTCAAGCTCGAGAACGCCACCATCGACCTGCTGGGCAGCGCCCGGCGCGTCATCGTGACCAAGGACGACACCACCATTGTGGAGGGTGCCGGCTCGAAGGAGGACGTCAAGGGCCGGGTGGCCCAGATCAAGCGGGCCATTGAGGACACCGACTCGGACTGGGACCGCGAGAAGCTGCAGGAGCGCCTGGCCAAGCTGGCCGGCGGCGTGGCCGTGGTCAAGGTCGGCGCGGCGACCGAGGTGGAGCTCAAGGAGAAGAAGCACCGCATCGAGGACGCGCTGTCCGCCACCCGGGCCGCGGTCGAAGAGGGCATTGTGGCCGGCGGCGGCACGGCGCTGGTACGGGCCCGCAAGCCGGTGAACGCATTGGCCGAGACGCTCGAGGGCGACGAGGCCACCGGGGCGAGGATCGTGGCCCACGCGCTCGAGGCCCCGTTGCGCTGGATCGCCTTCAACGCCGGCCTGGAGGGCGCCGTCCTGGTGGCCCAGGTGGAGGCGGCCAAGGGCGACATCGGCCTGAACGCGGCCACCGGCCAAATGGAGGATCTGGTGAAGGCGGGCATCATCGACCCGGCCAAGGTGACCCGCTCTGCCCTGCAGAACGCGGCGTCCATCGCCGGCCTCCTGCTCACCACCGAGGCCCTGGTGGCCGACAAGCCCGAGAAGGGCCCGGACCCGGCGGCGGCGGCCGCCGCCATGGGTGGCATGGGCGGTATGGGCGGCATGATGTAGCCAGCCCTGGCTTGACCAGGAAGTTTAAGCGCCCCTTTACCCGGGGATATGTTGTACCGGGGACGGGAACGGCGTGTGTCGGATGTCGTAGCCGGGCTTAGGCCCGGCTACGACGCGTTTGGCGTCATTGACATGGCTCTCGGCCGGTGTAACGATCGGTTAACGGAGGGGAAACGGAGGGGGGGCAGCAGGTGCCGCTCGTCCGAGAGAAGGCGAGCCATTTGGCGACATCAGGCGTACGGAACGTCGGTAAACGCGGGGCCGGCGAGGGCGCCGGGGTCCTGACGCAGCTCCGCGCGGCCCGACCCTTCTTCTGCATCGCCGGGGCATGCTGCCTCGCGCTGGGCGCGCTGGCCGGCGTGCAGCTCCAGACGATCGGCGCCGGGGGGTCGGGGGTGGCGAACGGCCAGGTGGCCGTGACCGCCGGCGACACCGGCAACGGCCCGGCCACCGGCATTGCGCAAATGCCCTACGGGCTCGCGGTGGCCCCGGACGGCGGCATCTACATTTCCGACTTCTCCGACCCGGCGGCCGTGGCCCTCCCGGGGAACGAGACCGGCGACAACGTCATCCGCCTGCTCGACCCGGCCACGGACGACGAAGCGGTGGTGGCGGGCGACGGGGTGTCGTCGTCGAGCGGCGCGGCGGGCCAACAGAGCGTCACGGCGACGGGCACCTCCCTCGACGACCCGGCCGGCATGGCCATCGATCCCACCGACGGCTCGCTGGTCTTCGACGAACCCTCGCTCGCGCTGGCGGCGCGCTACACGCCGCCGAGCGGCACCGATCCGGGCACGCTGGCGCCCGTCTGCCCCACCGGCGCCTCCACCGACGCGGGCGGCGACACCGCCGTCGACTCCCACGGCAACGTGGTGATCCCCCTCCTCGGCGGCACCGGCGTGGAGGTGTGGGCGGCGCAGACCGGCACGTTCTGGGGCCAGGCCATGACGGCCGGGAGCACCTCGACGATCCCGACCCCCTACGGCGATCCCTGGGCGGTGGCGGTCGACCAGAACGACAACCTGCTCGTCTCGTCGTCGGGTGACAGCCTCGACGTCCTGGCCGGCTCCACCGGCACCTTCTACGACCAGGCGATGACGGTGGGCAACTGGTACCACCTGGCCGGTGAGCCGACCGTGGATTCGGGCGCCGCGGGATTCGGCGGCGACGGCGGGCCGGCCACCTCGGCCCTGATCGGGGCGCCGCACGGGATCTCCTTCGACGCCGACGGCAACATTTTGCTGGCCGACACCGACAACAACCGCATCCGGGTGATCGCGGCGTCGACCGGGACGTTCTACGGGATCGCCATGACGGCGGGCGACATCTACACCGTGGCCGGGTCGGGTCCCGCGCCGGCGCCGTCGGGCTCCTTCGGCGGCGACGGCGGCGCGGCCACGTCGGCCGGGCTCGACCAGCCGACCGGGGTGGTGGCGGACCAGTCCGGGAACCTGGTCGTCGCCGACAGCGACAACTTCCGGGTGCGCGTGGTGGCGGCGTCGACGGGGACCTTCTACGGCCTGCCCATGACGGCGGGCGACATCTACACGGTGGCCGGCGACGGCTGGTCCGCCTACTCGGGCGACGGGGGCTCGCCCATGTCGGCGCAGCTCGGGCACCCCGAGGACGTCTCCTTCGACTCGGCCGGCAACGAGCTGATCGCCGACTCGGCCAACGGGCGCATCCGCGTCGTGGCCGGCGCCACCGGCATCTTCTACGACACGCCGATGACGGCCGGCGACATCTACACCGTGGCGGGGGGTGCGGGGGCCACCGGGGCCGGAGCGGGGGCGGATCTGGGCGACGGCGGACCGGCCACCTCGGCCCAGCTGAACGACCCGGGCAGTGTCCGCAGCGACAGTGGGGGGAACCTCCTCATTGCCGACACGGGAGACAATCGGATCAGGGTCGTGGCGGGCACCTCGGGCACCCAGTACGGCCTGGCCATGACGCGGGGCGACATCTACACCATCGCCGGCAACGGCAGCGCGGGCGACAGCGGGGACGGCGGGGCGGCCACGTCGGCCGAGCTCGACGGGCCACAGTCCGCCATCCTCGACCGCTACGGCAACGTGGTCGTGGCCGACACCGCGAACGACCGGGTCCGCGTCGTGGCCGAGTCGACCGGCACCTTCTACGGCCAGCCCATGTCGGCGGGCGACATCTACACCATCGCCGGCAACGGCACCGGCGGCTTCGACGGCGACGCCGCGCCGGCCACCGGGGCCGAGCTCGACGCACCGGTCGGGCTGGCACTCGACCCGGCCGGGAACATCGTGGTCGCGGACAGCGAGAACGACCGGGTCCGGGTGATCTCGGCCGGCACGAGCCCCGACTTCGGTGCGCCCATGACCGACGGGGGGATCGTCACCGTCATGGGTGGCGGCGGAGGCGGCGGAGGCGGAACCCAGCAGGCCACGGCCGGCGGGGGCGTCGCCCCGCTCGACGTCGACCTGAGCCCGGACCGGGTGTCCTTCGACGGGCCCGGGGACCTCGTGGTCTCCGACGACGCCTTCGACCGCATCTGGGTCCTGGCGGCGGAATCGGGCACGCTGTGGGGTCAGCCCATGGCCGCCGGCGACGCCTCCTCCGTGGCGGGTGGGAGCCCGAACTGCGCCGGCGCCAGCACCTCGGGGGCCGCCACGTCCGCCTCCCTGTGCGACCCCGCCGGGGTGGCGGTCGACCCGACCGGCGACATCGACGTCGCCTCGCCCGAGATCGACCGGATCCTCACCGTCGGCAACGTGCTGGCCGTCACGACGGCCAGCCTGCCGGGCGGGTCGGTGGGCACGCCCTATGACGGGGGCCTGAGCGCCGTCGGTGGTCCCGTGCCCTTCGACTGGACGGTCACGACCGGCGCCCTGCCGCCCGGCCTGAGCCTCAGTGCGGCCGGAGCCATTTCGGGCACGCCGACGGCGGGGGGGCTCTATTCCTTCAGCGTCCAGGCCACCGACTCGGACAGCCCGCCGCAGTCGGCGGGTGCGGCGTTGTCGATCGTCGTCCGGCCCTATGCCACGTCCGTCATCACCACCGCGGCCGGCGACGGCAGTACCACGACGACACCGCCCACGACGGGCTCGCCGGCCACCTCGACCGGGGTGGGGCAGCCCTACGCGGTGACGGTCGACGGGGCGGGGAACACCGTGTTCACCGACGTCGGCGCCAACGAGGTCGACGTGGTGGCGGCCAGCAGCGGCACCTTCTACGGCATCGCCATGACGGCGGGGGACGTCTACACCGTGGCGGGCGGGGGCACCTCGACCACCGTCGGAGGGGCGGCCGCCGCCTTCGCGCTCAACTTCCCCGACGGCCTGGTGACCGACAGCGCCGGCAACCTGGTCATCGCCGACGGCGGCGCGTCGCAGCTCTACGTGCTGGCCGACGCCGACGGGACCGACTTCGGCCAGGACATGACGGCGGGCGACATCTACCTCGTGGCCGGGACGGGAACCGACGGCATGAGCGGCATGGGTGGCCCGGCCACCTCGGCCTCCCTCGGCTTCCCGAGCGGGCTGGCGCTGGACCAGGCGGGCAACCTGCTCGTGGCCGACTTCAGCGACAACGCGGTGTTCGCCATCGCCGGCACGACCGGCAGCTTCTACGGCCAGTCCATGACGGCCGGGGACATCTACACCATCGCCGGCGGGAGCGGGGCGGAGGGCGACACGGGCGACGGGGGAGCGGCCACCGCCGCCACGCTCGACTCCCCCTCCGACGTGGCCGTCGACTCGGCCGGGAACGTCCTGATCGCGGACACCTTCAACAACGCCGTCCGGATGATCGCCGCCACGACCGGGAGCTTCTACGGCCAGGCCATGACGGCCGGCGACATCTACACACTGGCGGGCAGCGGGCCCGACGACAACGGGTTCGCGGGCGACGGCGCCCCGGCCGCCTCGGCCGAGCTGAACGAGCCCGGCTGGGTGGCCCTCGACGGCTTCGGGGACGTCTACGTGGCCGACACCGGCAACGAGCGGGTCCGGATGATTGCGGCCTCGACCGGCACGTCCTACGGGATCCCCATGACGGCGGGCGACATCTACACCGTGGCCGGGACGGGCACGGCGGGCTACTCGGGCGACGGCGGCCCGTCCGGCCTGGCCGAGCTGGACGGGCCGAACGCCGTCGCCGTCACGGCGGGTGGCACGCTCTTGATCACCGACAGCGCCAACGGCCGGGTCCGGGCGGTGTCGGGCGGCCTGCCGGTGGCGCGGGTGCCGGCGCCCCCGAGCGGGCTGGTGGCGACGGCGGGCGACGGCCAGGTCGCGCTCGACGTGGAACCCGTCGCGGGGCGCCGCCTCGTACGCGGCCTTCCTGGCCAGCGCGCCGGGCGGTGAGCAGACGCTCGGCACCCCGGTGTGCCGGGCGACGGCGCCCTCCACCACGTGCACGGCGACCGGCCTGACCGACGGGCAGACCTATTCCTTCGACGTGACGGCCACCAACGGCAGCGGCACGTCGGGGCCGTCGAACGAGGTGTCCGCCACGCCCTGAGGGGCCGGACCGCACGCCGGTCGCCGTCCTAACCTGACGCCGTGGCCGACGAGGTGACGCCCGAGCCGCCCGACCCGCCCGCCCGCCGTGGTCGCGCCGCCTCCAGGTGTGGCGCTCGCCGCACGACCAGCCGGCCTGGGCCCGTCCCCTCCTGCTCGTCGTGACGGCGCTGGCCGCGCTGTCCTACAGCTGGGACGTCGGCTCGACGATCGAAATCTTCTACGCCGCCGCCGTGCGCTCCATGTCGCAGAACTGGCACGACTTCGTCTTCGGCGCCTTCGACCCCGCCGGCACGGTGACGGTGGACAAGCTCCCCGGCGCCCTGTGGGTGCAGGCCCTGTCGGTGCGGCTCTTCGGTTTCCACGAGTGGGCCGTGTTGGCCCCCTCGGCCGTGGAGGGCGCGCTGACGGTGCTCGTGCTCTATCACTGCGTGCGCCGCCTGGGCGGGCCGCTGGCCGGGCTCGGGGCCGCCGTGGTGCTGGCGGCCAGCCCGGCCACGGTGACGTTGAACCGGGGCAACATCCCCGACTCGCTCATGATCCTGCTGCTGGTGCTGGCGGCCGACGCCACCGTGTCGGCCATCCTGGACGACCGCTGGCTCAGCGCGGTCCTGGCCGCGGTCTACGTGGCCCTGGCCTTCCAGGCCAAAATGCTCGAGGCCCTCTTGGTGCTGCCCGCCCTCGGGCTGGCCTTCTTGGTGGCCGGCCGGGGCAGCACGCCACACCGGATCGGGCGGCTGGTCGCCATGGGCGCCACCGTGGCCGTCGTCTCGCTCTCCTACATGACGTTCGTCGCGCTCACCCCGGCCTCGCAGCGGCCGTACGCGGACGGCAGCCCGGACAACTCGGTGTACCACCAGGTCTTCGTGTACAACGGCTTCAATCGGGTGGGCCAGGCGTCGCCCAACCAGCTCCTGGGCCAGACCCTCGGGACGCGTCTGTTCTCCCAGGCGGAGCCCCCGCCGGTGTGGAACCGGCTCCTGACCGACTCCTACGGACACGACACGGGCTGGCTGCTGCCGGCCGCACTGGTGGCTTTCGTCTGGCTCGTGCTGGCGCGCCGACGGCGCCCGCGCGCGGACCTGGTGCGGGCCGGCGCGTTGCTCTGGGGCGTGTGGCTGGTCGTCCTCGGGGTGGTCTTCACCGTCAGCACGACCATGAACTCCTATTACGCCGGCGCGCTGTCGCCGGCCGTGGCCGGGCTGCTCGGCGTCGGCGCGGCCCTGGCCTGGGAGCACCGCCACGAAAGGGGGGTGCTCCTCGGGACGGCCGCCGTCGTGCTCGGCACGGTCGGCTACGCGGCCTGGCTCCTGCCGGACCGGGGCACCGGCCTGCCGCCGGGGCTGGCCGAGGCCGTCGGCGTGCTCGGCCTGGCTGCCGCCGCCCTCTTGGTGACGCTGGCGCTGAGGGGCCGGCGGCGCCCACCCGGCCGGGCCCTCGCCCTGACCGGGGGCGCGCTCGCCGTGGCCGCGGTGCTGCTCGTGCCCGCCGTGGCCAGCGCGTCGGTGGTGGCCGAGGGGCTGGGTCCGTTCGACACGCCGTTCGAACCGACGGGGGCCACGACGGTGATCCATGCCGTCTTCGCGCCGCCCCCGGCGACGCTGGCCACGCTCGGCCAAATAGAGCAGGTGCGCCGCGGGGCGCCCTACCTCATGGCGACGCAGACCTCGGCCGTGGCGTCGGAGTTCATTTACGACACGGGTGAGGAGGTGCTCCCCCTCGGCGGCTACACCGGCACCATCCCCTGGCCGACGGCGTCCGCCACGGCCGCGCTGGTGGCAGCCAAGCAGTTCCACCTGGCGCTGGTGGCGGCTCCGGCGGCCACGCCGGGTGCGGCCTGGGTGGTGGCCCACTGCCTCCACGTGTCGCCGCACGCCCCGGCACCGGGGCCGGCGCCGAAGCTCAAGATCTACTACTGCCTGCCGAGCCCCGTGGCCGGGACTGGAGCAGCAGTCGGCAAGCCGGCCGTCGCGCCGTGACCCGCAACGCCCCGGCCGACCGGGACGGCGAGGTCGCGCACGGCTGACCCGGACGCGGCCGGCGCCGGTTCGGCCTCAGCTGGTGAAGGCGTGCACGACGGCGCGGTAGTTCTCACTGGGCGCCGACGGCGCCGGGGTGGGCGAGCCCACCACCCGCCGGCCGATCTGGCGGCTCAGCGGTTCCTTCGACGAATGCGGCGGAGGAGGCGGCCCGACCACCGTCTCGATCCGGGCGAATCCGGCGGCGCGGCAGAGGTTGTGCAGCGCGGCGATGGTCGGCACGTACCAGTTGCCGAAGTCGGTGCGCAGCGAGCTGCCGGCGTGGAACTGCAGGAGCACCTCGTTGTCGAGGCCCTGGAGGTGCACGGCCTCGGTCTCGATGACCGCGACTTCCTTGGTGACGGCGCGCACCCGCTCGAGGCAGGTCAGCGGCTCCTTCATGTGGTAGAGCACACCGAGATACAGCACCACGTCGAACTGCCCCAGCTCGTCGAGGTCCACCTTCTGGAAGTCGGCCACCACCGGCTCCACCTTTGACCCCAGCGCGGCCGAGGCGAGCTCGAAGCCCCGCCGGCCGGGGAGGTCGGGCCGCCAGAACTCGGTCTCGTCGCGGGACTGGTCGGGCAGGGTGCCGCTGGCGATGCACTGCTCCCAGTACGCCCCCCGGGCCACGAAGTCGACGCCCCAGGCGTAGTGGTCGAGCGCCACCACCCGGCTGGCGCCCCGTTGCTCGGCGAGGAAGGAGAACTTGCCGTCCCACGCCCCGATGTCGAGCACGCTGCGGCCGGTGACGTCGGGCAGCACGCCGACCGAGGTCTCCTGCACGCTGATGCCCTTGGTGACGACGCCCTGGCCCAGGTCGATCGTGTGGTACCAACCGAACGCATCGGCCTGCGCTTGCAGCTCTTCGGGGGTCGTCACGGGGCGACAGCGTAGCGACCCGGGGCAACCCTCTAGTTTGGCCTGGTGCCGCGGCCTGTCCCACCCCAGGTGATCCCGCGTCCGGCCGGGTGGCGTCCGGGTGGGCCGCCGCCCTGGTCCGGCCTCCCGACCGGGCGGCGGGCCTCCATCTCCCTGGACCGGGTGCTCGAGGCGCTCGGCGCGGCGGGCCAGGACGGACCCGTGCCGCTCGACGTGGGATCGGACTCCATCTTCACGGCGCCGCCCGTCCTGTCCGACGGCGACGGCCCGCCCGGCCAGGCCCGGCCCCTACGGGTGAACTCCGGGGTCCTGGTGCCTCTCTTCGACGAAAACGGGGAGGGGCGGCTCGTCCTGACCCGCCGCTCGAGCGATCTGCGCACCCACAAGGGGCAGGTCAGCTTCCCCGGGGGGCGCCTCGATGCGGGCGAGGACGCCACTGCGGCCGCCCGACGCGAGGCGCACGAGGAGGTGGGCCTGGCGCCGTCTCTCGTCACCGTCGTCGGCTGGCTCCACCCGGTCATGACGATGGTGTCGAGCTCCCTCATTCAGCCGGTCCTGGCCACGCTGGCGGGCCGCCCGCGCCTGGTGCCCAACCCGACCGAGGTCGAGCGGGTCTTCGACGTCGCGCTGGCCGAGCTGGCCGACCCCGCCATCTTCCACGAGGAGCGCTGGCGTGTTCCCGGGCGCGACATCCCGGGCTCGGACGACGACTCGTTTCCCGTGTGGTTCTTCGAGGTCTCGGGCGAAATGATCTGGGGCGCCACGGCGCGCATGATCCACGAGCTGCTGAGTGTGGTGCTCGACCACTGAGTTCTCGCGCCCGGGCGCCAACCCGGGCCGCCGGTGGGCGTCCCGGCCGCGCGTCAGTCCGCCGCCGTGATGGTCCGCAAAATCTCCTCGAGGTGCGCCACGACGAGCAGGTGGCCTTCGCCCGGACACTCGTGGAACCGCGCCCGGGGGATCCGCTCGGCCATGGCCTTGCCGTGGGCGAAGGGCACGTTCTTGTCGGCGGTGCCGTGCCATACGTCGACGGGCACCGCGACGTCCTCGAGCGCGAAGCCCCAGTCCCGGGCGAAGAGCATCATGTCCTGGGCGGCCGCCGGCGCCGAGTGCTGCCGCAGGTCCGACCTGAAGGCGGCCTGGACCTCGGGGCGTTCCAACACGGCGATGTCCGATTCGGGCATGGTCTTCGAGACCGCCCGCAGCGCCGCGTCGGGCCAGCGTCGCATGAATTGCTCCTGCAGGGAGAAGAAGGCGTGGAGGACGAGTGGAGCTCGTGCCGCCACCATGGTGGTGCCCTTGTTGATCCCCTCCATGGAGCCGCCGAACTCCGGCTCGGACAGCGGACCGATACCGCTCACGATGGCCGCCGCGCTGACGCGATCGGCCGAGATGCCGCGCGCAGACCAAGGCGTGTGGTCCGCCGCCCGAGACGCCGGCGACGGCGAACTGGCCGATGTCGAGGTGGTCGGCCAGCGTGGCGACGTCGGACGCCCAGTCCGCCAGGGTTCGCCCCCGCTGCAACGTGCTGTGCCCGTAGCCGGGCCGATCCGGTGCGATGAAGCGGACCCCGGACGCGGTGATCGCTTTCTGGTCGAAGGACACCTGCAGCCGGGTGCCCGGCGTGCCGTGGAACACGAACACCGGAGAGCCCCGCGGCGTGCCGCTCTCCAGCCAGGCCAGCTCGCGGTCGTCGGGCAAGGTCATCACCCGTGTGTCAACCACAGGCCGACCGTAGCAGTGGGGGCGCCGGCCGGTCCGGGCTCAGTGGGCGAAGCGGACGGACAGTCGTCCGAGTGGACCGAAGTCCACGTCGAGCGAGTCACCCGGCGCCACCGCGATGGGAGGAACAACCGAACCCGCGATGATGCGGTGGCCCGGCTCGAGGGATGACCCGTGGGCGGCGAGGAAGGACCGGACGAAGTCCACCGTCGCGGCGGGGTCCTGGCTGATGCGGCCCTCCTGGGCGACCAGCTGACCCGACTCCGCGCCGTCTCCGTCGCCGTCTCCGTCCCCGGCGGTCCGTTCCCGGGTCACGTTGGCGACGACGGCCCACGGGTCGACCCCGGGGACCTCGTCGCCGAACACGACGCCGCGCTGGCAGATGTTGGCCGCCAGGACCGGCTCTATGTCGGCGAAGGAGATGTCGAGGTCGACCAATTCCAGTGCCGGCGCCAGCCCGCCGACGCCGCCGTCGTCACCCACCCGCACGGCCACTTCGACCTCGACCGCCGGCGCCGTCCAGCCGGCCAGCGACACGGTGGCGCCGTCCGCCGTCACGCCGCGGTCGAGCAGGTACCCGACGACGGGTTCGCTGAGGCCCAACGCCTGCTGAATCGCCGCGGTGTTGAAGCCGATCTTCCAGCCCACCTGGTGCGCGCCGTCGGCCAGCTCGCCGTCGCGCCGGGCCAGCAGGGCGCGCATGCCCCGGGTGACGGCGTCGTCGGCCACGCCGGGAAGTCTCGCGCCGCCGGACTACAGGTCGCTCGGGGAGTCGCCCTCCTGCTGCGGCCCGCCCCACCCCCGTAGGGGCCACCGCTCACCGTCACCCCGTCCGCCTCCGCCCCAGGGCCCCCGACCGAACGGGCCCCTGCCCCCGCCGCCCCGGGGACCGCGGCCACCACCCCCGCGCGAACGGTAGCGGAAGTACAACAGCACGGCCGCGAGGGCGAGCAGAATAGCGGTCACGCCGGGCGATGCCGTCGAGTGCGTTGCCAGCAACTCGGGGATGTGCACGCCATGACGCTAGGCGCCGCGACCTGGCCCATCGGGTCACCCGCCGCCCCTTCCGCCGGTCCGCAGCTCGGCGGGGAGCACCCCCTCGACACCACCAATTCGTGCCTCGAAGGAGCCGGGGGAGAGGGTCGGAGGAAGTAGGATGGGGCCTTCGTCGGCGCGTCGGCCCGGCGGTCGCAGTCGAAGTCGCAATGACATGCCGGTGTGGTTGGTGAGCCGTACCGGCCCCCACGAATGCCGGAGGGCGAACCAGTGGCAGACATCGAAATCGGCATCTTCAAGTCGGGACGACGGGCCTACGGGTTCGACGACATCGCCATCGTCCCGAGCCGGCGGACCCGCGACCCCGAGGACGTCGACGTCTCGTGGGAGATCGACGCCTACCGCTTCGACCTGCCGCTGCTCGGCGCGGCCATGGACGGGGTGATCAGCCCGACCACGGCCATTGAGCTGGGGCGCCTGGGCGGCCTCGGCGTGCTCAACCTCGAGGGCCTGTGGACCCGCTACGAGGACCCGACGCCGCTGTTCGACGAAATCCGCGAGCTCGACGACGACAAGGCCACGGCCCGCATGCAGCAGATGTACCAGGAGCCGATCATCCCCGAGCTGGTGACGGCCCGCATCCGCCAAATGAAGGAGGCCGGCATTACGACGGCGGCCTCGGTGACGCCGCAGCGGACCGAGGCGCTGGCTCCGGCCATCCTGGCCGCCGAGCTGGACATCCTCGTCATTCAGGGGACGGTCGTCTCGGCCGAGCACGTGTCCAAGACGTCGGAGCCGCTCAACCTGAAGCGCTTCATCCGCGAGTTCGACATCCCGGTGATCGTGGGCGGGTGCGCCTCGTACCAGGCCGGGCTGCACCTCATGCGCACCGGCGCCGTGGGCGTGCTCGTGGGGGTGGGCCCGGGCAACGCCTGCACCACCCGGGGCGTGCTCGGGCTGGGCGTGCCGCAGGCCACCGCCATCGCGGACGTGGCTGGCGCCCGCATGCGCCACCTGGACGAGACCGGCGTGTACGTGCACGTCATTGCCGACGGCGGCATGTCCAAGGGGGGCGACATCGCCAAGGCCATCACCTGCGGGGCCGACGCCGTCATGCTCGGCTCGCCCCTGTCGTCCGCCGTGGAGGCGCCGGCCCGCGGTTTCCACTGGGGCATGGCCACCTTCCACCCGACGCTGCCCCGGGGTGCCAGGGTGCGCACGTCGGTGCGGGGCAGCCTGCGCGAAATCCTGCTCGGCCCGGCCCACGAGAACGACGGCCGCATGAACCTCTTCGGCGCGCTGCGCACCGCCATGGCGACGTGCGGCTACGAAACGGTCAAGGAGTTCCAGAAGGCCGAGGTCATGGTCGCCCCGTCACTCCAGACCGAAGGCAAGGCGTTGCAGCGGTCCCAGGGCGTGGGGATGGGCCATTGACCCGGTGACCGACACCGTCCTCGTCGTCGACTTCGGGGCGCAGTACGCCCGCCTGATCGCCCGCCGGGTGCGCGAGGCGCACGTCTACTCCGAGATCGTCCCGGCCACCATCACCGTCGAGGAGATCCGGGCGCGGGCGCCGAAGGGGATCATCTTCAGCGGCGGGCCCAAGTCGGTCTACGAGACGCCGGCGCCGTCCATCGACCCGGCCGTCTACGACCTCGGCATCCCCGTCCTCGGGCTCTGCTACGGCGCGCAGCTCATGGCGCTCCAGCTCGGCGGCACGGTGTCGCGGACCGGGCAGGGCGAGTACGGCCGCACCGAGCTGACCCAACGCGCCAAGTCGGGATCGCCGCTCTGCCCCGACTGGCCGGCCCGCTCGACGGTGTGGATGAGCCACGGCGACGCCGTCACGGCGGTGCCCGAGGGTTTCGTGGCCACGGCCAGCTCGCCCGGGGCGCCGGTGGCCGCCATGCACGACCCGGACCGCCGCCTCTTCGGGCTGCAATTCCACCCCGAAGTGGTGCACACGGACCGCGGCGGCGAGGTGTTCGACCACTTCCTGATCGACGTGTGCGGATGCCTGCCGGCGTGGACGCACGTGTCGATCATCGAACAGCAGGTGGAGGCCGTCCGGCGCCAGGTCGGCACCGACCGCGTCCTGTGCGCGCTGAGCGGCGGGGTCGACTCGGCCGTGGCCGCCGCGCTGGTGCACAAGGCGGTGGGGGACCAGCTCACCTGCGTCTTCGTCGACACCGGCCTCATGCGCTCGGGCGAGGCCGACCAGGTCGAGGACACCTTCCGCCGCCAATTCAAGGTCGACCTGGTGCACGTGAAGGCGGCCGACCGGTACTTCACCGCGCTCGAGGGCGTGACCGACCCAGAGCGCAAGCGCAAGATCATCGGGGAGCTGTTCATCCGCATCTTCGAGGAGGTGGCGCGCGACCTGGGCGCCGGCGAGGAGGGCGGCGGCGAGGGCCCCCGCTTCCTGGTGCAGGGGACGCTGTACCCCGACGTCATCGAATCGGGCAGCGACACTGCGGCCAACATCAAGTCGCACCACAACGTGGGCGGGTTGCCCGACGACCTGAAGTTCGAGCTGGTGGAGCCGCTGCGCCTGCTCTTCAAGGACGAGGTGCGCGCCGTGGGCGAGGAGCTCGGACTGCCCCACGAGATCGTCTGGCGCCAGCCCTTCCCCGGCCCCGGCCTGGGCGTGCGCATCATCGGCGAGGTGACGCCGGAGCGGGCCGAGATACTGCGCAACGCCGACGCGGTGGTGGTCGAGGAGATCCGCCGGGCCGGCCTCTACCGCGAGCTGTGGCAGAGCTTCGCCGTCCTGCCGGCCGTGCGCACCGTCGGCGTCATGGGCGATGGCCGCACCTACGCCTACCCCATCGTCATCCGCGCCGTCACCAGCGACGACGCCATGACGGCGGACTGGGCCCGGCTGCCCTACGACCTGGTCGAACGCATCGCCTCACGCATCATCAACGAGGTGGAGGGCGTGAACCGGGTAGCGCTCGACGTCACGTCGAAGCCGCCCGGGACCATTGAGTGGGAGTGACCGTGACGCCGGGGAGCGGCGGCGTGGCGAACGGACAGCTGTTCGACACCTCCGACGAGGAGGTCGGCGGCGCGGCTGCCGCGGCGGCCGCCTCGGACGAGTGGGTCGACGAGGTCGACGACGACGGGATCCCGACCGAGGGCGCCGACGACGGCCGGCGCCGCCGCCAGCGCTCCGCCACCAAGCGGGGGGCGTACGCGGGTAACCCGAGCGCGCTGGTCGACGATCTGACCCTGCCCCAACGGGCCGCCGTGGAGCACCGGGGCGGGCCGCTGCTCATTGTGGCGGGGGCGGGCTCGGGCAAGACGCGGGTGCTCACCCGGCGCATCGCCCACCTGCTGGCCACCGGCGACGCGCCTCCGTGGGGGATCCTCGCCATCACCTTCACCAACAAGGCAGCCGACGAGATGCGCCGCCGCGTCGTCGAGCTGGTGGGCCCGCCGGCGGAGAAGATGTGGGTCTCGACCTTCCACTCGGCGTGCCTGCGCATTCTGCGCACGCACGCCGACCGCCTGGGCTACCGCTCCGCTTTCACCGTCTACGACGACACCGACTCGCGCCGCCTCATCGAAATGATCACGGCCGAGCTCGGCCTGGACCAGAAGCGCCTCCCGTCGCGCGCCGTCCAGGGGGTCATCAGCCAGGCCAAGTCCGAGCTGGTCGACTTCGAAACGTTCCGCGACGAGGCCCGGGAAGGTCCGGACCCGTTCCGCAAGCGCATCGCCGACGTCTACGCCCAGTACCAGGACCGCCTGCACCAGGCCAACGCGCTCGACTTCGACGACCTGCTCATGATCACGGCCAACCTGCTGCAGGCCCACGACGACGTGCGGGCGGCCTACCAGGAACGCTTCAAGCACATCCTCGTCGACGAGTTCCAGGACACCAACCACGCGCAGAACGAAATCGTCAAGCTCCTGGGCGAGGCGCACGGCAACGTGTGCGTCGTGGGGGACTCGGACCAATCGGTCTACCGCTGGCGTGGCGCCGACATCCGCAACATCTTGGAGTTCGAGCGGGCCTTCCCCAACGTGACCACCATCCTCTTGGAGCAGAACTTCCGCTCCACCCAGACCATCCTCGACGCGGCCAACGCCGTCATCGCCAACAACATCGGCCGCCAGTCCAAGGAGCTCTTCACCGTGGGCGACACCGGGGGGCCGATAAAGCGCTTCCGGGCCGAGGACGAGCGCGACGAGGCGGCGTGGGTCTCGGGCGAGATCCTCCGGCTGCACGCGACCGAGGGGCTCTCGTGGGGCGACGTCGCCGTCTTCTACCGCACCAACGCCCAGAGCCTGCCGCTCGAGACCTCCATGAAGTTCAGCGGCATCCCCTACAAGGTGGTGGGCGGGGCCAAGTTCTACGACCGCAAGGAGATTAAGGACATCCTGGCCTACGTGCGCGTGCTGGCCAACCCCGACGACGAGGTCTCGGCCCGCCGCATCGTCAACGTGCCCAAGCGCGGCATCGGCGACACGTCGGTGGCCCGCCTGGCCGCCTGGGCCCACACCGAGCACGTGCCCTTCGCCGACGCGATCGACCGGGCCGCCGAGGCCGGGCTGACCGGCAAGGCCCTCAAGGGGTCCGAGCATCTCTCCAAGACGCTGCACGAGCTGCGGCCGCTGGTGCAGACGGTCAATCCGGCCGACTTCGTGCAGCTGGTGGCCGACCGCACCGGCTACCTGGCCGAGCTGGTGGCCGAGCACACGCACGAGGCCGACGGCCGCATTGAGAACCTGGCCGAGCTGGCCAGCCAGGCGGGCGACTTCGACGACGTGAACGGCTTCCTCGAGACGGTGGCGCTGGTGGCCGACTCCGACGAGCTCGACAGCGACGGCACCCGGGTGTCGCTCATGACGCTGCACACGGCCAAGGGACTGGAGTACCCGGCGGTGTTCGTGGTCGGCCTGGAAGAGGGCATCTTCCCGCACTTCCGCTCGCTGGCCGAGCCGATCGAGCTCGAAGAGGAGCGCCGCCTCTTCTACGTCGGGATCACCCGGGCCCGGCGGCACCTGGCCATCAGCCACGCCTGGTCGCGCACGACCTGGGGTCGCACCCAGCCGGCCATGCCGAGCCGCTTCGTGACCGAGGTGCCGAGCCACCTGGTCGACGACGTCGGCCTGGGCTCGCCGCGCCGCGGCACCGGCTACGACGCCGGCGAGCACCTGGCCGGCGCCACCTTCGCGCCGGCCGTGCCCCTGGCCGCCCGCTCGGCCGCCGCCCGGGCCGGCCAGCGGGGGAGCACCGGCGCCGAGGACCTGGAACTGCAGGCCGGCGACGAGGTGGTGCACGACCACTGGGGCCGCGGCGTGGTGGTCAGCGCCAAGGGCGAGGGGTCGCGGGCCCAGGCCACGGTCGACTTCGACTCGGTGGGCAAGAAGAACCTGCTGCTGTCGGCCACGCCGCTGCGCCGGGCCTGAGCCCGGCGGGCGGAGCTGGTCCCGCCGCCACGAGAGCCCGTACACTCTCCGCTGGCGCGGCGGCGGGTGCGCGAGAGAGGCGAGAGGGACCATGGGTGACCGAGGCATCGAAGTAGGGGCGTGGATGCTCGAGCACACGCATCGCGCCCTCCTCACTCTGAGCGGTGGCCGCTTCCCCAAGACGGTGGCCGGCATGCAGCCGGTCGAGCTGCACACCATTGGGCGCAAGACCGGCCTGCGCCGTTCCACCCTGCTCACGTCGCCGCTCTATGCCGAGGACCGCGTCGTGCTGGTGGCGTCGAAGGGCGGCTACTCGGACGACCCCATCTGGTACAAGAACCTCGTGGCCAACCCCGACGTCGAGATCACGGTCGGCCACCGCACCACTCCGATGATCGCCCGCACCGCCACGCCCGAGGAGAAGGCGGTGCTGTGGCCGCAGCTGGTGCAGATCTACAAGGGCTACGAGGGCTACCAGCGCAACACGTCGCGTGACATCCCCGTGGTCATCTGCGAGCCAGCGCCCGCACCCGCCGACTGACCCGCCGACGGCCGTCCGCTGGGCGGAGACACCACCGGCCCTCCGCTGGCGCGGCCGTTCGTGCCCGCTTGGGCGAACTCCAGAAACGGAAGGTGAACCTTTCGTGACGGCTGCGCGATTGACCGCCAATGTTGGTTGATATCGCTGCCCTTCTCCTCGAAGATCGCGGCAACTCCTCCCCAGAGGACGCCAAACCATTGAATCCGTTGTGCAACGAAAGAGATCTGACCCACGAATCTGGCAGGAGATCACCGTGAAAACCGCCTCGACTCAGGACGGTGCACTTGCGCCTCGACCGGCGTTCGCTGCCATGGGCGTCTTGGGGGTTGCGCTCATCACGGCGGGCATCCTGGCGCCCACGGCGGCCAGCGCCACCTTTACCGGCGCGACCAACGGGAACGTTGCCTTTGCGGCCATCTGCAACTCGGACAGCGGACAGGCGGTCTACAGCCTCAATCCGAACGGAGGCCCACCACCTACCTACACCTGCCCGGGCGACGACTCGCCGAACTACACGCAATCCACGGCGGGAAGCATCGACTCCATGCCGTACTTTTCCTCGCAGGGGACGACCCTCTATTTCTCGAGCAACCGGCCGTCGGAAGGGAACAATCCTGGAGCCGCTGGGAACTATGCCACCTACTCCGCGCCCTACCCGCCCACGGTGTCGGGTTCCCCGGGCAGCCAGACGGACAACGCCACCCAGATCACCTTCCCGGGGTCCAACAGCAACGACTACGCACCGACCGTGTCGGCGGACGGCAGCGAAATGGCCTTCATCCGGTGCAATGCGGGCACGACCTCGTGTGCCCTCTACACCCAGAGCCCCATCGTCGGCGGTACGCCGACACCCGTGGCGACGTCAGTGCCCGTCATGCAGCCCAACCCGGTCAGCGGGGAAGCCAGTCGACCCGAGATCGACCCCAACGACAACACCCAGGTCATCTACGAGGGCACGGACGGCAACCTGCACCTGGTCAGCCTCACGTCGGCGTTCGCCGAACGCGACCTGTCCACCGAGTCCGGCATCTCCAGTGGCTCGGTCGACGAGTACCCCGACTGGAACGCCGCGGGGACGAGGATCATCTTCGATCGCTCACACAGCATTTACGTCCTGAATCCGACCGTGACGCCGGCGACCACCTGTGAGCTCTGGG
Source organism: uncultured Acidimicrobiaceae bacterium (assembly GCA_963850095.1). GTDB lineage: Bacteria > Actinomycetota > Acidimicrobiia > Acidimicrobiales > RAAP-2 > Bog-473. The sequence continues at coordinate 281,610 of CAWKJX010000008.1, read as the reverse complement.
GCTCGAGCGACCCGGGGACCGAGATCGAACCCCTCTTCGCGCCAACCGACACGGCCGTCTCCTCGGGTACGACGTGCAACCCCTCCGGGAACCTGTACGTGTGGACCAAGCTCGGAGGAGGAAGCAACATCATTTTGGACATGGGCCATTCGGTCAGCAGCCCAGCGGTGTTGGACAACCTCACGGCGAACAAGACCAACAACAGCCAGACCGCGTGGCAGCCCATTCCTTTGCAGACGCAGACTCCGGAGGCGCCGTTGTCGATTTTGCTGCCGCTCGGCGGTGGCGTGCTCGTTGCCGGTGCCTTCCTTCTGGAGCTGCACCGGAGGCGCAAGCCGCTCGCCGGCATCGGCTGACAGCGAGCAAGGCGGGCCTGTTAAAATCTGGTGCTCTCAGCGAGACGGACCTTGTCGGGGTTGCTCACTCTGCGTTCGTCAATGTCACCCAGAAGACGTAGGCGTTGCGTGCTTGGCCTCCCACTCTCCCAAAGCGAAGCGCGCAATCGATCCGATCGGATTGAGAGCAGCAGTCCCCGTGACCAACAACTGCAGCGATCCTTCCAGGAGGACCACGGTGCTCACTGTGTTGTGCCCGACCTGTTCGGTAAAGTAGTACCCCTGGTCCCCGAGATCGGTAATGGGACCCAACCTCAATCCGTGGCGCTCGAACACGCTCCTGTATTTGACGAATGAGGAGACCGTGGTGTCGGTGTCGTAACGAATGATGACGGTCCCGTCTGGGATGCTCTCGGCGCGGTAGGCACACTGGGTCGTCGCTCCTTGAGTGAGAGCCGTGGGTGCGTACATGCTTTCGTTCAGCGCGGTCGCCACGATTGTTCGCGATACCAGCGTGCAGAGGCCTGTGTTGGACGTCGTTTTCGGATGGGTCGTGGGCGTGACTGTCTCCGCCTGCGACGAGCACGAAGTCGCAACGAGGCACAATCCACCGAGTGCGACCAGAGCCAACCGTGGGAGGGGGTTCCGCACCTGCGGCACACTACACACGTCATTCGCCGGAACCACGAGCGCCGCCACGGGTCCTCGCGGCATCGGTTGTAGCGCCATGGCGGGAGTCAGCCGCACGCTCGAAAAGGGCCGTGCCTCGCCGGTCTCAGCTTGTCAACTCCGCCCCCGGCAGCCGTTCGCAGGGTCATCGGGCCGATGCGGGTTGCACCTGAGCATGGCCCGGACCAAGTGAGGGCAACGTGGCGTGCGCCACGGGGAGGTTATCCCAAGGTGATTTCTGCGTGTCACGGGGTCCCTTATCTGCTCCTTTCGTTGACGACCGCCGGACCCCATGAGAGAACGAGACCAGTCGTTCGGGCGCCGACGGTCGGTGTCTTGCCAGAACCCCTCGATCAGCGGAGAAGGAGTCACCAATATGTCAATCCGGCATGTCGTCAAGACCGTGGCGGTAACCGGTGCCGCCACATTGTGCGGTGCCGCACTCGTGCTCACCTTGGGCGTGGGTTCAGCTGGCGCCAGCAGCCTGACCAGTACGGACGGCTTCACCACGTTGACCACGCAAGGCAGCGTCGCTGCGGGGACTCCGTACTCGAGCGGGCAGCAGATCACGGTCACGGTTTCGTCCAACAGCTCGCTGAACAATGCCACCCTCTGTGAATCCCAGTACGCCGCTCTGGGGCAGACCTGTGGCAACCCCAGCGGCGACTACTACATCGAGGAGTGCACGGACCCAGGGGGCCTCTCCACCAGTCTGCCGACCACGCCGAGCGGTTGTGAGCACGGGACAGAGGACCAGTCCCAAGCCAAGTCGGTCAACGGGAACTTCAACGACACGGGCTTCCTCGTCTTCCAGCTGCCCGACGCGGCGAACCTCGGAGCACCCAACATGACTGGGTCCTGCGGCGTGGCGCCGAACCAATGCGTCCTCGGCATCTTCGCCGCTGACCCCCAGAGTGGTGGCGGATTCTCGTACCCTCACCTGTTCTCGGCGCCGTTCCAGGTGGACAGGCCTGACGGGACGGACGACGGGTCGAGCCCCGGCGATGGAACGCCCGAAGTGCCACTGGCCATCGGCCTTCCCCTGGTGGCTCTCCTCGCCGTCGGCGGTTGGAGTGTCCGCAGCCGTCGCAAGCAGCAGCACGAGGTCGTCTAGGCGGACGGTTCCGAATGAGCGACAGCCCTCCGGAGCAACCGGGTGTCGGGCTCGTTGGTTCGGGCCCGACACCCGAGATCACACACGATCTGATCACCAAACCATTTGAGCAAGACCAAAAGAAAGAAAGAGAGATCACCGAGTCATGAAATCTCCTAAGTTGCGGCGCCGATTTGCGCTCGCATCGTACGTGGGTGCGGGGGCGATGTCTGTGGCGCTCCTGCTCGGCGTAGGCCTGGCAGGAACGGCGGCAGCCGGCCCCACCATCGCGCCGTTCCCGGGCCAAGCCGGGGCCCCGGTGTCGGGGTTTGACACCTACCCCTGGTGGCTGCCCGAAACGTCGGGCGGCGCCTTCCCCATCAGCAACCTGGACATTTCGGAGGGATCCGACACGACCCTCTACGTCATGCAGTCCATCAGCGACCTCTACGCACAAGCGGGCATCGCGCCCTTCTCGTGCAGCATCACATCGGGCGCCAACACGGTGTGCCAGCAGCCGTCTGGAGGTTCGAACCCCAACAACACGCAGTCCGACGAGACCGACAACTTCTCGGGTAACCAAGAGCTGCAGGGGACCAACGACGTGGGTTCTGGCAACGGCCAGGCCGAGCTGTGCGGTGGCAGCCCGGCCGCACCTGCAACGGGCGTCGACTACTCCCGTTCGTCCAAGCCCGTGTCGACGTCGACCTGCCCCAAGGGAGTGGAACTCGGCTTCGCCAAGGACGCGGTTATCGGTGTCGACTTCTTGAACATCGACCCGGGCGCCTACGGCACCCCGACGGGGTATCTGACCCAGACCGACCCCCAATGCTCGGGCACCGTCACCAGCCAGGACCCGACGGGCCAAGGAGGCGCCGGCCAGTACCCCAGCTACGCGTCGTCCGACGGCGCCGTCACCTGCACCGCTTTCCCCAGTGGGGGGATCGGCGCGGTCGCTGACGGCTGGCTCCCGGGCAATCCCCTCAACTGCGCCAGCCTCGGCACCTGCACGGGAACGCCGTTCACCAACATCACCAACACCCCAATCAACGGTGGGACAGGCGCGACCTCGGTCGCCTACCGGCTCTTCTGTCAGCACGGCCCGAGCTCGACCCCTGACACCAGCCAGATCACGGACTGGGGCCAGTTGACCAACCTCGGTGGTGCAGCCGTCGGTGACGGCACTCCCATCGGCGTGCCCGTCCGCATCATCGGCATCAACAACGGCTCTGGAACGGTCTCGACCTTCTACAACTTCGCCCAGTCGGGCATCGGCACCCCGGCCGCGGGAGAGCCCTCGACCGACTGCGCGGGTGGTTCGGGCACCGTCTCGTCGAGCGATGTCGACCAGAATGCTGCCTCGGGTCAGGACCCCGACAACAACCAGGGTCCCGCCGGCTCCAACTTCATCCAGAACACAGAGATCTCGCTCGAGAACACCCCCAGCCAGATCGGCGACTTCGGATTCGCCAACTGGGGGACCTTCATCTCGGGGAGTTCGGATGCGGCCGACCAGGCCGTGGACATCGCCACGTCGCTCTATTCCATGAGCTTCGGAGCGGAGAAGGCCAACCCCAACGCCGAGGTCACCAGCATTGAGAACAACCCCTCAGCCTCGACGGGCAACTGCGGCGGTTCGAGTACACCCTGCACGTTCACCCTGCACGTCATGCAGGCGAACACCAAGACGCCCTCGAACCTGACCGAGCTGAACAACACGTACCCGATGGCCCGGGCCGTGTTCAACATCTACCGCACCGACACCGTGCGAGCCTCGACGGCCGGCTTCCTCAACTGGCTCTGTGACTCGAACACGGCCCCCGCCACCTTGGGCGAGACGACCCCGTCGTCGGTCCAGAAGGAAACGGACCACGTCGACGGCGGCAACTTCGACACGGACCTGAACAACATCATCCAGAATCAGTACGACTTCATTCGGCTGACCGACAGCACGCAGGAAACTGGCAACACGACGCCGACCGACAACGTGTCGGCCGGTGGCGTCAACGCATCGTGCGACGCCCAGCTACCCATCGCTTCGAGCGGTGTGTCAGCGGGGAGCACCACCATCACCATGGCGTCGCCGGTGCCGTCCACGGTGCAGATCGGCTGGCCCGTCGACTTCCAACAGGGCACGTCGTTGAACTTCGGTGCAGCGAACGGCCTTGGTGGAGCTGCCTACGGCACCATCTCGAACATCAGCGGCAGCACCATCACGGTGGCCACAGCACCGGTCTCGACCGGGAGCGGTGCGGTTCCGACCACCTTGTACTTCCCCGGCAAAGCTCCGATTCTGAGCATCTCCGCCAGCACGGGGAGCTGAGAAGGGAGCCCCCCATATTGCTCGGGTCCGTCCCGGGCGTAAGCAGAAAACGGTAAGCAGCACCTCGACCTGAGGGGTGTCCAGCGAGCAATTCGCCGGGCACCCCTCGGTGTCGTCACCAGAGCGAACGAAAGGACCGAACCCGCCTACCGGTGTGACGGGATTCGAAGGTAGAAAAAAATGAGTGCAGTTTCGGCAACGACGGAAGCGGAGACACGACGGGTGAGGCAGTCGACGTCAAAAGGACAGCGCTCATCGGGCGGTTTCGGTCGTTTGCACCGACGTGCGGTGGCGCTCGGTCTGCAGCTCTTCGGGGCGTTGCTCGTGGTCGTCGCCGTATTCCTCGGCGTGTTCGTCTCTCACGCCGGCGCGACGGCGCTTTCCAATTCGGTCGTGACCATCAAGGATGCGACGGGGAACGCGGTGGCCACGAACCCACTTTTTCATCATCAGGTCGTCACGGTGTCGGTGGCCCCCAATTCGACCTTCAGCGTCCAGTCGCTGGAGTCCGCAGGCTTTCCGAGTGGCGCCGTAATCATAAAGATCCAAGAATGCGCCGACCCCGGCGGGCTGGCATCCAATCTGCCCACCGAGCCCACACAGTGTGACCCCACAACGCTCCTGGCCAATGCGACCGCGGAACAAAACGGCAGTCTGACCTTTTCCGACTACACGATCTACGCCCTACCCGACGTTGCCGAGATTGGCGCGAGCAACGGGACACTGTGCGACATGTCGCACTGGTGCGTGATCGGACTCTTCTCGAATCAGCACGACTTGACCAAGCCGCATCTGTTCTCGGCACCGTTCCAAGTCGACAAGACGAGCACGACGAGCGGTGATCCGTCCACGAGCCCGGCGAGTGCGTCAGCTGGCAGTTCGACTTCGAATGGCGCGTCCGCCTCGGCATCTTCGAGTTCCGCGCCAGCGGGGGTGTCCCTCTCGACCGGCACGCTGGCCGATACCGGGGGTCCGACGCTCTGGCCATGGCTCCTCGGGGCTGGCGCAGTTCTGCTCGTCGTCGGAACGGTCCTTCGGTTCTTTCGACGACCCGCGCCGGACGGCCGACGTTGACTCCGACTCGGCGCATGCGGCATCACAGGCGGCGCTCCAGCCGATCGATGGCGCTGGTGTCGCTGATGGGTTTTCTGGGCCTCTTTTCGGTCATCATCGCCTTCGTCAGCACGACACCGGCGGCCAGCCTGGTCAGTTCGGACGGCTTCACCACGCTGACCACGCAAGGCACGGTCACCGCAGGGACTCCGTACTCGAGCGGTCAGCAGATCACAGTCACGGTTTCAGCCAACAGCTCGCTGAGCAATGCCACCCTCTGTGAATCCCAGTATGCCGCTCTGGGCCAGACCTGCGGCAACCCCAGCGGCGACTACTACATCGAGGAGTGCACGGACCCGGACGGTCTCACCGCCAACGTGCCCACCACGCCGGACGGCTGTGAACACGGCACCGAGGACCAATCCCAGGCCAAGTCTCTCAACGGGAACTTCAACGACACGGGCTTCCTCGTCTTCGCCCTTCCCGACGCGGTCCACCTCGGAGCACCCAACATGACCGGGTCCTGCGACGTAGCGCCGAACCAATGCGTCCTCGGCATCTTCGCCGCTGACCCGCAGAGTGGGGGCGGGTTCAAGTACCCCCACCTGTTCTCGGCGCCGTTCAACGTCGTGGTCGGCGACGGGCAAGACGACGGAGCCAATCCGGGCGACGGATCGCCGCCGACGATCGCGTCGACCTCGGCCACGAACTCCACCGTCGTCGCCAGCCCGACCACCGTAGTCGCAGACGGGGGGAACATTGCCACGGTCACCGTGACGCTGAAGGACACCAACGACAACCCGGTGACCAGCGGAAAATCGGTCACGCTGTCCGCGGGCTCGGGCCAGCTCCACCATCGCGGTCAACGGCACCGCCGGCTCCGACGGACGACGACTGACGGCGAGCGGACAGGCGGTCTTCACCGTGACGGCGACACCCCGAGTCGGTCACCTACACGGCGACAGACACGACCGACGGCGTGACGGTGACCCAGACCCCGACGGTCACCTTCACCGCACCCGCGGCCTCGGTCGTCTCATTCGTCCATCGCGGCCGGTAGCACGGCGGTATCCCAGAGCGGCAACACCACCGTCACCGTCACTTTGAAGGACCAGGGAGCCGCTCCCCAGCCCATCGAGGGAAAGGTCATTTCGCTCTCCCAGGGGTCGGTCAGTCGACGATCACGCCCGCATCGAGTGGCTCGGCCGACGACCAACGCGCAGGGCCAGGCCACCTTCACGGTGTCCGACGCGCAATGCCGAGACCGTGACCTACTACGGCGACCGACACGACCGACAGCGTCGCCCTGACCGGCCAGAGCGTCAGCGTCACGTTCGGGACCCTCGTCGTCTCGGCCGCCGATTCGACCGTGACGACGACGACGCCGATCGTCGCCACCTCGACCAGCAGCGTTACGCAGACATCCGGGACCGTCGACGTCACCCTGCTCGACGGCACCAGTCCCGTCGGCGGCAAGACCGTGGACTTGAGTTCCTCGTCCACCACGGCGGTGATCACGCCCAGCTCGCAAACGACCGGATCCAACGGTGTGGCGACGTTCACGGTGAGTGACCCAACCGTCGAAACGGTCACGTTCAACGCCGTCGACACGTCGGACAGCAACCTCGCCCTGACGGCGACGACCCAGGTGAGCTTCGAGGTGCCGGCGGTGTCCGCCTCCAAGTCGTGGATGGCGGCGTCGCCGGCGACGGTTCCTGCCGACGGCGTGTCCGCCGCCACGCTCACCGTCACGATAGAGGATCAGTTCGGAAACCCTCTCGCGGGGAAGACCGTGACCGTCGCTGGCGAAGTTGTCACGGGACGTCGAATCCTTCGACAGACGGCCCGCGTGGTTCCCTCGCAAGATGCCCAGGCGGTGTCGTGATCACCACGACGAATGGAAGCGGTGAGATCACATTCGACGCCAACGACACCACCGCGGAATCGATCACGTACACGGCGACCGACACCACCGACAACGTCACGGTGACCAGACGGTGACTGTGACGTTCCTTGCCGGTGTTCCCCAGGTCAGTCAGTCGTCAGTGCAGGCCAACCCCAGCCAGCGTGCCGGCGGACGGCACTTCGGCGTCGACGGTCACGGTGACGCTCGCAGACCACAACCAGAACCCAGTCTCCGGCGTCATGGTCGCATTGACCGCGTTGAACGGCTCGTCGGTGATCGCTCCGGCTCTGCCGCGGGAGTCGCGACCAACTCGGCAGGCCAGGCGACCTTCAAGGTCACCGACACGACCTCGGAGGTCGTCCGGTACCGGGCTAACGACATCAGCGACAGCCTGCCCCTGGTGGGCGAGGAAGTCCAGGTCACCTTCGGCACACCCCCACCGACTCGCACCGGCTCTCACGACTCGGACATCCGTGCCAGCCGCGACGACGGTTCCGGCCAACGGCAGCTCCAGCGCAACCGTCGCAGGTGCTCCTCAACGACGCCAACGGGCTCCCGCTGGCCAGCAAGACGGTGACGCTTGGTCCCGACATCGGTCAACGCGGTCGTGTCTCCGCGCACCGCCGTCACGGACGCGACCGGCACGGCCACCTTTCACGTGACGGACAAGAAGTCCGAGAGTGTCACCTTCACGGCGACCGACATCACGGACAACACGCCGCTCACCGGCTTGAGCGTCACGATCTCGTTCACCCCGTCGACGGCGAGCGCCACTTCCTCAGGGACTAGTCCCACCCCCTGAACAAACCCGTCGTCGGCATGGCCGCCACCCCCGACGGCGAGGGCTACTGGCTGGTGGCCTCCGACGGGGGCATCTTCAACTACGGCGACGCCGGCTTCTACGGCTCGACCGGGGTCATCCACCTGAACGAGCCCGTCGTGGGCATGGCGGCCACCCCCGACGGCAAGGGCTACTGGCTGGTGGCCTCCGACGGCGGCATCTTCAACTACGGCGACGCCGGCTTCTACGGCTCGGCCGGGTCGATCCACCTGAACCAGCCCATCGTGGGCATGGCGGCCACGCCCGACGGCAAGGGCTACTGGCTGGTGGCCTCCGACGGGGGCATCTTCAACTACGGCGACGCCGGCTTCTACGGCTCGACCGGAGCCATCCCCCTCAACAAACCCGTCGTGGGCATGGCCGCCACCCCCGACGGCAAGGGCTACTGGCTGGTGGCCTCCGACGGGGGCATCTTCAACTACGGCGACGCCGCCTTCTACGGCTCGACCGGGGTCATCCACCTGAACAAGCCCGTCGTGGGCATGGCGCCAGCCCCGACGGCAAGGGCTACTGGCTGGTCGGCCTCCGACGGGGGCATCTTCAACTACGGCGACGCCGGCTTCTACGGCTCGACGGGGGCCCTCCACCTGAACCAGCCCGTCGTGGGCATGGCGCCACCCCCGACGGCAAGGGCTACTGGCTGGTCGGCCTCCGACGGGGGCGTCTTCAACTACGGCGACGCCGCCTTCTACGGCTCGATGGCCGGGTGACGAGATGAGCGTGACGTCTCCACGATCAACTCGCTCCCGGTGAACGGCGTGCGGTACCAGGGTACCGTGAACGATCGAGGCATGCCCCATGGTGACGCTCGCCACGCCGCCAGACGCCCTGGCCGAACCGGAGTCGGTCGACGAGACCCCGCTCGTGCTCAAGCATGGCCTGACCGGCATGGACCGTGCTTTCCGCGCCCTCTTGGCGACCAGCGGGGCGATCGTGCTCGTCATTGTTCTCTCGATCCTCACCTTTCTGGCCGTCCACAGCTGGTGGGCGCTCAAGCACGTTCAAACTGGACTTCTTCACCGGGACGGTGTGGTCGACCCCCATCCACCCGGGGGTGCTCGGTATCCTTGTCGGCTCGGTGCTCATCGCGGTGATCGCCATCACGGTGGCCCTTCCCATCGCCTTGTCGATCGCCCTGATGATCAACGAGTACGCCCCGCCGCGGCTTCGGCGGGGCTGACCGGGCTGGTCGATCTGCTGGCCGTGGTGCCGAGCATCGTTTTCGGGTTCTGGGGACTCGAAGCGCTGAACACCTATGTGCACGCGCCGGTCGCTTGGATCGCCGAGCATCTCGGCTTCATCCCCATCTTCCGCACGACAGAGCCCGGGAACTACTCCGATTCGGTCTTCGTCTGCGGCCTCATCGTGGCCATCATGATCATTCCGGTCGTGGCCTCGGTCAGCCGGGAAGTCATGGCGCAAGCTCCTCGGGATGCCTGTGAAGCTGCCTTCGGACTGGGGGGGACGCGGTGGGGGACCATCACCGACGTCATCCTGCCCTTTTCCCGCAACGGCGTCATCGGCGGCGTGCTCCTGGGCATCAGCCGTGCGCTGGGCGAGACGATGGCGGTGGTGCTCGTCCTTTCCAGCAACAACGAGGTCAGCAAGGCCATCCTCGGTCCTGGAAACGGGGACATCGCCAAGCAGATCGCCGATACGTTTCCGGTTTCCGACATCCACAGCCAGAGCGAACTGACTCTCGCCGGGCTCACCCTGTTCGCCACGACGCTGCTCTTCAGCCTGGGCGGCCGGCTCGTGGCTCGCCGTTCGATAGGGCAAGGACGATGACCGACTTCCTCGCAGATCCGGAGGCGCAGCGCCGGCTCCGCCCGACCGTCCCAATCGGAAGCGGACGCGTGTCCCGAGACGGCGTGATCGATCTCGTCGGCGGCGTGATCGCAGCCCTGGCGCGGTCTGGCTGGTCTTCAGCCTGGCCGGCATCTCGCTCCGGATTCGGCTTCGTCTTCTGCTGGGCCGTCGTCAGCTACGCGATCTATGGCATCCTCGTGTGGCGTCGCCACGGAGTCCTCATCATGAAGGACCGTCTCGCCACCGTCGCCGTCTGGACGGGCGCGGTCATCGCCCTCGTGGCGTTGCTCGCCGTCGTCTTCTACGTCGTGGCAAAGGGTGCGCCGGTGGTGTTCGCCAACTTTCCCCAGTTCCTCGTCAACGATATGACGGGCGGCAAATCGGGCGACGCCTACGGGGTGGGCGCGGCGATCGTCGGCACCTTGGAGCAAGTCGCGATCGCCACCATCATCTCGGTGCCGATCGCATTCCTCACCGCCACCTACATGGTCGAGTCCCACAGCGTGCTCGCCCGCCTGGTCCGCAACGTCGTGGATGCCATGACCGGCACGCCGTCCATCATCGCCGGTCTCTTCATCTACATCATCTGGGTCGTCCCCCACGGCGTGAACGGAAAATCCGGCTTCGTCGCCGCCGTCACCCTGTCGATCATGATGCTTCCGGTCACCTGCCGAGCCGCTCTCGAGGTCATCAGGGTCGTGCCGGGTTCACTGCGGGAAGCAGCCCTTGCGATCGGAGCACCACAGTGGCGGGTCGCCCTCCGCGTCGTCCTGCCCACGGCGCGCGCCGGTCTGATCACGGCGGCCATTCTCGGCGTTGCGCGAACCGCGGGCGAGACGGCCGAAGTGCTGTTCACGGCCGGCGGAGGTCCTCACTACAACTGGAACCCGTTCCACGGCAACCAGGACGACCTGCCACTTCGGATCTATGAGCAGGTGTTCCAGCCGTCGGCCAAGGCGATCTCCGTCGGTTGGGGCGCGGCGTTCGTCCTGATGACCTTGGTGCTGACCTTGTTCACCCTGGCCCGGGTGCTCGGATCGGGCGGATCGAGCCGCTCGGTCCTTTTCGTTGTGGCATCGCAGCCGATCGGCGGCCGAGTGATGCCACATTCACCTCCGTCATCTGCCCATCGATTGTTTCGTGCGTGCGACCAACTCCCAAAGGAGCCAAACCCAGTGAAATTTCAGATGCATCCATTCGCCGGGCCGCTGTGCGCAGCGAGCGGTCGGCGGCCGCGGCGCGCCTCGCGCTGGTCGGGCTGGGCGTGCTGCTTGCATTCATGGGATCGGGACCCCGGCGGGCGCAGATGGCGGGTGGCACTCCCTCCGGCAACAGCGGGACTTCGACGACGACCTCGCCGACGACCACCTACCTCCACGACGTTGCCGCCCACATCCGCCACGCCACCCCGGCCACCGAGCGATCGTTCGTCACCGCGTGAGCATCGCCGGGAATGGCTCGTCCTTCGCCTCCCCGGCGGTGACCAACTGGGCGGACCAAGTCGGGCAGTCGCCCTACAACATCAGCGTCAGCTATACGCCGAGCTCTTCTGGCCAGGGGCGTTATGAGTTCACCAACGGAACGGTCGACTACGCGGTCAGCGACACCGGCTACGTGGATTCGAGCGTCGGCACGACGCCACCGTCGTTTCCCTTCGATTCATTCCGATCACCGCCGCCGGCGTGGCCTTCATGTACAACGTCCCCGGCCTGACCCAGACGCTCCAGCTGACCAGCTACACCGCGTGCCTCCTCTTGACCGGACAGATCAAGAACTGGGACGACCCGGCGCTGAAGCAGAACGGGGCAAATGCCAGCGTCACGCTGCCGAATCTTCCCGTTTTGCCCATTACCGAGAGCGATCCCGCCGGGACCAACTTCGTGCTCGAGGAGTACTGCATCGACGAGCAACCCGCTGTCTGGGCCCAGTACGCCAAGAACATGGCGGAGATGGTGCGCCGCCCAGTGGCGTGCCGATCTCGGCCACGACCCCGGGGTCGAACTGGGAGGCGCCGGGCAACGGTTACGACGAACAGTCGACTTCGGCGGTGGCGTCCAACGTGGTCAACAACGCGGGTGCCATCGGAGCCGTCCAGGTGAACTACGCCAACGACTCGGGGTTCACGGGATCCAACCCGGCCAAGGCAGTCGCCGAGGTGGAGAATGCCAGCGGCAAGTTCACCTTGCCGACGCCCGTGGACGTTGCCTCGGCCCTGGCCTACGCCACGCAGCTGGCGAACGGAACGCACCAACTCAACTTCAACGGAGTGGGTCCGAACGTCTACAACCCCTCGACCTACAGCTACCTGCTGACGCCGACCAAGGGATGGTCCACCGCCAAGGGGGACACCATGAGCCAGTTCGTGAACTACGTACTCACGCTCGGCCAACAGGCGGCACCGAAATTCGGTACGCCACTTTGGGTCTTTCACTCGAGCGGTATGGGATCGACCAGGTCATCGCCAATGTTCCCGGCGCGGTCGATCCGACCGCGGCAGAAAGCGCAGCGTACGCGTGCGGCGACCTGACGCCCACAGAGGTCCAGGCCGGCCAGACGACACCCACCTGTGGCGTGACCAACGGGGCGGCTCCTCCGCCACCACCTGGAGCAGCGAACGTCACCACCATCAACGGATCAACACGGCCCCGCGCCGCGGCCGCCACGGCGGCAAACGCCGCCGGCGGGTGCTGGGAGCGGGGGCGAGGGGGCGTCCGGTCCCTCGGGCGGTGGGATCCGGCGGTCTCGCTCACCGGAACCTCGCCATGGCCTCCACCGGAAGTAATCCGTTGCCCCTGCTCGTCATCGGTGTCTTGCTCTTGCGGCCGGATTGCTCGGCCGTCGCCGGCTGCAGGCTCCGCGACGAGAACGGAGACCATCGTGAGCAGGAGGTCCTGCGTTCGCTGCTGTAGGGGCTGCTGGGATGGCCTTGCTGTGCCTCGTGCCGCGGCGACCGCGCCCCTCCGCCGGCGGGGGCGGACACCGACCCCACGTCACTGGTCGGCGAAGGTGGCTCGTTCCTCACACCAGTGACCGACGTCCTGCTGAAGGCTGACACGGGCCTTGCTCCACTGAACCCCTCGTACACAGACGCCAATCTCGACAATGCCATCGGCGACTTCGTCGGCACCGGACCGGCAGCTTCGACGCCGACTTCGTCGTGTCGGAGCGCCCGCTGACCTCGACGGAGGCCGCCACCGCCAAGGCCAACGGTCGGACCTTCGCCTATGTGCCGTTTGCCGCGACGCCGGTCGCGGTGGCAACTCTGGCCGTCTGTAACCCGGCAGGTCTCACGGGAAACTCGACCGCCGCGCTGTGCCAGGACGTCCCTTTGACCCGACAGGTGCCCAGCTGTTCACCTTCAACCTCACCAGTTCGGCGGTGTCCCCCAATCAGGGCCTCCCGTCCAGCCTGACCGGTTGGTCGGATCCGCGTCTGTCCCAGGCGAACGGCCAGCCGATCCCCACAGGGGATCTACCAGGCTTCGACCCTCGAGCCATCGGCCGAGAACACCGCACTGATGGCCTTGTTGGACAGCGACCCGACCGCCAAGGAACTGCTCGACAATGCCTTGAACAACCCGGCGGCCAAGCGACCGAATCAGAGTGACGCTCCTTCGGAGACGTGGCCTTTCCACGGCATCCATGCGTTCGTCGGTGGCGACGCCGGCCTCGTCGGCAAAGAGTTGAACATCAATGCAGAGACCGATGCTCCGTCGGCGGCGAACTCGTGGAACCTGGGCGACGTGTTCCCACTTTCTTCGGTGTGGGCGGGCGCTCCGCTAGGGACCCCGTGGAACATTCCCACCGCCGCCATCCAGAACGCAGCGGGCAAGTTCGTGCCTCCGAGCGAAGCCGCCGCGGCGGCGGCCGAAGAAGACGCCACGATGGACCCCACCAGAAACCTGGTGACCTTTGCCGCCAACCCGAACAACCGACCGCCTACAACAACTACATGATGGTGGAGAGCTACCTGGTCGTGCCCACCTCGGGAATCACGGCGGCCAAGGCTCAGAAGTTGGCCCAGTACATCCGGTTCGTTGTAGGCCCGGTGGCCAGTCGGACGAGGCGACGTTGGGGTCGGCCCCCCCGACGTCGAGCATGGTGGCCGCCGACCTGAAGGTGGCGACGAGTTGGACGACGAGGCCGCGACACTTCTGTGTCCACCGCCAGTCCCCCACCACGAGCGGAACCTCGACCACTTCGACGACCTCACCGACGACGACATCGTCGCGGTCGCAGACGGGATCCTCGGGCCCCGCCAGCCGCAGCGACAGGCGGGACCGGCAATCTGGGATGACGGGTCTTGCCGCCACCGGTGCGACGGGCGTCGTCCGCGCTCGGTGTCGGCGGCGTTCTGGTAGGGCTGGGTGTCCTCGGGCGACGGCGAGCGCGGCGATTGGGGCGACCGGAGGCAGAGCCGTGACCACCATCGAGCAACACTATGGTGCCCCCGACGGCACAACCTTCTCCGCGGTCGGTCCGGGGTCTCAGCCGTCAAGTCTGGAGGCCACCAACGTCAGCGCGTGGTTCGGTTCCAACAAGGTGCTCGAGCGGATTTCGCTGTCCATGGACCGGGCAAGGTCACGCGCTGATCGGCCCGTCGGGCTGCGGGAAGTCGACGTTCCTCCGGATCCTGAACCGGATGCACGAGCTCGTGCCCACGGCAGCTCTTTCCGGCTCGGTCAAGTTCGACGGTGTGGACATCTACGGGCCGCTTTGCGGGTGACCGAGACCCGGCTGAGATCGGTATGGTCTTCCAGCGACCGAACCCTTTCCCTTCGATGACCATCGCGCAGAATGTCTGGCAGGTCTAAGGCTCTCCGGCACCAAGGTGGCCAACGCCGACGCCCTGGTCAAGGACTGCCTTGAGCGGGCCGGGCTGTGGCGGGAGGCGAGAATCGCCTCAACGAGCCGGGCGCGGCGCTCTCGGGGGTCAACAGCAGCGTCTATGCATCGCCCGGGCCCTGGCCGTCCGGCCCAAGGTGCTCCTGATGGACGAGCCGTGTTCCGCCCTCGACCCCATCTCGACGGCCGTCATCGAGGATACCATCAGGGAGCTCTGCCACGAGCTGACCATCGTTATCGTGACCCACACATGCAACAGGCCCAACGGGTGTCCGACGCCTGTGCGCTGTTCCTGGTCGACGGCGAAGGGGCTCCAGGACACATCGTCGAGTCGGGTCCGACGCAGAAATGTTCTCAGACCCTCGTGATCCGAGGACTTCGGACTACGTGCACGGTCTCTTCGGATGAATATACGTCGAGTTCGCCCCGGAGCACCGGGTCCTGGTGCGGCGGTGCGAGGGAGATGTCCATGACCGACGCCCTCTACGCCCCAGCGGTACTGCCAAGGCCCACTCCACGCATATTTTTTTTTTTTTCCCCCCCCCCCCCCCCCCTCCACGATCAAAGACTTGGCAGGACACCTGGCGGCGGCGCTGAACCGACGCATCGCAGACCACTCGAACATGGATCCAGGTGGGTGTGCTGCTCGGCGCCGTGTTGATTGCCTACAACTATCTTGAGCACACTGCTGCAGACTGTCGACCAAGACGCCACTCGCCTATATCAGCCTGGTGCCGGCCATTGCGCTCGCGCTGGCGCTTGTTCGTGCCCGGCCCCTCAAGCCGGAGCCACCGATCTACGACCGACAGGTGGACTACACCGTTGGGATCCCACTGATCCTCGCCGCTCTGGCCATCAACGAATTTCTTCCGGCCCGCATGTCGGCCCTGTTCTGGTTCTACCGGGTCGACCTCTTCTCACTACCCATCTTCGTCGCCGGAGCGGTCGCCATCATCTTCGGATGCCGCGTCCTGTGGCGTCAGAAGCTGGCGATTGCTTTCCTGTTTCTGGCGTGGCCCTATCCCTACGAGAATATCGGCCTGGGAGTACTCAACGCCTTCACCGACCTCACCCTGGTGGCGATGGAGAAGATCGCCGTGTGGACCCACCTCGCCATGCCCGCCGTCTCGTCGGACGACTCGTTGTTGTCCATCAATCACGACGGCACGACCTTTTCCCTAAGCATCGTGTTTGCATGCTCCGGGGTGACGCGCGGTCGGGTTCCTGCTGGTCGGCCGGCCTTTGCCGCAATCGTCCGTGGTCCCATCGTGCGAGATTTTCTCTGGCTCACCGGCGGCATGATTCTCCTCTCCCTAGACATCGGCCGGATCACCTTCCGCTTTTTCGCCGGAAAGGAGTGGGGAGAGTCCATCGCCATCAACGTCTTCCATCCTTTCGTCGGCCTCGTTCTTGTTCACGCTGGGCGTGATCATCATGCTCTTGTTGATCCGGCCCCTGGGAATGGAGATCCCTATGGGCGCGGCCAGCCCTCCGGCGTCGCCCAACGGAGCGGCCACCGTCCCACCCCCTTACCGAAAAAAAGAGGCGCCGGATAAGCGCAAGGTGACGCTCGCTGTACCCAAGGTATCCCTGGCCGTGGTCGCCGTGGTGCTGGCGGCCCTCGTCATCGGAGTCAGCAATGTCGGACTCACCACCTACGACCTTGTGGCGGGAGTCTCGGGCGAAGCGAAGCTGACGGCGTTCATCCAAGGCCCGGTGGCGCCGCCGGGCTGGGGAACGCCCAGTACGAGACCACCTACACGTGGGCGAAACCGCTGTTCGGTGACACCTCGGTGTGGAACCGGTACATCTTGCAGTACCCCGGTGGCCCAGTCGGCTCTCTCGACACCAACGTCCCCGTCGTCGCCGATGTGATCAACACCCCCGATCTTTCCAGCTTCTCGGCTTACGGCGTCGAGAACTGCTACCAGTTCCACGGTTACACGCTGGCAGATATCACGCAAGTGTCGCTCGCCGGTGGAATCACCGGACAGGCCATGTCCTACAAATCCCAGCAATACGGCAGCTGGTCGATCGTGTACTGGATCGTGCCGGTCAAGATGGACACCGGCGGCACCAGCTTCGAGCGGGTTGTGCTCTACGTCAAGAACTCTGGTCAGGGCGTGCTGGTCCGGGGGCTCACGACCACGGCGTCGCTCCACAACATCGCCGGCACGCTGAACGCTTCAACAGAGGCCGATCATGCGCTGATAAACAACCGGACCTTCCTGGTCGCCTTCGCCGATAATTTACTCTGTATGCCCAGGCAACCCACGCAGCTCTCGTCACTGCCGGGTCCAACGGGATCACGGCCTGACCGATGGGGGCCTCTGTTTCGTTATCCATCCTCCCAGATGAGCTCGCGTGACCAGAATTGCCCTTGTTTGAGGCTGGGTCGGTGACGTCGCCCTACGGGCAACGAGGGTGCGCCGGTGCCGTCCACAGACGATGTGCCCAGGGCCCGGCGATCTCAAGCTCAAAGAAAAGCGATCCTGGAGGACCTGGCAGCTCTTGACGGTCGCTCTGGTCGCGGCCGTCTTCGGGATGTGGATCAACGGGGATACCGGCGGCCAGACCGCATCGAGCGCATGGGCTCCACGAGTGATGGCAGCGCTACCGCACTGCTTCCGGTTCGACCGCTGGGAGCACGACCACGAGGGCAGCCGCCGGAGGCGGTTCGGTCACGACGACCACCGCAGCGGGGGGGTCCAACCACGACGACCCTGAATGCCGCCGGCGGATCCACGACGACGACTGCCGCCGGCGGATCCGCGACGACGTCGACCACGTCGTCGACCTCGACGGCCCCGCCCACGGACCCGCGGCACGCGTCCTCCTGGAGTCGCCGCAGCTTCAAGGGGAACTGGACCAGCACCTCGTTCACGACGACCGCCGCCCCATGGAACATCGGCTGGGCGTTCGTTGCGCGCCTGCTCCGGCCCGCGGGTCCATCGTTCCAGGTGTCCGTGAGACCCGGGCGGGGGTCGGCGCCCACCGGGACGCCCGCGATCAGCGAGACCGGACCGTCCGGACAGTCGGTCACTACGCAGTCCAGCCTCGGGCCGCAGACGCTGGTGGTGCAAGCCCCGGCAGGTTGTACCTGGATCGTCAAGGTGACCGGTTCATAATAACCCTTGTCTCCATGGCAGGGAGCAGCAGGCGCCGTTCCACTTCAAGCGAAGGTGCGAATGGCCTCGATTATCAGTAGGACTGCGAGAGCCGCGCCGAAGTAGACGGCGGCCACCTTCAGCTGCAGGGTTCGACGGGGTCGAGCGGTCGAAGGATCGTCCTCACCCTCCGGTTCAGCCGGTAGGCGTGATGGTGAAGGCTCAGGTTCGGGCCGTGACGTAAGGTCCTCAGCTGAGCTGGGTGCAGGCGGTGCCTGTGCCTGAGGCGGTGCCTGTGCCTGAGGCGGCGGAGCGTATGCCTGAGGGCGGCGGGCGGCGGTGGTGGCGGTGGTGGTTCCTCTGCCTGTGGCACAGGCGGTGCCGCTCGCGTCATGGGGTCTAATGACGGCTCCCTGAGGGGCTGGGTTGGGGCCGGCTCAGCCCGGACGGGGCCGGGCGTCTCTTCGAGGAAGAGCGGATTGAGGGTGGCGGCACTCGGCGTCGATCCGAGATCCTGCGCTGCGGGCGACTCGGCGTCCTCGCCAACAGGGGCCGGAGCCGGCCTAAGGGCCTGCGAGGAACGTGTGGCAGCTGGCGCGGTGAGATCCCGACGATCATCGTCCCGCGCAGTCCGAGAACGAGCTTCGCCAATCCCAAGTGCGGATCGTTTCCAGAAGTGCGTCCAACCGTGCCCCGGCGGACTCTCCATCGAACGACGACGACTGTCCATGTGCCCGGGAGGGACACGTCTCCGCTCCTCGGGGCGCATCCTTCGTGCCTGGCTCAGTCGGGCTAAAACCGTCGCTCACCGTGCGTCTCCCTAGGGGCGCCGATAGAAGCGCGGAAGCGGGCCGACATGGTCTGAGCGGTCGCGGAACGTTGCCGCGAGCGTCTGGGGGACACGCGCGCCAATGTAGCGGCAACCCGAACGGACGAAATTCTCGCTTCGCTGGGAGTTGAGCGGCTGGTTGTTTCCGTGGTGGGTCGGCCAGGTCGCGGCAACTTAAGTGAACCGTGGGTGACGGGTAGGAAACGAGTCGGCGACCTTCAGGTGTCTTTTTCGCTCAACCGAGCCCACTGCCTGAGCCGCGCTTGTGGTTCAGACACGAAAATCCGGCGGTCCGGACTCCGCTCCTTTCGTCGTTGACGCCGCCGGACGGTGCGAATCGGGCAGGCCCTCATCGTCCTCTAGGCTCAAGGGATGATCCGTGACGTGGCTGCCCGGAGGGTGGCTCCCCTGGCCAATCAGGCTGTCGCGTAGGCGCGGATCTCCTAGGAAGGCAACATGTCGGTGACGGTGCCGCGCGAAGTTTCCGAGCGTGTCCCGGAGCACCCGAACGACCTACGGATCGACGCGTGGTTCCTCTGTGCCGAGTTCGTGGAGCGGGTTGTGTCCGGGGCCCGGGACGTTGCGGCGCGGGAGCGGGGCGGCGACCTGCCCGAGGTCGACTGGGACGCGATTTGGCAGACAGGCGACGGCGCGCCCAACGACGAGGCGGCAATCGGGCGAATCATTCGAGCGGCCTTTGAGGTGGCCCGCGCAATCGCCCCTGACTATCGACCTGACGTACTCACAACGCCGTCACCGAGGGGTGGCCTCAATGGTGCGACAGCGCTGGGGGCGACCACTCTGAACGGGCATCATGGAGTTGTCGATGAAGTCGCCGTCCCGGTGGAACTTGCGGCCAACGCTCCGGAATCGGTCGTTGTCCACCCCGAGTTCCTCGGCAACCCGCCCCAGCCCGCACAAGCCGAACCCGCTCCCACGCCGACCGTTGAACCCATGACGGAGACGGTCGTGATCGCTCCCGCCTGCCGGTCGGTTTCACAGTGGTAGAGCCGGAATCGCCGGCAACTGGGCGCATCGGCGTCGTCCGCGTCGACGAGGCCAACTTGGTCGTGGCGGCGCCCGTGGGTGACGGCGTCAGCTGGGACCAGCCCGATCAGCAGATTGCAGAGCCGGGGCTTGTCACGGACACGGCGCTCGAAGTCCCAGCGCACACCGTGTGGTTCCATGTCTTCACCTGGATGCGCAACATCGGTATCGTTGTGCTGCTGTTCCTCGTGTGGCAGCTCTGGGGCACGTCCATCGCCCAGCACTACGCCCAGTCCCAGCTCAGTTCCTATTCCAAGCTGCCGTCCGGGCCCACCACGTGCCAGCTGGGGCGGGGAATGGCTCGTCCCTGATTCCGGCCACCGAGAATTTCCCCTCGCCGGCCGACGGTTCGGTGGTGGCCCACTTGCAGATCCCCGCCATCGGCGTCGACCAGTATGCGGTGTCGGGGACCAACGCCAACGACTTGTCCAAAGGTCCGGGCCACTACGTGGGCACGGCGTTGCCTGGACAGGCGGGGAACGTCGCTATCGCCGGGCACCGCACGACGCACGGAGCTCCCTTCATCGGCCTCGGCCGCCTGGTGGTCCCGGAGACCGGATCATCCTCACCACGACGTGGGGGGAGAACCTCACCTATGTCGTAGCCGGGGCGCCACAGGTGGTTTCACCAAGTGACGTCGCCGTGCTCACCTACTTCGGGGACAACCGGATCACTCTCGACGACCTGTAACCCGGAATTCTCCTCTGTCATCGTGGTTGATCGTCGTGGGGAAGCTGATCGGACCTCAGGCGGCGGTGGCGGAGCCGGCCCATGTCGCTTACAACGTGGTCAATCCCGCCACTGCGAGCTGGGACTGGGCGCTCCTTCCAGTGGTCGGGATCGAGGGCTGCCTCCTGCTCCTGCTGGCGCTGTCGTACCGGAGGTTCGACGTGTGGTTCGGCTCGCGCACCAAGTGGCTCGTCATCGTGCCTCTATGGGCTGCCGGCCTCTATCTCCTGTTCGGCTCTCTGACGAGTTTTCTCCCGCTCACCTGTCTGAGCCGAAAGGCAGCCGCACGTCGACAGGTCGATGACGGCTGACGCCTTGGCGGTTTGTCTGCCGAGAAGTCAGGGCAGCGGGGGTGCTCCTCAATGGTCCGTCACGTAACTGGTCAGCCAAACGTTCTCGGACCCAGCTCGCCCAGCCCCAAGTCCACCCCGGCTGAGGCCCCCCGGTCGTCGGGCCGCCGGCTCGGGGCAGCTCTCGCTCCATTGGGTGTTTCGCCGCTGGCGGTGAGCGAATATGGCACCTGGATCCCCGGGGTGAGAGAAGGAGCCGGACCCCACGGGCGGCTGTCCGTGGGGGCCTCAGAGGCGCTCTCTGGGGGCCTCGGGCTTCGCCCAGGCCAGGGGGGGTCTCTGTAGGGCCCAGGGCCCTAGGGGGCGCTGCGGGCGCCCGAGGGCCGGCGGCGGTAGTACACGAAGCCTCCGAAGGCCGCCACGGCCAGACCACCCATGCCGATCGGCAGACCCTGGGACAAGCTGGCAGGCAGGGGGTCGGAGCAGGTCGGCATGGTGCCGCCGAAGGGGTCGAAGTTCGTCTGCCCGCCGGTGTCGGTGATGGACGCAGCGAAGATGCTGCCGTCGAACTGTCCGCCGCTGTTGAGTGTCACCACCTGGTTGGGCGCCACGATGGTGCCCTGCCAGCCGACGACAGTAAGGGTGTCACTGGTCGGGAACAGGGTCGGGGAGAGGTTCCATGCCGTGTTGTCGTGCTCACGTCGATGGTGGTCGTGTTCTCGTTCGGAGGCGGCTGGCTCCCGCAGTTCCCGTTGTTCCACAGCGAATTGCCGGTACCCGGCGCCGCCGCCGGGCATCCGTAGTAGATGTTCCCGCTCATGGATGAGAGGTTGAGCGAACCGGTGAAGTCAGGGAACGGATTGACCTCCACCAACGTTGTCGAGTCGGCCGGCACGCTGAAGTTGACCCGCTGCACGCCCGCCAGCTGATCTGTGGTGACGGCGAAGACGTTGATTCGGCCGGTCCCGAAGAAGCCGAGGGTGGAGAAGCTCGGGTTGAGCTGGGTGATCGTCCCGCCGGTCGTGGTGCCGTTGGCCCCGTAGCCGTTCGAGCAGGCCGCCAACGCCGAGCCGATGGACGAGAAGCCGAAGGGGATGGTGCCGGCGCCACCGCCGACCGTCGTGGTGGTCCCGGTCCCGCCGTTGAGGTTGACCGGGCCGCTGGCCGTGCCGGCGACCACCGCGCTGCCCTTCTGCAGGTTGAGCTGTCCCGTCTCGTTGCCACCGACGATGGCCGTCAGCGTGCTGGCCGGTGGCGAAACGTTCTGTGCCACCGTGAAGTTGCCCGCGGTCAGGTTCCCCCCGTAGGCGACGGAGCCGCCCGAGTCGATGTCGGGTCCCCGGGTGGCGTTCCCCGTGGAGAACTCCGTGAACTGGTAGCTGGCTCCGTTGGTACCCCTGATGACCAGGGTCCCGCAGTTGAGCGACGCCGGATTCAGTGCCCCAGCCGGCGTATCCGGCAGGATCGCCGAACCCAAGGACCCGGCCGAGAGGCCGAGTGAGGCCATGAGCCCTGCTCCGCCCAGGCGGGTGCCGACCCACCCCGGGCGCGCCCGCCATCGGGATTTCATACCGCGCCATTCTGCTAAATCCCCGCGGAATTTTCGTTACATCACCGTGATGGGTAGGTGATCTCTTGGCGAAAAGTACGCCGGTCTGGCGTCGGGACCAGGGCGTCCGTATCCTTGGGACGTCATGAAGCGTCCTTACAGGGTGGTCGTGGCCAAGCCCGGGCTCGACGGCCACGACCGCGGGGCCAAGGTCATCGCCCGGGCTCTCCGCGACGCTGGTTCGAAGTCATCTACACCGGGTCCACCAGACCCCGGAGATGGTCGTTCAGGCCGTGGTCCAAGAGGACGTCGACGCCGTCGGCCTGTCCATCCTTACCGGGGCGCACCACACCCTCTTTCCCAAGGCGGTCAAACTGCTGGACGCGCCGGGCGCGGGGGACATGCCGTCTTCGGCGGCGGCATCATCCCGGAGGCCGACATCCCCGTCACTCAAGGACCAGGGCGTGGCTGCCGTCTTCACCCCCGGTGCGCCGCTCGAGTCCATCGGGAACTGGTTGGCCGAGACCCTCGATGCACGCGAGGAGGCCCTCGAGGCCTGATCCCGGCGGCGGCCACCACCCGGCGCCCCCCCTGCATTACCCGACCACCTGCGCCGCACCCAGAACGGCTACACCGAACCACCGACAAAGGAGAAAGCACCCAAAGTGGACCTCTACGAGTACCAGGGCAAGCAGTACTTCGCCCGCTTCGGCATCCCGACCTCGCCGGGGGGCGTGGCCGACACGGTGGACGAGGCCGTCGAGCAGGCCGAGGCGGGCGGGCTACCCGGTGGTGGTCAAGGCCCAGGTCAAAGTCGGTGGCCGAGGAAAGGCGGGCGGGGTGAAGCTGGCCCCGACGCCGACGAGGCGCGACGCATGCCGGCAATATCCTGGGTCTCGACATCAAGGGCCATGTGGTCAAGCGGCTCTGGATCGAGCACGCCTCGGACATCTCCAAGGAGTACTACGCCATCCACCCTCGACCGCCCGGCCAAGCTGCACCTCTGCATGCTGTCGGCCGAGGGCGGTGTGGAAATAGAGGAGGTGGCGGAGACCAACCCCGACGCCATCGCCCGCATCCATATCGACCCGGTCAAGGGACTCACTGAGGAGGAGGCCCGGGAGTGGGTCGACCGGGCCGAGCTCGACCCCGAGGCCGGCGCCCAGGCGGCGACGCTGCTGGTGCGGCTCTACGCCTGCTACGTCGAGGGCGACTGCGACCTGGCCGAAATCAACCCGCTCATCCTCACCCCCGAGGGCAGGGTGCACGCCCTCGACGCCAAGGTCACGCTCGACGAGAACGCGACCTTCCGCCACCCCGAGTGGGAGGAGTACGAGGACGACTCCGACATCGACCCCCGCGAGAAGATGGCGAAGGAGAGGGGCCTCAACTACATCGGCCTGTCGGGCACGGTCGGCATCATCGCCAACGGTGCCGGCCTGGCCATGTCGACCCTCGACGTGGTCAACCAGGTCGGTGGCGAGCCGGCCAACTTCCTCGACATCGGCGGCGGCGCCAACGCCGACGTGATGGCGGCCGCGCTCGAGACCATCAACGCCGACCCGAACGTCAAGTCCATCCTCGTCAACATCTTCGGCGGCATCACCCGGGTGGACGAGGTGGCCAAGGGCATCATCGAGGCCATGGGCAGGGTGGCGCTGAGCTCACCCGTCGTCATGCGCCTCGACGGTACCAACGCCGAGCAGGGGCGGGCGCTGCTGGCCGATCACCTGTCGGAGACCCTCATTGCCGAACCGACCATGCTCGACGCCGCCCGCCGCGCCGTGGCGCTGGCCCAGGCGTAGCCCCGAACACCCACCCGGACCGAGAGGACACAGAGAAACGTGAGCATCTTCGTCGACGAGACGACCAAGGTTGTGATCCAGGGCATCAGCCCAACGAGCCAGGGGCTCTACCACGGCCTGCGCAACAAGGCCTACGGCACCCAGATCGTGGGCGGCACCAACCCCAAGCGGGGCGGCGAGGAGATCGAGGGCATTGCGGTCTACGCCTCGGTGGCCGAGGCGGTGAAGGAGACGGGCGCCACCGCCTCCTTCATCAGCGTGCCGCCGCGGGCGGCAGCGGACGCCATCATTGAGGCGGCCGAAGCCGGCATCGCCTTCATCGTCTGCATCACCGAGGGCATCCCGGCCCAGGACGAGGCGTTGACCTACAACCGCCTGGCGAGGAGTTCCCGGGCACCCGGCTGCTCGGTCCGAACTGCCCGGGGATCATCAGCCCCGGCAAGTGCAACATCGGCATCACCTCGGGCGACATCGCGCGGCCGGGGGACCGGTGGGCATCGTCTCGCGCTCGGGCACGCTGACCTATCAGGCGCTGCACGAGCTCTCGCAGCAGGGCATCGGCCAGACCACGTGCGTCGGCATCGGCGGGGACCCGGTCCCGGGCACCAACTTCATCGACTGCCTGCGCGCCTTCGAGGAGGACCCCGACACCAAGGCCGTGATGATGATCGGCGAAATCGGCGGCTCCGAGGAGGAGCGGGCGGCGGAGTTCATCAAGGAACAGGTGACCAAGCCCGTAGCGGCCTACATCGCCGGCGTCACGGCGCCGCCCGGCCGCAAAATGGGCCACGCCGGCGCCATCATCTCGGGCTCCTCGGGCACGGCCCAGGCCAAAATGGCAGCCCTCTCCGCCGCCGGCGTGCAGGTGGCCCAGAACCCGACCGAGTGCGGCGAGAAGATGGTGGCCATCGTGCGGGGGCTCGGCTGAACCACCCGCACGATGGCGTGGTGAAACCGAATTACGCGGCGACCGCCTCCTTGGTGGAGGGCTGACCGAGGCGCCACCACCGGAGTCTCCGCCCAGCGTGCCCCGCGACTGCTTCACCGCGATGACGATGCCCGTAGCGATGAGCCAGATGGGAAAGCCGAAGATGGCAAAGAAGCTGAGCGGTCCGGCCGCACCCACCACGCCGACCAGGACGGAGTACCACCCGAGCAGTTTGGGCAGCGGAGCGATGCCGCGGTTGAGGAGAATGGCAAGTCCGGTTGAGAGGGTCAGGAAATCGACGCCGGCGAGGATCAACAACTCGTTGTTCTGTGAGTAGAAGTTGACGAAGTGCGCCACGGCGAAGTCGTGGTTGTGCGCCGCCAAAATGATGGTGATCTCGAAGCTCCCGGCGACGATGATCCCGCCGATCAGGATGATGCCCGAGGCAAAGGCCACGTTGGGCCACAGTCGCTGACCGCCCGACTCGACCAGCACCGTGCGCAGCTGGGACACGAAGATCAAGATCAGGAAGAGCGCCAGCCCCACCATCCAGATGGTGGCCCACTGCGCATTGACGTGCGTGTTGTACCAGTGAGCCACGGTCGCACCGACGGTTCTCGTCGGCGTGCCGTTCGAGAGCGGCCGAACGAGACGAAGATCAACGCCGACGCTGCGAGGCCGATCAACCACATAAATCGGTTCAAACTCGAATCCTTCATTGGTTCCCCTTTCACCTGTCGTTCTTTCTGGAACGTGATCAGGTGCCGTCCCCCGGAGCCACCCGTCCGCTCCAGCCCAATTTTGCTCCCTCGGACGCAAAAAGAAAGGGACGGTAGTACCTGTATTCGGCCGTGGGGCTAGTACCCCCTACGGCACCCAGCGCCCCCTCAGCTTCGTTAGGTTGGCCTTCGTGGAGCCCGATTCTCCAAATGACCCCCCGAGCCCCGCTGGGATCCGGGCCCGACTGGGCCAGCGCAGCACACCTGCCGAACCGCTCCGGTTGGCCGATCTCCCCTCGGGGGAACGCCGACGCGCCATGCTCGTGTGCGCCGCCAGCGTGGTGCTGGCCTGGGTCCTCATCTTCGGCGCCTACGCCGCCCTCCCCATCGCTCACGAGTCGGGGCTGCGGGCGTTCACCCGCCTGGGTGTCGACATTGCGCTCGTCGGCGCGGTGCTGGCCTGGCAGATCCGCCGCATCGCCGCGGCACGTTTGCCCGAGCTACGAGCGGTGGAGGCCCTCGGCGTCGTCATCGCTCTGTTCCTCGCCTTGTTCTCTTCGATCTACCTCGCCATGTCGCACGAATCGGTCAAGACCTTCACACAGCAGCTCGACCACGTCCGAGCCCTCTACTTCACCGTCAGCATCTTCTCGACGGTGGGCTTCGGCGACATCACCCCGCGTACCGATACGGCCCGCCTCGTCGTTTCCGCACAAATGTTGCTCGACCTAGCGATCATCGGTGCCGTAGTACGACTGATCTTCAACGCGGCGCGCAGCCGGGTTGCACCTCCAACGACAGCCGACCCTGGGGCTTAAAGCCAGCCGTGTAGGTCGCGGCAGCGGGACGAACTACGGGAAGGTCGCTGTTTTCGACAAGCCGAGGTCCTGACGGACGGCGTTGTCTGCGGCCTCGGCTTGGGCGCCTTGCTGCCTCAGCTGGGTGAGCCAAGTCGCGACTCCGGTGGGAGCGACGGAGGCTGCAGAGTTGAGGAGGGAACCCAGGATCGCAAGTTCTGCCTCGTCGGTCTGGACCTCGCTCTGCATCGAAGCAGGCCAGGTGAACAATGAGAGCTGGAGGTGATAGAGGTTCACCGCTTTGGAGTACGTGGCAGCCACGGGCGCCACGTCGGCGGGAGTGGGTGCGGTGCCGACGCCCGCCAATGACCTGGCCGAAGCCGTATTCGCCTGCACCAGGGCTTGGGCGTCCGTCTCGTAGTCGGCCAACTCTGCACTCGGGATCGGCGCCGGATGAGTCAACCCGGTGGCGCGGGTCACGGCCGTCGTGGCGGTCGACCCGGTCGTGGCCGTCGTACCACTCGTGCCCGAGTCGTGCCGGCTCGCGGAAATGAAATGTATGACGGCGAAAACGGTCAGGACTGCCGCAACGGCCGCAAGGCAGAGCAGCAGGATGCTTGTCCGCGAGCGCCGCGTCATGTTCCTGGCGTCTGTATAGGGTTCGGCCGAAGGTGAGGCGCCATCGACGGGCCCCTGGTCTGTCGAACCGATCGTCCCGGGCGCGGCGCCTTCGGCTTCCACACCGAACGGCATGACGACGGCCGGTACCACGGCCGGAGTAACACCAGGTGCCGCAATCATCGGCTCGGTCAGTACCGTCTGGGGTTCCGCATTCGACGGCAGGAAGACAGCCGCTGTCGGTGGCGGAGACTCCGGAGGTGCGGGCGGCACCGTCTCGATCAGCGCCGTTTTCGGTTCCCCCATCGGGGGTGGCTCTTTCCGGGCATGACGTGGCGATGAAGGGAGCACGACTGTTTGAGTCTCACCGGGCGCACTTGGCTGCATAGGCGGACCCAGGGGCTCGGCGCCGGGTTCCGGAAGATTGCCCTCTGGAGCGGCGGTGTCGGTCTCAGGAACGACCGGCGCAGTCGACTCCTTAACGGGAGCGGGGGTCATCGTGGTGGATGCGGCGCGCCAATCCCAGGTCCTGACCGTTTGCAGCAATGCTTCTAAACGTTCTTCGACGGACAGCTCATCGACTTCACGGGATGCCTCGTCGCCAGCCGAGGATCGGTAAACATCGTGCTTGCCATTCGTCGTCACCCCGGCCCACCCCATTTGGTCGCTCATTGGCAGGTTGCGAGCGATCGCAGAACGCTTGGAGCGTCTGTGGGATCGGCCATCAGGCTGGATTGTGGCATGCGTTGCTCCAGCCCCGTGAAGAGTGCCCCGGACACCACAACAATGTAGTTGGCGGAGCCCGCGATCTTTTTTCGCTTAACCTGAAGTTCGTCCGGCGGTAACTTGCATGTCATTCGGCGTTTGACATCCGGCCACACATATGGCGATCGCCCATGTTCCCGCCGCAACGCCGCGGTGTTCACACTAGGCCTGCCTGAGTAAAGTTCCGGCTTGATGCAGCCGGTTCCGATGGACGAGGACGAGGCCGAGCTCCGCCTGGAGGCGAGCATCTCGGGGCTGGCGGAACGAGTCCCTCAGGTGTCCGCCCGGACCCTGCTCTCCCAGGGCCAACGGAACCTTCTGATCGGGATCCTCGCCGCACTGGTCATCGGTTTGGTGTTGGACGTCCGGGTGACCTTGATCGTGGTCATAGCTCTCGCCACCTTGGCCTATCTGGTGGCGGTGTTCTACCGGACCTATCTCTTCCGGCGATCGATGAATGAAGCTGCCGTTGAGGTCGTTATGGACGAGGAGGCGCTGAGCGTTCCCGATTCTGAGCTGCCCTTCTATACGGTTCTCATTCCTGCTTACAAGGAGCCGTCGGTCATCCTCGAGCTGATCGACAATCTGGCAGAGTTGGACTATCCAGGCGACCGATTGGAGATCCTGCTTTTGATCGAAGAGGACGATCATGAGACTTTGGATGTCCTAAAGGACGCCAGTCCACCAGCGCCATTCCGATTGGTCATCGTTCCGGAAGCGGAGCCTCGGACGAAGCCCAAAGCATTGAACTTCGGTCTCACCATGGCCAAGGGCGAACTCATCGCCGTGTACGACGTGGAGGACACCCCCGACATCCTCCAGCTGCGGCGGGCGGCGGTCGCCATGGCCCGCTCCGGCCCTGAGGTAGCGTGCATCCAGGCGAAGCTCTCATACCGCAACGCGACTCAGAACATGATCACCAAGTGGTTCACCATTGAGTACGCCATGTGGTTCTCGTTCTTCCTGCCAGGCCTCGTGTCACTTGGCGCGCCGATCCCACTGGGAGGGACGTCGAACCACTTCCGACGGAGCAGTTTGCGGACCCTCGGGGGGTGGGATCCTTACAACGTTACGGAGGACTGTGACCTAGGGATTCGGATCTTCCGCCAACATATGCAGATCAAGGTGCTGGAGTCGACCACGCTGGAGGAAGCCAATAGTGACTTCGTCAACTGGGTGAAGCAGAGGTCGCGGTGGTACAAGGGCTACCTGCAGACATTCCTGATCCATCTTCGCTCACCACGCGAGCTCCGGAAGGAGATTGGGCTTAAGGGCGTCGCCCACCTGTGGGCCTTCGTGGGCGGTACACCCACACTGGCTGTTCTGAACCCGCTGTTCTGGGGCATGACCATTCTGTGGTTTGTCGCGCAGCCACAGTTCGTGCTGGAGATCTTTCCGGCCCCCGTGTACTACGTCGGTCTGTTTCTGTGGGTATTCGGCAATTTCATCCTCTGGTATCTGACCGTACTCACGGCTCGCCATGTCCAAGGTGACAGCTTGGTATTGGCCGCCATTCTCGCTCCCGTCTATTGGGTGATGATGTCCATGGCTGCTGTAAAGGCGATGTGGCAACTGGTGGCCACGCCGCATTTCTGGGAGAAGACCACCCATGGGCTCGATCAAGAGGCCAATCTCGAGACCGAGACGTCCCCCCTCAGGTTGGTTTCCTGAGTCCGCCCCTGCGTCCCTTGCGTACTTCGGTCCAACGGGCGGCGGGTGGCAGCGGAGACGTTCGCCGCTTCCCATGGTCCACCACAGAACGCTTTAGGGGCCGAGCCTTTCCCAAAGAGGACGCAGGTTAGATCCTCCCAAATGGCCTTGATTTACTACTGGCGAACGGCGCGCGATCAACAGGTAACTTCTCTGTGTCATAAGGGCGTTTTCGCTTGTGACTCCTGCCCGGAGTGGCGAAAATGTCTCTGTGACAGAGACCCTTTCGCGAATCGAGGCGAATGCCCCGGCTGCCGGGCTGCCCCCGATTTGCGAAGCCGTAACCTCGGTCAATTCGGCTGATCATCCGGCTCTGACCCCTTTCCAGGTTGATGTCGATGCCCGGCGGGTCCCGGTGGACGTGGAAATTGTCGTGCCCGTCTACAACGAGGCGGCCCAGTTGGTCGAGAGAATCACGGCGCTCCGGACCTTCCTCGACGAATCGTTTCCTCTTCGTGCGGTCGTCACAATCGTGGACAATGCCAGCGTCGACGAGACGGCCCAGGTTGCTGCCCAACTAGCGTCCCGGATGCCAGGGGTGGCTGCGATGCACCTCCCGCGCAAGGGCCGCGGCTACGCGTTGCGAGAAGCCTGGTCGACCAGCGATGCACCGATCGTGGCCTACATGGACGTCGACCTATCCACTTCGCTGACCGGACTGCTTCCACTCGTGGCTCCCCTCCTGTCGGGTCACTGTGACGTCGCCATAGGCTCGCGCCTTGCACAGGGAGCGCTCGTCGTCCGTGGTCCCAAGCGGGAGATCATCTCCAGGACCTACAACCTTCTGCTCCAGCTCACACTGCGAGGCCGATTCAGTGACGCGGAGTGTGGCTTCAAGGCTCTACGGCGGGACGCAGCCGAGATGCTGCTGCCCCTGGTCGAGGACAACCAGTGGTTCTTCGATACGGAGCTGCTGGTCACTGCCGAGAGGATGGGCCTGCGTATCGGTGAGGTTCCCGTGCACTGGGTCGATGACCCCGATTCACGGGTCAATATCATCAAGACGGCCGCTGACGACCTTCGAGGTATCTATCGGTTGTTGACTCATCGTCCCGCGGGCGTCCGGCGGATTCGCTCCGGCGAAATAGGGGTGGATCAGCTCCCGCACTAAGCCCCCGTTCTGGCGTCGCCGCATCTGTCCTGTGCCTACGTCACAAACGCATATCTGATTTCGGCTTCGGACATGCCAACGGGACCTCGTCCCTCGGCCAGGTTGATTTCGTCATGTAGTGGTGCCCAGCTTGGTGTCAGATGCTTTGATTTGGGTGACCGTAAACTTTGAACAGCCGAAACTTGGGGCACTCACCCGCAGCGGGAAACGTATGCACCACCTTGGCGAAGTTGTCACCCGTTGACCAGAGATTCGGGAAGGTGAGGTTGGGTGCGGTCAAGGCACCGTCGCCGGTCGGATCGACATCAAGGATGTAGTGGGCATGGAAGGTCAACGGATCAGCCAGGGTCCGTTGGAAGTCACGGTCGTTAGGGATCACGAAGATGTCGGGATTCGGACTAGCCACAATGACGTTGGGAATGCATTCACTGAAGTTGTCGACGACGATCTGCCCGTCAGCCAGGTGTTCGCGGGTGAAATAGTCCGTGATCGTCTCTATCGCCGGGTACGTAGCCGGTGCCTCTTTGTCAAATGCGGACGGATGTTTGAAGAAGATGTAGCCGAGGTGTTGTGTTTCTTCGTATCCGACTTTGGGGTTGGCCATACCCATGATGGTCGTGGCGGACGCGGGGACCAGGAACACCAAGGAGGTCAACACAGCGATGCTCGTACCGAACCACAGATGTCTTCGAACAGGAACCAGCACGCTGGCGCCAAACCTGAAGAGTGCGGGTATGGTTGCAAAAAAGCTGCCGACGAGGAGGACCTCCAAGGGAACGGCCGTGATGAAGTACCGAAACCACGGCTGAATTGAATTTGGCTACGTACGCGAGCAGATCGAAGGCCAAGCCACCTCCGACAACGCTGATGGGCGCCAGCACCCCGAGGTCCCGGCGGCGCCACGCAACGTACAACGCGATGATCGCGATGACGGGAATGGCCGGAGCCAAATAAAAGACATCGTGAACGTCTTGGAGGATCCTATCGTTCAGCGCGACAGTCCCGGCCACCTTGATCTGCGACGTCGTGCCGTAGACCGAGGTGAACTGCTGGAACGGCGACCCTGTGATCACGTCACTGACCACGACCCAGCCGACGAATGTGAAGATAAATGGGATCTCGAAGATGACGGCATCGGCCATTCCCGCCCAGACCCGTTGCATTCCCACCGCCGAACTCCGGGCGCCGGCGACACCGAGGACCACAGCTCCGGCGAGCATGGCAGGCCCTACCGCCTCGTTGCGGGTGAGGTAGCACAAGCCGAGGGCGATGCCGGCGAAAACAAGCGAATGGAGATCGTTCTGCCGGAGCCATCGCAAGAGATACCGGCACGTGGCGAGAAGAGTGAACAGGTAAAGTCCCTCACTCATACCATTGCCGCCGTAGTAGACGATCATCCCGTTGGTGGCAAGGATCACCACGAGGACTACTCGGGCCACACGGGTGACGCCCCATTCAGCTAGCGTGCAGCGGACCTGATAGACGGCTCCCGCCATGCACACGGCGCTCACCAGGCTCGCGGCGAACATATGCGAAGCCAAGGGTGTCCACAGTGGGTAGAAGAGCAGTGGCACGAGGTCGGCGATTGACGTGCCTGGATTCCACACAAAACCAATCGCTGCCAGGTGGGGGTCGCGAGAATAGAGCACGTAGAAGCCGTTAGCCATCCGTGACACCGCGTCGCCATTGAAGGAGTCGTAGTGAAAGTCCAGCAGGATCCCGGCGACGATGTAGGAAGCGCACGAGATGAGGAACACCAGGCCCCCCTCGGAAAAAAGTCTCCGCGGGAGTGTTTTGCGCTTCGCGGCCTTAGGTACTGATAGGCCCCCCGAAGGATCCGGATCGGGTAGAGCGTGACTGGCGGTTGACGGCTCTGCCGCTTCCGGGCGAATGAGTGTTGTCACCGTGGCCAGGTGATCCATCGTCAGAGTCCCTGACTACTTTCCGTCGCGAAACGCAATACGGATTCACCTTCAAAGTGCATTGATCTGCTTCATGTTCGGTTATAGGCGGGTTCTACGTGGGTGCGGTAAAGGTGAAGATCGCATTGGCACAATCAGTGGGTTCGGTAGCAAGGACGATATCCTTTGTGGTACTGCCGGAGAAAGACTCGACGGTCAAGCCGGGCTCGTTCATCAGACAAGACGTGCTCGGATCGTTCGTGGAGAAGCCGGTGAGTTGTCCAATGGTTGCTCCGGACTCCGGGGGAGAGCTGCCAGACCAGGGTGTCAGAGTCACTGTTTGACCGTTCCAGTCACCTGAGTGTCGATAATTTGGTGCAGGCTGCGAGGTGGTGGTGGTCGAGCTCGTCGACGACGTCGAAGTGCTCGCCGGTTCCGTGCTGGTCGTCTCCGAGGTAATCGTCGTTGGAGGTGCACTCGTCGTGGTGGAGCTGGTGGTGCTCGTCGGCGAAGACGTCGAAGTGGTGGTGGCAGTGGTGCTGGCGGAAGCGGACTGTGTCGTGGTCGGACCCGCCTCCGAATCCTTCGCTGCCGGAGCGAACCCGAGGAGTGCTGCCAACATGGCGGGATCGTTTCCATCCATGCCTAGTGCCCAGATTCCAAGTCCGGCCAGGTCGCTCGAGGAGGCCACCTGCGCCACTTCATAAAGAGAGGTCGGATCTTCAAAGAAGGTCTCATGCCACTGGGTCCCCACCCGGTACGACGTCCACGCAGTGTTGGTGGTCGAATCCCAATAGACGGGATGTCCGCTGGACACGATCTGCGCGTAGGAAGGCGTCGTGGCGGGTCCGGCGGCCTGCGCAGTAAGGGTTCCATCGGTCGTCGGCCAGTCGATGCCGAAATAGGGTAAGCCCAAAATGATCTTCGATGCCGGCACCGCAGCCAGGTATTGGTCGATGGTGGTCTGATCGCTGAACATGCTGCTCGTGAGCGGCGAATTCGCTGAACTGCTGGCGTTCAGGTTCAACTGGTACTGCATGACGAAGAAGGCGTCGACGGCGGGAGCCAGGGCGGGTATGTCATAGAAGCCACTGGGATCGCCGGCGGAACTGGCATAGCTGTCCATGGTCACCTGGTAGTGAGGATTAGCACCATGGATGACGTTCGAGACCTGGGTCACGAGCTTGGTGAGGCCAGGTTGGTCGGAATCGCCGGTGCCTTCGAAGTCCAAGTTCACTCCGTCGAGGTTCTTGGCCTCGATCGCCGACAGCAACGCCGCAGCCAGGGTCGGCGGGGCACTTGCGGACGAGGTCAAGCTGTCGAGAGAGCTTTGATCGAAGCAGGTCACGGTCAGCACCATTCGGTCGCCGGCCGCATGGGCCCTGGTCACCAGATTCGACAGATCCTGGCTCTGGTAGCCGTTCCAGCCGGGTCCCGACTCGTCGAGGGTCCCGTCGGGATTCACGTCGAGACTGAAATATGCGATCGTCGAGAGTTGACCGACGTTGAACCCCGAGCTCTGATCAAGCGTCCAGTACGGCGCGAACCCGAACACCTCGTGCGACCGCAGCGGTGGTGCTTCAGCAATTGATGGCGGTGCCGTCGCAGGAGAGGCGGTACTGGCGGGCAACGACAGGCTCACACTTGGGGAAACCGCATCGCTGGCGAGCTGGGCATTGCCCGTCAACACCCGAACCTTCTGCGCCTTGTACGACGCGGACGCAGACGGTCCCCGTTGCCCGACTTGGAAGATCGTGACCGAGAGAAGTACGAGGAAAAGCGAAACGACCGTCGCTACCAATCTCCGTCGCGCGACAATCGTCGTAACTCTCCGAGCGACTCTCGTTCGGTAGCGGGTTCCGTCTCCGAAGTCCGCTGCGACATCCCCCAGGCTGAACGAAAAAAAAGAATCGCTGTCCGCCGCCCCCGGTATAACGCGGCTTGGACACGTCAGCAGTCCCCCCGAGTCCCGATTGACAAGGATGATCGCGCGCCCAATTGCTTGTTCGAGCGAGTTCGAGTCGGCGACGGACGCCTCGAGCAATTCCCAGTCGACGACGTTCCCAGTCGGGACACCAGTTTCAGACGTGGATGTGTTCTGGACAAGAAGACCCTCCACGAACTGGCGCACCAGCTCGAACGACTTAATGTCGTAGTGAGTAGCAGAGTGCCTCGACGTCTTTGGTGTATTGGTGGGTTCCGACACTGGTTCGTAGGGGTCGCTGGGGGTTCTCGCCCGCCTACGTATGTCCGACACGCTCGTTCAAATTCGCCAAGGCACTCTCACCATCCTCGGTGCTCACGGAGCTATCCCCCGAGCGCGGTCCTGTCCCCTTCACCCGTGGTTTGGCCCGTCCACTGAGCGCTCGATTTCGCTCACGGATTGTTCAGTTGCGGGGGTGAGCATGTTGTTGAGGGAGCCCAGCTCCTTGACGAGCTCATCGTTCACCTTGGTGAAGCCGACGATCGCCGCCTGAAGTTCGCGGGCTGTCGCAGTCGAGGCGAACGCAGCCTGCTGAGCTCTTTGGCGGATTTCGAGCGCCTCAGCCGTGGCTTCTGAAAGGATCTGAATGGCCTTTGCCTCCGCTTCACGAAGGATCTGGTGGATCTGCGTCTCGAGCTTGGTCAGCGACGCCTCCGAGAAGCGCTGAGCCTCCACGAACAGTCGCCCGATTTCGAATTCCGTCGTCTCGACCTGGGTCGCGTTCTCGGCCCGGGAGTTCGCCTCCGCCAGCCGCTCTTGGAGCTCCGCGATGGTGCTGGCGATCGACATGAGCTCGGCGTTCGCCCACTGCGCCTCTGCGGTGGGTTGACCTTCGGCCCGGCGGGGGTGGTCGGCGAACCCGGGCATCAGCGCGTCGGACCCGGATTCGCCGGAATGATGGGCGGTGTCGAACGCCGAATCGTTGGGTGTGGAACTCATGAATATGCTTTCCTACCAGGATCTTTGTGCAATGGACAAGTCAGGCGGGGAAGGTTTCGCCTGCCGTTCATACTCTCGTAAGGAGGGAAACATCTACGTCACCATCGCAACTCGTGGTTTACCCATAGCTCTGCGAAGTCAGAGCAGTTCGGGACGGCCTCCTGGCTTGATTCACTGGGGTTTCCTTAGCAACGCTGACGATCGTGAAGTCAACCCCACGTTCACATCCCCGAGGACCACTACTCAAGAGACCCGGTTGAGCTGATCCGTGGCGAAACAGCTCACAGGGTGGCAACCCGATCCCTACGGGATCCACGAGTTCCGGTTCTTTTCCGCAGATGGCAAGCCGACACTCCTCGTCATGGATGGAGGGAAGAGGTCCTACGACAAACCCCCCGGCACCGAGCCTCCACCGATCTCGGAGCCCCTATCGAATGCCGAGGCGCGGCTTCGGCCCCAGCCTGACGCTGAGCAGCCTCCATCATCCGTTCCGATCGCATCAGCCTTTTCGGTCCCGCCCCCGATTGATGCTGACGTTGGCCCGGTGGCGATCCGATCAGTCTCGCCCACAACGGACCACCCTGTGGCCGCCCAGGACGTGGCCCGTTCCCGGCTTGAGGCTGAATCACCAACTGTCTTTGCAGCGGCTGACCCGGCCCCGTCGCCTGGTGAGGTTGACGCCGGCCCCGTGACTCCATCCCTAGCGCAGTCAACCGACGACTCGGCTGTCTCTCAGGATCGACCGCGCGTGCTCGCTTCGGAGCCTTTGGTCTTCACGGGCGAACGACCACCTGGAGGTGTTGAGCACCACGGCCCAGAGGCGATGGAGCCAGCCCTGAGGATCGCCTATGGCATCGTGTTCGCAGTTTTGGCGCTGAGCGCATTGGGTTTGATTTATGTCCATTTCCTCCATCACACCGGAGAACAGAATCCTTCACGCTCCGATGGGGTCACGACCACGTTGGCGGCCGGTCCGACCACAACGATCCCGGACGTGCCCACGGCGCTGCAGTCCAGTCCTGACGCTGCGG
The DNA here is from genome assembly GCA_963850095.1 of uncultured Acidimicrobiaceae bacterium. Lineage (GTDB taxonomy): Bacteria > Actinomycetota > Acidimicrobiia > Acidimicrobiales > RAAP-2 > Bog-473. The sequence goes on along the minus strand of CAWKJX010000008.1, from coordinate 244,878 downwards.
CCGCGGCCCTGATTTCAAGCTGGAAGGACGGGAACCGGACTACCGCGCTGACGGTGGCTACGCCAGTGGCCGTTTCCACTCTCTTCGCCGCGCCCTACGCCAGCGGACTGGCCATTGACCGCGGGTGCAGCACCGCGTTCTCCCCAATTGTCTGCACCTTCGGGCCCCCCGGAGGCGCATCACCCAGTGACCCGATATACGAGGTTTCAGTCTCCGAATCAGCCGGTGGCTGGTACGTAAGCTCGGTCAAGATCGAGAACTGACAGAGCATCCGCGGACTTCAAGATGCGAAATATCGACCGGATCGGGGGAGACGCTGATCGGGTGACGCCGGCGTACCGCACCGGTGCTGCAAATCTCGCTGGAACTCCGCCGGGCGCTGATCTTGTATGTGGGCGTTTCTGGGAAGCAGATCGTGACACGCGCTACGAGAACCGATCTCCGGGTATCAGCGCTCCGCTGAGCCGGATTCGGGATTCTCTAGACCGGCCAGTCTCGCATCGAGCTCATCGAAGTAGTTGTAGTTTCGAACGGCCGGACCGGTGTCGCTCGGACCAGCGGCGTCCATTTCACCGGTGGGTGTCGGTATCGCTGCCGACATAGGCGATTGCAGAGGTCGATCCGGAGGGGTCACTGGTGCAGGGGAGACCGTCGAGAAGCGGCCAGCTTCTGGCTCCGAGTGGTTGACATTGTTCGGTAGTTCCGGGAGCACTGCGATCGCCGTGCCACCCTCCACGAGGATGGACATTGTCAACGGCGGACCCGTGGGGCTGCGGAACTCATTGCGCGGAGACCCGCCTGCTGCGAAGGCATCAGAACTGAAATGCTCCTGTCGCACCCCTCGAAGCTTCAGCAACAGCAACTCCTGAGAATCCGCAAGTGCGTGCAAGACTTCGGTGAGTTGCGGAAACAAGCCCTTGGACGAGCTATCGGCCATGCGCAAGCCTAACCTCGACACGCCCCCCGCCATCAACGCGCCGGAGGGTGTGCGAGATCGGTGAACTGCATCGGGGTGGTCGTTGCCCCGGCGGTTGGAGCTGAGGGTCTCAGGTTGCCATTGGGGCTTGCGCACCTCCGCTCTCGTTCTGGTTCGAGAAAAGCAAGCAATAGACCTCAGCCAGCCAGAAGTGACGCAATGGTGCCGAGCAGCGCGCTATCACTGGGGCCCGTGTTGTAATTGCAGCCCCCGAGCGGATCGAGTACCCAGTTCCAAACAAGGAAAGCACTGTCGCCCGCCGCGAATTGCGCACTCATCTTGGCCACCATCTCCGATGAGCGCTGCTGGAGGCTCACACAAGCGCTCTGGCCGATGCCGGCCTCTATGCCAACCTCGCCGGTGATGATGGGCTTGTCCAGTGCCTTGGCCTGCGCGAAGCGCACAGCCATTCCGTTCCACTGGTCTCCCCCCAGCGGCACTGCGCCGTAGTAATCATGGACGCTCAGGACGTTGATGCCCGGGGAGGCCCCCACACTCTCGTAGTCGCTGCCGGCAGTGCCACATTGGCCACCGCCGAGGAAGCCGGCTTCGACGAGGTGCGTGGGGTCAAGGCTGTGGATCTGCGCTCCAACGGTGTTGAAGAAATACGCTAACGCGGTTGCGGCCGCGGTCTCGTTGGGACACGTCTGATTCCCCGAGCAGTTATTCGGTTGGTCCGCGGCCGGGCAAGTAGAGGCCTCGGCCTCGCTCATCGGCTCCCACATGCCGAGAGCGGGTGAATCCGCGTAGCGGCTCACGAGTGCATTCATGTAGGTCCAATAGGAGAGCGGGTCGAGTCCCGTACCATTGGAGTTTGAGGCGGAGTTGTACACGTCCAAAAATCCGCCGGAGTACCACGCTGGATCCTGCCAGTGACCACCGTCACAACCGCTTCCATACTGGGCACTGATGGCCGGGATCAGGTACACGTGGTACTTGGCTGCCGCGTAGAAGACATTGTCGAGAGGCTGCCAGTCCAGCTGGTGAGTATTGATGTTCATCGCCTTCGTACCTTGGAAGGCCCAGAACCGCACGAGGGAATTGGGGCGGAGTGAGCTGAAGAAGGTGTCGAGCTGGGCGGGGGTGGTCTCACCACCGCACCCGGCGTTGGTGCCCCAGTCGGTGCCCAGCTGGTACGCGTTGTACCCGGTGAACAAGGTGGGTACGCCACCGATCTCGAGGCTCTGGCCGTCCGCCGTGATCGGCGACTGTCCGGTTGGAACATAGGTGAAGTCGCTGGCCAACGTCGGATTCGAGGTGCCCTGCGGGGTGACCACCTCGACCGCAACCGTGCCTGCGCCGACCGGCGCCACCACCGTGATGGAGCTGTCCGAGTTCACCGAGTAGTCGGATGACCCGTTGTTCCCGAAATCGACCGCCGTGGCTCCGGTGAACCCCGAGCCCGAAATCTGAATGGTGTCGCCACCGCCGGCCGTGCCGCTCGACGGGGTCAGTGCGCTGATCGATACCGGACCGGTCCCACCTCCGGACACCTCGGGGCTGCCGGAGGCCCCGCTTGAACCCGACGGCGTCGTCGTCGTGGTCGGACTCTGAGCGACCAACGAAGCGGATGCCGGACCGCTCAACGGCGACCCGTAGTTCACCGCATTGCCGAAGGGATGTACCCCGCCGTCCGATGTCAGCACCCAGTAGCCGCCCGCCGGCGTCGCCGCCAGCGAGGTGGCGGGGGCGGCGTCACCCACCACTGATCCGTAGTTCACACCGTCACCGAACGTGTAGACGGTGCCGTTCTGGGCGACCAACCAATATCCGTTGTTGTCGGGGGTCGGAGCCATGTAGACGATTGGGGAGCTTGGGGGGCTGCCGCCGAGCGAGCCCTCGAACGGTGCGTCACCGAAGGCGAAGATCCCGCCGTCCGACGCCACCATCCAGTAGCCCCGGCCGTCATGGGTGGGCACCACGCCGACGACTGGCTTGTTGAGGTGGAGCGAGCCTGTCGAGCCCTCGAAGGGAGCGTCGCCATAGGCGAAGATCCCGCCGTCGGACGCCACCATCCAGTAGCCCTCGCCGTCATGGGTGGGAGCCATGCCGACGACAGATTTGTTGAGGTGCAGCGAGCCCGCCGAGCCGAAAAACCCGGCGTCGCCGAAGTTGAACATCCCGCCGTCCGCCGCGTCGAGCCAGTACCCGCCACCGTCGGGGGTCGGGGCCATGCCGACCACGGGTTCGTTCAAGGCAGTTTGGGACATGTCACCATGCGGCGCCGCATCCCCGTAGGACTTCACGGCCCCGGCACTCGACACGACCCAGTAGCCGCCGCCGTCACTGGTCGCGGCGATGCCGATCCACTTCGAGGTGCCGCCGGACACCGTGTGGGCGTGTGAAGAGGCCGCGGGGTCGAGCGAGGAGGCAGGCTGCGAGTCGATCAGCGACGGAACCAGGACACCACTGATACCGAGCGTCAAAATGCCGGCCAGCAGCACGTAGAACAGCACGACGTGTCGGCTCTTGGCTCTTGGTCCCTCAGAGTGCCGACCGGATCGGTTCACCATTTCCCCAGACTCTGAGGGGCATGCCGCGCCTGCCCGAGCACTTCCGGACCTCGAATACGGCGTCCTACCCGAGTTCCCCGCGTCCACGACGCGCAACCCTGCAAGTTGTCCGCTCTACCCTGCCCAGCAATGACTGCGACATAACTTGGAATGCCCCATGTGCCGTCAACGGGAATCCCCGAAGACAATTGTATTTCGGCTGCAACCGTGCTGAGGTGCACCTCGAACCGGGGCTGCTGGGCACGGATTTGTCAGCGCGTTGTGATTGCGGGGCGGTCGACACAACCAGCGGGCGGTCGATGCGCCGAACCCGCGTGACGGCCAAGTCCCGCGCCGAGCACCACCCTGCCCCCCGTCGGACTTTCCCGCGCTCCGTTCCCACGTCATTCGCCCCCGCTCGGTCCCGACGTCCTGGTGGCGCACGTTGCGGTGCCCGGCGCACCCCCTGGGCCATCGAGGCCGGTCTGGGGGCGCCCCGGCCTCTGACCTCCCCTCACTGGGTAGATTGAGGCCCGTGCGCCTCGCGGTCCTCGCATCCGGTTCGGGGACCATCCTGCGGGCCATCTTCGACGTCGGGCTCCCCGTCGCCGTGGTCCTCTCCGACCGCCCCTGCCCCGCCCTGGGGCTGGCTGAGGAGTACGGGGTCGCCCACGAGCTGGTCGACCGGGCCGCCTACGGCGGCTTCGGCCCCGGCTTCGACCGGGCTGGCTTCACGGATACGGTGGCCGCCACTCTCGTTGCCCACCAGCCCGACCTCGTCGCCATGGCCGGTTTCGGCACGGTGATGACCGAATCGGTCCACCGGGCCTTCCACAGCCGGATTCTCAACACACATCCGGCCCTTCTGCCCGCCTTCCCCGGCTGGCACGGCGTCCGCGACGCCCTGGCTGCCGGGGTCGACGAGACCGGCTGCACCGTTCATCTGGCCTCGCTCGAGGTGGACGCCGGGCCCATTTTGGCCCAGCAGGCCGTGCCGGTCTTGCCCGGCGACACCGAGGAGACGCTCCACGAGCGCATCAAAGTGGTCGAGCGGGCGCTCTATCCGGCCACCATCGCCTGGGCAGCTGGCCGAGCTCGAGGCCGGTCGAGAGCTGGCGCCGTCCCCGGACCCGGGCGCGGCGGACGAGACGGAGCAAGCGGAGAAGGAGATGGCACGGAGATGAGAACGTGAGGGCCCTGCTGTCGGTCTACGACAAGGACGGCCTGGTCGAGCTGGCCCAGGGCCTCTCCGACCTGGGCTGGGAGCTGGTCGCCAGCGGGAACACGGCGGGCCGGCTGCGCGAGGCGGGCATCGCCCATCTCGAGGTGGCCGAGGTGACCGGCTCGCCCGAAATGCTGGGCGGCCGGGTCAAGACCCTGCACCCCAAGATCCACGGCGGCATCCTGGCCGACCGCTCGAAGCCCGAGCACCTGGGCGACCTGGAGGCCAACGGCATCGAAGCCATCGACCTGGTCGTGTCGAACCTGTACCCGTTCTCGTCCGACCCCTCGATCGAGCTGATCGACATCGGCGGCCCGGCCATGGTGCGCGCCGCAGCGAAGAACCACGAGCACGTCGGCATCGTCACCTCCCCGGCCGACTACCCCGTCGTCCTGGCCGAGCTGCGGGCCGACGGGACCCTGTCCGCCGCCACCAGACGCCGTCTCGCCCGTGCCGCCTTCGCCCATACGGCGGCCTACGACGCCGCCATCGTCGCCTGGCTCGACGCCGGCGGCCCCGATCCGACCGCCGGGCTCGAGGGTGCCTCGGAGGCCGACGCCGCCGAGGCCGAGCTCTCGGCTGTGCTGCCCCGGACCCTGCATCTCACCCTGGAGCGCACCGAAGTCCTGCGCTACGGCGAGAACCCGCACCAGCGCGGCGCGCGCTACCGGGTCGCCGGGTTCCCCAGCTGGTGGGACGCCATGGTGCAGCACAGCGGCACACCCCTGTCGTATCTCAACCTCTTCGACGGCGACGCCGCCTGGCGCCTGGTGCACGAGCTGGCCGACGACGCGGACGAGCCGGCCGTGGCCATCGTGAAGCACGCCAACCCGTGCGGCGCCGCGGTGGCCGCCGACCTCGTCACCGCTTACGAGCGTGCCCTCGAGTGCGACCCGCTCTCCGCTTTCGGTGGCGTCGTCGCCATCGGTGGGGACGTGACCGCGGAGGTGGCCGAGGCCGTCGCCGAGGGTCCCCAGGCCGACGTCATCATCGCCCGTTCCTTCGCTCCCGAGGCGCTCCAGCGCCTCATCGCCCGCCGGAAGGCCACCCGCATTCTCTCGGGGCCCTCCCCTGAGCCGGCGACACGGCAATTGCGCAGTCTCGGTGCCAGCGTTCTCGTGCAGGACGTCGACGTCTTCACGTCACCCCGAACCGAGTGGCAGGTGGTCACCAGGCGCCGGCCGAGCGACGAGGAGTGGCGCGACCTCGTCCTGGCCTGGCGGATCTGCGGTCGCACCACCTCCAACGCCATCGCCGTCGTCACCAATGGGCAGGCAGTGGGGGTGGGCGCCGGCCAGCAATCCCGCGTCGTGGCCGCCGAGATCGCCGTGCAGAAGGCAGGCGAGCGGGCGAAGGGCGGGGCCGGCGCCAGCGACGCCTTCTTCCCGTTCCCCGACGGGCTGCTCGTCTTGGCCGACGCCGGCGTCACCGCCGTCGTCCAGCCCGGGGGGTCGGTCAAGGACGCCGAGGTCATTGCCGCCGCCGACGAGGCCGGCCTCGCCATGGTCACCACGGGTGAGCGGCACTTCAAGCACTGATGAGCGCCATCCTGCTCGACGGCGAGCCCGTCGCCGCCCGCATGAACGCCGAGGTGGCTGTCCGCGTGGCCCAGCTCGCTGCCGAGGGCATTCACGTCGGACTGGGCACCATCCTCGTCGGCGATGATGCACCCAGCGCGCGCTACGTCGCCATGAAGCACGAGGACTGCGCCGGGCTCGGGATCTACTCCGTCGGCGAACACCTGCCCGAGACCGCCACCCAGCAAGAAGTGCTCGACGTGATCGCCCGCTTCAACGCCGACCCCAAGGTCAGCGCCTACCTCGTGCAGCTCCCGCTCCCCGCCGGCCTCGACGAGGAGCAGGCGCTCCTGGCCGTCGACCCGGCCAAGGACGTCGACGGCCTGCACCCGACCAACCTCGGCCGCCTCGTGCTCGGCACGCCCGGCCAGCTGCCGTGCACACCCGCTGGCATCGTCGAGCTGCTCCACGCGTACGACGTCCCCGTCGAGGGGCAACACGTCGTCATCATCGGCCGCGGCGTCACCATCGGGCGCCCGCTGGCCAACCTGCTCACCCTCAAGCGCCCCGGACTCAACGCCGCCGTCACCGCGGTGCACACCGGTGTCTCCCCCGAGAAGATGGCGGTCCTCACCCGCACGGCCGACATCGTCGTCGCCGCGGCTGGCCGCCCCCACCTGCTCACGCCCGACATGGTCAAGCCCGGGGCCGCCGTGGTTTCCGCCGGCACCACGTTCGAGGGGAAGAAGTTGATCCCCGACGCCCATCCGGACGTGGCCGAGGTGGCCGGTTGGATCACCCCCCGGCTGGGGGGAGTGGGCCCCATGACCCGTGCCATGCTCTACCGCAACGCGCTGCGGGCGGCCGAGCAGTTGGCGGCATAAAATCCCAGCTCAGCGACGCCCAAAGGACCGAGAGAGCAGCGGAGGCAGGTGCAACGCAGGTGAGCGAGCGTGAATACGACGAGCGCCCGTGGGGCAATTACACGGTGCTCAGCGACGAGGCCCCCGACCACAAGGTGAAGCGCTTGGTTGTGCACCCAGGCAAACGACTCAGCTACCAGCGCCACTCCAGGCGGGCCGAACACTGGTTCATCGTTTCGGGCAACCCCGAGGTGACACTCGACGGCCGTGTCACCGAGCTCCACCCCGGCGACGCGATCGACATCCCCCTGGAGGGCGCGCACCGGATCGCCAACCCCGGTGACACCGACGTGGTCCTCATAGAGGTGCAGCACGGGTCCTACTTCGGCGAGGACGACATCGTCCGGCTCGAGGACGACTTCGGCCGGGTCGACACCGCCACGTCATGACGCGCATAGCGGAGCTGCTCGCCGCGGGTCCGACCTACTCGTTCGAGTTCTTCCCGCCGAAGAACGACAAGGAGCTCACCACCCTCGCCCGGACCATCGGCGAACTGCAGCCTCTTGAGCCGTCGTTCGTGTCGGTCACCTACCGCGGTGGCGCCGAGTCACGCCAGCGCACCTTCGACGTGGTGTCGGGCATGCTGCACACGACGCGGCTCAACCCGATGGCGCACCTCATCTGCGTGGCCCACACCCGGCTGGAGCTGGCGGACATCCTGGTGTCGTTGCGGAAGGCCGGCGTCGAGAACCTGATGGCGCTCGGGGGCGATCCGCCCGAGGACCCGAGCGCCGGCCCGGGCGAGCTGGCCTACGCCTCCGAGTTGGTCGAGCTGGCGCGGGCCATCGGTGGCTTCTCCGTCGGCGTGGCGGCTCACCCGGCCGGTCACCCGCGTTCGCCCCGCCTCGACAGCGACCGGGATTACCTGGCGGCCAAGTTGGCGCTGGCCGACTTCGGCGTGACCCAATTCTTCTTCGAGGCATCCGAGTACGAGGGCCTGGTGGCGGATCTGCGCCAGCGGGGCGTCGATACCCCGGTGCTGCCGGGCATCCTGCCCGTCACCTCGATCTCGACCATGAACCGTTTGGGCCCTATGGGTGCGGCCGCCCCGGACTGGATGCAGGATCGCCTACGCGCCGCGGAAGAGCGGGGTGGGTCCGACGCCGTGCGCAAGGAAGGCGTCGAGCTGGCCACCGAGCTCTGTTCCCACCTGCTCGAGGCGGGCGTGCCGGGACTGCACTTCTACACGTTCAACACCTCGAGCGCGACCCGCGAGATCTACGCCGCGCTGGGCCTGGGCCCGATCGCCCGGCCCTAGAGAGCGGCACCCGCACCGCCGAAACGGCGCCCCCGCCTCGGTGGCCCTTCTCGGGTCATCCGGAGGCGCCGACGCCCTCAATGCGCCCTCGGCATCGCCGGACCAAGAGGGCCACTGCTCGCCGTAAGGCCTGGAAGGCCGGGAGCGGGCGGGCAGGAGGCGCCAGGTCGTTCAGTCGAGAGGTCGCAGGAGCTCTCCGGCCTTCGACCGCGTCGCCACCCATGCCGGCGCAATCGCAATGACGTTGGCACCAATGAGGACTCCGACCGCGATCGCCGCGACGACGAGGGTGGGCAGCACGGTGACCGGGACCACCCCCAGGTTGTTGGCGAAGGCATTCCAGACCGCACGCCCCACGATCAACCCCAGCGGCACACCGACGACGACGCCGACCAGGGCCAACGTCGTGGCCTGCCAGGAGACCGTCGCGACCACTTGGCGGTTGACGAAGCCCAGCACCTTCAAGAGCCCGACGTCCCGACGGCGGCGCGACACGCTCACGACGAGCAGGTGCGCCAACGTCGCCGCACCGAACACGGCCAGCATGGCCCCGAAGATGAGCGGGAAGTCGACCGCCTCGCCGAAGTTGACCAGGGAGGTCGGAGCCTGGGGCACTGACGTGATCGAGGGGTACGCCGCCAGGTAGTGGTCCATGGCTGCCTTCCCGCTCGGACCCGGCGCGAAGGTCGCACTGATCCCCCCACCGCTGTCGTTGCCGGCCGTCTTCTGCCGGCACAGGGCGAATTGGGGGCCCGGAGGGCAGGCGGCGCGGACGAGGCCGGCCGTCGTCAGCAGGATCCCGGTGCCCAGGCTGACGAACCCCCCTTCCTGTGGGAAGGAGACCTGGGAGACGACCCGGTAGGGCTCGGTGCGGAGGGCCCCCGAATGCGTCGTGAACGTGATGTGCACGACCGACCCGATATGCGCGCCGACGAGATGCATGGTCGAGACGCCGAGCCCGAGCTCGTCGTCGCCGACGGGAGGAGTCCCAGCCACCGTCGAGAAGAGGGCGGGCCCCTTGACCGAGTTCCCGACGATGGAGCCGACGACCTTCCCGTTGATCGTCACGTCCCCGGCGCCGAGACCCAGGGTGACGGCGCTGACGGCCGGGTTGTGCGCCAGGCTGGTGAGCAGGGCCGTGTTCGGCGGCTGGAAGCTGAGCTGCTCCGGGTCGCCGTAGAGCCGGGGCGTCGCCGTCAGGTGGTTCAGGCTGGCGCCGAAGACCCCCGTCGCACACAGCGCGATGACCGCCAGCACCATGCCCAGGAGTGCAGAACCCAGAGGAACGGCGGACCCACCGGATCGGCGCTCCAGGGCGTTGCGGACGCCGATCACCGCGGTGGGAGGCGCGCCCAGGGTGACGAGGTTCCGCACCACCGCCGACGAACGGGACGCCCCGGCCCTCTCGTCCGCCTGCCGGGTGCGCGCCGCCCGCAGCGCGGGCCAGATGCCGAGCGCCAGGACGACCACCACGGTGGCCAGCGCCCCGAGCAGGAGCACGAACGAGTCGAACGCGACCCCGGTGGAGTCCTCGGCCAGTCGGGCCTCGCCGAGGGGTGCGATGGGGGACAACAACGTGGCGATCACGACGGCGCCCGCGGCGCCGGCCAGGCCCACCACCAGGTTCCGCGCCATGTCGAGCGCGAAGAGCTCCCGTCCGGACATGCCGACGGCCACCAGAGTCGGATGGTCCTCGCTCTCGACGGCGCTCTGGCGGGCCAGCGCCTGGCCCACGACCGCCAGCCCGACGAGCGCGGCGAGCGCGGCGAGGATCCACCACCCGACGGCCTGCGGGTGGATGGACCCCTGGATCGTGGCGGCCGTTCCGTCCTCGGTCGAGGCGCCGACGTCGCCACTGCCGAGGTTCAGTGACTTGAGCTGGTTGTCGAACTGGGGGATGCCGGCCGCCCCGTGGCGCAGGCGGACGAAGTACTGGTAGTCCACCGCCGTGTGCGGGAGCACCGAGCGGGCGAACCCCGGGCCGGCGTAGAGAAGGTAGACAGGGGTGGATCCGGATGGGAACTCGATCTCGGTGGCTTCGATCCCGACCACCTGCAGGGCGAGGCGCGGACCGTGCGGGGGGATGTACCCCGTATTGGGGTTGTTGTAGTCGGCGGCCTGCGAGGGGGCCTCGAAGCGGATGTGGATCACGGTCCCGACATGGACGCCGTAGTCCTGTTGCAGCGTGGCCGAAGCCAGCACCTGGTCTGGCTTCGACGGGTCGGGTAGCTGGCCGGAAACGAGCGTGAAGGGCGACCTACCTCGGCCCGGCACGACGGCCACGCCGAAGTCGTCGCCGTCGATCTGGTGTGCGCAATCGCATGTCGGGTTCCCCGCGTCGGGGAGGACGATCTCGGTGGCCGAGGCCACCCCGGGCAGGTGGGCGACCGCCGGCACCGGGTTGTTGGCGTAGACGATGCTGTCGAACCCGTGGGTCGCCACGAATCGCGGGAACGCGTTCTCCGTGCGGCGCCCCGCGGCCGCCGCGGCCAGCACGATGCCGCCGACGACGCTGATCAGGATCGCGATGGCCAGCCAGGACCGCCAGCGGCGGCGTAACCCGGCGTGGAACACCAGCCTGACTGCTCCCACGACATCCTCCTTTCTGTGCCGTCAGCTTGCCGCTTCCAATGCCGGTTCCCAAGGTGGCCACCCTGCGGAACCCGGTCGTGGTGGCACCACCCGACAGCCTGTCGGCGGGCGGGACCGAGGCGGCCCGTTCGATCCGACGAGCCGGGCAGCCGGCCTGGGGGTCGCTCGTCGGCCGCTAGTGGGTAACCTAGTGGGTATGGCGTATGTGGTCGCCCGCCCCAAGGGCCGCTTCGAAATCCGCGAGTCGGTCCACACGCCCAAGGGGCCCCGGGCTCGCTCGCTGGCCAACTTCTCGCGCCTCAGCGACGACGTGCTCGAGACGGCCCGCCGCCGCGCCGGCCGGCCGTTCGACCTGACGGCGGTCCGGGCCTCGGCCCGCCGGGCGGGCTGTCCCATTGCCCGCCGGCGACCCACCACGGCCCGCGCTGCGCCGGCCGGTCAAGCCGCCCGGCGCTTCGTCGAGGCATCTCGCCGCATGGCGCGTTCCCTCGAGTCGCGCCCGCCCGGGGCCGACCACGGACGCGACCCCGGCGACACGCTCATCGACCTGTTGAACTTCGCCGAACAGATCGAACCGTTCACGACGCCCCGAGGACCCGCGCCGCTCGACTTCCCGCCGTTGGCGCGCCTGGCCGAGGCGACCACGGCTCGGCGTACCCGGTGACCAGCACGGCCTCACCGGCGCCGCTCGGGGCGCTGGCCTCCAGGATCGTCAGCCTGCACGAAATGCTCGACTCGCTCGGCGTGCCCCACCAGTTCGGCGGGGCGCTCGCCTTGGCCTGGTATCGCAACCCGCGGGCCACGACCGACATCGACGTGAACCTGACGGTGCCACCGGAGGCGGCCACCCCGGTGCTCGGCGCCTTCATCTCCCTGGGGGTGACCGTCACCGCGCCGGACCGCGAGGTCATCGCCCGCGACGGCCAGGCCCGTCTCGACTGGGACGGCTCCTATCTCGACGTCTTCTTTGCCACGCTCGACTTCCACCGCGACATGGCCAAGAAGGCTCGTCTGGTCCGTTTCGGCCCGGTCGAGATCCCGATCCTCTCGCCCGAGCACCTCGTGGTGTGCAAGGCGGTCTTCGACCGCGCCAAGGACTGGCTCGACATCGAGGAGATGGTGCGCTGGGGCACGGTGATCGAGACGGGTGCAGCACTGGAATGGGTGGCGAGCATTCTGGGCGACGACTCGGAGCAATACACGAAGCTTGCCGCGATCATCTGAATCCAAGATCCTGAAGCCCCTTTGACACGGCCTTTCAGAGATTGGATGCGCCCGATAGAAGTCTTCCGCATCAGGGATTCCACGATTCGGTGTTACTCACCAGTTGCTGGCCGTACTGGTCGGTCTCATACGCCGTCGACGTGTAGGACTGGAATCCACTCACGGTGCCGCTCGCCTGTACGGACCAGGTGCCACCCTGAGGCGGTCGTCGTCGCCGACCCGGTGTCACCACTGGACGAACAAGGATTGGCCTGAGAACTGCAGTAGTAGACCGTCACGGAACCTGAGTAGCTGGCATCTCCGCTGAAAGTGACGCTCTTGCTGAAAATACTGCCGCTGAAGTTCGGCGCGTTCTGGCTCAGAGTATTCGTGTCGATCTTCGCGACATCGCTGCTGGTGATGGTCCCCTGGTTGCCGACGTTGTCTGAGACGACGTACTCGTATTCGTAGCAGTTGCCCGTGGCCACCGTGTCCGAGAAGGGCGAGCTGAGTCCGGTGGTGCCCACCTGGGCGAAGGAGCCGTAGGAACCGCAGCTGCTGCCGGACAAGGTGGCCGACCGCCGCAGTAACTGTCCGCCGCCGGAGTTGACCCCAGACCCGGCGTCACTCGCATTGAATGACACCGAAAGTGTGGTCGAGGTCACGTAGCCATTGGTGTAGGTGACCGAGCCCGTCGGTGCCGTCGAGTCGTTCACGAAGGTGAGCGTCGTCGTGACCGTGTTGCCGGCGTTGTCGGTGCCGGTGACCGTCTCGCTCGGGGAGCTGGTGGTGCCGCTACCCCAGCTAAAGGTGGTCGACACGTAAGGCGAGGTGGTGTCGGTGCTGGCCGTGTGGCTCCAGCCTGTGGTGGTGCCACCGAGTGCCGGGAAGGCGCTCGAGGCCGGGCCGGAGCCAGAGTCGCTCAAGGCGTTGGTGATGGTGAAGGAGCCCGCGGTGGAGCCGTGGTAGTAGACGGTGGTGCCCGAGAGGAACGAGCCGCCGCTCTGGCTGGACAGGGACAGGTTGTTCACCGGGGCCGTGGTGTCGACCTTCAGGACGCTCGCCGAGGTAATGGTCCCCTGGTTGCCGACGTTGTCAGAGACGACGTACTCGTACTCGTAGCAGTTGCCCGTGGCCACCGTGTCCGAGAAGGGCGAGCTGAGTCCAGCGCTGCCGACCTGGGTGAAGGCGCCATAGGAACCGCACGTGCCACCGGACAAGGGGGCCGAGGCTCGCTCGAGTTGGGCTGTGCCCGAATTGACCCCCGAGCCGGTGCCGTCGGTGGCAGAGAACGCAATGGACGCAGAAGTCGATGTTACGTAGCCATTGGTGTAGGTGACCGAGCCTGTTGGCGCCGTCGAGTCGTTCACGAAGGTGAGCGTGGTGGTGACCGTGTTGCCGACGTTGTCGGTGCCGGTGACCGTCTCGGTCGGCGAGCTGGTCGTGCCGTTGCCCCAGTTGAAGGTGGTCGACACGTAGGGCGAAGTGGTGTCGGTGCTGGCCGTGTGGCTCCAGCCGCTCGTGGCCCCGCCAAGGGTCGGGAAGGTGCTCGAGGCCGGGCCGGAGCCAGAGTCGGTCAAGGCGTTGGTGAGGGTGAAGGAGCCCGCGGTGGAGCCGTGGTAGTAGACGGTGGTGCCCGAGAGGAACGAGCCGCCCCCGCTCTGACCGCTCAGGGACAGGTCGTTCACCGGCGCCGTGGAGTCGTTCACGAAGGTGAGCGTGGTCCCCGAGTTGGTGTTGCCCACATTGTCGGTGCCGGTGACCGTCTCGGTCGGCGAACTGGTCGTGCCGTTGCCCCAGCTAAAGGTGGTCGACACGTAGGGCGAAGTGGTGTCGGTGCTGGCCGTGTGGCTCCAGCCGCTCGTGGCCCCACCAAGGGTCGGGAAGGTGCTCGAGGCCGGGCCGGAGCCAGAGTCGGTCAAGGCGTTGGTGATGGTGAAGGAGCCCGCGGTGGAGCCCTGGTAGTAGACGGTGGTGCCCGAGAGGAACGAGCCGCCACCGCTCTGACCGCTCAGGGACAGGTTGTTCACGGGCGCCGTGGAGTCGTTCACGAAGGTCAGCGTGGTCGTGACCGTGTTGCCGGCGTTGTCGGTGCCGGTGACTGTCTCGGTCGGTCGAGCTGGTGGTGCCGTTGCCCCAGTTGAAGGTAGTCGACACGTAGGGCCCACCCGTGGGGCTGGACACCGTCGATGTCGTGAAGCTCCAGCCCGTCTTGCTGCCGCCCAGGCCGGCGAAGGTGCTCGAGGCCGGGCCGGAGCCAGAGTCGGTCAAGGCGTTGGTGATGGTGAAGGAGCCCGCGGTCGAGCCGTGGTAGTAGACGGTGGTGCCCGAGAGGAACGAGCCGCCCCCGCTCTGACCGCTCAGGGACAGGTCGTTCACCGGCGCCGTCGAGTCGTTCACGAAGGTGAGCGTGGTGGTGACCGTGTTGCCGGCGTTGTCGGTGCCGGTGACCGTCTCGGTCGGCGAGCTGGTCGTGCCGTTGCCCCAGTTGAAGGTGGTCGACACGTAGGGCGAAGTGGTGTCGGTGCTGGCCGTGTGGCTCCAGCCGCTCGTGGCCCCGCCAAGGGTCGGGAAGGTGCTCGAGGCCGGGCCGGAGCCAGAGTCGGTCAAGGCGTTGGTGAGGGTGAAGGAGCCCGCGGTCGAGCCGTGGTAGTAGACGGTGGTGCCCGAGAGGAACGAGCCGCCCCCGCTCTGACCGCTCAGGGACAGGTCGTTCACCGGCGCCGTGGAGTCGTTCACGAAGGTCAGCTGGGTCCCCGAGTTGGTGTTGCCCACATTGTCGGTGCCGGTGACCGTCTCGGTCGGCGAACTGGTCGTGCCGTTGCCCCAGCTAAAGGTGGTCGACACGTAGGGCGAAGTGGTGTCGGTGCTGGCCGTGTGGCTCCAGCCGCTCGTGGCCCCACCAAGGGTCGGGAAGGTGCTCGAGGCCGGGCCGGAGCCAGAGTCGGTCAAGGCGTTGGTGAGGGTGAAGGAGCCCGCGGTGGAGCCCTGGTAGTAGACGGTGGTGCCCGAGAGGAACGAGCCGCCACCGCTCTGACCGCTCAGGGACAGGTTGTTCACGGGCGCCGTGGAGTCGTTCACGAAGGTCAGCGTGGTCGTGACCGTGTTGCCGGCGTTGTCGGTGCCGGTGACTGTCTCGGTCGGTCGAGCTGGTCGTGCCGTTGCCCCAGTTGAAGGTAGTCGACACGTAGGGCCCACCCGTGGGGCTGGACACCGTCGATGTCGTGAAGCTCCAGCCCGTCTTGCTGCCGCCCAGGCTGGCGAAGGTGCTCGAGGCCGGGCCGGAGCCAGAGTCGGTCAAGGCGTTGGTGATGGTGAAGGAGCCCGCGGTCGAGCCGTGGTAGTAGACGGTGGTGCCCGAGAGGAACGAGCCGCCCCCGCTCTGACCGCTCAGGGACAGGTCGTTCACCGGCGCCGTCGAGTCGTTCACGAAGGTGAGCGTGGTGGTGACCGTGTTGCCGGCGTTGTCGGTGCCGGTGACTGTCTCGGTCGGCGAGCTGGTCGTGCCGTTGCCCCAGTTGAAGGTGGTCGACACGTAGGGCGAAGTGGTGTCGGTGCTGGCCGTGTGGCTCCAGCCGCTCGTGGCCCCGCCAAGGGTCGGGAAGGTGCTCGAGGCCGGGCCGGAGCCAGAGTCGGTCAAGGCGTTGGTGAGGGTGAAGGAGCCCGCGGTCGAGCCGTGGTAGTAGACGGTGGTGCCCGAGAGGAACGAGCCGCCCCCGCTCTGACCGCTCAGGGACAGGTCGTTCACCGGCGCCGTGGAGTCGTTCACGAAGGTCAGCTGGGTCCCCGAGTTGGTGTTGCCCACATTGTCGGTGCCGGTGACCGTCTCGGTCGGCGAACTGGTCGTGCCGTTGCCCCAGCTAAAGGTGGTCGACACGTAGGGCGCAAGTGGTGTCGGTGCTGTCGACGCCGTGTGGCTCCAGCCGTCGTGGCCCCACCAAGGGTCGGGAAGGTGCTCGAGGCCGGGCCGGAGCCAGAGTCGGTCAAGGCGTTGGTGATGGTCAAGGAGCCCGCGGTGGAGCCGTGGTAGTAGACGGTGGTGCCCGAGAGGAACGAGCTGCCACCGCTCTGACCGCTCAGGGACAAGTGGTTGGTCGGAGGGCTCGTGTCGACAAGAACCGCTGGGCTCTTTGCGCTCTCGGAGCCGGTCCAGTTCGTCCCGTAGGTCGGGGTGTCTGTGTACACCCAGTTGCCGTCTGGCACATCCGACTCAGTGCAGGTGACCGAACCGCCCGAAGGAGTCGCGCACGAGCCCACATTCGATACCTTCGAGCCACCGGAAGACGGGTAACGGTTCAGGGTGTAGCCGGATATCGGCACATGTCCGGTCGTGGTGTTCGCCTGGGAGAAGATGATCTGGACCGTGTTGCCGTTCGAGTTCGGTGTCGTCACGGGCTGGTTGGGCGTAGCTCCTGCCGGGAGTGTGTCGGCGAGCGCCAGTGCGGGGTTGGAGCTGGTTGTCAACCAGTAGCCGAAGGCCACCCCTGCTCCGAGGATGCCAAAGCCGACGGCTGCCAACAGCGCGATGACGAGCAGGCGTGCACTTCGGGAGTTGACGCCTTCAGAGGAGTGGCTCCGGCTCACGACGGATGGACCGTGATCGTGATCGGGATATTGAAGGTCGCCCCTTGGCAGTTGTTCGTCGCAGCTATGTCCATGGAGGCTGCGTTGGTCAAGTCGACAGACATGGTCGAGTCCTTGGGGATGGAAACAGGCAAGTCATCGGGGGGAACGGTCAAAGTGACGACGGGATTGTCATCGGTCGTGGCACATCCGGAGTGGCTTGCGTTGGGCGTAATGACTCCACCGTTCTGCAACGCGACCCCGACGATGGAGACGGCGAAGTTGTTGGGATTGGTCACGCTGAAGACCACGTCCCCCGACGCCCCCGGGAGCAGTGGCGAAGAGGGCGTGCCCGTGGTTGCCACGGTGACCGACTTCATGGACCCCGTCGTCGCCGCCCCCCTGCCGGTGCCCGAGGATGCGAAGTAGCCGTAGGCGGCGCTGGCACCGATGGCGATGCCCACAGTGAGCGTGATGGCAGCGATGAGAACGAGGATCCGGCGGCTCATGGCGAGACCACCGTGCAGTTCGCAATCGTGTCGTGGTAATAGTCAGCCGCTGACCCGTGGTAGCTCGGCGGCGGCGCCGGCAGGTGGCACACGTTGATGTGGTGGGCCTGCCCGCTGTAGGAGTTGTACGTGCCCGAGCCGAGGTACACGGTCTCGTTGCCGGCCCCGCCGACGATGTCGTCATGTGAGCCCCTGATGCTGACGGCATCGGTCCCCCGGCCCAGGTTGACGTCGTTGGAGGAGCCGGTCCCGACGGTGATCGTGTCGTTCCCATCGCCCACGACCGCGTGGTCGCCCGAACCGTTGCCGACGGCAATGGTGTCGGTGCCGTCTCCGAGGTTGACCACGTCGCCGGAACCGCCGCCCAGCGCCACCACGTCCCGTCCGTTTCCGGCATGCACGCTGTCGCGGCCGTTTCCGGCCGTCACGGTGTCGTTCCCGTTGCCCAACACGGCGCTGTCCGAGCCGTCGCCGGCCGTCACACCGTCGTTCCCGTCCCCATCCATCAGGACGTTGTTGCCGTTGCCGGCCACGAGGCAGTCATTGCCTGCGAAGCCGTTCACCCTGTAGTTGCCGCCGAAGGCGTAAAGAAGGTCGTTGCCGTTGCTCCCATTGATGACGGGGGACGCCGGATGGCCGAGGATGTAGGTCCCGTACCTTCCGCCGGAACACACGCTGGGGATCCCGAGGACCTCTTGGGACACCACGTTGGAGGTCGAGCCCAGGTCGTTGCCCGAGGTCCCGTAGACCGCCTCGACGTGGGTGGTCCCCACCGGCAGGCTCGAGGTCGCGTAGGTGGCCCGGCCCGTGCCGTTGAGTGTCCTGGTCCCGAGCGGGCTCTTGGCCGAGCAGGTGTTGGTGGTGCAGTCTGTAGAAGGTCACCGGGCCGCCCGGCCTGCCCGAGGAGGCCGAGACCGTGTCGGTGAAGGTCACCGAGGTAGCGAAGGCCGAAGGGTTGGGCGACGAGGTCAGGCTCGACCTGGTGGAGAGCGCCTTGACCACCTGGGACACCATGTTGGACGTCGAGCTCAGGTCGTTGCCCGAGGTCCCGTAGACGGCCTCGACGAGGGTGGTCCCCATCGGCAGGCTCGAGGTCGAGTAGGTGGCCCGGCCCGAGCCGTTGAGCGTCCTGGTCCCGAGCGGGCTCTTGGCCGAGCAGGTGTTGGTGGTGCAGCTGTAGAAGGTCACCGGGGCGCCCGGCCTGCCCGAGGAGGCCGAGACCGTGTCGGTGAAGGTCACCGAGGTACCGAAGCCCGAGGGGTTGGGCGACGAGGTCAGGCTCGCCGTCCGCAGAAGTTGAACCCGAGTCACCGCGTCACCTGCTGGGACAGCGCAGCCGTTGGAGCTCGTGAAGTTGCCATCGGTGTTCACGTAGGAGGCCGTGATCGAGTGCGGGCTGCCGGCCGTCGTCGGGTAGTTCACCGTGCAGGGAGCCGTCGCCGTCGTGGCCCCCGTCGAGGTGACGGGCACGGTGTTGCAGATCGTCGCTCCGTTGTCCTCGAAGGTCACCGTCCCCGTCGGGCTGGAGGGGACCGGGTCCTGGCCGGCCGTGGCCGATGCCGTGAGGGTCGCCGTGTAGGTGACGCTCTGGCCCGGAGCTCGAGGGATTCTGGCTGGAGGCCAAGCCGGTGGAGGTGCCGTAGACCTCGGTGTAGCTCGCGCTCCCCGAGTAGACGATAGTGGTAGGTGAGGTTCTCGCAGTCGTTCTGGGGCGCGCCGTTGTTCTTCAGCTCCATTGGCTCGCCGGGACTGGTGGCGTCGCCCCCTCCGGTCACGTTGATGGATCCCGAGAAGGTCGGGAGCACCAGGTTGGTGCCGGCGCAGTCTGCGGGGGGCGCCGGGTAGTTCGTGGTGTCCAGGGCCGTCGTGATGCCGGTCACCGTGATGTTCGCGTTCAGGTTGTCGTGGACGCTGAAGACCACGCAACGGGTCACGTCGGGGGAGAGGGGTGCCGGGGTGCCCGAGCAGCCGGCGGCGGGATACGCCCCCGAGGGGGTCGTGTAGGCCGTGCCCGTGATCGTGAAGCTCGACGATCCCGAGGTGAGGCCGAAGCCCAGGTGCTCGGAGGAGGCCGACTTGGACCCGAGCACGAGCGAGGAGACGCCCATCACGAGGGCGGCAACGAGCAGCGCGATGGCGCTCGACGCCATCACCGACTTCGTCCTCTTGAACCGCTCTGGCTTCATCGACCCCTCAACTTCTTCCTTGCGATGGGCAAGCCCACCGAGGGACCACAGGACCGCCTGCCTGTAATCCCTCGCTGACCTCACCCGGTGGTCGGCCGGGCCACGGAGGGGGTCCGTGGCCCGGCCTTCCGGCCGGGTTGCATGGAGAGATGGGTGAGAGCCCATCGCTCCACGAACTCGTGTTGCTAGGCCGTGGTGTATGTGAGATCCACCGACTGCCCTTCGCACGCCGACTGGTTCGTGGTGTCGTCCACGAACCCGATGTACACGGTCGCGGTGGTCGTGCCTCCAGGAGCCAGCTCGGCCCCGACCGGCACGGTCACCGACTGTGTGCCATTAGCCGCACCCGTGGCGCTCAGAGCACTCGAGCTCGAAGCCTGCACCTGGTAGTCGGTGGCGGCACAGTCCGGCGGCCCGGTGAGCCAGGTCGTGTCGGCGCTGTCGATCGACGCCGTCACGCTGGTCACGTAGGAGCTCTGAGAGTTCGAGCTCGGGTTCGTGATGGTCAAGGTGATGGCCTCCGGGGCGATGTTCGGTCCCATGGTGGCGGGGCTGGCTTCGCTGCCGGCAACCGTGAGATTGCCGTTGCCCCCCGTTGCCGTGGAAGCGCTGCCGTTGCCACCACCCGACGATGTCCAGTACGCGAACGCCGCGCCGCTGAGGCCGAGGACAAGTCCTGCGACCGCACCGACGACGGCAACGCGCTTGTTCATGAATCGCTTCATGGCGTGTTGCTCCTTTTTGTCATGGTGTGGGTTGCTTGCTTGTTTCTCTGCGCCTGAACCGCCTGATCGCCAGATATGCCGGGCGCAGTGTGGGCTGGCTGCGACTTGCAGGAAGCCCGAAGCAAGGAACCCACAAGGGTTCCCGCTTGCTGTTGCCAGAAGCTCCCTCCGTTTGGAGCCTCCGAATGTGCGGCCCGTGACGGGGAGGGGGTCCTCGCCGCGGTGCCGCAACCTTGGGACGAGCACTGGTGGAGCTCGGGGCTCCCTTCGCACTCAGTCGAACAAAGCGAACTGTTACTCGCTGAATAGAACGTGACATTGCGCCAAGCAGGAAGTGGGGCCGGCAGCACGATTGGCCGTTCGGCCGCACCTGACGTGCTCCGCCCTGCATCGACATCCCCGGGATCAATGTCCCGCTGTGGTGAACTCACCGCCGCCCCACTCCTGCATCCGCCAATATCCGCTGCGGCGAGTGTGCGCGGCGACGAACGTTTGCAGTAGGTGCGAAAGTCACATGGCGCTTCGGCGCGGCGTTGAATTGTGCATCGCTAGAGAAAGCATTCTGGAGCGAAGAGAGGTTCGTTGTTTCATTCCGCGTGACCGCGCGCGTTGCACATGTCGACGCGCAGGAGACATGACGCCACCCGTACGGTTCCGGCGGATCGGGGTGGTCGGCTGACCGGGTAACGACGTCACGTCGCGAGCGTCAACAGACGCCCAAATTTGTGCGGGATCCGGGCGCTGACCTCGCCAATTAGGACGGGGCGGTCCCGCCCCGTAGCATCCGGTTCCTATGGCAGATCTGATCCGCATGGGCGACGACGGAACCCTGGTCGTCCCCGACGAACCCATCATCCCCTTCATTGAGGGCGACGGCACCGGGGTCGACATTTGGCCCGCCGCCAAGCTGGTCCTCGACGCCGCCGCCGCCAAGCACGGCCACACCGTCTCGTGGAAGGAGGTGTTGGCCGGACAGAAGGCGTTCGACGAGACCGGCAACTGGTTGCCCGACGAGACGGTCGAGACCTTCCGGTCGCACCTGATCGGCATAAAGGGCCCGCTCACCACGCCCGTGGGTGGGGGTATCCGGTCGCTCAACGTGGCGCTGCGCCAGATCCTCGACCTCTACGTGTGCCTGCGGCCCGTGCGCTGGTTCGCCGGGGTGCCCTCGCCCGTGTTGCACCCCGAACTCGTCGACATGGTCATCTTCCGTGAGAACACCGAGGACGTCTACGCCGGCTACGAGGTGAAGGCGGGCACCCCCGAGGGGGACAAGCTGACGGCGTACCTGCGCGAGGAGATGGGATGGCCCATCCGTGACGGTTCTGGGATCGGGATAAAGCCGATTTCGGAAATGGGGTCCAAGCGGTTGATCCGGGCAGCCATCAATTACGCGCTGGAGCGCAAGCGGCGCTCGGTCACTCTGGTGCACAAGGGCAACATCATGAAGTTCACCGAGGGCGCGTTCCGGGAGTGGGGCTACCAGCTCGTGCGCGAGGAGTTCGCCGACGTCGCCGTCGGATGGGACGACTGCAACGGTGAGCCCGGGGAACGGTTGTTGGTCAAGGACACCATCGCCGACATAACGCTGCAGCAGGTGTTGACCCGGCCGTCGGACTTCGACGTGATCGCCACGACGAATCTCAACGGCGACTACCTGTCGGATGCGCTGGCCGCCCAGGTCGGGGGGATCGGGATCGCGCCGGGGGCCAACATCAACTTCGTCACCGGGCACGGCGTATTCGAGGCCACGCACGGGACGGCGCCGAAGTACGCCGGGCAGGACAAGGTGAACCCCGGCTCTGTCCTGTTGTCGGGGGTGTTGATGTTCGAGCACATCGGCTGGACCGAGGCGGCGGCCGACATCGTCCGGGCGTTGGAGGCCACCATTGCCGCGAAGATCGTGACCTATGACTTCGCCCGTCTGATGGACGGCGCCACGGAGGTCAAGTGCTCGGAATTCGCTGCGGCCATCGTCGACCGGCTGTAGGGCCTACCGTTCGTCGATCGGTGGCCGACTGCCGACAGTTGCGCCGACAATTGCGCCGACAATTGCTCAGTCAGTAGTTGGTAGAGAGAGAGAAGGAAGAGGACACATCCCCATGGCAAAGCCCCCCGTCCACGTCACCGTCACCGGCGCCGGCGGCCAGATCGGCTACTCGATCCTGTTCCGGATCGCCTCGGGCCAGTTGCTCGGCGAGGATCAGCCGATCGTGCTGCGCCTGCTCGAAATTGAGCCGGCGATGAAGGTGTTGGAGGGGGTCGTCATGGAGATCGACGACGGCGCCTTCCCCCTGGTGCACGACATCGTGGCGACCTCGGATCTGAAGACCGCCTTCGACGGGACGTCGTGGGCGCTGCTGGTCGGGTCGATTCCGCGCAAGGCCGGCATGGAGCGCGGCGACCTGCTGAGCGTCAACGGAGGGATCTTCAAGCCCCAGGGCCGGGCCATTGCCGAGAACGCCGCCTCGGATGTACGGGTGCTCGTCGTCGGCAACCCCTGCAACACGAACTGCCTGATCGCCCGGTCGAACGCCCCCGAGGTGCCGGCCGACCGCTGGTTCGCCATGACCCGGCTGGACGAGAACCGGGCCAAGGCCCAGTTGGCCCGCAAGGCCGGCGTCCTGGTGGAGGACGTGACCAACGTGGCCATCTGGGGCAACCACTCGGCCACCCAGTTCCCCGACTACGCCAATGCCCTGATCGGAGGGAAGCCGGCGCCGTCGGTGATCGAGGACGAGGCCTGGCTCAAGGGCGACTTCATCACCACGGTGCAGAAGCGGGGCGCGGCCATCATCGAGGCCCGGGGGTCCTCGTCGGCTGCCTCGGCGGCCGCCGCGGCCATCGACACCGTGGTCTCGTTGCGCACGTCGACGCCGCTCGGGGACTGCTTCTCGGTGGCGGTGTGCTCGGAGGGCCAGTACGGAGCGCCCGAGGGGCTGCAGTTCGGCTTCCCGGTCGCCTCGGACGGCCAAGGTGGATGGTCCGTGGTCGAGGGTTTCGCCCGGGATGCATTCGCGAGCGAGCGCATCGGGATCACGACCGACGAGCTCTTGGCCGAGCGAGACGACGTGAAGGAGCTCGGGCTGATCGGTTGACGGCTTGGGGGTTCGTGCCCGGCTCTTGGTGGGCGGGACGACGGATCCGATGGGCCATTTTGAAAACGCTTCACGGGTCGGTTTAGCCCGAATCCCGCGGGTTCATGGGCGAACGGCCACGCCGATCACGTGGGCGGAGCAGCCCAGCATCGACGGTTCCGACTCGCAGAGCGCGAGGACACGCAGCAGCCGCTCGGGATCTTCCATGTGCCGGTCGAGATCGCCCAACACCCACCCGAACCCCTCGACGGCGACGAGCGTGCTCACGCTGAACCCCGCTCCTTCGAGCTCGGCTCCGAGTTCGTCGATGCGATGGAAGTAACCCCAGAAGACACCCTCGCGGACGTCTTCGTCGAACTGGCTCAGCCCGGTCGCAATGTTGTGGGCGAAGACCTCGAAGATCCCCGGCTCGCCCAGGAGATCCTTCATGGTGGCATCGAGCACCCAGGCGTGCCGGCAGATGACCTCGGCCAGGAGCACGCCGCAGGGGCGCAGCACCCGGTGGGCTTCTTCGAGGGCGAGCCGGCGGTCACGGGCCAGCGCGAGGTGGTAGAGCGGGCCCATCACGAGGGCCGCGTCACAGCTGGCATCGGGTAGCGGGAGCTCTCGGGCGTCCCCCAGCCGGACCTCGAAGGGCGCCCCCTGCCCGGCCCGATGGCGCGCCGCCTCGACGTGGCGACCCAGCGGGTCGACCAGCACGACGTCGTAGCCCGCCCCGGCCAGGTGCGCGGCGTGGACCCCGGGGCCACCGCCTATGTCGACGATGCGGCCCGAGTCGGGCAGGAAGCGATCGAAGATGTCCCAGGTCCGGAGCCGGGTCAGCGTGCCCCGCCCATTTCGCCAGAGCCGGGTGTCCTCGTCCGTGGCCTCGTAGTGCCGGCGCACCCGATCGTCGATCTCCACGCCCACGAGTCTGGCCGACGGTTTCAGGGGCCGGTTTTAGGTAAGTGCTCTCGTTTATGGATGGGGCTCAGGCGGGCGGCGTCACCGGCTCTTCGCTGCTGCGAAATGACGGCGTAACACGAGAATGGCACCCTGGCACCCGTGGCAGACCTGTTCGAGCACTACGGCGAGGGGGCGGGCGGCCTCACCCGTGAGGCGTTCGACGAAATGATCGACCGGTCCGGCGGCGCCCGTGACCCCTGCGTCGCCGTCGCCTCGTCGCTTTCCCAGATGGGTCCCGAGGACGTCTCGGCCCGGGCCTCCCGCCTGGCCCGGGCCTTCATGGACCAGGGGGTGACGTTCGACCTCGACGGGGAAGAGCGACCCTTCCCCCTCGACGTGGTGCCCCGCATCTTCACGGCCGACGAGTGGGCCACCGTCTCCGCCGGCGTGGCCCAGCGGGTGCGGGCGCTCGAGATGTTCCTGGCCGACGTCTACGGCGCCGCTCGCATTGTGAGCGACGGCCTCATCCCCCACGAGGTCATCACCAGCTCACCCGGCTTCGTCCGGGCCGCCTTCGGGTTGTCGCCTCCCAACGGGGTGCGCATCCACGTGGCCGGCATCGACGTCATCCGCGACGAGGACGGTGAGTTCCGGGTGCTGGAGGACAACCTGCGCAGTCCCTCCGGGGTCAGCTACGTGTTGGCCAACCGGGCCGCCATGGAGCGCGTGCTGCCCGAGCTGTTCTGGGGCCAGCCGATCCGGATGGTGACCGACTACCCGGCCCGCCTGATCAACGCCCTGCGCCGGGCGGCCCCGACCTCGGTGCAGGACCCCACGGTGGTCGTGCTGACACCGGGCGTGCACAACTCGGCCTTCTACGAGCACGCCCTGCTGGCCCGCCTCATGGGCGTGCACCTGGTGGAGGGACGTGACCTGATCTGCCACGGCACCGACATCTTCCTGCGCACCACCGAGGGCGAAGTCCCGGTGCACGTCATCTACCGGCGCATCGACGACGACTACCTCGACCCCCTGCAGTTCAGGCCCGATTCGTTGGTCGGCTGTCCGGGCGTGGTCAATGCGGCGCGGGCGGGCCGGGTCACCATCGCCAACGGCGTGGGCAACGGCGTGGCCGACGACAAGCTCGTCTACAGCTACGTGCCGGCGATGATCCGCTACTACCTGGGTGAGGACCCTTTGCTGCACAACGTCGAAACCATGCACCTGGTCGACGCCGGTGTGCGCAAGGAGGCGTTGGCCCGGCGGGACGAGCTGGTGTTCAAGCGGGTGGACGGGTCGGGCGGCAAGGGCCTCGTCATCGGCCCGGCGGCCGCGGGAGCCGAGCTCGACGAGCTGGCGGTGGACGTGGAGGCGGACCCGCGGGCGTGGATCGCCCAGCGGGTGGTGGCGTTGTCGACGTCGCCGACCTGGGTCGACCACGGCATGGTGCGCCGCCATGTCGACCTGCGTCCCTTCGTGGTCAACGACGGTGAGGAGATCTGGGTGTTGCCCGGCGGCCTGACCCGGGTGGCGCTCCAGGAGGGCGGGCTCGTCGTCAACTCGTCGCAGGGAGGCGGGTCCAAGGACACCTGGGTGGTGGGCGGCGGCCTGTCCATGCCCGTGCTGCCCCCGCGCCAGGCGATCCCACTCCTGGCCGGGCCGCCCATGGACGCCGGGCCGCTGGTCGACCCCGAGCAGGGCGTGCAGCAACAACAGCAGCAGCAGTCCGGACCGGCGGGAGGCCGATCGTGACGACGCGGGCTCTGCTGAGCCGGGTGGCCGAGTCGATCTTCTGGGTGGGCCGCTACGTGGAGCGGGCCGAGGGCACGGCTCGCATTTTGGACGTCTCGGTGTACCAGGCCCTGGAGCAGAGCGACGTCGAGGGATCCAACGCGGCCCGCCGCCTGCTCGCGGTCATGGGCCTGCCCGACAGCGGCAGCGAGACGCTGTGGCAAGCCACGGAGCGCCTGGCCACCGATCCCGACCACCGGTCGTCCATCGCCGGCGCCCTGGCCGCGGCGCGCGAGAACACCCGGGCCGTGCGCCACGTCGTGCCGGTCGAGTTCTGGGAGCACATCAACGCCACCTGGGCCCAACTGCCGGCCCAGTGGGAGGCCACGCGGTTTGCCGGGCCCGCTATCTATCTCTCGTTCGTCAAGACCCAGTGCGCCGGCATGATGGGCCTGGCCGACACCATGATGAGCCGGGACCAGACGTGGCTGTTCTTCACGCTCGGCCGTTGCCTGGAGCGCACCGACGTGGTGGCGCGGCAGCTGGCCACAGTGGCCTTCGACGAGGTGCACGACAGCGGGCTCGTCATGCTGCTGCGCTCGTGCGGAGGCTACGAGCCCTACCTGCGCCTGTCCCAGGGCGTGGTGGAACGGGGCCGGGTGCTCGACTTCCTCCTGCGCGACCGGCTCTTCCCGCGCTCGGCCTTCGCCTCCCTGACCCTGGCCGAGGAGTGCCTGGACCAAATCAACGCCGGGCGCGACGGGACCTGGGAGGACGCCCGGGGCCTGGTCGGCCTGGCCCGGGCCGAGTTGGAGTACTCGGCGCCGGCAACCCTGGCCCGGGGGCTCGAGACGCGGCTTGAACGCCTGCAGTCCTCGATTTCCGCCGTAAGCGACGCCGTGACGGCCCGTTACTTCGCCCAGGACCTGCCGACCCAGTGGCGGCGCGGGGGTGGGGGCGGGTGATCAGGGGCGGCGGCTGGAGGTTGCGGGTGTCGCACGAGACGCGCTTCGACTACGACGCCCCGGCGCGCGCGTCGTACAACGAGGTCCGCCTCACACCGCGTACCGAGCTCCGCCAGACCGCGCTCGAGACGAGGATCGTCACGCTCCCCGGCGCCCAGCAGTACCCCTACGTCGACTACTGGGGCAGCCACGTGGTGGCCTTCAACGTGGACCGCCGCCACGAGGTGCTCTCCATCACCGGCAACTCGCTGGTGGACACGCACGGTGCGGAGGAGCCCGAAGACTGCGACTGGTCCGAGGTCGGCGACGCGTCGCTGACCATGGCCGACTACGTGTCGCACCGGCTGTACACGGCTCCCGGCCCCGAGCTGGTGGAGGTGGCGGCCGGGTTGAACGGCGGCCGCCCGCTCGAGACGGCCCGGCGCATTTTCGCCTGGACCCATGAGGCATTGCAGTACCAGCGCGGCGTGACCAGCGTGCACACGTCGGCCAACGAGGCCTACGCCGACGCGGCCGGGGTGTGCCAGGACTTCGCGCACCTCTCGCTGGCCCTCATCCGCTCGGCCGGGATCCCGAGCCGGTACGTGTCGGGCTATTTCCATCCCGAGCCCGACGCCACCATCGGCGAAGAGATCACCGGCGAGAGCCACGCCTGGGTCGAGGTCTGGACGGGCAAGTGGTGGGGCTACGACCCGACCAACGACCTCGAGGTGGGGGAGCGCCACGTCGCCGTCGGGCGCGGGCGGGACTACTCGGACGTCCCGCCGGTGAAGGGCATTTACGGCGGCAACGCCGAGAACAGCATGCGGGTGGCGGTCCGCATGACCAGGACCACCTGAGCCGTGCTGGCCCGGCTGCGCATTTGGCTGCCCGACGCGCCAGGGGTGCTCGGAGCGGTGGCCGCCGAAATCGGTGCGGTGCACGGCAACGTGGTCGGGCTCGAGGTGCTCGAGCGCGAAGCCGGGGTGGCCATCGACGAACTGGTGGTCGAGCTACCCGACGCCGCCGAGGCCGTCGACGCCATGGTGCGGGGCGTGCGCAACGTGCCGGGGGCGGGTGTGGAGGAGGTCACCGCGCTCGCGGGCCATTCGCCCGACCGGGAGGACACCGTGCTCGACGCCGCCACCGTGATTTTGCAGGCCAGCACGCCGCCGGCGGCGATGGCGGCGCTCACCGGGCGCCTGAGGGAGCTGTTCGCTCTGTCCTGGCTGGCACTGGCCGACGACGGGTTCACCCGCTTCGAAGAGGTGCACGGTGAGGTGCCCACGGTGCAGTGGGTGGCCGCCTTCGCCGCGGGAGCGCAGAGCGGGGCGGATCCGGCCCACGCCACCACGGGGTCGGGCGTGTTCGTGGAGCCGGTGGCCGGGACGGGGCTGACGGTCTGCGGCGGGCGCGAGGCGGCCATTCGGCGCCGGGAGCGCCACGAGATCGCCCTGTTGGCCTTGGTGGCGTCGCGCTTCGTGGCGGCGCTGGGCGGGTCCGGGTAGCCCTCCGGGTTCCGAGGGGAACGGGAGGGGGCGGCGGCGACCTCTTCACCCGGGTCGGCGCGGGGGGTTTCCGCAAGCCCGAACACCACCCGGGCAATATGACCGCATGCCGATGCACACACGACCGGTCACGGGCGAATTGGACGGCCTCTTGGCCTTCCTTGCCCACCAGCGCGAGGCGGTGCGCACCGCCTGCTTCGGGTTGACAGAGCAGCAGGCGCGCCTGACGCCGATCCCGAGCTCGTTGAGCGCGGGTGGCCTGGTGAAACACCTGGCCTACAGCGAGCGGGGCTGGGCGGCACGCCTGGAGGAGCGAACGACCGAGGGCGACGCCGACCAGGGCACGGCAATGGCCGACTACTTGGGCAGCTTCGGACTCGACGACGGTGAGACCCTGCCCGACGCGTTGGCCGGCTACGCCGCGGCGGCGGCCGAGACGGACCGGATCGCCGGGTCCATCGAGGACCTGGGCCGGCTCGTCCCGCTGCCCGACGCTCCGTGGTTTCCTGCCGAGGGGTGCACGGCGCGCTGGGTGCTGCTCCATCTGATCGAGGAAACGGCACGGCACGCCGGCCACGCAGACCTCATCAGGGAGGCGGTCGACGGCGCCCTGAGCGGCCCCCTGATGGCCGCCGCCGAGGGCTGGCCCGACGACGGCTGGGTGACGCCCTGGAGACCGTCGGGCTGAGCACGTTCGGGCGCAGCCGCCCAAGGTCATTAGTCTCCCCGGGCGTGCTGCGCATCGGCTTTGTCGGGTCCGGCCTCATCGCCTGGTGCCACGGGCTGGGCCTCAAGGCGATGATCGACGCCGGGGTGGTCGACGCCGCCGTCGTGGCCGTGCACGACGCCGACGAGCGGCGGGCGCGGGGGTTCGCCGGGGCGGTGGGCGGTGACGTGGTGGCCGACGCGGCCGAGGTGGCCGCGCGCGTCGACGTGGTCTGGGTGTGCACGCCGACGTCGGCCCACCGGGCGGCGGTCGACGCCGCCGTCGTGGCGGGCCGGGCCGTCTTCTGCGAGAAGCCGCTGGCCACCGACCTGGCCGGGGCGCTGGAGTTGGCCGAGGCGGCAGACGCCGCCGGTGTGCCCAGCCAGTGCGGGCTGGTGCTGCGCAGCGCCCCCGTCTTTCGGGCTCTGCGCGACATCGTGCAGGGCGGGACCCTGGGCGAACCCATGACGGCCATCTTCCGGGACGACCAGTTCTTCCCCATACGAGGCCACTACGCGTCGCAGTGGCGGGCCGACGTGGCGCAGGCGGGTGGGGGATGCCTCATTGAGCACTCCATCCACGACGTCGACATCCTGCGTTTCTGCTTTGGTGAGGTGAACCAGGTGTCGGCGCGCACGGCCAACTTCGCCGGTCACGCCGGAGTGGAGGATCTGGCTGCGGTGACGCTGTCCTTCGCCTCGGGCTTCGAGGCGCAGCTGACCAGTGTGTGGCACGACATCATGAGCCGCGGCTCGACACGGCGCATCGAGGTGTTCTGCCGCGAGGGCATGGTGCGGCTGAGCAACGAGTTCCGCGGCCCGTTGCACATTCAGACGTCGGAGGCCAAGGAGGTGCGCGACTGCCCGTCGCCCGAGTGGGTCGACGCGCTCCCGCTGGCCGACGACGAGACCGGGCTGGCGCTGCGGGCCTACGTGGAGGCGGACCGGGACTTCCTCGACGCCGTGGCGGCGGGAGGCCCGCCCGAGCCGAGCCTGGCCGAGGCCGTGCACGCCCACCGCCTGGTCGACGCCGCCTACCGCTCGGCGGCGCAAGGGGGGCTCCCGGTGGCGCCGGGATGAACCTGGCATACCGGGTATAGTCGCACCCGATTCCGACCGGGCCCGGCGCCCGCCTGGTCCGCCCGTTCCACCACACTTCCGCCCCGAGGTCCCTCCACCGTGCGTTCCCTGCTCCGTGCGTTCACCCAGCAACCCGTGGCCGCCAAGGTGCCCGAGGTCACCGCGCTGTTCTGGGTCATCAAGATCGCCACGACGGCCGCCGGCGAGGCCATCTCGGACTGGCTCTCGACGGTCAGCCTGAGCGTCGGGTTCCTGGTGGAGGTGGCGCTCTTCTGCTCCGCCCTCTACCTCCAGTTCCGGACACGCCGCTACCACGCCGTCCCCTACTGGTACCTGGCGCTGGCCATCGCCACCGCCGGGACGGGTGCGGCGGACATCATGCACAAGGGATTCGGTCTGCCGTACTCGGTGACCACGGTCTTCTGGGTCGTCGTGCTGGCCGTCGTCTTCGTCCTGGTGGGACCACAGTGAGCACACGCTTGACATCCACAGCATCACGACGAGCCGGCGGGAGAATGTTCTACTGGGCCACGGTCTTCGCCACCTTTGCGCTGGGCACCGCGGTGGGGGACTTCACCGCCAGCACGCTGGGACTGGGCTACCTGTCGTCGGCCATCTTCTTCTGCGGCTTCATTCTGATTCCCTGGGTCGGCTGGAAGTTCCTCCGCTTCAACGCCATCTTCGCCTTCTGGTTCGCCTATGTGCTGACCCGCCCGGTGGGGGCGTCGTTCGCCGACTACTTCAGCAAGGGCCAGGCCACCAGCGGCCTGGGCTTCGGCAACGGCCCCACGGCGCTGGTCCTGACGGTGATCGTGGTGGTGCTGGTGGCCTACACGGCCAAGGCGCGCTACGACATTCAGGAAGGGGACGTCGAGCTGGCCGGGGGGCCGTGAGCTCGACGTGCCGGCGGCCCGGGCCGAGTCCCTAACCTTGCCTCCATGGACCTTCCCGACCTCCTGCTCGAGCTCTACGGCCGTGTTCCGCCCCTGGCCGATGCCGCGGTCGACGGGCTCGATCCCGAACAGCTGACCTGGGTGCCCGCGCCCGCGGCCAACCCCGTCGGGTGGCTGATCTGGCACCTGACCCGGGTCCAGGATCACCACGTGGCCGAGCTGCTCGAGACCGACCAGCTCTGGGTGAACGGGCCGTGGGCCAAGCGCTGCGGGCTCGAGCCCGACCCGTCCAACACGGGCTATGGGCACGGCCCCGACGAGGTGCGCTCGGTCAACCCCGAGAACGCCGGCGTCCTGCTCGACTACCTGGCCGCCGTCGACGCCCGGACGAATGTCATGCTCGAGGGGCTGTCGGCGGACGACCTCGACCGCGTGGTGGACACGCGCTGGGACCCTCCGGTGACCATGGGGGTCCGGCTGGTCAGTATTGTCGACGACTGCCTCCAGCACGCCGGGCAGGCGGCCTATGTACGGGGCCTGCTGCTGCGGCGCTGAGTTCCGCGCCGGCGCCTTCTTCAGCCGCTGTTCCAGACGACGTGCTCGGCGAAGTTGTACAGGGTCTCGTAGCCGAGCGCGAGGTAGACGGGCGCACCCATCGGTGAGGCCTGCAGCGTGACCGAGGACGCGCCCCGGGTGAAGGCGAGGTTGGTGACCACGGTGGTGACGAGCGCGCCCAGGCCGCTCCGGCGGGCGGCCGGGACGGTCCCGACCCACTGCACGCTGGCCACACCATCGCTCTCGTAGAGCATGGCGGTGGCCACGGGCGTGGCGTCCCGGGCGGCGATCATCATGTGGCAGGCGGGGTCGGCCAGCACCCGCGCCGCGTCGTTGAAGGTCACGTCCACTTCCTCGGGCGGCAGGCCGTAGGTTCCGTACGCCTCCGCGTTGACGGCGACGAAGGCGCGCAGGCCGTCCTCGTCGTCGACCGGGCGCACGGTGACGCCCGGGGGCGGCGGCGGATCGGGCAGTGGTTGGCGGACGAGCATCTGCGGGGCCGTCTCCCCGAAGGCTTCGATCCCGGCGGCCAGGCAGGCCTGGCGCAGTTCGTCGTCCTCGCCGTTGTCCCGCACCTTGATGCTGAAGCCTCGTCCCCACCCCGGCGAAGAAGGCCCGGGCCCGGGTGATGAGCTCGGCCGGGTCGACGGAGGTGTCGGTGCGATAGGCCGCGTTGCCGACGAGGGGGATCCAGCTGCCGCCGGCGCAGAGCACGAAACCGTCCGACTCCTCGAGCGCGCCCCAGGAACTCCAGTGGGTCACCGCCCGGCTGAAGGCGATCAGGTTGCGATAGCCGAGTTCGGCCGGGTCGAGAGGGGTGGTCACGGCGACATGATGCCGCGCCCACCGAGCCCGGGGTGAATCCGGTACGCAAACGCGGAAGGAGTCAGGCCAGGCCGGCGGCAGGGCTCCCGACCGGGGCCGAGCGTCGGCCAGTCCCGAGAACGGGGCGCGGTGCCGAAGCGCCGCGGGGTGAGATGGAGGTGAGCCGACCGGAGGGGGATCGGCGAACTCAGGACCGGGTGGCGGTGACGATGGCGGCGACCGACCGATCCACGTCCTGTTCGGTCGTACGCCAGC
Organism: uncultured Acidimicrobiaceae bacterium; assembly: GCA_963850095.1. GTDB lineage: Bacteria > Actinomycetota > Acidimicrobiia > Acidimicrobiales > RAAP-2 > Bog-473. The sequence continues at coordinate 212,233 of CAWKJX010000008.1, read as the reverse complement.
TCGACACCGAAATGCGCATGTACCGACGACCGCGCCACGTGGTGGCGCCCATGAAGCACTCGCCCGACTGCTGCACGGCCGCCACCACCCGGTCCGTCACCGCATCGTCGTCGCCGAAGCGCACCAACACCTGGTTGAGGACGACGTCATTGCCGATCTGGACGCCTTCGACCGCGCCGAGTTTGGCCGCGAACGTCCGGGCCAGCGCGCAGCACCGCTCGACGAGCTCGGCGATCCCCTGGCGCCCGAGCTGGCGAATGGCGGCCCAGGTGGCCACGCCCCGGGCCCGGCGGGACGACTCGAGCACGTAGTCGCCGGGCGACCGCACGGCGGCGGGTGTCTGCCCGACCAGGTAGGCGGCCGTATAGGCCATGGCCGCCGCGTGCGCGTCGGGGTCGGCGCAGAACGCGTAGCCCGAGTCGTACGGGACGTTGAGCCACTTGTGGCCGTCGGTACCCCACGAGTCGGCGGCTTCGACGCCCTTGACCAGATGGCGGGTGGTGGGGCTGGCCGCCGCCCACAGCCCGAAGGCCCCGTCGACATGGGCCCATCCCCCGTGCTCGTGCACGACCGGTATGGCCGCCGCCAGGTCGTCGCAGGCACCCGTGTTCACGTTGCCGGCCTGGAGGCACACGATGGTGGGACCCGGGGGCCCCTGCCCGAGCGCGGCAGCCAGCGCCTCGACCTCGATGGCACCGTTGGCGTCCGTGGCGACGGGTTCGAGGACACCGGCACCGAGACCCAGGAGACGGAGCGAGCGGTCGATGGTGGCGTGTCGTTCGCCGTTGGCGACCACGCGGACAGATGGCGCGCCGGTGAGGCCGTCCCGCTCGACGTCCCAGCCGGCGGCGGCGAGCACCTGGTGACGGGCCGCCGCCAGACAGACCGTGTTGGCCGCCTGCGCTCCGGTGACGAAACCGATGGAGACGCCGGCGGGAAGTCCGAGCAGGTCAGTGAGCCAGTCGCCCGCGATCTCCTCGACGACGGCGGACGAGGGCGACGACAGATAGTTGTAGGCCGGCTGGTCCCAGGCCGCCACGAGCAGCTCGGCGGCCGTGGGGGCAGCGAGGGCGCCACCGACGACGAACCCGAAGTAGCGGGGACCGGTCGTGGCGACGACGGCCGGCTCGACACCGGCGATCAGCTGATCGATGACGGCGGAGGCCGGCGTGGGGTCCTCGGGCACGGGGCCGCCGATGGCGGCGCGCACATCGTCCAGATCGACGGCCGGAAAGACAGCTGCGTCGGCGGCGCCGCTGCGGTACTCGGCCATGTGGGCCGCCGTGCGGGCGAGCAGCGGACCGAGGTCTTCGGGCACGCCGCGAGGCTATCGCCCAGTCCCTCCTCCACTCGCCGGGATGGCGACGCCGACGCCGGCGGCGCACGCTCGCCGGAAGGTCTGGACTTGGCCGCGCCAACCTGTCCACGCGAACCTTTCCGACCAACCTGCCCACGCCGGCCGTCCCCATCGCAACGAGAGCGACTGACGTTCCGACGAGCGACGCGTCATCTGCAGTCCGGTCGACGGGCTCGGGCGCACAACGTGGACGATCGGTACGATCGCCCCATGGTTCAGATGCCGGCCCGAGAGATACCCGTCCCCACGTCCGTCAGCCCGGAGGCTCAGGCGGTCTTGGGCATGGGCCGGCTCGGGCCGCCACCGAGGGAGCTCCCGGCGCTTGACGACACTGAAGGCTGGAAGGCCTATGTCGCCGAGACCGACGGGTTCGTGCGCTCCATGGTTGGTGACGCGACCGCCGGGTTCGCCGGCACCATCGAGGAGCGGGACATCGGACCGTGCCCGCTCTACGTCATTACGCCCGGCCACGTCGCGGCCGACGACCGCCGGGTGTTCCTCGACATTCACGGGGGCGCCTGGGTCCTCGGTGGTGGCGACCTGTGCAAAAGGACCACGATCGCCTCGGCCAGCGCGATCGGGGTCCGCGCCTGGTCGGTGGACTACAGGATGCCACCCGACCACCCGTTTCCCACTCCGCTCGACGACTGCCTCACGGCGTACCGGCTGCTCCTCGACGAGCGCCACCCGAGCGAGATCATCGTCGGCGGGACGTCGGCCGGGGGGAACCTGGCCGGGGCGCTGATCCTGCGAGCCCGCGACGAGGGACTCCCCCTGCCCGCCGCGGTCGTGTTCAACACGGGCGCGTTCGACCTCACGGGTTCGGGCGACTCGTGGCAGACCAACGACGGCCTCGACAACGTTCTCTCCGGACCCGTCGGGCCGAGCACCGAGATCTATGCCGGTGGCCACGATCGCCGGGAGCCCTACATCTCACCGCTGTTCGGCGACCTGACCGGGTTTCCACCCGCCATCCTCCTGACGGGCACCCGCGACAGGCTCCTGTCGGACAATGTGCGCATGCACCGGGCTCTGCTGGCGGCCGGCGTCGAGGCCGAGCTCCACGTGTGGGAGGCAGCCGGCCACGGTGGATTCCTCGGCATGGCGCCGGAGGATGCCGAGCGCTTCGGTGAGCTGCGCCGCTTCACCGAGGCGCACTGGGTCCGAGCCGAATCAAACAGGTGACCTTCCTTCCCTACGACCGGCCGGTCCGGGCCGCTTTCGTCGGGTTGGGTCGGATCTACGACCTCAACGTCCGCGCCTACGTCGACAACCCGGACGTCGAGGTCGTCGCACTCGTTGATCCCGATCCGCGGCGTCAGGCCCAACGGCAAGCCGATTGGCCCGGGGCGCGCACGTTCGCCACGGCAGCCGAACTGGCGTCGAGTGGGCTGGCGGTCGACGCCGCCGAGGTGCTGCTCCCGATTCCGCTCCACACCGAGGGGGTCTGCGAAATGCTCGGCTACGGCTGGCATCTGAACCTGCAGAAACCGATGTGCAGTGACCTGGTCGAGGCCCGGCAGATGCTCGAGGCGGCCCGGGCGAACGACCGCGTCCTGCGGGTCATGGAGAACTATCTGTTCTACGAGCCGTTGCAGCGACTGAAGGAGACGGTCGAGTCGGGGGATCTCGGCGCGGTGAGCGGCTACCACATGAAGATGGTGGGCAGCGGCCGCGGTGGCTGGGACGTGCCCCGGTCCAGCTTCGAATGGCAGTTCGCCCAGATGCGGCGCGGCCGGGGCATCCTGGTGTTCGACGACGGCTGGCACAAGCTCGCCACGGCGTTGTGGCTCTTCGGCCCCCTGCGGGAGGTGCGGGCGTGGGTGGGGGGCACCGAGGTCATGCCCGACATAGAGGTGGACGCGCCGACCACCATCGTCTGGGAGCACCAGAACGGCATCCGCGGCGTGTGGGACATCACGCTGGCCCCCGACATGTACCTCCGGTCCGACTACTACACCAATGACGAGCGGTGGGAGGTGACGGGTCGGCGCGGCTACTCACGGGTGAACCGCTGCACCGGCCGGGGCATCCAACAACCGAGTCTCGAGACCTACGTCGACGGCGAAATGCGGACGTACCATGCCCTCGACGACGACTGGGCCAGCAGCTTCCGGGACTCGGGACGCCACTGGTTGCGCTGGCTCCGGACCGGCGAGGGCCCTTTGTACTGGGGGGCGGAAGAGGCCGTCGAGGTGCTTCGCTTCGCGCTGGCGGTCTATGCCAGCAGCGCGGCGGGCGGGGTGGGCGTCGACCCGGCGTCGATTCGGGAGGGCTGACGGTCGGTCCGATCAAGTCTCCAGAGGTCCGGTGGGCGGCCCGGGCCGAGCCCCGGGCCGTGACAGGCGCCGGGTCCGGGTCTCTACGGTTCGATGGCGGTCCAGCCACGGCGACGAAGCTCGTCGGCCAGCTGTTCGGACTTCAGGGACTTCATCATCTGCTCCTGGGCGGATTGCCGCCAGACCGGCGCGGCCACGGCGCCGCTGCCCTCCGACTCGGCGTCCTGGAGCTGGGCGATGAAGGCGGTCGCCTCGTCGCGTGAGAACTTTCCCCCCGCCTGACGCTGGGTGAAACCCATGGGGCCGCGCGCATCACGGAAGTCGGAATGGCCGGCGCCTTTGAGGAGGTCGAGAAGCTCTCTCACCTGCTGGGCCGAGGCGGGTGGACCCGATTGCTGACCGAACGCCATTGCGGGCATTCTTGCCCAGTTGACCCTGAGCCGGTGTGATCGCCCGGGAACAGTCGGCGGGGGAGTGGATCAGCAGGGATCGCCGGGCGCCCGTGCGGCCGACGGCGGCGAATCAGAGGTGCACGGCGTCGCGGATGTCGTCGATCGAAAGTTCGGCTGTCTCGTGGCCGCCACATTGCGCGCAGTCCCGCGTGTGTCGCCACGATCGGACCTGACGCGTGTGGGCTGCGTTCAGGTAGATGGTGAAGCTCTCGATGTGCGGCTCGACATGGAGGGACCAGTACGGGCGCCACTCGGTGCTCACCGGCCGATCGGCGACTTCGATGCCCTTCAATATGCGGCAGTACCGCTGGTGCTCGGTGTCGAAGACCCACGTGCTGTGGCACGACTCCAAGACGATGGCGTCCACCACACCACCATGGTGCAAGGTGCTGAATCCCAACATTGAGGAACCTGGAATCCCCCTGAGGACCTCGTTGCAATTCGCGTGACGCGCCTCTCGGCAGCGCTCAGCGCAGCGCGAACACGGGGTGGCGGGCGGCGACGTCGAGCCACTCGTCGTCGCTGGCGTCGGGCGTGATGCCGTCGAAGAACATGCCGGTCTCGAACTTCCACTTCCGGAGGTAGGCGCGCAGGACCGGAATGCTGTCGGCCGGCGCCAGCTCGGTGGCGGTGCAGATGCGGCGCCGGCGCCCGAGGATCAGCACCAGGTGACCCCCCGAGGAGCGCACGTTGCGGACCCACTGGGTCACGCCCCGCGGCGCCACGAGGTACTCGGTCCCCTCGACGGTGAGCAGGTTGACCGGCGTGTGGTGGAGCTCGCCGGTGGTGCGGCCCGCGGTGCTCGAGCACCCGCGAGCCCCACACGCTCAGGCCCAGGCGGGTCAGGCCGGCAACGGCCCGGTTGAAGATGTGGCGGGTGAACCAGTCGGGGCTCCGGTAGTGGGTGGCGGCCGGGGCCTCGGTCGTTGTGTGCCGCTGCCGCCGGCGGTGGCGGTGGGGACGGTCGTGGTGGTCATCGGGGCCTCCTGGGTGGTCGTATCGTTCTTCATGAACAGTGATAATAAATGCGAACACTGTTCTTGTCAAGTACTTGTGTTCTCACTCCGGAACGGTCACACTGGGCGGATGACGATCTCGGCCCCACGGACGGCCCGCGAGCGCGTGCGCGAGGAGATGACGGCCGAAATCCTGGCCGTGGCCCGCCAGCACCTGGGGCGACAGGGGGCGGCGGCGCTGTCCCTCCGCTCCATCGCCCGCGACCTGGGCATGGCACCGTCGGCCCTCTACCGGTATTTCGACGGGCGCGATGCGCTGCTGAGCGGACTGATCCTGGCCGCCTACGAGTCGCTGGCCGAGACGGCCGAGGCGGCGGCCGAGGGTGCCCTGCGCCTGGAGGCGCCGGACGCCGAACGCTTCTTGTCGGTGCCCCGGGCGATGCGGGACTGGGCGCTCGAGCGCCCGCACGAGTGGGGCCTCATCTTCGGAACACCCGTGCCGGGCTACCAGGCGCCCGAGGACACCGTGGTCCCCTACGCCCGGATCGCCGGGGCCATGGTGCGCCCGGTGGTCGACGCCCAGGAGGTCGGCCGGTTGCGGCCGGCGCCGGGAGGCGAGGTGCCGGCGCAGTTGCGCGAAGCCGTGGCGCCGGTGAGCGACGGGCTCCTGCCCGGCCTGCCGGTGGCCACGGTGGTGCTGGCCATTCAGGGCTGGACCACTGTGGTCGGCACCATCAGTCTCGAGGTGTTCGGCCACTGGCGCAACACCGTCTTGGACCCCGCCGCGCTCTTCGAGGCGACCGTGCGCGACGTGGCGCGGTCCATCGGACTGGAGTGACCCTGGCCGCTGGGTCGGCCATCGCGTCCGTCGAGCGGGGTGAGCACACGTTGAAAGGTGTTCCCGGCTCGTGGACGTTGTCCGGCGTCCGGGACTCGTCGATCACTACGCACCGGCGGAGGTCCTGAGTCGTCGAGCAGCTTGACCGTGACCCGCTCTCAGCCGAGCCGGGTGCGGAGCGCCTCCGCCTGCTCGCACAACTCCTTCCACCGGTCCACCGGCAGGACGTCCTCGAGGGCGATGAGCAGATCGGCCACGACGTCGGCCAGCTCCGTCAAGTCCTTGCTCGCCTCCCCTGTCTTTATCCGCGAGAAGGGCAGCGCGATGTTCAGCCTGATCTTCGGCGAGCGTACGCCCGGGTCGCCGCCGTCGTCGCTCTTCGTTTTGCGCTCGGGCGCGACCCACCGCACGCGGTGCCCGTGGGTGTCGTCCGGCGGAACCGGCCCGGAGGCCGGCCGATCAGCGCAGGACGGGCAGCTTCACCTCGATGCCGTGGTTGGCCAAGAAGAGGAGCTTGTGTTCGAGGGCGTTGTGCCAATCGACCATGTCCTTGTCGAACTGCATGCGATCGCCTTCTTCGCATGCGTGCTCGAGCTCGTCGAACGCCAGGTCTTCTGCGTCGAGCAGGGCTCGATACTTCAAGAGGAAGTGGTCGTCGAACGTCTGGTGCACGTCGCCCTCCTGCCACCGACCCGACGTTTGCGAGCCGGTACGGACACGATAGTTCTGTCACCTGTTGTTCGCCTAGCCGTCAGGGACCCCTCCCGCCCAACAGCCGGTCAATTCATCGTCCCGTCAAACGCTCAGGTCAGGCCCAGGTCCGGAGGCCCAGGTCGGCGGCCGCCTACCAGTTACGCCGCAACCGGTGATAGGTGCGGGGCATGGCGGCTCGGAACACCATTGCCGCGTCGATCAGCCCCGAGACGCTGATCTCGAGCGAGGGCCCCCCGGATCGAGCCAGGATCCGGCGCGACACCGTCTCGACGCTGCGGGTGGTCAGGCGGGGCGGGCGGCGCAGCCCGCGCCCCAGCGCCCCGAGGCCCAGCGCGGTGGGCATGAAGGCCGGGTAGACGACGTGGACGTGGACCCCCCGGGGCGCCAGCCGGAACGAAATCGACTCGCTGAAGGCCGACAGGGCCGCCTTCGACGAGGGGTAGGCCCCGGGCCCCGGCGAGGCCAGGCGGCCGCCGTCGGAGGAGACGTTGACGATGATCCCGTGGCCCCGTTCCGCCATGGTGCCCATGACGGCCAGGGTGGCGGCCACCGGCGCGAAGAAGTTCACGTCGAGGGTGCGACGGAAGTCGGCCTCGGTGATCTCGACCAGCCGCACGCCCGGGTCGATGGCGGCGTTGTTGACCAGGAGGTCGATGGGCCCTTTCGTGGTGGCGACGGTGTGGAGGGCCCGCCGCAGCGCGTCGGTGTCGGCCACGTCGCAGGTGATGGTGTCCGACGCCGGCGAGTCCTTCTGCAGCTCGACCTTGAGCTCCTCCAGGCGCTCGGTGGTGCGGGCCAGGCCGACGACGACGGCGCCGGCGCGGGCCAGGTCCCGGCACAGCTGGGCCCCGAGGCCGGTGGAGGCGCCCGTCACCAGCGCCACGCTCCCGGCGTAACGGCCGCCGAAGTCCGGGGGACGGGCGTGGGCCACGTCGCTAGTCGGGCGGTTCGGTGAGGTCCGCCAGGGTCGAGCCGAGCTGGGCCGAGGCGGCGGCCAGGACCTCCTGGCCGGCCACCGAGCGCGGCCAGGTCGCCGCGCACGCGCACGCGCCCGTCGGCCAGCGCGTCGGCCGCGTCGAGCTCGCCGGTCGACAAGGCCAGGGCGTCGGCGTAACCGAGGACGATGGTGGCACTGGCCGGCGTCACGCCCTCGTCGAACGCCAGGTGGGCATGGCCGTCGGCCACGGTCAGCCGCAGGCGCACGTCGCCGGGCTGGCCCGGGACGCCCTGGACGACCTGGGCCACGCTGAAGGCGCCGTCGGCCGCGGCGAGCGAGCCGGCGCCGGCGGCCGCGACGGCGTCGGTCAGGTCGAGCGCGCCGAGCGCAGCGTCGAAGGTCTGCACCCATTCCGGCGAGAGGTAGCGGGGCATGGTGTCGCGGCGCGGCCGGGGCCGCTCCTCCGGCTCAGCCGGCGGCGGCCTCGTCGGCGGTCTTCTTCGTGCGCCCGGTGATCTTGCGCCCGAGCCAGGCCACCGGGTCGTAGCGCGCGTCGACCACCCGCTCCTTCATCGGGATGATGCCGTTGTCGGTGATCTTGATGTGCTCGGGGCAGACCTCGGTGCAGCATTTCGTGATGTTGCACATGCCCAGGCCCCTCTGCTGGGCCAGCTCGCGGCGGTCGTTGACGTCGAGCGGGTGCATTTCCAGCTCGGCGAAACGGATGAAGAACCGCGGGCCGGCGTACTTGGGCTTGTTGTCCTCGTGGTCGCGGATGACGTGACAGACGTCCTGGCACATGAAGCACTCAATGCACTTGCGGAACTCCTGGCCGCGCTCGACGTCGATCTGCTGCATGCGGTAGCCGCCCTCGGGCTCGGGGCCCGGCTCGAAGGCGGGGATCGTCTTGGCCACCTCGTAGTTGAACGAGACATCGGTCACGAGGTCGCGGATGATGGGAAACGTCTTCATGGGCGCCACCGTCACCGCCTCGCCCTCGGGCAGGGTGTCCATGCGCGTCATGCACATGAGGCGGGGCAGACCGTTGATTTCGGCCGAGCACGAGCCGCACTTGCCCGCCTTGCAGTTCCAGCGGCAGGCCAGGTCCGGCGCGGGGTCGGCTTGAATGCGGTGGATCACATCGAGCACCACCTCGCCCTCGACGGCGGGCATGACGTAGTCGGTGAACTCGCCGCCGTCGGCGTCGCCGCGCCAGACCCGCATGACCACCTTGTCGTCGGCCATCAGTGTCCCTCCTCGAAGAGTGCCTGCAGCTCGGGCGGCATGACCGGGAGCGGCTCGGGCGCAATGGCGATCGGCGCCAGGTAGCCGCGCTCGCCGGTCTGGTGCTGCACGAAGTTGACCTTGCCCATTTCGGGGTCGGGACCCGGGTAGTCCTCCCGGGTGTGGCCGCCCCTCGATTCCCTGCGGTTGAGCGCGCCCTGGGCGACGGCGATGGACGTGGTGATCATGGACGGCAAGTCGGTGGCCAGGTTCCAGCCCGGGTTGTAGGCCCGGCCGCCCTTGACCTGCACCTTGGCCGTCTGCTGCTTGAGATCCTCGAGCTTGGCCAGCGCCTCCTCGAGCTCGGGGCCGGTGCGGATAATGCCCACCAACGCCTGCATGGTCTCCTGCAGCTCCTCGTGGACGCTGTAGGGGTTGTACCCGTCCTCACGCCCGAAGGGCGCGAACGCTTCGTCGATCACCGAGGCGACCGCGGCGGCGTCGACGCCCGGCAGGCCGGACCGGGCCTCGGCGAACTCGGCCGCACCGATGCCGGCCCGGCGCCCGAAGACGATGAGGTCCGAGAGCGAGTTGCCGCCGAGCCGGTTCGCCCCGTGCATGCCACCCGAGACCTCGCCGATGGCGAAGAGCCCCGGCACGGTGGCGGCCTGCGTCTCGGCGTCGACGCGCACTCCGCCCATCATGTAGTGGCACGTCGGCCCGACCTCCATGGCCTCGGCGGTGATGTCGACGCCGGCCAGCTCCATGAACTGGTGGTACATGGAGGGGAGCCGGCGCTTTATGTACTCGGGCGTGCGCCGCGAGGCGATGTCGAGGTAGACGCCGCCGTGCGGAGTGCCCCGTCCCGCCTTCACCTCGGAGTTGATGGCCCGGGCCACCTCGTCGCGGGGGAGGAGGTCGGGCGTGCGCCGGTAGTTGATGTGGTCGTCGTACCAGGCGTCGGCCTCTTCTTCGGTGTCCGCCGTCTCGGCCCGGAACATGTCGGCCACGTAGTTGAACATGAAGCGCGTGCCCTCGGAGTTGCGCAGCACGCCGCCGTCGCCGCGCACGCCCTCGGTGACGAGGATGCCGCGCACCGACAGCGGCCACACCATGCCCGTCGGGTGGAACTGCACGCACTCCATGTCGATCACGTCGGCGCCGGCCCAGATGGCCATGGCGTGGCCGTCACCGACCGACTCCCACGAGTTGGAGGTGTACTTCCACGCCTTGCCGATGGACCCGGTGGCGAGCACGAAGGCCTTGGCGGTGAAGAGGACCATTTCACCGGTCGGCCGCATGTAGCCCACGGCGCCGGAGATGCGCCCCTCGGCATCGGGCAGCAGACGCAGGATTTTGCACTCCATGAACACGTCGGTCCCCATGGAGACCACCTTCTGCTGCAGGGTGCGGATGAGCTCGAGCCCGGTGCGGTCGCCCACGTGGGCCAGCCGGGCGTAGCGGTGGCCGCCGAAGTCGCGCTGGGTGATGCGGCCGTCCTTCGTGCGGTCGAACAGCGCCCCCCAGCGCTCGAGCTCGAAGACCCGGTCGGGTGCCTCCATGGCGTGGATCTGGGCCATGCGCCAGTTGTTGAGCATTTTGCCGCCGCGCATGGTGTCGCGGAAGTGGACCTGCCAGTTGTCCTCGGCCCAGACGTGGCCCATGGCCGCCGCCATGCCGCCCTCGGCCATGACGGTGTGCGCCTTGCCCAGCAGCGACTTGCAGACGACCGCCACCCGCAGGCCGCGCTCCTTGGCTTCTATGGCGGCCCGCAACCCGGAGCCGCCGGCGCCGATGATGATGACGTCGTAGTCGTAGGTCTCGTAGTCGGCCATGTCCGTGCTCTCCCGGTGGCCTAGAAGTGGAAGCCGGGGTCGTGGATGGTCCCACTGGCCACCAGGCGCACATAGAGGTCGCACAGGGCCACGCCGAAGAGGCTGATCCAGGCGAAGCGCATGTGGCGGGCGTTGAGCGGGGTGACGAACTTCCAGAGCTTGTAGCGGGTGGGGTGCTTGGCGAACGACTTGACCTGGCCGCCGCAGAAGTGGCGGCAGGCGTGGCACGACAGCGAGTAGAGCCACAAGAAGGCGGCGTTGGCGCACAGCACGACCGTGCCGACACTGACGCCGATGCCCAGGCCGGGCTGGCGGAAGGCGAGGATGGCGTCGTAGGTCAGGACGCAGTTGAAGAGGAGGAGGATCCAGAAGAAGTAGCGGTGGATGTTCTGGAGGATCAGCGGGAAGCGCGTCTCGCCGCTGTAGCTGCCGTGCGCGTCGGCCACGCCGCAGGCCGGCGGCGACCACCAGAAGGAGCGGTAGTAGGCCTTGCGGTAGTAGTAGCAGGTGAGGCGGAAGCCGAGCGGGAAGATGAGGATGAGCAGCGCCGGCGAGTAGTTCCAGAAGGGCAGGGTGCCGAAGGTGTGGCTGCCCGGGACGCAGCTGTTGGCGATACAAGGGGAGTAGAAGGGCGAGATCAGGTCGCGGTGCAGGCTGGGCCCGGCGTAGTAGTTCTTGCCGACGAAGGCGGCCCAGGTCGAGTAGACGACGAAGGCGGTCAGCACCGCCACCGTGACCACCGGTTCCACCCACCAGAAGTCGTTGCGCAGCGTGGGCTTGTCCGGCCCGCCCCGTGTCCCGATGGCGACCGCCGTGGCGGTCGGACTCTCGGCCGTCGTCGTCACTCGCACCTCCTCAGGCCCGGCCCAGGGCCGCGGCCGCCAAATCATCAGGCCACGCCGGGCCCGGCGCAAGTTGCGCCGACCGGTGGCTGAGAATGTACGGCCGCTCCGTTCGGCACGTCAAAGACATAAACAGCATGAAAATCAGAGCGATAAGCTCTTAAACGATGCAGCTCCACCAGCTGGCGTACGCGCTGGCCGTGGCCGAAGAGCAGAGCTTCACCCGGGCGGCCGATCGCCTGCACCTGGCCCAACCGTCCCTCTCACGTCAGGTGCGCCTGCTCGAGCACGAGCTGGGCGTGGTGTTGTTCAACCGGGGCCCGGGCCAGGGCCGGGTGACGCTCACGCCGGACGGCTCGGCGCTGCTGCCTTTCATGCAACGGGTGCTGGCCGACGTGGAGGCGACCGGCGCCGAGGCGCGGGCGCTGTCGGGCATGGTGCGGGGCCGCGTGGCCGTGGGGGCCACGCCGAGCCTGGTGACGTCGCTCCTGGCGCCGGCGTTGGTGTCGTTCCATGCGTCGCACCCGGGCATCGACCTGTCGGTGGTGGAGGCGGGCTCGCACCAGCTGGTGCCCCAGGTGGCGGCGGGCGAGGTCGACCTGGCCCTGGTGGTGGAGCCGGTGACCGATCCGCTCGTGGTGACGGTGCCCCTGTTCGACGACCCGCTGGTGCTGGCCACGGCGCCCGGGTCGGCGCTGGCCGGGCGCCGCCGGGTGGGGGTGCGCGACCTCGACGGACTGGACCTGGTGATGTTCCGCGAGGGCTACGACCTGCGAGCGGTCACCCTCGACGCGTGCGCCGCGGCCGGGGTGTCGCCCCGCCTGGTGAGCGAGGGCGGCGAAATGGCCGGGGTGCTGGCCTTCGTCGCGGCCGGCCTGGGGGCGGCCGTGGTGCCGGCGATCGCGTTGCCCGGTGACGGCTCGCTGGTCGGGGTGCCCTTCTCGGCGCCCGGCCTGCGGCGGACCGTGGCCCTGGCCCAGCGGGGCGACCGGGCGCTGGCGCGGCCGGCCCGGGCGCTGGCCGACCAGTTGGTGGCGCGGCATGCGGTGGCGCCGGGGCGGTTGGGGCAGGTGGGGCAGGTGGGACAGGTCGGGCAGGCGGGTGCGGGTTCTGGTTCTGGCTCGGGTCCGAGGGCCGGGACGCCTGCGTGAAAACGCTTAACCGGTACGTTTAGGCGGCGCCCATGCCGGCGGTGGCGGCGGCCGGTCCCGACGTCGCGATCCTCGACGCGGCCCTGCACAACCCGGATCCCGGGCCGACCGTTCACCACCGTGGGCTGGTGCGACTCCGCTCCCGATGGGTTCGTCGTGGCGGCGCGGGACGTCCGGCTTCCCGGCCCCCGCTCTGTCGGGTGGGACGAGAACCCTGTCGCCCCGAGACGTGCGTCGTCGGCGCCGGCCCACCGATCCGCCCCGTTCCGGGGTGGCGATGACACGGGCGTAGCCCCCAGCCCGGCCGCGCCTGCTCAGAGCCTTCGGGCGTAGGCTTCGTCCATGGACGGCCCTTCTTCGCACTTCGATCCCTCCGCCACGCCCGACCCGGCCGGCCTGAAGCACCCGTCGGACCTCCCCACCTCGTTGGCCGACCTGCGCGCCAGCGGCTGGGAGTCGGTCTCCGTGGCCGAGGAGATGCGTCGCAATACGGCCAAGGCCATAGCGTCGGGCACCTCGGTCGTGCCTGGGGTCATGGGCTTCGAGGAGACGGTGATCCCGCAGCTCGAGAACGCCATCCTGGCCGGCCACGACATGATCCTCCTGGGCGAGCGCGGCCAGGCCAAGAGCCGCGTCATCCGCTCCCTCGTCGGCCTGCTCGACGAGTGGTTGCCCATCGTCGGCGGTTCGGAAATCAACGACGACCCGTACCACCCGGTCTCGCGGTTCGCCATCGACCGGGTCGAGGAGCTGGGCGACGCCACGCCGATCGACTGGGCCCACCGCTCCCAGCGCTACGGGGAGAAGCTGGCCACCCCCGACACCTCCATGGCCGACCTCATCGGTGAGGTGGACCCCATCAAAATCGCCGAGGGCCGCTACCTGAGTGACGAGCTGGCGCTCCACTACGGCCTCATCCCGCGCGTCAACCGCGGCATCTTCGCCATAAACGAGCTGCCCGACCTCTCCGAGCGCATCCAGGTCGGGCTGCTCAACATTCTCGAGGAGCGCGACGTGCAGATCCGGGGCCACCGCATCCGCCTGCCCCTCGACATCATGCTGGTGGCCACGGCCAACCCGGAGGACTACACCAACCGCGGCCGCATCATCACCCCGCTCAAGGACCGCTTCGGGGCGCAGATCCGCACGCACTACCCGTTCGAGACCCACACCGAAGTCAAGATCATGGAGCAGGAGGCGGAACTGCCCACGGCGGGCGTGCCGGTGAGCGTGCCCCCCTTCATGAAAGAAGTGATCGCCGAGGTCTCCCAGCTGGCCCGGCGCAGCACCCACCTGAACCAGCGCAGCGGGGTGTCGGTCCGCCTCTCCATCGCCAACTACGAGACGCTGGTGGCCTCCGCCGTGCGCCGCGCCCTGCGCACGGGTGAGCCCGTGGCGGTGCCCCGCGTCAGCGATCTGGCGGCGCTCGTGCCTTCGACCCAGGGGAAGATCGAGGTCGAGGCCATGGAGGAAGGACACGAGGACGAGGTGGTGGCCCAGCTGGTGGCCGCCGCCACGCTGTCGGTCTTCCGGCGCCGCGTCACCCTCGACGACCCGCAGTCGATCGTCGCCGCCTTCCACGACCAGGTCGTGGTGCACGTGGGCGACGACCTGCCCTCGTCGGCCTACCTGGCCGTGCTGGCCGACATCCCCGAGCTCGAGCCGGCGACGCGCAAGCTGGCCGGCCCCGAGGCGGCCGACTCCGAGTCGCCTGCGCTCATGGCCAGCGCCATGGAGTTCCTCCTCGAAGGACTGCACCTGACCAAGCGGCTCAACAAGGACGCCTCGGGCGCCCGCGCCCTCTACCGCGGGCGTAAGTAGGAGAAGGACAGGGGTGCCACGGTGAGCGTCAGCTACGACTACTCGGAATGGGACGGTACCCAGGCCTTCTCCGACCTCGACCCCGACGACCTGCTGGCCGGCCTGACCGACGACCTGCTGGCCGGCGGCGACCTCGACGACGCGCTGCGCCGGCTGCTGCGCTCGGGTTTCCGCACGGCCGACGGCGAGCAGGTGGCCGGGCTGCGCGATCTGCTCGACCAGCTGCGGCGGCGCCGGGCCGAAATGCTGGCCGAGGGCGACCCCGACGGCCGCATGGCAGAGCTGACGCGCCAGCTCGACGAAATTGAGCAGGACGAGCGCGCCGCCATCGACGAGCTGGTCGAGGACGCCCGCGCCAGCGAAGACCAGCGCCGCACCGAGGTGACCGACGACGTGGCCACCGAGCGCCGCATGGCCCTCGACCTCCAGCCCGACGACCCGGCCGGCCGCATCAGCTCGCTGCAGCACTACGACTTCGTCTCGAGCGAGGCGCGGGAGCGCTTCGAGGAGCTGGTCGAGGAATTGCGGCGCGAAATGGCCGACACCTTCTTCGAGGGTGCCTCCGACGCCCTGTCCAACATGAGCCCCGAGCAGATGCAGCGCATGAGCGATGCCTACGACGCCCTCAACAAAATGCTCGAGCAGCGCGAGGCCGGCGAGGACATCGACCCCAGCTTCGGGGACTTCATGGAGAAGTTCGGCGACATGTTCCCCGGCAACCCCGAGACGCTCGACGAGCTGCTCGAGCAGCTGGCCGAGCGCATGGCGGCCGCCCAGGCGGTGTGGAACTCGCTCTCCCCCGAGCAGCGGGCCCAGCTGAGCCAGCTCATGGAGGCGGTGCTCGAGGACATGGACCTGCGCTGGCAGGTCGAGCGCCTCTCCCAGAACCTCCAGCGCGCCTTCCCCGAGGCCGGCTGGCAGCAGAGCTACGACTTCAACGGCGAGGGCCCGATGCGGGTCAACCGGGCCACCGACCTGGCGACGCAGCTGAGCCAGCTCGACCGCATGGAGGAGGTGCTCCAGTCCGCCTCGAGCCCCGCCGCCCTGGGCGAGATCGACCTGGACCAGGTCAGGAACCACATGGGCGAGGACGCCGCCCGGGCGCTCGACCGCCTGGCCAACCTGACCAAGTCGCTGGCCGACGCCGGGTTGATCGAGCAGCAGGGCGGGCGCATTGAGCTGACCCCGCTGGGCGTGCGGCGCCTCGGCCAGAAGGCGCTGACCGATCTCTTCGGACAGATCAACAAGGACCGCATCGGCGACCATTCGGCCGTGCGCACGGGCGCCGGGCACGACCGCGAGGAGACGACCAAGGCCTACGAGTACGGCGACCCGCTGAACCTGCATCTCTCGACCACGGTGCACAATGCGGTGCGCCGTGGTGGCTCGGGCGTCCCGGTGCGTCTCAAGCCCGAGGACTTCGAGGTGGTCGAGGTCGAGGCGCTGTCGCGTTCGGCCACGGTGCTCTGCGTCGACCTGTCCATGTCCATGCCGATGCGCGACAACTTCGTCCCCGCCAAACGCATGGCCATGGCGCTGCAGACCTTGATTTCGTCGAAGTTCCCACGCGACTACCTGGGCATCGTCGGCTTCTCCGAGGTGGCCCGGGAAATCCGGCCCGACGAGGTGCCCACGGCCATGTGGGACTACGTCTACGGCACCAACCTGCAGCACGCGCTGGCGCTGTCGCGGCGCATGCTGGCCCACCAGCACGGGACCAAGCAGATAATTGTGGTCACCGACGGTGAGCCGACGGCGCATGTCGACGACTACGGCGAGGTCTTCTTCAACTACCCACCGGTGCCCGAGACCCTGCGTCGCACCATGGCCGAAGTCATCCGCTGCACGCGGGCGGGCATTGTCATCAACACGTTCGCGCTGGACCTCCAGCGCACCCACTACCCCTTCGTGGAGCAGATCGCCCGGGTCAACGGCGGCCGCACCTTCTACACCACCCCCGACGCCCTGGGCGGCTACGTGCTGGTCGACTTCCTCCAGCACCGCCGGGTGCTGCGCCCCGCCGGCTAGCGATCGACCTCAAGGCGTCGGCACGGCCGACGACGCGCCGCCCTTGGTGGCCACCACCGTGCCGACGAGCGGCATGACCGCGTGCCAGGACTCGTGGCGCAGCCCGACCTCGTGCAACACGACGGCGGCCCGGTTGCGGGTGCGGCACTTGGCGCGGCGGGAGCCGAGCAGGGTCGGGGCGAGCCAGCGGGAGAAGAGGTCGGTCAGCACCAGATGGCCGCCCGCAGCGAGGACCCGGTGGCACTCGGCCAAACCGGCCCGCTGATCGCGCCAGTGGTCGAACGACGTCGTGCTGACCACAAGGTCGAACGATGCGTCGCGATACGGCAGCGCCTCGGCCACGCCCACGGCGAAACGGAGACGGGGATCGCGCCGCGTCGCCGTCGCCGCCTTGACCATCGTTTCCGCTGCGTCGATGCCGCACAGGGCTTCCGTGTCGCGGAGCCGCCCGGCCAGGAGGCCGAGGAGCATTCCCGTCCCGCAGCCGACGTCGAGGAGGCGGCGGGGCGGCTGGAGGGCGAGAACGACGTCGGCCGTGGCCGTGGCGATGTCGCGGTGCAGGCGCCCGCGCCACCCGGTGTCGTAGGTCGACGCCCGTTTCTCGAAGGCGCGGACGTCGCGATCGAGGGGCGCGGGCCGGGGCGGGGGCCGAGGCTCCCCGCTCACGCGCCCTGCAGGTCCCGGCGGGCAAAAGCGACCGTGCCGACCAGCGCGCCGAGCAGGCCGCACGCGGCCAGCGCCCCCACCTGTGCCCAGTCGACCGGCACGGCCGGCGCCGACGCCACGTGGTGGAAGAGGGAGGTGTCGAGCAGCCACCGGCTGAGTGCCCCGATGCCGCCGACGAGCTCAATCAGGAGCGACCAGCCCAGCACGACGTAGACGCCGACCGGGGCGGCGCGGGGCCACACCCCGATGAGCAGCGTGCCCACCCCGAGCAGGAACACCGCCGGCGCGGCCGCGTTGACGCCGGCGGCCAGCAGCTGGCCCAGGCCGGCGCCGGTGTGCTGGGTGGCCGCGCCGGCCCAGGTGAAGAAGCCGCCGGCCAGGCCGCTCAGGCCGACGAGGACGAGCGCCAGGGCCAGGCGGCCGCCGAGCCAGCGCCGGCGCGAAATCGGCCGCACGACGATCTGGTCGAGCCGGCCCTCGGACTCCTCGGTGCGGGCGGCGCTGATGTGGCCGGCGGCCACGAAGCAGACCAGGACGGCCACGATGAGGAACGCCACCCCGAGATACGCGGCCACCCCGCCGCCGGTGGCACCGAGCCGGTCGAAGACGTCCTGCACCGAGGAGCCCGACAGCGTGCTGCCGGCGGCCTTGGCCACCGACCCGACCAGCAGCCCGGTCGCCGCCAAGGCGACCAGCCAGCTGACTGCGGTGCCCCGGAGGAGGCGCACGCTCAGGCCGAACGGCCCACCGAGCAGCCGCAGCCGGGGTGCGCTGTGGGAACGGTCGGGTACGAGGCTGGTGCCGACGTCGCGCCGACCGGCCAGCCCGATGCTGAGCGCACCGAGCGTGCCGGTGAAGACGACAATCGGCACGAGGGGCCAGGGGTCGTTCGACGTCAGCGGCGCCAGGTGCTCCACCCATCCGAGCGGTGAGAGCCACGTCAGCGCGTTCAGCCCGATGCCGGCGTCGCCCACCATGCGCAGGCCGTAGCTGACGCCGAGCACGAGGGCGCCGTAGCCGGCGGCCATGCGGCGGGTCGGTGCCACCTGGCTGGTGACCGCGCCGACGGCGAGGAACATCAGCGCCGGGCTGACCAGGGCCAGGGCCAGGAACAGCGCCGGTCCCGCCGCGATGTCGACCCGCGCCGAAAGACCGGCCAGCGCGGCAATGACGGCCGTCACGGCCCACAGCACCACGACGCCGACGCCCAGCCCGGCCAGGGCCTGGGCCGTGGCGGCGCGCCGGGTGGTCTGGCCGGCCAGCAGCAGGTCCCACCGGCCGGCGTCCTCCTCGCCGCGCAGGAGCCGCGAGCTGGTCAGCAGGCCCCACACGGCGCCGATGATCATCAGCGTCATGGAGACCTTGAACACGGTGAAGCCCTGCACGGTGTTCAGCGCCGGCGCGGGCCCGAACAGCGCGATGGTCGCCTTGTTGGCGCCGAAGGCCGCCTGCAGCTGGTCGCGCTGGGCCTGGGTCTTGTAGATGCTGGTGTAGCTCCACGCGGCGGAGGCCACGAACACGCCGAAGACGTAGCCCCACAGCAGCCCCGAGCGGCCGGCGGACTGGGCCGTGCGCCGGGCCACCACCAGGGCGGGCCGCCGCCCGAAGGCGGCGGGCGCCGGCGGCCGGGCGAGCTCAGCGAGGGCCATCGGCCCCCCCGTCGGGCGAGGCGTCGCCGTAGTGGCTGAGGAAAAGCTCTTCGAGCGACGGCTCGCGGCTCAGCAGCGTGGTGACGTCCGTCGTGGCCAGCTCGCGCACCAGCGGCGCCACCGGCCCGCGCAGCTCGAGGCTGACCTCGTGCCCGTGCGTGTGCACGTCGCTCACCCCCGGCACGGCCGAGAGGTCGGGCGGGGCCCCCGAAAACGTGGCGTCGACCGAGACGGCGGAGAGGTGGCGCATTTGGTCGAGCGTGCCCAGCTCGACCAGCCGCCCGGCGCGCAGGATGGCCACCCGGTCGCACAGGGCCTCCACCTCGCTCAGAATGTGCGAGGACAGGAACACGCTTTGCCCGCGCGCCTTGGCCTCGTGCACGCAGTCGCGGAAGACCCGCTCCATGAGCGGGTCGAGCCCCGAGGTCGGCTCGTCGAGGATCAGCAGGTCGGCCCGTGTCATGAGCGCGGCGATCAGCACCACCTTCTGGCGGTTGCCCTTCGAGTAGGCCCGCACCTTCATGGAGGGGTCGAGCTCGAAGCGTTCCACCAGCTCGTCGCGGTAGGCGGTGTCGACCCGCCCCTGGATCTGGCCGAGCACGTGCAGGGTCTCGGCCCCGGTGAGCCGCGGCCACAGATTGGCCTCGCCCGGGACGAAGGCGAGCCGGCGATGCACCTCGACGGTCTGGCGCTGGGTGTCGAGGCCGAACACGGCGGCCCGGCCGGCGCTGGGGCGCAACAGGCCGAGCAGCAGGCGGATGGTCGTGGTCTTGCCCGCCCCGTTCGGGCCGAGATACCCCATGACCTCGCCCGGATCGACCTCGATGGTCAGCTCGTCGAGGGCGGCCACGCGCCCGAAGCGCTTGGTCAGGCCCTCCATGCTGATGGCGCTCTCCGTCACCGCCGGCTCCCTTCGTAGGGCTGCAATCCCCGAAATTCGCGTCGGTGCTCCACAGTAAGCGTCGGAACACCAGTTGAACTGGAGATTCGCGCACTTATCCACACCTCTCCAGGCGCCGGGAACACACGTTTCGTGCCCCCTTCGGATTATTGGGCCTTGCGCACGGCTGGAGGGTGGAGAAAGATGCACTACATCGTTGTAACTACAAGAGTGCCACCTGAGGTGAAGAAGGGGGGCGAACCAAGATGCCAGTGGACATAGTGACCACGCTCTACGGTCGCCAGGAACGAAGTTGGCAACTACAGGCGAACTGCATGGGCGTCGACCCGGATCTGTTCTTTCCGGAGCGCGGCGCCTCCACCAGAGAGGCCAAGGAAGTCTGCCGGGGCTGCGTCGTGCGCGAGGACTGCCTCGAATACGCGCTGGCCAACGGCGAGAAGTTCGGCATCTGGGGCGGCATGAGCGAGCGGGAGCGGCGCCGGCTGCGCCGGGCCCGGGCCATGGCCCGCCGCGACATCGCCAGCGCCTCCTAGCCCACCTCTGCGGGAACCGGCCCCGGGGTTACCGACCGGCTCGGCTCCGGGGGCGACCTCGGACCGCCGACCCGGCATCGTCGTGACCCTGGTGGCCCACGGCGTCCGGACTCCCACCATGCGTCATGCTGGTGAGGAGGATCCGGGCGACGAGGAGGACACGTGGTTTCCAAGCTGGCTGAAGGCCTGCGGGTGGTGGATGCCGACTCGCACATGACCGAGCGTCACGACCTCTTCACCGAGCGGGCGCCCAAGGGGTACGAGGACCGGGTGCCCCACGTCGAGCGCGTCGACGGGATCGACACGTGGGTCATCGAGGGCCAGGCCTTCGGCAAGGCCGGCTCGGGCGGCACCATCGACCACGACGGCCACAAGCACCCCTTCGCCGACTCCCAGGGAGGGACGTGGGGCATCGACGACGTGCACCCGGCGGCGTGGGACCCCAAGGAGCGGCTCCGCCTGATGGACGAGCTGGGGATCGACACCCAGGTGCTGTACCCCAACTCCATGGGCCTTGGCGGGCAGAACCTCTACAACACCGTCGAGGACAAGGCCGTCGTCCAGCTCTGCGTCGAGCTCTACAACGACGCCATGGCCGAAGTGCAGGAGGAGTCGGGCCTCCGGTTGCTGCCCATGCCGATCATGCCGGCCTGGGACATCGACGGCTGCGTGCGCGAGGCGCAGCGCTGCGCCGCCATGGGCTACCGCGGCGTCAACATGACGGCCGACCCGCAGGACTCAGGGTCGCCCGACCTGGGCGACCCGGCCTGGGACCCCTTCTGGGAGGTGTGCGCCGGCATGGACCTCCCGGTGCACTTCCACATCGGCGCCAGCCAGACCGCACTCACCTACTTCGGGACGACCTTCTGGCCGAGCCAGGACGACTACGTGAAGCCGGCCATCGGTGGCGCGTCGCTGTTCCAGAACAACTCTCGGGTGCTGCTCAACAGCGCGTACTCGGGCATGTTCGACCGCCACCCCAACCTCAAGATGGTCTCGGTGGAGAGCGGCATCGGCTGGGTGCCCTTCATGCTCGAGGCCATGGACTACGAGCTGGAGGAGAACGCGCCGGAGTGGTTCCACAAGTTGGAGAAGCTGCCGTCGGAGTACTTCCGCGACAACTGGTACGCCACGTTCTGGTTCGAGACCGGCCGTGGCGACCTGCAGCACCTGATCGACGCCGTCGGCGAGGACAACGTCATGTTCGAGACTGACTTCCCGCACCCGACCTGCCTGCATCCGAGCCCCCTCGACATGGTGAGCGAGAAGATCGCCACGCTGCGACCCGAGACGCAGCGCAAGGTGATGGGCGGCAACGCCGCCCGGCTCTACCGGGTGTAGCACCATCAACGACGCCAACGGATGTAGCGCCAAGCCCGCGGCGACCGGCGCGGCGATCGCGCCCCGAAGGGCGCCGGCGAGCCACCCCCACGGCCATCCGGCCGGCCGCGCCGATGGGGGCCGGGGTGGAGGCTCAGGAGGCGAGGCGGGACTCCACCGTCGCCGCGTCGGACAGCCCGAGCTCGGCCCAGCGGGCCCGGGGGACGCCGGCCAGCACGGCCGCGGGGAGGAGCCCGACCAGCTCGGCGCCCTCGACGGCGCCGCCGGCACCGGTGACGAGTGCGGCCACGGCGTCGTAGAGCCGCTGCGGGCCGAACTGGAACGGATCGAGCAGGTTGCACGAGACCTGGGCCCGCGCCCCCACGGCGAGGCCGAGGGCGCGCACCTGCGGTGAGCGCACGGCCGGGGCCACCCGACGCGCCACCTCGGGCGAGGACACCCAGACGTTGTAGGCCACCAGCACCGGCCGGGCGCCCACCGCGGTGGCGCCCGCCGTGGGGTGGGGCCGGGCGGGTCCCACGTCGGGGGCGAGACCGCCCGCGGCAATATCGCCGAAGGCGTGGCGGCGGACGTCCGGCAGGCTCCGGGTGCCTCCGCCGGGCAGAGGTCCGTAGAGGAAGCTCGGCACACCCAGATCGGCGGCCAACCAGCGGGCGAAGTCGTCGCGCCGCGCCACGGCGGGCGTGAGGTCGCCGGGCGGCGGGCCACCGGGCCGGTAGGGGACGAAGGGCACGACGTCGAGCACGCCCAGGCGGGGGTGGGCGCCGGTGTGGGTGCGCAGGTCGAGGCGGGCCACGGCGGCGGCGGCGAGGGCGCGGGCGGCGCCGGCCACGTCGTCGGGCCGGCCGGCCAGGGTCAGGACGGCCCGGTGGTGGTCGGGGTCCCGGTGCAGATCGAGCAGGGCGGGCCCGGCGGCGGCGCCCAGGTCGGCCAGGGTGGCCTCGTCACGGCCTTCGCTGACGTTGACCACGCACTCGAGGAACTCGGTGGCGGCGGGCACGGGGCCAGCGTGGCACGCCCGGGGCGCGCCGGCACCCGGGGGAACTGATGAGGGGTGGGTGCCGGCGGGGCCTTCCCGGGCCCCGTGCTTGCCCGACCGTCGTGACGCGACGGTGGTGAGTCGACGGTGGTTACTTATCGGTGGTTACTTGACGGTGACGGCGTGGGAGATACGGCGGCGGCGCAGGATGCGGCGGCGCTCACGCTCGGAGGCACCGCCCCACACGCCATGGTCGATGTGGTTCTCGAGCGTGTACTCCAGGCAGGCCTCGGACACCGGGCACTCGGCGCAGATGCGCTGCGCCACCAGCACGCCCATGCCGTCACTGGGGAAGAAGGTGTCGGGAGCAACCTCCTTGCACTTGCCCCGCGCCATCCATTCCGTGTTCATCGCTCGACTCCCTTCCTTCTCGATATTTTACGGGAGTTGCCCGGCATTTTGGTTAGGAAGATCGTAAGATTTCTGACCCGGAAAGTGCATCTGACCTGCGGTAATAACGTTGCAGGTCTTGAGGCTACGCTGGCGCCGAGCGCTCATCGCGAGCGCATCGTGATCGCGTGTGCCGGTGGTGACAGGACCGGTGGCGCGAGGAGGTGTCATGGCCCCGGAGACCGAGGACGAAGTCGTCGAAGAGGGTGAGCTGGTCGAGCCCATCGGGCACGTGCGTGTGGTGTATCTCGGTCCGGTGGCCCCGCACTGGGAGGTGCAGTCCGACTACGGCCCGGCCGACGTGATCGACCAGTTCAGGGAGCGTGTCCTGGCCCGTTTGGTGCTGCTGCCCCCGCACGACCCCCAGTTCCGCCGCAACAGCGAGCGCGTCGTGCGCGACGCCGAGCGCGAGCAGCTGGCGCTGGAGTGGGTGCTCGACTACGGGGACGAGGCCGGGGGGTAGAGGCCGGCCCCGGCCGGCGGCCCCGGGCGGCCGGGTCGGGGCCGATGTCGGGACCGTATCGGGGTGTTCGGGCAGGCCGGAGGCCCCGTTGCACCCTTACTGCATCCCAGGTGCGACCTTCAGGAGACCCCCTCGAAGTAAACCTTCCCGCAGTACGAGAAGTCATGTTGCAGCGGAGCCTGCAACAAGGGGAGGCAACCACAGTGGGACTGTTCACGATGGACGATGCGCCGATAGTGCGGGAAATCCGGGCACTCTGCGGCGACCTGAGCGACGACGAGGCGGCGCTGGTGCGCACGCTGACGCCGCCCGCCCTGAGCGGAAAGCGCCTGGCCGAGCACCGCATGGAGCTGGTCGGCCTGCTCGAGACCATCCGCTCGGACGAGGCGACGGCCGACTACGTCTACGCCATCGCCCCGACGTGGGACGGCACCATCGAATCACTCCTGGTGGGGGCCAAGGTCACCAACATGTTCGCCAATCACCAACTCGAGCAGCAGCTGCACGAAGTCGCGGCCTGACCTGATCGACAGCCTCACCTGAGGGGCCGACCGGCGCCGACCCCGCTTCTCACAGCACGCAGCACGCAGCACGCAGCACGCAGCACGCAGCACGCAGCACACGGTACGCACCGACCGGGAGGTCCTGACCCTCCCGGTCGGTTCGCGTCCGGGCCTTGACGGGCCCGACGGCGATCACGACAGCGGCGTGGTGGCCACCATTGTGGGCGACTGGGCCGCTGGCCACGGGGCTGAATTCGACCTGACCCTGGACGGCCCGGCGGGCGGGGCCCATCGCCGGGGCACGGGCGGGACGGAGCTGCAGCTCGATGCGGTCGAGTTCTGCCGCATTGTGTCGGGGCGCCACCTGGGGGCGGCCCGCGGCCTGCTGGCCACAGGCGTGCTGTTCTGAACGGCGGCTAGATCCCTCTAGTCGAGCAGGCCGATACGGGCCAGCCACAGCCCGGGCGCATCCACCTCGGCCGGCGTGGGCAGATCGAGCTCGTCGGACCACAGGCGGGTCAGGGCGTCAGTGCCCTTGCGCTCGATGACCCCGCTGACGAAGGCGCGGCCGCGGTCGACCTCGTCCTGGCCCACGTTCAGACCGAAGAGGCCGGCGAAGGCCTGCTCGCCCTTGCCCTCCTCGATCCGGTAGCGGTACCAGGCCTCGCGCAGCGCCGCCGGCTGCGAGGTGAGTGTCTCGGCGATGGTCGAGGTGACGTGATCCACGTAGGCGCCGATGGCGGTGGTCTGCGCGGTGAGCGCGCTCGAGATGCTGCGCTGCTCTGGGCTGATGAGATCCGCCAAAAGGGCCTCGGGGTCGCCCAGGGCGTCCTCGAGCGAGGTGGCCTCGCCGAAGCCCTCGCCCAGCCGCTCGACGATGGAGCGTTGCGCCGTGGCGGCGTGCGCGGCGGCGTCACCGAGCAGGGTGGTGAGGCTGGAGCGCACCCCGGGCCGGGTGAGCACGGCGTGCATGGTGAGCTCGCGCAGGCAGACCCAGAGCTGCACCTCCTGGAGGGGCAGGCTCCAGTCGTCGGCGAAGCGGGCCACGTTGCCCGGGACGAGTAACAGCGTGGACGTGGAGGACTCGGGCCAGGGCAGCGGCAGCGCGTACTGGCCGAAGGCGCGCCGTGCCAGGTGACCGGCGGCCGACCCGAACTGCATGCCGAGGAAGACGGGGCCGAGCGTGAGGGCGAACTGGCTCAGGAGCCCGGCCATCCCGGACGTGGCCTCGGGGTCCAGCTCGGAGAGGTCCAGGGACGTGGGCACGGCCGCGGCGCCCTGCTGCTGCGCCTCGACCATCGACTTGAGCGTCGGCCGGTAGGCCTCGAGCACCCGGAAGGACCACTGCCCGGGGCCGATGGCGTCGAAGGAGACGCCGCCGGTCACCGAGCCCGTCGCCGTGATGCCGGTGGCCTCGGCCACGTGCAGCTCGGCCACCCGGGCGAGCTCCTCGAAGGCGATGCGCACGAGCGGATCGGGGTTCTCGTCCTGCCCGTTGTCGGTGGCCACGCCGAAGGCCAGGGTGCGGGCGGCCTCGAACCAGCTGTCCCCGGCTCCGGGGCCCGACCCGATGACCTTCATGAGGTCCCCCAGCAGGCCCCCCATCGGGTTGTCGGGGTCGTTGGAACCGAACATGCTCACGCTCGCATGCTACGAGGAGCGGCCGAGGGTCAGGTTCACGACCTTGACCCCCGAAGAGCCCTGGACCGACACGGCGACCGCCGTCCCCGGGGCCAGGACGTAGAGGCGGCCCCGCAGCTCGGCCATTGTGCGCACCGGCTTCGCATCGACGGCGACGATGACCTGGCCGGCCTGGAGCCGGCCGGCGGCCGGGCCGGTCGGGCTGACCGCGGCCACCTTGGCGCCGATGTCGTTGCCGGCGTCGGCGCCCGAGACGCCGAGCCAGCCGTGCACCACCTTGTCCCCCGAGCGCAGGTCGTCGGCCACGCCGACCACCAGGACGGTGGGCAGGAACGTGACGGCGGACGAGGCGCCCGCCGCCGGCTGGTAGAGGATCCCGAGCACGTCACCGGCGCTGTTGAGCAGCGGGCTGCCCGCGACGGCGGCGGGCGACGACGAGTCGATGGCCGGCATGCCGTCGGCCGGGCCGCTCGCGATGGCGGTGCCGACGCTCGTCACGGCGCCGGGCGTGCAGTGCAGCACCAGCGCGCCGCCCGATGGCACGAGCGTCAAGGTGAGGTCCGGCGTGCCCCCGCTCACCCCGACGTCGTCGGAGAAGGGCGCCACGGGCACGTTCTCGGGCACCTCGACCAGCGCGATGTCCGAGGCGCTGTCGGTGCCGATCACCGAGGCGGGCTCGAGGTGGCCGTCGGGGCCGACCAGGTCGAGGCGGCGCAGACCGCGGAGGACGTCGGCTGTGGTGGCGACCATGCCCCCCTCGGCGACGGCGACCCCGACGACCGTCGTCGTGCCGTGCGCCGTCACCGCCTTGAGCTCGACGATGGAGTGGCCGGTGGCCGCCGCCGCCGCCGGCACGGCGTTCTCGGCACCCGGCAACGTCGAGACGGCCACCGCCGCCGTGTCGCGGGTGGTGGCGGTCAGCGGGTGGTCCGAGGCGGGCGACAGCAGAATGACGAGCCAGACCACGACCGCCACGACCGCCACCGCTCCGACCAGGACCATGGCCACGTTGCGCCCGGGGTGGCGGGCCGGGGGCTCGATGAGGAGACGAGCCGGGGCGTGGCCCGCACTCGGCGTTGCCGCCTCGCTCGGGTGCCGCCACAGGCGGTCGTCGGGGTCGATCCAGCCACGCAGCGCGGCGTCGGCCTCGTCGCTCCCGAGGCTCTCGTCGTCGGGGTCCGGTTCGCCGTCCTGGGGCTCTTCGGGCTCCTCCGGCGACTCGCTCACCTGGGCGAGGCTACCGAGATCGGGCCGGAAAGTGCCGTCGCGCCACTGGTCGGCCGTAGCATTGAGGCCCTCATGTCCCGAGACCTGGCCATCGACCTCGGCACGGCCAACACGCTGGTCTACGCCAAGGGGAAGGGCCTGGTGCTCAACGAGCCCACCGTCGTCGCGCTCGATTCGCGGAGTCGCGAGGTGCTGGCCATCGGGACCGACGCCTGGCAGATGATTGGGCGCACGCCCGGCTACATAGTGGCGGAGCGGCCCTTGCGGGGCGGCGCCATCACCGACTTCGAGGTGACCGAGCGCATGTTGTCGGTTCTCCTGAAGCGGGTCGGAGTGAGCCGCATCAACCGGCCCAAGGTGCTGATCTGCGTGCCGTCGGCGATCACGGCGGTGGAGCGCCGGGCGGTCAAGGAGGCGGCGCGGCGCGCCGGCGTGTCGGCTTCCTTCCTGATTGAGCAGCCGATGGCGGCCGCCATCGGGGCCGGGCTCGACATCCATGAGCCCGTGGGCAACATGGTGGTCGACGTGGGCGGGGGAACGGCCGAAATGGCCGTGATTTCGCTCGGCGGCGTCGTGGCGGTAGAGGCCCTGCGCTGCGGGGGCTTCGACTTCGACGCGTCGATCCAGAGTTACGTGCGCCAGGAATACGGCGTCGCCATCGGCGAGCGCACGGCGGAGGCGGTCAAGATGGCGATCGGCTCGGGTCACCCCTACGAGGGCGAGCAGCAGGCGGAGATCCGTGGGCGCGAGGTGTCGACCGGGCGCCCACGCGCCGTCGTGCTCTCGCCGCGCGAGGTGCGCGAGGCGCTGGAGGACAACGTGGCGTCGGTGATCCGGGCCGCGGCCGACTGCCTGGGCGAGGCTCCCCCCGAGTTGGCCCAGGACATCATCTTCCAGGGCATCCACCTCACCGGTGGGGGCGCGCTGCTGCGGGGGATGACCCAGCGGCTGGCCGACGCCACGGCGGTGCCGGTACACCTGGTGGACACCCCGCTCGAGTGCGTCGTGCAGGGGGCGGGGGTGTGCCTGGAGTCCTTCGACAAACTGCGGCGGCTCTTCACCCAGGACGAGTAACCGGCCTCAGGCCTCCTCGAGGAGCTCCTCGGCCGCCTGGCGCACCTGCCAGTCGCGGTCCCCGGCCGCCCGGCGCAGGGCCGGCTCCACCCGCGGGTCGTCGAAGCCGGCCAGGGCCACGGTGGCGCGGCGCCGCACCGTCGGCTTGTCGTCCAGCGCACCCAGCACGGCACCGAGCCCGGCCGGGTCGCCGATGGCGCCCAGCGCGGCGACCGCCGCCTCGCGACAACGGGTGTCGTCGTGGCCGGTGGCCATGGCGGCCAGCGCGGCCACGGACGGGCGGTGGCGGCGCTCGGCCAGGTACCAGGCGGCGCCGACCGCCACCAGCGGGTCGGGGTCGGCCAGGGCGGCGGCCAGGGCGGCGGGGAG
Source organism: uncultured Acidimicrobiaceae bacterium (assembly GCA_963850095.1). GTDB lineage: Bacteria > Actinomycetota > Acidimicrobiia > Acidimicrobiales > RAAP-2 > Bog-473. The sequence goes on along the minus strand of CAWKJX010000008.1, from coordinate 184,003 downwards.
GGCCGAACGCGAGCCCGGTCCGCGCACGGCCAGCGCAGCCTCGACGGCACGGCGGCGCAACGCGGCCGGTCCGCCGGCGAGCGCCGTCGTGACATCGGCCGTGCTGAGCTCACCCAGCCGGGCCAGCGCACCCAGGGCCGCCACCTGCACCGAGGGGTCGGCGTCGGCCAGGCCCCGGCGGGCCAGGGCCACGTCGCCCCGGTGGCCGGCCACGGTGACGCGGCGCCGGCGCGCCTGGGCGCGGCGATCGCTCGCCCCATCCGTGGCAGGATTTTCCTTCACCCGTCCGAGTATGTCCGACCCTCACGCGCCCGCCGACGGGGACGCTCTGCCGTTCCCCCACCCGCCGGTGCCCGCCCCCAACGGGACGGGCGCCGCGCCACCGCAGTGGTGGGCGGCCCGTCCCGCGTCCCGGCACCGGGGCTGGCGCATCTTCGGCGCGGTGCTGCTGGGGCTCGTCGTGCTGCTCGCGGTGGCGGCCTGGATCGCCACCCGGATTTCCGTCAACTACTACGTCATCACCCCCGGGGACGCCACGCCGGTCTCGCAGTACATATCGGTGCCGCCTCGCTACGACCACCATCTGACGGGCACCATTCTCCTGACCGACGTGTTCGTCAGCCAGCTCAATGCACTCAGCTACCTGCAGTACCGCTACTTCGACTCCGACAGCGAGGTGATCTCGGGACCGGACCTGCTGGGCCCGTCGACCGACGAGAGCCAGTTCCTCGACCAGGGTTACCTCCAAATGGCCCAGGCCCAGTCCTTCGCCACCGCGTCGGCGCTGTCACACCTCGGCTACTCGGTCAGCTCGACCAACGCCGGCGCGCTGGTCTACGGCATTGCGGCGGGGTCCCCGGCGGCCACCGCGCTCCAGGTCGCTCAGGTCGTCACGGCGGTCAACGGGACGCCGACGCCGACCACCTGCGCGCTGATCGCGTCACTACACGGCCTGCAGCCCAAGACGACCGCGACGCTGACGGTCGAGGAGTCCTCCATCAACGCCAACGGCGACTTCGTCGGTGGACCCACCGTGCACAAGTCGGTGACGCTGGGGACGCCGCCCAAGGGGTTGGTGGAGACCGGGTGCGGCCCACCGACCAAGCCGACCGCGTTCCTCGGCATCGACCCCGAGACGCAGCTGGACTGGCACTTCCCCATCGAAGTGACGGTGCACACGTCCGAGATCGGCGGACCTTCGGCCGGGCTGGCCATGACGCTGGGCATCATGGACAAGCTGTCGAGCGGGCGGCTCACGGGCAACCGGATTGTGGCCGCCACCGGCACCATGGACCAGTACGGCAACATCGGTGACGTGGGCGGCGTGGCGGAGAAGACCGTCGCGGTCGAGCGGGCGGGAGCGACGGTCTTCTTCGTGCCGCCCCAGGAGCTGGGGGCAGCCGAGTCCAAGGCGACCCCGCAATTGCACGTCTACGCCGTGAGCAACCTCGACCAGGTGCTGCGGATCCTCGAGAAGCTGGGCGGCCGCGTGCCGGCCACCACGCCGACAAATCCCGTATCGGTCCAGGCGGCGCCGTAGGCTCTGCCTATGTCAGAAGGTCGCGTCCCGATCTCATCCTCCCGCATCGCCACCGGGGACATCGCCCGGCACTCCTTCGCCGTGGTCCGCCGGGGCTTCGACACTGACGAGGTGCGGGCCTACCTCCAGTCCGTGTCCCGGAGCTTGGAGGAGATGGAGGAGCGGACCGAGGAGCTGCAGGCCCAGCTGGCGGACGCCGAGGAGCGGGCGGCGCACCCGGTGGTAGACGAGGCCACGCTGACGTCGTCGCTGGGCCAGCACAGCGCGCAGATCATCCGCCATGCCCACGAGGAGGCGACGAGGATCGTCACCGAGGCCCAAGAGAGCGCGACCACGCTCATGCGCGACACCCAGAGCCAGGTCGAGGAGCTGGCGACCCGTACCGAGACGTCCACGGCCCAGCGGGTGGTCGAGGTGGAGCGGCTGGTCGCCAACGCCGAGCAGGAGGCGCGCGAGGAGAGCGAGCGCATCATTTCCGAGGCGGTGGCCGAGGGCGATGCCTTGTTGGCGCGGGCGAAGGACGAAGGCCGCACGCTGCTCGAGCAGGTACAGGAGGCGCGCCGGCGTGTGCTGGCCGACCTGGCGTCGAAGCGGCGGAGCATCGGGATGCAGATAGAGCAGCTGCGCGCGGCGCGCGACGAAATGGCGGCCTCGGTCCACGGCGTGCGCGACAAGGTGGACGCCATTCTGGCCCAGCTCGACCGCACCGACGACGAGGCGCGGGCGGCCGCGCTGGCCGTGGGCGACCAGTTGCGCGTGCACGGATCGCCGGGCGAGCCGCTCGACCAGGACGCACTCGACGAGGCGGGGGCGGGAGTGGCGGCGGGCGACGGCGAGGAGCACGCCGACCCGCCCACGTCGGAGACCGCGGTGGTGGGTGACGACGCCGAGGCCCAGGCCGAGGCCCCGTCGGTCGACGAGCTCTTTGCCCGCATCCGGGCCGGGTCCGATGGCGAGCCCGCCGACCAGGGGGCGGGGGCCCCGACCGAGGCCGTCGCGGTGACCGAACCCGAGGCCCCCGAGGTGCCGTCGGCCCAGGCCGGTCCCGACGGCGAGCTGGTCGCCCGGCGCGACGAACTGCTGGGACCGGTGGCGGCCAAGCTGAGCCGCGCCGTCAAGCGCGCCCTGGGCGACGACCAGAACCGGTTGCTCGACCAACTGCGCAGCGCGCCGTCGTCGCGGAGCGAGGATCTGCTCGGCCCCGAGGACGTGCACGTGGCGGTGTACGCCGACGCGGCGCGCGCGGCGCTGGGCGAGGCGTACGCGGCCGGGGCGATGTTCGCCGGCACCGGGGCGGCGATACCTCCGGCGGCCACCATCGAGCAGACGGCGACCGGATTGGCCCGTAGTGTCGTGACGATGCTGCGGCGACGCATCGCCGAAGGCGCCGACGAGACCGGCGACACCGTCGGCGCGGCGTTCCGCGAGTGGCGCGGCGAGCGGGTCGAACGGTTGGCGGGCGATCACGCGACCCATGCCTTCTCGGCCGGTGCCGCAGCGGCGGTGGGCACCGACCACAAGGTGCGCTGGGTGGTGACGTCGACCGGTGGCTGCTCGGACTGCGAGGACAACGCGCTGGCCGGCGCGGTGAGCGCGACGGAGGCGTTCCCGACCGGGCACGACTACCCGCCGGCGCACGCCGGATGCCGCTGCCTGGTGGCCCCGGCCGACTGACCTGGGACTTCGGGGGGAGGCCCGCCTCGGGCCTGGCCGTTTTCACCCGGGAACCGGACATTAGGCTCGCCCCGTGCGCATCCCCCGCGACCTGAACGTCGAGACCTCACCGCGCCCGCGCCACCGGGCGCGGTGGTGGCTCATCGGCTTCGTCGTCGTCCTCATCGTTCTGCTGATCTCACTGAGGTCGCTGGCCAACATCTACACGGACAGCCTGTGGTTCGACTCGGTCAACTACCACCAGGTCTTTTCGACGCTGCTGGTCATAAAGCTGGGGCTCTTCGGGGTGTTCGGCGCCATCTTCTTCGCCGTGCTGTGGGTCAACCTCGTGGTGTGCGACCGCATCGCGGGGCACGACATCGTGCTGGCCCAGGACGACGAGCTGGTGCGGCGCTACCAGCAGTACGTGCGGCCCTACGCCGGCCGCATCTACATCGCGCTCGCCTTCGTGCTGGCCCTGATCGGTGCGTCGGGGACGATCAGCCAGTGGAACAACTGGATCCTCTTCCGCCACGGCGGCAGCTTCGGGGTGACCGACCCGCAGTTCCACAAGGACATCGGCTTCTACGTCTTCAAGCTGCCCTTCCTCACCTTCGTGGTCGACTGGACGCTGGCCATCCTCATTGTGACGCTGGCTGTAGTGGTGGTCTTCCACTACCTGAACGGGGGGATTCAGCCGCAGCGGGGCCTGCCGCGGGTGCGGCCCCCGGTCAAGGCCCACATTTCGGTGCTGCTGGCGCTGATCGCGCTGGACAAGGCGGTCGGCTATATCTTCCAGCGCTGGTCGCTGGTCAACGCGCAGGACGGCTACGTCAACGGCGCCGGCTACACCGACGTGCACGCCCGCATGCCGGCCGAGCTGCTGCTGGCCGTGGTGTCGATTTTCGCCGCCGCCATCCTCCTCTACAACATCCGCCAGCAGGGCTGGACCCTGCCCGTCCTGGCCATCGGGATCTGGGCCTTCGTGGCGCTGGTGGTCGGGATCATCTACCCGGCGCTGCTGCAGGCCCTCAAGGTGACGCCGGCGCAGAGCTCGCTCGAGGCGCCCTACATCCATCGCAACATTTCGGCCACCCGGAACGCCTACGGACTGAACGACGTGCAGATACACCAGTTCCCGGCCACGAACACCATTACGCCGACCCAGACGCTCGATTCGACGTCGACCATCGACAACGTCCGGCAGTGGGACCCGGACCCGAGCATTTCGTTGCAGACGTTCCAGCGCCAGCAGGCCATCAAGTCGTACTACACGTTCCCCTCCGTCAGCGTGGACCGCTACACGGCGGGTGGGCAGCTGACGCCGGTGTTGATCGGCGTGCGCGAGATCCTGTCCTCGAACATCCCCTCCCCGTCGTGGGTGAACACCCACCTGCAGTACACCCACGGCAACGGGGCGGTGATCGCCCTGGCCAACCAGACCAACTCCAACAACCCGGTGTACGGGATCCAGTCGGTGCCGCCGCAGTCGTCGCAGGGGCTGCCCCAGATCACCCAGCCCAACGTGTACTTCGCCCAGGGCGAGTCGGGCTACGTGGTGGCCGACACCAGGCAGGAGGAGGTGGACTACCAGCAGGCGGACGGCAACAACGTCGAGAGCCACTACACGGGCACGGGCGGGGTGGCGCTGTCCTCGCTGTTCAAGCGGGCAGCCTTCGCCCTGCGCCTGAGCGACTTCAACCTGCTCATTTCGAGCCAGATCACCGACCAGTCCCGCATTATGTTCGTGCGGGACCCGGTGGCGATGGCCCAGAAGGCGGCGCCCTTCCTCAGCTTCGACCACGATCCCTACGCCGTCGTCAACGACAGCGCGGGTCCCGACCACGGGCACATCGACTGGATCGTCGACGGCTACACGACGACGTCCAACTACGCCTACTCGCAGAACGCGTCGAGCCAGCAGGTGGCGATCGGGAGCAACCTGCCGGGCAGCTACAACTACGTGCGCAACTCGGTCAAGGTGGTGATCGATGCCTATTCGGGGCAGATGACGTTCTACGACAACGACCCGAACGACCCGATTCTGCAGGCGTACGAGGCGGCCTTCCCCCACATGTTCCTGCCGCTGTCGAAGATGCCGGCGGTGCTGCAGGCCCACTTGCGCTACCCCGAGGACATCTTCTCCATTCAGTCGGCCATCTACGGGCGCTACCACCTGACCAACCCGCAGCAGTTCTACGCGGCCAGCAATGCCTGGCAGCTGTCGCCGACGGCGGGCGCCGGCCCCAAGTCGCAGGCGCTGCTGGCCGAGAACACGTACAACTCCCAGGGCCAGCTGGTCTCGACCACGCCGGCCCGCATGTCGCCCCAGTACCAGGTCTACTCGTTGCCGAGCGCGACCCAGCAGGTCTTCTCCGTTTCGGACGGCTTCGTGCCGGCGGCGCAGGGCAACGTGTCGAACAACAACCAGAACCTCAACCTGACGGCGTGGATGGTGGGGCAGTCGGACCCGGGGCATGCGGGCGAGCTCGACGTGTACCAGGTGCCGCAGGGGACGACGGGCCCGGCCAACGCGGACGCCGAGATCTCGGCCAACTCGACGGTGTCGAAGGACATTTCGCTGCTGGACCAGGGTGGTTCGGAGGTTCTGCTGGGCGAGACGCTGATGGTGCCCATTGCCGACTCCATGGTGTACTTCCGCCCGCTCTACGTGGCGTCGGCCAGCAACCCGCAGCCCAACCTGCAGTACGTGGTGGCCGTGCTGGGCAAGAACGTGCAGATCGACACGTCGCTGACGAACGTCCTGGCCGATTTGCTGAACCAGGCGGTGTCGCTGCCGTCAGGAGGGGGTTCCTCGACGGGGACGTTGCCGGCGGCGGTGTCGGGCGAGCTGGCGGCGGCGCAGACCGACTACCAGAACGCGCTCGCGGCGCTGAAGTCCAGCGACTTCGCCGCTTTCGGGTCCGACCTCCAGGCCATGGAGCAACAGCTGCAGGCGGCGCAGGCTCTGCTGGGGCCGACGCCGGGCGGGACGGGTGGATCCACCACCACCACCACGACACGACCGCGCCGGCGGCCAAGGGAACCAAGTCCAAGTCCAAATCGGCCACGACGACGTCGAGCACGGTGAGCACGTCGAGCACGTCGAGCACGACATCCTCGGTGCCGACCAGCACCGAGCCCTCGGGCGGCGCCACGACCACCTCGACCAGCCTGGTGTCGGCGGCACCGCCGCTGCGGCCCTGACGCCGCGGGGGAGCGGGGCGGGCCGGCGTCCGGACCACGCGACCTCGGCGGTGCCGGTTGCGGGCGGCGTCCCGGAGCCCCATGATGTCGGAGACGGCGAGGGCAGAGGAAAGGACGGTTCGCGATGGGACTGCTCGACAAGGTGAAGGACGCGGCGCAGACGGCGACGGTGGCGGCCAAGGACGCGGCGGCCAAAGGCCAGGCCAAGATGAACGAGGCGCAGGCCAAGAAGGCGGCTGACGGATTGCTGCGCGACCTGGGCGCCGCCTTCTACGCCACCAAGACGGGACGGGCCACCCCGACCACCGAGTCCGACATCGACCAGCTGGTGGCGGCCCTGCAGACCCACGAGACCGAGCACGGCCAGATCACGCTGGCCCCCGAGTCCTCGGCGGCCGCTCCGACGGCCGCTCCGGCCGACGGCTCGGCGGCGCCCCCGCCACCCCCGCCTCCGGCGGCGGCCGACCCGGCGTCACCGCCACCCCCGCCGCCGGCCGCGCAGACCCTCTAAGGGCCGGCCGGCGGGTCGGCCCCGGGCCAGGGGGCAGCCGGGGCACCCAATGAGGGGAGGGTCAGCGGACCACCTTCGGCGGCGGCGTACCGGCGGCCCGCCGTCGGCGCGATCGGACAGCAGGTGTACACTCCTCTTTCTTCGCCGCGGGGTGGAGCAGTCTGGTAGCTCGTCGGGCTCATAACCCGAAGGTCGGAGGTTCAAATCCTCCCCCCGCCACCAAGACGTCTTCACAGTAGACGTCGACCCATCTTCACACTTGGGTGTTCGCCGGAAGCGGACGCCAGATCTGAGGACCCTCGCGGTCCTCTGGTCGCGACGAAAGCGGGTGCGACCGCGCTGAGTCAGCCGGCGGCGGCGATGAGATCGTCGAGCGTTCGTCGTCGGCGTCTGCGGCTCCGTGGCTCGAGCCCGGCGGCCTGGCGGCGATCGTCGACCCGTTGGCGTTCCTCGTAGGCGTCGACGACGCGTCCGTTGCGCACCACGACGGCGCAGGCGAGCAGCAGGGTGATGGCGGCGAGTCCCATGACCCGGCACCAGCCCCGGGTGACGTCGGTGGAGGCCGGATCCTTGACCGTGGCGTAGGAGCGCTCGACGGCGGTGCGCCGGGCGAAGGAGACCCGGTGCGCCTTGGAGGGGTAGTCGTGTTTCTGGGCCGTCTTGGCGTTGACCTCGGGCGGGACGCTGATGGTCTGTTGCGAACAACAGCGCGGGGCGGGATCTGGCGGTGCGCCGACTTCGGGACGGTCATAGGCCAGTGCCATGGAGGCGGGACGCCGCGGGCAGCGGAGTTTTCCGGCCACCGCTGGGCACATGACGCGCTGATAGCCGTCGGCGTCGGGGGCACTGATGGGCCCGAGCTTGTAGCGCGCCAGCTCGGCACAGGCGATGTCGTGGGCCGCCGTCTCTTCGCGGCTGGCCCCTCGGGCCAGCGGGCCGAGTGCGACGAGTGCTCGCGGTGTGGCCGGGCAGTAGAGGTTGCCGTTGTGCGCGATGGCACCGCCATGGGTCCCGTGCGGTCCGCGGTCGTGGGGGTGGAGGTCCATGACCAGGTCGGCTCCGGCCCGGCGCAAGCGCAGCGCGAAGTGCTCGGGACGCCGATGGGCATAGCCCGAGTCGGCCAGCACGTCACCGAGGGCCACACCCGAGGAGCCCAGCGCCTCGAGGCTGTCGACAAACGCCGGCACCGGATCGAGGTGACAGCTGGTGACCAGCATGCGGCGCACCAGTTCGGGAACCCGCGCCGTTCCCTCGTCGCGCACCATCACCGCGGCGGAGAGGTAGTAGCCGAAGAAGAGGTCGGCCTTGGCCAGCCCGGCGTTGCGATGCCCCCAAGAAGCCTCGGGATCCGCTCCCCGCTCGCCGTCACCTCCGGGAGGCCGGGCGAAGCTCTCCTGGTCGCTCCAGTCGATGGCCAGTGCCCCAGACGCCTCCTTGTAGGTCGCCGGCACCGACGCCTCGACGAGGGCGTCGACGACGCCGCGAAGCGACCCGGAGGGCTCGCCGTCGGGATCGTCTTTGCCCAGCGCGCCGACAACGCGGCCAAAGGTGTATTCCACCTGGCGATAGGTCAGCTCGTGGGGTCCAGCCTTCCAGGGGGCCCGCACCCCGAGGCGCACCTTGTCCCGCGGCGCCAGAGCCAACAGGGCGCGATGGACGCGGACGAGATGGCCGGGACGGTCGTCACCGATGGCCAAGACGATGCCGACGAGCAAGGTGCGCACGGCCAGCTGGCGCGGGCGCACCCCGACGGCCAAGAGCTTCTCGATCCCCTCGGCCACGCCCGAGGCGTCGATGACCGCCTCGGCGCGCTCGAGGGCTCCACTCACGTTCGCCGGCCGCCCAAGAGGGCGACGGCGCGCGCCTCGTCACCGGGATCGAGGCGGGCCACCACGTCACCCAGGCGCTGGGAGCACGCAATGCCTGCGGCGGCCATGAAGGTGGCCAGGCCGATGTCACCAGCGCACCGCGCCACCCAGGTCGAGCGCAGCCGGGCCAAGGAGAGCCGGGGCAGGTCACGCCCGCCGGCCAACGACGCGATGAGCGGGCTCGTCACGTTGCGCCGGTTGGGCTCGGCCCCGCCCACGATGAAGCCCGGGCCGGCCCAGCGCGCCGCTCGAAGCGCGCGCTCGGCCAGCTCTGCGCGCACGGGGACGACGCGGGGATGCCGGCCGCGCACGCAGACGATGACCCCGCCCGAACGAGCCATGACGTCATGGCCGCGGACGAGACGCAGATCGGCGCTGTCAGCGGCCACGTCAAAATCCCCATAGGCGGCCAATAGAACTCCCCACGGACGGACAGCGGAATTCCCCGGGTACGGCCACCGGAATTCCCCAGGAGCGGACAGCGACGTCCTCTCCATCCACCACTCGAGGGTTCCCCCTTGGCATCGATGGAAGCCGGCAAATGGCCCATCGAACCAAGGAGGAACACCCAATGTTGTCCGAGGAGAAAGAGATGGAAGTACTCGAGGCCTACGACCTCACAAATTGCTATCGGAGCACGGCGGAGCTGACCGGCGTCGACCACCACACCGTGGCCACGTTGGTGGCCGCCCGGGCGGCCGGGACGCTCGGGGCGGCCCCGTCGCCACGGGCGAGTGTCGCCGACACCTTTGCCGACAAGATCGACCAGTGGGTCGATCGGTCCTCGGGGAAGATCCGGGCCGACGTCGTCCACGACCGCTTGGTGGCCATGGGCTACTCGGGCTCTGAGCGCACGACGCGCCGCGTGGTGGCCCACGCCAAGGCCGCCTGGAGGCGCCAGGCCCATCGCATCTACAAGCCCTGGATCACCGAGCCCGGTCACTGGCTGCAATGGGACTACGGAGACGGCCCGCGCTGTCGGCGGTCTCTCCACCGTCTTGTTCTGTGCCTGGCTGGCCTGGTCTCGCTTCCGGGTGATCATCCCCTTGGCCGACCGCTCGTGGCCCTCGGTCGTGGCCGCGCTCGACCAGAGCTTCCGCATCATCGGGGGTGCACCGACCTACCTGCTCACCGATAACGAGAAGACCGTCACCGACCACCACATCGCCGGCATCCCGGTGCGCAACCGGGGCGCGGTGGATCTCAGCCGCTACTACGGGGTGACCATCGCGACCTGTGTCCCCTATGACCCCGAGTCCAAGGGTGGTTCCGAACGCACCGTCGGCATTGCCAAGGCGGATCTCGTTCCCACCGAGTACAACCTGCTGGCGGACTACCGTGACTTCCGCGAGCTCGTGGCGGCCTGCGCGGCGGCGGCCGACTCGTTCAATCACCGCATCCATGCCGTCACCCGGCAGGTTCCCGCCGAGGCACTCGAGGTTGAACGTGGGTTCTTGCACCGGGTCCCCGACGCCCCCTACAGCGTCGCCTTCGGCGAATCGCGCTCAGTCGGGTGGTCCTCTGTGGTCTCGTTCCGAGGTGCGCGCTACAGCGTCCCCGACACCTTCGTCGACACCTTGGTCTGGGTCAGGGTGCACGAGCGCGAGGTGGTCATCGTCGCCGGTGAGGGATCGGGAGCCACCGAGGTGGCCCGTCACGATCTCCTCGGTGCCGGTGGGGCCTCCATCGTCGACGCCCACTACCGAGAGCACCCGGCGGATCCGCTGCATCGCCAGCCCAGGGCCAAGAGACCTTCGGAGGCGGCCTTCCTGGCCCTCGGCGAGGGAGCCAAGCTCTACCTCGTCGAGGCGGCCGCCTGCGGCGCCCGCAGGATCGAGACCCGGATGGCCGAGGCGGTCACGTTGGCCTCGCTGCACGGTCAGAGCGCGGTGGATACCGCCCTCGGCCTCGCGGCCATGGCCGGGCGTTTCGGTGCCGGTGACCTCGACTCCATCTTGGTGCACGGCGCGGGAGGGGTGGCCGGGGCGGTGGTCCCACCGCCACAGCACTCTTTGGCCCAGGGCACCCAGATGTGGTCGGCCCTCGGTGCGCCGAGCGCCACTTCGGGCGACGAGGACGAGGAGGGTGAGCAATGAGCCCTGCCCCCGCCTCCATCGACGCGCTCGACGCCATCGAGCTCATGGAACTGCTCGAGTTCATCGCCGAGATCTGCGCCCATCGCTCGGGCACCTTGTGCACCATCTTGTGCGCCTCGAGCGGGTCGGGCTACGACGCCGACGAGATCGCGCAGGACTGCCGACGTCTGCGCGACGCCATCGTGGTGGCAACGTCATGAGCGAACGAGTAGCGACCTCGCAGGTGGCCCTCGACGAGGTGACCGCCCTGTGTCGGCGGCTTCGCCTCAAGTACGTGCGCGAGCAGCTCGAAGATGTCGTGCGCACCGCCCAGGCGCAGCGCTGGGACCCCGCCGAGATACTCCGGGTGCTGCTCACCCATGAGGCCGAGGGACGCGATCGCTCCACCACCGAGGTCAAGCGGCGCCGGGCTCATTTCCCGGCCGGCAAGACCCTCGAGAGCTGGGTGCCCTCGCGCTCGTCGATACCTGCGGCCACCCAGCAGGGTCTGGCCACCCTCGAGTGGGTGACGCGACACGAGAACCTGGCCATTGCCGGGCCGAGCGGCACGGGCAAGAGCCACTGGCTCGAAGCGCTCGGGCAAAAGGCCGTCGAAGACGGCTTGAGCGTGGCCTGGTTCTCCGTCGAGGATCTCGGGGCCCTGGTGCGCCGCCACCGGGTCGACGACTCGGTCTCCAAGGCCTTCGCCGCGCTCTCGTCGGTGTCGCTCACCGTGGTCGACGACATCGGACTTCTGCCGGTCTCGGCCGATGCCGCCGAGGGCCTGTACCGCCTCGTCGACGCCGCGTACGAGAAGCGCTCGGTGGCCATCTCCTCCAACCTCCACCCTTCGGGACTGGACCAGCTGATGGACAAGACGATCGCCTCAGCGCTCGTGGACCGGCTCCTTCACCATGCCCACGTGATCGTCACCGAAGGGGAATCGGTGCGTCTGGCCGACGCCACCTCGGGCAAGGGGGTGAAGCCTTTCGACGACTGAACCCGACCCACAACGTGGCCGTCCGCGGGGAGTTCTCGTGGCCGTCCCTGGGGAATTCTTATGGCCGTCCCTGGGGACTTCTCGTGGCCGTCCGCGGGGAAATTACATGGCCGCCTGTGGGGAAATTCTGATGGCCGTTGACACCCGATCAGCCCGGCTCCGGCTCCGAGCGCGATCAACCCGGCGGCCCGTTGGCGCCGGGCCTCGGTGGGCTGGGCGTCGGCCAGCGACAGATAGGCCGCCAACTCGGCCTCGTCATAGGGGGCCTGGGCCCGCTCGCGCCCGAGGGCGAGCGGTTGAGGAGCCACCCCGACGACGCGCCGGGACAAGAACAAAAGGTTCGAGCGCATGGTGCGACGCCCCGAGCTCGACCAGCCCCTCGTGCTCACGATGAAGCGCTCGATGGAGCCCGCCGAGAGCACCACGGCGGGATCGGGCTCGAGGCCGACGCTGAGCGCGAAGTCACACAGACGACTGGCCGCCCAGAGCAAGGAGCGGGCCCGGGCCCAGCTGGGCGGGTCGACCCGTCCGACGACGCCCCGGGCGAACTCGGCCGAGCGCGCCTCGACCCCACGCGGGACCCAGGCCGTCAGGTCGAGCCGAGTCATGCAATATATATACTGTCGGATATGACCTCGCTGGTGGATCCCCGGTGCCAAGGTTGAACCGTGGCACCCACCCCCGCCCAGCGCGCCGAGGCCAAGCGCATCGCCCGCGCCCTCGCCGAGGTCGGCTTCGTCTTGCCCGGCACGATGACCGAGCGCCTGACGCGCTGCGGTCATGCCAACTGCCACTGCCACGCTGACCCCCCGGTCCTGCACGGTCCCTATCACCAGTGGACCCGCAAGGTGTCGGCCAAGACGGTGACCAAGACCATGAGCGACGAACAGCTCGCCGACTACCGCCCTTGGTTCGATGAACAGCGACGCCTGCGCTCTCTCGTGGGCGAGCTCGAGATCCTCAGCCTGAGCATCGTCGAGGCCGATCCACGCTGGGAGCGCTGAACCTCGGTGTGGCTCGGCGCTCCTTGACCCGTGACTCGCATTGAAAAGTCGGTCAGTCGTACCTGGTCAACGCCAAACGTGAAGACCTCACCAAAGAACTCCGGTTTCTCGCGCCCTTTTGCGTAGGCACGGCGCCCTGCCCAGCGGGTTCACGTTCGGTGGTTCGCGTTTATTGGGGCTTTTTATCGGGACCTACTCAGCCGTTGCGTATGCAGCCCTATGCAGGGTGGCGCGATGCGTGCGGCCCGTACGCTGGGCATTCGCGAACGAGCCTCCGTCACGAGCCTCGTTGCATAGAGCAGCACAGGGCATGCCCTATGCAGTTGCCCTACTCAACTTTTGAGAGTGGTTCCTGAGCTTTCCTCGAGATTCGCAAGCGCCGAGCCGGTTGTCGCAACGTCGTGGCGGGCGTGGCCGGATGGCCGCGCCTGAGGGAGACTTTGAACCCAGCGAGCCGTGGCAACATGACTGTGCCGCTGGTATCCGCTCGTCGGCGGCGTGCGGTCCGGCGGGAGCATGTCCCGGCAGGCACGCACGGCCTCCCTTCACTGATGAGTGCACCGGGCGGCCCTTATGGACGCCCTATGCCAGGCCATGGGTTGTGACCTGCACCGTTCCCGCAGGGGATTCCGCTTATGGGACAGTTCCGACGAGGGGTCGCTCACGGCCGGGGCTCGCGTAACCGTCGATCTGACCGGCCCGCCCCGCGCTTTCGGGCCTCTTCGCTTGGACGTCTACGACACGTGGCGGTCGATGGATTGCATGTCCGACCGCTGGGGAGGATGCCTACCGCGCAGTCATCCTCCTGAGGTTCTGGAGGGTCTTGTCCATGCCGGCTCGGACAACGGGAGCGCGGATTTGCTCGAAGTTGTCACGGAGTCCCTTGAGCATCTCGTCATGCAGGTCACCGAAGTCGATCTCGACCTCGTGGACAACGCGTGTTCTGTCGCCCTCCGGGGTGAAGTGGAACCACCACTGCACCCGGCGGAGCCGGTCCGGCAGGACAGGATTGACGACCCACGAGAACGTGGTGGGCGTGTCACAGGTGACGACGACGGAGTCCGCGGTAACGTCCATCCCGCTGCCGTCGGCGAGTTTGACGGATTCCTCAGCGAGAAAGCGCGTGCCCGTCTCGACATCACCGGCCGGGTTCTGCGTGCCCGTCTTGAGTTCCCCGCTCCCCGCGAGCTCGACATGCAGCGATAGGTCGCTCACGATGTCGAACAGCATCTTGGGAGCGGCGTCGATCGTGGCTTGAGTGCGATACGCGAAATCGGGCATGATCTGCGTCTCCATTCCTCGACGGCCGACGACCATCCTAGTTCGGCCGGGGAACGAGTGATTCCTCAGAGCCAGCTCCGTTCTCGATGTCCCCTTTAAGAATCCTCCTCCCTTCGAGAGCGGGCACTAGTAGTTCTCCGCCCCCCTGTTCAACCTACGTTGTCATACGACATGACACTCGGGGCCGCTGATGGCCGCCGGCCCACGCCGGCCAGCTGCGTATGGTGATGCCTCGGGCCGATCGAGCGGCGCGACGAAGGGCGACGCCGGTGCCGACCAAGGTGGTCGGAGCCGGCGTCGCCCGTGCACCACGTGTGGTGCAATCCGATGGATCAGGGTCAGGGCCGCCCGACCTCGCATTCCTTCGGGTCGATGTGACCCAGGTTCTTCACCACCTTGAACGTGCCGCCCTCGGACCGGGCGATGTACATGTTCATTCGCACGTGATGTTGGTCCGGCACCATCTCGGCGGGGCCTCCTGGGCCTTCGCGCGATTCGGGCGTGATCCAGCGCGTTGACGACGTCGTCCTGGTTCAGGGACCCGGCTTCGTTGACGGCCGCCTCCCAGAGCTTGAGGGCACGGAAGGTTCCCGTGCACGCACTGCCCGCGGTGAACATCGCGCTCCCGGGGTAGAGCACTTCGTACCGGTTGAGGAGCTCGATGCTGAACGGATCGTCGACGTCCCGGTAGTAGTCGAGGCACCCGTAGAGGCCTTCGACGTGGTCGGCCGGCACGAGGTTCAGGAAGTTCTCGTCGAAGTAGGTGCAGACGATGTGCCCGCCCCGAGCCGTGAAGCCGGCACGGTGCAGCTGCTCGAGGAACGGCGTGAGCCCCGGAGGGACGATCGTGTTGAACACGACCTCAGCACCCGTCGACATGATGTCGGCGACGATCCGCTCGTAGTCGGTGTGATCGAGCGGGAAGTACTCCTCGCCGACGATCTCGCCGCCCTGGGCGGTGACGACCTCGCGCACCTTCTTGTTCAGCGTGTGTGGCCAGATGTAGTCGGCCGACGGCATGTAGAACCGCCTCGCCCCGGTCTGCTGCATCAGCCAGGGGAAGAAGGGCTCGACCTGCTGCGCAGGCACCGGACCGGTGCAGAAGATCAGGGGGTGACACTCCTGGCCCTCGTACTGCTCCGGGTAGATGTAGAGCGTCTCGGCCTGATCGACCACAGGTCCCTTGATGGCCTGTCGAGTGGAGCTGTAAATGCCGCCCACGACGACGTCGACGGACGCACGCTCGACGAGTCTTGCCGCCGCAGCTTCCGCCACGCTGTCGTCGGTCGCGCTGTCCTCGATGAACAACTCGACAGGACGACCGAGGAGGCCGCCACGTGCGTTGATGTCATCGATCACCAGCTTGGCGACGTTGACGTTGGCGATGCCCATGAAGGAAAGGGCGCCGGTCTGATCGGTGATGAGACCGACCCGGGCCGGACGATTGATCGCGGTGGCCATCGTTCTGCCTCCCTCACGCATCGTAGGAACCGAGCAGCAGCGCGGCCTGTGGTTTGCCGAGATGCCCGGCCTCCTTGAGGATCGGCGGGACATCGGGGTCGGAGACGAACTTCGCCCACCCGTCCTCGTCCCAGTCGAATAGCGCCCAGACTCGGTTCTCCTCGGTGGGATCGCGGAACACCGTCGAACCCTTCGAGCCGTGGAGGGCACGCTTCTCCGCGCCCTTCGTGCCGAACACATCCAAGGAATCGGTCGACGTTTTCGACGGTCGTCGTTGCCAGGATCATGACTGTTCTCCTTCCGAATGGATCCCTTCGGATCTCACTTCTCGCCAACCGGTTTGGGCGGCGTAGGGTCATTCTGACGAAGGGCCTCGGGCGCGGCATCGGTAGACCTACCCATTTCCGCCCGTGACTGTGTGTCGTCCCGAGATCGGTATGCCGCGTGCCCGTTCGGAGCCCTCAGCCTGCGACGATGTCGTCGACGACCTTGTGCTTGACGGCCCAGCGAGTCGCCTCGGCACGGCTGGAGACGCCGATCTTGGTATAGATGTTCTGGATGTGGTGCTCGGCCGTCCTCGACGAGATGAACAGCTCCGTGGCGATCTCGCCGGCGGTTCGGCCGTCGGCCACGAGCCTTAGCACTTCGATCTCTCGTCGGCTCAGCCCACCGGGCCGCGCTCATCCGGGCCCGCGGGCTCGGGTCGCGGCGGGCGGCGTCGATCTGCTGACGTGCGTAGACGGCCGCATCGCTAAGGTCGAGCGCCGCGCCGGCCGACGTCAGCTCCGCAGCTCGCCTCTTACCGAGCTTGCCGCTGACGCGGTCGCTGAGGTCGCCGAGCTCGGGAACGTGGTGGACGCTCGAAGGCTCACGAGATAGCGAGCCGAGGAGCATCGCCGCGGGCGCAAGACGGTCGAGGCGCTCGAACAACGCAGGCACGCTGGCCAGCGTGATGATCAACTGGGGCACGTTGCCGGCCCGATGGAATGCGGCGATGGCCTCGGAGAACAGCACCAGCGCGGCCTCGGGCTCGCCGTCGGAGGTGTGCAGACGAGCCGCGTCGCGTGCGAGGAAGCCTTCGAAGAACCGGACGCGATGCTCACGCACGAAGGCGACGCCCTCGTCCCAGGCCGCGAACGCGCGGCGAACATCAGCCTTGGAGAACGCCAGCCCTGCGATCCAGAGCGCGTAGGAGATCCAGTAGGGGTTGCCGAGCGATCTCGCGGCGGCGACGGATTCCTCGGTGAGCCCGAGTGCCTCCTCGATCCGGCCGCACGACTGGAGGCCGTCGACGTAGGAGGCCAGGCCGTAGCCCCGATCGCTTCCGTACCTGTGTGCCACGGTACCGGTGAGCTCGACATAGCGATCGAGGTCGCCGCAGTACACGTTCCCCAAGGCCTCGACGAACGAGGCGTACCCGGGCTCACAGGCGTCATAGCGGGAGTCGACCTCCAGCTCGGTCGCCCGGTGCGCGTTCGAGCGCGCCGCCTCCGCCCTTCCCGCGAAGCACGCGTAACCAGCCGCCGTATACAGGCGGGGAAGACGGCGGACGTCGGCGGCGGCCGCCGGCCTGAGCAGCTCCTCTGCCCAGGCAAGCGTTTCGAACAACTGCACCGAGAAG
Organism: uncultured Acidimicrobiaceae bacterium; assembly: GCA_963850095.1. Lineage (GTDB taxonomy): Bacteria > Actinomycetota > Acidimicrobiia > Acidimicrobiales > RAAP-2 > Bog-473. Next base: position 166,782 of record CAWKJX010000008.1, on the reverse strand, counting down.
CCCATGAGCGCGGCATGCGCCGCGATGTCGGTCGCCACCTCCAGCTCGCCTCGCTCCGCGCTCCACTGATATCCGGAACGCAGGTTGCCCAGCTCCGCCTCCACCCATTCGACCGCTTCGCGCCACCGGGGCCCGTTCCAGTGCTCCCATCGGGCGGCGGACTCCCGGGCAAAGTACTCGGCGTGCCGGTCACGAGTCCGCTCGAGCCCGCTCGCCTCCGCCAACCGGTCCTCGGCGAACTGACGGATGGTCTCGAAGAGGCTGTATCGGGTGTGGGTGGCGGCGTGGTCGGCGACGAGGAGCGACTTTCGGACCAACGAGTCGAGATGTCTGAGCACGTCCACGTCGTCGGCCCCTTCGACCACGGCGCAGATGCTCGTCAGGTCGAAGCCGCCGGCGAAGACCGACGTCAGGCGGAGCAGCTCCCGCTCGTCGTCGGTCAACAGGTCGTAGGACCATTCCACCGCACGGCGGAGCGTGAGCTGACGTTCCGGCCCTGGCATCGACCCCTTCAACAGACGGAATCGTTCGGCGAGTCGATCCCTGACCTCGACCGCGCTCATGGTTGCCATTCGGGCGGCAGCCAGCTCGATACCCAGCGGGAGCCCGTCCAGGGTCTCGCAGATCTCGATCACGGCGGTGGCGGTAGCAGGTTCCGAGAGCCCGAAGTTGGGCCGGACGGCTCGGGCTCGATCGACGAACAGCGTGACGGCGTCGGAGGTCACGCCCCCCTCTAAAGCCAGCGGTGCCACGGTGAGCACCGTTTCTCCCTCGACCGCGAGGGTCTCGCGCGACGTCACGAGGATCTTCACGCTCCCAGACCGACCGAGGATCGTTTCGATGGCCGATCCCGCTGCGGCCACGACGTGCTCGCAGTTGTCCACCACCAGAAGGAGCCGCCGACCTCCCAGCGCATCAGCGACCGTGTCGATCAGTGCCGAGTCCCCCTGGGGCGTGATGCCGAGCACGGTCGCGATCGCCGCTGGGACGGAAGCCGGGTCACCGACCGACGCCAGCTCGACCATCCACACGCCGTCGGGGAACTCGCCAGCCACCTCGGCCCCGACCTCGAGGGCCAGCCGGGTCTTGCCGACCCCGCCGACGCCGCTCAGCGTAATCAGCCGGCTCGCCGCGCGCGAGCTCGGCAACCTCGGCAACCACGTCCTCGCGGCCGACCAGTGAGCTCAGCTGCTGGGGGAGGTTCCCCGTGAAGTAGTCAACGCTTCGAAGCACCGGGAAATCCGTCGGGAGTCCGTCGGAAACGACCTGGTACACCGACATCCGTCCGCGCAGCCCGCGGAGCCGATGCTCACCCAGGGGCCGCAGAGCCACGCGGTTGCGCAGCAGCACCTCGGTCGCGTCCGACACAAGCACCTGACCTCCGTGCGCCAACGACATCAGCCGGGCCGCCCGGTTCACCTCGCTGCCGAAATAGTTCCGGTCGCGTTCGATCGCCTCACCGGTGTGCAGACCCATGCGAACCAAGAAGTTGATGGCGGCGTCATCGCGTAGCTGTTCCTGGGATTCGATCGCCGCAGCAGCGGCGTCGGACGGCAGTCGAGAACGCTGCGCAGAAGCCGTCACCGCCGATGCCGAACACGTAGCCGTCATGGCGTTCGATCGTGCCCCGCACCATGGCGTCGTGGACCCGCAGCCCATCGGCCATGTCGGTCGAGGCTTCCTCCCACAGACGCGTGGAGTCCTCGACGTCGGTGAAAAGAAAGGTCACCGTGCCCCGAGGGAGTCCGCTCGGCATGCCCGAACGTTAACGCAGCGCCGAGTCTCGCGATCGACGCCATGCCTCGCCACGGGCGACTGCCGACGCGGGCGTGCGAACCGCACCCGGCGGCCCCATGAGCACGCGCCGATGAACAGCGGTCGACCCCCGCTCGCAGCACGGGTGCGTCCGGTTCTGGAGGGAGCCGTAGCGACTGCGACGTAGACGAGGCTCGGACGAGGGTCCTCCATGGGGAAATCGGGGCGTTGCACCAGTGGCGAGCACGAATCTGCGCACTATCAGTCGATTGACGATAACTGGGACAACCCACATCGGCTGGCTGGTTTCCACACCGAGCTGCTGTTCAAACCCATGTGGGATGCCGCTGACGTTCTGATGACCCGACAGATCGAAGTGGGATGACCGGCAGGGACGATTCCTGACCTGTGGCCGGCCCTGGTTCCGTTCGAGCGCAATGTTCGTTCGGACCTGGTATCCGCGCCGTACGTCATCTGGCCAGTCAGTCCACACCGAGCAGTAGTCCTCGGCCGGGATCCCTTGGGCGAGAAGGCCGTGATTCGTGCTGCCACCGGCAAGATGGTCGGCATAGCTCGCCAGGGCGTAGAGCAGGGGAGGGAACGGATGATCTTCGCCAGCGAGGAGCAGCGAGACAGGCTGCCCCGAGGCAAGAAGTTTCGTCGCCGCCCACAAGGACGGCTCCGCTGCTCGGACCGTGCTCGCACGGGTGAGCATGTCTCCGCGCCAGGATGCTGCGTTCAGTGGTCGAGGTCTTCGCCACTGGACCCGACATTGCCCTTTGCGATCAGGGTCTGCACTCATCTGTACCGGAGATGTGGACCCTCACATGATCGTGTGCCCCGTAGCAGCTCGTTGAGCCGCTGAACATTTGGGAATAGGAAAAGAACCGGGATGCAAACCCTGTGGAGGACCACACACGATGCCGAAAGCGATCAAGGGCAATGTTGGGCGGAAGCCTCCGGTGCCCTCGGCGAACCACGCCGACATTGACCATTGGTGCCGGCGCCAGTGCCGGATCTACAGCCCATCGTCAAGCGGTTGGATGAGTCGATCCGAGCGACAGTCCCGGGCCTTCGACTACGCCGTCAAGTGGAAGAGGCCGTACTACGGGCTCCCAGAACTCGGGTGGATCATTGAGATCGCCGCCTACGACGTTTCCGTGAATGTCGTCTTCTTCGGCGGTGCCGACTTCGAGTCCGCGCCACCGCTCGGAACGACCGACCGGACCCGGTACGTCAAGGTCACCAGCCTCGAGGACGCGGAGAGACCCGAGCTGCAGAAGTGGATCGAGCAAGCGGGACGCACGCCGGGTTGGATCTGACGGGCATCGCCGCCCGGCTCGTGCGGCGATTCGACCTCGAAACGCTGCCGGTCAGTCGTGAAGCACCGGCGTATAGGCAATGCCGATTATCGCGCCCTCGGCTGACTGAAGCCGGGCAACTGTCTGACCCCATGGTTCTTCCCGGGCTTCGTGCAATAGATCATGTCCGGCCTCGACGAGTTCCCGTGCCGCAGGACCCACCGCGTCGGCGCTGGGCACATCGAACTCGATGCTGACTTGCGGTACGGGTCTCTCTGCAGGCCACCGGTCGGTTCCGAAACACGACTGAGCGGCCTGGGAGAGCGGCCAGATCCCGAACGACTTGCAGCCGGCGATCTGCTCGCTGTGGAAATAGCCGTCACCCTCGCCCTGCAGCGGGAGACCCAGCGCCTCGACATACAGGCTGCGGCTGCTCATCGGATCGGGAGCGATCACGGCCACGGTGGCGAGGAACTTGATGTTCATGGAACCTCCTCGCCGCGGCAGCGCGACTTCTCAACCGAGCGGTGAGCACGGTTGGTCTGATGGCGAAGCGAGGAGATTTTGAGATCGACCCGGAGACCGACAGCAGCAATGCCATGTTCGTCACTCGCACCTCGGTGGAGAAGTGGAGGGATCGCCCGAGGCGAGGCAGGCAACCTGCGACCGTGCTGCTTGGCGAAGTAGTGCGATTGACCGGGCGGAGCCGAATAGAGCTCCTCGACCTCGTTCGTGCTGGTGTTCTCCAGCAGGCTCCCGGCCGCGGCATGTGCGAGCTGACAGCGTCGAGTCTCCGCGCCTGGATGACCGCAAGCGCCTGAGCCGACCTGACGAGCGATCGTGACTCGAAGGAAGTTGGTCCGAGCATGTGGTCGCACCTGGGATGCCGCGGTTTGTGCCCAGCCGAGGGATTGATCGACAATTCAGCATGGGTGATTGTGTTCCGACCGGGCGATTGGAGCCGTGCTTGCCGCCACGAGACGACGGCTTGCCCACCGTCGTCGACGACTTGGGAAGGATCTCTTGGTGACCGCTCAAGACACATTGCCGTTTCCCCCCACGCCTTCGGCCAGCATTGCCGGCCGGACGATGCAGGAGTCGACGTACGGCCAGCGGGTCACTCCCCGTCGCCTACCCGAAGACGCCCCGAACATCTTGCTCGTCCTGATCGATGACGCTGGACCCGGACTGCCCGACACCTTCGGAGGCGAGGTCAGGACCGACACCCTCAGCCGTATCTACCGAGAGGGTGTCGGGTTCAACCGCTTCCACACCACGGCCATGTGCTCGCCCACGCGTGCCTCCTTGCTGACGGGGCGAAACCATCACCGCATCGGCAACGGCCAGATCGCCGAGCTGGCCAACGACTGGGACGGCTATGCGGGCGAGATTCCGAAGAGCAGTGCCCTGGCGGCCGAGGTGCTCAAGCACTACGGCTACGCCACGGCCGCGTTCGGAAAGTGGCACAACACGCCGGCGATCGAGACCACGACGGCCGGACCATTTCACAACTGGCCCTCTGAGATCGGCTTCGAGTACTTCTACGGCTTCCTGGCCGGCGAGGCCTCACAGTACGAGCCCAACCTGGTTCGCAACACGACGGGCGTGCTCCCGCCGCGCACGCCCGAGGAGGGCTATCACCTCAGCGAAGATCTGGCCGACGACGCCATCGCCTGGCTGCACCGGCACCAGGCCTTCGAGCCCGACAAGCCATTCTTCATGTACTGGGCCAGCGGGTGTCTCCACGCCCCGCACCACATCTGGAAGGAGTGGTCCGATCGTTATGCGGGTGCCTTCGACGACGGCTGGGACGCCTACCGCGAGCGGGTTTTCGAGCGCCAGAAGCAACTCGGCTGGATTCCCGCCGACGCACAGCTGACACCGCGGCACCCCCTCATGCAGGCCTGGGACGACGTTCCCGACGTCCAACGAGCGTTTCACCGCAGGAGCATGGAGGTCGCAGCCGGCTTCGCCGAACACGTCGACGTCCAGGTCGGTCGGATCGTCGACGAAGTCGATGCGCTGGGCTGTGGCGAGAACACGCTGGTCTTCTATATCTGGGGCGACAACGGGTCGTCGGGTGAGGGCCAGAACGGCACGATTAGCGAGCTGCTGGCCCAGAACGGCATTCCGACGACCCTCGACATGCACCTCAAGGCCCTGGACGAGCTCGGCGGCCTCGACGTCCTCGGTACGCCCAAGGTGGACAACCAGTACCACGCCGGGTGGGCCTGGGCGGGGAGCACGCCGTACAAAGGCGTCAAGCTGGTGGCCTCGCACTTCGGGGGCACCCGCAATCCGATGGCGATCCGCTGGCCGGCCAAGATCCGTCCCGATGCGACCCCGCGTTCGCAGTTCCATCACTGCAACGACGTCGTGCCGACGATCTACGACGTCGTCGGTGTCACGCCGCCCCGCGTGGTCAACGGCGTCCAACAAGACCCCATCGACGGCGTAAGTTTCATGTACGCCTTCGACGACGCCACCGCTCCGGGGCGACTCCGGACGCAGTACTTCGAGATCATGGGCAGCCGGGGCATCTACCACGACGAGTGGCTGGCCTCTGCTTTCGGGCCCCGGGTGCCCTGGGTGCCGGGATTGCCCCCTGGGATCCATGAATGGACCCCGGACCAGGACGAGTGGGAGCTCTATGACCTCTCCTCCGACTGGAGCCAAGCCAACGACCTCGCGGCCGCCCGTCCCGAGAAGCTCGCCCAGCTCAAAGAGCAGTTCGCCATCGAGGCGGCACGCAACAGCGTGTTTCCGATCGGTGGCGGACTGTGGATCCCAGTCTTCCATCCCGAGCTACGGATCTCGACTCCCTACCGCGAGTGGAACTTCACCGGGGACGTCACCCGTATGCCGGAGTTCTGTGCGCCGGCACTGGGCAACCGCGCCAACGTCGTGACCATCGACGCCGATGTGCCGGAGAACGCCAACGGCGTGCTGTACGCCCTGGGGGGCGCTGGCGGTGGCCTCACATGTTATCTCGATGACGGAATCCTCTGCTACGAGTACAACCTCTTCATCATCATGCGCATCAAGATCCGCTCCACGAAGCAACTGCCGGCCGGCCGGTCGCAGATCCGGATCGATACGGCCTTCCCCGAGCCGCGCCCAGGCGGCCCGCTCGATGTCAGCCTGAGTGTGAACGACGAGCTGTTCGCCCAGGATCGGGTCCCGATCAGCGCGCCGCTTATCTTCACCGCCAATGACTGTCTCGACATTGGGCGCTGCCTCGGCGGCCGGGTTTCGCTCGACTATTACGATCGTGCACCCTTTCCGTTCAACGGCACCATCCATCACGTCAATGTCCGCTACACCTCTTAAGAAGTATCGGTCGCATGACGATCGAGCTGTGCCGAAGCACGCCCAACTCGCCGCTGCAGTGCCCTACTCGGTGTCAGTCGGAATGACGACTTGAGTGATGACGCCTCGGGCAATGAGTTTTCCTAGTCCGTCGTGGCAGGTCACATCGACCTGCCCCATCCGTCGGCCCCGGTGGATCACCACCCCTTCGATGCGCACAGTGCCCTGGCTCACCGGTCGGAAGAAGGAAACGTTGAGATTCGCAGTCGCAAAGGACTCCGAATCCTTGAGGGAGGACATGAATGCAAGTCCGCCCAAGGAGTCGATGAGGGTCGCGAGGTAGCCACCGAATACGACCTCTCGCTCGTTAAATGTCTCTGGATCAACGTTCCAGTCCACCCAAACCCGCCCGGGTTCCCAGCCATCGATCAACGGAAGTCTCAGGGTCGCAACCATGGGCGGCCGACCACCCGTTCCGTTCACGATGCCATCAAGCAGCCGATTCCAACGTGTCGCCATTAGCCCTCCACCTTGAGACCCGCTCATTACTTCGACCTGAGGCACAGTCTGGCCCGAATCGGAGGCGGAAGACTGAGAGGGCCAGCCGGACACCGCCCCGATACCGCTCGACAATTTCCACCAGCAAGGACACCTTTACACGAGCCTCCTCTTTGCGGCCGGCGGAAACTTCAAGGCAGCCAGACCTTCGGACTAAGGTCTCTCAAACGCGAGAGTTTCTCGGGACCATGTCATCGCAGCGCAGATATTGAGCATGCGCGTGCCCTATGCAGTGCCTATGCGCGGGGCCCCGACCAGCAGCTTCGTCGGGTTTGTAACCCGAAGGGTGCGCTATGGCTTGGAACCCCCGCCACCAAGAGGCTTCAGGTCGGGACCGGTCTTAGGTACCCTCCTTTCTGCTGCCACGAAACTTCGGGTGCGGCGTTGAGCCGTCCCGGTGCAGGAAGCCGTGGAGGATCGCCTGGGTGAGCTCGTCGACGATCGCGGCTCTCGACGGCTGCTTGTAGGTCGTCCGCAACGCGGCCATGCCGGCGATCATCGCCACCGTCGAGTATGCAGCCAGATCCGGGCGGCTCGACTGCATCCCCCGCAACTGCATGCCCTCGACGGAGATCTGGCCGAGCCAGGCGAGGGCCCGTCGGATGTCAGCAATGCCGGCGTCCGCTGTTTCCTCCTCGCTCAGAGCCTCCGATGCCAAGAGCGTCACGACGAGTCCCCGATGTTCGACGAAGACGTCATAGAGCCGCCCGACGAAATGTCGAGCCAGCTCGTCCTCGTCGGTCTCCTCGGGGACGACCGCCTGCCACGTCCGGCCGAATTCCTCGACGAAGGTGGTGAAGGGCGTGACGAGCGCTTCACGGAACAACGCCGCCTTCGAGCCGAAGTGACGGAACAGAAGGGGTTCGATGACGCCGGCGGCCTCGGCGATCTCACGCGTGGTCGTACTGCGGTAGTCCTGGCGGGCGAAGAGATCTCGGGCGGCGTCGAGCAAGAGTTGGCGCGGCTCGCCTCGGGGACGGCGGGTCGCCCGGGGCGGCGCCCCTGTCGGTTGGTGATTCCTGGTCGAAGGTCGCTGAGGCACCGTCGCTCATTTTTTCCAGCCAAGTGGCCAGTGGATTAAGATAGTATGCGCTATCTAAGGAGAGAGTTCGCTTCTCGAAGGATTGGGACATGGGCGCGGTCATCATGCTGGGCACGCTGTTCGGGTTGATCTTCCTCATCTTCGGTCTGGTGCTGCACTACGACCCCGAAGCACGTCGGGTTCCAAGCCGAGAGCACGAGCCGTGAGTCATCAGTTGACACCCTTGCTGACGGCGTCCATCGCCTTCGCGTACGTCGGAGGTATCGCCTTTGTCGCCATCGGCGTGTACCTCACGTATCGCCGCCGCCGTCTCCACCCGCTCCTGCTGGTCTGCATCGCGGCGATCTCCATCTCCTGGATCGAGGCGCCCTACGACTGGGCTGTCTTCGCGCAGTTCGCACCTGCCATTCCGCGCATGCCGTCGTGGTGGCCACTTGACATGACGTGGGGCGGCCTCCCCGCATCGGTGCCCGTCGGCTACATCTCCTATTTCGTGACGCCGGCCCTGGTCGGCGCCGCGCTCGGCCGACGGCTGAGCTCGCGGTTCGACTGGCGCAGGCCGATCACGCTCTTGAGTGTCGGACTCGCGGTCGGCTTCGTTTGGGCCTTCTTGTTCAACGGGATCCTGGGGGCCCGCCTGGGCGTCTTCTATTACGGCCGCGTGATCCCCGGGTTGGCGCTGTGGCAGGGGACCAAACACCAGTATCCGCTCTACGACGCCCTGGCGATGGGCGTAATGATGATGGTCTTCGCCTACATCCTCGGACGAACGGATCCGGAGGGACGCACCGTCATAGAGGCGTGGGCCGCCGCGACATCCTCGAGCCGTCTTCGATCGACGGTCCTGTCCATTGTCGGTCTCGTCGTGCTCGCAAATCTGCTCTACGTCGCGGTCTTCGCACCCCACCTCACTGCGAAGTTGGAGGGTTGGGAGAACGCCGGACCGACGGCTCGACTGTTCCCGGGCGTCCCCAACCAACCCCTCAACGGCACTTCTCACCTTGGCTCCTGAGCTATCGATCGAAAGACGCACGTGACCTCGACAACGCCGCCGGCTGCAGCTGTCCACTACGGCCCCTACGACGTCGGCATCGACGATGATCCGTACCCGACCTGGAGCCGGCTCCGGGAGTCCCTCCCGGTCAATTGAATCGGAGAGGGCTTCACTGCCTCTTGGACCGGGCGCGGCTCCCGCGTCTTGGGTGGAGCATCAAACCAGTACAGAGTGGGTTTCGTTCACTCGACGTTGGCGAGCACCGATTGCGAGATTGGCCCTTGCTCTCCGGTCACTGCCACCACGGCTGCCAGTGCCGCTGCACCAGCAAGGAACCACGCCGTGATGGAGAACGCGTGGTCGACCTTCAGAGGGGCTGGTGACGTTCCGCCGGCGAGGTCGAAGACCAGCGCCGCGAGGGCCAGGCCGAGAGCGGTGCCCATGCCTCGTGTCATGTTGAGAACGCCCGAGGCCACACCGGCCTGGTGCTCAGGGACAGAGCCCATGATGGACGCGTTGTTGGGCGGGGTGAAGCAGCCCAGCCCAATACCGATGAGCGCGAGCAGACCCAAGAAGCCGGGTGTCGTCGGACGCAGGGCTCCGAGCGCGAACAGCCCGAGCGCCACCATCGACATCCCGCCGGCCGTGAGGGGTCGAGCCCCAAGGCGATCAGCTGCCCGGCCGGCGAAGGGGGCGACGATCCCGAGGGCGAGGGGCATCATCATGAGCTCGAGGCCGGCGCGCGCCGCACCGAGTCCGAGCCCCTGCTCGAAGTAGAAGGGAACGAGGAGGAGCACGCCGAACATCACCAGATAGGACAGCAGGCCACTGGTGATGCCCGAGCGGAACCGAGAGAGACGAAACAGGGAGAGATCGAGCATCGGATCGTTGGTGCGACGCTCCCAGTTCACGAAGGTGGTCCCGAGGCACAGGCCGAGTGCGAACATCCCGATGATCAACGGCGACGTCCAGCCATAGGTGTTCCCGAACGAGATGGCTGACAGCACGGCTACGACAGCCGGGAAGAACAAGGACAGACCCTTGTAGTCGAATGGCACCCGATCGCTGAGTTTGAGGCTGCGGGGGATGAAGGCGAGACCGGCGAGCACGCCCAGCACCCCGAAGGGCACGTTGACCATGAAGAGGAGACGCCACCCACCGACGGCGAGCAGCAGGCCGCCGACGGAGGGGCCGAGGGCTAGGCCAACGGCCTGGGCGGCTCCCTGGATGCCGATCGCCTTGCCGAGTGAGACCCGAGGAACCGCGATCACGATGATGGCGACGCTGTTGGCCTGGAGCATGGCGGCACCGACGGCCTGGAGAACTCTGCACGCAATGAGGATGCCGAGGCTCGGGGCGACGCCACAAAGGGCTGAGCCGATCACGAACACCACAAAGCCGTAGAGGTAGAGGAGCTTGCGTCCCCACATGTCAGCCAGGCGGCCGACCGCGGTCACGCAGGCCACGAGGACCAAGAGGTAGCTCAGACCCACCCAGGTCACCGCCCCGACGTTGGCGTTGAAGGTTCGCTGCAGCGTGGGCAGGACGACGGTGACGATGCTGGTGTCGAGCTGGCCCATGAACGCCCCGACGCAGACGGCGGCGACGGCCAGCCAGTACGCGTTCTCCTTCTTGCGGACCGACTCGGGGCGGCGCGGCTCAACGAGGAGTCGCTGCCATCCCGTTGGCTCGATGTCCTCGGCGATGCTCATCTGTCGATCGTTCACGGTTGGTTCGATCGTGCATCGGAGCTGACCAGAAGTCGAATAGAGATTTCTGAGCGGGTCTATAAGCTAGGTAAATGGATAGCAGGAAGCTCGCCCACTTCGTGGCCGTTGCCGACCACGGCGGGTTCACGGCAGCCGCCAAGGCCGTCTTTGTCTCCCAACCTGCGTTGTCGCTCGCGGTCAAGGACCTCGAAGCCGAGGTCGGAGCCCAGCTGTTCACCCGGGTCGGCCATCGGGTCTCCTTGACCGCAGCCGGGTCCGCCCTACTCGGGCCAGCTCGCCAAGTCCTGCGTGACCTTGAAACCGGGCGTGCCGCCGTGGCGGCGGTGACCGGGTTGCTGGCGGGTTCGCTTTCCCTGGCCAGTCTGCCGACCTTGGCCGCCGACCCGACGGCCGCGATGGTCGGTGAATTCCGACGGCACCACCCGGGTGTCCGCGTGGACCTGGCCGCCCCGGAGGACAGCGACGACCTCTTCACCTTGGTCGAATCCGGTTCCTGCGAGCTCGGCGTGACCGACGCCGTCGATGTCCCGGACTCCCTCGCGGCTGTCTCCTTGGGCACCCAAGAGCTCGTCTTCGTTCTCCCTCCGGGATCTGTCGGCGCGGGAGAAGATCCACTCGAGGGCCTGGAGCGCGCCGAAGTACCGCTCGTCGTAGCGCCAGCCGGCACGTCGACGCGAAGGCTGCTCGATCAGCGGATCCGAGAACTGGGCCGCGAACCGCCATTGGCCGTGGTCTCGGCGCAGCGTGAGGCGATCCTTCCGCTCGTGGTGGCAGGAGCCGGCGCCGCACTCGTTCCTGAAGCTCTGGCGTCCATTGCCGAGCGACTCGGGGCGGTCGTGGCGCGCCCGAACCCGCCGGCAGTGCGGGAATTGGTCCTGGTACATCCGCTCGGGCCGGTGTCCCCGGCAGCGACGCGGTTCATAGAGCTCAGCAATGCGTGAGCGCCGCGCCGAATCGTCTCGTATCAGACGAAGGAGCCGGGCCGTTGCTCCAACAGCGTGCCGCGGTCGCGACAGCGCGTCCTTTCGTCCGCCCATAAACAGGGGTACCTGTGGTGATATCCCGTATGAAATCGGGCCGTTGCCGTTTGACACTGGGCGCCAGGTCTGATCGTCGGCCCAGCTCAGACCCTTTCGCAAACGCCCCACCAACAGCGTGAAAGATGGAGGCGAGGCTGGTGGGGAAGTACCGGCTGTTGTCGCCGTCCCGGGCTGGCCCGTACGAACAGCCCTAGCTCTCCTGGCAATCGATCTCAACGCGGCTCGTGACGTCGTTGGTCACGGTGACCGGTCCTGGCGCCTGGCACTCGCCGGCGCCCCCTTCGTACTGGGGACTCCGCCCTGCGACGGTGTAGCGACCGACGGGCAGGTGGGCTGAGAACCGGCCGTTGGCGGAGAGGTCGATGGTGGCGATGTTCCCGTCCGACCCATGGAACGTGACGGAGCCGCTGAGCGGTAGCGGCCCTGCCCCAGCCGGTCCACCGACAGCCTGGAGGGTGCCGTCAAGGGTTCCCTCGTCCGGAGGCGACGAACAGCCGACGAACAACACCCCCGCACAGAGTGCTGCGAGTGCCGTGAGGACGATCAATGGGGCCCGACGAACGGCACGCTTCGGTTTGGCCATTGTGATCAATCGTTCCGGGCGACCTCGGGCCCCGTGATCCGATCGAGGATGGGGAACGTTGCGGCGATGATCGCCATCGACGCGGCCAGCCCTCCGATCACCGTAGTCCAGTAGGAGAATCCCGGAAGGCTGAAGGCGAGCCCTACCTGCGAGTGCAGGTAGAGGGCGGCCGCCAGCAGCCCGACGACGATGGAAACGACAGCGACGAGGAGTAGGGGCAGCGCACTCTCCAGCGTGACGACCCGGTGCAGCAGTTTTCGCGGGACCCCCGTAAGTCTGAGCAGGCTGAATGGCCGTCTCCGCTCAGTGAGACCGGCGGCGATGTTCACGGCCAGGCTGCACGCAGCGATGATCAGGCTGGCCACGATGATCACCTCGGTCATGGCCTGGATCATGGTCAGCAGGCGCGCCGTCGAGGGACCGAGTGCCTCCACGGTCACCGGTGTGCCCTGGAGCGGGAATGCGCGCTCGAGCTCCGTGCGCACCCGTTCGATCGCATCCGAAGACCCGTTGGTCGCGACGACGACCGCGCTCACGGGGAGAGATGCGAGCTGCGTCGCCGAAAGGCTCCAAGAGGGCCAGGTCGTGGTCGACGCATTGGCTGTGTGCCCCAGGACCTTCGAGAGGAAGTATCCGACGGACGCCACGGTGGCCCGCGGTGCGCATCGGCCGATGGCCGGAGTGCTGGCGAGTTCGCCACATGCGACGACCCCGAACGATCGCCCCCCTTGAGTCTGGTTGGGAGCCTCATGGACCACCGCCACCCCTCGCACCCCCGGCGTCGCCCGGAGCTCGTCAAGGATCGAGGGAGGGACGGAAGCCACCACGGACGCCGTGGGGCAGTTGGTGGTCGAATAGGTGCAGAACGGGTCCGCGAGGGTACTGAGACTGGCGTTGGCGCTGCCCCCTCCGGTTACTTGCGTCACCGAGCTGAGCGCACCGATCGCTGCGCTGGCGACGAAGAGAGCAATGACGAGGCCACTGACAAAGCGGAAGGCAGCCTTGGGGTTGTCGAGGAGGTGACGACCGGCGATGAGCGTGGCGGGCCGACTCGCTCTTTTGGCCATGATCCGCGCCCCAGCCGTTGTGAACCACGGCCCGGCCAGAACGAGACCCACGATCAGCAGCGCGAAGCCAACGAGGAGCTCGAGCAGCTGGCTCCCGATGGCGCCGGGCTTTCCGGCCGCGTCGAAGTAGGCGAGAAAGGCGATACCTGCCAACAAGGGAACGATCCTGGCGATCCGCGGTGGGCGCGTCCTGACCCGTCGCGTCACTCCCAGCGGCGAAATCTGTACTCGGCGCAGCGCGAGAGTTGCGGAGACGACGGCGGCGATGGGGACTCCGACCACGGCGATGAGCATGTCGACGGCGTGAAGGGAGAGGTCACCCTGCGCCAACGGGGCCCCGGTGAACGGCACGTGATACAGCAGTGGTCGGGCTGCGAAGAAGAGCCCGAAACCGAGGACGACTCCGGCGAGGGCGGCGATGACCGCTTCTACGGCCGAGATCGTCGAGATCTGGCGAGGTGTGGCACCGACCAGTCGCATAGAGGCGAAGCGCTCTTCGCGCCGGACGGCGGACAGTCGGCTCGCGGTCGCAATCAGGATCAGAACCGGCAGCACGAGCGCCACGGCCCCGCCGACGAGGATGAATTCCAGAACTGGCCCGCTCCCGACCGCACTCTGGCAGCCATAGCAATTCGCCAGGCCGCGGTGAATCGCACCGATTTCGATGGCAGCCGGCTGCTTCGAGAGCTGGCCGACGCTGTGACCGATGACGATGATCAACGAGTTCGGCGACGGCAGTCCCGCGCCGCCGATGGTGCCCACCAGCTGACCGGGGTAGCGATCATGCAGCTCGTCGGCGGGCTGGGAGCGGAGCAGGCTCACCAACGCGGGCGAGGCGAAGTACTGGCCCGGACCGGGCAGGCGGGACATTCCGGGAGGGATGGGCGCGTCCGGCCCGGCCGCCGCGACGTCGATCTGGTCGATGAGCTGACCCCCGAACGAGTCGGTGCTCGGTTCCCACCACAGGCCGCTAGCGGACGAGGTCGGCGATGTCGGTTGTACCGCCGAGTTCAGCCAGGCACCCCGATCGCTCTGGGCGTGGAGACCGTTGATCCCCGCCAAGGCGGCCAGCAACAAGCCGACGCCGAGGGCGACCGCAGCCGCGGTGAGGAGGACCCGCAGGAGGGCTTCACGACCACTCCCCAAGGCCAGTCGGAGGCCGAGCCGGATCATGAGCCGACCGCCACCGGGCTGGCGACCCGGCCGTCGCGCACGATCACCTCGCGGGCGGCGTAGGCGGCGACGCGGGGTTCGTGGGTGACGAGGACGACCGTGATCCCCTCCTCGCGGGCCACGCTGGTCATCAAGTTCATGACGAGCTCACCGGTCAGGGAGTCGAGTGAACCGGTGGGCTCGTCGGCGAACAGCACGTCGGGCCGCGCGACCATGCCCCGGGCGAGGGCGACCCGCTGGGCCTGGCCCCCTGACATTTCGCCCACGCGGTGGCTTTCCAGCCCGTCGAGCTCGAGCCGGGCGAACCAGCTCCGCGCTCGGGCCAGGGCCTGTTGGCGGCGCATCCCGCCCAGAAGGAGTGGGAGGGCGACGTTTTCCTCGGCTGTGAGCTCCGGGACGAGCTGGCCGAACTGGAAGACGAAGCCGAAACGGTCCCGGCGGAGCCGGCTTCGCTGCTCCTCGCGCAGCGCGTCGATGCGCTGCCCATCGAAGATCACTCGGCCCGACGCGGGGACCAGGATTCCGGCGAGGCAGAAGAGCAGCGTCGACTTGCCCGACCCGCTCGGGCCCATGACGGCCACGATCTCGCCCCGCTGCACGGACAGGCTGGCGTCGCGCAGCGCCGGCGTCTCGCCGAAGGAGAGCACGAGGTCCTGCGCCTCGATGATGGTGCCCCCTGGGGGGATGAGGGCAGAACCGTTGGGTGTGTTCATCGGGCAACCTCCGTGGCAAGTGCGGTGAGGCGAGCGGTCGTGAGGTCGATCCAGCGAAGGTCGGCCTCGAGGTGGAACAGACCGTGGTCGGCGAGGAGCGAATCGATCAGGGTTCCCTTTTGCTTGAGGTCTGTGAGCTCGCGCATCCGGTGCAGGTGTGCCGCGCGCTGGGCGTCCAGGTACTCCTCGGCGGGACGATCGAGCATCAGCGACAGGACGACCTTCACGAACAGATCAGTCTGCAGGTGGGGCTCGGCGGGGATGGGCTCCGAGAGCCACGCCTCGACCTCGTTCCGGCCGGTCTCGGTGATGTTGTACCGCTTGCGATCGGGACCGGCTCCTGGCTCGGCGTCGCCGACGATCGCCTTTCCGTCTCGCGCCAGGCGAGAGAGCGTGGCGTACACCTGGCCGTACGGCAGCGGCCGGCCGCGCCCGAAGTAGGTGTCGTAGTCGCGTTTCAGGTCATAGCCGTGGCTCGGCTCGCGATCGAGGAGGCCGAGAAGGGCCATGGGTACGCTCATACCCGAGAGAATACTCTGAGTGTATATATCGAGTCAATAGCTGGCTTGCGCCTGGCGATCTCGCGCGTGGTCGTGCTGCGGTAGTCCGGGCGGAAGAAGAGGTCGCGGGCGACCGCGGTGCCTCGAGGGCTCACGCCTGGCTACCGTTTGGTCGCCCGCTCCGCCAGTTCGCGGAACTCTTCCGGTACACGTTCGTTGGCCGAAAGGGCGACAGTGGCGTAGCCAACGGCGGTGCGGCCGAACTTTTCCCGGATTGCGTCGACGGAACGGTCCACTCCCCATCGTGAAGCTTCGACCCCCGATCTACGCCGGGGACTTGCATTACGCCGCCAATCGGGGGAATCGAGAGGTAGCTCGAGTTGCAAGGAATGGTGGGCGCGCAAGTTGGAGACGGAAACGGCGAGGAGTGTGATTTCGCGATCTCGCTCGTTGTCGAGGGCTGAGTGGGCAAGCCCCTCGGCCACCTCAATCAGCGTCAGCGTGGTCGAGATCGCATCAGACAAGGTGACAGATCGGGTCACAGAGCGCAGATGAGAGAAACGGACCCGTACGGTCACAGTGTGACCGGCTAGGGCGGCCTTGCGCAGGCGGCCGGCAACTCTGTCAGCCAAATAGCCGAGCGTCTCTCGCACGAGCTCTGGCGTTGCCTCCCGCCTGCCGAGGGCGGCCTGGGCACCCATGGACTTCGACCGGGCCGCTGTCGCCACCGCCCGCTCATCGACGTTGGCCGAGAGGGCGGCCAGTTTTGCCCCGGCTGCCTGGCCGAGAAGACTGCCCAGGACCGGGCTGCCGGCGTTGGCCAGTTGCCCGATGGTCGAGATCCCGGCCTCGTGCAGGCGCCGTTCTGTCGTTGCTCCGATGCCCCATATCAGCCCGATGGGAAGGGGGTCGAGAAAGTCGCGCTCGTAGCCCGGAGCCACGACGACGAGTCCGTCCGGCTTGGCCACCTGTGATGCCACCTTGGCGAGGTGCTTCGTGCCGGCGACGCCAATCGACAGAGGGAGACCGATTTCGTCGCGCACGCGTCGGCGGATGGCAGCCGCCATCTCAGTCGGTGCGCCGAACAGGTGGACGGCGCCGGCGACGTCGAGGAATGCCTCATCTATCGACACCCGCTCGACCCGGGGAGTGAAGTCGTGAAAGACAGACACCACATCGTCGCCAAACTGTTGGTAGCGGTCGAAGTGGCCGCCGACGAAAAGGAGATCGCCGCAAAGCTGGCGGGCCCGCCATGCCGGCATACCGCCGCGGACGCCGTAGCTCCTGGCTTCATACGACGCCGCCAGCACCACGCTGCCGCCGACGGCAATAGGCCGGTTCCGCAGTGAAGGGTCCAACAGTTGCTCAACCGACGCGTAGAAGGCGTCGAGATCGGCATGCAGGATCGTCGCCCGCCTGGCTGGCGGAAGTTCCACATCTGCAAAGTAGTCGAACATATGTTCGCTTGCCAGGGGCGCCATCCGACCCCTGGGATCTGCCGAGTCCCGGGCGGTGTCGCCCAAATGCTGATCTGGCGTCGGGTGGGCGCGACGGTGGCTGCGGCCAGGGGCTTTGGGAATGGGCGGGTTGGACCCGGAGCGGCTCGCTGGTTCGCATACCGCGCCGGATCGAAAGGGCACCGCCGGGCCGAGGCATTGTCGTAGGCCGCCGCGGAAAGAACCGCTCCGGCGGGGCCGCGCTGGAGCGGCGAACCGGGACTCCGTGATGCTGACGGCTCGGGCCATGAAGCCCGATGGCTACCTTCTCGGCTCGTACCGCATGGCCACGGCCCCCGAACCGAACTCCAGCCGGCTCACGAGCTCCAAGTCGACATGCTTCGATAGCCCCGCGAACAACGTCGGCCCGTGGCCCGCGAGCCTGGGATGCACCACGAACTCGTACTCATCGATCAATCCCAGCTCCGTCAACGCAAGTGGGAGCTTCACGCCTCCCACGAACAGTCCCTTACCGGACTCCCGCTTGAGTTGCTGAACGGCGTTGCCCACGTCTCCGCCGATGAGTTCCGCGTTCCAATCGACCTGCTCCAGGCTGCTCGACACGACGTACTTCTTCGCCGCGTTGATCGTCTGGGCAAAGGATCCCATCCAATCGGGTCTGGCCCCCGTCGGCGGCGGCCGCCGCCACGCCAATTCCATCATTTCGTACGTCACCCGGCCAAAGAGAATGGCATCGGCCTGGTTGAGGTTTTCGACCGCGTGAGCATGCAAGTCTTCGTCCGCGGGGATAGCACGATGATCGCAGCACCCGTCCAATGTGATGTTGATGGAATACCGAAGGGGCCTCATTGCGCAAGAGTACCGACGATGGGGGACGTCGTGGAGGGCGTCCGAGGCACAGAGACCTAGGGTCTCAGTGGATCCCACCCGGCGGGCTGGACGCCGTGCCTTCGACGTAGCGCCACTCGCGGCGCAGCGCTCGGAGGAGGTCTTCGGCATCGCGCCACCCGTGCTGCTGCGCCCACGCCCGCAACTGAGGCGGACGCGTCACGCCCAGACGATCGAAATACTGACGTAGCACTGCTTCGTCCGCGGAGATCGGACCGGATCCCTGGCATGCCGCCTTCTCATCCGCACGACGTCGGAGTGACGCCAGTTCCCCGGAATGCGCGAGCGACAGGATGAGCTGGCGTTCGACAGACACCGCGTGCCGCCGCCGAGCGGCCTCGAGCGCCGACCATCGGCGGGCCAGTGCCGCCAGGTCGTCGGGACCCATGCCGCGCTCGGCCAGCCAGCGCTCCAGGTCGGCCGGGTCGAAGAGACCCATGGCCCGGCGGAACCGCTCCGCCATCGACCGGTCACCCCACAACGCACTTGCCCCGTCCAGGCGGTCAGCCTCTTCCAGCGCCAGAGCGGCGGCGATCGCCTCGTGCAGCACGGCGGTGAAGCGTGAGGGATCGAGACGAACCTCGTCGAGCAGCTGACCCAGCCGGTCCTGTTCGGCCTCCCCTATGACGCCGGACTCGAACCGGCCGAGCTGCGCCGCGCGTGCCGTCAGGGCGGCGACGTACGCGGCGTCGAAGAAGCCCGTGTGCGAGAAGGCGAACGCCGGAGGGGCATCGGTGGCGCAACGCTCCAGGTCGGTTCGCATCACCTTTAGCAACTCCAGAGCGTCCTGTCGTTTGACGGACACCCGGTTGACGTCTAGCCATGCACGCAGCCTGCGATGATCGGCTCGCCGCGCATCGAGCGCGGCGTCAAGCTTCCGCAGAGGGTAGAACGTTGCCTTCACCCGATCCGCCACCTCTGCGGCGGTATCCTCGCCGACCACACCGGCGCGTCGGGCCCGGGCCAGGCATTCGCGCACATCGACCATGGCGTCGGACAGTGGCAGCCAGCCCTCGTCGGCCCCTGCATGGGCCACCGCGACCTCGTCATCGTCCTCCAACGTTCCGTCGCGGTACGCCACATAGACCTGACCCACCCCGCGCATGCCGAACTCGTCGAGCTCCGCGGCCCGCAGGGCGCCCATGCTCGCCGCGCCGTAGACCCCGATGCCCTCGGACAGTGCCCAAAGGATCTCCTTGTGCCAGACCGCTGGTACCCGGTCGAACGTCCCGTCGACCAGACCGATGGAGGGAGGACCCTCCATGGCGGCCGCCAGCACGTCGCCCTGGGCGGCAGGCGGACGAAAGTCGGCGTCGAGCACGGCCCGGGCCGATTCGAGCGAGAGGCTCGACCCGAGAAAGACGATTGGTCGGGTGGCCGGCACCGTTACCCCATCGGGGCCGCAACCGCTCGACCGCGGCGTCCGATGCAAAGGTCGGTGATGACGCCGGGGGCCGACTCCAGGCCGGGGACGACAACCCGCACCGCCGGGATGCCGACGTCCGCCCGAGTCAGGTCGAAGAACGCCACCTCTGGCACCCCGACCGTTCGCAGCCGGTCAAGGGCGAGCGTCACGTCGTCGCCCACGGCAGGCAAGTGGCGGTCCGGCACGTCGTGGAACGAGCGGCGTGGCCGATAATCGTCCAGCTCGGCGCGGATCGCTTGGAGCTGTGCCCAGTCCCGGCTCAAGTCGTACGCGGCCCACGTCACGTCGTCGCGGCTGCCACTGATCATCGTCAGCCGGCTTTGTGCGGCTTCCGTCAGTGCCCGCGACAGGGCGACCGCCCGACACGGGTGGCAACCGTGTCCTCCGGCGGCAGGCAGTCGCCGAGTGGGGTCGGAGTCCCGGTCGGCAATGGCGACGCTGAATGTCGCCAGTCCGACATCACTCGTGGCGTCGAAGATCTCCACGTCTACCCCCGCTGCCGCGAAACGGACGAGCAAATCGCGGCAGACCGGGTCATCGACGGTGTCGAGTGCGACCCGGCTGGCATCGCGGCCGGCAGACCCGCGCAACCTCCACAGGGCGACCGCGTCGCGCTCTATCACCTCGCACAACGCGTGGCTCAGCGCCTCGAGTAGGTCGTTGCCGGCGGCCAGCCCGTTGCTCGATCCATGAAAGCATCCCGTCCCCTGTGGGCCGGGTACCCGGAAATCGAGATGGACGGTCTCGTACGGCGCCCAGACTGCCTTCCCCGACAGCAGATCGGTTCCCTCCACCCACAGGATGGAGACATCGGGGCGAACGACGAGGAAGCGCGGCGAGCGAGCTGGTCGACCGTTACCACCGGTGCAACGCCGCAAGCTCCCGCCAGGAGGCAAGGCGCAGGGGCAGCAGGACATGCTCAGCGTGCCACGCCTCGATCGATTCGCCGAGCCCCGACACCTTGGCTGCCGGGAGGTCGACGCCCTTTCCCTGGGCCACAGAGAGCGATCGCGCGTTGGGCCGGCACACCGTCACCACCGGGATTCCGATGGTGTCGAGACCCGTCACCACCCCAACGCGTGTAATGCCGAGCCGTTGCCGGCACTGCTCGAAGACTCCGAGCGTCTCGACCGGCGGGGCTACTCGATGCGTCCCCTGGTGGTACGCCTTCCGCCCGGCCAGAGGTGCGGTCCCGCCAGACGTGTACCCGGCGGTCGAGGTCGCTCCTTCTGCGGCGAGGGTGGGTCCTGCCGTCAGCTCGGGCGGCAACCGATCGGCCAGTCCGGCGCATTGACCGGTCCAACGTCCTCCACCTGGAAGGCGGTGACCACGGTGGAGCTCTCGGCGGGTTCCCCACCGGAGGCGGCCTCCTGCAGGGCACTGAGCGAGTCTCCGGTGACCTCGAACTGGGCCAGGCGGTCAGTCGGTATGAAGTACGGCGTGCCGTCTTCGGAGTAGAGCAGCACGCCATTCTCTGAGTCGGGCATGAAATCGCCTTTCTGCGCGGGTGCCAGATTGTCGAGCCGAAGCATGGCACATCTCCGCGTCCTCAGCCATCGCCAACCCAGGCTCAGCCTCGGGCTGGGAACGGAGGACCCAGCTCCCCGATCAGGCGGGTAGCCCGTCCTGCGCCGGCGTCGTTCTGCTTGCGACGGTAGATCGTGAGGGCAGCGGCGGCCGCCTGGGCAGCCTCGTCATGGCGGCCGCACTCCCGTAGGACGAGCGCCTGTTCAAGCAGCGCGTCTCCCTGCACGTTCGGCCACCCGGTGCCCAGTGCCGTGTCGACGGCGACCGCAGCCAGGGTCGTCGCCTGCTCAGTGTCGCCGCCCGCCGCCAACAGGTGAGCCGACGCGGTTCGCCACAAGATTTCGGACAACACGTCGCCGCGCGCTGCGGACTGGCAGGCGTCGGCGAAAGTCGCCGCCTCATCGAGCTTGCCCACTGCTATGAGCACGTGAGCCAGTTGGCCGGAAATGGTGGACGCAAATCCGCGCTCACCCACCTCGGTGAGTGCGGCGTAGCTCTCACGCAGCGGACCCTCGGCCAGTGCCGGGTCTCCGGTGGCGAGCTCCACTCGGCCGGTGGCCTGACCCCACGACGCCCACATGAGCATCCGCTGGCCGCTGTTCTCGAACAGCTCCCGCTGGCGAGCGAGGGCGAGACGTGCAGCGACGATGTCGCCCTGCTGCGCATGCAGGAAAGCGGCGACGGAGAGGACCAGTGGCTCGGCCGACGGATCTCCACGCACTTCGTCGAGGAGCACCAACGTGGCGGCCAGCGCCTCGGGGACCGGGGTCGGGCCCCACGCCAGAACCATGGACCGTGCCGCGGGCAAGCGGCCGGTGCTCGTTTCTCCGAGCCGGGTGGCTACAGCTGAAAGCTGCTCGACGGCGTTGCCAGCTGCCTCAACCTCGCCCAGCTTCATCGCTGTCATGAAGGTGAGCCAGCCCGCCCGATTGACGGCGTGGTCGTCGCCCAGGGCGGCGAAGCGGAACATCGCCCGTTGGGCTTCCTCCCCGATCAGCCTCGTTGCCGCGCTGTCGGGCGGCGCCATCTGCATCTGCACCTCGGTCAGGCAGAGCTCGGCCAGCGACCGCGTCTGCGCCGGTGCGACCGGATCTGCTCGCACCTCGTTGAAACGCCGCTCGGCGTCGCGGAGCCGGCCGCCTGCGAGGAGGGCCTCGCCCAGTTCGATGGCCACGCGTGAGCGGCCCACGTCGCCCTCATCCGTGAGCGCCACCACCTTGGAGAGCAGGCTCGAGGCGGCGTGCGCATCCTGGCGGCGTAGCGCCCGCCGCCCGGCCCGAAGGAGGTAATGGGCCGCCGTCGCCGCCAGTTGCGGGTCGACGGTCGTCGTGGACCGCAGGTCGGTCTGGTAACGGTACGCCTGTTCCAGGTGGTGTCCGATGATCTCGTCGTACTGCACCCCCCGCTCGTCGACCATGGCCTCAATGCGCCGAGCCGCCGCTTCGTGCAGCTCGGCGCGGGTCTGCTTCGTGAGATGCTCGTACGCCACGTCGCGCACGAGGAGGTGCTCGAACCTCAGACTCGTGGTACGGGGCCTGGAACGGACCAGTAACCCGCGTCGGCACAAGGAGTCTGTCAGCTCACCGAGATCGGACCGGAGGTGCTCGGGGACCAACCCCATGACGTCGCTGAGGTCGAATTCTTCGCCCCACACCGCGGCCCTGCTGAGCACGGTCGCCTCGTCCACGGGCAAGCGGTCCATCCGCGAGCTCAACAGGGCCTGGATGGAAGCCGGCACGGGAGTTGTCGGTGACATCGTGGCCACCATGCGTCCACCCACCGTCTCGACGAGGCCCTCCTCCACGAGCATCGTGGCCATCTGCGCCAGGAAGAGGGGATTCCCGCCCGACGCCGCCATCAGCTGTGCCTCGAGCTGAGGTTCAGGTTGGACGTCCAGCACCGAGCCGAGCAATTGGCGCACCTCAGGCTGAGCCAGCGGGGCAAGCCGAATGGTCGGCCACGCGTCCTTCCCCTCACTGAACGCGGACAGATGGACGTCGGAAAGGTCGGGCCGGGAGCACAGGATCACGAAAACCGGCTGGTCGCTCAGCGAGTTCACCGCCACCTCCACCAGCGACAGCAGCGTCTCGGCGGCCCAATGGACGTCCTCAAGTGCGAGCACGATGGGCCCACTCCCGGCCCAGCGCCGCAGCAGGGTCACACTGGCCCAGGCGATCGCCTCCGAGGTTGCTATGCCGTCCGTGAGCCCAATGGCTTGTCCGATCCACTCCACGGCCCGGTGCCCGTCGTCATCGATACCGAGCTGATGCAGCTTCTCGATGGCCACAGGTAGGGCGTCGTCGGGCTCAATGCCCGCCGCTTGCTGAATGATCTCGAGCACCGGCCAATAGGTGATTCCCTCTCCATATGGAAGGCACCGACCAGTGAGAACGGTGGCTTCACCCGCTACCTCCTCGGTGAACGCGGCCAGCAGCCGAGACTTGCCCACCCCGGCATCGCCCACGATCGAGACCACGTGGGGACCCGGGTCGGTGAGCGACCGGCGGTAGCGCTCGGACAGCTCGGACAGCTCGGCGTCCCGACCGATCATCGGGCGGCGCCGCCCGAGGTCGATTCTCTCGGGCTGCAGGGAGACCAGGCGCATCGGGTCGAGCGGCTCCGCCTTGCCCTTCACCGCCATGGCCATGACGGGCTCCACCACCACCCGGTCGCGGACGAGTCCGTAGGTGGTCCGCCCGAGGAGCACTTCCCCCGGTCCCGCGTGCTGCTCCAGTCGTGCGGCCGTGTTGGCGGTGTCGCCGAAGATGAGGTTCTCGTCGAGGTTACGACCTTCGCCTGCCACCTCTCCGGTGTGCACCCCCATCCGGGCAGCGATGGTCACGTCATAACGGTGGGAGAGGTCCGGGTTGATACGGGCAATGGACTGCTGGATCTCGTAGGCAGCACGGACGGCCCGCATGGCGTCGTCCTCGTGGGCTACCGGGAACCCGAAGACCGCCATTATGGCGTCGCCGATGAACTTGACGACGGCGCCACCGTGCCCTTCTATGACCGCACGCGCCGCCTCGAAGTACGTCGTGAGCACGGCGCTGAGGGCCTCAGGGTCGAGCCGTTCCCCGAGCGCAGTCGAGCCGACCACGTCGGCGAATAGCATCGTGACTGTGCGGCGGAACCGCTCACGCTCGGGGCGCTCAAACGCGAGTCCGCATTGCATGCAGAACCGGGCATCGTCAGGGTTCTCGTTGCCACAGCGCCGGCAGGCCTGCATCTCCCTATGATGGTATGTCCGGCCGTCGGGTTCCCGGAGCCTTCAGGGCAGGAGTGCTCGTGGCGCCCAACGCTGTCGTCATCCGGCTCCTTCCGAGGTTGGTTTCCGCCGTCCCCGAAGAAGCGGTATGGGCTCCTCGCTCACCGCAATATCCGTCCAGATAACGCCTGGAGTACGCTGCGGTCGCGGTCGGGGCCGCATCGTCACCATTGGCTCCCACCCTGCCGTTTTGCCGAGGATGGAGAGGACGGTCGTCCCCACGGCACTCCCACCGTTCCGCCCCCCTGCGACCCGCCGGGAGCCGCTCGGTGCGGCAATGCCCCAGGCCGCGGTTGTGAGTACGGTGGCGCACAGGAGGGTTCGGTGATGACCACGGCAATTATCGGCACGGGTGGGATTGGATCAGCCGTCGCCGGCCGGCTGGCCTCAGGGGGCGAGACACTGCGGCTCGCCAGCGCGGACACTGACTCGGCCCGAAGGCTGGCTGCGGAAATCGGTCGAGGTGCGCTCGTTGCTGCCGACAACCGGGACGCACTACAAGGAGTCGGCGCCGTCGTCCTCGCTCTGCGGTTTCCCGCGCTGAAGGGCGTCCTGGACGAAATCGCCGACCCGCTGGTCGACAAGGTCGTGGTGGTTCCGAGCAACCCGGTCGGCCTCGACGCCCAGGGCAACGTCGTACACCTCCTGGCAAATGGGCAATCCTCCGGTGAGGTTGTAGCCGGGTGGTTGCCGGCGGGGGCGCGCTTGGCCATGGCGTTTGGAAGCATGTCGGCCGATCTCTTCGTGTCCTCGAGCAACCGGTCACCAGAGCTGGCGGCGCTCTTCTACGCGACCGACGACGACCGCGCTGGTGAGGAAGTCGAGCGGCTGATCCGAACGGCTGGCTTCGAGCCGGTGAGGGTGGGTGGTCTCGAACAGTCGAGTCGACTCGAGGTGGACGGCGACCTGCACGATCGTGTAGTCGGCCGCACAGAGGCCCGGTCATTGATCGGTGGGACCTGATCGCTTCTGCCTCGAGAGTTGTCCCGGCGCCAGCCCCGGCTCCATTTCTGCTCCGCCGCATATCGGAACTCCGCCGAAGGAACAGGTTCTGGACCTTTTTTCGTCCGTCTGCCTTCTGGATTCGTTGCCGAATGAGAACGGCAGGTCTTCCAACCGGCGCAGTTGCGCGCCTGACGAACGTTGCCGCGCTCACGGGTCGTTGTGTGACCGTGGGCGGTTGAGGCACTTGCTCTAGGTCTCGCCAGGCGCGAAAATCTTGCCGTGGCAGGCCAGGCAGGGGAGAGGCGCACGGACTTGATCCATGAACGCCCCAAAGAGGAGTGGCACGGGTTGCTCGACGAGCTCACCAAGGTGCGAACTGGCGATGACGTCACGATCGAGCTGCTCGATGCTGACTTCGGTGACGCCTTCCAGGCGGAACGGATGCCGCTCGCCTACATTGAGTACGACGAACACGCCGACGAAGCGTCGGTGGCCGTGGGCGGCCGGGACGGCCGCTACCCGGTTTTGCTGCGCCACTCGATTGAGCACCCCACTTCGATACTGACCGACTCGAAGCCGCCCAGGCTGCCGCTGACCGTGCAGATCGTCGGGGCCGATGGGTCCGAAACCCTGGTTACCGTTATGCCGCGCTCCTAGCTCGGACTTCTGGCGGGGCGGTATCGCGTTCGAGCTGAGGCCCAAGTTTGACCTCATGATCGCCCCACGGTTTGTGTGGTCCCACTCGGTCCGACGAACCCCGTTCAGGTAGTCGGCGCCGCCCCCCTCTCGGCCTGCCGTTGGCAGCGGCGTGAGTTCCCTGTCGGGTCGCTTGACCGCGGCCATTGGAATAGATTCGTCGCGAATCCCAAAAGAGAAGCAGGCGCGACGTGACCAGCTATCACCCCGCCGGAGATCGCTACCGGTCCATGACCTACCGCCGATGTGGGCGCAGCGGCCTCCTTTTGCCCGCCGTCTCCTTGGGACTCTGGCAGAACTTCGGTGACGACCGACCTATTGACATCCAGCGCTCCATCGTTCGCCGAGCCTTCGACCTCGGCATCACCCACTTCGACCTGGCCAACAACTACGGACCGCCCTACGGCAGCGCCGAGATCAACTTCGCCCGGATCCTCCACGACGACTTCCGCGACCACCGCGACGAGCTCGTTGTGTCCACCAAGGCAGGTTGGGACATGTGGCCAGGCCCATACGGCGACCTAGGCTCTCGGAAATACCTGGTGGCCAGCCTCGACCAGAGCCTGCGGCGGCTCGGGCTCGACTACGTCGACATCTACTACCACCACCATTTCGACCCCCAAACCCCCCTCGAGGAATCACTCGGCGCCCTCCACACCGCAGTCACGTCCGGAAAGGCCCTCTACGTCGGCATCTCCTCATACTCGGACAAGCGGACCGCCGAGGCCGTCGGCATCCTCCGCCAGCTCGGTACTCCGCTCCTGATCCACCAACCGTCGTACTCGATGTTCAACCGCTGGATCGAAGACGGCCTCCTTGAGGTCCTCGACACTGAAGGAGTCGGCTGCATCGCCTTCTCCGTGTTGGCGCAGGGCCTTCTCAGCGACCGATACCTCAACGACATCCCTGCAGGCTCGAGGGCCTCCCGGGATGGCTCACTGACCCGTGGGATGCTCAACGACGAAAACCTCGCCCGCGTCCGGGCCCTCAACGACATCGCCCTGGGTCGGGGCCAGTCTCTCGCGCAGATGGCCATCGCCTGGGCTTTGCGCGACCCCCGGGTCACGTCGGTGTTGATCGGAGCCAGCAGCGTCGCCCAGCTCGAGCAAAACGTGACCGCCCTCGACAAGCTGGAGTTCACCGCCGACGAGCTCGCCACGCTTGACCGCTACGCCGTCGATGCCGGCATCGACTTGTGGCGCACACCAGCCACATCCTGAACACTGGCGACGTATCTGTCCAGCCAAACATGAAAGGCAACAAGGGACATGCCGAAAACCGCAGCCGTTCCAACGCCAACGATTTTTGTGTTGTACGGAGCCACGGGGGACCTGGCTCGTCGGTTGGTTCTGCCTGCCTTTTATCGTTTGGCCATCGCGGGACTTCTTCCCGATGATTGGAGGCTGATCGGCGAGGGTCGGGGCGAGGTGACCGATGACGAGTTCCGGGAGGAAGTACGAAAAACCCTCGAGGAGTTCGGACCACGTCCTTCGGAGGGGCCATGGGACCAGGACCGCCATCGCTTTCTCTTTGCCGGAGGCGGTTTCCAAGTAGACGACCCCGGAAGCCTCCTTGATGTGCTCTCGCAGGCGAAGAAGGAAATGGGCGGGGACCCGCAACTGGTCCACTACATGGCTGTGCCACCTGCCGCATTCGGACCCTTGACCGAGGCTATCGGCGCGCACGGTCTCGTTCCTGGTTCCCGAGTCGTCTACGAGAAACCGTTCGGAACTTCACTTGAGTCCTTTCGACAGCTGGATCGAATCACGCGGAAGACGTTTGAAGAATCGCAGATCTATCGGATCGACCATTTTCTCGGTAAGGAGGCGACCCAGAACATTCACGTCCTGCGGTTCGCCAATGGGCTCTTTGCGGGAGCCTGGAACAGCTCTCACATAGAGAGTGTTCAGATCGACGTCCCGGAGACTCTCGACGTCGCAATGCGAGCAGCCTTCTACGACGCCACCGGCGCGATCCTCGACATGTTGGTGACGCATTTGTTCCAGATCGCCGGCGAAATTGCGATGGAGCCACCACATTGCCTCGAACCTGATTGCCTGGCCGAGGCGCGCGAGGCCGTCATTGGCTGCTTTCGAGCCTTGAGTCCTTCAGACGTGGTTGTCGGCCAGTACGAGGGGTACAGAGAAACCCCCGGCGTTCCTGACGATTCACGAACCGAGACGTATGTTGCCGCCCGAATGTGGGTCGACAACGAACGCTGGAAGGGAGTGCCGTTCCTCCTGCGCACTGGCAAGTGCATGGCTGAGAGCCGGCAGCGAGTCAGTGTGGTCTTCAGAGACGCAGTCCCGGGGCTACCGGGCCAACCAGGCGGTGGAAGCATTCTCGGTTTCGAGCTGTCCGGCGATGGCGAGATTGATCTGGGACTCGTCATAAAGCAACCAGGTCCCGACATGACATTGGGGGTCGGGACGTCCGCGTTGGCCCTGGGGTCAGCCAAAGGCGGGACGTCGCTCCCGGCATACTCGCTGCTCCTCCATGACGTTCTGATTGGTGACCGCTCGCTCTTCACCCGACCGGACGGTCTCGAGCACGTCTGGACCGTGGCCGATGGCATTCTGCGGGACGAGCCGGAACCTATTCCGTATACCCGGGGTTCGTGGGGCCCACGAGAAGCCGCGGAGTTGGCGCGTCCGCACACCTGGGTCCTGGGCGACTGAACTCTTCGACGAACGCCCCGGGCCCGTGGAGGCGGGCTACCGCGGATTCACACCATCTCCCACGTGAATCCGTCCGGGTCGATGAAGGGCTCAGCCTGGCTGCCGATGATGATCCGGTGCGATCCGGTACCGTCAGAAGAGACGCCGGCGTCTTTGGCCAGAGCCCGGCGGCCGTAGAGCGCCAGCCTGACGTCGTCCGGCGCGCTGTCGAACTGGACGTACTTGCGGCCAAAGCTCTTTGCCACCGTGAAGCCATGGTCCACATAGAACTGCTTGCTCGCAGCAACATCCGCGGCGCCCACCAGGAGCACCATCTCATCGATTTTGTCAGAGGCCGGTCCGGAGTTCTTCTTGGAAGAGGTCGCGACCTTCCAGATGGTGCCGTCCGGGGCCTTCAGGACGCCGCCGTAGCCCCAGAACGACTTCGCGACGGGCTTGAGAGCGTTCGCTCCGTTGTCGAGTGCGGCGGCCATGAGCCGGTCGACCGCGGCGGGCTGGGACACCACCAGTGAGATGGTGAACCCGCAAAAGCCGCTGGTGGGCGCGTCCGAGCCGCGCAAGCTCAGCTGACCGTTCAGGCCGAAGGCGTCGGTGTAGAAGGCGGTGGTAGTCCCGGGGTCGGGCACTTCAAGGGTGATGGAGCGGATGGAGGTCATGGCTGGTCCTTTCGTAGAGTGGGCGTGTTGTCGATCTTCGGTAGCATCCGCACTGGAGCAACTCACGGGGTGCGGTTATGGCGGCATGAGCCAGCCGCGCGGTAGGGATTGTTCCGGACGGGTTGGTCAGGCGCGCCCCGTCGGCGCGGCTTGCAGACACCCGGTGAACGGGGGCCTAGTGGTCCTGGATCAACCCGAAGACGTTACCGTCGGGGTCGGTGACGGTGGCCACCAGGCGGCCGCCGCCGACGTCGCTGGCGGGTTCCTTCACGGTGGCACCGGCAGCGGTCACCTCGGCCAACTTCGCTTCGATGTCGGACACGTGCCAATAGGCCACAGGTGAGGTCAAGCCCTGCGGGCCGCCGCCGGGGAGCAACCCGATGTGCTGGCCGGCGACGTCGAATCCGATGTAATACGGCCCGTCGGTCTGAGGCGGCTGCCCGAGCAGGGCCGTGTAGAGGGTCTTGGCCGCTTCCGGGTCGGCGACAGGGTGCAGCACGGTCTTGATTCCCTCGGTGGAAGAGGTGCTCATGGTCGCTCCTAAGGTCGTGGGTCACATTGACCACGTGGGTGTCGTCAAGAGGTATGACGACCACCAACCCAAGGACGTGACCATGAGCGATGCGGACCTGCTCGCACGACAATTCGAGGCCCATAGGAACCACCTCCGTGCGGTGGCACTGCGAATGCTGGGCTCGAGCGACGAGGCCGATGACGCCGTCCAGGAGGCGTGGTTGCGCCTGAGCCGATCCGACGCTGAGGCCGTGGAGAATCTCGGCGGTTGGCTGACCACCGTGGTCTCCCGGGTGTGCCTGGATATGTTGCGCTCGCGGGCCAGGAAGCAAGAGGTGTCTCCCGACGCGGCCCCTGAACCGGTCGCGGTCACCTCCCCTGAGGACGAAGCGCTGCTCGCAGACTCGGTAGGCCTGGCCTTGCTCGTGGTACTGGACACCCTCGAGCCGGCCGAGCGCCTGGCGTTCGTGCTGCATGACATGTTCGGAGTGCCGTTCGAGGAGATCGCGCCGATCGTAGGGCGGACGCCGGTCGCGGCCAGGCAGCTGGCGAGTCGGGCCCGGCGGCGGGTCCGGTCTGACCCGGCCGTCCCCGACGCTTCCGCCACCACTCAGCGCGAGGTGGTCGCCGCCTTCCTCGAGGCGGCGCGTCAGGGCGACTTCGCGGGACTGCTTCGCCTGCTCGACCCGGACGTAGTGTTGCGGGCCGACGCCGTGGCCATCGAGGCGGCCGCGGCGAGGGAGAGCGCGGGGGCCCCGGTGCTGAGTGGGGAGATGAGCGGCGTCGACGCCGTTGCCCGAGTCTTTGCCGGCGGAGCGAGAGCGGCCAGGTTGACCTTGGTCGACGGCCTGGCGGGGGCGGTGGTATCGATCGGCGGACGGCCCATGGCGGTCTTCGGTTTTGCGGTGCGCGGGCGCCGGGTCGTCGGTATCGAGGTAGTCGCCGATCCGGAGACGCTTGCCGTGCTCGAACTGGAGCCCGTGCGGGGTTGAGCCTCACCTGACGAATCCGCGAATGGAACGAAAGAAAGTGGGCGAAGCATGACGAATGCATCCGAACTCATGGACAAGAGGATCAAGGAGCTGGGCGGCTGGCGAGGCAAGACGCTGGGCGAAATGCAAAGAATCATCAGGGCAGCCGATCCCGAAATCATCGAGGAGTGGAAGTGGGTGAAGCCCACCAACCCCGGAACGTCGGTCTGGTCCGGCAACGGTGGGATCTGTACCGGTGAGGCCTACAAGAACGTCGTCAAGTTGACGTTCTACAAGGGCGCGTCACTCGAGGATCCGACAGGTCTCTTCAATTCCAGTCTCGATGGCAAAGTCAGGCGCGCCATAGACATCAAGGAGGGTGACGCCGTCGACGAGGCGGCGCTGCGGAGCCTCGTCCGTGAAGCGGCGGCGCTCAATCTGCGGACGTAGACCCGTAGCTCCGGACCGGGAGATGAGATATGCCGAGTACACCCAGACCCGAGTGCCGTTCGATCCGTCGGAGGCGTGCATCCGATGTCAGCTGGGCGAATTCGGCCGAGCAGGAGCGCGGAGTCTCTACAGAACGCTCTGTGCCACGAGGACCACGGTGTCGTCCTGGCCTTCGCCGCCCTCATGCATGCCATCAACCAGCAAATCACACAGGTGGGCGGCTGAGCCTGCTGAGGTGGCCGCGGCCAGGCAAGCTAATCGTTCCAAGCCGTCGTCGATGCTGCTCCCCCGACGCTCGACCAAACCGTCGGTAAACATCACGAGCGCACTGTCGCCGAGTGAGAACTCGACCTCCTCATACCGACCGGCGAAGGTCCCGATCGGTGGCCCAGGTGCCACAGCCAGCTTTCGAACCCCGGTGCGAGTGCACGCCAGCGGTGGGGGATGTCCCGCTGATGCGACGCGCACGGTCCGCGACCCAGTGTCAAGGACCGCGACCAGAGCGGTCGCCAGCCGGCCATCGCTCGAAGGGCGCACCACCGAAAGCTGACTCAATCGCTCCAGGGCCATGCCGGGGGAAGTGGATTCCTCCGTGATGAAAACCCCCAGCGTATGGCGCAACCGGCTCATCACCTTCGCTGCT
Source organism: uncultured Acidimicrobiaceae bacterium (assembly GCA_963850095.1). Classification (GTDB taxonomy): domain Bacteria; phylum Actinomycetota; class Acidimicrobiia; order Acidimicrobiales; family RAAP-2; genus Bog-473. The sequence continues at coordinate 134,899 of CAWKJX010000008.1, read as the reverse complement.
TCGAGATCATGTCCCTCCACGTCTCCAACGACCAAGGCGACGAGCGTGTCAGAGACCTGAATGACGTCATACCAGTCCCCACCGACTTCAACACCCTCAGCAGCCGGGCGGTAGTGCGCCGCAATATCCCAGCCGTCGATGCTCGCAATCGCATCGGGCAGCAGGCTGCGCTGGAGCTGATGCGAGATCCGTCGCTCTCGATCGAACGCACGGGCTCGACTCACCACGGACCCAACCTGTTCGGCCAGCTGTTCCGCCAAAACCAGATCCCTTTCGGAAAAGCGCCGCCCGGAACCGGCCGATACCAGCGTCACGGTTCCGAGCATCTGGTTGTCCGACGTTCGGAGCGGCACGGTCATGTAGGAGTTGAACTCAAGGAGCTTGAGGATTCGGTAGTGGGCTTCGTCCCGGGTGGTTGATCTCAGGAAGTCATCGGAAACCTCCGCCGACCACATCGACGATCCGGTTCGCATCACTTCGATGGCCGGGTGCCTGCTCTCCGCCTCCGGGGAATACTCATCCCGCAACTTCCTTACCAAATCCCGCCTGCTCGGGTCGGAGTGCCAGGCCGCCATCCGGCGCATTTGTCCGCTCTCATCTCGCAAGTCGATGAGGCACAGATCGGCCAGAACGGGCACGGCGACTTCGGCCAGGCGTTCCACCATCTGTCTGTAATCAGTTGTCTCCGATAGGACGCGCGTGGCGCCAAGGAGAAATTCGTGGCTTCTGCGGACGGCGCGCAGCTCGGCAACCAACTCCTCTCGCTCCGATGCCTGCGCTGATGCGTGCAAGAGCTCGCCTAACTGGTCACCAATAGCGTCCATAAGCTCGACCAGCCCCGGTTCGCGCTCTCGCACGTCGAGACTCAGCATCTTCACGACACCCACGCAGACTCCGTGGTAGCGGACGGGAAATGCGTATGCGCTTCGGAGCCCATCATCCGCGGCGGCATCAGTCGTGAATCTTGGGTCGTCAGCCAGGTTTGGAACCCACAGCGGATCCCCATGCTCGAAGACCCACCGCGGCATCCCTTCACTGCCACTTCTCGGATCCCTGGACTTTTCTTCGACGAAGGCAAGTGTTCGGGACGGGTCACGGGTCCACACGTGACGGCATACGAGAGTATTGAACCCACTCAGCGCCCACAGGGTGGAGACGTCCCAGCCCAGGCGCGTGCCAAGAGTGGAAAGGAGCCGTTCGGCCGGGGGGTCGCCGATTGGAGCATGGGCCAACAACTCGAGAAGCTCGGTGGTCAAGCTCGACCACCGGGCGAGCTGGCGATGGTCCCTTTGGCGGAGCAAACCGATGATGACTCGGCCGCCGTTACTGTCATTCACCAGCGAGACCATTAGTTGAGTGTTGACCTCGCCGCCGTCAGGTCGGGTGAAGACAACATCCATCCGGTTGCCCACGATGTCTTCGATGCGGGTTCGTGCGAAATCCTCAAAGTCAATCGCAAATGATCGGTTCATCGAATTCGACACCAGATCCAGAACACATAGACCGATCAGGTCGGCGGCATCCCATCCCAACAACCTCTCTACCGCGGCATTGGCGTAGAGGATGATTCCCTTTGGATCGGTAGCCAGTACCGCCTCGCTGATTGCGTCGAGGAACTGCCTCACGTCGTGTTCCGGCCACTTGCAGTCTGAGTTGGCGACGCTGTCCGACCGCTCGAGTGAGCCCATTTCAGCGGCAAACGGAGAGGGCTGATCGACCAGGTCCGGTTGAACCGCCAGAGAGGCGTGTGGCCCACCCAGCCTCATGGAGTACCACACCGTCTTGGCAGACCTGTCGGAGTCGATGAACACGCCCCAGTCATCTGCTAGGTGCTTGACGATTCCCAAGCCGCGACCTGAGAGATCTTCTGGGTGGGCCTCCTGTACAACGGGATGCCCGCCGCCGTCGTCGGTGACCTCGATTCGTACCCACCGCCCATTGGGGCTGACGTGGATTGCGACATCGAAGCCGGACTGCCCATGAAGAACCGCATTCGTGGCGAGTTCAGAAAGCATGAGAGCGAGGGCTGTCTTCGTCTCATCGTCTTGCTCACCGAACTGCGCCAACACGAACTGCCGAGCCCGTCCCACTTCGGATACATCTGGTCCGAATGAACCCATGACGGCGGTCACAATGGCGCTCCGTGTAAGTGCTTAAACGTGGAGCCGGGAGGGGCGTCGGACGGCGCGTCCGGGAATCCCGGTTGGATCATGGCCAGCGGGTCGAGGGGTCGGCAGCGAATCGATTCGACGAAGTCGTGGAGCTTCAGCGTTCCATCGGGTCAACATTGACCGCTGGTCAGGCCGACCTCCACCACTATGAGGCATCGGTGCAGTTGATACCCAAGTTGATGGCCGTGCAACCGTGGGTACCACCGTGAGCCTGTTGTGCCCGAAATGGGGCGTCCGGGCCACGAGCTGCCCGGGCGAACGCCTACCCGCAGTTCTGGCTCCGCCCTTCTTCGCGGGTTTGCCACCGATTGCAACCCCTATGGAGCGCTGCCTCCACGCTCCGGCGTGTGATTGCCGACCGCTTGCAGGAACTCCGTCGCCCCTCAGTGCTCTGTGCTCGACCAACGCGGCCGCTCACGAGAGGGTGTTCAGGCCGCCAGTACCCCCGCCCCATGATGCCCGAGCAGCTCCGTCAGCGCGGTTTCCACGGCCTGGCGAGCCATTGGATTCGATGCGTCATGGAGCATTCGCTTCGCCAGCTTCGATGGAATGGTCGAGCCGGACGAATAGTGGTCTATTACCCGCGGATCGATATAAGAGGACCTACAGACGGTTGGGGTATTGCCGAGCTGAACGGCCACTTGCTCTACTGCCTCCTTCACGGCCCGGCGTTGTCCACGTCCTGAAGTCACTGGGGGAGACACGGCCAGCAAAGCGGAGACCAATACCGTCGCGCTCCAATTTCGAAAGTCCTTTGCCGAACAGTCCTGATCGCATGCCTGCTTTATGAGGCCGTTGACATCCTCTGTGCGCAAGGTACGCCAGTGTGACCCGTCCTTGAAAGCGAACAGCTGGCCGTCGGTGCTGCGCCGGCGCTTGAGGGCGGACACGACCTCGGCGACGGCGGCATCCTTGGTCTCGAACACTCGTTCGAGGGAGCCCTTTGCCGGATAGTCGAAACAGAGCAGATCACCCTTGATGCGGACGTGCGTGCGCAGCAGCGACACCAACCCATAGGTCTCGTTTGTTTCCGCGTACTCCATACCTCCGATCCGGAAGGCACCGAGGTCCAGAAGTCGGACCACGGCCGCCAGCACGCGTGGCCGATCGAGGGCGCGGTGCCGGAGGTCACGATTCACCTCGGCTCGAAGGTTCGGAAGGCACTCGGCGAAACGCAATGCCCGCTCGAACTTCTCGCGGTCCCGATGCGCCCGCCACAAGTCGTGGTACCTGTATTGCCGACGGCCGGCAGCGTCGACGCCGAGGGCCTGAATGTGGCCGTTCGGCCAAGGGCAGATCCAAACGTCAGTCCAGGCAGGTGGTATGGCTAGTTTCTTGATGCGAGACAGCGTCGCTTCGTCGGCGACCCGCGCCCCGTTTGACCACCGGTAGTGGAACCCCCTGCCGCAGCGTCGCCGGAGGATGCCGGGGATCGCCAGGTCGGATCGCCGAAGCCGGGACACGCCCCCTTCCATTCCCGTGGATACCCACCGTCAATCCATGTGCGTGGGCTCCTCGCGACGGCAGGCCAATCCGCGCCGCGATTGTGCGCCTCGCTCCGTCGATCGTGGCCGTGAAGACGCGGGTCCTAGGCGTCGTGGCGGCCGCGCTTGGTCGACCGAGGCGCGTCCCCCCGACGCCGACTGTGACTCCCCTCAGCTATCCGTTCACGCGACAGCGTTGCTCGGACGACCACGGCCGGATGGCATTTCCAGCGGACCCGCATCGGCGTCGCCGCCAATTCCGGTCACAGAAAGGGGCTCAATCAAGGCGGTCATTTCGAAGATCTGCATCGCTCTCGGGCGGACATTCCGGATCGAAAAGGTTCCACCTGCCGCGACGAGGCGGGTCCGCTCACGAACCAGGAGGCCGATGCCGATCGAATCGATGAAACTGAGGTTGCGGAAATCCAGGACGATATGGATGACCCCCTGCGAGGCCAAGTCGTCAAAACATTCCCTCAGCTGGGGGAGCGAGGCAATGTCGAGCTCCCCACCGGCAAGCACGATGACGCTGTGCGCCTCGGTCCGCCGGACGATGACCTCGAAGGACTGGGGTATGTTCTCAATCGAGCTGTTCATGGAATCCCTCCAATCCATCTGTCTGTCCTGGTTGTAGGGCCAGACGTCGCCAGGCCCTCCGGATCGGGGGCCCAAAACGGAGGGCCCGGACGCCGGGTCAGGAGGAAATGTAGAACTTTGAGCACTTCTGAGCAACCCTTGATTAGGTAATCGCGGGTTTTCAGCCCTTTACTTCTGCATAACTTCCTCAAATGGGTCTAGCCTGAGAAGGCATGGGAGGTACCTCTGGAGGGATCTACAGCATCGGCGCGGTGAGCAAAATGCTCGGTGTGCCGGCCCAGACGCTTCGGAGCTGGGAGGTCCGATACGGACGGATAGTCCCCGATCGCAGCGAGGGCGGCCAGCGGCTCTACACCCGATCCCAGGTTGATGCGTTGCGTTTTGTCATCGCTGAGATCGCGCGGGGCAGCCAGCCGGCTGAGGCCCACCGGCTCCTAGAAGAGCGAAGCCGGTACCCCCTGGACCTCCAGCCGCAGAACGATCTCGCCCCGACGATATTGCTGGCCGAACGCGACCCCTACGCGGCCGAGGTCGCCGAGTACTTCTTGCGTACTGAGGGATACGGCGTGCGGCGAGCCCTGACCGCCAATGAGGCTCGCGAGTTGCTGAATGAAGAGCCGTTGAACCTGGCGGTGATCGATCTGCTGATTTCCGGAGGCGCGGGGCCCGCTCTGTGCAACGCGGCTCGGCTGCAGCGGCAGCTTCCCGTTGTGGCCGTTTCGGCGCTTGACTCCCGAGAGCTCGCCATGCGATCGGGAGCCGACGCTTTCCTGCTCAAACCTCTCGATTCGCTCCAATTGATTTCGACGGTCCGAGATCTCCTCGGCACCAGTGCCTACCTACGCGTCGGGGTTCCAGTTCGTGAGTGATCGGCTCAGTAGCGGATCGGGGCGGCTCGATGCTGTACTCGATGGCGGGTTCCCGCCCAATGGCATCAACCTCATCATTGGGCTCCCCGGCTCCGGTAAGACCATTCTTGCTCAGCAGTACATGTTTCAGAATGCCACCGCTGAACGCCCAGCCCTGTATCTCTCCACCGTGTCCGAACCGCTCGAGAAGATTCTTCGGTACGGACAGTCACTTGACTTCTTCGACCTGTCCGCTGTCGGGTCAAGCGTCATCTATGACGACCTCGGAGAGCGACTCAACAGCGACGGACTCTCCGGAGTCCTTGAGCAGTTGGTCGAGCTTCTCCGAGAGCACCGGCCGGGACTCATCGTCATCGACAGCTTCAAGGCATTGCGGGCGTATGCCTCTGACGATGGGACCTTCCGCCGGTTCCTTCATTCGGTGGCGGGCCACCTTTCGGCCATCGCCGCGACGTCATTCTGGGTCGGTGAGTACGACGGAGTTGACGCGGCCGACGCGCCCGAGTTTGCGGTCGCCGATGCAATCATCTGCCTCGGGATCGAGCGCCGAGCCGAGCGAGAGTCCCGCGTGTTCCAGGTGTTGAAGCTGCGGGGCAGTGGCTTCGTTTCCGGACGCCATGCCTACCGCCTCTCCGCAGCCGGCCTCGACATATTTCCGCGATTGGCGGACGTTGGGGGCGAAGAATACGAACCACGGTTCGACCGGACTACCTCGGGCATTGAGCTCCTCGACGGAATGCTGTCGGACGGGTTCTGGAAGGGCGCGTCGACACTGGTTGCCGGGCCATCAGGTTCTGGCAAGACCTTGCTTGCGCTGCACTTTGCGTTTGCCGGGGCGCGGCTTGGTGAGGATGCGATATTCGCGACTTTTCAGGAGAATCCGGTGCAGCTCGAACGGGTGGTGAAAGGTTTCTCCTGGTCGGTCAGCATGCCCGGGTTTCATCTGATGTACCGGCCCCCGGTCGACCTCTATCTCGACGAATGGGTCTATGAGCTGCTGGACATGATCGATCGTACGGACGCCAAGCGTGTGGCAATCGACAGCCTCGGGGATCTCCGTGCCGCCTGCAGGGACGAGGTGCGGTTTCGGGAGTACATCTACTCGCTCCTACAACGCTGTGCACGCCGCGACATCAGCGTCATGATGACCCAAGAGGCTTCAGACCTCTACGGACTCACGCGCCTGTCCGAGTACGGCATATCGCACCTTTCCGACAACGTGGTCCTGCTGCAGTTCCTCCGCGGCGACTCGGAAGTAAAGCGTGCGATAACCGTGCTCAAGACGAGAGCGAGTGATCACGACCCGCATATTCGGCAGTTCGAGATCACGGGCAAGGGATTCCGTCTCGGCGAGCGATTCGTTCCTGGCCAGAGCTTGGCGTGAGATCATGATTTTGGTCCGGGCATTCCGTTGTGGGGACGCGAGTGATCGGCGCGTCCGTTGATAGAAGATCAGCGGGTGCCCGTTCACAGCATTCCAGACGAGGAGGCGCTGTGGCGCCTCACCTCGGCCCTAGGTACTTCGACGACGGTGCGCGGCGTCGCCGAAGCGTTGGCGATGGAGGGTGGCAGGGCAGCCGGAGGTGTGTTCGCCAATGTCGGAATACTGCTCGGCGAGTCGTCCCAGGTCCAGGTGGTGCATCGGTCAGTGCTCGACTCGGACCCCGCGGGGTGGCGGCACTTCGAACTTCATGAATCCTTGCCTGTCTGCGAATGCATCCGCGGCGGTCTGCCGGTACTGCTTGGCTCCGAAGAAGAAATCAGGAGGCGCTATCCGGCGATCGTGGCCGACCTTCAGGCCGCGGGATTGTCGGCACGTGCCGCCCTTCCGCTCCACTCTCCGAATGGGACGGTTCTCGGCGCTCTGGGGCTGGGGTGGGAGACACCGCAAGAATTCGGTATCGCCCAACTGCGACGGCTCGACCTCATCGCCCAACTCGCCGGGTTGGCTCTCGACCGTGCCATGCGAAGTGGGTCCGCCGAGGATCGGGGTCCCTTAGGAGAAGCACTGGAGACGATGCCGAATGCCTTCTTCTCACTCGATCGTCACTTTCGGATCACCCATGTGAACACGGAGGGGGCGCGGTTGCTGCGTGCCTCGGCTGACGAAATCACCGGTAAACAATTCCTCTCCGCGTTCCCGGAAGCGGGAGGAACCGAATTTGAGCGGCAGTATCGACACGCCATGGAAAAGGGCAGGACGGTCACCTTCGAGGCGTACTACGCCCCGTTGGAGTCGTGGTTCGAAGTTCACGCGTGGCCCTCTCGCCACGGCCTCAACGTGTACTTCAGCGATATCAGCGACCGCCGTTCCGCTGAACGACGTCAGACGAACGAATTGAGAGACGTCAAGCTGGCCAACGACCGGTTGCGACTCGTGTCAGATGTCGCCACCCAACTGGTCGGGGTGGAGGACCGACATGACGTGTACCAGCGGCTGAGCAATGTGGTTGTTCCGAGCATGGCGGATTGGTGCACCATTGTCGTTCCGGGCGATGAGGAACTTGTTCGAGTGGCGGCCAAACACAGGGTGGCGGCGCTCGATACTCTGGCCAAACGACTGGTCGGGTCGTACCCGCACCGTTTCGATGGCCCGAGTCCGGGCGTCGTCGTGTATCGCAATGGCCGGCCACTGCGCCTCGACCTCCTCGTGCGATCTATCGGCGAAGATCTTGATGACAGCGTCGCCAGCGCTGCTTACGGGCGCACGCTGCAGTTACTGGGCGACGGGCCCGGCCTCATTACCCCGGTCGTATCGGGTGACGAGGTCCTCGCTGTGATCACACTGATACGGACGGACAGGGAACCGTTCACAGACGTCGACGTCGAGGCGATGATGGAGGTTGGATCTCAGGTCGCCGTAGCCCTCAAGGCCGCTGACGAGCACGACCACCAACGCGAATCGGCGCTCGCGCTTCTTGCTGCCGCCCTTCCAGCATCGCTTCCGTCCTCTGCGCAACTTCGCGTTGCAGCCTGTTACCAGGAAGCCAGCGGCACTGCACACGTTGGTGGTGACTGGTACGACGCAATCGAACTTGAGGGTCAGCGGATTGCTCTGGTCGTGGGCGATGTTGCGGGTCATGGCGTCGCGGCCGCCTCGCTGACGGCTCAGTTGCGCAACGCGCTGCGGGCCCATCTCTTCGCCGGAGTCGGACCGCTCGAATCCCTCACCCGTCTCAGCCGGTTCTTGGCAATTCAGGAGCCCGATGCTCTCGCCACGATTGTCTGCGTGGAGATTGATCGGAAGTCCGGGGAGACACGCTGGGCTTCCGCGGGCCATCCCTCGCCAATTGTGCTCAACCCGGACGGCACGTCGGCATATCTGACCGGCAGGGCGGTTCCGCCGGTTTGCTCCGCGGGTCCACACGTTTTCTCGTCGGGAACAGAGCACCGATTTATCCTGCAGCCCGGAGCCCGGCTGTATCTGTTCACCGATGGCCTGTTCGAGCGGAAGGACGCGGCACTGGACGTCGGGCTGGTGCATCTCATGATCATGGTCGAACAGACCCAGGCAGAGCCTGACCTCGACGTTGCCTGCAAAGCAATTCTCGGAGGAATGCTGACGGGTATTCAGGAGGACGACGCATGCCTTCTTGCTGTGGCCTACACGGGGTAGTGCCCCTGCTCTAGCCGACCACACTGGTTGGCCTATCCCAAGACGTTGCCAATCGAAACGGTCAAATGCCTTCGGAACCTGGCCGCAGTACCGCCGGCCTTCGCCGTCTCCCGTCTGCCCGGCCGACCGGCGGTCCCCCAGCACCTCCTCGGGCCATGAACGCCACCCGACGGTGCGTGATGAGAAGCACTCCTGGGTAAGGAGATGTTCGTCGAGGTCGGATTTCAAGGGAGGGGCCGTGGCGACGATCAGCACGGAAGTACGGGGACAGTCGACCCGGGAGAATTCCCCGGAAGGAATGATCCGGAGCCTCATCCCGGCTCGGCTCGATCGCCTGGGCTGGTCGCGATTCCACACGCGCTTGGTTGTGGCTCTCGGTGTGGCCTGGGTACTCGACGGCCTCGAGATCACCATTGCCAGCAACGCCGAAGGCCTCATCAGCCAGAAGCAGGCGCTCAACCTCTCTTCCTCCGAGGTGGCCTTCGCCGTGGGCACGGTCTACCTGCTGGGCGAGGTGGTCGGGGCTCTCTTCTTCGGCCGGTTGTCGGACAAGTTCGGCCGGCGCAACCTGTTCATGATCACGCTGGGCGTGTACCTCTTCGGCGGCGTGCTCACCGCCCTGACCTTGGGGCACTCGTCAGGCTGGGCCTACTGGCTCTGGGTCTCCCGTTTTATCGCCGGCATGGGCATCGGAGGTGAGTACGCGGCCATCAACTCGGCCATCGACGAGCTCATCCCGGCCAAGTACCGGGGTCGGGTGGACATCGCCGTGAACGGCACCTATTGGGGCGGTGCGCTCATCGCCACCGTGCTGACCATCCTTGTGGTCAATCACCTCCCAGCCAGTTACTCGTGGCGGATCGCTTTCCTGTTCGGCCCGGTGCTGGGCTTCGTCATCCTCTTCGTGCGCAAGAATCTGCCCGAGAGCCCGCGCTGGCTTCTCATGCACGGCCGAGAAGAGGAGGCCGAGCGCGCCGTCGACGAAATCGAGCAGCACACCCTCGACGGCGGCGGCACCCTCGGTGAGATCGATGAGTCCAAGGCCATTGAGATCACACCGGCAAGCAGCATCGGCTTCGTCGCCTTGGCCCGAACCCTCTTCGTCCACTACCCGAGAAGGGCCATTCTCGGGGCCACCCTCATGATCACCCAGTCGTTCCTGTACAACGCCATCTTCTTCACCTATGCGTTGGTGCTTACCAAGATCTACAACGTCCCGGCCACCGACACCGCCTATTACTTCATCTTCTTCGCTCTGGGCAACCTGATCGGCCCGCTCACCATTGGGCGTCTCTTCGACACCATCGGGCGCCGGAAGATGATCTCCGGCACCTACATTCTGGCCGGCGCTCTCCTGGCCTTCAGCGCCGTCCTGTTCAATGCGGGGCTTCTCAACGCAGTGACCCAGACGGCATGTTGGTGCGTGATCTTCTTCTTCGCCTCGGCCGGCGCGTCGTCGGCGTATCTCACCGTGAGCGAAATCTTCCCAGTCGAGGTACGTGCCAAGGCCATCGCCGTCTTCTTCGCTATCGCCCAGACCTTCGGCGCCTTCGGTCCCTGGCTCTACGGCGAGCTCATCGGTAACGGCCAGGACCACTTCAAACTGTTCATCGGCTACCTCATTGGGGCCGCGGTGATGGTCATCGGCGGAGTCGTCGAGATCTTCCTCGGCATCGACGCCGAGCAGCGGTCGCTCGAGGATGTGGCCTTGCCGCTCTCGGCCGCTCGCCCCTCGCCCCACCTTTCGGCCGTGACCGGTGCTCCGCGGTCCCCGGCGGCCCGGAGCGCTCTCTGAAGTTCCTCCCTCGATGGGCGCTTTGCGTCCGGTGTGTTGCCGTGCCGCTTCCAAGACCTGGTCAGATTGCGGCGCGCTGGGCCCGAACTGCGCCGATCTGTAGTCGCTGACTTGGGCCCATCCGAGGCGCCGTTGACCGAGACGGCTGTCTCCGGGGATATGGCCGAGAAGTTTTGATCGATGACCCGGACAGGCTCCCGGCTCAGCGTGGTAGCTGGTAGGTAAGCTGGACGTTGCCGGAGCCGAATTGCCTCACATGGGCCAACCTAAGGGGGAGACGCTCCTTCAGATCCTCGAAAAGGGAGCGGCCCCGACCAATAGCGATTGGGCAGACCATCACTCGCAACTCGTCCAAGACCCCCGTAGCGGCGAAGTGGGCGGTGAGGTGCGCGCGGCCGAGTACGAGTAGCTCGCCACCTGATGCGGTCTTCAGTGTTTGTATTGCGTCAACGGCTTCGCCCACGACGATAGACGTGTTGGACCAGGTTGCACGTTCGAGGGTGGTCGAAAAGACGACCTTCGGTTTGGTGTTCATCCGGTAAGTAATGGCGGGTCATTGGTTTCGGCCTGTTCAGTCGGCCAGTACGCGGCCATGTGTTCGTAGGTGGCGCGACCGAACCCGAGGGTCGGCTGCCCCGTCGAGTTGGCGAATGGCGAAGTCGTCGAACTCCTTGTCGATAACCGGCCAGTCGAACTCGCCGTTCGGGCCCTCGTAGAAGCCGTCCAGGCTGATGAGGATGAACGAAGCAAACGTGCTCATCGGTTGTTCCTTCTCGCAGAAGACCAGTCGAATACGCCGGACACCGCTTTGTCGACGTGCACAAGGTGCCCCCTCATGTGTCACCGCCGTGCAGGAACCGAGCCAACGATTCCAGAAGCTCCCGGGTTCCTTCCTCACGCTGGGCCGACGTGTCATGTCCGTCGAGGAACACCCCCTGCTCGGTGAGGACCAAGCGCGTCGCCTCCATGTGGTCGTGGAACTGCACCGTGGCGACGGATACCGAAAGGCGGTTGTCGTCGGCGAACATTTCGTAGGTGTAGACGATCCGCTGCTCGGGAACGATGTCGCGATACTCCGACTCGTATGTGAAGACCGGTCCGCCCGGAGGCCCGCCGCGATTGACCTCGTGGCCCCCGACCCGGAAGTCGAGTTCGTAGCCCGCCCCCAGTGCGTCGGCCGATCCCGCGAACCAGCGGGCCTTCAATACCGGATCTGCCCACGCCCCGAAGATCTGGGCGACCGGGACGTCATAGGTCCGCTCGATGACGAAGGTGTCGTGAGCGACGGCGGATACGTTCATGTCCTCTCCTCGGTGGTCGTTACTCGTTCAGAACGTCGCCCAGTCGGTCGAGCCGGGCTTCCCAACTCCGGCGCCGCTCGCTGATCCACTGTTCGGCGACAGTCATGGCCGGAACCTCGATTCGGCACATGCGTGTCCTCCCGACCTTTTCGGTCTTCACCACGCCGCAGGCTTCGAGGACCTGAACGTGCTGGACGACGGCGGCAAGGGACATGGACAGGGGTTGGGCCAGTTCGCTGACCGAGGCGGGTCCCAGGGTGAGTCGTTCCACCATGGTGCGCCGGCTCTTGTCGGCGAGCGCCTGGAAAGTTCTGTCCAGGTCCGTCTTTTGGTCAAGCATGTACTTAAGTGTAGGGACCGGCGAGGACTACAGTCAAGTAATTCCTTGAGTGTCGGCGGAGGCTTTGGCTGTCGTCGTGATCGAAGGGCACCGCGGTCCGTCGGCGAACTGCCAAGGAAGAAACCCGAAGTCGCCTGATCCGAATGGGGCCGAGTGGTGCATAAGGTCTGTTTCCTGGCCCGACTCACTTCGGACAGCGACGAAGCATCGCATCGATGACGCCATCGGGTGTGAACTTAGGGAGTCGACAACAAGGAAGGTCAAAATGAGCGACGACTACCGCAAGGACCCCGAGACGATCGCCCAGCTCGACGATCGCCAGTACGCCGTGACCCAGGAAGGTGCCACTGAACCGGCCTTCGACAACGAGTTCTGGGACAAGAAGGAGGCGGGCATCTACGTCGACATCGTCTCGGGGGAGCCCCTCTTCGCCTCGACCAAGAAGTTCGACAGCGGTTGCGGCTGGCCCAGCTTCACGGTCCCCCTCGAGCCGGGAAATGTGCTCGAGAAGACGGACAAGAGCCACGGCATGATTCGCACCGAGGTCCGCTCGGCCCATGGGGAGAGCCACCTCGGGCATGTCTTCGACGATGGTCCCACCGATGAGGGAGGCTTGCGTTACTGCATCAACTCAGCTGCCCTGCGCTTCGTGCCCTACGAAGACCTCGAGGCCGAAGGCTACGGACAATACAAGGGGCTCTTCGATGGTCCCACGAAGAGAGAGGAGGAAGTGCGATGACCGAGCGCACCGAAATGGCGATCCTGGCCGGGGGGTGCTTTTGGGGGATGCAGGACCTGATTCGTAAGCGCCCAGGCGTGCTCTCGACCCGAGTCGGCTACACCGGCGGCGATGTCGCCAACGCCACCTATGGCAACCACGAGGGCCATGCCGAGGCGATCGAAATCACCTTCGACCCGGACAAGACGTCCTACCGCAACATTCTCGAGTTCTTTTTCCAGATCCACGACCCCACGACGCTCAACCGCCAGGGCAACGACCTGGGCTCGAGCTACCGCTCGGCCATCTTCTACCTCGACGACGAGCAACGCGGCGTGGCCGAGGACACCATCGCCGATGTGGAGGCGTCGGGACTGTGGCCCGGCAAGGTCGTCACCGAGGTCGTTCCGGCTGGCCCTTTCTGGGAGGCCGAGCCAGAGCATCAGGACTATCTCGAGCACTACCCCAACGGCTACACCTGTCACTTTCCACGTCCGGGCTGGGTGTTACCACGCCGGAGCGATGCAGTCGCGTGAGGGCGTCTCGGTCGGAATACTTCGACTAGGAACGAACGACAGTCGGCGGGCCACCCACCACAAAGGGACCCGGGATCCAAATGTCGCCGTGAGGGTCCCGAGCGGGCGGAGCCAGGAAGACCTCCCGGCAGGGTCGTTCGAACGTCAACGTGTGCTGGTGGCGGCCGGTGGCGAGTCGGGCTCGTCCACGGTGGCCGAGAAAAGGTAGCTCGTGGCCACACTGCGGTACGGCCGCCACTTCTCTGCCAGGTTCAACACCTCGCCTTGGCTCGGGAGGTGGTCGAGTCCGTAGAGGCGCTGAATGGCCTTTCGCAGCGCCAGGTCACCCGGGAGGACCACGTCTTCACGGCGGAGTGCGAGGATCAGCGCGCCTTGAGCGGTCCAGGGCCCAATGCCGGGGATCGTCGTCAGTGCGGCGATGACCTCGTCGTCCGGCAGCCCGCTCAAAGCGTCGGGGTCCAATCGACCGTCCGAGAGCCGTTCGGCCAAATCGCGTAGGGTGGCCACCTTTCGCCACGACAGACCGGCCTCGCGGAGACTGTCGGGCGGTACACCGAGCAGCTCGGCCGGGGACGGGAAGCGATCACCGAACAACGCCTCGATGCGCCCCAAGGTTCGGCGAGTGGCCGCCACCGAGAGCTGTTGGCCCGCGACCTGGAACAGGAGGGCCCCGAACAGATCCATCGCGGGGAGTTCCGCGATCCACCCCTGCGGGTCGAAGTTCGGTCTGGCGTCAATGAGGCGCGCCAGCACTGGATCGGCTCTGCGGAGGTGAGATCGCACTTTCTCGAGTGGCGCGCCACGCCGAGTCTTGGCCGAGGCCCGAGATGAATCGGCCGATGGCTCGACTCCGGCATTCGTCATGCGACACACCTGCCGGTCTGATGTCGTCGCGTCCGCGGCGCGGCGAGGCATGGAGCGATCGCAACCGGTGGCGTCGAAAGTCCGAGGAGTGCTTGCTGAAGCAAGTTATTCTGGTCGTCATGGCCGCCATGGAGTCGCTCTCGCCGACCGAAGAAGCGCTCTGGCGAGCCGTCATGCGGATTGTCAAAGTCATCCCGCGCCATCTGGACAACGACCTGATCAGAGGCGCCGGCCTCACGGCGAGCGAATACACGACGATCATGCACCTCTCCGAAGCACCCAATCGTGAGCTGCGGATGACGGACCTGGCCAATGCCACTGACTTGTCGGCCAGCCGGATGACGCGCCTGGTAGATGATCTTCAATCGCGGGGGCTCGTGACGAAGACGGCGAGCTCCTCCGACGCACGGGGCAACGTGGCCAGGCTCACCCCCCGCGGCATGGCCAAGCTGAGGTCGGCCTGGCCGGTTCACCTGGCCAGCGTGCGCCGCCGGTTCTTCGACTGCATCGACACTGCGTCGGTGGAGGCGGTCGCGAAGGGCTTGGCCGAGGTGGCGGTCCACCTCGAGGACACACCCGCCGAACCACGAGCGCGGAGTTAGAGGGTCCATTTTCCGAGAGGCAGAGCCCGGGCGGCGAGGCTCGGGAGGAAGCCAGCTCGGTCGACGCAATGGCTCAGAGCCCTTTTTGGAGTCGAGAGGTGAGCACAATATCCACCACGTCGGACACCGTATCTGTCCTCGCCCAATCGCGTTGCAATTCGCAGGCCAACGATACCCAGCTGATGGGTTGGCCGCCGGACTTGGACGATGCGCTCGAGTCCCGCCCGGTGCGCCTCGGGGGAGGTCCCGCCCACCGCGTCGACGACGGGGTACACCTCGTAGCCCTCGCGGATCGCGTCCAGAGCCGGGAAGGTCAAGCACACCTCCGTCCACAACGCCGCCATGACCAGCTTGTTCCGCACCGTCGCCTCCACGGCCCGGTGGAATTCGGCGTCCTCCCAGGAGTTGATCTGGGTGCGGTCGAGCTCCACGAAGTCCGAGAGGACTTCACGAAGCTCTGGGATCGTCGGTGGCTGTCCGTTGGCCACATTCACGGTAGAGAGCACTGTGGGAAGCGAGAAGACCTTGGCGAGACGCGCCACCGACACGATGTTGCGGGTCAGCAGATCGCGATCGATCGACGTCACCGTCGCGAACTGGCTCGGCTGGTAGTCGATGACGAGGAGCGCACAATTCTGAGGCGTGAGCAGAGGGTCAGCTGCTGGATCACGAATCGGTTCACTGGTCACGTTGGCGGCTCCTCTCCAGCGGGCAAGTCTTTGTTCCGGGTACGATAAAACAAGTTGCTTGCTCACGCAAATAGAAAATCTGTCACGGCCCGTCGTGGTCCCGGTCGCGGGCTCGACCGGGGGGGCGACTGCGATGGTTATGGGCAGAACGTCTGGGCTGCCGCGGCCGCGTGCAACCTGTGGATGTGCGAGCCTGACGCCATGAAGGTAGGACACGTGCCATGTCGATGATCGACTACGACGCGAAGCCGGTCACTCCCCAGGTGATGCTGGTCGGGCACCGGGCGTCGTCGGCCGGTTACAGGATCCGCGATTTTCTCAGCCGTAACGGCGTCCCCTACGAGTGGGTCGACGTGGACGACTCGGCCCGTGCCGCGGCGTTGCTACCCGCGGGGGAGACGGGTCTGGACCAGTTGCCCGTGTGCGTTCTCCCCAACGGAATACGACTCGCCCCGGCCACGGTTGAGGATGTGGCGGCCGGGCTGGGGATGGTGTCGGCGCCGTTGCTGTCGGAGTACGACCTGACCATCGTGGGCGCCGGTCCTGCCGGACTGGCCGCCGCCGTGTACGCCGCATCGGAAGGATTGCGCGGCGTGGCCATCGAAGCGGTGGCGCCCGGAGGTCAGGCTGGGACGACTTCCATGATCGAGAATTATCTCGGATTCCCACAGGGAATCAGCGGAAGCGAGCTGGCGACGCGGGCAGCGGCCCAGGCGAAGAGATTCGGGGCCGAAATTCTTCTGGCCCGGCGGCTGGCCAGCATCACCCGGGACGGCCCGGGGTATGTCGCCCACCTTTCCGACGGTACACCCCTGCGGTCACGGGCCCTGCTCCTCGCCAGCGGTGTCGACTGGCGTCGTCTCGAGGTGACGGGCATCGATGAACTCCTGGGTTCCGGTGTCTACTACGGCGCCGGCCCGAGCGAGGCTGTCACCTGTAGCGGGTGTCGCGTGGTCATTGTCGGGGGAGGGAACTCGGCTGGCCAGGCGGTCATCCGCTTTTCACGCTACGCCTCGCGAGTGACCTTGCTCGTACGGGGTCCGTCGCTTGAGGCATCGATGTCCCAGTACTTGATCAGTCAGGTGATGCAACTGGGAAATGTCGAGGTCCGAACCAGCACGGAAATAGTCAGTCTCGAAGCGGACACTCGTCTGCGCGCATTGATGGTTTCGACAGGAGGAAGCATTGCTCGACTGTCCGCCGACGCGCTGTTCCTATGCATCGGAGGTGTGCCGCGCACCCAGGGAGCAGCCAACGTGGGGCTGGCACTCGACAGCGCCGGATACCTGCGCACCGGGTCCGAGCTGAGCCTATTGCCCGACGCACTTGACGGATGGCCGTTGTCACGTCCACCCCTGCCCCTCGAGACGAACCTCCCAGGCCTGTTCGCAGCCGGCGACATCAGGAGTGGGTCGATCAAGCGCTGCGCGGCTGCCATAGGAGAGGGGTCCATGGCTGTTGCGTTGGTCCACCAGCGCCTGGCTGAAGTCGGCGGTGAGTGAGGTGCCCGCTCCACCGACGGCTGACCCACCAGGCGATCCTTCGGTGGCGGGTCCCAGCCGGGAGGCAGAGGCGGAGTTCTCTCGAGTATCCCCGAGAGAGCAGGTCCGCGCCGTCGCGAGCGCCCTCGAAGACAACGGGATCACGTGCACCGTGGTCGACTCCGCGCGAGGAGGCGAGAGACGCCGTGCGCTCCCTCCTTCCAGTGGGGGCCGAGGTCTACAACAACACCTCCAGCACGCTTGAAGTCATCGGCATCGCCGAGGACATCGAACGATCGCGGCAGTATCAGCCGCTTCGCCCCCGTCTCTATCAGATGGATCGCGAAATGCAGCGTCGTGAGATGCGCCAGCTCTCCGCTTCGCCCGATTGGGTCGTCGGGAGTGTCCACGCCCTCACGGAGGAGGGCTCTCTTCTTATTGCGTCGGCGAGTGGGAGTCAGCTCGGTCCGATCGCTTCCGGCGCCGGGCACGTGATACTGGTCATCGGAGCGCAGAAGATCGTTCCCGATCTCACCACCGGGCTGCGACGCATTTACGAATACTGCTTTCCCCTCGAGGACCGGCGGGCCAAGCTGGCCTACGGCGTCCCCAGCGGAGTGAACAACGTCCTCATCATCAACAAGGTGATTGTCCCCGGCAGAATCACTGCGATCTTGGTGAATCAATCGCTCGGATTCTGAACTCGCTCCCTCATCGGTGATCCGGTCACGACAAGGAGGATGACGATGGTTGCCGCGCGTCAGCCTCTTCTTGGATCGATCCATGTTGGCAGCGCCGGTTGCTCGACGGCAGCTCCCAGTGCCAACATCAGGGCCTCGGATCCCGGCCGCCCGATAATGCCGAGTCCCACCGGCAAGCCTTCAGCCGTGCCCATCGGCACGGTGGCGATGGGCCAGCCCGCTATCGCCGGTGCCGTGGTGGCGGGCGAGGCTGCCGCCGGGTGACCACCCAAAATCAAGTCCGACTTCCAGGCCGGACCGTAGGTCGCGGCGATCAACAGGTCGACTCCATCCATGACCGGTTCGAGGCAGGTCTCGAGCGCCCAGGCCAGGTTGCGGGCCCGAGCCTCTCGATACGCGTCGGAGCCGCAACCACCGAGCCCCATTGCCCGTTCGAAGAATTCGTGCCCGAAGTGCGCCTGCTCAGTTTCCGCGTGGGCGTCCTCGTAGGCGATCACTTCGGCCAGGTTCTGTGGTCCTCCCGGTCCTCGACTACGCATGTAGTGGTCCATTCCGTCCTTCAGCTCGCACAGGAGAACGGTCAACTCGTCGGCATGGACCCCATCGTGCGGGAGAGCCGGCGAGACGTCCGTTACTTCGACACCCGAACCACGGATCTCCTCGACAATCTCCTCGAACAAGGCGTCGGTGGCCGGGTGGCCGGTCCGCCAGTCCCGGGCGACTCCGACCCGCAGCCCGTGGACACCTTGGGCCACCCGTTCCGCGACGCCCACCACGGACCCTGCGACCTCGAGCAAAATGGCGACGTCGCTGGCGCGGCGGGCCATCGGCCCCGGGCTGTCTTGGCTGTGGCTGACGGGCACCACTCCCGCGGTGGGGACGAGCCCGACGGTGGGTTTGATCCCAGCCACGCCATTGAGCGACGCGGGACAGGTGATCGACCCGTCCGTCTCGGTACCGACGGCGAGCGGTGCCAGGCCGGCGGCCAGGGCAGCCGCCGACCCCGACGAAGAACCGCCGGCGTTGCGGTCGAGGGCCCACGGGTTGCCGGTCAGGCCGCCGACGGCCGACCAACCACCGCTGGAGCGGGGCGAACGAATGTTGGCCCACTCCGAGAGATTCGTCGTGCCGAGCACCACAGCACCGGCGGCTCGAATCCGGGCCACCAAGGGGGCGTCCCCCGCTGGTGGTCGCCCGAGCAGGCTCGTGGCGCCGGCGCACGAGGGGAGCCCCGCCACTTCGATGCTGTCCTTGATGAGGACCGGAATGCCTTCGAGCGCTCCGACGGGGTCCCCGGCCCGGCGCCGCTCATCCGAGTCGCGAGCTTCTTCCAAGGCACTATCGGACACGGCCAACACGGAACGTAGGGCCGTCGACGAACCCGGTGCATCGATGGCCTCTATTCGTCGGAGCAGGGTCCCGACGAGCTCGTTCGAAGTCAGTTCGCCGGCACCCAGCCGAGACCGAAGTTCGCCGACGCTGGCGTAGGCGAGTTCCGCCGTGGTGGGAGAGGGATCAAGAGCCATGGATGGACCAGCCAAATTTTGTACGAGCGGTCGCGGGGTCGACCTTTCGTCGCCGTCTCCGGTCATTTGAAGGAGTTCCGTGAGATCCCCATCGCGCACCGTTCCGTGCCCGGTCAAGCGTCCAGGGAATAAACCAGATTCGTGACCGCTCGGTAGTAATCAGGTCCGAGCGGCTTGTCTTCGGCGTAGTACACGAACGCCAACGGCTGATTGTCCGGATCCCGCCCGTGTACGAGTTCGCATGCCCCGTCGGCGATCTCCCGACGAAACGTAAGGAGATTACGTCCATGAAGAACAGACTCAATCCGATCCAGCTCGCTCGACGACCAGACGTTGAAGGTGATCGACCGGACACCGAGAGACTGTGGGCCGTGGCGAGTGTGATGAATGCTCTGTGTCTCCCGAAGGATAAGGGCGATGGACGCGGGTGACGCGGTACCGAGCATGGCGACTGCGCCCTCACGGGCAAGCTCCTCGAACGGGCCAAGCTCGCGGTAGAACGAGACAGATCGATCGAGGTCGGCTACGGCGACCAGTGCGGAACGAATGGCCCACGGCTGCACGAGGGGGTCAGTTGGCATATTGCTTCCTCCGTGGGTCTCAGAGTGTGCTTCTCCAGAGAGAGTGGAAGAGGTCTTTGGTCTCAAGGGGATTCGGCTCAGGTGACCTGCCGCGCCTCTTCTACGGTCAACTCCGCGGCCGGGTCGGCTTCGAGGCGGTCGTCGGGAATTGGCTGCCCGCTGCGAACCGAGTAGCCGAATTTGCCATCTTCGAGTCGCTGTTCCGCTCGGTCGATCGCGGCCAACCTTTCTTGCAACTCCACCCTGACCGAGTCGTCGGTGCGTTCCTCGGTGAGTGGTTCCGCCGAGTCGAACATGTCCCCGGGCTGATCCGCGGCGGTTCGGTCAGCGCCCCCGACTTCATTCATGTCCGTAAGCAGGTGCTCGACACGGAGACGCTCCGTGCGCAGCAACTCCTTCGCCTTCGCATGTTCCATGGGTGCTCTCAATCTTCGTTGGATCCGCTGGAAATTCTACGTTGGTGAGACCGGTCCGCCACCCGGAAGCCGGGACCGCAGTGCTGACGGACAATGGCTGAAGCGGGGAGCAGGGTTCAGACGAGCGGCGAGCCGCTCCGGCGATCCTAGGGGGTCGATCTCTCCGTTGCATTGACGCACCCTGGTCGGCCAATGCAACATGTCGGTATGGTCGTGTGATGGTCTGTATCCGGTGACCCTCATGTGAGGACAGAGCGGCTCTTCTTGGTGGCAATCCAGGGGCGGGGGTTGCGCCGGACGGCCAACTGCCCCTTCCCTGACCGTCGAGAGATACCTAGCAGGAGGTGCAAACGTGACCAATGCGTTGGATCCAGAGGTCCCGCCGAGCGGGACCGGTTGTGTGGAGTGTCTCGAGGCCGGAGGCTGGTGGCTCCACCTACGAAGGTGTGCGGAGTGCGGCCACATTGGCTGTTGCGACAACTCACCCAGTCAACACGCAACCGCGCACGCGAATGCATCGAGTCACCCAGTCATCCGCAGCTTCGAGCCGGGAGAGAATTGGTTCTGGAATTACCAGACGAACGAATACCTGGAGGGGCCTAACCTCGCGCCCCCGGAACATCATCCCCTCGACCAACCCGTGCCCGGCCCGGCCGGGCGGGTCCCGGCCAACTGGCAAGAACTGTTGGTGGATTAGTGAACGACGTAGCGCCGTCCCTTGAGGCTTGACGACGGCCTTCGGATAGGGCCTCGAGTTGGGGTCCTTCGGGATCCGCGGGCGACGGTCGAGGCGCAAATACGGGAATGAACCGGGTCGACCACAGGCACTTCGAGGGCGGCCCGGATCCGCTGGTATGACGCCGTGATCGGCGTGCTTCACCGAACAGATCGTGGTCGGACCTGTCGCGTATCACCTGCATCCGATCGCCCGGAGAATCCCACCAGCACGAACCAGGTCGCCAAGGGGCGAACTGCCTCACTTCCTGACCCGTACGGAATTCTCTTCGTTGATACGGTGATCGACCATGAGACCACCGGGCTCGGCTGAACAGATCTCGAGAGGCCTCCCCGATTCGCGGGCGCGCACCACCACATGATCGAGGTTGGACCGCGGCGTGTGGTCAGAACCGCCCTACGAGGCGATGACAAGACGGAACGCCCGTTACGAAGCGGCGATCCTCGAAGTACTCTCCGAGTTCGAGGCGGGTGACGAGACACGCCGTGGGCAACCGTCGTCTCCGGCTGGCCCTCCTGCTTTCCGGCCTACGTTGGAGGGCGGGGACTTCCCTGGCCATGTTCGCCGTTGCGGTGTTCGCCGTTGCCGCCGGCGCCTTCGGCCCGATGTACCTCCACAGCGCGGATCAGTCCATCCTGAACGGCGTGCTGAGAGATGCACCGACCGGCAACACGGGACTCACGTTCGAAGCGAACTCGGGAAACGGATCCCCTACTCGACTGCTGAGCGCGGCAGGCTCTGTTCCACAATCTCGGAGATGGTTCGGGAATCCGATATCTACCGACCTCGCCGGTCTGACCTCTGTAGCGGGTAGTCAGCCCTTCACAGCCAGTTTGGTCTCGCGCTCGGGAGTATGTGCTCACCTCGAAATCGTGGCGGGTCACTGTGCCGAACAGGAGGGCACGGTCGTGCTGAGCACCCGCAGCGCGCAGGAACTGGGGCTCAAGCTCGGTCAGACGTTGGTGACAACGTCAACCCACTCGCGTCGAGTGCTGTCTCTTGCGATTGTGGGGCTTTACCGTGCCGGCAACCCTGCGGCTCCCTACTGGTGGGGGGTGAACCTATTCGCGTTCGGGGAGGGTTCCCCGGCAAGGCCCGAACTCGATGCCGTATTCGCGAGCGCGCAGACCGTTCGGACGGTTGCGCCTTCCGCTCTCATCTCGTACATGGTGCAGGTGCCCTATCGGCTGGGGTCACTTGCTGTGAACGATGTTGCGGCGTTCGAATCGTCCGTGAAGGAGTACCGGAGCGACCTTCTGGCCAAGCACGGAATCGTCGTGTCGACGCAATTGTTCCAAGTGCTCTCGCAGGCCACTGCGATAGGGCACACCACGACGACCATCGTGGCGGTCATCGACCTTCAGCTCGTCCTTCTGGCCGTTTACGTCCTCTATTTCGTGTCTGCTCGCACTGCAGCCGAGCGCGAGCCGGACGTCCGGCTCGCGGCCATTCGTGGGTTTCGGCAACGCAGCACAATCGCGGTCGCCATGATGGAGCCGACAGCGATCGTCGTTGCCGCGGTGCCGGTGGGTCTTCTCATCGCCTGGTTGGTCATGCTGGTTGGAGCGTCCAGCCTCTTCGGGTCAGGGATCGGGGCGTCTGTCACCCTGCTCGCCGTTGGGGCGGCGATCGCAACCGGGCTCTTCGGGATAGGGGCCACCTTCCTAGGTACACGCCGGATGCTTGCCGCCGTCGAAGAGACTTCGGCATCCGGCAGCCGCTCGAACGCCCAGAAGTATTCGACGTGGACGATTGTGGCCGAGGTCGCCGCCGTTGCCATTGCAGGAGCTGCGTTCGCAGAACTCGCTCTCGCCGGGGTCTCGGGGACGACCAGCGGGTCTCGTACCGATCCCTTGGCCGCTTTCGCGCCTGGGCTGCTGGCCTTGGCCGTGGGCATCCTTGGAGCTCGGCTACTCCCCCCGATCCTTCGGTCCACTTTTCGATACACCTCCAACTCCCAGAAACTTGCGTTAGGGCTCGCCACGCGCCGGGTGGCGCGACGGCGGGAGTTCGTGCCACAGGTGATGCTGCTCAGCATTGCGGTGGGACTGACCGTGTTCGGCATAAGCGGTTGGGCGATTGCCGTACACAATCGGGCGGTGCAGAGCGAGTTCGACGTCGGCGCGGCGAAAGTCCTCACCGTCGCGGTGCGGCCCGGCGTGGATTTTCTTTCAGCCGTGCGTAATGCGGACCCTTCGGGTCGATCGGCGATGGCTGCGGTGGTGGAGAATGCAAGTAACGGGACAACGCTGGCGGTCGACTCGAGCCGCATGAAAGGTGTGATCTCGTGGCCCCCGGGCCTCGGTGTAGCAGGAGTCGACCAGATCGCCAACCAACTCGTCCCATCCCACCTCGCCCCGTCAGTGATCGTGTCGGGGACAACCGTGCGTGTCACCGTGGAGGCATCCGTGGCGGCACAGCCGTCTCCCCAGCTGTCGCTTGACCTCTTCGACGTAGGCTTCCAAACCCCGCAACAAGTGACGCTCGGAAGCCTCTCCTCGGGTCGGTCGACCTACCAGGGTTCACTGCAGGGTGTCTGTCCAGCAGGATGCCGCTTCGTTGATCTGGCTCTCACCTGGGCCCCGACCGTGACATCCGTGACACCAACGGGGTCGGCGGATGTCGTCGTCACCTCGCTCTCGGTTCGCTCGCCCTCGGGGAACTGGGAGCCACTTGGAGCGGGCTTGACCGACGCGCATCGCTGGTACAACCCTTCCGGTGGAGCACGGCTCACTTCGGGGCCACGGGGACTTCGCGCGGTAGTGGACCTCGCCCCTGACGGGGCGCCGGTCACGATCGCCCCAGCGGACGTGCCGCGCCAGTTGCCTGCGGTGGTCACGCCCACGAGCTCCATTGGCTCAGAGTCAGGGCTGTTGTTGGCCGGCCTCGACGGAAGCACGGTCAGAGGGCAAGCGATCGCCCAGGTCCCGGCGCTGCCGGCGCTCGGCGATGATGCGACGCTGGTCGACCTCGGAATGGCGCAGCGCCTTATGGCCGGGCCGTTTACGAACGACACCACCGAAGTGTGGCTTTCTGACACAGCTCCACCGGGTCTCGTGTCGCGCCTTGCGGAACTGGGCGTCTCGGTCGTGAGCGTCGATAGCGCCAGCGGTCGTGAGAGGGCGTCGATCCATGGCGGCGTAGAGCTTGCTTACACGCTGTTCTTCATATCGGCTATTGCGGCCGCCGCGCTGGCGCTTGGCGCAACGGCGTTCGCGGTAACAGCCGGAGCCCGGCAACGGAAAGGGGAGCTCGCCGCCCTGCGTGCGGTCGGTGTGCCGGCCGCATCACTGCGTCACTCGCTCGAGGCTGAAATGGGTCTGACCCTGGGAACCGGAGTGGTCCTGGGGGCTGTCGCTGGCGTCGTGGCGGCTGTCTTCGCGCTCAAATCGGTTCCCGAGTTCGTAGCCTTGGGTCCAGGCCCACCCATTGAGCTGGGGCTACCTGTACTGCTCCTTGCGGTAACCCTCGGTGCGCTCGTGTTGGCGCTGGCCATTCTTGTCGGTCTCGGTGCAACCGTCTTTGTCCGAGATGCCTCGGCAGACCGGCTTGGTGGAACCCAGGCGTGAGGCAGGAGCCCGCATCCCTCCAAAGCAGCACCCAACTCCCCACCCAGGGAGGTGCGTCGGTGCGACTGCTCGGCGTGGTGCATCTCTATCGGAGAGCAGGAGGGGACGTGGTGGCGCTCCGAGGGGTCGATCTCGACATTGAGCCAGGCGAAATGGTGGCGCTGCTCGGTCCGTCGGGAATGGGCAAGACCACGGTGTTACGCCTGATGGCAGGACTCATCCAGGCGTCGGCCGGAATCGTGATGGTGGGGGGCCGCGATCTCGGGCGCTTGACGGCAGCAGAACGCCGTGCGCTGCGCGCCGGTGAAATCAGCCACATCGTCCAAGGCACCTCCCCCAACGTCTTGCTCTTCGCGACGGCCATGGAGAACGTCTGGTTCTCCCAGCATGCGGCACGCTCTCGAGGCCATAGTCCCCCGTGGGAGCCCGAGGAGCTGCTGGGCATGCTGGGCCTCGAGGAGCTGGCCAGCGAGCGGACTGGCGGAGTTGCCGCGTGGGCTTCAGCAACAAATTGCCGTCGTCGCGGGCGTAGGTTCCGGTTCTCGTCTCTTGTTGGCAGACGAGCCGACGTCGCAGCTCTCACACGATGCGAGCATCGATGTCGTTCGTCTTCTCCAGCGCATCAACGCGGAGTTCGGCACCACGGTGGTGATCGTCACGCATGACCCGACGGTTGCCATGCTGTTTCCACGGACCGTCACCATCCGCGACGGGCGGGTGGGCGCGGAAGGACAAAGCGGTGAGGAGTATGCGGTCGTGGACGGCTCCGGATCGATACAGCTTCCGCCTGATGTCTTGGAGATCCTGCCTCCGAATACCCGTGTGCAGGTGATCCGCGGACCGCACGGGGTGGAACTGCGCAGTCGTCAGGTGGATCCGTGAGGAGCGAAGAACTGGCGGAGCGGGAGAGGACCCTAGAGGTCCAGCATGGAGGCGTCGTCCTGGGCGGCCACGGCGTGCTGGAGGGAATCGACCTCCTGATAGGTGCGGGCGCTCCGGTAGGCCTCACCGGCGCCTCGGGCTCGGGCAAGACGGTTCTTTGTCTGGTGCTCGCCGGCAGCGCTTGTACCGACGCGGGGCCAGGTGCTCCTCAATGGTCGGCCGTTCGTTCCTGGGCCGGCGACACCTGTGGGACTGATCCTTCAGACCCACGGGCTGGTGGCGGGTCTTACGGCAGAGGAGAACGTCGCGCTGCCACTGCAGGCTCGCGGTCTGGGCCGAACTGAAATCGGGGACCGTTCGTTGCGAGCACTGACCGCGGTCGGATTGGCCGACCTGGCCACCCGGCCTGTGGAGGACTTGTCCGGCGGAGAGCATCAGCGGGTGGGCATTGCGCGAGCGCTAGCCGGCGACCCCGTGGTGTTGATCGCGGACGAGCCGACGGCTGAACTCGACCCGGGGAACCGGGAGATCGTGCTCGGACTCCTGATGGCCCATGCGGCCGGGCCGAACATCGTCGTCGTTGCTTCGGACGACCCTGAGATCGTTGGCGCGTTCCCTCGGGTGGTCGAGCTGGATCGGGGTCGGATCATCAATGAGCTTGTGCGATGAATTGCCGTTTGAGCTGAACGCGAACCGATTGGCCAAGCCCGCTGCCGGAATCCGAGATGTCGGCTGGCCCAGCCGCGTTGATTCGCAGCGGGCGGCCACCTTCTCAGTCTGACGTTGACCCTCGAGTGCTGACGGGCTCCCTTTCGGCGAAACCGCCTACCAGCCAGTGGCAGCAATGATGGAGCCGTTGAGCCGGGTTCCCAGCACGGAGCCGTCATAGGGGGCATCTCCGAAGCTGGCTACGGCTCCGTTGGCCGCCGCGACCCAATAGCCCCGTCCGTCGGAGGTGGTGAAGATGGCCGTCGCGGGATCGAGGCCGCCCATGAGGCCGACCGGGCTTCCGAAGACCCCGGCATCGCCGAAGTTGGAAATGGCGCCGTTCGAGAAGAGGATCCAGTAGCCCCCCCCGTCAGGAGTCCGCATGGCCGACGTCACCGGCACGCTCTGTGGTCCGGGTTCGCCGTGGTTGGGAGCGTCGCCGAAGGCGTAGACGTGTCCCGTCTGGGTCACGAGCCAGTAGCCGTCGCCGCTGGCGTCAGGCATCACCGCGACCGCCGCGCCCGAGCAGCCGCCTATTCCCGGGCAGCTGCCGGCGAAGTGGGCGTCGCCGAACGCGAAGACGCCACCATCTGAAGCCACCATGAAGTAGCCGCCGCCGTCGGTGGAGGGCACCATGCCGACGATGGGTGCGTTGAGCGAGTTCGGCAGGCCCGAGGCGGCCGGGTGTAGCCCGAGTCCGGGGATCGAGCCGTAGAAGCCGGCGTCACCGAAGGCGAAGATCCCCCCGTCGGAGGCATCGAGCCAGTAGCCGCTGCGGTCTTGTGTCGGGACGATGCCGACGACCGGGCGCTGGAGGTGGAGCGAGCCGGTCGAGCCGTAGAATTGTGCCGAGCCAAAGGTGAAGATCCCGCCATCGGACCCCACGAGCCAGTACCCGTGCTGCGGTTCAGGTGCAGGGGTTGGTGGCGCGGGAGGAGCCGGTGGGGTGGCATAGGTGAACGACGCCGTCTGCGACGCGTTGCCGGCGCTGCTGGTGGCATTCACCGTGA
This sequence comes from uncultured Acidimicrobiaceae bacterium, assembly GCA_963850095.1. Taxonomy (GTDB): domain Bacteria; phylum Actinomycetota; class Acidimicrobiia; order Acidimicrobiales; family RAAP-2; genus Bog-473. The sequence goes on along the minus strand of CAWKJX010000008.1, from coordinate 107,707 downwards.
CGGTGCCGCTGCCCGCCGGGACGACGACCGTGGCTGACGTGGCAGTGGCAGAGACCACGTTCGCTGCGGCCGAGCCGAACGAGAAGGCGGCGTGCTCGAGCCCGAGGCCGCTGATGGTCACGTCGGAGCCGGCTTGCCCCGCGCCCACCGAGGACACCAGTGGACAAGTGAGTCCAGGAGCCATGGGACTGCCGATTCCCGTCGCGGCGTCGTAACCCGATGTGGCCGGATATTGACCGCCATTGGACCCCGTGAGGTCGTTGTCGCCAGTGGCGACGTCATCGAAGGCACTGCCGTACGAGCCCTCGGAGTACAGGTCGTAGAGCAGTGGCGTGAGGAGCCCGACCTTGCCGCATCCCGATTCGGTGTCGGCTACCATGCCGCCCATGAAGGGAGAGGCGAAGCTCGTTCCCCCCTCGACCGTCCAGCCACCGTTGGCGTAGATCACCATACCCACTCCCGCGTTGGCCGAAATATCGGGGACCTCCCGGCACTCGGTGCCACACGACTGAGCGACTGGCCACTGAAGTTTGTTGGGTTGGTAGGTCGGGCGCGCCTCGTATCGTGACATCCCACCGCCGCCTGCGCCGCCGTTATTTTCTGCACAGGCAATGGTCTCGTCGCCCTGACACCAGTTCCATGCCGTCTCGGGAGCGTTCGAGTACAGGGACGTCCCTCCGACCGCGGTAACCCCGGGGTCAGACGCCGGGTAGGTGACCTGCTCGCTCGAGGTCCCGTCGGAGGCGAAGCAGCCCTCGGACCCCGAGTCCCCGCTCGCGGCGAAAATCGATTGGCCCTGCGCCTCGGCCCGCTCGAAGAGCCCGGTGTAGGCCCCCTGCACGCCGCCGCTCTCGGCGTCGGGCTCGCACATGCCCCAGCTGGTCGAGACGACCTGAGCGACGTCGTCAGTAACGATTGTGTTCCAGACGTCGAGGGCGCCCGTTTCGGAGTTCGGTCCCTCATAGGAGATCACATTGGCGCGGGGCGACTGGGTCATCGCCTCCTCCGCGTCGAGATCGGCCTCGCCGGTGCCGCCTGTCCCGCTCGGTGCTCCGCCGTCGACGTTGTCAACGGTGAAACCGTTGTTCAGACCGAAGCAGGCCTTGTACGTGCTGATGTCGAAGGCAGAGGACTGCCCGAGTTCGTAGAGACCGATGGTCACGCCCGTCCCGTTTTCGCCGGCAGAGAGCAACGAGCCGATGCCGTAGTCCGCTCCCTCCTGATCCAGGGTGTAGTACTGCCCTTCGGCCGCGAAGGTCGCGGCCGAGCAGGGAGTCAGCCCGTCGTCATTGGGACGGCTGGCGTGAGGGGATTGGGCCGCCGAACCGGGTGGGACGTCTTGGCTGGTGAACTGGTCGGCGGTGTTCAACCCGATGATCGAAGAGATCTGCCCCGTGGCCAAATCGGTGGGCACGAGTGGTGCGGACGATGCGACGTCTCCGGTGCCACCTCCCGCGAGCTTGTAGCGCTCGAACCCGGTCCCGAGCACACTCGTGAACTCGGACGCCGGGGCCGTGACCGTGACGAGGTAACCCGAAACCGTAGGCGTGAGCCCGTCGGCGCTGAGCCAGGAGGTCACCGCGGAGACGTCGCTTTGAGAGGGTCCGAACATCGAAGGGAACTGCCCGGGTGAGAGCCAATGGTGATACTCGGGCGAGCTCGGATCGTTCTGGTCGTGCAGCAACGTCGTGAGTGCCGTTTGGTTCGACGGAGGGAGCACGACGCTTACGGTGAGATTCTGGGTCGGTGGTGTGGCGCCGAGCGCGGTCGCACCTGCAGGTGCTGCACCGGGAGACAAGAAGGCGGGGCGCACCAGTGAAGCACTGGCCATGTCGGCGGGGATGGTGGCGAGACCGGCTGCCACCAGAATGGCGGGCAGGAGATGCAACACCACGCGACGTGGCGATCTTCTCGACGTCCCGCCCTGACGCGCCGACCGCTTCACGAGTCCGAGCGTAACCCGAAGGTCCTTGGTTGGGTGAGCCGGGTGGGGGTGTCAGGCCCTCAGTCTCCCACTCGTCGATTTGCACTGTCCGTCCGGGCCCATTTTGGGTGCCCGCGGGCGGACCGAGCACCACGTCTGAAGGACCAACCTGTAGATGATCGACGAAGAATCAGAGGCACGACGGGTGTTCGGTGAGCCAGATGCGACCCTGACGCGTGATCTCTCCGGCCATCTTCTGCCTCGTCGATCAGAGGGTGATGGAGTCTCATATCTCTCTGACGCGCCCCAACGACCGCGTGGAACATCCAACGGATCCATAAATCTCGAATCCCACATGGTTCGTAGACCCCTGGGAGCACTTACGCACTCAGCCACTCAAGGCGAACCTCGAGATTCAAGAAGGAGTTCTGTGCAAATGGTATCGGTGACCCAGGCGCCGGCGTCATCCGGGCAACGTGTCACAAGAGTCCTCCTGAGCGACGACACCCAGACCCCTGTCCCGCTCCTGGTTCTGGGCGCCGGCCTCGCATTGGCTATCGCCATAATCCACCTACAGGACCAGGGGGGCCTTCTGGGAGACCAGTCGCCCATGTGGCTGAAGTACGGCTATTACATGGTCGAGATAGGCAGCACCATTGCCGCCGCTCTCATCATTCGTGGGAAGACCTTTGGCTGGATTCTCGGACTGGCGTCGAGCATTGGGCCTATGACCGGGTACATCCTGTCGCGCACCGTGGGAGTACCGGGCGACCCGGGTGATGTCGGAAATTGGGGCTACCTCCTCGGCACCATGAGCCTGGTCGTCGAGGCAAGCTTCATCGTCCTGGCCGCCACCTGCCTCGTGCGGATAAGGAGGGCCGGGCAGAACGTTCCGCAGATCCGGGGTGCGAGTCCGAACTGAGGTCCAGTTCAGGACCAGAAATAAGGCGACGCCGAGTTGGCCATGAGCTGCGAAAAGACAACCCGGCGCGGTGGACAGCTCACCTTTCACTCCACATGACCTCCTTCGGACGCAACCAGTGATCCGGTCCCGTTAGGGTCGGGCGATGGCGCGTGAGGTGGTGACGGGGTACTGCTGGCCGCAGTCAGTGAACGCGGGAGGGCAGGTCGGTCTTCATATTTCGTCATCGGGTGGGCGGCCGGTACGTGTGGAAGTGGCCCGGGTCGGAGCGCGACGGGAGGTCGTCCTCACCTGTGACGCGGTCGCGACCGACGAGCACGAGACTCCCAATGAAGCCTCCTCGAAAGGGTGCGGGTGGCCGATCGCTCTCACGGTGGATGTCGACCCGGCGTGGCGGTCGGGCTACTACGAGGTCGTCATGGAGATCGACATCGGCGAGAAGGTGCGGCGCGACTACGCGTTCTTCGTCGTGCGCCCCACGTCCGGTCAACGGATTGTGGTCGCGCTGGCGACCAATACATGGCACGCCTACAACGACTTCGGGGGATCGAACCTGTACACCGGCGGCACTCACGTTGCCCTGCGACGCCCCATGTCGGCGGGCTACCTGTACAAGCCGCCCGGTAAGGGACGTCGCGTCACGGGGACGGGCGAGCCCGATCCGCAGAACGCGGCCCATGTGGGTTATATCCAGATCAATCACCTTTCCGGCTGGGCCGGATCGGCGGGCTGGCCCGACTGGGAGCTCCCCTTCATCGAGTGGGCCGAACGCGAGGGTTTCGAGATCGGCGTGTGCACGAATGCTGACCTCGAGGAGCACCCTGAGGTGTTGGACGACGCCAGCCTGTACTTGTCGGTCGGTCACGATGAGTACTGGTCGGGTGGTATGCGCGACACGGTCGAATCATTCATCGCAGCCGGCGGAAATGGCGCGTTTTTCTCGGGCAATACGTCGTTGTGGCAGGTGCGCATCGAGGGTGAGGATCACGACGTCATGGTCGGGTACAAGAGCCTCTTCAAGAGTGATCCGCTCATGGGAACGGACAAGGAAGCGGAGGTGACGACGTTCTGGTCCGACATGATCGTCGGTCGCCCCGAGAATCTCATGACCGGCGTCACGTTCACCCGCGGGGGCTACCACCGGATAGGTCGCAATGTGACGTCCGGTCTCGGTGGCTACACCGTGCACCGCGCCGGTCACTGGATCTTCGACGGCACCGGGCTCGGCTACGGCGACGTCCTCGGGGCCGGCGCCACCGTGGTCGGCTACGAATGCGACGGGTGCGTGTTCACCTATCGCGACGGGCTGCCGTACCCGACGGGCGAGGACGGCACCCCGGCGACGTTCGAGATTCTCGGCACCTGCCCGACACAGCACTTCACCCGGGAGACAGCCCCTCGTCCGCCCAGGCCGGGCGAGCCGAGCGAGCTGGAGTACATCGCCTCACGGGTCTTCGGGACGCGTGAGCCCGAGGCGATCGAACGCATACGGCACGGTCACGCGGTGCTGGGTGCGTACACCAACGAGGCGGGCGCCACGGTGGTGACGTCGGGGTCGACCGACTGGGCCCACGGGCTGGCCGGCCGAGACCCGCAGATTGAGCAGATCACTCGGAACGTGCTGACCCGTCTGGGGTAGGGCTCCGGCGGTCCGGCAACGCCGCCAGAACCTCTCTCAGACCGTCCGCCGGGGTTCCCCACACGGGAGCGGCTGTGGGTCCCCATTCCTCTCGCTCCGGGTCTCTCGCTCCGGCCGCCGGGAATCTCTGGTTCAGATCGGAAATAACGATGACAGATATCCTGTTCAACAGGTTGACAGATATGAACAGAAACGGCACCCTGGTTCGTGGGAAGAGAGGAGTGAAGATGCGCTTCACTGACACGTTGGCGGAAATGCCACTGTTCTCCGAGGTCAGCCGGTCGGAGCTGGCTGAAATCAGGCGCCACCTGACGTTGCTGCCCGTTTCGGCCGGCCGGGTCCTCGTCGAGGAGGGCGCCCGGGGTGATCAGTTCATGATCATCGCCGAGGGCGAGGCAACGGTGAGCCAGGGTGGCCGCACCATCGCCACCCTCGAGCGCGGCGACCTCGTGGGTGAGATGGCCCTGCTCGATGGCGGCTTCGGACGCCGCAATGCGACGGTGACCACGTCTACCGACGCCATGGTCTACGCGGGGACGCCCGTCGAGTTTCGGAGGATTCTCGAGGCGGCACCCTCGGTGGCCCGCAAGGTGCGTGACACGGTGGCCGACCGAGAGCTCGGCCGCGCTGCGTAGCGTCCCGGCCCCAGCGGGCGGCCGCGGTGGCGCTGAGGCGGCACGCAGGGGCCGGCTTCTTTCGCCCGAAGCTTTCTCGGGAATCCACGGAGATCCCACGGGCTGACGTCTGACGCTGATCGGTCCTGCCGGCCCGACGGGCCCAGCGCCATTCCCCCGCAGACGTCCGGTTGACCGGAGCGCGCCGTGCGCACGGTCACGTGCCGGATCTATGCCTGCTCAATGCGGAGCCGGTTGCCTGCGGGGTCGCGCACAGCGGCGTCGCGCACACCCCAGGGCTGGCTGGTGGGCTCCTGGAGCACCTCGACTCCCGGCGTCGAGGCGATGTTGTCGAAGATCGCGTCGAGGTCGTCGGTGCGGAAGTGGACCGGGTACATTTCGCCCTTGGCGAGCATGGCCGCCAGGGCGTCTCCGTCCTCCTTGGAGCGGCCCGCTTGCGGCTGCGACAGCACAATCCCCACCTCGGGCTGGCTCTCGGTGACGAGGGTGATCCATTTGAAGCCGCCATTTTCGACTTCGAAGCTCACCGTCAGGCCGAGGGTGTCACGGTAGAAGGCCAGGGCGGCGTCGGGGTCGTCGACGAGGATGTGCACGGTGCTGAGTGAGACGGTCATGGCGCAGACGTTACGTGGACAGGGCGACGGGCGCTTCTCCGAAACTGCTCTCCTCCGTCCGCTTCGGCCTCCCACCCTTTCGTGGCCGGGTCAGGACCATCGTCAGGCAGCTGGGCATGATGCGGAGCTCTTCGTGGTTGCGGGCCCGGTACGCGGAGGGCGTCTCGCCGACGAGCTCGGTGAACCGGGCCGAGAAGGAGCCGAGGCTCGTCCACCCGACCGCGAAGCAGACATCAGTCACGCTCAGGTCGCCCCGTCGCAGCAGCGCCTTGGCCCGCTCAATGCGTCGGGTCATGAGATAGGAGTAGGGCGTCTCGGCGTACGCTTCGCGGAAGCGGCGACTGAAGTGTGCCGTCGACATCAGCGCGGTGCGAGCGAGCGCCTGCACGTCGAGCGGCAGGGCGTAGTCGCGGTCCATCTGATCGCGGGCCCGGCGCAGCCGACGCAACTCGTCGAGGTCAGCGTTCACTCTGCCGCCATTCTGCCCCGGAAGGGGCCGACGAGGTTCGAGGCCGGCCAGGGACAGGCTGTGCTCGAGCGGATGTCGCGACGCCAGCGGTCACTCAACGGCGCGGTGACGCAACGTTGCCAGGTCGGTCCACGCCATCTCTCCGCGGTCAGGTGACCGCGACCACCAGATCCTCTCCGGTCGTCGGCCGAAAGCCGTCGGTCCGGCCTGCAAAGTAACGCTCGGCCAGCTCCGACAGCGGCACGTGCCGGGCTTCTCGAAAGCCTGCTCGTGCGGCCAGCTCCAATGCTTCGGACGGTGTGAAGAAGCTGATGAAGGGCGTCCCCGACGCCCGCGCACCCTTCTCGGCCATCTGGAGCGCGAGGCGGTCTTCCGGGTCGAGGAGCTCCGGGGGCAAGAGGAACGTCATGGCCAGCACCGAGCCGGGAGCGAAGGACGCGATGTGGCGCATCGTCTCCTGGTTGGCCTCGGCGCTGAGGTACATCGAGACGCCGGTAGACGCGACGACCGCTCTCTCGAGAGGATCGAAGCCCGCCTCTTCCAGTCTTTGCCTCCATGGCTCCGCCTCGAAGTCGACCGGCACCAGCCGCAACCATTCCGGGACACCGAAGCCGAGTTCGGTCAAGCGCGCCCGCTTCCAGGTCTGGGCCCCCGGACGGTCGACTTCGAAGACCTGCATGCGGACGGCAATCTCCGGTCGGCGCTGGGCGAACGTGTCGAGACCGGCTCCCAGGAGGACGTACTGGCGGACTCCTCGTTCGGCTTGCTCCGCGACCAGGTCCTCGATGAAGCGGGCCCGGGCGACGATGGCCGCCCGGAAGCCCCGGGTGAAGACCGGGTCCATGTCCGGACGGCTTTGCCAATCGTCGCCGGGATCGGCCAACCGGAGCCCGACCTCGTCTTCGAGCACGTGAGGCGCGGCGTCGACGTACATGTGCAAAGCCCTCCACAAGGCGACCCGCACCGCCGTGCCGTCCGGCGCGCTCTGCTCTTCGGGCATGGAGCGGACGCTATTACGGCGAAGTACGGATCGGCCCACTCACGGAGTCGAGCTCTCTGAGTGGGCCGCCGAGGTAGATCACGGACTAGCCGAACTGGCCGGGCTGGTAGTCGCCGGCCGGCAGCCGGACGATCACGTTCAGCCGGTTGTAGAAGTTGATCATTGCGATCACCGCGACCAGAGCGCCGAGTTGCTCCTCGTCGTAGTGCTTGGCCGCGTTGGTCCAGGCTTCGTCGGTCACGCCACCGGCCGCGTCGGCGATCCGTGTGCCCTGCTCGGCGAGCTCCAGCGCGGCGCGCTCGGCCTCGGTGAAGACCGTGGCCTCCCGCCAGGCCGCCACCAGGTTGAGCCGGAGTTGGCTCTCCCCGGCCTGCAAGGCGTCCTTGGTGTGCATGTCGGTGCAGAAGCCACAGCCGTTGATTTGGCTGGCCCGGAGTTTGACCAGCTCCTGCGTGGCCGGGAGCAGGGCCGATTCGCTGACCACCCGACCGGCAGCGTTCATGTGCTTGAACAGCTTCATGGCGATCGGGCTCTCGAAGAGGTTGAGGCGGGCGTCCATCATGGTCTCCTTTCACAGCTGGTTTCGTCACTCTTTGTCACCCGTACGACGAATGAGCGGTCCGGTCTGTGACAGCCGGTCACGAATCCTCCTACCCGACGGGTGAGACCACGGACCGTGCAACCGGCGCTGGATCGAGGATCTCCACGAAAGACGCCCAGACGGAGACGATCGGGCCCCGGTTGCGCTGATCCGGCGCCGTGGGCTCAGCCGCCCGCCGTCAACGCCCGCAGCTCGGCGATGGAGTCGCGCATGATGGCGGTGAGGTCGCGGCCGTCATCTGTGCCGGCCCACCGTTCCACGGCCACGCGGAGGACGGTCATGCCGGCATCGGCCGCCAAGGACGCCTGGGGTTCGCTCACGCCCCGCTGCCGCAGTGCCGCCGCCACCGCCTCGGCGTAGTCCGCCAGCTTGGCCAGCTCGCGCTCGCGTAGTTCGGGGTTGGTGGCGATCACGCCCTGGCGCTGGCGCGAGAGGTCGCGGCGGAACTCGCCGAGCATGGCGGCCGCGGCATCGAGGCCCCGCGAGACGGCGGTGAACGGGCCGTCGTCCGCCGGTGCGCCGGCCACGCCGGCCACGATCCGTTCCCCGAGGAGGGCGGAGCCGCCGAAGAGCACCTCTCGCTTGTCGGCGAAGTGCCGGAAGAAGGTGCGCTCGCTCACCCCGGCTCGTTCGGCAATCTGGGCTGCGGTGGTCTGGTCGAACCCCCGCTCGGAATACAGGGCCAGTGCGGCTTCCTGCAGCCGCCCCCGGCTGTCCGGCTCCCATCGACCCATGGTCGCGATCCTAGTGTTGACAGTGACTGACATCAGGTTTAGGGTGATGGCAGTTACTGACATCACCGTCTCTGGGAGGTTTCGTCAAATGAGGATCTTTGTCACCGGCGCATCGGGCTGGATCGGATCGGCCGTCGTGCCCGAGCTGCTCGGGGCCGGCCACGAGGTCGTCGGCCTGGCCCGCTCCGAGGCCTCCGCGGCGCGGCTGGAAGAGGCGGGTGCGATGGTGCAGCGAGGCGACGTCGACGACCCTGACGGCCTGGCCAAGGCGGCCAACGACGCCGACGGCGTCATCCACCTGGCGTTCCAGCACGAGGTGGCCTTCGGCGGCAACTTCGCCGCCGCGGCGGCGGCCGATCGGCGGGCCGTCGAGGCCATGGGTGCGGCCCTGGCCGGCTCCGATCGGCCGCTGGTGCTGGCGTCGGGCCTTCTCGGGCTGTCGGTCGGCCGCGTGGCCACCGAGGACGACGGGCTGGTGCCGGGCGCCGAAGTCCGGGCAAACCCCGCGGGGCTGCGAGCGGCCACCGCTCTCTTCACGCTCTCGCTACGGGGCATCGGCGTCCGCTCGTCGGTCTTGCGCCTCCCGCCGACGGTGCACGGCGACGGCGACAATGGCTTCATCGCCACGTTCGTCGGCATCGCCCGCCAGCGGGGCGTGGCCGGCTACGTGGGGGAGGGCACCAACCGCTGGCCGGCCGTGCACCGCTCCGACGCCGCCTGCCTGGCCCGCCTGGCCGTCGAGGCGGCACCGGCAGGCTCCGTCCTGCACGCGGTCGGCGACGAAGGCGTCCCCTTCCGCGACATCGCCCAGGCCATGGGACGTCACCTCGGCCTCCCGACAGCGTCGGTGGCGCCCGCGGACGCACTCGAGCACTTCGCACCTCTGGGCCACTTCGTGGCGCTGGACAGCCCCGCCACCGCCGTCGTCACCCGCGAACTGCTGGCGTGGGAGCCGACCGGGACCGAGTCTGCTCGAGGACCTCGAAGAGGACCATTACTACCGCCAGGCCTAGCTCCGAGGGTCGGGTGACCCGCGTCAGCTCGCGGTCATGGGGCCCGGGCCCCGGCACCCGTCGGGGGCCGCCGTCCCGGCCCGCAGTCAGAAGGGGCGGTCGACCCCACGGGGCTGACCGGGTGTGAACGTCACCGGCATGGTGACCACCCCGTGCAGCTTGGGATTGCCCTGGTAGTACTTGGTGCCCTTGTGGTCGACGACGTAGTCGGGAACGCGGGTCAGCACTTCGCGCATCAGGACCTCGAACAAGGACCGGGCCACGTGGAGACCGATGCAGCGGTGCGAGCCGATGCCGAAGGCGAGGTGCGGGTTGGGTGAGCGGTCCACGTCGACCGAGTCCGGCTCGGGGAACATCGCCGGGTCGTAGTCGGCGCCCAGCCAGCTCATCACCACGAACTCCCCGCGCCGGATCAGCTGGCCGCCCAGCTCGGTGTCGCTGGTGCAGGTGCGGCTGAGCGTCTCGTTCACGGAGGTCCAGCGCAGGTACTCCTCGCACGCGCCGGCGAGGAGGCCCGGATCCTGGGCCAGACGGTGGCGGAGCTGCGGTTGGCCGGACAGGTGCACGAGCGCCAGCGACGTGAGCGATGTGGTCGTATCGACGCCGCCGCCGATGAGGTTCCACATGACGGCGACCAGCTCGTCGTCGGTCATGGGTCGGTCCTCTATCTCCATGGTGACCAGTCGCGAGACGAGGTCGTCGCCGGGTTGGCGACGGCGCTCCACGATCACCTCCTTCACCTCGGCCACCATTTCCGGCGTGCGGGCAATGGCCGCTTGGCGTTGCGGCATCTGCTGGCCGTAGGCCGTCGCCGCATGGAAGTACTCCGCCCAGTGCCGCCAGGTCGTGAGCGGGAGTCCCATCAGCTTCATCGTCCAGATCGCCGGCACCGGATTGGTGTAGTCGAGGACCATGTCCATCCGCCCCTCCGCGATCTTCTGGTCCAGGCACCAGGTGGCGGCCTGCTCGAGGAACGGGCGGTCCCGGTCGACGGCCGCGGGCAGCATGAAGGGATTGATGGCGCGGCGCAGGGCGACGTGGCGGCCCGCCTCGGCCTCGGCGATCCCGACCGGTGGCAGTCCCTCGTCACGGGGCACGCCCATGATCCCGACGTAGCTCATGCCGTCGGGGCCCCGTTCCTCGTAGCGCGGCGTGAAGGTCTCGCTGTCGCGTGCGACCTCGGCCACCTCGTCGTAGCCCGTCACATACCAGAACCCGTAGGTCCGGTTCCAGACCACCGGGGACTGGCGGCGGAGCTCTTCGTTGTGCCGGTAGCGCTCCGCCAGCCACTCGACGGAGTGATAATCGAAATCGGCTTCGGCTCGCATGACCCTGATCCTCGCCCGCCCGGCCGGACTCGTCAACGATCACGCCCGCCGCGTGCGGCTTGACAGCCGGGCTGTTCTTGGCGAGGGTGCCAGCGATGGAGGAGCAACCCTTGGGTGCCACGGTTGACGGGCGGGCGATTCCGGCCAGCCCCGACCTGGCGCGCATGCGGGCCGAGCGCTTCCGCCGGCTGCAGGAAGAGCTGACCCGCCAGGGCCTCGACGGCCTCGTGCTGCTGAGCTCGAGTGCGGTCGCTTACGCCGCCGGCGTGGCGGTGCCGGGCGACGACAGCGGCCGCGCCTCCATCTTCCGCCCCGTGGTGGTCGTGGCCCAGGGAGAGCGCGCCCCGCACGTGTACACCGCGGCCCGCGACGGGCTCCCGCCCGAGTGGCCGTCCGACCACGTCCACGGGCCGCTCTTCCCCGACCTCGACGAGAGCGTCGACGACGTGGTCGCGGCGCTGTCCGATCATTTCCCCGCCGGTTCGCGCCTGGCCGTCGACCACCAGACCCACCCCATGCTGCGCGGCCTGGGCACGTACGACTGGCAGGACGGGCGTGCCGCGCTGGCCCCGGCCAAGCTGCGCAAGACGCCGGACGAGCTGGCCTGCATCCGCACGGCGCAGCGCATTTCCGAACTGGCCATGGTCGAGGCACGCGAGGCGTTGCGACCGGGTGTCCGCCAGAGCGATCTGAGCGCTCGCTTCCTGCGCCGTGCCTTCGAGCTCGGCGCCTCGGCGGGCAGCATCGACCCTATTTGGCAGGTCATGCCGGCCTGGAAGGAGCAGGGCCCGTGGACCTCCCACGGCGACCTGGCCTATCCCACGGCGACCACCGACCGCATTTTGCGGGAGGGAGACGTCGTGTGGGTCGACGCCGGCATTTCGTGGCAGGGGTACGCATCGGACTACGGGCGCACCTGGGTCACCAGCGCAGGCGACGTCCCCAGCCCGCGCCAGCACGAGCAGTTCCGCCGTTGGCGCCACGTGGTGGACGCCGCCTTGAGCGTGCTCGCGCCCGGCGTGAGCGCCGCCGCGCTCGGCCGGGCCGCGACCGAGGCCAACGACGGCGTCCGCCCGTGGATCGAGCACTTCTACCTGGCGCACGGCGTGGGCACCGACAGCGCCGAAATGCCCCTGGTCGGTACCGACCTGGGGCCCGAGTTCGACGAGTCGCAGGTCATGGCGCCGGGCATGGTGCTGGTGTTCGAGCCGGTGATCTGGGAGGACGGAGCCGCCGGCTACCGGGCCGAGGACATCGTGGCCGTCACCGACACGGGCTGGGAGCCCCTCAGCGGCTCGACCTACGACCCCTTCGGCCTGGAGCCGTGACGCCCGCCCGAGACCGCGAGGCGATCGTCGGGACCATGGCGCTCGAGGACTCGGCCCGGGCCGATTTCGAGCGCCTCCGTCGCCAACGGCGCCAGCGCCTCCTCGAGGCCATGGCGGCCGAGCGGCTCGACGCGCTGGTGCTCGGCCGCCCCGCCAACGTGCGCTACGCGTCGGGAGCGCGGCAACTCTGGCGGGCCGGGAGCGCGCCCTTCGGGCCGGCCGCCGTGGTGGTCCTCGGGACGCAGCGGGTCCACCTCCTGTCGGTATGGGACGAGGGCGTGCCCCCCGAGATCGACCACGAGGACCTCTACCCGCTCACCTGGAACCCGGCCCACCTGCTCGCCGCGCTGAAGGCGATCCCCGGCCTGGCCGATGCCGGTCGCGTGGGCACCGACGGCCTGACCCCCATGTTCGCCCAGCACCTCCGCCAGATCGCCCCGGCGGCCGAGCTCGGCGACGCCGAGCCGGCGCTCTGGGGAGCGCGTCGCACCAAGACGGTCGACGAGCTGGCCTGCCTGCGGACGGCTGGCGCCCTGGCCGAGGCCGCGCTGCAGGACCTGCGCCAGCGGGTCGAGCCCGGGGTGAGCGAGCGCGAGCTCCTGGCTGCGTATTACGCGTGCATCGGGAACCTGGGCGTGCCCGCCCCGCCCAGCGAGAGCGTCGTCTTCGCCACCCCGGCTCGCGGGGCCGTCGACTTCCGCTTCCTGGCGCGGGAGCGGGCCCTCGGCGACGGCGAGCTGGTCGTCCTGTCCCCGGGCGTCCTCTACGCCGGCTACGAGGCTGATGTGGGCACGACCGTGCTGGCCGGTGCCACGCCACCCCCCGGTGCCGGCCGGCTGGCCGAGCGTTGCCGGCGTGGCCTCGACGCCCTCCTCGGCGCCTGCCGTCCGGGCGCGACGGGGGCCGACCTCTGCCGGGCCTGGGAGCAGGCGGGGGAGCCCCTGCCTCCGGTGGTCCTGGCTCACGGTCTCGGCCTCGGCGTGGAGCCGCCCGTGATCGGCCTCGGGCGCGGCGCGTCGGCGACCGTGGAGGAAGGCGCTGTCCTGTGCCTCCAGTCGTGGGTCAGCGCCGAGGGGACCGGAGGCTGCCTCGAGCGGGCCACGGTGCTCGTGGCCGCAGCCGGCGCCGAGCTCCTGACCCGAAGGGCCCCTTTCGGCATCCCGGGGTGACGGGTGACGGGGTTCCGGCTCTTCTTTCGGATCCGTGGATGGACGGCGCCACCGCGCCACCCCGCTGTGACGGAGCGGCGCCGTCAGGCTCGGCGCGTCACGACGGCCCGTAGACGTAGTGGCCGTCGTCGGGGTGGTGGTACCAGCCCATCGACGCCGCCGTGCCGCCGTCCACGTGCAGTGTGTGGCCGGTGACGTAGCTGGAGAGCCGTGAGGCCAGGAAGACGGCGGCGCCGGCGCACTCGTCCACGTTCCCGGGCCGTCCCATGGGGACGGTCAGACCGATGCGTTCGCCGGCGCCCGACGGAGTCAGGGCCAACAGGCTCTCGGTGATTGTGATGTCGGGAGCGATGGCGTTGACCCGGATGTCGTGGGGCGCCAGCTCCAGCGCCAGGGTCTTGGTGAGGTTGATGACCCCGGCCTTGGCGGCCGCGTAGGCGGCGTAGAGCGGCGCCGCCCGCACGCCCTCGATGGAGGTGATGTTGACGACCGCGCCACCGTGGCCGGCCTCGACCATGTGCCCGGCCACCGCCTTGGTGCAGAGCAGGACGTGCTTGAGGTTGGCCCGGTAGAGGGCGTCGAAGCCGTTCTCGCTCGTTTCGAGGAACGGCGCCACGAACACGCCGCCGGCGTTGTTGACCAGGATGTCCACTGTGCCGAAGTGCCCGATGGTGGCGGCCAGCGCCGCATCCACCTGACCACCGTCGCGCACGTCGGTGGGCACCGAGAGACCCTCGACCTCGGCCGCGGCCGCCGCACTGCTGTCGGGGTCACGCTCCCAAATGGCCACGTCGGCGCCGAAGGCGTGCAGGCCGTTGGCGATGCCCCGGCCGATGCCGGCGCCGCCGCCGGTGACGACCGCCACCTTCCCGTCGAGCCGCGCTGCGTCGGCGTCGAGGACCATGGCCGTAACCTACCTGTCGCCTCTCCGGTGCGGGCCTCACGGGTGCCGACGCGGTGCGGCGCTCAGGCGAGCGAGGCAAGGGTGACCACCCGGGTCGAGGGGAGCACGTCGACGACGTCAGGTCCGACCCAGCGCACGCCGACCGTGCCGCGTCGGTGGCCGGCGGTGTCGAGCCAGTTGGGGACGCCCGGATCACGGCGCGCCAGGACGAAGCGGACGCTCCCGTCGGGTTCGAGGTGGGCCGAATGGCAGTTGAGCGTCGACTGGTGGTGGACGTAGTCCAACGTCTCCATCCAGTGGTTGTGCAGCGCGATCATCCAGTACTCGCACTCGGGCGGGGTGAACTCGACCAGCAGCGCCTCGTCCTCTTCGAGCTCGAAGTAGGCCTGGTGCCAGGTGATCTGCGGATCCTTGAAGTTGGACGTCTCGGGCAGCTGCGCCTCGTCGGTGAACTCGTTGGGCCACTGGGCCTGACGGGTGGCCCACTGGGCGCCTATCCGGGCCACACCCTTGGCGTAGTGGCCGGCGTAGAGCAGGGACAGGTACAGCTCCTCCGCGGTCAGGGGTGCCGGTGGCCCGCCGGCGTCCTCCAGGCGCTCGATGTGCATGTCCGCGTGGCGTTGGTGACGCTTGTCGAGGAAGGTCTGGCGGATGGCGATGCTCCGGGTGTCCGCCTCGGAGCGGAGCCAGTTCCCGGGGTGCTCCTGCTGGGAGATGATCACCTCGAAGGTGCCGTCGGGTTCGATGTGCATCTGCTCCTCGTGCAGCGTGGCCCCGGTGCCCGGGCCGCCGCCCCCGAATCCCGGTCCGGAGAACAGATTGAAGCTGATCCACTTCGCCTCGCCCCGGGTCCCCCAAATCCGGTAGTCGTACTTCCCGTCCAGCGAGGCGCCGAGATAGTGGTTGTCCGGGTTCTCCGCCACGATTTTGATGGTCTCGTGGCAGACGCAGACCAGTTCGGCCTGGGAGGCGCGCCCGTACTCGAGCCTGCTCTCCAAGGCGCCGCGCAGCAGGCGGGTGAGCATGCGGAACCCCTCGGCGCGGTCGAGCGGGTCGGAGGGGTTGCCCTCGGCCAGAATGGCTTCGCCGGCATCGGCGAGGAGGTCGCAGAACTCCCGCCAGGCGGTGCCGTCCACGACCTTCTGGGTCACGTCGTCCATTGGTCTCTCCTCCTCAGATCTTGCCGATTTCGCGCAGCCACTCGACGAGGAGCCCCAGGCCCTCGTCGAGGCTCATCGGGTCGTACCCCAACCGCTCCGCCGTGAGGTTCGCCGCCGAACGCGGCATGCGCACGGTGTTGGCGGCCGCCTCGGCGATCGCCATCAGGGTCGGGCCGAAGGCGGCGGTCAGCGCTTCGGGATCGGAGCGGTAGTCGACGTCCTCGACGCGATGCTCCACGCCCGCGATGGCGCAGGCTCGGTTGCAGCCGGCGGCCGTGCTGATCTCGTCCTCGGGGCGGCCCACCAGCCAGTAGCGCTCGCCGGCCACGCCGCGGTCGAGCGCGGCGATGGAGCCCCCCGCCACGTCGGCCGCCGCCACCCAGGTGACCGGGAAGTCGAGGAACATGGGGATCCGGCCGCGGATGGCCCCGAGGAGCACCGCGTTGAAGCTCGTCGGGTGCAGGGCGCGCCGGCTCACCGGACTGGGGCCGTAGATGGCGCCGGGGTGGCAGGTCAGGACGTCGTCACCCGCGGCCGCCCGCTCGTGCGCCTGGCGGAACGCGGCCAGCTTGGTGACGGTGTAGGGGTCGTCGGGTGGATGGGCCAGGACAGGGGCCTCTTCCCGGGGGCCGGGATGCCTGAGGTCGAAGAACGTGCTGGTGCTGAGCGCCACGACGCGCCGCATGCCGTGCGCCCGGCCGGCGTCGAGGACATTGGTCGTGCCGACCACGTTGACGGCGTGGAAGTCCGCCATGTCCTGACTGGCGCCGCCGAGCAGCGCCGCGGTGTGGATGGCGGCCTCGCACCCCTTCGCCGCGCCCAACACGTCGTCGGCGTCGGCGATGTCGCCCTGTACCAGCTCGATGCCCAGGTCGCCCAGCGCGGCCGCCTCGTCGGGGTGGCGGACCAGGGCGCGGACGGCGTCACCTCGCCGGGCCAACTGCTGGCAGACGTTGGCCCCGGTGAGGCCGGTGCCGCCGGTCACGAAGATGGTACTCATGGGGGTCTCCAGTCAGTGGGGGCGTCAGGTGGGAGTAAGAGGTCATGTCCTGCTCATGAGCCGACGGGCACGTCGAAGCGCCGGTAGTAGAACGCGAACTGTTCGACGATCGCCTTCGGGTCGAGGCCGAAGGTCTCGGGCAGGTACCTGTTCGGCCCGGAGCGGTCCTTCGAGTCCTCGTCCCACCAGTCGGCGCATGCGTTGACGGGCCTCGTCGCTGAGCTCGTCGCCCAGTGCTTCGTACAGCTGAGTGACCTGCCCGATCGGGTCATGCTGCACCGCTTGGAAGGAGAGGTCGACGAAGCGGTGCTCGTTGCCACGGTCGCGGAAGTCGATGAGCCGCTCGAACGCGGTCCGCCAGACGTCGCGGTTGCCGGCGCCGATGGCGACCGGGTCGGGGCGCTCGGTGAGCACCGAGCTCAGGGTGTGGTACAGCGCGCAGACCGACGGCAGCACCTGGCCCACGTCGCGATGTGTCATGACGAAGCGAGCGTCCGGGTACACCTCGTTCAGCGCGTCGATGGAGAGCATGTGCGCGGGTGTCTTGAGCCACCAGCGCTCGGGCGGGCAGCGCCACTGCAGGAGCTTCAGGACGCGCCGGTGGTACCGGTACGCCGGTTCCATGTCGCACTCGAGCAGCCAGGCCGTGTAGCTGGGGATCAGCGACATGCCCTCGAACATGAGCGAGCGGAACTCGAAGCACATCGGCACCAGGCACTCCTGGGGACCTTCCGCCGCGGTGGGCAACATGCCGGCGAAGCCGGTGAACATCTCGTTGGTGAAGTCGATGCCGGCCTGGGCGGCGGCAATGCGCGGATCGGTGTGCTCGGTCGCCGTCTCCGGTGGCGGGCACGGTTGGGATGCCTCCCACACCCGCAGGGACCGCCGCGCCGGATCTTGCGCCAGGAGGAAGCTCAGCGCGGTGGACCCGGTCCGGGGCAGGCCCAGCCCGAACAGCGGCGCCACGACCTCCTGATCTTCGATCTCGGGGTGCGCGTGGTAGCACCGCTCAATTTGCAGCCGGTTGACGAGGTTGCCGACGATCTGGTCGGTCATGGCGCCGACACCGATTTCGTTGAGAGCCGCCTCGGTGTTCAAGGCGTGGACGAGGACCTCGAGGCCCTCACGCCACGTGTCGCCGCCGAAGTCGTCGCTCTGCGCCCGGTCGCAGGCATCGGCGATCAGAACGTCAACGTCCATGGCCGTCCGTCCGTGGTTCCGTGTCCCGCTCGTTGGTCATGTCCGGATCCCCCCGACGATGATGTCGACCACGCGCTCGATCCACTCGGGACCCAACTCGTCGCGCCGCCTGACGGCGGTCGCCACGAAGGTCGAACCGGCGATCAGCTCGAGCACGGTGGAGGATTGCACGTCCGCCCTGACCTCGCCGGCATCGATGGCCGCATCAATACGCTGCTGCAGCCACCCCCAGGTGCCGGTGGCGAAGCGGCCGAGCACGTCGGCGTGGAGTGTCGAGTCGTCGGTCATTTCGGCCATGAGGCCCGGGAGCGCGGCGCGCGCCGCCGGCCGCCCCAGGAGGTCCACGCCGATGGCGACCAGGGCGTAGATGTCGCCCCGCAGGTCGGCACCGGGCGGGATCGTCTCGGCCCGGCCCGCCGTGGGGAACACCGCCTCGTGCACGAGGTGCGCCTTGGTGGGCCAGCGCCGGTAGATGGCGGGCTTGGTGGTGCCGGCCCGCTCGGCTATGGCCCCGACGGTCAGGCGGAGGTAGCCCACCTCCTCGAGCAGGTCGGCGGTGGCGGCCAGGACGGAGTCGTCGATGCGCGGGTTACGGGGCCGGCCCACGCCGGTGGGCGCCGTGGCCGGCTCGACCGTCGTCATCCGTACCCCCGACCCATAACGTGTCGAACCGTAACGTAAATGGTGGCCGGCCGCACGGGCGTGCTCGGACCGAACGCGGGGGAGCCTCGACTCCCGACCTCAGGTGACTCGAGGTGCTTCAGTGTCCGGCGACCAGGTCGCGGGCGAGCTCGAGGGCAGCGGCTTGACTCCGGCTCATGTCGAGGCGAGGGTGCTCGTGCCCACGGTGGTGTGCGTGATCGCCGTGGACGGTCCTCAACCCGAAACAGAGACCTCCCAGTAGTTGAGGACGCCACCGACATAAGGGATGACTTGAAGGTTCTTCACCGACTTGGCCGCCCCGGTGACGTTGGGTGAGAAGTCGACGTACACACCGAGCGCGTTCTTCATGACGAAGTCCTGCGCCGCGATCCACTCGCTCTTGAGCTTCGGGCTGCTCGGGGGCAGCGCCTCTATTTGGCTCGTGATCGCGTTGAGGGTCGGATTGTTGTAGTTGCAGATGTCACCGATGCTGCCCGGCACGAACTGTGTCGTCAGCTTCTCGACCCCCGGCAGCCCCGACGGGTTCAGGCCCATGGCCGCCTTGTGGTCCGCATAAAGATCCGTCACGTAGTTCGAGGTGGCCAGGATCTGGACGGAGACGCCGATCTGCTTCCACTGGGCCTGCAGCACGGTGGCCAACTGGTTCGTGTCACTCTCGGGCAGCGCCATGATGGTGGTGGAGAAGCCGTGCGGGTAGCCGGCCTGGGCCAGGAGCTGCTTGGCTTTCTTCGGGTTGTAGGCGTAATCGCCGGTGAGCGTGGAGTCGTAGTAGGCGGAACCCTCGGGGAACATGCTCCAGGCGGGCTGGCCTTTGCTGAAGAGGAGTGCGTCGTTGATGGCGACCCGGTTGACGGCGTAGTTCAGGGCCTCGCGGACTTTGAGGTTGGCCAGTGGGCCTGACGACTTGCAGACCGGGACGAAGTAGTAGTTGCCGTCCGGGAAGGTCGAGTTGGTCTGAATGCTGGTCAAGTTCTTGACGGTGGGCAGGTCGGCGTCGGGGACGCCCTCGACGTCCACCAGGCCGGACTCCAGCGCGTTGAGCTGCTGAGGACCCGAGGGGACGTCGACGAAGGTGATGCCCGACAGCGCGATGGTTTTGGCGTCCCAGTACTTGGGGTTCTTGACCAGCACGATCTTCCCCCCGGGGGTGTAGCTCTGCAGCACGAAGGGTCCGGCTCCGACCACGTTGGTGTTCGGGACACCGGTGCTCGGTCCGGTCGAAATGGCCATGAACGACTCCTGGTCGGCCAGGAGCGGATAAAAGGTGCTGGCCACGGCCTGCGAGAAATGCAGAATCAGCGACTCGGGTCCCGTGACGTCGATGGAGGAGAGGTCGACGAAGGCGGCGTTCCCGGAACCCACGTGCGGATTGCCGAGGTTGCGCTCGTAGCCGGCTTTGACCGCAGCCGCGTTCAGGGGGGTGCCGTTGGAGTACACCAGCCCGGGTCGCATCTGGACGTCGATCGTCGTCGGGTTCGGGATGGTCACGCTCGAGGCCAGGTCGGGCACGTAGGCGCCGCTCGTCGTCTCCCTCAGCAGGCCGGCGTAAATGGGCCAGGCGTAGTCGAAGCAGCATGCGCTGCCGTTGAACTCCGCCGGGTCGAACTGAATCGGGTTGATGGATCCCGACAGGTCGTAGCCGACGGTCAGGACGCCGCCGCTCGATGCGGCACCGGCCTGACTTCCGAGCGTCACGGCCAGGCCACCGAGCAAGAGTCCGGTCGCCAGCACTGACGTGGTGATCCAGCGGGCCGCCCATCGCGTTGTGTGCATGGTGGTGCTCATCCTTCTGGCTCAGGGCCGCGCGTCATCGCTCCGGGGGCATTCGCGTCCGTCTGGCACCACGGCCGGTGTCGGGCGGGCAGGAGCAGGATTCTCGGGGAACGGCTCGCCGGTCGAAACGGCGCGCCCGTCACGGACGACCGCCGCGCTGGACGACCATTCGGGCCTGGCGCGCCAACGACGCCCAACTTCCCCCCAGTCCTGCGACTGTTCTCGAGGGCAACGGCAACCCGGCCGATGCCGGAGCCACTCACACCTCTGCTACACGGGTAGCCTGCAACAATTCCGTAACGTTGTCCAGGCACCCCCACGGCAGGCCCGCGAGGTCTCCGCCCGAAGCAGCGCACGCTCATTCTCCCTGTTCGCGCTGGGTCGGATCGGTCAGGTAGCAACGTACGGTGACCCCGTCGACCTCGTTGGGCCGGGGTTCGGCCGTGGCGCAGACCTCCATGGCGTGCCGGCAGCGCGTCCGGAAGCGGCAACCGCTCGGTGGATCGAGCGGCGAGGGGATGTCGCCCTCCAGCACAATGCGCTGGCGCCGCCGCGCCGGGTCCAACGCGGGCGAGGCGGACAGCAGCGCTTGCGTGTAGGGGTGATGCGGCGAGGCGTAGAGCGCGTCGACCGGCCCCTCCTCGACGATCCGTCCGAGGTACATCACCGCAACGTGGCTGCTGAGGGAGCGGACCAGGTTCAGGTCATGGGAGATGAACAGGTAGGCGATTCCGAGCCGGTCCTGGAGCTCACCGAGCAGCTCGACCATCTGCACCTGTGTCGCCACGTCCAGTGAGCTGAGGGGCTCGTCCAGCGCCAGCAGCTCGGGCTCGGTGGCGAGCGCCCGAGCGATGGCGGCGCGTTGGAGCTGGCCCCCCGACAGCTCGCGGGGGTGACGGCGGGCGAAGGCGCTGGGCAGCCGGACCTGGTCCAGCAGCTCAGCCACCCGCCGGTCGCGCTCGGAGCGATCGAGCTCGGTGTGAACCGAGAGGGCCTCACCCACGCTCGCCCCGATGGTGGCCAGCGGGTCGAAGGAGGAGTAGGGATCCTGGAAGACGAGCTGCATCCTGCGGCGCAGGGTGCGCAGGCGAGCCCCCTTGACCTTGGTGATGTCCTCCCCGCCGAGCAGGACCCGGCCCGTGGTGGGCGCGATCAGCCGGAGGAGCACCCGGGCCAGCGTCGACTTGCCCGAGCCGCTCTCACCGACCAGGCCGAGCGTCGTGCCGCGCGGCACCGTCAGATCGACGTCGTCGACCGCGTGCACGGTGCCCTTGCCGCGTCCGGGGAGGCGGACGGTGAAATGGCACGACACGCCGAGCAGCTGGGCCACCGGGTGGTCGGCCGGCACCGGGGTGGGCGACGCCGACGGCGTGGTGACGGTCACAGCACGCCCACCCCGTCGATGGCGACCGGCGTTCCGGTAGCGGCGCCGACACCGGGCAGCACCAGCTCGGCGCTGCGCCGGCAGCGGCAGGAGCGGTCTCCGTCGCCGTCGGGGCCCACGACCTCGAGGGCGACGGGCCCGCTCCGGCAGCCGTCCTCGGCGAACGCGCAGCGCGGATGGAAGCGGCAGCCGGTGGGGAACCGGCCCGCCTGGGGCACACTCCCCGCCAGCAGGGCCGAGCGCTCGCCGGCCAGGCGCGCCCCCGGTGAGGCGGCCAGGAGGGCCGCCGTGTAGGGATGGCGTGGGCGGGCGAAGAGGTCGGCCGTCGGCGCCTGCTCGACCACCTCGCCCGCGTACATCACCGCGATCTCGTCGGACAGCTCGGAGATCAGCGCGAGGTCGTGGGTGACGAAGAGGACGGCCAGGTCCTGGCTCTCGCACAGCTCATGCAGGAGCTCGACGATCTGCGCCTGGATCGTCACGTCGAGGGCGGTCGTCGGCTCGTCCGCGATCAGCAGGCGCGGGTGACAGCTGAGCGCCATGGCGATCATGACCCTCTGACGCATGCCGCCCGAGAGCTGGTGCGGGTAGGCCGACAGGCGTCGGGCCGGGTCGGGGATGTGCACGCTCTTGAGCAGCTCGACGGCCCGGGCCCGGGCGGCAGACCGGCTCAACCTCTCGTGCAGCCGTATGGCCTCGGTGAGCTGGGAGCCGATGGTGAAGGTCGGGTCGAGGCTGGCCAGCGGGTCCTGGAAGACCATGGCGATGTCGCGCCCACGGATATGCCGCATTTCGGCGAAGTCGACGTCGAGCAGTTCGCGGCCGTCGAAGCGGATCGAGCCGCCGACGATGTGGGCCGGAGGGGAGGACAGCAGGCGCAGGACGGCCAACGAGCTGACGGTCTTGCCGCAGCCCGACTCGCCCACCAGTCCGACGATCTTTCCCCGCCCGACGTCGAAGGAGGCCTCATCGACCACCCGCACCGGCCCGGACTCGGTGTCGAACTCAATGCAGAGGCCGCGCACTTGGAGCAGGGCCGCCGGCGCCGCGTCACCCTCGGCGCCGTGCCGGGCCGGTGCGGCGGGTTGGCCCACCTCGGTGAGGCCGCGTTGGGAACGGCTGTGACGGCGGCGCCCCTTCGTCGTGGCCCCGCTCACGGTGTCGCGCATGGCGTCACCGAGAGTGTTGAAGGCGAGGACGGTCACCGCGATGACGAGGCCCGAGGGCACGAGGGACCACGGGTGGGTGAACAGGGCGGTGTTGTAAGCCTCCTCGAGCATGGCGCCCCAGCTGGGCGCCGGAGGAGGCGGCCCGAGGCCCAGGAAACTGAGTCCCGACGACGTCAGCAGGGCCGCCCCGAGGGCGATGGCGATCCCCACGGCCAGGCCGGTCAGCACATTGGGCAAAATGCGCGTCACGACGATGCGCGTGGGCGGCGTGCCGATCGACGTCGACGCCTCGACGAAGGACTCCTCTTTGATGGCGAGGGTCTGGCCCCGGATGAAGCGAGCAAAGCCGGGGGCGAAGACGAGAGCGAAGGCCAGGGCGACGTCGTTCACCCCGCTGCCCAGCACGGCCACGACGGCCAGGGCCAGGATGAGAGGCGGGAAGGCAAGCCCCGCATCAGCCCCGCGCATGAGCAGGTAGTCGATGCGGCCGCCCCGGTAGCCGGCCACCAGCCCGATCACCAGCGCCAATACCAGAGCGATGCCCACGGTTTCGAAGGTGATCTGCATGGAGATGCGGGCACCGAAGATCAGCCGGGACAGGACGTCGCGACCGAGGTCGTCAGTGCCGAGCCAGTGGCTGGCGCTGATGCCGGCGTTGGTGTTGGTCAGGTCCTGCGCGTTGGGGTCGTCCGGCGCGATCCACGGCGCAAAGATGGCTGCCACCGTGACGAGCACCAGCCACCCGGCGGACACCAGGACGCCGACGCGGGTGATGAATTGCAGCAGACGCCGGTGATCGGACCACGATCGGCGCAGGTTTTGAGGGTCCTGGCCGGGGACCTCGGTCTCGGTCAGGCTCATGAGACCCTCACCTTGGGGTTCAGGTACCCGTAACTGATGTCGACCAGCAGGCTCATGGCCATCTGGAAGAGCACGAAGACGAGGGCGACACCCTGGACGACCGGCAGGTCGTGCTCGGTGATGCCGGCCAGCATGTAGGTCCCGAGGCCCGGGATGGCGAAGATCTGCTCAATGATCACGGCACCGCCGAGCAGGTAGCCGATCTGAATGCCGAAGACCGTGACGACGGGCATGGCCGCGTTCTTGAGACCGTGGCGGAACAGCACCGAGCGCCGCGTGCCCCCCTTGGCCCACGCCGTTCTGATGTACGGCGTGTCGAGGGTGTCGATGAGTGAGGCCCGCAATTGCCGGGCCAGCGTGGCGCCGACCAGGACGCCCAGTGTGACGGCGGGCAGCGTCATGTCACGACACCAGCCGCTGAAGGAAGTGGAGATGGACGTGTAGCCCGTCGGGGGGAAGACGTGCCAGTGCACGGCGAAGATCGATACGAGAATCACGGCCAGCCAGAAGCTGGGCACGGCCAGGCCGAGGGTGGTGAAGGTCCGGGCGCCACCGTCGACGGCACCTTGGGGCCGGATGCCCGAGACGAGACCCACCGGGATCCCGACCACGAGGGACACGATGGCCGAGGCCACGACGAGGCCGAAGGTGACGGGGAACCGCTGCTCAATCTGTTGGGTCACCGGTTGGCCGGTCGAAATGGACGTGCCGAGGTTGCCGTGCAGCGCGTTGCCCAACCAGCGCCCGTATTGGACGAGCAAGGGATCGTTGAGGTGGAGCTGGGCGGTGACATGGGCGATCTGGGCCGGGGTGGCACTCACCCCGCCGGCCAAGGTGATGGCCGGGTTGCCCGGGACGAGTGCCAGTAGGAAGAAGACAGCGAAGGAGACGATCAGCAATACCGGCACCAGCGCCAGCAGTCGGCGTAGGACCAACCTTCCCACTTCACCCCCCAGGGTCAGACCGGAGTCTGCGCTGCGCCGCCGGCCCGCTCGGACCTGACATCAGCGTCAGCTTTCGTATCGTACTCACGCCTCGACAAAACGAGGGGTACTCCCGGCTCCGTTTCAGGGCGACCCCGGAGGGGCACCGCCGATCGCCACACGCAGGTGGTCGTCCACCTCCTCGAGCCGCTCGCTCTTGGTGGTGGCCGGAAGGAAGGAGCCTACGAAGCTGTTGCGGGCGAGGCGGGCCACGGTGGCGGCGTCGAAGCCGAGGTGCTCGGTCACGCCGGCGTAGTTGTCGCCGATGTAGCCCCCGAAATACGCCGGGTCGTCGGAGTGCACCGACGCCAGCAGGCCGCGCGCCAGCATGGTGCCGAGCGGGTGTTCGTCCAGGCTCTCCACCACGTGCAGCGCCACGTTGGAGAAAGGGCAGACGGTCAACGGCACCTCGCGCCGGCGCAGGTGTTCGACCAGGCGCTCGTCCTCCAGGGCGCGCACACCGTGGTCGATCCGCTCGGCCCCCAGAAGGTCGAGCGCCTGCCAAATGTATTCCGGCGGCCCTTCCTCACCGGCGTGGGCCACCACGTGCAGGCCTTCCGCCCGGGCGCGGGCGAAGACCCGCTCGAACGCCGACGGCGGATGCCCCACCTCCGACGAGTCCAGACCCACCCCGACGAAGTGGTCACGGAACGCCAGGGCCTCGGTCAGGGTGGCCAGCGCGCGGTCCTCGGGCAGGTGCCTCAGGAAGCACAGGATCAGCTGCGCCGACACGCCGAGATCGACCCCGTCGCGCCGGGCCCGCGACAGGCCGGCGATGACCGTGGACAGGGGGACGCCGCGGTCCGTGTGCGTCTGCGGGTCGAAGAACACCTCGGCATGGCGCACCCCCTGGTCAGCCGCCCGCCGGAAGTACGCCAGGCCGAGCTCGTAGAAGTCGCGTTCGGTCAGGAGGACGGCGCACGAGCGGTAGTAGATGTCGAGGAACGACTGCAGGTCGTCGAAGCGGTAGGCCCGGCGCACGCTCTCGACGTCGCGGTAGGGCAGCGCGACGTCGTTGCGCCGGGCCAGCTCGAACATGAGCTCCGGCTCCAGCGTCCCCTCAATGTGGACGTGCAGCTCCGCCTTGGGGACGGTTCGGGCGAAGGCGACGGCAACGGGGTCGGTCGACGTGGCCGCCATGTTGCCATTCCGATCCGGCGTGGCCCGCGGTCCCCGGGTGGCGTTGAAGCAGGTTTGCCGTGGGCGGTACGGTCGGCGCTCCGACCGGGAAGAGGGTGGACGTCATGAACGAGCAGCGGGTGGCCATCGTCACGGGCGGTGCCTCGGGGATCGGGCTGGCCATCAGCCGGCGCCTGGCCGCCGACGGGCACGCCGTGGCCGTGCTGGACCTCGACCACGTGGCGGCGGCCGAGGCCGCCGCCGGCATCGCCGCGTCGGGGTCGAGCGCCGCCGCCGTGGCGGCCGACGTCGGGGACCGCGAGCGGGTGCAGGCGGCGGTCGACGAGGTGCGCGACCGGCTCGGCCCCGTGGCCATCCTGGTCAACAACGCGGGCCTGGCCCCGAGCTACACGCGCTTCCGCGACATCACCGCCGAGCTGTGGGACCACTACCTGCGGGTCAATCTGACCGGTGCCTTCAATTGCTGCCAGGCCGTGCTGCCCGACATGGTGGAGGCGCGCTGGGGACGCGTCGTCAACATCTCCTCCTCGAGCACGCACGGGGGACAGCCACTCATGAGCCACTACGTGTCGTCGAAATCGGGACTCAACGGGCTCACCAAGTCGCTGGCCCTCGAGTACGGGCCTCGGGGCATCACCGTCAACGCCATTCCGCCCGGGTTCATCGACACGCCCATGCTGCAGGCTTCGGTGGCCCGGGGCGAGTTCGGTCCCGGTGGCATGGAGGACGCCGTGGCGCGGACGCCGGTGCGCCGCGCCGGGTTGCCCGAAGACGTCGCCGCCATGTGCTCGTTCCTGTGCCGGGACGAGGCCGGCTACGTGACCGGCCAGATCCTCGGCGTCAACGGCGGGCGCAACACCTGACCTTCTGGTGCCTCGGGGTTCGCCTTCGGAATTCGGGGCCCGATCGGAACGTTCTTGTGCCGAGGAATCGCCTCCCGGAGAAGAGCGGGCGCAGAGTCGAACGACCAACCCAACCCCGCAGCAACCTCCGGCCCCGTCAGGTCGCGGCGTAGTCCACCAGGTCCCGGTCGACCTCGACGTCGAAGGTGCGCAGGAACATGGCGAAGGCGTCGTAGGCGCCGACGGTGAACACCACGTCCATCAGCTGGCGGGTGTCGAGCTCGGCCGCCAGCGCGGCGTAGGTGTCGTCTGCCATCCGGGCCTGAGCCACCAGCTCGTCGACGGCGCGCACCAGCGCCCGCTCCAACGGCGCCCACCCCTCGGCCTCGGGCCCCTGACGGACCCGCGCCACCTCTTCGGGCGTGATACCGGCCTGGCCGGCTTGATACACGTGCTGGCCCCACTCGTACAACGAGCCCCGCACGTGCGCCACCCGAAGGACGACCAGCTCGCGCTCGGCGCGCCGACAACGTCGTGTCGTAGTTCACATGAGTCACGAGGTGGTTGAAGGCCAGTGTCACGTCGGGGTGGTGGGCCATGACGCCCATGGCGTTGAGGCCTTTGGGGGCGCCGGGATCGCGGGGCGGCAGCGGGGTGTCCCGCCCCTGGGGCTTGAGTGCCGCGGCCATCTTCTCCATCAGGCCCGGCGGCCAGTCCCGCGGGTGGATCGACTCGACCTTGCTCACCCGCGTCCCTCCCTGGTCGAAGTGCCGCGCGGCAGCATCATGAGAAATCGGCCATGACGTCGCGGGCGAACGCGTCGACCTGCGGTTCGCCCGCCCCCGGCCACCCGCAGACGAGGTAGCCGTAGCCGGCGTCGCGCCACTTGGCGGCGTGGCGGCGGGTCTGTTCCAGGTCGTCCAGCGAGAGCGAGCCGGCCCGCATGATCGACGACGGGTCACGTCCCGCCTCGGTGGCCAACTGGTCGAGCCGCTCGTTCGCGTCGCGCACCGAGTTGGGCGTCCCGAAGGCGTGCCACACGTCGGCGAAGCGCGCCGCCAGGGGAAGCGTGCGCCGGGGGCCCATGCCGCCGACCCAGATCGGCGGGTGGGGGCGCTGCACCGGGAGCGGCTGCATGCGGGCGTCGTGCAACGAGACCCGCTTGCCGTCGTAGGAGACCACCTCGCCGCTGAACAGGCGGGTCACGATCTCGAGCGTGTCCTCCAGCAGGTCGAAGCGCTCGGGTGTCGACGGGAAGGGGATGCCGAGCTCGTGGTGCTCCTTGTCGAACCAGGCCGCGCCGAGAGCAAGCTCCAGGCGCCCGTGCGACGCGTGGTCGATGGTCAGCGCCTGAGCCGCCAGCACGGACGGGTGCCGGTACGTGGCTCCGGTGACCAGGAGCCCCAGCCTGACCCGTGACGTCAGGCCGGCCAGGGCGGCGAGCGTGGTCATCCCCTCGAACGTCTCGCCGGGGCCCTCGCCGTACATGGGTTGGAAGTGGTCGAAGCCCCAGACGCCGTCAAAACCCCAATCCTCGGCCAGGCGCACCCGCCGGACGAGCTCGTCCCAGGGCATGCGCTGTTGCGCGACATCGAGTCCGAATCTCATGGTGCGGCTCCGTCTCTCCGTGTCTAGGTGAACTCGGCCACCCGGCTGTGGAAGCGCCAGGCAGAGCCGTCGTGGTGCAGCACATCGGTATAGCGCCCGACGACGCCGACGGCCCAACCGGCCTCGCCCTTGAGCAGGAGGACGACGTCGCTGGTGGCAAACGCTTCCCGGTCGGCCCACTCCGAGACGTGCGTGTTCACAATGAGGTGGCGCTGTGGCTGGCGCGGCACCACCCGGGCATAGGCGGCGCGCAAGGCGTCGTGGCCCTCGTGGTGGCCGAGGCCCGGCATGTCGCAGCTGCCGTCGGGACAGAAGGTGGCGACCACGTCGTCAGTGCGGCCGTCGTCGAGGGCCTGTGTGTAGGCGGCCACGGTGTTGGCCACGCCGGCGGCCACGTCGGCCAAGGTGGACCCGGTCTGGCTTCCCATGCCGAGCGAGCTCAGAAGTCGATCTCGAGAACGGGCATCTCCAACGGGTTCACGTTCACGTGCTGCAGGGCCGGCAGCAGCTTGTCGTAGCCGTACCCGGCCAGGAAGCCGTCGATGACGCGCTGGTAGTTCGAAATGTGCCCCTCGCCCCGTTCGGAGAGCCGCATGTACTCGAAGCTCGAGGAGTGCAGGCCTCGCTGCTGCTTGGGCAGGTTGGAGAAGTCCTGGGTCGGGATGGGCGGCCAGCGCGGGTCGTCGTGCTCCCAACGCTCGGGCACCGGCGGCGTTTCCGGCTCTTCGCCCTCCGGATACCTGGTGAGCGACCAGAAGTCCATCAGCGTCTCCTCGGGGCCGAGGGGGCGGAACCGGTACGCCGAGGCACTGCTGTACATGGGCAAAATGAAGTAGTGGGGGAAGCAGTACCCCATGGACTGGTTGTGACCCTGGGCCTCGAGTTCGCCGATGTCGGGCATATCGCAGCCGCGTGAGCGGTGCGCCGCGGTGACGGCGTCGTTGAGCGTGCGGTCCCAGGTGGCCCGGGCCCCCGGGTAGTCCGCCGGCAGCTCCAGGCCGTCCACCATGGCCTCGGCGATCGCCACGTCCCGGGCGTGCACCATGCCCGCCATGCCGTCGCTCATCACGTGCAGGTACTCGAGCTCGCCCCGCACGAAGGTGGCGGGGTCGAAGGCGGCCGGGTCGCGGGGCGGGAACCGGTCGGCGATGCGCAGTTGGGGGTGGGCCTGCAGGACGTGGTACTGCTCGACGAAGGCCTCCTCGGCCAACTTCCAATTGACCGGGAGCCGGGCCGCGTACCACCACTCGGCCCGCAACGACTCGACCCTCCAGGCGTCGTGCACGGTGGCGAACGGCTCAATGCACTGGCGCAACGGCGGCGCCGCATCGGTCGAAGTTGACCCAGGCGCAGCCCCCCCAGGTCTCGCAGCGCACCGGGGTCAGGTCGATGTCGCCGGGCTCGAGGTTGTGCGGGGCGAACATCGAGGCCTGGGTCACCCGGGCGTTGTGGCCGTCGGTCCCGTAGCACCAGCCGTGGAAGGGGCAGACGAACCCGCCCGGCCGCGACCCGCGTCCCTGGGCGAAGCGCACGCCTCGGTGCCGGCAGGCGTTGTGGAAGGCCCGCACCCCCAGGTCCTCGGTGCGAACGACGACGACGGACTGGTCCAGGATTTCGTACTCGGCGAAGTCGCCGGCGCCGGGGATCTCTTCCAGCCGGCAGGCCATCTGCCACGTCTTGGGCCAGAGCTGTTCGGCCTCCAGCGCGAAGAACGCGGGGTCGTAGTAGCGCTCCTTGGGCACCCGGTCCGGCACCTCGATGGCGTGCGGCACCGGCAGCGCCGACCACTTGTGCTCCACGACCGACATACTGCCGTCCCCTTGCTGTGCCTGCACCGACTGACGTTAGACTAACCGGTCGGTACAAAAACCTGGGAAGGTGCCCCTTCCCAGGTCACTGCCCGATCCGCCCGGCAAAATGAGGCCCACGACATGACGACCTCCCCTGCAGTGCCCGGCGACGAGTCCCCATCCTCCGCCGACGTCGACGTGCTCGTCGTCGGCGCCGGCATCACGGGCATCTACCAGCTCTACCGGGCGCGCCAGGCCGGGTTCTCGGTCCAGCTGCTCGAGGCGGGCGACGGCGTCGGGGGCACCTGGTACTGGAACCGCTACCCGGGCGCCCGCTTCGACTCGGAGAGCTACACCTACGGCTACCTCTTCTCCGCGGAGCTCTTCGACGAGTGGGAGTGGCAGGAGCACTTCGCCGCGCAGCCCGAGACCGAGCGCTATCTGAACCACGTGGTGGACCGCTTCGACCTGCGCCGCCACATCCGCTGTGGGGCCCGGGTGACGTCTGCCGTGTGGGACGACCGGACCGGCACATGGCTGGTCGGGACGGCGGACGGGACCGAGGTGCGCGCCCGCTTCGTCGTCGCCGCCACCGGGGTGCTGTCCATCCCCTACATCCCCGACGTCGAGGGGCGCGACAGCTTCCGCGGTCAGCAATTCCACACGGGCCTCTGGCCCGATCGAGACGGTCGACTTCGCGGGCAAGCGGGTAGCCGTCGTCGGCACCTCGTCGAGCGGCGTGCAGGTCGTTCCCGCCATCGCCGACGAGGTGTCCTCGCTGACCGTGTACCAACGCACGGCCAACTGGTGCACGCCGCTCAACAACCGGCCCATCACGCCGGACGAGCAGGCCGAGCTCCGGGCCAACTTCCCCGCGTTGCGTGAGACGCTCAACACCTCCGTCCACGGTTTCCTCCACCAGACGCACGACCGCACGGCGTTCGAGGATCCCGAAGAGGCGCGCCAGGCGTTCTACGAGACCATGTGGGACAGCCCCGGGTTCACCAAGCTGACGAGCAACTACACCGACCTGTTGTTCAACGCCGAAGTCAATGCCGAATTCTGCGAGTTCATGGCGAGCAAAATCCGCAGCATCGTGCACGACCCGGCGACGGCGGAGAGGCTCATCCCGCGGGACCACCGGTTCGGGGAGAAGCGGCCGCCGTTCGTCACCGGGTACTTCGAGGCCTTCAACCGCCCCAATGTGTCCCTCGTCGACCTGCAAGAAGCCCCGATGGTGCGTGTCACGCCGACGGGCATCGAGACGACGGAGGGCCTACAGGAATTCGACATCATCGTGTGGGCCACCGGATTCGACTTCGGCACGGGCGCCCTGTCACGCATGGGGATCCGTGGCCGCGACGGCCTGGCCCTCGTCGACTACTGGGCGGACGGGCCGCTGACGTTCCTCGGCGTGCAGACCCACGGTTTCCCGAACCTGTTCTTCCCGGGGGGCCCGCACGCCGCGGCGGGCAACAACCCGCGCTACAACGGTGACCAGGTCGACTTCGTCATGGACCTGCTCGAGTTCGCCCGCCGACGCGGCTCCAGCGTGGTGGAGGTGACGGCCCGGTCCGAGGAGCGCTGGACCAACATGGTCAACCGCGGCGTGGCCAACCAGTCGTTCGGGGAAAAGAGCTACTACTTCGGCACCAATATTCCGGGCAAGCCCAAGGTCTTCCTGCTCAACTCGGCCGGCCGCCCGAAGCTGTTCTCCATCATCGCCGACGTGATGGCCAACGACTACGACGCCTTCACGTTCACGCCGTCATCCGAGTTGGCGGGCGCCGCGGGCTGAGCGGAGGCGCCGTCGTCACACGGTGGCGACCGGGGTGACCGGTGAGCCCACAATGCCGGGCATGCGCAGCGGCGGTGCGGTGAGGAGGAAGCGGCTGCGGCCGTGCTCGCGCAGCCAGGTGGCGAGCTCGTGCAGGTACCACATTTCGCCCAGCGGGACGCCGAGCTTGAAGAGGCAGAGGTGGTGGATGGGAAGGAACGAGCGCCGGCTGGGGTCCTTGCCCTTGCCCACCATGCCCTCGACGGCGTAGTTGTCGGCCACCAGGGCCGAGATCCGCGACTCGGCGATCCACTCGAGCAGTGACGGGTCCCGGGCGTCGAGGTACGAGCACAGCGTGTGGATCCTCACCGGGTCGGGGTCGCGCTCCCACTCGAGCACCCTGGTGGCGAAGCCCGTGTGCAGCAGCAGCATGTCGCCCGGCTCCACCACCACGTCGTCGGCCGTCATGATCTCCTCCAGCGTCGCCCGGTCGACGCCCTTCCAGTCATCGCCGAGGTGGTGGGCCAGGTCGACCAGCACGCCGCGTCCCTGCACGCCGTGGAACGCCATGTGCTCGAGCCCCAGGTGGTGGGCGAAGGAGCGGTGGCCGCTGCCGTCGCCGCGGGCGTCGTCGGAGGGGCCGACCAGGTCGACGCCGGCCCGGTAGCCGTTGTAGTACACGGCCTCGTCCACGCCGTCGCCGTCGGCGTCGAACTCGGCCCCGACGTGGGCCAGGGAATCCCACTGCGTCGAGTACTGGAGCGACAGTGTCACGACGTCGTCCGCCCAGACATCGACGAACCGGGGATCGCCCCAGTCCTCCATTTCGCTCATGTGCACGTTGTAGAAGGTGGCCGGCACGCCCTTCATGTCCTCGGTGGGAGCGACGACCGGCGGGTAACGACGTTGGTTGAGGGAGGTACCGCCGGGGTAGTCCAGCGGCAGGCTCAGGCAGAAGCTGATGCCGGCCTCGACCTCGCGCACGCCCTGGAGCACCTTGTCCGGGGTGATGAGGTTGACCCGGCCCAGCTCGTCGTCGTCGCCCCAGTCGCCCCAGGTCGAGCCCTCCGGTCGCTGCTTCCACCGCTTCGTCACGTGTCGCTCCTCCTGGCCGCCGTTGCTGTGTACCGACCGGTTGGTCTAGTCTCAGGAGAGGAGCTTCGCGCACTCCGCGCGGGCCCTTTTCTCTACGCTCAGCATGGACGGAAGGGACAGCCTCATGCCGGACAAGCCCTTTGTCGTCTCCGCGGACGGGCACATCCTGGAGCCCACCGACCTGTTCAAGACACGCCTGCCCAAGCATCTGCGTGACCGGGCCGTCTGGGAGGACGACTTCGAGATCGAGCCGTTCGTCGAGGGCGGGGCCCGGATCTTCCGCCGGCTGCACACGCCCGGATTCGAGGGGTGGACGATTTCGCGCTACCGCCAGACGGGCGGCCGGATGCCGGAGGGCGACCCCGCGCTGATCATCGAGGACCTGGCGTCCGACGGGGTCGACGTCGGGGTGATGCACCCGAACCTGTCGCTCTTCGGGCTCTACTCCGACGACCACGAGCTCTCCATGGCCCATGCCCGGGTGTACAACGACTACATCGTCGAGCGCTTCACGCCCTACTTCGATCGCCTGGCTCCGACGGCACCGATCCCGATGACGGACATCGAAGAGGCGGTGGCCGAAATCGAGCGCGCCGCCGCCGGTGGGTTCCGGGCCATTCTGCTGCCGGCGACACCGCCGAAGCCCTACTACTCGCGTGACTTCGACCCGGTGTGGGCGGCCGCGCAGGCCAACGGCGTGCACGTGTTCTTCCACACCCAGACGGGCGGCGTGAAGGTCAACGACCCCGAGGCCACGACGCTCAAGGTCGTGGCAGAGTCGGCCCGGCAGGTCAACCAGCCCATGACCGAGAAGTCCGCCTCCAAGCGGATGATCACCCAGTCGATCTACAGCACCATCGTCCCCCAACAGCTGATCTGTGAGCTGATCGGTGGCGGTGTGCCCGAGCGCTATCCCGACCTCCATTTCGCGCTCATCGAGTTCAACGCGCACTGGCTGGCCTCGCTGGTCGGCGCCATGGACAAGTGCTGGATCACCGGCATCGGCCAGGACGCCGACTGGTGGCTCGGCTACTGGGACGCCGACCTCCCCCGGGAGCAGCAGAGCAGCATGGCCCAGCTGTTCCGGCTGAACGAGAAGTGGCCCTACCCGCTGACGCCGAGCGAGTACGTGAAGCGCCAGTTCCATGTGTCGTTCCAGGACGACCCGGTCGCGGTGGCCTGCCGGCACATCACCGGCGTGTCGAGCATTGTGTGGGGCAACGACTACCCGCACGCCGAGGGCACGTTCCGCGGCAGCCGGCAGATCATGGACGAACTGTTCGTCGGCGTCCCGGCGGACGAGCGTGACGCCATGCTGGGCGGCACCCTGGGTGGGCTGCTCGGGTACAAGGCTCCGGTCGCAGCCTGAGCGAGCTCCGTTTCGACGGGCGCGTCGCCGTCGTCACCGGTGCGGGGCGAGGCATCGGGCGGGCCTACGCCCTGCTGCTGGCCGAGCGCGGCGCCAGCGTGGTGGTCAACGACCTCGGCGGCTCCATCGAAGGAACCGGCAGCGACGCGGGCCGGCCGACGAGGTCGTTGCGTCCATCGTCGCCGGCGGTGGCTCGGCCGTGGCCGACACGAACGATGTCTCCAGCGCCGCGGGCGCGCAGGCGCTGGTGGACGCGGCGGTGAGGCAGTTCGGCCGTCTCGACATCCTGATCAACAACGCCGGCATCATGCGCTGGGCCGCCTTCCCCGAGGCCGACGAGGACAACCTGGCCGCGCACCTGGCCGTCCATACGGTCGGCTCGTTCAACACCGCCCGCGCCGCCTGGCCGCACATGGTCGACCAAGGTTACGGACGGATCGTCATGACCACCTCGAGTGGTGTCTTCGGCCTGCCCAACAACATCTCCTACGCCACGGCCAAGGCCGCCGTGATCGGGCTGACCCGGAGCCTGGCCGTGGGTGGGGCGAAGCGCGGCATCCGGGTCAACCTCATCGCGCCGGCCGCCATGACCCGCATGGCCGGCGGCGCCGGACCCGACGGCATGGACCCCGAGCTGGTGGCACCGATGGCCGCCTACCTGGCCCACGAGGAGTGCCCCGTCAGCGGCGAAATGTACGCGGCGGGCGCGGGGCGCTTCGCCCGCATCTTCCTGGCGTCCACGGCCGGCTACGTGCACCCCGGAGGCGGCGCGACGGTGGAGGACGTCGCCGCGCACTGGGCGGACATCAACGAGGAGGCGGGCTACTGGATCCCGGCCAACCTCATGGGTTGGTCGGCCACCTTCATGGAACATCTGGAGCAGCAGGGCGACTGAACGCCCGAACGGCCAGGGGCTCCCCTGGCTACTCGTCCAGCAGGTCCGGCTCTTCGGCCACGATCTGGTCGTAGAGCGGCTGGAACTGGGCCCAGCCGGCGCGGTGGCTCCCCGTCTGTTCTGCGGTCTTCTCCGCCACCTCGGGACGGATCGGGACAGGCGTGCCCGCGGCCTCGGCCAGAAGCTGGGCCTGGCAGCTGCGCTCCATGGTGATGAACCACCAGGCCGCCTCGTCCACGGTGCGGCCCACCGTGAGCAGCCCGTGGTTGACGAGGATGGCCGCCTTGTTGGTCCCGAGCGCGTGCGCAATGCGCTTACCCTCCTCGATCTCCACCACGGCCCCCGTGTAATCGTCGAACACCACGTGGTCCTCGTAGAAGGCGCAGGCATCCTGGGTCAGCGGGTCGAGCGGGCGGTGCAAAATCGACCAGGCCTTGCCGTACACCGAATGCGCGTGCGCGGCGGACACGACGTCAGGGTGCGCGGCGTGGATCTGCGAATGGATGACGAAGGCGGCCAGGTTGAGGGGCCAGGTGCCCTCGACCACTTCGCCCTGGTGGTTCACCAGCAGGAGGTCCTTGACCTTGATTTGGCGGAAGTTCATGCCGACGGGGTTGACCCAGAAGTGGTCGGGGCGCTCGGGATCGCGCGCGGTGATGTGGCCTGCGGTGCCCTCGCTGAAGCCGAACTTGCCGAACAGGCGGAAAGCGGCGGCCAGCCGCTGCTTGCGGTAGCGGCGCTCGTCCTCGGTGTTGTCGAAGCGGGGGAACTTGTGCGGCGCGCGGTCGGACGGCATCTTCCCAGTGTACGGGTCTTTGTACCGGTCAGTCCATAGGATGTGCGCCGTGGACTTCTCCCTGAACGAACCCGAGCGCGAGCTGGTGGGCCTGTGCCGCGACTTCGCCCAGAACGAAATCGCCCGGCGCGCCCCGGCCGCCTGGGAGGAGGCGCGCTGCCCGACCGACCTCCTGCGTGAAATGGGCGAGCTCGGCCTGCTCGGCCTGCTGGTGCCCGAGGAGTGGGGCGGTATCGGCATGTCGACCGTCGGATTCGTCGCCGCCATGGAGCAGATTGGGCTGGCCGACCAGTCGGTCGCCGCGGCCTGGCAGGCACACGTGACCATCGGTTCGCTGCCGCTCTATCTCTTCGGCAACGACGAGCAGCGCGAGCGTTGGTTGCGGCCGCTGGCCGAGGGGCGCGCCCTGGGCGCCTTCGGCCTGACCGAACCTGACGCCGGCTCCGACGCCCGCGGCATCCGCACCACGGCGGAGCGGCGTGACGGGGGTTGGGTCATCAACGGGCGCAAGACCTTCATCTCCAACGCCGGCACCGACATGTCCTTCGGCGTCACGCTGCTGGCGCGTGTCGGCGCCGGTGCCGGCGAGAGCGGGACGCAGCGCTTCGCCAGTTTCGTGGTGGAGAAGGACACATCGGGCTTCACCATGGGGCCGAAGATGCGCGGCATCGGCTGGCGCGGCCTGGACACGCGCGAGCTCTACTTCGACGACGTCTGGGTGCCGGACGAGCACCTGGTCGGCGACCCCGACATGGGGCTGAGCCAGTTCCTGCGTACCCTCGAAGTCGGCCGCATCTCGATCGCCGCGCTCTCCCTCAGCCTGACCCAGGCCGTGCTCGACCTGGCGGTCGACTACGCCCGCCAGCGGGTGCAGTTCGGCCAGCCCATTTCGCAGTTCCAGGCGGTGCAGTTCAAGCTGGCCGACATGGCCACCGACCTCGAGGCAGCCCGCTGGCTCACCTACCGCGCCGCCGCCGCTGCGCGACGCCGGCCAGCCGTTCTTGAAGGAGGCGGCCATGGCCAAATTGAAGGCCAGCCGGCTGGCGGTGTGGGCCGCGTCGGAGGCGGTGCAGATCCACGGGGGGCTCGGCTACATGCTCGAGACGCCGGTGGCCCGCTTCTACTGCGACGCCAAGGTGCTCGAGATCGGTGAGGGCACCAACGAGATTCAGCACCTGGTGATCGCCCGGGCACTCGGCTGCTGAGCGTTCAGACGGCCACGAGGCGGCGGATGGCCGCCGCGATGTCGGCGCGGCCCGGCAGCCACGCCTGCTCGAGCTCGGGCGCGTAGGGCGGCGGGGTGGCGGCGGCCCCGATGCGCTCAATGGGCGCATCGAGGGTCCAGAAGCCCTCGCGGGCCACGGTGGCCGCGATCTCGGCGCCGATGCCGAAGGGCACCACCGCCTCGTGGGCGATCAGCAGCCGGCTGGTCTTGTCCACCGACTCGAGGACCGGCGCCAGGTCGAGCGGCGCCACCGTGCGCAGGTCGACGACCTCCACCGAGATGCCGTCGGCCGCCAGCTCCTCGGCGGCGGCCGTCGCCTCGTGCACCATGCGCGACACCGACACGACGGTGACGTCGGTACCGGCGCGCACCACGGTCGAGCGCCCGAGCGGGACCAGGTGGTCGGCCGGCGGCTCGGGCCCTTTCATGCCGTAGAGCAGGCGGTTCTCAATGAAGACGACCGGGTTGGGGTCCTCGATGGCGGCGCGCAACAGCCCGTAGGTGTCGGCCGGCGTCGACGGCATGACGACGGTGAGCCCCGGGATGTGGGCCAGCAGGGCCTCCAGGCTCTGGGAGTGCTGGCTGCCCGAGGAGCGGCCGGCGCCGAACTGGGTGCGCACGGTCAGCCCCATCTGCGCCGCCCCGCCCGTCATGAAACCGAGCTTGGCCGCCTGGTTGAGCAGCTGATCGAAGCAGACGCCGAGGAAGTCGAGGTACATGACCTCCACCACGGGACGCAGCCCGGCCATGGCCGCGCCGACCGCGACACCGACGACGGCCGTCTCGGATATGGGCGTGTCGCGCACCCGCTCGCCGAAGCGCTCCCGCAGGCCGCGGGTGAGGCCGAACACGTTGCCACCCTCGCCGACGTCGACGCCGGCGACGAAGACGCGCTCGTCGGCGGCCAGCTCGAACTCGAGCGCGGCACGGATGGCGTCCATGGTGCGGTAGACCGGCGCGTCGGCCGGCAGTGGAAGCGGCTCGGCCACGCTGGCGCGGTCGCGCGTCGACGAAGTCGAAGAGGGTGGAGGCGGCCGGGGGCGCAAGGTCGCGGGCCCGGGCGACGGCCTGGTCGAGCTGGTCGGCCACGGTGGCCGCCAGCGCGTCGATGTCCTCGTCGCTCACGCCGGCCGCGACCAGGCGGTGGCGGTGCAGGACGAGCGGGTCGCGCTCCTGCCACTCCTCGAGCTCCTCGGGGGCGCGGTAACGCTGAGGGTCGCCTTCGTAGTGGCCGTGCCAGCGGTAGGTATGGGCCTCCACCACGGCCGGACCGAGGCCGGTGCGGGCGGCCGCGACGACGTCGCGCATGGCCGACGCCGTGGCCACCACGTCATTGCCGTCGACCTCGGTGTAGGGCAGTGCGTAGCCGGCGGCCCGGCGCTCGAGGGTGGCCGCGTGCTGGGCCGAGGCGGCGGAGAACTCCGAGTAGCCGTTGTTCTCGCAGAAGAAGACGGCCGGCACGTGCCACACCGCGGCCAGGTTGAGCGCCTCGTGGAACGCGCCCTGTGCCGCCGCGCCGTCGCCGAAGAAGGCCACGGCCACGGCGTCGTCGCCCCGCAGCTGGGCCGCCGTGGCGGCGCCGACGGCGATGGGCAGGCCGGCGGCCACGATGCCGTTGGCACCGAAAATGCCGAGCTTCGGGTCGGCGATGTGCATGGAGCCACCACGGCCGCGGTTGGTGCCCTCGGCGCGCCCCATCAGCTCGGCGAACATGCCGAGCGGATCGAGCCCCTTGGCCAGGCAGTGGCCGTGGCCGCGGTGGGTGGAGGTGATGACGTCGTCGGGGCGCAGGGGCCAGCAGGCGCCGACGGCCGACGCCTCCTGCCCAATGGACAGGTGCACGAAGCCGGGCACCAGCCCGTCGCGGTAGAGCTCGGCCACGCGCTCCTCGAAGCCGCGGATGAGCAGCATGCGCCTTTGCATTTCGAGCAGGTCGGCGGTGGTCAGAGCCTCGGGGCCAGCGTCGACGGGAGTCACCGTCGTGTACTGTACTGACCGGTACAAGCGGGAGCGTGATGACCGTCCAGATCGAGATCCCTGACGCATTCCCGGCCTCGGGCGCGGTGGCGGGCAAGCGCGTCGTGGTCACCGGGGCGGGCCGGGGGCTGGGCGCCCTGTTGGCCCATGCCTTCTCGGCGGCCGGGGCCACGCTGGCCCTGGTGGCCCGGACCGAGCGCGACCTCAAGGCGGTGGCCGAGGCCCTGCCCGGGCCTTCGCTGGTCCTGGCCGGCGACGTCACCGACGAGGACTTCAACGAGTCGGTGGCCGACGCCGCCGTGACCGAATGGGGCGGCCTCGACGTGTGGATCTGCAACGCCGGGATTTCGCCGGTGGTGGCCGGGCCGCGCCAGACCGAGGCCGGGGTGTGGCGGCGCGTGCTCGACGTCAACCTGACCGGTGCCTTCCTCGGCGCCCGGGCGGCGGCCCGGGTGATGGGCGAGGGCGGGCGGCTGATCTTCACCGGTTCGGTGCTCGGGGAGCGCCCGCGCCAGGGGCTGAGCGCCTACAGCGCATCGAAGGCCGGCCTGACCGGGCTGGCCAAGGCGTTGGCGCTGGACCTGGCGCCGGCCGGCGTCACGGTGAACGTCGTGGCTCCCGGGTGGTTCGACTCGCCGCATGGCCGAGGGCTGGAAGAGCCGGCCCAAGTTGGCCGAGTCCATCACGGGGCACACCGCGCTCGGGCGGTGGGGTGCCCCGACGGACCTGGCCGGGGCGTATCAGTTCCTGGCGTCGGACGCGGCGGGCTTCATCACCGGGGCGGTGCTGACGGTCGACGGCGGGTACCTCCTCGTATGACGGCCGAGGCGGGGGCGGCGGGTCGGGTCGTCGCCATCACCGGCGCCGGCGGCGTGCTGGGCGCGGCGGTGGCGCGGCGGCTGGGCAGCGAGCCCGGCACCTCGCTGGTGCTGAGCGACATCGCGGAACCGGCGCTGGCGGCGACCGTGGCCGCGGTGGCGGAGACGGGGGCGCCGGTGGCGACGCAACCGGCCGACGTGAGCGACGCGGCGCAGGTGGCGGCGGTGGTGGCGCTGGCGGTGGAGCGCTTCGGCCGGCTCGACGTCCTGGTGAGCAACGCCGGCGTGCTGGCCCCGAACGGACGCATCCACAACCTGTCGAGCGAGGACTGGGAGCGTTCCTTCCGCATCAACGTGCTCGGCGCGGTCAACGGCATAAAGGCGGCGGTGGGCGTCATGCGGCCGCAGGGCTCGGGGTCGATCATCCTCACGGCGTCGGTGGCCGGACTGACGGCGTGGTCGCACTCCGCCCCCTACTGCGCCACCAAGGCGGCCGTCATTTCGTTGGCCAAGGTGGCGGCGGTCGAGTACGCCCGCGACGGTATCCGGGTCAACTGCGTGTGCCCGGGGACCTTCCGCTCGGCCATCCACGACGGGCTGCCCGACTCCGCGTTGGATGCCATCGCCGAGCGGCACCCGCTCGGCCTGGGGACGGCGGGCGATCTGGCGGGGGCCTACGCGTACCTGGCCGGTGACGAGTCGCGCTGGACGACGGGTGCGGCGCTGGTGATCGACGGCGGCTACTCGGCGCCGTGACGGCCGCGGCCGTTCAGCGGTTCGTGCCGTCCGGGGCGGCGATGCCCTGCCGGAAGATGTCGGCGAAGGGCTCGGCCACCGAACGGGCGGACAGGCGCCCGCCGGGCTTGAGCCACAGATAGGTGTAGTTGTGCATGCCCAGCCACGCCCGGGCGGTCAGCCAGGGGTCGATGTCGCGGAAGGCGCCCGACTCGACGCCGGCGCGCAGCACCGCCTCCACCCGCCCCTCGTACTCGCGCCGGCGCACGCGGAAGCGCTCGGCGCGCTCGCCGGTCAGGGCGGGGAACTCGTGCAGGAAGACCCAGACGTGGTCGGGGTAGCGGTGGATGACATCGAGCAGCTCCTCGCCGAGGCGGGCCAGCTGGTGCGACGGCGGGCCGCCGGCCTCGGCCACCCGGTCGGCGCCGAGCAGGACCTCGTCCATGACGCGGTCGTGAATGGCGGCCAGCAACTCCTCCTTGGAGCCGATGTAGTGGTAGAGCGCCCCCTTGCCCAGGTCGTTGGCCGCGCACAGCTCCATGATCCCGGTGGCGTGGTAGCCGCGGCGGGCGAACACCGAGGCCGACGTGTCGACGATGGCCTGGCGGCGCTGCTCCCACTTGGGACCTCGCCCTCGGGCATCACCGTTCGCCCCCGCTCACGGCAGCGACGCTAGTGGGATCCGGGCCAGTATTCGGGGAGGAGGACCGGGGTGGGGACGAGGATGGCGACGGGCACGAGGATGGGGGCGGCGATGGGGATGAGAGCGGACGTCAACTGGTTCGGCGTGCTGGCGCACCACGCCGAGCGCTCGCCCGAAAGGGCCATCACGGTGTTCGAGGGGGAGACGACCACCTACGCCCAGATGGCGGCGTCGGCCGTGGCGCTGGCCGGCGGCCTGCACGAGCGCGGGGTGGGGCCCGGTGACGTGGTCGGCCTTCTTTCGTACAACTGCCCCGAGTTCCTCCAGACGATCTTCGCCGCCAACTATCTGGGCGCCGTGGCCATGCCGATCAATTGGCGGCTGGCCGCGCCCGAGGTGCGCTACATCCTGGAGCACTCCGAGGCGCGGGCCCTGGTGTGCGACGAGGCGATGAGGGAGCTGGCCGGGCGGGCGACCGAGGGGCTCGACGCGGCTGGTGCGGTCGTGCATCGGAGGCCCCGACGGCGGTGCGGGCGGCTGGAGGTCGCTGGACGAGCTGGCCGCCGGTGGTGGGGTGCCACCGGCGCGGGTGCTGGCCGAAGGTGACGACGTGCACCGCCTCATGTACACCTCGGGCACCACGGGCCGGCCGAAGGGGGTCATGCTCACCCACGCCAACCTGGCCTGGAAGAACCTGGCTCACATCGTCGAGTTCGGCTTCACCGAAGCCGACCTGGGTCTGGCCTGCGGCCCGCTCTATCACGTGGGCGCACTCGACCTGACGACGACGTCGCTCCTGGCGGCGGGTGCCACCGTCATCGTCCACCGCATTTTCGACGCCGCCTCCGTGGTCGACGAGCTGGAGCGGTCACGCGTCACCACGGTGTGGCTGGCGCCGGCCATGGTCAACGCCATCATGGCCCTGCCCGACCTCGACGCCCGTGACCTGTCCTCGGTGCGCGTGATCATCAACGGCGGCGAGAAGATGCCGATCCCGCTGATAGAGCGGATCGGGCGCACCTTCCCCTCGGCCTGGTTCGCCGACGCCTACGGGCTGACCGAGACCGTCTCCGGTGACACCTTCTTGGACCGCGACAGCATGGTGACCAAGCTGGGCAGCGTCGGCCGGGCCTGCCTGCACCTCGAGGTCGAGGTGTGGGACGAAGAGGGCCGGCCGGTGCCGGCGGGGGAGCGGGGCGAGATCGTCCTGCGCGGTCCCAAGGTGTTCAAGGGGTACTGGCGCGACCCCGAGGCGACGGAGCGGGCCTTCGCCGGCGGCTGGTTCCACACGGGCGACATCGGCGTGCTGGACGAGGACGGCTACCTCTTCATCGTCGACCGCCTCAAGGACATGATCGTGTCGGGCGGGGAGAACATCGCCGGCTCGGAGGTGGAGCGCGTCCTCTACGAGCACGCCGCCGTGCTCGAGGTGGCGGTGGTGGGCCGGCCCGACGAGCGCTGGGGCGAGGTGCCGGTGGCTTTCGTCGTGCTGCGTCGGGGGCAGGACGTGACAGCGGACGACCTGCTGGCGCACTGCCGCGACCAGCTGGCCAAGTTCAAGGTGCCCCGGGACGTCACCTTCCTGGACGCGCTGCCGCGCAACCCCTCGGGCAAGGTGCTCAAGCGGG
This sequence comes from uncultured Acidimicrobiaceae bacterium, assembly GCA_963850095.1. GTDB lineage: Bacteria > Actinomycetota > Acidimicrobiia > Acidimicrobiales > RAAP-2 > Bog-473. The sequence goes on along the minus strand of CAWKJX010000008.1, from coordinate 64,896 downwards.
ACCTGCGGACGCAGGGGTGATGGGATGGCGCGGCCGGGTGGCGGCTCGGCCCGGTGGCGGCTCGGCCATGAGGGGGTCCGGCTGTAGAGGCACCTGCTCTTCCTCGCGGCGAGGTTCACCCGGAAGCCAAAGGTTCCGATCCGCCGCCGAAGTCCGAAGACCACATCCGTAGTGCTGCACACGCCTGGCCCGAGGTGGGCCGAAAACAGATGGACGAGCCCACACCGTCCGGCTCGGACGACGGAGAGAGGTATCGGCTACGCCAGGATTTGCGCGCCGGCAGGCGTGAGGCCGGGGCGTTCGGGGTGCAGCAGCTCGGCCAGCAACTCGACCCCGTCGACCACGCGCGGCCCGGGCCGCGAGAAGTAGGCGTTGGCGTCCACGGCCACAATGCGGCCGAGACCCGACACCTCCGGGCGGCCCAGGAAGGCCGCGGCTTGGTCCACGGCACCGGCGAGGTCGAAGCCACAGGGGCTGAAGACAGTCAGGTCGATCTCCTCGGCGGCGATCTCCTCCCACGTGAGACGGCGCGACCGTTCGCGGGCGGCGGCCAGCACCGGCTCGCCCCCGGCCGCCTCGACCATCTCGGGTACCCAGTGGCCCGCGTTGAACGGAGGGTCGGGCCACTCGAGGACGAAGACGCGCGGGCGGTCCCGGCCGTCGACCCGACGGCGCACCGCGGCGATCCGGTCGCGCAGGTCCTTCATCAGTGAATCGGCCCTCAGCTCCGTGCCGGTGGCCCGGCCGACCCGGCCGATGCACCCGATCACGTCGTCCAGCCCGTCGGGATCCAAGGAGACGACGTCGGCCTGGCAGCCGATGACGCGCAGCGCGTCCTCGACCTCACCCGAGGGGATGGCGCAGACCTGGCACAGGTCCTGCGCCAGAATCAGGTCCGGGCCGATGGCGCGGATACGGGCGTCGTCGAGGTGGTAGATCGATTCGCCCGCCGCGATGCGTGCGCTCACGTCGGCGTCGATCTCTGCCGCGCCGGGCGATCCCTCGGTGTCGAGGACGGTGCCCGAGACGACGGGCACCGAGCGGGCGGCCGGCGGGTAGTCGCACTCGAAGCTGACGCCGGCCAGCTGATCGCCGATATCGAGGGCGAACACGATTTCGGTGGCCGACGGCAGCAACGAGACGATCTTCACGGCGAACCATTGTGCGTCACGTGGAGGAGGAATGTGGCGCCGGAGCGCAGCAGCCGGGCACAGACGTCGGACGATGGACGCCGATCGCAGCGGTGCGGTACGGTGCGTGCGCTCCGGCTTCGTGCCGGGGTGGCCCAGGTTCAGCGAAGTCCGGTCGGAATCCGGCGCTGTCCCGCAATGGTGAGGCCCCCGCGAGGGGCGAGCCCAGCCGCCTGACTTGGGTCAACGCAACCAGTCCTCGGAGGAAGGGCGGTTCGTTCGGTACCCCCATCGGGTGTCGCAGCGGGCGCACTTCGTCCTCCGCACACGATGGAGGATGATCGATGTTCACCAGGCCCAGGGGGTTCGCCCTCGGCATCGCCCTGTTCAGCGTCGTCTCGATGCTGCTCCCGGGAGCCGCCGCCTCGGCGGCGAGGGGGACGGGGACGACGTTTCCCGTCAAGGTGCACGGCGCCAACGGCACCGTCACCGTGGCGACCCGTCCGACCGCGATCGTGTCGCTGTCGCCGACGGCCACCGAAATGCTCTACTCCATCGGTGCCGGAAGCCAGGTCAAGGCCGTCGACGAGTACTCGGACTACCCGTCCGGCACGCCGCGGACCAGCCTCGACGGCGACGATCCGAACGTGGAGGCGATCGCGTCCTACAAGCCCGACCTCGTCGTGGTGTCGCAGGAGGCCCCCGGCCTCAACCAGCAACTCGTTGCCCTGGGCATTCCGGTGCTCTACGACCCGGCGGCCGACAACCTGGCCCAGGAGTACGCTCAGTTCGAGGAGCTGGGCAAGGCGACCGGGCACGCCGCCCAGGCTGCAGCCGAGGTGGCCAGCCTCAAGAGCCAGATCGCCAAGATCGTGGCTTCGGTCCACAAGCCGGCGCACTCGGAGTCCTACTACTACGAGCTCGATCAGACCTACTACTCGGAGACGTCGAGCACCTTCATCGGCCAGGTGCTGGGCCTGCTGGGCCTGCACAGCATCGCGGACGCCGCCAAGGGTGCCGCCGCGAGCGGCGGATACCCGCAGCTCAGCGGCGAGTACATCCTCAAGGCCAATCCCGGCTACATCCTTTTGGCCGACACCATCTGTTGCGCGCAGTCGGCGGCCACCGTGGCGGCCCGTCCCGGATGGTCCAACCTCGCCGCCGTCAAGGACGGCCGGGTGCTCGGCCTCGACGACGACATCGCCTCACGCTGGGGGCCACGGATCGTGATCCTGCTCAGGGAGGTGGCCGCGGAAATGAAGCAGCATCCGGTCAGCGGGCAGTCGTGACCGGGCGCCGGTGACCGCGACCGCGCCCCCACGGCCGGTCCGGACGGCCGCCGCGCCGCCGGGTCCGGCGCGCGGGCCGGGAGTCCGCCGCACCGTGGTCCCCATGCTGGTGGCGGCCGTCATCATGATCGCCATCAGCCTGGTGGCGGTCTGCGTCGGCCCGGTGGCGGTGCCGCCGTCGCAGGTTCTGGGCACGCTGCTCGCGCACGTGCCGCTCCTGCACTTCCACACGAGCACCCCCGCCATCGACCAGGCGATCGTGTGGCAGCTGCGGATGCCGAGGATCGTGCTGGCCGGACTGGTCGGCGCCATGCTGGCGGCCGGGGGCGCGGCGTACCAGGGCATCTTCCGCAACCCGTTGGCCGACCCCTACCTGCTCGGCGTGGCCGCCGGCGCCGGGCTCGGCGCGACCATCGAAATCGTCTACGGGGGCGACTCGTCGACCTTCCTGCCCATCTTCGCCTTCGTGGGCGCTTCGCTGGCCGTCGCCGCCACGTATGTCATCGGCGTGGCGGGCGGGCGCCGGGCCTGGGGCCGTTCCATCGTGCTGGCGGGGGTGGCGGTGGCGGCGTTGCTGACCGCCATCCAGACCTACCTCCAGCAGCGGGACGCCGAGCAGATCCGCCAGATCTACGACTGGATCCTCGGCAGCTTCTCGGTGGCCACGTGGTCCGACGTGACGCTGATTCTGCCGTACATCGTGATCAGCGCGGCGGTGCTGCTGGCCCACCGCCGCATGCTCGACGTGCTGCGCGTCGGCGAGGAGGAGGCCGGGACGCTCGGCATCCACGCCGCCCGCACCCGCCTGATCGTGGTGGCGGCGGCGACGCTCGGGACCGCGGCGGCCGTCTCGGTCAGCGGCCTCATCGGCTTCGTGGGGATCATCGTGGCCCACACGGTCCGCATGACGGCGGGGGCGAGCTACCGGATCATCGTGCCCGTCTCGATGATCGCCGGCGCCGCCTTCCTCATCGGGGCCGACCTGATCGCACGGACGGTCGAGGCACCGGCGGAAGTCCCGATCGGCGTCGTCACGGCCTGCATCGGCGCTCCGTTCTTCCTCTTCGTCCTCGTGTCGCGACGCGCCGCCCGCGGCGTGGTCCTCGGGGAGACCTGATGGCCCGCCTCGGTACCGTCATCCGGCTGGCGGAGCGGCGCGGGCGCGGCGGAGCCGGCCCGCCCGGGGACGGCGCCATGGTCGAGTTGGGGGCGGTGACGGTGCGCTTCGACGGCCGGCCGGCGATCGACGCGGTGACGGCATCGGTCGGGCGCGGCGAGTGGGTCGGCCTCATCGGGGCGAACGGGGCGGGTAAGACGACCCTCCTCAAGGCGGTGGCCGGGCTGGTGGACCACGACGGGGAGGTGCGCGTCGGGGGGAAGCCGTCGTCGGGCCTCGGACGTCGGGAGCGGGCCCGGTCGGTGGCGTACGTGCCCCAGTCGCCCGAGCTCCCGGCCGACATGTCCGTGTTCGACTACACGCTGCTGGGCCGGACGCCGCACATCGCCTATTTCGCGGTCGAGTCGAAGACGGACCTGGCCCACTGCACGGACCTGCTCGATCGCCTGGGACTGGCGGCGCTGGCGACCCGGCCGCTGGCGACGCTCTCGGGAGGCGAGCGGCAGCGGGTCGTGCTGGCGCGGGCCCTGGCCCAGGAGGCCCCCGTGCTCCTGATGGACGAGCCGACCAGTGCGCTGGACCTCTCGCACCGGATGGAGGCGCTCGAGATCGTCGACGAGCTCCGGCGCGAGTGGGATCTCACCGTGGTCAGCGCCCTGCACGACCTGACGCTGGCGGGGCAGTTCGCCGATCGCCTGCTCCTCATGGCGGATGGCACGGTGGCCGCGTTCGGGACGCCGGCCGAGGTGCTCGACGAGACGGTGTTGGGGGAGGCGTTCCACTGCGCCGTGCGGATCATCCGGACCGACGACGGCGAACTCGTCATTGTGCCCCGGCGCACCTCGCCGCGCCGGGGCGGGCCGGCACACACCGGCGACGTGGGCGACAAGGAGGCGCAATGAGCCCATCAGCGGAGACGTCCCGACCCAACGGGTGCCACTGCCCGTGCACGACAGCCCGCAGGAACGCCGGCGGGTGGACTCGGTGGTCGTCGTCAACACCGGCGACGGCAAGGGCAAGTCGACGGCGGCCTTCGGGGTGATGGGGCGAGGCTGGGCCAGAGGCTGGCGCGTCGGCGTCGTGCAGTTCATGAAGAGCGGGGACTGGAAGGTCGGTGAGCAGAAGCTGGCCCGGCACCTGGGCGTGGACTGGTGGACCCTGGGGGACGGCTTCACGTGGGAGTCCACCGACCTGGACGAGTCGGCGGCGAAGAACATCCATGCCTGGGGCGTGGCCCGGGCCAAGCTCGCCTCGGGCGACTACGAGCTCCTCATTCTGGACGAGCTGACCTACGTCGTGAACTACGGCTGGGTCGCCGCGGCCGAGGTGGTCGAGGGGATCCTCGGGCGGTCACCCAAGACGAACGTCGTGGTCACCGGACGCGACGCCCCGCCCGAACTGGTCGAGATCGCGGACACCGTCACGGAGATGACGAAGGTGAAGCACGCCTACGAACGGGGCGTCCGCGCCATGAAGGGCATCGAGTATTGAGCGCGTCGGAGTGGCATGCGTTCGGCGGGGAGCCGGCTCTGGCCGCCCTGGCGTGGCGCCTCGACGCACCGCTCCTGTCGGCCTCCACGGCGCCCGTGGGTGGAGGCATCGGGCTGCGGGAGTGGGTGGTCAACGTGCAGGTCCCGTCCGGATACGGCCGCCGCGACCTCCCGGCCCACGTGGCCGAGGTGGTCGACGCGCTCGGCCTGGCCGGCGCCGGCGTCGGGATGCTCACGGCCGCCGAGGTGGCGGCGGTGGCGACGGCCGAGGACGCCGGTGTGCGGGTCGAGGCGACGGTCGGCCTGACCCGCCCCGTCTGGGCGGCCGCGCCGGCAGAAGAGAGCCTGTGCCCGGAGGGGGCACCCGGCACGGTCAACGTGGTGGTGTTCGTCCCGGTCCGGCACTCCGAGGCCGCCCTGGCCAACCTCCTCTGCACCGTCACGGAGGCCAAGGTGCAGGCGCTGCTCGAGGCCGGCGTGGCCGGGACCGGCACGGCGTCGGACGCGGTGACCGTCCTCTGCGCGGCGTCGGGCGCCACCGAACCGTTCGGAGGTCCACGCTCCGCCTACGGCGCGCCCGTGGCGCGCGCCGTCCACGCCGCCCTGCGGTCGGGGATGACGGGGCGTTGATCACCATGGTCCTCGGGGGGACGCGTTCGGGGAAGTCGGCGTTCGCGGAGCTGTTGGCGTCGCGTCACGACGCGCCGGTGACCTACGTCGCCACCATGATTCCGGCCGGCGACCCCGACCTCGAGGCGCGCGTCGCCGCGCACCGGCAGCGGCGAAACCCGGCCTGGGAGACCGTGGACGCAGGCGCCGACCTGCCCCGCCTGCTCGCCGCGCTGCGCGGCACGGTCCTGGTGGACTCGCTCGGACCCTGGGTGGCGGCGGCGGCGGCGACGGTGGGCGTGGGCGCGGGCGACCGGGGCGGTGGGGGAGGCGACGAAGGAGAACTGTGTGCGGCCTTGCTCGGGAGGCCGGGCGACACCGTGGTCGTCTCCGACGAGGTCGGGCTGGCCGTGCACCCGTCGACCGAGGAGGGGCGCCGCTTCCAGGACGCGCTCGGCTCGGTCAACCACGCGGTCTCGGCCGTGGCCGATCGCGTCTACCTGGTGGTGGCCGGCCGTCCGCTGGAACTCCCGCCCTTCGGCGCCATCCCGTGAGGCGGGCGCTCTCGTTCCTGACCGTGCTCGGCCGGGCCGCCGAGCCGAACGAGCGGACACTGTCGTGGTTCCCCCTCGTGGGCATCGCCGTCGGCGCACTCGTCGGCGGGGCCTGGTGGGTGGCGGGCCGGGTGTGGCCGGCCGCCGTCGCCGCCGTCGTGGCGGTGCTGGTGGATGCGGCGGTGACGGGCGGCCTGCATCTGGACGGCTTGGCCGACGCGGCGGACGGCCTGCTCCCTGCGGTCGGGCGGACGCGGCGTCTCGAGATCATGGCCGATCCCCGGGTCGGCGCCTTCGGCGCCGTCGCCCTGATTCTGGTGCTCTCCCTCCGGGCGACGGCGCTGTCCGTCACCGTCGCCCGTCCTCTGGTGATCGTCGGTCTGTGGTGCGGCTCCCGCACCATGATGGCGGTCGTCGCCCGCACGCTGCCCTACGCGCACACCGACGGCGGTACGGCGTCGGCCTTCGTCGGTGACTCCCACTCCGACGTGGCGCGGTACGGGGTCGCCGCCTACGGCATGGGCCTGGCCTTCGGCCTGGCGGCGCTGGGTGCGGGCGACCGCGGCGTGGTGGTCGTGGGGGCAGAGGTCGTGGCGATGGCGGCCGTGGTGTGGTTCGCGTTCCGCCGGATCGGTGGCTATACCGGTGACGTGCTGGGCGCCATGGGAGTCCTCGGCGAGACCGTCGGCCTCCTGGCCCTGGTGGCCCGATGAGCCGGCGGCGCGGCCTGCCGCGGCCGCTGGGAGCGGCGGCCGGCTTGGCCCTCGATCGTCTCCTGCCCGAGCCGCCCGGGGCCGTCCACCCGGTCGTGCTGTTCGGCGCCGTCATGACCGGCTTGGAACGCCGCCTGCACCGCGACGCCAAGGGGCCGGGGTTCGTGCACGCACTGGCCGGTGTCGCCCTGGGGCTGGGGGCCGGCGTCCTCGTGCGCTCGACCGCGCTGGCGACGTCGTCGGCCGTCGCCGGCCGCGCCCTGGTGGCCACGGCGGGTGACGTGGGCCGGTCCCTCCAGGTCGACGACGTGGAACGGGCCCGGGAGCTGTTGCCGGCGCTGGTCGGCCGGGACCCGGGCGGGCTGGGGCGCGGCGAGATCGCCCGGGCCGTGGTGGAGTCCGTGGCCGAGAACACGGTGGACGCCGTCGTGGCCCCGGCCTTCTGGGGCTCGGTGGCGGGCGCGCCGGGCGCGCTCGGCTATCGCTGTGTGAACACCCTCGACTCCATGGTGGGTCACCGCTCGCCGCGCTACGCCAACTACGGGTGGGCCAGCGCCCGGCTCGACGATGCGCTCGCCTGGCTACCGGCTCGGCTGACGGCGGCACTCGTCGCCCTGGTGCGGCCCCGCGCCGCCCGGGCGGTGTGGCTGGCCGTGCGCCATCAGGCTCCCGCGCACCCGTCGCCGAACGCGGGGGTGGCCGAAGCGGCCTTCGCGGCGGCGCTCGGCCTGCGGCTCGGGGGGACGAACCGCTACGGGGACCGGGTCGAGGAGCGGGTGGCGCTGGGCACGGGACGGCCGGCCGGGGTGGACGACATCGGTGCGGCCATTCGGCTCTCGAACGACGTCACGGCCGCGCTGGCCGCCGGTCTGGCGCTGATCGGGTGTACCCGCTGGTGGGTGACGCGGTGACGCTGCCCGCGGCGGGCGCCCACGGGGGCGACGGCCGGGCCATCGCCGCCGCGCTCGGGCTGCCCCCCGGCTCCGTGCTCGACCTGTCCCTGTCGCTCAACCCGGTCGCGCCGGATCCCGTGCCGGTGGTCGCCCGTCACCTCGACGCCGTGCGGGCCTACCCGGACACCGGCGCGGCGACGGGGGCGTTGGCCGGCGCCATGGGCGTGGCGGCGGAGCGTCTGCTCCTCACCAACGGGGGGGCCGAGGCCATCGCGCTCGTGGCGGCCGAGATCGGCGGCCACGTCGAGGAGCCCGAGTTCGGCCTGCACCCGCGCCGCGGCGGCCCGCGGTGGCGCTCGAACCCGCACAGCCCGAGCGGCCTCCTGGCTCGACCCGACGAGCGCGCCGACGTCTGGGACGAGGCCTTCTACCCACTGGCGACGGGGCGATGGACACGGGGAGACGGCGACGTCGTGGTCGGCTCGCTCACCAAGCTGCTGGCGTGCCCGGGCCTGCGCCTCGGCTACGTGCTGGGCGATCCGGACTTCGTGGCGCGCTGTCGGGCCCGGCAACCGGAGTGGTCGGTGGGTGCCGTCGCCGCGGCGGCGTTGCCCGACCTGCTCGGAGCGGTCGACCTGGCGGCCTGGTGCGCCCGGGTGGCGGAACTGCGGGCCGAGCTGACGGCGCTCCTGACCTCGTACGGGCTGGGCGTCCGCCGCTCCGACGCCAATTGGGTGCTGGTCGACCGGGGTGGACTGCGCGAGGCGCTGGCGCCCCACGGCGTCATCGTCCGCGACTGTGCCAGCTTCGGCCTGACGGACGTGACGCGGATTGCCGTACCGTCGCCGCCAGGTCTCGAGCTTCTGGCCGGGGCGCTGGCCCGGGCCGGGGTTTCCCGGTGCGCACGGCCGGAGCCGGTCGTATGACCTGGCAGCGGCCGGTCCCGCTCGTCGGGGACACCTCCTCGGCCCGGGCGCGCCGGGAGGCGCCGCGCGCCTGGGCCTTCGGCCAGCCGGAGCGGGACGCGTTCTATGCGGCGGTGCTCGGCCGCCGCGACATCCGGCGTTTCCGGCCCGACGACCTCGAGCCCGGCGTGTTGGAGCGCATCCTGTCGGCTGCCCACGCCGCTCCGTCGGTGGGGCACTCGCAGCCGTGGCGGTTCGTCGTCGTCCGCGACGCCGCCACCCGCGACCGGGCCGCGCTGATGGCCGACCGGGAGTGGCACCGGCAGGCGGCGACCTTGGCCGACCGTTCCGGTCGCCAGATGCTCGACCTGCAGTTGCACGGCATCCGCGACGTGCCGGTGGGCGTGGTGGTGTGCTGCGACCGCCGGACGGCGGCGCAGGGCGTGCTGGGACGCGCCACCTACGTCGACGCCGACATGTGGTCGTGCGCCTGCGCCATAGAGAACCTGTGGCTGGCGGCCCGGGTCGAAGGTGTCGGCACCGGCTGGGTCACCCTGTTCCAACCGGACGAGCTGGCGGCGCTCATGGGCCTGCCCTCGGGTGTGGAGACACTCGGGTGGTTGTGCCTGGGGTGGCCGGACGAGCGCCCGCCGGACCCGGGGCTCGAACGAGCCGGCTGGTCCGCCCGCCAGCCGCTGTCCGAGGTCGTGCTGTGGGAACGCTGGCCCGAGGACGAGGAGAGCCCGCTCCCGCCAACCTCGCATCTCCATGCGCCCGAACCGGCGTCGGTCGTGGGGGCGCGCGACGCGGCCGACGACGTGCTGACCTCTCCCGGGTCGCTCGGCGCGCTGGACCGCGCCGTGGACCGCATGCTCGCGTTGGGTCTGGGGCCGGACGCGAGCGTGACCGCCGTGATTGCCGCGTCGGGGCACCCCGTGACGCGCCACCAGGTGTCGACCTACGACGATTCGGTGACCCGCGAGGTACTCGAGGCGACGGTCGCCGGGGAGTCGCTGGGCGCCGTGGCGGCGCGGCTCGTCGGGGCGGACGTGGTCGCCGTCGACGCCGGCGTGCCGGGTGAGCCGGTGGCCGGGGCGGTCTCGAGCCGGCCCTTGCGGGCGCGGGGCGACCTCGTGTCATCCGACGCCATGGAGGGAGCCGACGCGGCGCTCATGGTCGCCACCGGTCGCGCGCTCGGCGCCCGTGTCGGGAGCCGGCTCGTGGCGCTGGGCGAGGTCGGCATCGGCAACACGACCGTCGCGGCCGCGCTGGTGGCCGTCCGGTTGGGACTCCCCACCACCGATGCGGTGGGGCTCGGCGCCGGGGGAGACTCCGGCACGCTCGAACGCAAGCGCGCCGCCGTGGACAGGGCGACGGCGAGAGCAGCGGCGGCGCACGCCGACCTGGGGGACCCGATGGTCGCGCTGGCCGCGCTGGGCGGGCCCGAGATCGCCTATCTGGCCGGGGTGACCCTCGGCGCGGCCGAGGCCGGCTCGCTGGTCGTGCTCGACGGGCTCGTCACCTCGACGGCGGCGCTCATCGCGGTGGCGCTCGAGCCCGCGGTGGCGGCCCATCTGGTGGCGGGCCAGGAAAGCCGAGAGCAGGCCCACCGGGTGGTCAACGCGCAGCTGGGACTCGAGCCGCTCCTGTCGCTGCGGCTCCGCTCGGGCGAGGGGGTGGGGGCACTGCTGGCGGCGCAGCTGCTCCGGACCGGCGCCGCCCTCAGAGATCAGGCCGGCCGGGTGGCCGAGGACGGTGAGCCGCCACGCCGGTGAGACGGGGTCGCGCTCCGCCGGAGTGGGCCGGCGCTGCCCCCTGGACGAATCGGCGTCCACCCGTGGGCGCGAGGAGGCCTCACCCCGTGGGCAGCGTGCTCAGCGTGTGGTCCAGATCATGGAGGAGATCCTCGATCGTCTCGAGTCCCACGCTGAGCCGCACCAGGTCGCCGGGCACCTCGTTGCTGGTGCCCGAGGTGCTGGCGTGGGTCATCCGGGCCGGATGCTCGATGAGGCTCTCCACCGCACCGAGGCTCTCGGCCAACGTGAAGATGCGGGTCCGCGGCACAGAGCGCCACGGCGGCGTCCTCGCCACCGTGCACGGTGAAACTGACCATGCCGCCGTAGGCGCGCATTTGCGAGCGGGCGATGTCGTGTCCCGGATGGTCGGGCAGCGAGGGGTGGTGGACCTTTTTCACCGCGGCATGGCCGCGCAGGAACTCGACGATGGCCAGAGCGCTGGCGCAGTGCCGTTCCATCCGCAGGCCGAGCGTCTTGACCCCACGCTGGACCAGGAAGCAGTCGAAGGGCCCGGGCACGGCGCCGGCCGCGTTCTGGAGGAACCCCAGTCGGGCCGCGACGGCCGGGTCGCTGGTGGCGGCGAAGCCCCCGATGACGTCGGAGTGGCCGCCCAGGTACTTGGTGGTCGAGTGGACGACGATGTCCGCTCCCAGGCCGAGAGGTTGCTGCAGCCACGGCGTGGCGAAGGTGTTGTCGACGACGACGAGGGCTCCGTGGTCGTGGGCGGCGGCAGACACGGCGGCGATGTCGATGACGTCGAGCAGCGGATTCGTCGGTGATTCGAGCCACACCATGCGCGTCGCCGGTCGCCACACTTCGTCGAGGTCGGAGAGGTCGACGGTGTCGACCACGAGCCCCGCCGGGCGGTGGACCGCGGTGGCCAGCCGGAACGTTCCCCCGTAGCTGTCGGTCTGCATGACGAGGTGGTCGCCCGGGCCCAAGCAGGCGCATCACCGCGTCCTCGGCCGCCAGCCCGCTGGCGAAGGCGAACCCGAAGTCCGCCCCTTCGAGCAGCGCCAGGTGCCGCTCGAGGCTGGCCCGGCGACGGGTTGCCCGATCGGGCGTACTCGAAGCCGCGGGGCCGGCCCACGGCGTCCTGCTGGAAGGTCGAGGACAGGTAGACCGGGGTGTTGACCGCGCCGGTGGCGGCGTCGGTGGGTCCGCCGCCGTGCACCGCGTTGGTGTCGAAGCCGAGTCCCTCGAGGTCAGCCGGGCCCGTCACCGTGACCTCACCGCGTGTCGACCGTGGCCAGAACGGCCAGCACGTCGGAGCGGGTGATCACGCCGACCGGGTGGCCGCGATCGAGGACGAGCAGGGCCGCGGCGCCCTCCAGCCGCCCCACGGCCACCTGGACCGGTTCCCCCGCCCCGATGGTCGGGAGCGGGCTGCCCATGACGTCACTCACGAGGCGATCGAGCATGGACGAGTCGGCGAAGGCCGAATCCATCAGCTCGCGTTCGGTGACCCCCCCGACGACCTCGGCCAGGACGACGGGGGGTTCATGCTTGATCACGGGCATTTGGCTCACGCCGTACTCGCGGAGGATGGCGATGGCCTCGCGGACGGTCTCGTCGGGATGTGTGTGGACGAGCGTCGGGAGGGACGCATCGCGGGCCGCCAGTATGTCGTCGACCGTCGGCCCGGCGTCGTGCATGAACCCGTAGTCGGTCATCCACGCGTCGTTGAAGATCTTCGAGAGATAGCCGCGCCCCGAATCGGGGAGATGGACGACCATGACCGCATCCGCCGGCAGGTCACGCCCGGCCACCAGCGCGGCCGCGATGGCCGTCCCCCCGGACCCGCCGAGCAGGAGCCCTTCCTCCCGGGTGACGCGGCGGGCGGTGGCGAAGCTCTCGGCGTCCGAGACGGCGATCACCCGGTCCACCACGGAGGGGTCATAGGTCGTGGGCCAGAAGTCCTCGCCGATCCCTTCGACCAGGTACGGGCGTCCGGACCCGCCCGAATAGACGGAGCCCTCCGGGTCGGCGCCGATGATCTGAATGGCGGGGTTGCGTTCTTTGAGGAAGCGGCCGATGCCGGTGATGGTGCCCCCGGTGCCGATGCCGGCGACGAAGTGCGTGACCCGGCCACGCGTCTGCTCCCAGATTTCCGGCCCGGCCGTCTCGTACTGGGCCTGCGGATTTTGAGGGTTGTGGTACTGGTCGGGCTTCCACGCATTCGGGACCTCGCGGGCCAGGCGGTCCGAGACCGAGTAGTAGGAATCGGGGTGCTCGGGCGGCACCGAGGTCGGACAGACGATGACCTCGGCCCCGTAGGCGCGCAGCAGGGCGATCTTGTCGGTGGCCACCTTGTCGGGACAGACGAAAATGCACTTGTACCCCCGGCGGACGGCGACGATGGCCAGTCCGACACCGGTATTGCCACTCGTCGGTTCGACGATGGTGCCGCCGGGAACGAGCCGGCCCTCCTGCTCGGCCGCGTCGATCATGGAGAGCGCAATGCGGTCCTTGGACGATCCGCCCGGATTGAACATCTCGAGTTTGGCGACCAGGGTGCACTCCAACCCGATGGCCGTCCGGTCCAGCCGGACCATCGGGGTGTGGCCTATCAATTCGGTGAGGGACTCGGCCACGTCCATGGGGGGTCCCGGATCGCTGACGGGACGGACGTCGACCCCCATCAGCGTGAGCGAGAGCTCCGGAGGGACCGACTCGTCGGTGAAGAGCTCGGTCGGCAACCCGGCCCGGCGCAGTCCGGCGGCCACAGGGGCGGCCGCGGCCAGGGGTCCCCACACGCCGATGCGGCGGGGGATGCGCGCCCGCAGCGAACCGACCAGGGACTCGAGCGATTCGTCGGTCTCGAACCGGTGCACTTGACGGGATCGGTCCTGCAGGCGGGCCGGCGGCGGCTCGGGGCCCACCACGACGAGGAGATCCATGCCGCCTCTTTACCACTTCCACCTGGCCCGCCGGCCATGGGACCGGCCGGCCGCACCGGGTGCGGGCGCGACGCCCGGAGGGAGCGTCGCCGGCCGCCGGCGTCATGGGCCCGTCGGCTCGACCCTGACGCCTCGGGTGCGCAGAGGCGGCGATCGGAGCCGGCTGTCGACGTCGGTTCCTGGCTCCGCCGAGTGGCACTGCACAAGGCGGTGGCCGGGGCATCCCCCTCCCCATAAAATTGACGCCGTCAAAGGAGGCAGCGATGCGATCGGACGTCATTTCCGGGCCGCGCCCGTTGCGGCCCGGGCACGAACCACCCCAGGCCGCGGAGCCCCGTCCGCCCAGCGGGGCAGCGGCCGCCATGGAGCCCCTGCTCTTCCACTTCTTCGGGGGGCCGCCGCCGGTGCGCGTGCAGTTCTGGGACGGGACCGCACTCGGGCCGGCCGGAGGGGACACGCTCGAGGTGCGATCACGCGACGCCGTGCGGCGCCTGCTGTTCTCGCCGAACGAGCTCGGCCTCGCCCGGGCGTTCGTCGTGGGCGACCTCGACTTCGACGGCGACATCTTCGAAATGCTGGCCCTGCTGCATGCCGCATCACCGGCTCGCATCCGCAGCACCTCGAGGCTGCCGTGGCAAGTCGTCCGGGCCGCGTACCGGCTCGGGGCCATCGGTCGACCGATCCCCCCTCCGCCGGAGGAGGCGGCGCCCCGGGGCCGGCTGCATTCGCGCCGCCGCGATGCACAGGCGGTGCGTCATCACTACGACGTGAGCAACGACTTCTACGCCATGTTCCTCGGGCCTTCGATGACGTACTCCTGTGCGCGATTTTCTTCCGACGCCGTCACCCTGGAAGAGGCGCAGGAGTCGAAGCACGATCTCATCTGTCGCAAACTCGGCCTGCCCGATCGGACCGGACAGCGGATCCTCGATGTCGGCTGCGGCTGGGGCAGCCTGGCCATCCACGCGGCGCGGCATTACGGAGCCAACGTGGTCGGCGTCACGCTCAGCCCGGAGCAGGCGCAAAGGGCGCGGGAACGGGTGGCGGCACTGGGCCTCGACCGACAGGTCGAGATCCGGCTGCAGGACTACCGCGACGTGCGCGACGGGACCTTCGACGGTATTGCGTCAGTGGGCATGTTCGAACATGTCGGTTCCTCCAAGAGCGCCGAGTATTTCGGCACCATGCGCCGGCTGGTCAGACCGGAGGGCCGGCTGCTCAACCACGCCATCTCGAGCGTGGGCGGATCGAGCATCGGTTCGAGATCCTTCATCGGGCGGTATGTCTTCCCCGATGGCGAGCTCCTCGACGTGGGAAACGTCGTCCTGGCCATGGAGAAAGCGGGCTTCGAGGTGCGCGACGTCGAGTCTCTCCGCGAGCACTACGCCAAGACGCTCCGGGCCTGGGTGGACAACCTGCTGCGGCATTGGGAGGCCGCGGTCTCGGAGGTGGGGGTGCGTCGAGCCCGCGTCTGGCAGCTCTACATGGCGGCGTCGGCCAACGGGTTCGAGGACGGCGGGATCTCGGTCCACCAGGTGCTCGGCGTCCTCCCCACACCGGGAGGGCGGAGCGGCATGCCGCCTACACGGAGCGGCTGGACCTGAACTGGTCCGTCAGCCACCGGGGCACATCAACCCGGGCGTTTTACGGCCCGGCCGGCCGCGACACGCTGAAGCTGTTCGAAGGACTCCGTCGGGCCGCCGCATCCGAAACCGTGATGATCCCGTGTCGGGGGTCATCACGTCCGTATCTCTCATCGACCGATCAGGGGACCGGTCGTCGCCGATGAGTTCATGTTCCCGATTCGTCACGCTGCGGACACCTTGGCGTCGGCCCGCCATGGCCCGACGTGACTGATGGGTGAATCTGCGTGAGGGAGGGCGAGCTCTCGAGTTCTCACGAGCATGGATCGTCCTCTCAGCCGCCGTACCCTCCTGGGTGGTGCCGGCGCGCTCACCGCAGGCGCGGCCATACGGGGGAAGAAGTCGTCGACGAGGGACCCGGCCGTGGACGTCCCCACCGGCGAGGCGACCGTCTCGGCGGCGCTGGCGGCCCTGGGCAAGGCGTCCCTGCGCTACCCGGGCTCGCTGCCCTTTCCGGACCGGCCGGCCGGTACCGACACGATGCCGCAGATTGAGCACATCGTGATGCTCATGATGGAGAACCACTCCTTCGACAACTTCCTCGGCTGTCTCCCGGCGAGCCGGGGAGTGGACGGGTTCACCTTCAGCACGTCGGATCCGGCCACGTGGCCCGAGTGGAACCCCAATGGCGTCGTCGCCGCCAACCCGAGCCTCACGGCGGGCTCGGTGCAGAACGCCTACCACATGCCCACCACCTGCCAGCACTCGGGCTCCCCGACTCAGGAGTGGTCGGCCTGCCACGAACAATACGACGGCGGCAAAATGGACGGCTTCGTCACCTGCGTGTCCTACGGAATGCCGGCGCCGGCCGGCCCGGTGGGAATGGCCTACTGGAACGAGCTGGACCTCCCGGTGCTCTACTGCTTGGCGAACGCGTTCCCGCTCGCCGACCGGTGGTTCCAGTCGCTGCTCGGTCAGACCGATCCCAATCGGCGCTACCTGATTGCGGGGACGTCGTTGGGGATGGTCGACGATATCGACCTTTCGACCTCGGGGGTGGACCTGCGCGGCACCATTCAGGACCTGCTGCTGCCCGTACCGGCCAACGGCACGATCTTCGATCTCCTCGCGGCGTTCGACATCTCCTTCGTGAACTACACCGCCAGTTACCCGGTGGGTACGACGGCCGAGCTGTATCCCGACAACGACGCTGCGCTCACCGCGCTCAACGAAAAGTCCTTCGACGACTTCTTCGCCGATTGTGCCGCCGGCACGCTCCCGGCCTTCAGCTTCCTCGACGAGAATTACGACACCCAGTCACAGGAGAACCCCCAGGACATCGTCGTGGGCGAGCAGCTCATTCGTGACGTCGTCGCCGCGCTGGCCGGCTCGCCGAACTGGGGCTCGGCGCTCCTCATCCTCACCTACGACGAGCACGGCGGGTATTACGACCACGTGCGCCCGCCCGTCGCCCTGGTTCCGGACACCATCGGACCGGTCGTCGAACCCGGACAGTCGGGCTACGACGGCTTCAGCCGGTACGGCTTCCGGGTGCCGGCACTCGTCGTGTCCCCCTATGCGAGACCCGGAGGTGTGACGCACAGGCTGCACGACCACACGTCCGTCCTCGCCATGATGGAACGCAAGTGGAACCTGCCTGCCCTGACCTTTCGCGACGCGAAACGCGAACGACCTCATGGATTTTCTCGACCTCTCGGGCCCGGCCCGGCCCTTCGAAGAGTTCCTGGCGCGGGCCGGGTATTCGGCGCTGGCCGGGCCGGCGCCATCGAACTGCCCCGCGGTGGCGCCGACCATCGGGCCCGAGGGTTCGGTCACGGCCATCCCCTGGACCTAGTGCGGCGCAGATCGGCGAGCTCCTCGCTGGAGTCGCTCAGGGTGCAGGGTGAATCCGGGCGAGTTGCGGAAAGAGCCGCGACCCCAGGTGGAGGGCGAAGTCGATGGCCAAGGCGGGAGAAACCTTGGGGTCGGAGTCGGGTGGGTCGGGCAGGTCCTTGTCGTGGCGGCAGTGCTCGTAGAGGCCGTGGCACAGGTGCCGGCCCAAGGTGCCCAGGGCCTGCATGGCCTCCACCTGCTCCGCCTGAAAGACGGGAACCGGCAGCGGGTCGACGTCGGGCCAGGTCTCGGGTGACCGCGGCGTCTCGAGGCTGAGCAATTTTGCGAAGCTCGGCGCGGCCGCATCGCGGGCGGTGAACGGCTCGCCGAGGTCCCACGCCTGGCGCAGGGTGGTGAGCAGCGAGGTGTGGCGGTACTCGTCGGTGCAGACCGTTCGCTCGGGGACCCAGGGCGACACAATGACCGCGGGCACGCGGTAGCCGGAGCGGTCGAAGGCGAACCCGAGCTGACCGGGTGGGGAGCCGGGGTGCGGCGGTGGCACGGGCCCCGGGGGGACGTGGTCGTAGGTGCCTCCGGGCTCGTCGAAGCCGACGAAGAGCAAGGTGTTGAAGGCGTTCGAGCCCGTGGGGACGGCGGCGGACCGCACGGCCCGGTAGATCCGGCCCAGGAAGTCCTCTCCCGCCAGTATGGAGGACGGGGCGTCCATGAGCACCTCGACGCCCGGAATAAGGGCCCGCCCGAACGCGGGGTGATAGTCCCCGTGTCCCGCCATGAGATTGGGCTCGATCAGCGAGAAATCGGGCAGGGTGCCATCGGCGGCGTCCCGTTCGAATTGGGCGAAGGGGAAGAAGTGGGTGGCGTAGCGGTCGCGCAGACGCGGCATGTGGATGAAACCGGTGAAGGACAGGGGTCCGGGCTCCAGCACGTAGACCTTCCAGGTCCTGCCGCAGCGCTCGAGACGGTCGAAGATCGTCTCGGCCGTGTTGTGGCGCATGAAATTGGTGACGGGCCGGTTGACCACGAAACCCGAGGATGAGGCTGCCGTCCAGAACGAGCGATTGGCCAGCGTCTGCGAGGGAACCTCGCTGAACCAATGGTCGAACACGCCGAAGCCCCGGGCCAGCGTGCTGATGACGGGCACCTGCTCGGGCGTGTACCCGGTCATGATCTGGCTGTACTCGTCGTAGGTGGGTGGCCGGCCGAGCTCGACGGTGAGGAAGCTGATGTAGTCGGTGACGAACCCGTCCATCGTCGGCGGCCGGCCGTCCGGAGGTGCGTTGTACGGCGCCACCATTTCGGTGGCGTCCTTGCACCGGTTGACCTCGTCGAGGATGTTGAAGAGCTGAGTGTTGGTGTGGGGATACTCCTCGCCGGGGTCGGGGTCCGGTTGGTCCATCCCCGCGGAAATGCCGTACGGCACGACGCCTCCCTCGGCGCCGTGTTCGGCCCAGTCCGGCACCGGGTTGCTGAGGTCCCGGCCCAGCACCCCCTCGAACCTCTCGACTTCCCCGGGGGAGTACAGACGCCCGAGCAGATTGTCGAACGATCGGTTCTCGAAGAGCACGAGCACCACGTGATCCATCGCGTTGGCTCGTGCCGGGGGCATAGGTCCTCTCTGGGCCGAGGTGGTGGTTGACCGTACGTTATCCCCCGGTCGATCGGGCGCTCGGACGGTTTGTCGGTGTCTCCGCGCCTTCGACGACGGGAGAAGCGTGGCGACGGGAGGCGTGCTCACGGCTGTGGCGGGGGCGGCAGGGCTGGCGTCCCGCGCATAATAGTTGTATTATATTCACTATTGTGGTTTTACAAGAAACTGCTGCCCGGACGGAGGTGAGCCGGCGCCGGCGTATCGGCGTGCTGCTCATCTGCTGCATGAGCCTGCTCATCGTGGGTCTCGACGTGACCATTGTGAACGTCGCCCTGCCCTCCATCGGCCGGGACTTCGGGTCCTCGGTGTCGGGGCTGCAGTGGACGGTGGACGCCTACACGCTGGTGCTGGCCAGCCTGCTCATGCTCTCGGGGTCGATGGCGGACCGCTTCGGGCGCAAGCGGACGTTCGTGGTGGGACTGATCGTCTTCTCCCTAGGTTCCCTGCTGTGCAGTCTGGCCACCGATCAGACCATGTTGGTGGTCTTCCGCACCGTGCAGGCCGTCGGTGGCTCGATGCTCAACCCTGTGGCGATGTCCATCATCACCAACACGTTCACGAATCCGAGGGAACGGGCTCAGGCGGTGGGCGTGTGGGCGGCGGTGGTCGGCGTGAGCATGGCGCTCGGCCCGGTCATCGGTGGGGTGCTGGTCAGCACGGTCGGATGGCGCTCCATCTTCTGGATCAACCTGCCGGTCGGGCTGGCCGCCGTGGTGCTCACCCTCCGATTCATCCCCGAATCGCGGGCACCCAAGGCGCGCCGGATCGACGGCGTCGGCGAGGCGTTGGTGATCACCCTGCTGGCCTCGCTGACCTACGGCATCATTGAGGCACCGGACCGGGGGTGGGGCTCCGCGGTCATCGTGACCGCGTTCGCCGTCGCCGTGGCGTCGCTCATCGGCCTGATCTGGTGGGAAGGCCGGCGCGAGGAACCCCTCATCAACCTCCGGTTCTTCCGGTCGGTCCCGTTCTCGGGCGCGGCGATCACCGCCGTGGCGGCCTTCGCCACCCTCGGTGGCTTTCTGTTCCTCAACACGCTCTACCTCCAGGACGAGCGGGGCTTCTCACCTGTGCGCGCCGGCCTGTACACCCTGCCCATGGCGGTCATGACCATGGCGTTCGCCCCGATTTCGGGGAGGATCGTCGGCACCCGGGGTCCGCGCATCCCCTTGCTCGTCTCCGGCGCCGCCCTCACCGTGAGCTGCGTCATGCTCAGCCAGATCGGACCCACCACCTCTTTCGCCTGGCTGTTCGTCGCCTACGCCGTGTTCGGTATCGGCTTCGGGTTGGTCAACGCACCCATTACGACCGCAGCCGTGTCCGGGATGCCCCGGGCTCAGGCCGGTGTCGCCTCCGCCATCGCCTCGACCTCCCGCCAGGTCGGGGCGACCCTCGGCGTGGCGGTCGCGGGTTCGCTGCTGGCGTCCGCACTCGCCCGTTCGGGCGGTCTCGGAGCCGCCGCGACGACCCGGGCCGGCTGGTTGGTCCTGGCGGCGTGCGGCGTCGTCGTCTTCGTGGTCGGTCAGGTGGTGACGACGAGGTGGGCCCACCTGACGGCCGAGCGCACCGCACGGGAGCTCAACCCCGAGTTCCTCGAAGGGGTGGGACGGTGACGGCGGCCCGTCGCCGGCGGGTGGCGCCGGAGGGCGATGCCGCGTCGCGGGTCTGGGCGATCATGTGCGACCTCGTGCTCGACAACCAGCGGCGTCGCGAGGTCAGTGACGCCCTCGGCCTCCCCTTCGGACGGATCCGAGCGCTGCGCCGAATCGCCGCGTCACCCAAGACGATGGGGGAAGTCGCGGCCGCCCTCGGCGTGGACGCTCCCTACGCGACCCTCGTGGTCGACGAGCTGGAGCGCCAGGGGCTCGTCGAGCGCCGGCCCCATCCGACCGACCGCCGGGTCAAGCTGGTGGCGACCACCAGCCGGGGCACTGCCGCGGCCCGACGGGCCAACGAGATCCTCGGCCGGCCTCCGGCCGGTCTGGCCGCGCTGGCCGAACCCGAGCTCCAAGAGCTGGCCCGGGTGCTCGGGGCGCTCGTCGTGTCGAGCACCGACTGACCGGTCACCGCCACCGGCCGCCCCACCGAGCCGACATTCGGAGGCAGGTCCGGGGGTCCACCGTCGGCCACGGAGAGCACCGGCGACCGGCGGCGCGTCGGGTGCGAGAAGATCGAGCGTGCGCCTGACCCACATTGCCGTCGACCTCGACGCGGCTTCGGGGCGGGAGGCGGCGTGGCAATGGTCCCGCTCGGTCCCGGCGGTCGACGGGAGCATTCGGCTGGCCGGCCTGGAGCTCGAACTGACCCGGACGGCACAAGGCTCGGGCACGCGGGTCGACGTGGCGCTCCACAACCCGACGCAGACCGCGGTCGAGCTGCACGCGGTGCGATACAAGGTCGACGCGGTGCCGCGGGTCGTGCTCGAGAACGGCTACCAGAGCTGGTCGCCCGTCGCCCCGCGCTGTCTCGTCGATCCGACCGTGGCGGCGGTTCGCTCCGGAGTGGGCCAAGGGCACCTGGCACGCCGCACCGTGGTTGGCCGGCCATGCCGTCACCGGTGACCAGTACCTCGTGACCGGACCGGGCACCTCGCCGTCGACGCCCGCCGAGGGTGTCGTCGGCTTCCTCCACGCGGCCCACCACCTCTCGACCGTGGTGGCGACGCCCCAGGGCGTGTGGGCCGGAGCCTGGCTCGACGGGGTCGTGCTGTCGCCCGGCGCGACGCGCCTGCTCGATCCGCTCTGGATTTCCGCTGGTGACCCCGGTGCCCGCTACTCCGAGTACGCCGACCTGTGGGCCGCCGAGGCGTCGGCCCGTCGTGACGGGGCGAGCCCGCTCGGCTGGTGCTCGTGGTACCAGTATTTCTGGCGGGTGACGCCCGCGGACATCCGCCAGAACCTCGAGCTGGCGGGCCGGCACGGTGTCGCCCTCGTCCAGATCGACGACGGGTACCAGCGCGCCATCGGCGACTGGCTGCTGCCCCGCGACGCATGGTCCGATGCGGACGCCGGTCCGCTCGGCGAGATCGAACGACTGGCCCGGGAGATCGGGGCGGCCGGCCGAGAACCGGGTATCTGGACCGCCCCGTTCCTCGCCACGCTCGACAGCGAACTGGCGCAGTCGCATCCCGACTGGTTCGTCCGCGACGGGCGGAATCGACCGCGGCGCGCCATGTGGAACCCCGAGTCGTGGGGCGGATGGGCCTACGCGCTCGATACGACCCGTCCCGACGTGCTCGAGCATCTCACCTCGATGTTCGAACGGCTCACCGGGCTCGGCTTCCGCTATCACAAGATCGACTTCTGTTACGCCGCCGCCATGGTGGGCCGCCGCGTCGGCGACGGCACCACCACCCGGGCCGAGGCCCTGCGCGCCGGCATGGCGGCCGTGCGCGCCGGCATCGGCGACGACTCCTACCTGCTGGGATGCGGCTGCCCACTCGGACCGGCGGCGGGACTGGTCGATGCCCTGCGGGTGTCACCGGACACGGCGCCGCGCTGGGGACCCGAGCCTGTCCATCCGGAGGGTTACCCCGAGACGGGGCCGGCGGCGCGCAACGCGGTCAGCGCCAGCGTGTTGCGGGCGCCGCTGCACCGGCGCCTGTGGGTGAACGATCCCGACTGCCTGCTGCTCCGGTCCGAGCAGACGGAGTTGAGCGCCGAACAGCGCACGTTGCTGGCCCGTGTGGTGGCCGGCACCGGCGGCTTCATGCTGTTGTCGGACGACCTGGCCCTCTACGGCGACGCCGAGTGGGCGGCGGTGGCCGAGCTGGTGCGGCACCACGACGTGTCCGACCGTCCGCTCGACCTGGTCGATCCCTTCGCCGACGTCGTGCAGGTCCGTTCCGACGCGGCCACCCTCGACGTGCGCTGGACCGGGCCGAATCCCACAGCCGAATGGACCCTTCGTTCGGCCGTGTGAGGTTCACCGCCGTGGTCGCAGGGGCAACCGATCTGCAACCGCGATCGTGACGATTTTTCTCTGTACCGTGGCCGCCGGAACCGCCGGCAGGGAAATCGGTGGAGGGGGATCCGATGAGGACGGTATCGGCGCCGACCGGTCCATCCCTACCGGCCGCATCCGAACGCGGCGACCGCCTCGACGCCGGGAACCATCGACAGGAGTCGGGAGGGCGGTGGAGGGCGTGGTTGGACAGGCCGCTCTCCCCGTGGTGGTGCGCGCTCGGGTGGCTTGCCTCGACCGCTGTCTTCGTGGCGATCGTTCAGCTCCTGGGGGGACCGGCCCCGGATGACGCCATCTTTTCCACGCCCTCGACCTGGGCGATCGCCCACGGGCAGCTGGCCTGTGCCTTCCCTCCCGGGCACATCCTGGTTGCCCCGGTGTACCCATTCCTCTCGGGGGGTCTGGCGGCGATGGCCCACATCGGGCACGGGGCTCCGTTCCCGGGCGGGACCGCGCTGGGACCTCAGTGTGACCGTGCCATCGGCGCCATCGGTGCGTGGTCGGCCCGGGCGGGCGCTCTCACGAACACGCTCCGCCTCGGGTACGCGGGTTGGTTCGTCCTCATGGGCGGGATCGTTTCGTTCCTGCGGGCATCGGGCCGGGGGCGTTGCGGTTGGGAGCCGGCGACGCTCCTGGCCGCGGCGTGCCTTCCACCCGTCTGGTTGTGCCTGGTGGAGTACTTCCACCCCCAAGATCTCGTGGCCATGGGATTGGCGCTGGGGGCGATGGCATGTGCCCGGCGCGACTCGTGGGTCGCGGCCGGCATCCTCGTCACCCTGGCCGTTCTCTCTCAGCAGTTCGCCGTCCTGGTCGCGGTGCCGCTCTTGGTGCTCGCGCCCACGCCGCGGCGGCGTGCCTTTCTGGTCGCGGCCAGCGCGACGTTCGTCCTGGCCATCCTTCTGCTTGTCACGCTGACCTCATCGGTCGCAGTGGGTCTGGCGTTGGAAGGAACGGGGAACACGGGAGGTTCGGGCACGGTGCTGTCTGCACTCCACCTCCACGACGCCGCCCTGGTCATCTGCTCCCGGGGACTCCCCATCGCACTCTCGTTCCTGCTCTCGTGGTTGGTCCTGAGGCAACTCGGTGCGAGGTCTGCTCTGCAAGCCTCCGTGCTCCTTTCCGTTGTTGCGTTGTCGCTCGGCTTCCGGCTCGTCTTCGAACAGGCTCTCTTCGGCTACTACTTCATGGCGCTGGCGATAGCGCTTCTTCTGCTCGATGTCGCGGTCGGTCATATCCGCGAGTCATTCGTCTGCTGGCTGGCCATGGTGACCGTGGTCTTTCTCGCCGGTCCGACCACCTCCCACGAGGTCTTGCGCCGCTCGACGTGGGCACACGACGTCGGCGTGGCCCTCACCCCGGTCGTCGTCCTCGTGGCGGTCCTCGTGATCGCGTTCCGAGTCGGCCGCGGAGGCCCCGGGCGGGATCTCGTTGCATGGATCGGACTCCTCGTCGGTGTCCTGCTGTCATGGCCGTCCACGAGCGATCCGTTGAGCAGCCACTTCCCGCTCGCGTATTGGCAGGTCGTGCTCGTGCCTCTCGGGCTCGTTCTGGCGGCGAGGCCACTTCTCGACCTGCACGGCCGAGGGGACCAGCAGCGGCGCCCGAAGGTCGGAGCTGAACTCTGCGCCGACCGCGGATGGGAGCCGGTGATGCAGACCTCCACGACGACGGCGCTGTCCATGCCCCCGCCGGCGCACATGGCGGCCACGCCGATGCCAGGGCCCCGCCGGCGCAGCCCATAAACGAGGGTCGTCAGCCTGCGGGTGCGTCATGGCGACCGGTGGCCCAGGCTGCTGACGTTGCCGTTGGGAACGCTACGTTTCTGGCATGGACCACTCACGACTCGGACGGACCGGCCTTCAGGTTTCGAAGCTTTGTCTCGGGACGATGACCTTCGGATTGCAGTGTGACGAGCCGACCTCAGTGTCGATTCTCGATCGGGCGGGCGAAGGCGGCATCGACTTCATCGATACTTCGGACGTCTATCCCCTGGGTGGAGATCTCACCACCCAGGGTCGCACCGAGGAGATCCTCGGTCGCTGGTTGCAGGGCAAGAGGGACCGCTTCGTCCTGGCGACGAAGTGCTTCGGCCGGACGGGGCCGTCACCGCTCGACGGTGGCAACTCCAGAAGGCACATCTTCCACGCGGTCGAAGCCTCCCTGCGCCGCTTGCAGACCGACTACATCGACCTGTATCAGCTCCACGGATTCGACCCGGCCACCCCGATCGACGAGACGCTCGGTGCGCTCGACGACCTCGTTCACCAGGGAAAGGTCCGATACATCGGGTGCTCGAATTTTCTCACCTACCAGCTCGTCCGCGCCATCGGTCGCAGCGAGGCGCTCCGCCTGGCGAAGTTCGACTCGGTGCAACCTCGCTACAACCTGTTGTTCCGCCAGATAGAGCGTGAGATGCTCCCATTCTGTGGCGAAGAGGGCGTGGGGGTCATCCCTTACAACCCAATCGCAGGCGGCCTCCTCTCTGGAAAGCACCGACGCGGCGGTCCACCGGCGGAGGGCGGTCGCTTCACTCTCGGCAACGCGGGCCAAATGTACAAAGCGCGCTACTGGCACGACCAGGAGTTCGATACGGTCGATCAACTCCTCGCCCTGGCGGAAGAAGTGGGGACCAGCCTGGTCACCCTCTCCGTTGCCTGGGTGCTGGCGAACGAGGCGATCACCGCGCCCATCATCGGGGCGAGCCGCCCGGACCAGCTTGCTCAGAGTCTGGAGGCGGCCGAGTTCGTGGTCGAGGACGATCTGAAGTCCCGGCTGGACGAGCTCACCCATGAGTACCGCATGGGCGACGCCGCGCGATAGAGGCGATGCTCGGCAGGTCTCGCCTCTATCCGACCGCCCCCACGCCAATGAAGTCCCCGCCAGCGGATCAAGCTATTTCGGCCGGAAGTGGACGAACACCCGACCGAAATTGTGAGAGTCCTTCTCGACTCGGTCATAAAGCGCCTTGATCTCCTTCTGGTCGAGAAATCGCAGTACGCGCTTCTTGAGCTGACCGCTCCCCTTGCCGGGGATGATCTCCACCAAGCGAATCCTCTTCTCCACGGCTTCGTCAATGACGCCACGAAGGGCACGGTCGATGTCGCCGCCTCGGTTGTAGATCTCGTGCAGATCCAACTTGAGCTTCACGCATACGGTCTACACCCGGCGGTCGCCTTCAATGGAGCCGCCGGGTCCGTGATCACTCGGGCTCGTCGCCCTCGACGCGCTCTCACCTCCGGGAACAGATCCTGCGAGGTAACGAGCGAGTCCGCCGTGAAAAGTCTGAAAAGTTCAAGCTAAACTGGTTTTGAGCAGTTCCGATGGCGAGGCGACCGAGGTCTGGTCGGAGCGGAGTCCAGTCATCGATTGAGTTGACCCTCCACGCAGGAGGGACGAAACGTTCCCCAATCGTTATCAGTGTCGGAAAGGTCCCAACGATGGAGCCAGGTCTCCGATGCCGAGCGTGGAGGCTCGCCAGTATTGGGGCGGCGATGGCGGGCCTGACTCTCGCCACCACGACCACCGCCACGGTGGTCGTATCCCCGGGGTCCGCCGCGGCCGACCAAGTCTCCAGCCTCAAGGCGCAGGCGGCCCAAATCGCCCAGGATCTCGTGCTGGAGCAGCTCCAGATCAGCACTGACCAACAGCAGTACGGAGCCGCCGCCGCCAGGGTCCAACACGACGAGGCGGAAATCGGATCGAGTGAGACCCAAATCCAAGCCGACGTGAGCCGGGTGAGTCGCGATCAACGGCGGCTCGGGGCTGAAGCGGTATCGACCTATATCCACATGGACCCTGAATCCGACGGGAGTGTGGCCCTCTTCGAGGATGAGCCGAACCAAGAGGTGACGAGAGCGGAGTACGAGCAAGTGGCGAGCGGAGATATCACCCTCACGATCGACGTGCTTCATACCGACGAGGACGGTCTGCAGGCCGAACGGGTCACACTCGAGCAACAACAGGCGCGGGACCAAGCGACCACCGACCAGGAGGCAACACTGGCCAACGCGGCGCGCCAGACCGAGGTCCAGCTCGCGTCGAAGCAGTCGGAGATCACGGGCGAGCTCGCCGTGGCGGTGACCCAACAGCAGGCGGCACAGGCCGCGGCAGCCGCGGCAGCAGTACGAGCGGCCGAGGCCAAGGCCGCCGCCGCCGTGGCCGCTTCGACCGGGTCCGGGCCGCCTGCCGTCGGCAGTGCTGCCGGCGCGCCGGCGGGCGACCCCACGTTGCCCCCCTTCCTCCAATGCGTACTGCACGTCGAGTCAGGCGGCAATTACGACGCCGTCTCGCCGGGGGGCACGTACATGGGCGGTTTCCAATTCAGCCAGCCGACATGGAACGATGCGGCAAATCTGGCCGGCATGCCGCAGCTCATCAACGTCCCCCCGAACGAGGCGACTCCGGCCGAGCAGGACGACCTGGCCATTGCGCTCTACCAGGCCGATGGGGAGCAGCCGTGGAACGACAGGTGCCGGACGAGCAGCTAGTACTACGCGTGGGTCAGGTCTGCTCGGACAACGCGATCAGAACCGGCATTCCCGAGGGTGCGGGCTCGGCCGTGCCATCGGGAAGGTAGGCGAGGTTCAAGTCCCACTCGGTCGGGTACTGGAGGTCCTCCCAGGCGAAGGCGCTCCAACCCCATCCCTGCTCGGCGGCGTAGCTGATCACGTTGTAGTTGTACGTACCGTCCTCTTGGGACGGCCAGCCGAATTCGGTCACCATGACAGGCTGGGTGGACTCCGAGCGTCGTCCACTGGCTCAGGTCCTGGGTCGGGTCGTACGGATCGGGATTGGTGCAGGTGGGCGGCGCCTCTGATGGACATGTGTAGTAGTGCACGGCGTAGACGATGTTGGGACCCGTGACCAGGGTCGTCGGTGGCGTGTTGGCCCAGTCGAGGCCGCTGATGAACGTGAGGTTGGTGGACCCGGCCGCACGCACCGCGTCGTAGAGCTGCTGCATGCCGGCGGCGTCGTAGGTGATCCCCGTGACCGTGTCGGTCGTCTCGCCTCCGTCGAGCCAGACGGACTGGGAGATGTCGTGGGGCTCGTTGTAGAGGTCGAAGGCGACGAGCGGGTTGTACTCAGGGGAGATGGGATCGCCGTAGCGCGCGGCCACCTGGCTCCAGAACGTCGGCGACTGCGCCTCGTCGGCCATGTTGTGCTGGCTCCCGGTCTCACACCCACTCACGGTGTTGGTGTGCAGGTCGAGCAGCGCCACCATGCCGAGGGACGTGATCCAGTCGACCACCTGGTCGACGGTCGCTTCGTAGGCGGAGACGTAGTCGCAGTTCGACGAGAGCCAGAACTGCTCACCGAGTGGCACCCGGACGAAGTTGGCGCCCCAGGCCTTGGCCTCGATCACGGCCTGTTCGCTCACGCCGGTTCCGGCCAGCGTGCCGCTCTGCTCGAGCCCCGGCATGACGACGCCGTGCAAGCTGATGGGCCGGCCGTTGGCCTGGATGATCTGGTTGCCCAAGGTGGTGAGCGGCCCCACCACCGAGGGGGCGACGGCGGGAGTCGTGAGGGAGGAGAGGCCGGGCGACTCGACCAAGAAGTCCTGTCCCACCGCCGGAGCCCAGGAGACCACGCCGAAGATGACGGACGCCGTGGTCGCCGGCGCGATCGCCTCGACCTCGGGCAGGGTGTCCCAGGTACCTGCGCTAGGCGTGACGGCCTGGCCGTAGACCGTCGTGAGCTGCGTGCCCGACGAGTTGTAGAAAGCGATGCCGTCCCCGAGCGACTCCCCCGAACCGGGCGCCTCCACCGAGGCGTCGCCGAGGTACTTGTCCCCGGGCGCGGCGGCGGCGGGCATGCCCGCCGGCGGCAGCGCGCTCCACGCCGACACCGATGACGTCGCGGTCGCGGTGACCTCCAGCGCGGAGGTACCCGCGGTGGACCCCTGGGCCGGCGACAAGGTGGCATTGACGGCTTGCCATCCCCCGGTCGTTCCGTTGAACTCTGTTTGCTCAGGAGTCAGGAGGTTCGACCCGGGCGCGACCGTGGTCGTCGTCGTGGTGCTGTCGTCGAAGTCGTCGTCGAAGTCGTCGTCGGTGGGGTAGGGGTGGTTGGCGGCTCCTGTGCCGGTGCCGTAGTCGGAGGCGCAGCGAACATCGCTTCGGTGCCGGTTGACTCGACGAGGCCGTACCCAGCGCCGTTCTCCGCCACGATGATGCCGATCACCGTCAGTCCCTGGCCTCCGGTGGACCCGTAGAACCCGGCGTCACCGAAGCTGAAGATCCCCCCGTCGGAGGCGACCAGCCAGTACCCCGCACCCGTCGGCGTGCCGGCCATGGCCACGATGGGCTGATTGAGTCGGATGGAGCCCGTGGACCCGAAGAACCCGGCGTCACCGAAGCTGAAGATCCCACCGTCGGAGGCGACCAACCAATAGCCCGCGCCCATCGGTGTGCCGGCCATGCCCACGATGGGCTTGTTGAGCCGGATGGAGCCGGTGGAGCCGTAGAACCCGGCGTCACCGAAGCTGAAGATCCCACCGTCGGAGGCGACCAGCCAGTAGCCCGCGCCCGTCGGTGTGCCGGCCATGCCCACGATGGGCTGATTGAGCCGGATGGCGCCCGTGGACCCGAAGAACCCGGCGTCACCGAAGCTGAAGATCCCCCCGTCGGAGGCGACCAGCCAATAGCCGGCACCCGTGGGCGTGGCGGTCATGCCCACGATCGGCTTGTTCAGGTGGATACCGGAGAGAGCCGGCGACCCCAGGGAGGGGGCACCCCCGTAGGGGGTGACGGAGCCGGACGATGTGGCAATCCAGTAACCGCCGTTGGGATCGGCGGCCATCAGCCTCCCTGATCCGAAGAAGGAGGGCCGACCCGCCGGGCCGGCGGCGGCGGCCGTCTGCCACGGCACCACACGACCCCGGTCGGTCCATACCCCGAGGCTCAGGGCACCGAGGATCAGACTGGCCACGCACAGGAGCGGGACGACGTTCCACCCCCGAAAGGCCTGGTGGGGCGTGCGACGGGTTCGCACCGACCGGCTGCGCCATGCCGTCCTCGCCGTCCTCGCCGCCCTCCGTAGTGGACGCCGCCGCGCTGCGTCCGCGCCCGCGCGCCCGAGTCTCCGATCACTTCTTGGGAACATCGCCGCCGTCCGTCCGCCCAGACCCAAATTCCGCTACTCCGATTGCGCAGATGGTGCCCACGGTGTTTCGCCCAGGTCGGCGCCGGCCCTACCCGGGCCGGCGCCGTTCTCACCTGGTGAAACGTATGTTGGTAACGGCCCAACACGCCGGTGCTTGTGCACCACACCGTGTTTCCAGTGGCTCCCTGGTACTGCGAAGCCCTCTGGATGCCCTCAGGGTGGCGAGGTCGACGTGGATCAGGTGTCTTCGGACAACGCGAGCAAAGCCGGCATTCCCGAGGGTGACGGCTCGGCCGTGCCGTCGCTGAGGAAGGCTTCGTTGAGGTCCCACTCTGTCGGGTACTCGAGATTCTCGAAGGCGAAGGCGCTCCAGCCCCATCCCTGCTCGGTGGCGTACGTGATCACGTTGTAGTCGTACGTGCCGCTGTACTGGGACGGCCAGCCGAACTCGGTCACCACGACCGGCGCGGTGGCGCCGAGCGTGGTCCACAGGCTCAGGTCCTGGGTGGGGTCGTAGGGGTCCGGGTTCGTGCAGCTCGACAGCACGTCCCCCGGGCAGGTGTAGTAGTGCACCGCGTAGACGATGTTGTCACCGCTGACCCGGGTCGTCGGGGGCGTGTTGGCCCAGTTGAGGCCGCTGATGAACGTGAGGTTGGTGGATCCCGCGCTGCGCACCGAGTTGTAGAGCTGCTGCATGCCGGCGGCGTCGTAGGTGACCCCGGTGACCGTGTCGGTCGTCTCGCCTCCGTTGAGCCAGACGGACTGGGAGATGCCCTCCGGCTCGTTGTAGAGGTCGAAGGCGACAAGCGGGTTGTACTCGGGAGACTTGGTATTCCCGTAGCGCGCCGCCACCTGGCTCCAGAACGTCGGCGACTGTGCCTCGTCGGCCATGTTGTGCTGGCTCGGAGTCCCGGTCTCACAGCTGCTCACGCTGTTGGTGTGCAGGTCGAGCAGGGCCACCATGCCGAGGGACGTGATCCATTTGACCACCTGGTCGACGGTGGCTTCGTAGGTGGAGACGTAGTCGCAGTTCGACGAGAGCCAGTACTCCTCGCTCAGGGGCACCCGGATGAAGTTGGCTCCCCACTCCTTGGCCTCGATCACGGTCTGCTCGCTCACACCGGTGCCCGCCATGGTGCCGCTCACCTGCAGGCCCGGCATCACGAGGCCTCGCAACGTGATGGGCTGGCCGTTGGCCTGGTAGATCTTGTTGCCCGAGGTGTGGAGCGGCCCGACCACCGAGGGGGAAACGGCAGGAGTCGTAAGGGTGTAGAGGCTGGGTGATTCGACCACGAAGTCCTGTCCGACCACCGGTGCCCATGACAGGACGCCGAAGATGACGTACGCCGTCTTGGCCGGCGCGATCGCCTCGACCTCGGGCAGGGTGTCCCAGGTACCCGGGGTGGGCGTGACGGCCTGGCCGAAGACGGCGGTGAGCTGCGTGCCCGCCGAGTTGTAGAAAGCGATGCCGTCCCCGAGCGACTCCCCCGAACTGGGCGTCTCGACCGTGGCGTCCCCGATGTACTTGTCCCCGGGCGTGGCTGCGGCAGGCGTGCCGACCGGTGGCAGCGCGCTCCAGGCCGACACCCATGACGTCGCCGTCGCCGTGACCTCCAGAGCGGAGGTACCCGAGGTGGACCCCTGGGCCGCCGACAACGTGGCGTCGACGGGTTGCCATCCTCCGGTCGTGCCGTTGAACTCCGTTTGCCCCGTAGTCAGAAGGTTCTGGGCGGATGCACCCGTGGCACCCGAGGACGAGCTGGTGGCTTGCGATTTCGGCGCGGCAGCGGTGCTCGACGCCGCGGTGAGCACACCCAACACCGCCACACAAGCGGCCGTCCCGGCTACCAAGGTGGTGTACATGAAGCGCGAGTGCATCCTCGACCGCCCCCGCTCGCGCCGACCCGTCGGTACCGCGAGTCTTGGTTGAGTCTGTCCGTCTGCAGCCAGGACAGGGCCATCCGTCACGTCGTTCATTGCCGCCTCCTCTTCGCTGAGGTCTGCCGGGATCGAGCCGATCCCGTCGCCAGTTCGCAACGTAACCCGAGGGTCGTGAACGCCACTAGGGACCTAAGGCCCGTAGGAAGGGTGGTGGGCGCGAGAAGGGACTAAAGGCCCCTACGGGGTGCCCTGAAGGAGCAGAGATCTCAGCCGTTCTTCTTGGTTGCTTCAATCCGTCGGCCGCACGGGCTGATCACGGCGAATCGAAGAGACTGGCAGAGCCTTGCGTCATGAGCTCGACCGCCAGCCGGCGCGGGAGCGAGCCCAACGGTGACGGGTCGGGCGGCCAGGTGGGACCGTGGGCCAGGTTGTCCAGCATGTCGCGCACGACGTCGTCAGGATCGGCGAGCCCGTCGACTTCTCGGCCGCCGAGTAACGCGCGCAGGGCGGGCGTGTCCGTCTGGCCCAGCACCATCGCCAGGACATGGACCCCCGCCGGCTCCAACTCGGCCCAGAGAGACTCGGCCAGGACGAGGTCGAAGGCTTTCGAGGCGCCGTAGACGGCCAGGCGGGAGCCACCAGCCCACGCCGCGCCCGATGTCACCAGGACAACACCCCCGTGGCCGCGCTCGGCCATCAGGCCACCGAAGTGGTGGGCCGAAGCCATCACGGTGGTGCAGTTGCGGGTAAGCATGGCCTGCCAGACCTCGAGCGGCTTGTCGAGGAAGCGCGCCATGTTCGGGTCTGCCCCGGCGTTGTAGATCAAGAGGCCGATCTCGAGGTCCGCGGTGGCCCGCACGAGTTGGTTGGCGGCATCAGGTTCGCTCAGGTCGAGCTGCACTGTGCGCGTCGAGGAGAGCACCGTCTCGGCAACGTCGTCGAGTGCGGCCTGCCGACGGGAGACCAGGACCACATTGACCCCGCGTTCTCCGAGCGAGCGGGCCGCAGACGCGCCGACGCCTTCCGATGCTCCGGCCACCAACGCCCACGGGCCATAGCGATCGGCAAAGTCCACAGCCGGGAGGCTAGGTGCCCGCTACAGTCGGCGTCGAGGCGAGTCGTGGCAGCGAAGAGGGGACGGTGCGATGAGCGACACGACGTCGGACGCAGTGGCGGTCCTGGTAGCCAAAGAGACGATCACCGCAGCCCTGCATCGGTACTGCGTGGCGGTGGACCGCATTGACGAGGAGACGTGGTGGCAGGTCTGGCACCACGATGCCGTGGCCCACTACGAAGAGATCTTCGAGGGTTCCGCAGCGAGTCTGATGACGTGGATCTTCGAGACTCACCGGTCATGCGACGCCACGTCGCACCAGCTCTCGAACGTGCTGATCGACGTGTCCGGCGAAACGGCCACGAGCGAAAGCTACGTCACCGCGTGCGTACGAGCCGGGGGCACCGACGTCGTGGCACGAGGTCGCTATTTTGACTCCTGGTCGAACCGCGATGGGGGGTGGCGTATCGACGGACGCCGCTACCGGAACGACATTTTGCAGCTGATTCCTGTCGCCACGACGGATCGGTGAGCAGTGCGTCCGTCACGCCGACGTCCGAGGACCCCGTCCGGCTGCGTTCAGCACCGAGGGTCTGGGCCGGGCGAAGGGAGTAGACCATAGCGTCATGACCGAAAAATCCACCCAGGTCATTTCGCTCTCGCTCAACAGCCCGGAAGAGATGTTCGTGCTGGCGCCGGCGGACCTGTTCTCTGAATACCGCAACTTCATGACAGGGCTGGAGTACTGCATCAGCATGCTACGGAGCCGTCGCTCGAGCGGAACAGTCCGCATCGAACTGGCTCTGCCCGCCGACCAAATTTCGGATGGAATGGACCAGCGGATCCAACGGACCCTCGGTCGTTTTTGCGACCACCGAATCGCCTACAACCACCGTGAACGTCGAGCGACCCGACTCGACGGTGTGTTCTCGCTGTGGATAGGGCTCCCGATCGTCGTGTTGGGGTTCGTTCTCGTAATCATCAAGTCGAGCATCGTGGGCGCCACTGGGAACGCGAACCTCGTCGTTGACTCCGGAGGGTGGGTGTTGGTGTGGGTCGGACTGTGGTTCCCTCTCGACACGCTCCTGTTCACGCCGCTGTCGTACGGCAGAGAGAACGCAGTGCTCAAACGGCTTCGAACGGCCGACATCGTCGTCGAACCACAACTCGCGGCAAGGCTCTGACCCCGCAGTCGCTCGGCCCGGCTCCGCCGCCGGAAGCGGGTCGTGTGTGCGGCTGGGCAGACCAGAGCGGGACGGCTTTCTGTACTCTGCTCGTATGGGGTTGATCTCTTACGGCGAGCGCCTGACCGTTCTGGCTGAACGCGACCCGGGACGAGCGGCCATTACGTGCGCGGACCAGAGCCTGACGCGAGCCGAACTGGAATCGAGGGCGAATCGGCTCGCCCGCCACCTCCAAGGCGGCGGCGTCGGATTCGGTCACATGGTGACGATCGCCCTTCCGAACTCGACGGAGTGGTTCGTCGCCTTCGGAGCATGCTGGAAGATCGGGGCGATTCCTCAGCCGGTGTCGTCAAGGCTGCCGGAAGCCGAACTTCGAGCCATCCTCGAGCTCGCCGACCCACGGGCGGTGGTGGGTGTCCCCGCGGGGTTGGCCCGTGGTCGCCTGAGCATTCCGATGGGCTACCAGCCCGACCCCGGACTCTCCGACGACGCTCTGCCTCCGGTCACCTCACCCGCCTGGAAGGCGCCG
Source organism: uncultured Acidimicrobiaceae bacterium (assembly GCA_963850095.1). Taxonomy (GTDB): domain Bacteria; phylum Actinomycetota; class Acidimicrobiia; order Acidimicrobiales; family RAAP-2; genus Bog-473. The sequence goes on along the minus strand of CAWKJX010000008.1, from coordinate 30,703 downwards.
ACCTCAGGTGGATCGACCGGCCGCCCCAAACTGATCGTCGCCGGCGAACCCGCCGCGTACGACGACGAGCTCCCGCCCCGCTTCGGCACCGTTGACGGCTGCATGGTGATGCCCGGGCCGCTCTATCACAACGGCCCCATCGTGTGGTCCTGTTCGGCGTGGCTGGCCGGCAGCCACGTCGTGGTTCTGCCCCGGTTCGACGCCGAGGCCACGCTCGCTGCGATCGACCGCTATCAGGCGGACAACGTCTACCTCGTCCCGACGATGATGAAACGGATATGGAGGCTTCCCGAGGACGTACGCAACTCGTACGATCTGTCGTCGTTGCGAACGGTCTGGCACCTGGCGGAGCCGTGCCCGGAGTGGCTGAAGCAGGTGTGGATCGACTGGCTGGGGCCCGAGCGGATCTTCGAGCTGTATGCCGGTACCGAAGCGCAGACGGCGACGGTCATCACCGGCCCCGAGTGGCTGGCCCACCGTGGCTCGGTCGGTCGGCCCATCGGTGGCTCAATCATGATCTGCGACCCTGAGGGCAATGAGCTCCCGACCGGCGAGGAGGGCGAGGTGTGGATGCTCTCCCCGAGCGAGCGGCCGACCTACCACTACATCGGAGCGACGGCGCGGGCGCGTGAGGGCGGGTGGGAGTCCCTCGGTGACGTGGGACGGGTCGATGACGAGGGCTACCTCTATCTCGGTGACCGCATGCAGGACATGATCCTGACCGGGGGGGCCAACGTCTACCCCGCCGAGGTCGAAGCCGCGCTTGCGGAGCATCCTTCCGTTCGGTCCGTGGTCGTCATCGGACTTCCCGACGAGGAACTGGGGAACGTCGTCCACGCCATCGTGGAGGCCGAGGAGGAAGCGGTTCCGAAGGAACAGCTGTTGGCGTTCGTGTCCGAGCGGCTGGTTCGTTACAAGGTCCCCCGGTCCATCGAATACACCGACGAACCCCTCCGCAACGACGCCGGCAAGGTCCGACGCTCCGCCCTGCGGGCCGAACGGGTCGTGACGCCGCGTCAGCATTAGGTGCCCGGGGCCCATCGTTGACGATCTCGGCTGTGCCGTCGGACCATCTCGTGCATCCGAGGCGGCCCGGCCTCCGTCCGGAACCACCCCCTGCGCCGGACGGAGGGCGGATGGGCGTCCGAGGCCATCAACGAGGTGTACTGCGACGATGACGCGGCATTGTGGAGCCGTGCCCGTTGGTTCGCCGAGAACCTCGGTGGGGCCGGGCAGGACGACCTGGTCGGGGACCGCTCCTTCCTCTCGGCGTCCGAGGAGGTATTCCTCGACGTCCACGTCCCGCCGGGTGCCCGGCCCGAGCGGCCCGGGGTCCATGAGGATGAACCGCTCCGGCGCGCTCCCGACGGCCCCTCGTCCCGACGACCCCTCGTCCCGACGACCCGGCCCATTTTCACCGGCACAGCCCGGCGAACGGTACGGTGCGGGGCGACCATGATCAGCTGACCGGCGTACCGCCCGGTCAAACCTCGAGTGCGAACTGAACCGGAGGCCTCGTGCACGCACTTCTCGGCACCCTCTCGCCATCGTCCGACAACCTGGCGCTACTCATAGCGCGGCTCGTGTTGGCCGGGGTGTTCCTGGCCCACGGCATCAACCACATCTACGGGGGCGGCAAAATCGCCGGCACGGCGCGCTGGTTCCATGGGCTCGGCATGCGGCCCGGCATCGTGCACGCCTGGTTCGCCAGCCTGACCGAGGTCGGCGCGGGTGCGCTGCTGGTCCTCGGCCTGGCCACGCCCGTGGCCTGCGCCGGCGTCGTCGGCGTCATGCTGGTGGCCTTCATCACCAACCACCGCGGGAACGGATTCTTCATCTTCCGACCGGGCGAGGGGTGGGAGTACGTCATGACGCTCACCCTGTTCGGCGTCGTCGTGGGCACGCTCGGCCCGGGGCAGTGGAGCATCGACGGCCACGTGCACTTCCTCACCGACCTGTGGGGATGGCCCGGCTTCGCCATCACCGTCATTGCCGGTGCGGGCGGCGCCGCCCTGTTGCTGGCCACGAGCTGGCGCCCCGACAAGCCGACGGCATCGGAGTGACCGTCTCGGGACTAAACGGGCCGCCGCCCGGCGCGCACGGCCTCGGCCACCAGCCCAATGGCCCAGGTGAGCGTGCGCACGGCCTGGTCGCGGTCGGTCTGCCAGTCGACCACCAGGCGCTCGAAGGCGCCGACGCTCCACAGCACGTCGAAGAGCGCCGCCACGGTGGCCGCCTCCTCCGCCGGCCATTCGGCCGTCCACGGTGCGATGGCGTCGTGCAACGCCTCGCGCTGGCGCAGGTTGGCTTCGGTCAACGTGGGGTCGAGCGGCGGTCTCGTCTCGAAGGGGAACGACGACGCACTGGCGAAGATCCGCTGGGCCACGTCGGCGATGTCGGCGATCTCGAGGCCGGTCAGGTCGATGCCGGCGTCTGCCTCCAGGCGGTGCATGACGGCGTCGCGCAGCCCGCGCTCGTTGGCGAAGTAGCGATAGACGGTGCGCTCGTTGACGCCGGCCTCGTGGGCCACGCCACGGATGGTCAACGCACCCCAGTCCCGGACGGGCGAGCTGCGCAAGAGGACGCAGGCGGCGTCGACGATCCGTTCGCGCGTCTGGGCCGACCGCGCCCGGCGCACTGGGCTGTCGTACTGGCGGGAGGAGCCGGCCGGATCAGCCAAGGGAAGCGGGCAGCGTCTCCCAACCGCGGACGGTGGAGGTGGGAGCAAGCTTGGCCCGGCCCATGTCCACCTCCCAGGTGGGGAACCGGGTCAGGAGCTCCTCGAGGGCGACCCGACCTTCGAGCCGGGCCAGCGCCGATCCCAGGCACAAGTGGATGCCATAGCCGAAGGTCAGGGACTTGCCCTGGCTCCGGTGGATGTCGAAGGCGTCGCCGTCGGGGAAGCGACGGTCGTCGTGGTTGGCCGATCCCAGCAGGAGCATCATGATGCTGCCCTCGGGCACGGTCTCGCCGTAGAGCTCGACGTCACGGGTGACGTACCTGGCCACGTGGGGCGCCGGTGTCTCGAAGCGCAGGAGCTCCTCAATGGCGTTGGGTATGAGCGACCTGTCCTCGACCAGCTCCGCTCGTTGGTCCGGATGGTCGGAGAGGACCTTGCCGGTCCACCCGATGAGCCGGCTGGTCGTTTCGTTGCCGGCGCCGGCGATGACGCCGATGTAGGTCAGGAGCTCGTCGCGGCTCAATCGGCGGACGACCCCGTTCTCGTCCTCGAACTCCGCTTGGAGCAGTTCGGTCATGATGTCGTCGGAGGGGTGTTCGGCCCTCCAGTCGATGTAGTCGGCGAACATGGCCGTGGGGACGATGTTGTGGTTGCCTTCGGACACCTCCATGGGCTGGCCGGCCTCCGTGCGGAGGTTGGCGTCCACCTGGTCCCGCACCGACTCCTGGTCCTGTTCGGGAATGCCCAGCAACCAGCCGATGACCCGCATCGGCATCTGTGCCCCGAGGTCGGCAATGAAGTCGAACTCCTCGGCCCCGACCAGTGGGTCGAGGCTGCGGGTGCAGAACTCCCGGATCATCGGTTCGAGCGCCGCCACCCGGTTGGGCGAGAACACCCGCGACATCAGTCGGCGGTGGATGGTGTGGACGGGTGGGTCCTCGAAGATGAGCACACCGGAGGGCATTTCGATGTTGGCCCTGATGAGCTCAATGATGCCGCCCCGACCGGAAATGAAGGTCTTGTTGTCGAGGTAGTCACGTTCGACGTCGGAGAACCGGCTGAGGGCGTAGAAGTCGTGGGTCTCGTTGTAATAGAGCGGCGCCTCCTCCCGCAGCCGGCGGAAGGTCGGGTACGGGTCGGCGTCGATGTCGACGTCGTACGGGTCGTAGTACACGTCGGTCACGCTGTTCACCACCGGTGGCCCCTTCGTCGAATTGACGTCAGAGTGTGACACCAAGTTGTCAGCGTCGTCAACTGCCGGAGGGCAGGGGAGACCCTCAGCGCGGATCTGCACCAAGTCCACCAAGAGCTCCGCCACGAGGTCGGGGCGGCACAGGAAGGGCGAGTGGTCGGTCGGCCACTCGACCACGGAGTGGCAACGTCGAGCCATGATCCGCTGCAGGTCGGGGTGGACCGCCATGTCGTTGCCGCACACGACATAGGTGGAGGGCTTGGTGCGCCAGGCGGCACCCGTCGGCACTCCTTGCAGTGTGACGAGCGGTTGAGGGCCGAGACGAGCCACGGCCCAGTCGACGGTGTCGGCGTCGCAGTCGTTGTAGAGGCACGCGGCGGCGCTCGACGGGATCGAGCGTGATCAGGTCGTCGGACCCCACGGTGAAGCCCGCAGCCAGGTTCGGCCGCCCCTCGTAGGAGATCGCTCCGGCCTCGACACCGGCGGCCACGTTCACGCACGACTCGCCGGCGTCGAGAGCGAAGGCAGCCAGGTAGACGAGGTGGCCGACCGCGGGATGGAGTCCCGCCTCGGTGATGACCGCCCCCCCATAGGAGTGACCTACGAGTACCGCATCGCCATCGACCTCGTCCAGGGCCTGACCCACCCGGGCCGACGTCGGCGTGCAGGTCGCCGAACGGGCCCGCATCCTTACCATGCCCGGGCAGATCGAGCGCATGACAGGCAACTCCGGCCGACGTGAGCAAGGGGAGCACCCGCTCCCATGCCCAGGCACCGTGCCACGCGCCATGGACCAAGACGACCGATCTCTGCCACGTGTCCAAACTTAGCGAGCTCGACCACTTGCTCTCGGGTCCGTTCTGCGCCGAACCACCGGCCGTCGCGGCGTCCTCGCCGATCGAGCGCGTTCAGCACGGATCCCCGCGATAATGCTCGCCCGGACGGATCGGGGAGTTGCCAACCGGAGGCCACCATGTATCTGGAGTTCACCGCGGAGCAACGGAACCTGCAGCGCCAGCTCCGGAAGTATTTCGAAAACCTGGTGGCCGATGTCGAAGGCTCGGACCCGGGCCAGTCGACCTACACCCGTTACATCCACCGCATGGGGCAGGACGGATGGCTGGGTCTCGGCTGGCCGGTCGAGTATGGCGGCCAAGCCCGAGGCGCCATCGACCAGATGATCTTCGTCGAGGAGTCGCACTGGGCGGGGGTGCCGCTGCCGCTGCTCACCCTGAACAGCGTGGGTCCCACTGTGATGGCTCTCGGCACCCCGGAGCAGAAGCAACGGATTTTGCCGGGCATCCTCCGAGGCGAGGTCCATTTCTCCATCGGCTACACCGAGCCGTCGGCCGGCACCGACCTGGCGTCACTGAAAACCCGGGCCGTGCGCGACGGGGACGAGTACGTGATCAACGGGCAGAAGATCTACACGAGCGCCATCCAGTACGCCGACTACGTATGGCTGGCCGCGCGCACCGACCCCGATGTCCCCAAGCACAAAGGCCTGTCGGTCTTCATCGTCCCGGTCGACACCCCGGGGTTCCACTGGGTTCCGTTGCCCACCATTGCGGGCGACATCACCAGCTCGACCTTTTACGAGGACGTCCGGGTCCCGGCCGAGAACCTGGTGGGGGCGGAGAACCAGGGCTGGAAGCTGATCACCAACCAACTCAATCACGAGCGCGTGGCTTTGTGCCCGGCTTCGGGGTTGCTCCGCAGCTTGGCCGAGGTGCGGCGATGGGCCCAGGGGCATCAACTGAGGGATGGACGGACCGTGATGGACCACGAGTGGGTCCAGATCAGCCTGGCCAGGGTGCACGCCAAAATCGAGGTGCTGAAGCTGTTCAACTGGAAGGTGGCGTGGGCCTCCGACAAGGGATTGAACCCCGCCGATGCGTCGGCCACCAAGGTGTACGGCACCGAGCTCGCGCTCGAGGTCTATGAACTGCTCCTCGAAGTGGTCGGCCAAGCGGGCTACCTGGTCCAAGGCTCTCCCGGTGCCGTGCTCCGAGGCCGCCTGGAGCAGCAGGCCCGGGGCCAGACCATCTTCACGTTCGGGGGTGGGACGAACGAGGTGCAGCGCGACATCATCGCCATGATCGGGTTGGGCATGCCCCGCGCTCCCCGCTGAGGGGTCCGGCTTCTCGACGGGTGGGACTTCGAGGAGTCCGAGGACGCTCAGACGGTGATGTGGACGCGTGGCGTGTTGGTGCGGGGGCGGGTGATCTCGAAGAAGCCCTCGTGCTCGGAGAGCACGACGATGGCGTCCCACAGACGCAGAGCGTCGGCACCCGTCGGCGCCGGAGCCATGACCGGCCCCTTGAAACCGTGGGGGGGATCGCTCCGCACGACGATGGTCGGCGTCTGGGTCTTCGGGCCGCCGAAGGCGTATGCCACCTCCATCGACTCGCAGATGGGGCCGTCCCACTTCTCGTCGTCGGCCGCTTCGACCAGCCCGGCGTCGAGGCCGGCGGCGCCCACGCAGTCGGCCAGGAGCTGGTCGAAGGGCGGGCAGTCGGGCGAGAAGCGCAGCCGGCCCCATTCGGTGTAGAGCCGGTCGACGGCCTCCTCGCCGGCCCGGGCGTGTGCCGCCTCGAATATGCGCAACATGCGGTGCGAGATGGCGTGGCCGTCGATGGCAGTCTGGCGGTACTCCTCGGGCACGGTCGGCGCCACGCCGTAGTCGTCGCGGATCTCGAGACAGTAGGAGCGCCAGAGCACGGACAGTTCTCGCTGGGGTGCGACTTCGAGCAGCCAGCGAGAGGTGATCCAGGCCCAGGGGCAGCTGGGGTCGACGTAGAACTCGACATCGGTCACGGGTTCGGAGCCTACCGGCGGCGTCCGGCGGTCCGGCCGTCCGCGCCGATCGCGGCGTTATGCTCACCCGCGTGGCAGTCTCGACGACGCAGCCCACCCCCGAGCCCGACGACATGGAGAAGCTGCGGGCAGCGCGTGGCGAGGGCTGGCAGTGGTCCCGCATTCAGGAGGAGTCGTGCCCGCAGTGCGGCCTGAACCCGGCCGGCATGGACCAGGACTCGCTGGGAGAGCGGGTAGTCGAGTTGGGGGGCAGGTGGAGAGTGTTCCTGGTCGAGGCGGACGATCACTACCTGCGGCAGAGCCCCGAACCCGGTGTGTTCTCGCCCATGCAGTACGGCGCCCATGTGAACGGCACGCTGCGCGTGGCAGGCGATCGGCTGCAGCTCGGCCTGGGGCAGGACGCCCCGACGGTGCCCATGTTCAATCCCGGACAGGACGAGTGGGAGAGCTATAACGAGCTCGACGCCGGGGAGCTGGGCGGCGAGCTGGAGACCAACGCGCGGCGGGTGGCCGACATCCTCAACGGCATGGACGCGTCGGCCTGGTCCCGGACCGTGGTCAACGACCGCGGCCAGTATGGGGTGGTCACCTTCACCCTGGTAGGAATCGGGCGCAACGTGGTGCACGAGTCGCACCATCACCTGCTCGACGCCCAGGGGACGCTCGCCCTGGGCGCCACCCCGTAGGCGGACGGGACGGGACCGGAGGTCGGAGGTACGTCGTGGAGGACGCAGAGCTCGAGGCGCGGCTGGCCATCCTGGAGGAGCAGGTGCGGCGGCTGGAGGACCAGGTGGCCATCCACCGGCTCATCAACAGTTGGGGCCCTGCGGTCGACACCGGCCAAGCCGAGGCGGCCGCCGCGCTCTTCTCGGAAGACGCCGTGCTCCAGTCCGACATGTCGTACCTCACCGGGCCGGCGGCCATCGAGGACATGGTGCGCAGCGACGGGCAGCAGGCGCTGATCGACCAGGGCTCGGCGCACATTCCCGCCTTCCCGGTGGTGGACATCGACGGGGACGCCGCCCGGGCCATCGGGTACTCGCGGGTCTACCTGCACACCGACGACGGCTACGAGGTCTGGCGCGTCTCGGCCAATTATTGGGAGTTCACTCGCACCGACGACGGTTGGCGGGTCCGCCGGCGCACCAACCACGTGATCGATGGCGGACCGCAGGCGCAGCAGCTGCTCGGGCGGTGGTTCGCCGAGCGGGGCTGATGTCGTTCGTCTGCTACTGGTGATGGAGAAGGAGGAGCATGGAAGTCCGAACCAAGCCGCCGTCCAGCAAGGGACCAGCCGAGACCTTCACCGGTGAGGTCTGGATCGATGCCATCGCCCGGGGCGAGGAGCCGTCGAGGGTCCGGGTCAATGCCGTGCGCTTCGCGCCCGGCGCGCGCACGGCGTGGCACTCCCACGCCCTGGGTCAGACGCTGTATGTGACCGACGGCGCAGGTCTCGTCCAGGCCCGCGGCCACCAGGTCACCCACATCCGCGCCGGCGACGTGATCTCCACGCCGGCGGACGAGTGGCACTGGCACGGCGCGACGCCGGACAACTTCATGTCGCACCTTTCCATCACCGAGGGTGTCGGTGAGAGCACGACGCCCGAGACGGACTGGGGCGCACACGTGACGGACGCCGAATACGGCGGAGCCACCGGGTCACGGTCATGAGCGCCGGAGGCGACGCGCCGAAGGAGCCGCTCAAATTCCACTACGTGCTGGACTGCCCGTGCGGGACGGTGCTGACGGGCGACACCGAGGACGACATCGTGGAAGTGTCGTTCGCCCACCTACGCGCCGAGCACCCGGACAAGGCCGAGGAGTACGAGCGGGAGCACATCCTCTTCATGGCCCGGCGGCTGGTGAAGCACTGACGGTCGGCGCACGCGGGCGGCCGTGTCCTCCCGGGACCTCGGTCCTAGGTGAGCGGTGTCACCACGCGAGAGCTGATGAGCCAGCCGCCCCCGGCACGTAGGAGCTCGTCGCGGTAGCGGCCACTGAACAGCGGCGTCGGGGTGCCGTCGACGACCCGCACGAAGAGGTAGTCAGAATGGGCGACGGCCCGGTCGCCCTCCACGTCGACGATGACGTTCATGGTCAGGTGCTTGCCGCGGCGCTCGGGCGGGTTCATTTCCGCGAACCACGACTCCAGCGAGTCCCGGCCGGACACGTGAGCCGTGCCGTAGGTGTACGAGCCGTCCTCGGTGAACCGGTGAGCCAGGCCGGAGAAGTCCCCGTCGTCGAGGTGGTGGCAGTAGGCCGCCAACGTCCTGCGAACGGCGAGCTCGTCGGTCGGGGCGACAGGGGATTCAGCCACGGCCGATGCCCCTCATTGCAGCCACCCGACCTCACGCAGGTACGACTGGGTCCTGACCACCCGGCCGGTCAAGGTCGTGGGATCGCCTCGGCAGAGGCGGAACACGGTCTCGGCGATCAATGAGATGTCCTCGGTGTCCCCCTTGGCCAAATCGAGGGCACCCGCTCCCTCGGTGGCGACGGGGTTGGTCGGCGCCGCGGCGTTGACGGCGATGCCGTCGTCGTAGAGCTCGGCCGCCAGGCTCTGGGTGAGCCGGTTCAACGCCGCCTTGACTGTGCCGTAGAGGCCGAAACCGGCCGAGCTGTCGAACTCGGAGAAGGGCGGCCCCTCAATGTCGTCACCGGCCACCGAGGTGAGGTTGAGCACCCAGCCGCGGCCGTGCTCGCGCATGCCAGGGAGGGCGAGCTGGATGAGATGGAGCGGGCCGAGGAGGTGCATCTCCACCATGAGCAGGGCGCGCCGCTCGGGGAACTCGTCCAGTGGCCGCAGGAAGGTCACGGCGGCGTTGTTGACGAGCACGTCGGGCGCCCCGAGTGCGTCGACGACCTGCCCGAACATGCGCTCGCGTTCGTCGGCCTGGGACAGGTCGGCCTGCAGGGCCAGCACGCGACCTCCCGCCGACTCGATCTCCTCGCTCGTCTGGCGCAGCGAGCCCTCGTACTTGGGATCGGGGTCCATCGTGCGCGCCGTGATGGCGACCGTCGCCCCTTCGCTCGCCAGCCGCTTGGCGATGGCCTTGCCGAGACCCCGGCTCCCGCCGGTCACCGAGCGCGATGCGGCCTTCGTAGTCGCCTGGCACGGCGCCCTCCCGTCGACTTTCGCCGATACTAGGCCGGTGCCCGAGCTGAATCTCCAGGCCCTGGCGGCGCGGCTGGCCCCGATGGGCGTGGCCGGCCTGCGCCCGCTGGCCGGAGGTGCGTCGAGCCTGACCTACGCCGGGCGACTGGGTGAACGGCCAGTGGTAGTGAAGGTGGCGCCTGCGGGTGTGGCGCCGGTGCGAAACCGCGACGTGCTGCGCCAGGCCCGGCTGCTGCGGGCGTTGGCCCCGACGCCGGTGCCGGTGCCGGTGGTGCTGTGGGAGGACGCCGGCCAGCCGCCGGAGGTCCCACCGCTCTTCGTCATGTCGCTCGTGGCCGGCGAGTCGGTGGAGCCGCTGTTCGACCGCACCGGGTCGGACGGGGCCGACGATGCGACCATGGCGGCGCGGATGCTGGCGGCCGCCCGCACCTTGGCGTCGCTGCACCTGGTGGACCTCGGATCGGCGGGCCTCGGGGGCGAGCCGGTGGTGAGCCCCGACGACGAGATCGACCGCTGGGGCCGTGCCCTCCAGACAGTCGACGCGGACATGGTGCCGGGCTGGACTGACGTCGCCGACGCCCTGCGTTCCTCCGCGCCCGCGCCGCTGGCGCCGGCGCTCGTGCACGCGGATTTCCGGCTGGGCAACCTCCTGGCGGAGGGGGACCGCATCACGGCGGTGGTCGACTGGGAGATCTGGTCGGTCGGCGATCCTCGTGTCGATCTGGGCTGGTTCCTGCTCAACGGGGACCCCGACACCTACCGGCGGCCCACTCGTTACGCCGCCACCCTGCCGTCCCCGGCCGAGCTGGCCTCTGTCTATGCCGACGCGGTGGGCCGGGACGTGCCCGAGCTCGCCTGGTTCGTTGCGCTGGCCTCGTTCAAGTCGGCGGCCACCTGGTCACTCATCGTGAAGCACAACCGGCGGCGGCCCTCACCCGACGGCAACCTCGAGGCCATGGTGCCCGGGCTGCCGCGCCTGCTGACCCGCGCGCAGGACCTTGCCGGTCCGTCGCCGGGGTCGTGATCGCCCCGAGGAAGTGCAGAGTGCTTAAGGTATCCACCGTGCCCACGCCGGTGCTGGCCGAAAGAGTCGCGCGTGGGTGAAGCCCTGGTGGTGGAAACGCCAACGGCGGGCGTCACCGTGCTGCGCCTCAACCGGCCCGAGCGCCTGAACGCGCTGGACCACGAGCTGGTGGGGGCGATCGAGCAGGAGTGCCGTCGGCTGGCGGGCGACACGGCCGCCCGGGCCGTCGTGATCACAGGGGCGGGGCGCGGCTTCTGCTCCGGCCTCGACGTGCGGGACTTCGGCCCCGGCCTCCCGGCCGCCCACGCGCCATTGGCAGAGCGCATGCGGTTCCAGGAGCGCATGGCGTCGCTGCCCCTGGCCGTGCGCGCCCTGCCGCAGGCGGTCATCGCCGCCGTCAACGGCCCCTGTGTCGGCGGCGGCTTCGCCCTCTGCCTGGCCGCGGACGTCCGCCTGTGCTCGACGGCAGCGTCGTTCGGCAACGGCGCCATTTTGCTGGGGCTCTCCGGGGCGGAGATGGGCATGAGCTACCACCTGCCCCGCATAGTGGGTACCAGCGTGGCGGCCGACTGGATGCTGACCGGGCGCACCGTTCCCGCCGAGGAGGCCGACCGTCGCGGGCTGGTGAGCCAGCTCGTCGAGCCGGAGGAACTCCTCGACCGGGCCCTCGAGCTGGCGGCAGAGGTGGCCGGGTTGCCTGCACTGGCCGTGCAGATGACAAAGCGGGCCTTGCAGGTCAACACCGATGCGGCCGATGTCGGCGCCGCCCTCGAGCTCGAGAACCGCAACCAGGTGCTCACCCACGCCACAGACGACTCGGCGGCGCGCCGGGGGAAGTGGGCGACGTGAGCTGAGCGCACCCCGCCGGAGCAGGGTGCGCCCCGGCCGCGGCCGGCCAGACTGGCTCAGCCGTTCCCAGTGCGGGTCGGTGCGACTTTCGGTTGCAGTAGGGCCGTTCGGCTCTACTGCTGGGGTCCGATTTGCTGAAGAGTTGGGAAAACCGCCGTTGGCCTAGGGCCGGGGTTGGGCGTCCGCGAGCGAGGAGGGCCGGAGGGTGCAAATGGGTGTGGTTACTCGGTGGCGCGCCGGTCCTGGCCGCCGCGCTGGTCACGTTCGGCGTCGGGGGCGCCGTCCTTCTCACGCCGGCAACGGCGAGCGCTATTCCTACAACTCCGGCGAACCTGATTCTGAACCCCAGTTTCGAGACCACCAACGAAGCCATCCCCAGCGTTGGCTACCTCGTCGTCGATGCCGGCGCTTCGACCGTTCCCGACTGGACGGTGGTGACCCCGGCCAGCTATACCGGCGCCGGCAACCCCCCCGACGGCAGCGTGGACGTGACGTCGAGTAGCTACAACAACTGGGGATGCGAGGACGGGAACAACTGCATCGACCTGGCCGGGACGACGGAGGCGCCGGGCGGGGTCAGCCAGTCAGTGACGACCACGCCCGGAGAGGAGTACAGCCTCTCCTTCTGGTACTCGGCCAACGGGGACGAAGCCCCGGGCGTCACCCACACCCTGGACGTCTACCTCGACGGTTCCCCGACAGCGATCGACACGGTCCAGCCGGTCTCCAACGGAGCCCCTCTCACGTGGACGCAGAGCACCGTCAACTTCTTCGCGACCTCGACCACCAGCACGGTGGAGTTCGACGACGACACCACGCCCTTCGACCAGAACCAGGGACCCACGCTCGACAACGTGTCGCTCACCGTGGTGCCCGATGTCATCACGGCGAGCCCGGTGACCCCCATCGCCCCGGTGACACTCGCAGCTGCCTTCAGCGGACCGGTGGCCACGTTCACGGACAGCTACAATCCCCCGGCTACCACTCCCGACCAGCTTCTTCACCGCGTCCATCAACTGGGGTGACGGTAGCTCCGCCACAACTGGGTCCGTCTCGGTGTCCGGCTCCACCTACACGGTGAACGGCAGCCACATCTATGCCGCCGACGGCACCTACCCCGTCGGTGTGACCATCACATCCAACGCCGGAACATCGGCATCGGTCTCCCCTCCCGACTCGATCACCGTGGCCAACGCCGTGGCGGGCTGCACCCCTCCCAATTGCACCACCTCGGAAACCCAGAACAATGAGAACTCCCAGGTGAACACTTCGGGAACAGGAACGGGGTACCTGCTGCTCTCCACCGTGCCCGACAGCGGAGCCAACACGACGAACTGCAGCAACGACGACTTCCGGCACGCGCCCAACGTGGTGACGGAGAGCAACACGTTCACGTCGAGCACGGGGACGATCACCGCCGTCGACACCTTCCCGCTCGCCGACGGAACCAAGGGTTCCGGCCTCGAAGGCCTCTTGTTCTGGGTGTGCTTCCGGTCCACCGCGCCCTTCAAGAACGTGCTCGGGCAGACCACGCCCGCCGGGACGGCGGGGCTGCTTCCGGTCTGCAACCCCTTCAAGGTCGGGTCCGGACCGTGCATCAACTACATCACCCTGACCAAGCAGGGCAACGTCGTCGAGGAGATCACCTACCCGGCAGGCGATCCCTATTATCGATGAGCCTCAGGGGGACCTCATCAGCGGGCGAGCGCCTGGTCGTGAGCAGGTCCCCCACTGGGCCGTTCCAGGGTGGGCGGGGAGCGTGACGGGTGGCGCTGGCAAGGCTGGCTGAGCCAGAGCCGTTCGGCCCCGGCTACCGGACGTTCGCGCCCTACCTGCCGCGGTTGGTGGTGGACTGGGTCGGCACGACCCCGGAGCTGCAGCACCGTTCGGTCGACGGAACCCTCGTCTTTGTCGACATCTCGGGCTTCACCAAACTGTCCGAGGGCTTGGCGGTGCACGGCAAAATCGGGGCCGAGGAGTTGGCCGCGATCATCAACGAGTGCTTCGTCGGTCTGCTCGCGGTGGCGTACGCCGACGGAGCCCAGCTGCTGAAGTTCGGAGGCGACGCCCTTCTCTTGCTCTTCAGTGGTCCCGAGAACGAGCGCCGGGCGTGCCGGGCCGCCTTCGCCATGCGACGGCACCTGCGGGCGACGGGGAAACTGAACGTCCTGGGCCAACGGGTGACGCTGCGGATGTCGATTGGCCTCAACAGCGGGCAGTTCGACATGTTCCTGGTCGGCCGCTCCCACCGCGAGCTGGTGGTGACAGGGCCGGCGGCGAGCACAACCGTCTCCATGGAATCGACGGCGACGGCGGGCGAGATCCTGGTCAGCGCACAGACAGCCCGTGCGCTGCGTCCGGCCGATGTCGGCGAGCAGCGGGGCGACGGCTACCTCCTGCGGCGCGCGCCGAGCGTGTCCGTCAGTGCAGTCGTGCCGCGCCATCTCGAGGATCCCCAGGTCGACCTGGCCCAATGCATCCCCACGGCCATCCGCCGCTCGACGGGCGAGACCGAGCGCGAGCCCGAGCACCGCCGGGCCGTCGTCGCATTCGTGCACTTCGACGGCACCGACGAAATGTTGAGATCGCTGGGCCCCGAGGCGACGACCGAATATCTCGACTCTCTTGTCGCCGACGTCCAGGAGGCGGTCGACCAGCGCGAGGTCACCTTCATCGGCACCGACATCGACCACGACGGCGGCAAGGTCATCCTCGTCGCCGGCGCCCCGCTGGCCACCGGAGAGGACGAGCACCACATGCTGCTGGCCCTCCGCCAAATCATGGACCGTCCCCGGACCCCGCCCCTGCGGGTCGGCGTCAACAGCGGCCGCGTGTTCGCCGGCGACATCGGCCCGCCGTACCGGCGCACCTTCACGGTCATGGGGGACACCGTGAACCTGGCCGCGCGGCTGATGGCCAAGGCGGTACCGGGAACCATCCTGGCCACGCCCGGGGTCCCGGGCCGCTCCGGCTCCCAGTTCGAGACGAGCGAGGTGCCGCCCTTCCAGGTGAAGGGCAAGGCGCGTCCGATCCAAGCAGTCGAAGTGGGCCAGCGGCTCGGCGTGCGCCAGGCGGACGCCAGCCAGCAGTTGCCCCTGGTCGGCCGGACGGCGGAAATGACCACCTGGCGTTCCATGGTCGAGTCGGCCCGGAGTGGATCGGGCTCGGCCCTGGAGCTCGTCGGCGAGCCGGGAGTGGGCAAGTCGCGGCTGATCGAGGCGTTCCGGGCCGAGGCCGCCGACATGGACGTGGTCTGGGCCGGATGCGAGTACTACCAGTCCTCCATTCCCTACGGCGCACTGCGTGGCATGGTGCGCGAGCTGCTCGGCATCGGCGACACCGCGACTCACGAGGAGGCGCTGCCAACGCATCATCGACGTCTTGGCAGAGTCCACCGCCGAGCTGCTGCCCTGGGCGCCCCTCGTCGGCACGGTGGCGGACGTCGCCATGCCCGATACGCGTGAGACGGCCGAGCTCGATCCGCAGTTCAGGGGTCAACGTCTCGGTCGCGTGATGGCGGTGCTGCTGCACGAGATCGTCAATCGGCCGACGGTCTTCGTGATCGAGGATACGCATTGGATGGACGAGGCCTCGGCCGACCTCCTGCGCGACCTCATCCCCATCATCAACGTCAAGCCCTGGCTGCTCTGCCTCACGCGGCGGGATGTCGACTCCGGCTTCGTGGCCCAGAAGGGCGAGCTCACCAGCATGAAGCTCGAGCCGCTTGACGGCGAGGAGGCGGCCGAACTGATCCAGAAGGCCATGGCCGCAAGTCCGCTGCCGGCGCAGAAGGTGGCCATGCTGGCCGAGCGCTCGGGGGGTAACCCGCTGTTCCTGCGCGAGCTGCTCGCCGAGGCGCAGGACAGCGACGACCTCGATTCGCTGCCGGACTCCATAGAGGCGGTGATCGCTGCCCGCATCGACCGCCTGTCGCCGGGCGACCGTCACCTCCTCCGCCGTGTCTCGGTCCTGGGCCGTACCGCTCCGGGTGAGCTGCTCGGCGCCGTCCTGGACGAGGTCCCAGGCCCCAGCGACGACATCTGGCAACGGCTGAACGACTTCGTCTCTGCTCAGGGCACGAACCTGGTCTTCCGGCACGCGTTGCTGCGCGACGGTGCCTACGACGGGCTCACCTACCGCCTCCGCCGAGAGCTGCACGGACGCGTCGCCGACTTCCTCCAGTCAGCCTCCGGAGACGATCCCGACGAGTGGGCGCACTCCCTGTCGCTGCACTACCTCAACGCTCAGCGGTTCGAGGAGGCTTGGCGCTACTCGCTGGTCGCCGCCGAAAAGGCGCGGAGCGTCTACGCCAACGTCGAGGCGGCCGAGTTCTACGAGCGTGCGCTGACCTCGGCGCGGCGGCTTCCGGAGGTCGGGGCGCGGGACGTCGCCGGGGTGCACGAGGCGCTGGCGGAGGCCAGGCACCGGACGGGCGAGTACGTGGGCGCCGTCTCCGAATACCGCGCGGCCCGCCGCCTCATCGGTGACGACCACCTGGCGCAGGCCAGGCTGATGATGAAGCTGTCGCAGGTGCAGGGGTGGCTGGACCGTTACAGCAACGCGCTGCGCTGGCTCACGCGGGCTTTGCATATCCTCGAAGGCGACGAGGACCCCGAGGCGCAGCGCCAACGGGCCCAGCTGCTGGCCTGGTACGCCCGGTTCTGCCAGGAGCAGGGCCACCACACCCGCTCGATCGCCTGGGCCAAGCGGGCCATTGTGCAAGCCGAGCTGGCCGACGAGAAGGAGGCCCTCTCGAATGCCCTGGGAGTGCTCGACTGGGCCCTGATGGACTTGGGGGTGCTCGAGGATCCGGCGAACTGGCGGCGGGGGCTCGCCTTGACGGAGGAGATCGGCGACCTGCAGGGCCAGGCGACCATGCTCAATTCGCTGGGGATGTTCGCCTACTTCCACGGCGACTGGGACGGTGCGCTGTCGCTCTACGAGCAGGCCCGCGAGCGGGCAGACCGTTTTGGAGAGGTGGTACAGCGAGCGTCCTATCAGAACAACGCCGCTGAGATCGTTTTGGACCAGGGTCGCATAGAGGAGGCGGCACGGCTCTTCGAGTCGATCTCATTGACGCTGCGGGCCGCCGGCTACCGGTCGGGCGTCGCGTACGTGAACTGCAACCTCGGTCGTTGCGCCGCCGCCCGGGGCTGGTTCGACGAGGCCGTGCGGCGCTTCGCCGAAGCGCGGGACGAGGGGGAGGCGCTCGGCAGCCACCACATCGCTCTCGAGGCCGGGGCGCGCTGGGCTGAGGCCGAGTTGCTTGCCGGTGACTTCGACGCCGCCTTGGCCCGAGCGGACGCCGAAATAGCGCGGGCCGAGGCGATCGGCGGGGCGCAGCAGCTTCCCCTGCTGCACCGGGTGCGAGGCGTGGCGCTGGCCCGGGCCGGTGAGTTGGAGCGGGCCGGATTGGCCCTCCAGGCGAGCCTCGACGTGGCCCGGCTCCGCCAGGTGGACTTCGAGCTCGCGCTGACGTTGAAGGTCGTCGCCGAGCTCGGCCTGGAGAAGACGGAGCTGGCCCCCGATGCGGCCGAAAAGGAGAGCCAACGCATTCTCGACGGCCTCGGCGTGGTCTCGACTCTGGACCTCCTGGCGACGTCGACGGCAACCACATCTGTGTAGCGGCCAGCGCGGCGAACCGGGCCAACCGGCCAAACTGGGCCAACCCCACTGGTCCGCCAACCCGACGTGGCCGAAACCCGCTCGATAGATTCCCTCGCAATGCCCACGGCCTTCGAGGACGCCGTCCTTTCGATACAGCTCGGTCGGGACGTCACCGAGGTGGCGGAGGAGCTCTACGCCGAGCTCGACGACGGGGAGCGGCTCTGGTTGCTCGACGGCGACACCGACTTCTGGGAAGGACTGGCCCGCTTCCGGTCGGAGGGCTACAACCGCGAGCCCATCGTGCACGGCGCCGTCCATCGGCTCGGGCTGCCCGGCACGCGGTTCGTCGACGGGCCGCGCGGCTGCGTCGCCGGCGCCGCCACCGCCTTCCCGGTCTCCATGGCCCGCGGGGCAACGTGGGACGTCTCGCTCGAGGAGCAGGTCGGCGACGTCATAGGGCGCGAAATCCGGGCCTTGGGCGGCAATTTCTTCGGCGGCGTGTGCATCAACCTGCCCCGCCATCCCGCCTGGGGTCGGGCGCAGGAGACCTACGGGGACGACCCGTACCACCTGGGTGAGTTCGGTGCCGCGCTGACCAGGGGCACCCAGCGCTGGGTGATGGCGTGCGCCAAGCACTACGCGCTCAACTCCATGGAGAACGCCCGCTTCACCGTGGACGTCACGGCCGACGAGCCGACGCTCCACGACGTGTACCTCCCGCACTTCGAGCGGGTGGCGGAGCAGGGCGTGGCGGCCGTCATGGGGGCGTACAACTCGGTCAACGGCGAGTGGTGCGGCCAGAACGAGTACCTGCTGACCACCGTGCTGCGCGACACGTGGGGTTGGGGCGGCATCACCGTGACCGACTTCATTTGGGGGCTGCGCGACGCCGCGGCGTCGCTCAACGCCGGCATGGACCTCGAAGAGCCGTTCCGCCAGCAGCGGGCCCATGTACCTGGCGGACCAGCTCCAGGCCGAGGAGACGTCCTGGGCGATGGTGGCGCGCGCCGGCGTGCGGCTGATTACGGCGCAACTGCGCTCCTACGTCACCCGGGAACATGCCGACCCGCCGGCCCAGGTGGTGGCCAACGACGAGGCGCGCGCCCTGGCTCGGACGGTGGCGGCGCGGGCGATGGTCCTGCTCAAGAACGAGCCGGTGGGTGACCGACCGGTTCTGCCCCTCGACCCGCGGAGCGTGCGCTCCATCGCCCTGATCGGCCGACTGGCCGATGCCGCCAACATGGGCGACCACGGCTCGTCGGACGTGCGCCCGCCGTCGGCGGTCACGCCCGCTCGAGGGCATCCGGGCCGCGTTCCCCGACGCCGAGGTGCGGTTGGTGGAGATCGACGACGTGGCGGCGGCGACCGAGGCGGCGGCCGGGGCGGACGTGGCCGTTGTGGTCGCCGGGTACGACGCCCAGGACGAAGGGGAGTACATCGGGCCCGACTCGACGGCGACACCGGAGCTGCTGTCGCTGTTCCCCCCGATACCCGACGACATGGTGCGCGTCCTGGGCGAGGCGTTCGCCCCGGGCGAGCAGAGCCGCGGCATGGGCGGCGACCGTGCCTCGCTGAGTCTGCGGCCGGCCGACGTGGAGATCATCCGGGCCGTCGCCGCGGCCAACCCCTCCACCGTGGTCGCCCTGGTTGCGGCCGGCGCGGTGCTGACCGAGGGGTGGCGCGCCCAGGTGCCCGCGGTGGTGATGATGTGGTACGCCGGCATGGAGGGCGGTCACGCGCTGGCCGACGTGCTGACGGGGGCGCACAACCCGAGCGGCCGTCTGCCATTCTCCATCCCCACCTCGGAGGCGCACCTGCCGTTCTTCGACCGCGAGGCCGCCGCCATCACGTACGACCGCTTCCACGGCCAGCGCCTGCTGGACAAACTCGGCGTACCCGCCGCCTTCCCGCACGGCTTCGGCCTCTCCTACACGACGTTCGCCGTGCGCGCGGTGGTGGTGGACTCGGTCGAGGAGGGCAAGGCGGCGCTGACCGTGGAGGTGGCCAACACCGGAGGGCGTGACGGCATCCATGTCGTGCAGGTGTACGGCCGGTCGTCGTCGGGCCCCTACGCCGGCGAGCTGTTCCTGGCCGGGTTCGCCCCGGTATCGGTGCAGGCCGGCTCGACGACGTCGGTGCCCGTGCCCGTCTCGCTGCGGCCGTTGGCCGCCTGGGACGCCGGCGAACGCCGCCGGGTACTACCCGAACCGGGAGACGTCGAGCTCGAGGTGGGGTCGCACGCCCACGATCCGGCTGCGGTGGTCGTGCGGCTCACGCCGGCTGGCGCTTGACCCCTCGCCGTCGATGGTGACGGTCAGACCGGGCCCCGGTCCTGCCCGTTGCCGCGCCGGCTGGCGCCCCTCAGGGCTCGAGCACGACGCGTATGGCGCCGGACCGCGGTCCGAGGCCACGCGGAAGGCCTCGGCCGCGTCCTCCAAACCGAAGCGGTGCGTAATAACCGTGCGCACGATGTCAGGGTCCCGGGCCAGCATGGCCGCCGCCTCTTCCATTTCGCGCACGCCGTCGTGCTCGCAGTACCCCAGCGAGGGGATGAGCCGGGCCTCGCGGTTGAACAGCGGCATCCAATCCAGCTGCACCGGGCCGAAGTGGACGCCGAGGACCACGATGGTGCCGCCGGGCGCCACCAGCTCGCCGCAGCGGGCCAGGCTCTCCGGCGACCCGGCCGCCTCGACGACGACGTCGTAGCTCCCCTCCGCGCCGATGCGCGCGCCGAGGCGCTCACCCGCCTCGCGCTGGTGGGGGTGCCGGGCCTCGAGCGCCACGTCCTCGCCGCCCTGCGTCCGGGCGGCCGCCACGGCCAGCAGGCCCAGCGCGCCCGCTCCGACCACGACCACCCGGCGACCGGGCCCGGTCTCGGCCAGGCGCAACGCGTGCCATGACACCGAGGCGGGCTCCACCACCGAGGCGTCGCGCAGCTCGAGGCCGTTCGGCAGCGCGACCAGGCGCTCGGGCGGGGCGCGGAACTGCTCGGCCATGCCGCCGTCGGCGAACATGCCGAGGGCGCGTGACCCGTGGGTGGGGCACAGGTTGTAGGCGCCCCGGCGGCACTGGTCGCATTCCAGGCAGCCGTAGATCGCCTCGACGACCACCGGGGTGCCGTCCCCACGCAGGCCCGCCAGCTCGTGGCCCAAAATATTGGTGCTGCCGTAGCGGATGTAGCTGAGGTCCGACGCGCACACGCTGGTGGCCTTCATGTCGAGCACCTCGCCGATGCCCGGCGGCTCGTCGACGTCGACTAGAGCCACGCCGCCGTCCTGACTGCGGACCGCCTTCACGGTGCCGCCGGAGGGTCACCGCGCAGCCCGATGCTGTTGAGCACCCCGGCCAGGCAGAGGTAGCCGCCGATCACGAAGAGCAGCTCGAAGAGCTGTGCGGGCTCGAAGGAGGAGCTCAGCGTGTTCCAGGTCTCGTCGCTGACGCCGAACCCGTCGACGATGTCGTCCACCGCCGTGAGCAGGGCACGCTCGAGTGCCGTCCACACTGGAGCCGCTGGCCCTTCGGTGACTGCCCGCAGCTGTTCATCGGTGAGACCCGCGTCGCGCCCCATTCGTGCGTGCTGTCCCCACTCGTAGCCCGACTGCGTCCGCCAGGCCACGCGGACTATCAGGAGTTCTCGTAGTCGAGGCTCGAGCGTCGACTGGTCGCTGGCCAGCATGTCGGTGAAGGGCAGCCACGTCTCGCTCAGGGGGAGGTGGTGGGCGAACAGCTCCAGGACGACCGGCATTGGTGGCGCCTCGGGCGCACCGGACAGGTAGAGCTCGGGCCGCCGCAGGTGGGACAGAAGGACGTCCCGGGTGTGGTCGTCCCACTCGGCGAATGGGATTGGGGCGAGGCGCGTCTCGGGTGAGGGACTCATCGGAAGCAGTGATCTTATGAGGCGGTCCAGGAAGGTGCTCTGTCGACCGTACGCATGGAGCCCGCATTCCACGTCGAGCGCTTGCCGAGAAGCTTTTCGGTCTCGTTTTGGCGAAAAGACGGCAAGGACACTCCATAGTCATTTCGGGAACATCTACCGGCAGCGCCCAACTGGTCCGGGCCGGCGGGTCGACCGTGAGGGTCGAGCCCACCACAGGACCTTGACCGAACGCGCCCGTACGGCCCGAGCCATTCGTCCTCGGGGCCGAGGTCGGTCACCACCAGCACGTCGACCCGGTCCTGGGACAGGCACCGCGCCGCCGCACCCTGGCCAACCGGCCCGACCTGGCCCCCGGTCCCCGTCCCGGAGGCGCCGGGCGGCGGGTTGCCGGCGGATCCAATAGCGTCGCTCCTGTCGCCTCCGTACAGGTGGTGCGGGGTCAGGAGGGAGTCCGGCATGAGCAGTGGTCGGTATCGGGTGGTCCAGTGGGCGACCGGCAACATCGGCCTGCGCTCGCTGCAGGCAGTGATCGAGCACCCCGACCTCGATCTGGTCGGGCTCTACGTGTACTCGGAGACCAAGGTGGGTCGGGATGCGGGGGAGCTCTGCGGCCTGGCGCCCACGGGCGTGGTGGCCACCCGTGACGTCGAAGAGATCGTGGCCCTCCAGCCCGACTGCGTCCTCTATATGGGCGACCGGGTGGACGTAGACGTGCTGTCCCGCCTGCTCGAGTCCGGCGCCAACGTGGTCTCGACGCGTAGCGAGTTCCACCACCCCGACGGCCTCGAGCCCGAATTACGCGAGCGCATCGAGACCGCCTGTGCCAAAGGCAACTCGTCGCTCTACAGCACCGGGTCCAGCCCCGGGTTCATCACCGAGGCGCTGCCGCTGGTGCTGCTGTCGTTGCAGCGGCGCCTGGACCGCCTGACCGTTGAGGAGTTTGCCGACATGTCGTCGCGCAACTCGCCCGAGATGATCTTCGATCTCATGGGCTACGGCCGCGACCCGTCCCACTTCGACCCCCGGGGCGTCGAGCAACACGGCGGCGCCTCGTTCGCCGGCTCGCTGCGCCTCGTTGCCGAGGCCTTGTCCCTGCCGCTCGACGACGTCGTGGCCTCGGGCAGCGTGGCCGTGGCCCGGCAGGCCACCGAGGTGGCGGCGGGTCGCATCGAGGCGGGCACCATCGCGGCGCAGCGTCTCGACGTGACGGGGATCCACCGGGGACGTCCCCTGCTCACCTTCAGCGCCAACTGGTACCTCACCACCGACGTCGACCCCGCCTGGGACCTGCGCCAGACGGGCTGGCACGTACTGGTCGAGGGAGACACGCCGCTCGACCTCGACATCCGCTTCCCGGTGCCCGACGAGGAGTGGGCGGCGACGTCGCCCGGCCTCACGGCGCACCGGCCCGTCAACGCGGTGCCATACGTCTGCGCCGCCGAGCCCGGCATCCGCACCACGGTCGATCTGCCGCAGATCATCCCGACCTTCGGGTGAAGGCGCCCGCCCCCGGCGGCGTCGGGTACGGTCGGCGCGTGAGCACGGTCGGCGTCGTGGTCGGTAACCCCAAGCCTCGCTCGCGCACGCGGCGCGTCGCCGAGGCGGTCGCCGCGGCCGCGGCCGGTGCGGCCGGGCTGGCCGATGCCCCGCGGGTGACGGTGGACCTGGCCGATTTCGGTCCCCAGCTCTTCGACTGGTCCTCGCCGGCGGTGAAGGACGCTGTAGCCGCCGTGCGCGGCTGCTCCCTCGCCGTGGTGGCCTCGCCCACCTACAAGGCGAGCTACACCGGGCTGCTCAAGTCCTTCCTCGACTGGTTCAAAACGACCGATTTGGCCGGGGTCACCGTGGTCCCGCTCATGGTGGGCGCCGGCCCGCAGCACGCGCTGGCCGTCGAAGTTCATCTGCGCCCCGTCCTGGTGGAGCTCGGTGCCACTCTGCCCACCCGCGGCCTGTATGTCCTCGAGTCCCAGCTCGACGACCTGGACACCGTGATCGGCGCCTGGCTGGACGAGGCCGGCCTGCAGCTGCGGGCCTCGATGACCGGGGCCATCGGTCCCGCCTGACGCCACGCGGCCGGCTTCACGACGAGCGGAGTGTGGCGCCGCCGCCGAATGGGTAGGGAAGCGAAGCCGATCGGAAGGGACGGATCACCATGGGCAAGGTCAAGCAGAGCAATTGGACGAAAACACCCGCCGAAATAGACTACGACTCCGCCTCGAATTACCTGAGCCTTCTGTTACCCAACGAGACGGCTCAGGTCGCGGTGCAGCGATTGCGCAATGCTCCACTGGTCGTCCGACGCGCCGACGACCTGATACGGGCTAGCAACCTTCCCGTATTGTCCGGCGACGACCCGAGCGTGGCCCGGAAGCTCAAGGATCTCAAAGGCGGGCGCTTGCTGTCCCCGGTCCTTTGCCTGAGGGGCGATCTCAACGGGCGCGCTCCGCTGACCATCGCCGATGGGTATCACCGGATTTGTGCGAGCTATCACCTGGATGTGCGCGCCGACATTCCGTGCCGGCTGGCGGAGTTGCCCCGCGACGACGAAACACTGACCGGCGCGACGAGGCCGCAGGGAGCGCCCTCTCGGTCGACGTGACCGCGCCTGGGGCTGAACCGGCGCGGTCAACGGCCTGCCCTTCTGCCCCCGTAAAGAGATGCGACCTGCGAGGAAGACTCGACCCGCCCCCATTAGACCAGGCTCTTGCGTTTTCCCAGCCCACAGCGTCGGATGTTTTGCAAGGCCTGTAGCTGGCAATGGACGTTGACGGAGCGAGGACTTCCGAGAAGGGGCACGGACGACTATGACGACCGACTTGCTGCGTATCGAAACCGAGGAGTGCGGATCGTCGGCCAGGATGGCTCTGGTCGGAGAACTTGACCTGTCGACGACGGCGCAACTGATGGAGGAGTTCGTTCGCCTGACGACCGGTTCCATGGCCCTCATTGAGGTCGACCTGTCCAAGCTGAACTACACCGACTCGTCCGGTCTTTCCGTCTTCGTGACGGCTCACATGCAGTGCCACGACTCGGGGATCAGACTGCGGTTCGTCGATCCCAACCTGTTCATGATGAATCTGTTCGTGCTGACGAGGCTGGACCGGGTTCTCGACGTCGCTGCGTCGGAGTTGCCGATACCCGCCTGAGGGGAACACCCGTCAGCTGTTGTGCTCACCCGTCCACGGCTGAGGCCACGGCCGGACGGACGCTAACGCCCTCGCCACTCGGGCGGCCGCTTCTCGGCGAACGAGCGTGCACCCTCCCGGGCGTCTTCGGAGTGGAACACCGAGTCCACCAGTTTGAGCTGTTCCTCCCACAACTCGTCTTCGGTCCGGCCCGGAGCCCGGCGGAGGAGCTGCAGCGAGGCATCAATACCCAGCGGCGCGTTGCGGGCAATGGCGGCCGCCAGCTCGAGCGCGGTACCGAGGGCCTGACCGGTCTCGCACAGGCGCGCGATCAGCCCGCGCTCGAAGGCCGTCTGCGCGCTGATCAGCCCCCCGGTCAAGCTCATTTCGGTGACGAGCGACTGGGGCAGGTGGCGGGGCAGCCTGAGCAGCGCGCCTCCCGCGGGGAAGAGGCCGAACTTCACCTCGGGCGAGCCGAACCTGGCGTCGGCGGAGGCCACCAGGAGGTCGGCCGTCAGGGCCAACTCCAGCCCGCCGCCGACCGCGATGCCCTCGATGGCGGCGATGAGCGGCTTCCGGCATCCGTAGCGCAGAACCGTGTCGATCTTCTCGGGCAGTCCGTCCCGGGCGAAGGAGTTCAGGTCCATGCCGGCGCAGAACGAGCCGCCGCTCCCGGTCAGGATTCCGACGCGCAGATCGGGGTCGGCGTCCAAAGTTCGGAAGGCGGCCAGCACCCCGAGCGAGAGCTGCGAGTCGAAGGCGTTGCGGACGGCCGGGCGGTTGAGGGTAATGACGAGGGTGCGGTCGACGACCTCGGTCAGGACGACGGTGGCCTCGCTCACGGAATTCGGACGGGCATTTTCTCCCACCCGCGCACAGTGGAGGTGCGGGCCTGCACGGCATTGTCGTAGTCGACCTCCCACTCCGGGAACCGTTGCAGCACCTCCTCGAGTGCGATGCGGGCCTCGAGGCGGGCCAGGTGGGCGCCCAGGCAGAAGTGGATGCCGTAGCCGAAGCTCAGGTGGCGCCCCATCTTGCGCGTGACGTCGAAGCGGTCGGGGTCCTCGAACTGACGTTCGTCCCGGTTGGCCGACCCGTTCAGGATGAGGATGACGTTCCCCGCCGCCACGGTCTGGCCCTGGTGCTCGACGTCCTTGGTGACGTAGCGGGCCTGGACGGGTGACGGGGCCTCGTAGCGCAAGAGCTCCTCGACCGCGTTGGGGATGAGCGCCGGCTCGTCGACGAGCATCTTGCGCTGGTCCGGGTGCTCGGCCAGCAGCTTGGCCGCCCAGCCGACCAGGCGGGTGGTGGTCTCGTTGCCGGCGCCGGCGAGCAGGGTGACGTATCCCAGGATTTCGTCACGGGTGAGCGTGCGCACCGTGCCGTGCTCGTCGGTGAACTCGGCGTTGAGCAGCTCGGTCATCAGGTCGTCCGAGGGGTTCTCGGCCCGCCAGTCGATGTACGCCCCGTAGTCGTCCGACGCCGTGTCCCTGGTGGTGGAGAGTTCGGCGCCGGGCATCACACCCTCGTCGAGGCGGAGGCTGTCGTCGATGTGCCCCCGGAGCTTCTCCTGGTCCTCCTCGGGGATGCCGAGCAGCATGCCGATGGTGCGCATCGGGATTTCGACGCCGAGGTCGGCGATGAAGTCGAAGCCGCCCGCGCCGACCAGCGGGTCGAGCTTGCGGGCGGCGTAGGCGCGGACCTGTGGCTCAATCTGGGCCATGCGCCTGGGCGTGAACACCCGGCTCATGAGCCCGCGGTGCAGGTCGTGGTCCGGCGGGTCTTCGAAGATGAACACGCCCGGCGGCATCTCCATGTCCGCCTTTATGAGCTCGAGCACCGAGCCCTTGGCCGAGCTGTACGTCTGCCACTCGACGAAGCAGCGTTCGACGTCCTCGTAGCGGCTGACCGCAAAGAAGTCGTACTTCTCGTTGTAGTAGAGCGGGGCCTCGTCGCGCAGGCGCTTCCACACCGGATAGGGGTCGGCGTCGATGGCGAAGTCGTAGGGGTCGTAGTAGAGGTCGGACGCAGTCGTGGTCATCTCGTCTCCCTTGCCTGGTGAGTGACCGGGAATCTCTCCCAGCTCGTGTGAGGATGCTCGTTGAAAGTAACATTATTGCGTGACAAGAGTCTCGTTCTCCGGAGGTGACCGGACGCCCCCGGGAAGCGCATGAGCGAGGCCATAGCCGGCCCGGCACCGTGGCCCTCCATCCCGGCCATGCTGGCGGGCTCCGCCGAGCGCTTCGCCGACCTGGTGGCCATACGCGACGGTGACACCTCTCTCACCTATCCCGAGCTGGCCGGGGCGGCCCGCCACTTCGGCGCCGCCCTGGTCGGGTCCGGCGTCGAGCCGGGCGACCGGGTGGCCATCTGGTGCTTCAACTGCGTCGAGTGGGTCGTCGCCGTGCTGGGCATCTTCTCGGCCGGGGCCGTGCTGGTCCCGATCAACACGAGGTTCAAGGGTCCCGAGGCGGCGGACATGCTGGGGCGAAGCGGTGCCCGGGCCCTGGTCACCGTGACCGACTTCCTCGATACCGACTACGTGGCCATGCTCGGGGCCGCGGGCGTGCCGTTGCTGGCGCTCGAAACGGTCGTCGTCGCCCACGGCCCGGCCACGCGGGGAGCCGTCCTCTGGCCGGACTTCCTCGGCCGCGCCACCCCCGGGGCGTTGGCCGAGACCGAGCGCCGCCGCGCCGCCCTCACCCCCGACGACCCCTCCGACATCCTCTTCACGTCGGGGACGACCGGAATCCCCAAGGGCGTCGTGATGACGCACGGCCGCACCCTCATTGTGGCCACCGACTGGGTCGCCATGACGGGGTTGCGGGCCGGGGACGTCTACCTCCAGGTGAATCCCTACTTCCACATGTTCGGGCTCAAGGCCGGCATATTGGCCAGCGTCGCCGCCGGCGCCACCATGCTCCCCGAACCGGTCTTCGAGGTGGAGCGCGTCCTGACCCGGGTCGCGTCCGAGCACGTCACCGTGCTGCCTGGGGCACCCACCATCTACCAGGCCATCCTCGACCACCCGAGCCGCGCCGCCCACGACCTCTCGAGCCTGCGCGTGGCGGTGACCGGCGCCGCCGACATCCCGGTCGAGCTCATCCGCCGCGTGCACGCCGAGCTCCCGTTCGACACGATCGTCACGGGCTACGGGTTGACCGAGGGGGGCACCGCGTCCGCCACGGAGAAGGGCGACGACCCCGAGGCGATCGCCACCACCGTCGGCCGGGCCCGTCCCAGCTTCGAGATGCGTGTCGTCGGCGAGGGTGACCGCGAGCTCGGGACCGGCGAGGCGGGCGAGGTGCTGTTGCGTGGCGCCAGCGTCATGGCCGGCTACCTCGACGACCCCGAGGAGACGGCCAAGGTGCTGTCGGCCGACGGCTGGCTGCGCACGGGCGACCTCGGGGTGATCGACGAGGCCGGTCGCCTGCGCATCGTCGGTCGGGTGAAGGACATGTTCATCGTGGGTGGATTCAACGCCTACCCGGCCGAAATCGAGAATGCGCTCCTGCGGCACCCGGCGATCCGGCAGGCGGCCGTCATCGGCATCCCCGACCAGCGCCTCGGAGAGGTCGGCATGGCGTTCGTCGTCGTGTCCGAGGACGTGACCGAAGCCGACATCATCGCCTGGAGCCGCGAGCAGATGGCGAACTACAAGGTGCCGCGTGCGGTGGAGATTCTGGACGCCCTCCCGCAGAACGCCACCGGCAAGGTCGTGAAGGAGGAGCTGCGTCAGCGGGCGTCGGCGCAGCAGACGCAGCAGAAGGGCGCCTCCGCGTGACGGACCCCGAACCTACGGGCCTGCAGTCCCTGAACGGGTTGCGGGTGGTCGAGCTGGGGGTGTGGGTGGCCGCGCCTTCGGCGGCGGCGCTGCTGGCCGACTGGGGGGCCGACGTCATAAAGGTGGAGGCGCCGACCGGTGATCCCATGCGCAACGTGTTCGGGTCCCTCGGGATCGGCGGCGACGACTTCGCCAACCCGGCCTTCGGCAGGACAACCGCGGGAAGCGCAGCGTCGTCCTCGACCTGCGCCAGCCGGAGCCCCGGGACCAACTCGAAGCTCTCCTCGAGACGGCCGATGTCTTCCTCACCAACCTGCGTCCCGACGCGCTCGACGGGCTCGGCCTCGAGCCCGGGGCCACGGTGGCCCGCCACCCCCGCCTGGTCTACGGCAGCGTCAGCGGCTACGGGTTGCGCGGGGAGGACCGCAACCGGTCGGCCTACGACATCGGCGCCTTCTGGGCCCGCTCCGGCCTGGCGGTACAGCTGGCCACCAACGCCGAGGGGGTGCCGCTCAACGTGCGTGGCGGTATCGGCGACCACATCAGCGGGCTGGCCACGCTGGCCGGGCTCCTGGCGGCGGTGCTCGAGCAGCGCCTGACCGGGCGCGGCCGGGTGGTGGAGGTCTCGCTCCTGCGCACGGGGGCCTACGTGCTCGGGTGGGACCTGAGCCTCCAGGCCAACCTGGGCAAGGTGGCGCCGGCCGAAGCACGGCACGTGAACCAGACCCCGATGATGAACTCGTACCGGACCAAGGACGGGCGCTGGTTCTTCTTCACCGGCCTGGAGGCCGATCGCCACATCGACAAGATCTACCGGGCCCTCGGGCGCGAGGACCTGCACGACGATCCCCGGTTCGCGAACGCGCGGGCGCTGCGCAAGAACCGCACCGAGGTCATCGCGGTCCTCGACGACATCATCGGGCAGGAACCCCTCAGCGTCTGGGCCGAGCGTTTCGAACGCGAGGGCGTGTGGTGGGCCCCGGCCCAGACCCCGGCCGAGGTGCTCGAGGACCCGCAGCTGCTGGTCAACGACGGGCTCCTCGAGCTGACCAGCGAGGTCGACGGGGCCTCACAGCGCTCCATCAACGGCCCGGTCAGCTTCTCCGACGTGGCCATCCGGCCGCATACTCCGGCACCGCGCCTGGGCGAGCACACCGAGGAGGTGCTGGCCGAGCTGGCGGGCCGGGCGGAGCCTCCAGGCGTCTGAGATCCCGGTCCGTTCAGGGGGACGGGCTCAGCACGGCAGTGGCCGTGCTCGACCGGAGGCGGTCCGCGTCGAGGTGCCGCACGGGACCCGTGAGGAGACACTCGGCTTCCAGGCGGATGTCGCTCGAGGACGCACCGACCAGGAGGTCGACCGGGCCCGGCTCCAGAATCCGGGTGTACTCGATACCCGAGTAGGCCAGAAGGTCCGTCGGCACCTGCCAGGTGATCCGGGCCTCCTGTCCGGGCGCAAGTGCGACCCGCTGGAACCCGACGAGCTGCTGGACGGGCCGCAGGACGCATGCGTCCCGGTCACGGATGTAGAGCTGGACGACGTCCTCACCGGCGTGGGTGCCGCTGTTTCGGACGCTGCAGGACACCTCGAGGCACCCGTCGATCGCCACTTCCGTGGGCGCATCGAGGTCGGAGTAGTCGAACGTCGTGTAGGAGAGGCCGTGCCCGAAGGGGAACACCGCATCGAAACCCTTCAAAGGGGGACTCCCGGGCGACGTCGAAAATGGGCCAACGTACATGGGCTGAAAACCTGCACCAGCGCTGAAGGTGACCGGCGAGCGACCGCCGGGCTCGGCGTCACCGAGCAGGACGTCCGCGATCGGGTGCGCTCCCTCTTGACCCGGGAACCACGCCTCCATAATGGCGGCGCACGACGACGCGGCCGTCAGGTCGTAGGGCCGCCCACTCAAGAGGACGAGGACGACGGGCGTCCCGCTGCCGAGCACGGCCTCGAGGAGGGCTGTTTGTCCTCCCGGTAGGGAGAGATCCGACGCATCAGACCCTTCCCCGACGGTGCCCTCCCCGAAGAGTCTCGACCGGTCGCCCAGCACGACGACGGCTACGTCCGCGGCCCGGGCGGCGGCGCCGCCTCGGGAATCCCCCCGAGCTCGCCGTCCATCACGTGTGCCCCCTCCACATACGAGACCGACTGGTTCAGTCGTGTCCGCAGTGCCTCGAGCACCGTGGGCGATTGTGTCTCGACCGCGCCGTCCGCAGAACCACGCGCCAGCACGTGGCTCTCGAAGCTGTAGTCACCGAACAGCGCCATGGAATCGTCGGCATTCGGCCCGATCACCGCCACCTTCGCCGACCGCCCGTCGAGCGGAAGGACTCCGCCGTTCTGCAGCAGGGTGATCGAGCGGACACCGATGGTCCTCGCCAGTTCCCGATCCGAGGTCGCTCCAGTGCCGCGGTGAGCGGCTCGACGTACGGTCGTTCGAAGAGGCCCAACTCGAACTTGAGTCGGAGCACGCGGTGCCACCGCCAGGTCGACCCTCTCCATGTCGAGAAGTCCGCGGTCCAGCGCTTCGGGTACGCCGTCGACCATTTCGGCCGGAAATGGCAACTCGACATCCATCCCGGCCGTCAGCGCCGTCGCAACGGCAGTGGAGCGATCGGTCGCCACGTGGTCCTGA
>CAWKJX010000007.1:0-37977 GCA_963850095.1 uncultured Acidimicrobiaceae bacterium | reverse complement strand
CATCCCACTCACCGCCTACTGCCGGACCTCCACCGACGACCAGCAGAACCCCGAGGAAAGCTTGCGCTGGCAGATCTCCCGCGCCAGTGCCCTGATCGTCGGGCGGGCGCGAGATCGTGTCGGTCACCCACGACACCGACGTCTCTCGGTCCGTCCCCTGGCCCAGGCGTCCCGAAGCGGCCCGACTCTCGCGGAGCTCCCCAACCCGCTCGGGGCTGGACCGGGATCGTCGTCGGCGAACCGCAGCGCGCCTTCGGTCGGCGGGCCATGTGCAGAACATCCTGCCGCAGCTCGCACACTGGGGCGTCCAGCTCTGGGTGCCCGAAGTCGGCGGTCCCGTCGATCCCGAGTCCGAAGCGCACGATCTCCTCATGTCGTTGTTCGGCGGCTTGAGCAAGGCTGAGCGCAACCGTCTCCGGGTACGGGTGCGGACCTCTATGAAGGCCATGGCGCCCGAAGGTCGCTACCTCGGCGGACGACCGCCGTACGGCTACCGGCTCGTGCGTACCGGCGTGCCGCACCCCAACCCGGAGAAGGCCCGCCAGGGCATCCAACTGACCGATCTGGCCGTGGATCCTGAGACCTCCAAGGTGGTGGAGCAGATCTTCGCCTGGCGGGTCGAAGGCGTCGGCTTCCGGACCATCGCCGCTCGCCTGAGCGAGCAAGGGCTCCCCTGCCCCTCCGCGGCCGACCGGGAACGAAACCCGCACCGTCTCGGCCGGGCCTGGTCGCTCGGCGCCGTCCGAGCCATCGTCATGAACCCGAAGTACAAGGGGCAGGGCATTTACGGGCGCTACCGCAAGGTCGAACGCCTCTACGACGTGAACGACCCCGCCGCCGGCAACGTCACCCGGATGTCCCCGGCGCCGGCCTCCGAGGTGGTCGAGACGGAGGGCACCGTGCCCGCAATCGTGAGCGAGTCGGTCTGGCGTCAAGCGCAGACAGACCGGGCCCCGGCGACACCCGGGCCACGCCCCGATCGGCCCCAACACACGCGCTACGCCCTGCGCGGCCTCCTGATCTGTGCCCGCTGTGGGCGAAAGATGCAGGGCCACACCGTCAAGCGCCGAGGCAGCTCGGAACGGGTCGGCTACCAGTGCACCTACCGGAACGACTACCCGGGCGACGACGGCCATCCGAAGACCCTCTTCGTCGCCGAGCACCGGGTCCTGCCGGCGGTCGACGAGTGGCTGGCGGACCTGTCCTCACCCGAACGCCTCGATGCCACGGTGGCGGCCATCCTCGATGCCGACAACCATCAATCCAGCGAGCCCGCCGAACTTCGCCTGGCGCGCCGCCAGGCCCACGAAGCGCGAAAGAAGCTCGACCAGTACCTCGCCGCGCTGGACGCCGGCCTGGACCCGGTTCTCGTCACCGAGCGCACCCGGGCCGTCCAGGTTGAGCTCGCTGCAGCCACTGCCGTCATCGACACCTACAAGGGCTCTGAACCCCATCTGTTGACCGGACGAGAGGTGCACGAGCTCCTCGAAGGTGTCGGCGGCCTGACCGCCCTCTTGGCCCACTCAGACACCGCAGAACGGCAGCGCGTGTACCGCGCCGCCGGGGTGTGTCTTCGCTATCACCGCAGCGAGGAGGGCGAAAAGGTCATCGCGTCCCTCCGCGTGGGGTTGTCGCGTGTCGGAGGGGGGACTTGAACCCCCACGCCCTTGCGGGCACCAGCCCCTCAAGCTGGCGCGTCTGCCTATTCCGCCACTCCGACGGGCGAACGCTCCGAAATCAAGCGTCCGGAGATCGTAGCGCGCCCCCGTCACCCCGCCCGGGCCGCGTACCGGGCCGCGAGGGCGCTGTTATTGGCCGGGCAGCGAGGGCGTGGTGTTGCTGGTGGACTCTGCCACCCGCACCGCCCATAGTTGGGCGAACCACAGGAGGCTGTTGCTCTGCGGCGTGGGGGTCACGCCCCCGATGGTGCGGCTCCAGGCCAGGGCGGTCGGCTCGGCGAACAGTGGCAGCGAGACCATGTTGTCCCACAATTGGGTGTCGGCCTTGGCGTAGTAGGTCGCCGCGGTGTCCGGGTTCAGCTGCTGCCCGGCCGTCAGCACAAGCTGGTCGAAGGCGGGGTCGGAGTAACCCGTCCAGTCCAGGGAGCCGTTCTTTCCCGGCGGGCCCAGGAGCATGGTGTACCAGGCCAGTGTCTGGCTGGGGTACGGGCTGAACGTGACCGGCACCACGGACAGGTCGGCCATTCCCGCCACCAGCGCCTCCCCCGCCCCCTGTGCGTTCGGGGCCGGGCTCAGCGTGGTCTGCAGTCCCGCCGCCTGGAGCTCGTCGCGGATGACGGGTGCCGCCGACGTGGCCCACGGGTCGCTCGCGTCGTAGACCATGTGCAAGGTGAACGGGATCCCGAAGGCGTAGTGGTAGTACGGGTCGTCGGGGTCATCGGTCCGGACGAGACCCGTCGTCTGGATGAGCGCCGCCGCCTGCGCCGGCACCGGCGTCACCGGGAAATTCACACTCCCGCCGGCGCCGATCAGGGTGGTCGAAGTGGACGAGGACTTGACCGGAATGGTCGTGGTCGGGACGCCGGATGTCGGAGCGGGCGAGTAGTTCGACTGCCCCTGCACGTAGACGTGGCTGTCGGCCGCCTCGAGCCCCGGCACGGCCCAGCTCGCCTGCTGGTCGACCAGGGCCTGGCGGTTGATGGTCAGCGCCACGGCTTCGCGCAGGTCCGGCCCGATCGGGGATTCCAGGGAGCTGTCCATGTCGAGCTGCAGCATCGTGTTCGACGTGTTCACCTGGCTGTTCACCGCCGGCAGCCCCGTCATCTGCGTCAGGAAGTCCGGCGTCACCGTCGACGGCTCCGCCACCTGGACGTAGCCGGAGCTCATCCACTGCGCCAGCTGCTGGGTCGAGGATGCGATGTGCACCGTGATGGAGCGCGCGTTGGCCGGCGTGCCCCACCACTTCGGGTTCTGCACCAGCGTGATCGTCGACGGCGAGACCGAACCGATCTTGAAGGGCCCGCCCGACAGGTCCGCGCTCGCCACCACCGTCGTGCAGATCGGGTTCCACCCGATCTTCGCGAACACGTGTGCCGGCACCAGGTAGTCGAACAGGCCCTTCCAGTCGGCAAAGGGACTCTTGAACTTGACCGTGACCGTGTGGCCGCCGTTCGATCCCGTCACCGAGGCGATGTCCCGGTAACCCGCAATGCTCGTCACGTCGGGCGACGACGTCTCGGGGTCCCCCCGCTGCTGCTGCCAGGCGTACTTGAAGTCGGCCGCCGTGATGGGCACGCCGTCAGACCACACCGCCTTGGGGTTCAGGGTGTAGACGATCGTCTCGGGATTGAGGCTGATCGGCTCGGCGGCCTCGATCAGCGCCGAATTGGGCGTGGGCGTCCCGGCGGCGCCGACCTCGAACGGCACGAACGGGCTGGGCAGCACCGCGGCCAGGAGCGTCTGTGTCCCCGGCGAGTCGCCGATCGGCGTGTTCGGGTTGCAGCCGGTGGGCGCGGCGGTCGTGCCGAAGGAAATCGCTCCTCCCGCCACCGCGACGTACGTCACCGTGGTGCTGGCCCCCCCACCCCCGCCGCAGGCGGAGGCCAGCAGCCCCAGGCCGAGGACGATCCCGGCCAGGCCGTGCCAGCGCCGGGGGCGTCGGCCCCGGCCCCTCACTGCAGCCGGAGATCCAGGGTGATGGTGGCGAAGGCGAAAATGATGGCCACCGTGACCGTAATGCGGTCGAGGTTGCGCTCCACCACGGTCGAGCCCTGCGCCGCTGCCCCCACGCTGCCGCCGAACATGTCGGACAGCCCTCCCCCCTTGCCACTGTGCATCAAAATCAGGAAGATCAGCCCGAGGGCGGCCGCCACCTCGATGACGACATACACCCAGGTAGCCACGGACATGGTTGCCAACAACACGGGGGAGCCTCCAACTCGCGGCGCGTGCGCCTGCTCGGCCTAGGAACGGTAGCAGGCGGCCGTGGCCCGGATGATGTCAGTGAAGCTGCCGGCCTCCAGGCTGGCCCCGCCGACCAGGAGCCCGTCCACGTCCGGCTCGGACATCAGGTCCGCCGCGTTCTCCCCGTTGGCCGAGCCCCCGTACTGGATGCGCACGCTCCCGGCGGCGTCCTCGCCCCCCAGCTTGGCCACCAGGGTGCGGATGAAGACACAGGCGTCCTCTGCGTCGACGGCCGTCGCCGCCCGCCCGGTCCCGATGGCCCAGATGGGCTCGTAGGCCACCACCAGGGACCCGAGCACCTCGGCCGAGAGTCCCGTGAGCGCAGCCAGCACCTGCTCCTCCAGCACCCCCTCGGTCCGCCCGGCGTCGCGCTGCTCTTCCGTCTCGCCCACGCACACTATGGGGGTCATGCCCTGGCGCAGGACGGCCCGGAGTGTGGCCGCCACCGTGGCGTCTTCCATGCCGAAGAGGGTCCGGCGCTCCGAGTGCCCGACGATCACGTAGGCCGTGCTCAGGCGGGCCAGGAAGCGCGGGCTCACCTCGCCCGTGCGCGCCCCGGCGTCCTCGTCCGAGCAGTGTTGGGCCCCGAGCGACACCGGGATGTGCTCCTTTTCGACCAGGGTCTGCACGGTGCGCAGATCGGTGAACGGCGGGTGCACCGAGACGTCGACACGCGCCACGTCGTCGGCTTTGAGCCGGAGCCCGAGGTCGCGCACGGTGTGCAGCGCCTCGATGTGGTCGTGGTGCATCTTCCAGTTCCCGCTGACCAGCGGGCGGCGCGCGCTCACCCCCTGGGGGCGTTCGGGGCCTGGCGCAGGGCGTCGATCCCCGGGAGGTGCCCCTCCGTCTCAATGAAGCAGAGCGAGGCCCCGCCACCGGTCGAGAGGTAGTCGACCCGGTCGGACAGCCCGAGCTCGTCCAGCGCACTGGCGCTGTCGCCGCCGCCCACCACCGAGAAGCCCGGGCAGTCGGCCACGGCCTGGGCCACGATTTTTGTTCCCTGGGCGAAGCGCCGGTCCTCGAAGGCGCCGAGCGGCCCGTTCCACAGCACGGTGCCCGCCCCGCCGACCGCCTCGGCGAACGCCGCCGCCGTCTCCGGCCCGATGTCGAGCCCCGTCCAGCCGTCGGGCAGGTCACCCTCTATCAGCTTCACGCTGCCCCGCGGCCCGTGTCCCTCCGAGGGCGGCCCGAAGGTCCCGCCGGGCTCGAGCGCCCAGGTGTCGGTCGGCAACAGGATCTGTGTGTCGGAGGCCAGCAGCTCCCGGCAGGCCTCCAGGTGGGTCTCGTCGAGCAGCGAGGCACCGATCTGCTGGCCCCGGGCGGCCATGAACGTGAACGCCATGCCGCCCCCGACCACCAGGGTGTCCACCTTGGTGGCCAGCACCCTGAGCACCTCTATTTTGTCGGCCACCTTGGCCCCGCCCACGACCGCGACGAAGGGCCGGGCGGGCGCCTCGAGCAGGCCACCGAGCACCTCGACCTCCCGGGCGAAGCGCAATCCGGCCGCGCTGGGCAGGAATTGCGGGGGGCCCACGATAGAGGCGTGGGCGCGGTGGGCGGCGCCGAAGGCCTCGTCGACGTAGGCGTCGAAGCCCTCGATCAGCCGTTGCACGAAGGCCGGGTCGTTCGCCTTCTCGCCCGGGTCGAAGCGCAGGTTCTCCGTCAGCTCAATGCCCGGGCACAGCGTGTGGAGGCGCTTGCGCACCGGCTCCATGTCCCAGCGCGGGTCGGGCGCCCCCGCCGGCCGCCCCAGATGCGACGCCGCCACGACCTCGGCGCCCGCGTCCTGGAGCCGGCGCAGCGTCGGCAGGGCGGCGGTGATCCGGAAGTCGTCGGCCACCGTGGCTTGCCCGCGGACCCCTATGTGCAGGGGCACGTTGAAATCGACCCGCACCAGGACCCGCCGGCCGTCCACGTCGGGCAGATCCTCGAGCAGCGGGAGGCCCCGGAGCGGGTCCACGTGCGCCGTCTCAGCTCCCGACCAGCACGGCCAGGTCGACCAGGCGGTTCGAGTAGCCCCACTCGTTGTCGTACCAACCGAACACCTTGACCAGCGAGAGCTCGTCGTTGACCGGCATGACGATGGTCAGGTCGGCGTCGAAGGTGCACGAGGCGGGCGAGCCCACGATGTCGCTCGACACGATGGGGTCCTCGGTGTAGTCGAGCACGCGTTCGAGCGGGGGTTTGGCCGCCGCCTCGGCGAAGGCCGCGTTGACCTCGCCCACCGCGGGGTGGCCGTGCACCACCGCGGTGAAGTCGGTGATGGAGCCCACCGCCAGCGGCACCCGCAGCGAGGCCCCGTCCAGGCGCCCCTTCATGGCCTCGAGCACCAAGCTGGTGGCCCGGGCGGCGCCGGTCGAGGTGGGGACGATGTTGGCCGCGCCGGCCCGGGCGCGGCGCAGGTCGCTGTGGGTCAGGTCGAGCAGGTTCTGGTCGTTCGTGTAGGCGTGCACCGTCGTCATCAGCCCGCTGACTATCTCGAAGGCGTCGTCGACCACCTTGACCATGGGCACGAAGCAGTTGGTCGTGCAGCTTGCGTTGGAGACGACGATGTCCTTCTCGGGATCGAAGTCGCCGTCGTTGACACCGATGACGAACGTGGCGTCGGCGTCGCGCGACGGCGCCGAAATGATGACCCGCTTGACCGTCTCACCGAGGTGGCCGGCGGCGTCGGCCCGGCTGGTGAAGCGCCCCGTCGACTCGATCACGATGTCGGCGCGCAGCGCGGCCCAGGGCAGCTGCTCCGGTTCGCGCTCGGCCATGACCCGGATGCGCTGCTCCCCCACCAGCAGATCGCTCCCCTCGACGTCGACCGACACGGGCAGGCGGCCCTGGGTCGAGTCGTAGCGCAGCAGATGGGCCAGCGTCTCGGGCGACGTCAGGTCGTTGACGCCGACGATCTCGACGTCGGCCCCGGTGTCCAGCGCGGCCCGCAAGAAGTTGCGACCGATACGACCGAAGCCATTGATCCCGACCCGCACCGTCATCTGGTCCCTCTCTCTTGCCCCACGGCCGGACTATGCCAGCAGACCGGAGAGGGCCTGCGCCAATCTGGCCGGGCTGTGCACCAAGGTGTTCTCTCCCGTGAGGGGAACGTCGTGCACGGTGACATCTGTCACTCCGATGTCCATGCCCGCGATGCTGTCACACAACACAACGTCAACTTCAACATCGTGCCTGGCCAGGGCGGCCACATGGGCCGCCACGTCGTAGTCTTCGGTCTCCTTCAACTCCGGGCGCAGGTTGCAGACGTAGACCACCTGCGCCGTGGCGGCGGCCACCGCCTCGGCGATCCCCTGCACCGCCACGGCGGCCAGGACGCTGGTGAACAAGGATCCGGGCCCTATGACGATCTGGTCGGCCTCGGCGATGCGCTCGAGGGCCAGCGGCGGCGGCTTCGCGTCGGCAGGCACCAGCGAGACCGTGCGGATGTCGCTCGTCGACTTGACCGCCACCTGCCCGGCCACCGTGCCGTGGGCCGCCTCGGCCTTGAGCACCACGCGTTCGATGGTGGCCGGCACCACGTCGCCCTGGGCCCCGAGCAGGCGGGCCGCCTCGCCCACCCCGGCCAGGAGGTCGCCCGTGGCGTCGACCAGCCCGGCCAGAATCAGGTTGCCCAGCACGTGGCCCGCCAGCTCACCCTCTTCGTAGCGGCGCCCGAAGGCGATGGCCAGCGCCGAGTCCTCCTCGGCCAGGGCGACCAGGCAGGTGCGGATGTCGCCGAGCGCCACCACGTTGAGCAGCTCGCGCAGGCGGCCACTGCTCCCCCCGTCGTCGGCCACCGAGACGATCCCGGTCAGCGGGCTGGCGTAGCGCCGCGCCGCCGCCAGGGTCACGGCCGTCCCGTGCCCGCCGCCGATGGCCACGACGGCGGGACGCGTCCCGCTCATCGGTCGATGTCCCGGTGGAAGACGGACGCCGACGCCCCGTGCGTACCGAGCCGCGCCGCCAGCGACTCCGCCAGGACGACCGAGCGGTGCCGGCCCCCCGTGCAGCCCATGGCAATGGTCAGGTACGACTTCCCCTCGCGGGCGAAGGCCGGGAGGATGCTGACCAGCAGGTCGTCCACCTTCTCGAGGAAGTCCACGGACTCGGGCTGGCCGAGCACGTACTCGCGCACCGGGTCGTCGAGCCCGCTGTAGGGCCTCAGCTCCTCCACCCAGAACGGGTTGGGCAGGAAGCGGCAGTCGAAGACCAGGTCGACGTCGCGCGGGATGCCGTGCTTGTAGCCGAAGGAGATCACCGACGTCTGCATGTGCGGTGCTTCGTCGTCGCCGAAGGACTCGAGGATGCGCATGCGGAGCTGGTTCGAGTTCAGGTCCCCGGTTTCGATGATGAGGTCGGCCCGCTCGCGCACCGGCGCCAGCAGGCGGCGCTCGTCCGCGATGGACTCCTCCACGCCGCGCGCCGCCAGTGGGTGCCGTCGCCGTGTGCCCTCGTAGCGTCGCACCAGCACCTCGTCGGTGGCGTCGAGGAAGACCACCCGCACGCGCCGCCGGGTGCCGCGCAGCTCGTCGAGCACGTCGGCCAGGTCGTCGAAGTACTCGGGCCCGGTGTTGCTGCCGCCCCGCCCAATGACCAGGGCGACCCGCTCGATGCCCGACCGGGGCCGATCGGCCATTTCGACCATCTTCAGGATCAGCTCCGCCGGCAGGTTGTCGATGACGAACCAGCCCACGTCCTCCAGCGCGGCGGCCGCGGTGGAGCGTCCCGCTCCCGACATCCCCGTCACCACCACGAACTCGCTCATCGTCCTCCAGCCTTGCGCACTCCCTCGTAGACCGCGAGACCGACCTTGTCGGGCAGCCAGGACAGGGCCTGCAGCTGCTCCAGTGTGGCCCCCCGCACGGCGTTGACCCCGCCCAGCTCCTTGACGAGGCGCGCCTTGCGGGTCGGGCCCAGCCCGGCGATGTCGTCGAGCAGGCTCTTGGTCATCCGCTTTCCCCGCCGCTCCCGGTGGAACGTAATGGCGAAGCGGTGGGCCTCGTCACGGATGCGCTGCAGCAGGTAGAGGGCATCGGAGCCCCGGCGGAGGCGGATCGGGTCGGGCTGCCCGGGCCGGTAGACGTCCTCGAACTGCTTGGCCAGCGCCGCCAGCTCTATCTCCCCCTCGAGCCCCAGGGACCGCACCACGCGCTCGGCCACGTGCAGCTGGCCCTTGCCGCCGTCGACCAGCAGGAGGTTGGGGCGGTAGGCGAACCGCTTGGGCCGCTCCCCCACCGGGACCTCGGCCGCGGCCGCCAGCGCGCCCAATCGCCGGGTCAGGACCTCTTCCATAGCCGCGTAGTCGTCATTTCCCGGCACCGACTTGACCTTGAAGCGCCGGTAGTCCGAGCGCTTGGCCAATCCGTCCTCGACCACCACCATGGAGCCCACGTAGTCGGTGCCCTGCAGGTGGCTCATGTCGTAGCACTCAATGCGCAACGGCGCCTGGCGC
Source organism: uncultured Acidimicrobiaceae bacterium (assembly GCA_963850095.1). Classification (GTDB taxonomy): domain Bacteria; phylum Actinomycetota; class Acidimicrobiia; order Acidimicrobiales; family RAAP-2; genus Bog-473. Next base: position 28,617 of record CAWKJX010000007.1, on the reverse strand, counting down.
AGGCCGAGCGCCACCTGCAGCTCGGTCAGCGCCTTCGAACGGGCGTTGTGGTCCGAGGCCCGGCGCAGCCGGTGCCGGGCCAGGTCCTCGCCGGCCGAGCGCGTCACCGTCTCCTGCAGGGCGCGCTTGGCCCCCCGCAGCGGGACGGCGATGTCGACCGGCCCCTGGCGCACGCTGCGCAGCCAGATCTCCAGCAGTTCCTTGTCCGCCGGTTCCTCGGGCACCAGCACCCGGCGGGGCACCTCGGTCCCCTCGGCGCCGTAGACCTGCGACACGACGGTCGACATGAACTCGGGGCCCGAGAGGTCCTCCACCTTCTCGGCCACGAAGCCCCGGTGTCCGACCACCCGTCCCCGGCGCACGTGGAAGATCTGCACGGACGCCTCCAGCGGGTCCTCCGCCAGCCCGACGACGTCGAAGTCCTCGGACCGGTCCGACACCATCTGCTGGGTGTCCGCGGCCTTGCGCACCGCCGTGATGCGGTCGCGCAGCCGGGCGGCCCGTTCGAACTGGAGGGCCTCGGACGCGCTCAGCATCTCGGCCTCCAGGCTGGCCAGCACCGGCTCGGTGTCACCTGAGAGGAAGCGCATCAGGTCCTCGACGTAGCCGTTGTACGCCTCGTGGTCGACGGCGCCGACACAGGGTCCCGAGCAGCGCTCAATGTCGTAGAGCAGGCAGGGGCGGCCCAGGCGCTCGTGGCGCGTGAACTTGGTGTCCGAGCACGTGCGCACGGGGAAGCTGCGCAGGAGGAGGTCGAGCGTCTGGCGGATGGCGTAGGCGTGCCCGTAGGGCCCGAAGTAGCGCACCCCCTTGCGTTTGCGCCCGCGCACCACGGCCGGGCGCGGCCACTCCTCGTTCAGGGTGACCGCCAGCCACGGGTAGCTCTTGTCGTCCTTGAGCCGGACGTTGTAGCGGGGCAGGTGGGCCTGGATCAGCGAGTGCTCGAGGATGAGCGCGTCGACCTCGCTGTCCACCACCACCCACTCCACGTGGTCGGCCTGGGCCACCATCTGCGCCGTGCGGGGCAGCAGTTTGGCCGAGTCCTGCCAGTAATTGGGCAGGCGGTGGCGCAGGGACTTGGCCTTGCCCACGTACAGCACGCGCCCTTCGGCGTCGTAGAACTGGTACGAGCCCGGTGCGTCGGGGATCGAGCCGGTCGGTGGCCGGTACTGCATCGACCCACTCTCGCGCGCTCCCTGACGGGGGGCGGTACACTGGCCCTGCCGGCCTGGTATCCGGCGTACAACCTCGCATCGAGGCCGACATACCCGTGGATGGGCGACCAGGCTGTCCCCACCGGCCATATCGATGCTCTCCCTAAAAGGGGGCAGACCAAAATGCTCAGGCTCCAGGCGCCGCTTCCCGAGCGCTATTCGGCCGCGACCGACGACGAGCTGGCCACCATGATCGGTGCGGCCAAGGCCGCGCTCGGGACGCGGGCGTTCGTCCTCGGGCACCACTACCAGCGCGACGACGTCATGCGCTGGGCCGACGCCCGAGGTGACTCCTTCGGCCTGTCCCGCATCGCCGCCGGGCAGACCGAGGCGGAGTACATCGTCTTCTGCGGCGTCCACTTCATGGCCGAGTCGGCCGATGTGCTGACCGGCGACCACCAGCAGGTGCTGCTGCCCGATCTCAACGCCGGCTGCTCCATGGCCGACATGGCCGACATTGAGCAGGTCGAGGAGGCCTGGGACGAGTTGACCCGCGTCATCGACGTCGAACGACTGGTGCCGGTGACCTACATGAACTCGGCCGCCGCGCTCAAGGCGTTCGTGGGCCGGCACGGCGGCGCCGTCTGCACGTCGTCCAACGCCCGGGCCGTCCTCACCTGGGCCCTCGGGCGGGGCGAGCGCGTGCTCTTCTTCCCGGACCAGCACCTGGGGCGCAACACCGGCTACGAGCTCGGCTACGGCGCCGCTGACATGCAGGTGTGGAACCCGCGCCTGGCCCTGGGCGGCCTGACCGAGCGCGAGGTGAAAGAGTCCACCCTGCTCCTCTGGAAGGGGCACTGCTCGGTGCACCAGCGCTTCCGGCCCGAGCACGTCACCGCCTTCCGGGCCGAGCACCCGGAGGGGATCGTGATGATCCACCCGGAGTGCGCCCACGAGGTGGTCGAGCTGGGGGACGTCACCGGCTCCACCGACGCCATCATCCGCGCCGTGGCCGCGGCGCCGTCGGGGTCCGTCATCGGCGTCGCCACGGAGATCCACCTCGTCAAGCGCCTGGGCGACGAGTCGCCCGACAAGACCGTGGTGTGCCTCGACCCGCTCGTGTGCCCGTGCTCCACCATGTCGCGCATCGACCCCCAGCACCTGGCCTGGGTGCTCGAGGGCCTGGTCGACGGCACGGTGCGCAACCGGATCACGGTCGACACCGACACGGCGGAGTGGGCCAGGGTCGCGCTCGAGCGCATGCTGGCCATCACCTGAAGCGTCCGGCCGTCCGCGCCCGCCTGTAGGGTCACGGCGCAGAGCACACCGTCGGACAGGAGGTCGCGAGGTGCCCGACTATCCCGCCCAACCCGTCGAGCCCAACCACGTCGAACCCGTGCCGCGCCGCATCAGGGCCTACCTCGGCGGCCGCAAGGTGCTCGATACGACCCGGGCCCTCTACGTGTGGGAATGGCCGGCCTACCCGCAGTACTACATCCCGCTGGCCGACGTGGACGCCGGAGCGCTGGTCGACGAGGGCACGACCGAACAGACGCCGCGAGGTGACGTCCGGCATCACGGGATCCGCGTCGGCGACACCGACCGCCCGCACTCCGCGTTCGTTCTCGGCGTCGCCAAGGTGGAAGGCCTCGACGACACCGTCCGCTTCGCCTGGTCGGCCCTCGATGCCTGGTTCGAGGAGGACGAGCGCGTCTTCGTCCACCCACGCAATCCCTACACGCGCGTCGACGCGCTGCGCTCGACCCGCGTCGTCCGCGTCGAGTCGCACGGGGTGGTCCTGGCCGAGTCCTCGTCGCCGGTCCTCTGCTTCGAGACGGCGTTGCCGACCCGCTACTACCTCAACCGGACGGACGTCGACTTCAGCCACCTCGTGCCGTCGGACTCGGTGACCTCGTGCCCCTACAAGGGCAGCACGACGGGCTACTGGTCGGCCGCCACCCAGGGGGGCCTCCACCCCGACGTCGCCTGGTGCTACGACTTCCCGACCCGCGAGCTCCTGCCCATCGCCGGGTTGATCGCCTTCTACAACGAGAAGCTCGACATCTTCCTCGACGGCGTCGAGCTGGAGCGACCGCGCACGCACTTTTCCTGAGAACCCGACGGCCGGCCCCACGGGGCGGCCCGGCCGATGGCTACTTGGCCCGTGCCAGCACCGGCTTGAGCACCTCGCCGGTGTAGCTGCCCGCCGTCTTGGCCACCTGCTCGGGCGTGCCCTCGGCAATGACGGTCCCGCCCTTGTCGCCGCCCTCGGGCCCGAGGTCGATGATCCAGTCGGCCGTCTTCACCACGTCGAGGTTGTGCTCAATGACGATCACGGTGTTGCCCTGGTCCACCAGGCGACCCAGCACCTCGAGCAGGCGCCGGGTGTCGTCGAAGTGCAGCCCCGTCGTCGGCTCGTCGAGGATGTAGAAGGTGTGGCCGGTCGGGCGCCGGCTCAGCTCGCTGGCCAGCTTCACCCGTTGGGCCTCACCGCCCGAGAGCGTGGGGGCGGGCTGGCCCAGGCGGACGTAGCCCAGGCCGACGTCGACCAGGGTCTGCATGTGGCGGGCGATGGGCGGCTGGCGCTCGAAGAAGCTGAGCGCCTCCTCGCAGCTCATGTCGAGCACGTCGGCGATCGTCTTGCCCCGGAAGGTGATCTCGAGCGTGTCGCGGTTGTAGCGGGCCCCGTGGCAGATTTCGCAGGGCACGTAGACGTCGGGCAGGAAGTGCATCTCGATTTTGATGGTGCCGTCCCCGGCACACGCCTCGCAGCGCCCGCCGCGCACGTTGAACGAGAAGCGCCCCGGCTGGTAGCCGCGCACCTTGGCCTCCGCCGTCTGGGCGAAGAGCTTGCGGACGTGGTCGAACACTCCGGTGTAGGTGGCGGGGTTCGACCGGGGCGTCCGGCCGATCGGGGCCTGGTCGACGTCGACCACCTTGTCCAGGAAACCGATGCCCTCGACCTTGCGGTGCCGGCCCGGCAGCGCCTTGGCCCGGTGCAGGTGCTGGGCCAGCGACCGCAGCAGAATGTCGTTGACCAGCGTGGACTTGCCCGAGCCCGATACGCCCGTCACCGCCACCAGGCAGCCCAGCGGGAAGGAGACGTCGATGTCGCGCAGGTTGTGCTCGCGCGCCCCGCGCACCGTCACCACGTCGCCCGTGCCCGGGCGGCGCCGGCCCGGAATGGGGATCGACCGCTTCCCCGACAGGTACTGCCCGGTGATGGAGGCCTTGTTCGACACCAGGCCGCCCCGGCCGGTGACGGGGCCGGCGTGGACGATGTTGCCGCCGTGCTCCCCGGCGCCCGGTCCGATGTCGACCACGTAGTCGGCCGTGCGGATGGTCTCCTCGTCGTGCTCGACCACGATGACGGTGTTGCCCAGGTTGCGCAGGCGCTCGAGGGTGGCGATCAGCCGTTGGTTGTCGCGCTGGTGCAGGCCGATGGAGGGCTCGTCCAGCACGTAGAGCACGCCCACCAGGCCGCTGCCGATTTGGCTGGCCAGACGGATGCGCTGGGCCTCGCCGCCTGAGAGGGTGCCGGCCGAGCGGGCCAGCGACAGGTAGTCGAGCCCGACGTCGAGCAGGAACTGCATGCGCTCGCGCACCTCCTTGAAGACGCGGTCGGCAATCATGTGCTCGCGCTCGCTCAGCTCCAGGGTGGCCATGGCCTCGACGGCGGCCCCGATGGAGAGGCTGCACAGCTCGAAGATGTTGCGCCCGCCCACCGTCACGGCCAGCGACTCGGGCTTGAGGCGGGCCCCCCCGCACTCGGGGCAGTCCACCTCGCGCATGAACCCCTCGATCTGCTCGCGGGACCAGTCCGATTCGGCTTCGCCGTGGCGGCGCTGCAACCACGGCACAATGCCCTCGAAGTGGGCCTCGTAGGACCGGGTGCGGTTGAAGCGGTTCTTGTAGGTCACGTGGACGGCCCGGTTGCCGGTGCCGTAGAGGATGAGCTTCTTGTCCTTGGCCTTGAGCGACTTCCACGGCGTCTCGAAGGAGAACCCGCCGAACTCGGCCACCCCGGCCTGCAGCCCGGTGAAGTACTCACTGCGCGCCCCGGCCCACGGCGCCAGCGCGCCCTCGGCCAGGGACAGGGAGTCGTCGGGCACGACCAGTTCGGGGTCGACCTCGAACTTGGTCCCGAGGCCCAGGCACGACGGGCAGGCGCCGTAGGGCGAGTTGAAGGAGAAGTTGCGCGGGGCGGGCTCCTCGAAGCTGATGCCGCAGTGGGTGCAGGCGAGATGCTGGGAGAAGGTGATCCCCTCGTTGCTCTCGCCCTCGCCCTCGCCCTCGCCCGACCCGTTCACGACCAGGACCTCGGCCGTGCCGCCCGTCAGGTCGAGCGCCGTCTCGATGGACTCGGTCAGGCGCTGGCGGACGTTGTTGCGGCGGATGAGGCGGTCGACCACCACCTCAATGGTGTGCATTTCGTAACGGGCCAGGGCGACGTCGGCCCGGTCGGCCAGCTCGAGCGGGACACCGTCGACCCGCACCCGGGCGAAGCCCTGCTTGGCCAGGTCGTCGAGCAGGGTGCTGTACTCGCCCTTGCGGCCCCGCACTATCGGCGCCAGCACCTGGAAGCGGGTGCCCTCGGGGAGCTCGAGCACCCGGTCCACGATCTGCTGGGGCGTCTGGCGGGCCACCGGCCGCCCGCAGTTGGGGCAGTGGGGGTGGCCGATGCGGGCGTAGAGGAGCCGCAGGTAGTCGTAGACCTCGGTGATGGTCCCGACGGTCGAGCGCGGGTTGCGCGAGGCCGACTTCTGGTCGATGGAGATGGCCGGGGACAGCCCCTCTATGAAATCGACGTCCGGCTTGTCCATCTGGCCCAGGAACTGGCGGGCGTAGGCCGAGAGGGACTCGACGTAGCGACGCTGGCCCTCGGCGTAAATGGTGTCGAAGGCCAGCGACGACTTGCCCGAACCGCTGAGGCCGGTGAAGACGATCAGGCGGTCCCGGGGCAGATCGAGGCTGACGTCGCGCAGATTGTGTTCGCGAGCCCCGCGAACGACCAAACGGTCGGCCATCCGGGCAGGATACCGGCGCGCTGTATCAGCTCCGGCTGGGTCCTGGTCAGGCCGCCGCGCCGGTCCGGGCAGACCCGATGCGGCGGCCCTCCCAGCTCGTTCGGCCCACCAGCCGCTCGATCAAAAGGAGGCGTCCGTCCGAGCCACCGAGGGGCGGGTCGCCCGGGGCGAAGAGTCCCCCGCCGGAGGCCGACGGCCAGTGGGCCCGAGCCGTGCCCGAGCGGCGCCCGGCCCACCACCGACCTGTTCGAGGTGAAGCCCCGTCGAGCCGAGAAGCCGTGGTCGCCCTCCCGGTATCCGCACGCAATTCCGGGCGGCCCGGGGACTCGATGTTCGACGCCAGCGCCGGGTCTGGTCAGACTTGACGCCTATGGCCGAGAGTCCGGAGATCCACTACGCCAAGAGTGGGGACCGCCATGTGGCCTATCAGACTCTTGGCCAGGGCCCGATCGACCTCCTCGGCCTCAATACCGGGTGCAACATCTGGCTCGACCGCGATGACGAACCGCACTGGGGTCGCTTCGACAGCCGCCTGGCGTCGTTCACCCGGCTGATTCGCTTCGATCCCAGCGGCGTTGGGCTCTCGGACCCCATGGCCGGCGGATCAGGCCCGACGATCGAGTGTTGGACGGAAGACGCAGTGGCCGTGTTGGACGCCGTCGGGTCACAGCGTGCTGCTCTGTTGGGCGTGTCAATCGGAGGCTTCGTCGCGATGTTGTTGGCCGCGACCCATCCGGAGCGAATCTCGAGCCTCGTACTTCTGCACTGCTTCGCTCGGATGGGGCGCGACGTCGGATTATCCGTTCGGGTGGCCGCAGGAACTCATGGACCATTTCGTGGAATCGGTGACCGATCCGGATCACCAAGGGGACGTCATCGACGATCTCGGTCTGACCGCCCCCAGCCTCGCCCATGATGTCGAGTTCCGATCATGGTGGAAACGGGCCGGCGAGCGCTCCGCCAGTCCGGCCACCGCCAAGGCCCAGGACGTCTTGACGACGAGCACAGACGTTCGCACGGTCATTCCGCTGATCGACATCCCCACCCTGGTGCTGCATCGAGTCGACAACCTGTTCCTCCGGATCGGCCACGGGCGGTATCTGGCCGAACACATTTCTGGAGCCAAACTGATCGAGCTCCCTGGCGAGGACCACATCCCCTTTGCGGGGGATACCGACATGTTGCTGGAGGAGATCGAAGAGTTCCTCACCGGAACCAGAGGGACACCGAACACCGACAGGGCGCTGCAAACGATTTTGTTCACCGACATCGTCGAGTCCACCAAACGAGCGGCCGGGACCGGAGACCGTCGCTGGCGCGAGCTGCTCGACAACCACGACCGCATGGCGAGCCGGCAGGTTCACCGCTTTGGCGGCCGCCAAATCAACACGACCGGCGATGGCGTTTTTGCCACCTTCGACGGTCCGGCGCGGGCAATTCAAAGTGGGCTCGCGATCTGTGACGGCGCGCACCAGCTCGGCGTCGAGCTGCGAGTCGGGATCCACACCGGGGAAGTCGAGCGGCGCGGTGACGACATTGCCGGGCTTGCCGTCCACATCGCCTCCCGGGTCGAGGCGCTGGCGGAACCCGGGCAGGTACTCGTGTCGCGCACCGTCGTGGATCTGATGGCCGGCTCGGCCATCGACTTCGTCGATCGTGGCGAGCGCGTTCTCAAGGGCGTTCCCGGGACATGGCGGCTGTTCTCGGTTGCCGCGGGCCTGGGGACCAGTTCGGGGGCATCTCACCCCTAAAGATCTTCGCCCTCGAATCCCCTCCCCTCCGGGGGCGTGGGGTCCCCGCCCCGTCCCGACGCGACGAGCGTGAAGGTGAGTCGGTCGGCTTCGGTCCGGCGCCACCACCACCGAAGGCCACATTCCCGACCCTGGTCAGGCCGCCGCACCCGGTCCGGGGTAGTTCTCCGCCGGAGGCCACCAGACGGTGGGCCCGACCCCTCCGGAGCTTCGGCAGACTCCGGTCAGACGACTCGGAGCTTCGGCGGTCAACGCTTGCTCCACCTACCAGAGGAGGACGCTCGGGATGTGCCGACACCGAGCGGATGTGGACGGTGCCCTCGGCGTAAACGGTGTCGAAGGCCAGGGAGGATTTGCCCGAGCCGCTGAGCCCGGTCAAGGCCATCACGGTCCCGGGTCGAGCTGAGGTCGCGCAGATTGTGTCCGTGGGCCGCACTCCGGCCGAGTCTTAATCAGGGCTCGCTGCGCTCGGCGAAGATCCCCGCCTGTGGCCTCCAGCCACTCGGCCCGACCCCTCCACCGGATCCTCAGCAGACGGTCCAACCGCCCAAAGACGGGTTTTGGAGCGTTCGCCCGTGAACCACCGCAAGCGAGGGGGCGCTTCCCTGTTCAACCACGGTGGAAATCGCCACATTCACCCGCGGGAGGGTCTCAATGTTACGTCTTCGTAGGTTCCGTCCGGCTGCCCGGACCATGGTCTCGGTCGCGCTCTTCGGGGTCGGCGGCTCATTCGGCGCGACGGGCGCCGGCGCCGTGCCCACCGCCGAGGCCGGGGTCAACCATTTGGTTTCCGTCAGCGGTGCCACCGCCGACAGCCTGAACTGGGCCGGTTACGCCGTGACCCCGGGCTCGGGGATCACCGCCGTATCGAGCACCTTCACCGTGCCCACCGCAGGAGAGGTGCCGCCCGGCTTCTCCGCCTCGTGGGCGGGCATCGGCGGCTACACCACGTCCGACCTGATCCAGGCGGGCGTTTCGGAGAACTCGGCCGTCGCCGGCGAACTCCTCGGCGGGCAGTACAACGCCTGGTACGAAATTCTGCCGGCCAGCGAGACGCCGATCACCAGCGGCTGCACCGGCAACGTTCCGAGCTGCACCGTGAACCCCGGCGACAAGATCAGCGTCAACATCTCCAACGCCGGCGGCAACACCTGGGACATCAGCCTCACCGACGCCGGCAACTGGTCCTGGTCGACCTCCTTGACCTACGCCTCCACCGAGTCCTCGGCGGAGTGGATCCAGGAAGCCCCGAGCCTCGAGGGTGTGCAGTCCATCCCGGCCGACGTCGGCACCGTCTCGTTCGGTGCGACCTCGACCTACACCCAGGGAGGGTCCACCAAGACCATCGCCCAGGGCAGCCCGACCCTCATTGACGAGTCGCCGGTGGGTGTGGTCAACGAGGCGACGACGTCCCCCTTGGCGTCCGACGGGCAGTCGTTCAACGTGTGCGTCTACGCGCAGAGCTGTGCCGCGCCGTAGTCCTCACCTCTGATCACCGACAGTGGCAGCATCGTGCGAAGGGGCCTCCGGGCCCCTTCGCCGCGTCACGGCCCCGACACGGTCGGACTATTCGAAGGTCACGTCCTCCTCGCCCCAGTAGGCGGTGACGGCGGAGATGAGCCCGTCGTCGGTGACGGTGAAGATCTCCACTCCCCGGATGTGCATGGTCGATCCACCCTCCAAGGTGAGGGTGATGTGGAAGGTGATGGCCGCCACGTCGCCCACGGGGTGGCACTCGACCACCTCGAAGGTCATCGTCTCGCAGCCGTCGAACGAGCGTCGGATGAAGTCCCGTATCGCCGCCCGCCCCACGTTGGGCGGCGTCGGGTAGGGGTCGACCTGGACCGCGTCCTCCGTGAACAGCGCGGCATAGGCGTCGGCGTCCCTGGACGACGCCGCGGTGGCGTAGCGCTCCATGACGGCCCGGAGCTCGGCGCTGGTCGGCATGGGGGCGCACGCTACTTCGGCTCGACGGCCCGGCCCCCACCGGCCCCGCCCCGGGCACGGCACCCGAGGACGACCCGTTCCCGCCGCGGCCGGCGGGCTCAGCCGGGGATCGACGCCCGCAGCTCGGCGATCTCGTCGCGGAGCAGGGCCGCCTCCTCGTAGCGCAGTTCGGCCGCCGCCGCCTTCATTTCGGCCTCCAGCTGGGTGATGAGCTCCACGGCCTCGGCCGGCGTCGAGGCATCCCCCTCGATCAGCAGCTCGGGCCGGCGGTTGCCCCGCACGGCTGCGTTCTTTCGCACCTCGGCCCGGCTGCGGCCGGCCTTGGCCACACCGCCGCTGGACCCTCGCAGGCGCTCGAGGATGTCGGTGACCGACTTGCGGATGGTCTGGGGGTCGATGCCGTGCTGCCGGTTGTAGGCCATCTGCACCTCGCGGCGGCGCTGGGTGACCGACACCGCCTCGCGCATGGAGTCGGTCACGGTGTCGGCATAGAGCACCACCAGGCCGTCGACGTTGCGGGCGGCCCGCCCCATCGTCTGGATGAGCGAGGAGGCCGAGCGCAGGAAGCCCTCCTTGTCCGCGTCCAGAATGGCCACGAGCGCCACCTCGGGCAGGTCGAGGCCCTCGCGCAGCAGGTTGATCCCGACCAGCACGTCGATCGTGCCCAGGCGGAGCTCGCGCAGGATGGTGATGCGGGTGATGGTGTCGATGTCGGAGTGCAGGTACTGCACGCGCACGCCGGCGTCGGCCAGGTAGTCGGTCAGGTCCTCGGCCATCTTCTTGGTCAGCGTGGTCACCAGGACGCGCCCGCCGGCCGCCACCGTGGCCGCGATGCGCGCCTGGAGGTCGTCCACCTGCCCCTTGGTCGGCATGATGACGACCTCGGGGTCGACCAACCCGGTGGGACGGATGACCTGCTCGACCACCTGGTCCGAGTGCTCGAGCTCGAAGGGGCCCGGGGTGGCCGAGACGAAGACGCATTGGCGCACCCGCGTCACGAATTCGTCGAAGCGCAGCGGCCGGTTGTCCTTGGCCGAGGGCAGGCGGAAGCCGTGCTCGACCAGCACGTCCTTGCGGGAACGGTCACCGGCGTACTGGCCGTGCAGCTGCGGCACGGCCACGTGGCTCTCGTCGATGACGCAGAGGTAGTCCTTGGGGAAGAAGTCGAGCAGCGTGAACGGGGTCTCCCCCGGGGCCCGGCCGTCGAGATGCCGGCTGTAGTTCTCAATGCCCGAGCAGATGCCCGTCTCGGCCAGCATTTCGAGGTCGTGCTCGGTGCGGACCCGGAGCCGCTGGGCTTCGAGCAGCTTGCCCTGCTGCTCGAAGCTCTGGAGGGATTGGCGCAGCTCCACTTCGATGGTGCCGATGGCCCGTTGGATGATTTCGTCACCGGTGACGTAGTGCGTGGCGGCGTAGACGGCCACGTCCTCCATTTCATCGCCCATTTCGCCGGTGAGCACGTCGAAGGGCACGATGCGGTCGATGGTGTCGCCGAACAGCTCCACCCGCAACGCCGCCTCCTCGTAGGCCGGGTGGATCTCGACCGTGTCGCCCCGGGCCCGGAACGTCCCGCGGACGAGGTTGACGTCGTTGCGGGCGTACTGCAGGTCGACCAGGCGGCGCAGGATGTCACGCTGGTCGACCTGGTCGCCCACCCGCAGCCCCAAAATGCGGTCGGCGTACTCGGAGGGCGAGCCCAGGCCGTAGATGCACGACACGGACGCCACCACAATGACGTCGCGCCGCATGAGGAGGGACGACGTGGTGGCGTGGCGGAGCCGGTCGATTTCGTCGTTGATGGACGAGTCCTTCTCTATGTAGGTGTCCGTCGAGGGCAGGTAGGCCTCGGGCTGGTAGTAGTCGTAGTAGGAGACGAAGAACTCCACCCGGTTCTTGGGGAAGAGATCCCTCAGCTCCGACGAGAGCTGGGCGGCCAGCGACTTGTTCGGCTCAATGATCAGGGTCGGTCGCTGGACCTGCTCGATCATCCAGGCGATGGTGGCCGTCTTGCCCGAGCCGGTGATGCCCTGGAGCGTCTGGTAGGCGTCACCCCGCGTGACCCCCTTGGCCAGGGCGGTGATGGCCTGCGGCTGGTCACCCGCCGGCCGGAACGGGGAGACGACCTCGAACTCGGGCATAGCCCTCCGAGGCTACCCGGGGGGTGTGTCCGATCAGGCGTGCCGGCGGCGCTCGTCCCGGGCCCCCACCAGCCAGTCCCACAGCTTGGCCACCTCGGCCTCGAGCGCCGCCCGGTCACCCGAGTTGTCGAGCACGTAGTCCGCCTCCTTGGCCCGCTCCTCCCGCGAGATCTGCGCGCGCATGCGTGCCTCGGCATCGGCCCGGTCGAAGCCGCGCTGGCTCACGAGGCGTTCGAGGGCGACGTCGGTCGGGCAGTCGACCACGACCACCTTGTGCAGCTTCACCGTCTCCCGGTGTACGGCGGTGAGCAGGGGGATGGCCAGGACGACGATGTCGTCGGTGTCGGCCAGCGCATCGCGCGCGGCAATCATGGCCAGGCCGATGGCGGGGTGGGTGATGGCGTTGAGCTCGAGCCGGGTCCCCTCGTCGGCGAACGCCACCTTGGCCAGCGCCGGGCGGTCGATGGTGCCGTCGGGGGCGACGATCCCCGGGCCGAAGCGGTCGACGAGCGGTTGGTAGGCCGGTCCATCCGGCGCCACGACGTCGCGCGCCACCTGGTCGGCGTCGATGAGGACGGCGCCCCGGGCCACCAGCAGGTCGGCCACGGCCGACTTGCCCGACCCGATGCCCCCCGTCAGCCCGACGGCCAGCATCAGGCGGCGGGGACCCGCTTGGGCTTGCCCGCCACGGCGAAGAGCACGAGCGTCGTCTCGTCCAGCTGATCCGTCACGAACCAGTCGTCCGCGGTGATGCCGGTCTGGCCGCCGGCGTCCTGGCGGGCCACCAGCCGGTAGGCCAGCGGCAGCAGGCGGGTGTAGGACCACACGTACCACGAGTGGGGCATGCGGTGGCGTAGGTCGAGCACGTCGAGCCTCAGCAGCCGGTTCCCCTTGACGCGGCGCGCCGTCAGGTCGGCCTTCACGTGCGGCGCCGCGTCCACGCCCCCGAGCCAGACGTCGTCGAAGTAACGCTCGAGGATGGCGCGCAGCTCGTCGCGGTCGAACGGGTGCAGGTGGAACGGGTTCTCGAAATCGGCCGGCTCGTTGGGCGTGAGCACGAAGAGCGTCCCGTCGTCCTTGAGGACGCGGGCCAGCTCGGCCACGTGCGGCTCGGGATCGACGAAGTGCTCAATCAGATGGGACGAGCAGGCGGCATCGAAGCTGCCGGGCAGGAACGCCAGTCCGGTGGCGTCCGTCCGGGTCACCCGCAGGCCCTCGGGGCCGTAGCGCGTTGCCGCTTCGGCCACGGCGTCGGACGAGTAGTCCGCCCCGACGACGACGCGCCCGGGGGTGAGGAAGCGGGCCGACTCGAAGCCCTGGCCGCAGCCGACGTCGAGGACACACCCGCCCCCCATGCGCTCCAGCACGGCGCGGTAGCCCGCCTCGTGGAGGGCGAGGAGGGAATCCGGGGTCACGCCCTGCTGTGGGCGCTCGCCCGTGAGCCGGCTCCTCGTTTTCACGGCTTCGGGCGCTCCCTTCGTGTGACACGCCTGGGTGGCGCTGCCTGCTTACACTACCTGGCGTTTCCCGGCCTCCTCCATGACCTCGCCCACCACCGTCAGCGCCCCCCGGGGGCGCCACGCAGCCCCGAGGCAGGTGGCAACAGGGGCGAAGTGGTGGTGGATCGGCGGGCTGGTCGTCCTCGCCGTGCTGGCCTACGTGCCGACGCTGGCCGTCCAGCCGGGCGTCATCACGCCGGACACCAAGACGTACCTCTACCTCGACCCGCTCACCTTCCTCGGTCAGGTGGCGTTCATGTGGAACCCGACGGTGGCGCTGGGGACGGTCACCCACGAGTACATCGGCTACCTGCTCCCGATGGGCCCGTTCTACGCCGTCTTCCACCTGGCCGGTGTGCCGGTGTGGGTGGCCCAACGGCTGTGGCTGGGCTCCATCCTCTTCCTGGCCGGCGTGGGCATCCTCTACCTCTCGCGCGTCCTCGGCCTGAGCGGGCCCGGACCGACGGCCGCCGCGCTGGCCTACATGCTGTCGCCCTACTTCCTGCAGTACGCGGGCCGCATTTCGGTCATCCTGCTGCCGTGGGCGGGTCTGCCCTTCATGCTGGGGTTGACCATCGTCGCCGTGCGGCGCGGCGGCTGGCGCGAGCCGGCCATTTTCGCCATCGTCGTCGCGCTGGTGAGCGGCATCAACGCCACGTCGATCATTTACGTCGGGGTGGCGCCCATCCTGTGGTTGCTCTACGCCGTGGTCGTCCTGCGCGAGGCCACCTGGCGCCACGCCTTCTCCACCGCCCTCAAAATCGGCGTGCTGACGCTCGGCGCCTGCCTGTGGTGGATCGCCGGCCTCGAGGTGGAGGCCGCCTACGGCGTCAACGTGCTCAAGTACACCGAGACCGTCCCCTCGACCTCGGCCACCTCCAACGCCACCGACATTCTGCGCGGCCTCGGCTACTGGTACTTCTACGGCACCGATCATCTCGGCCCGTGGACGAACGCAGCCGTCCGCTTCACCCAGGACGTTGCCTTGCTGGCGACGTCGTTCGCCGTCCCCGTCGTCGCCGTGGTGGCCGCCGCCTTCGTGCGCTGGCGCGAGCGGGCCTACTTCCTCGTCCTCCTCTTCGTGGGCCTCGTGCTGGCCGTCGGGCCGTTCCCCTTCGCCCATCCGACGGCCATCGGCGGTGTCCTCAAGTCGTTCATGACCGACACCACGGCCGGCCTGGCGCTGCGCTCGACCGACCGGGCCACGCCCCTGGTGCTCCTGGCCCTCAGCATGCTCCTCGGCAGCGGCCTCACCGCCCTGTACCGCCGCCTCAGCGTGGTCGGGATCGTCACCGCCCTGGCCGTGGCCGCGCTGGTGGTGGCCAACAACCCGTCGATCTTCAACGGCGACATCATCGCCAACAACTTCACCCAGCCGGCCTCGCTGCCGGCCTACCAAATGGCGGCGATCGACCATCTCAACGCCACCCACCCCGGCACCCGGGTCTTCGCCATCCCGGGCAACGACTTCGCCTCCGACCGCTGGGGCGACACCATCGACACCCCGCAATCCGCCTTCTTGACCCGCGACTTCGTGACGCGTGAGCAGCAGATCATGGGCTCCATCGCCACGGCCGACACGCTCTACGCCGTCGACGCCCCCCTGCAGGACGGCATCGCCGACATGAACGCCCTGGCCCCCATGGCCCGCCTCATGAGCGCGGGCGACATCATGGTCGAGTACGACCAGAACTACGAGCACTTCGGCGTGCCCCAGCCCCAACTGCTGGCGCTCCAGTTGCTCCAGACCCCGCTCGGGTTGACCGACCCGGTGTCGTTCGGGTCACCGCGCCCGAACGTGTCCATGGTGTCGACGCTGAACGAGCAGGACCTGTCGGTGCCGGGCCAGCTCACCTGGCCCTCCCCCGTCGTCACCTACACGGTGCCCGACCCGCGGCCGCTGCTGCGCGGCGAGTCCGACGGCGGCGCCCTCGTCATGGAGGGCGACGCCACCGGCCTCAACAATCTGGCCGGCCTCGGGCTGCTCAACACCGACAGCGCCATCTACTACGCCGGCACCCTGGCCAGCGACCCGACGCGCCTCGGGAGCCTGGCCGCGCAGGGCGCCCATTTGGTGGTCACCGACACCAACCGCAAGCAGGCCTTCCGCTGGGACACCCTCACGGCCAACGCCGGCTACACGGAGACACCGGGCGACGACCCGGCCAAGACGGACCTGAGCGACAGCCCCATTGAGCTGTTCCCGGGGACCGGCACCAACTCCAAGACGTACGCCACCTACGTCGGCGCGCTGAACGTCACCGCCAGCAGCTACGGCAACTCGGTGTCGTACACACCCGAGGACCAGGCCTACAGCGCCATCGACGGCAACCTGGACACGGCCTGGATCACCGGGACCTTCGTGCCCGACCCGGCCGGGCAATGGTGGCAGGCGCAGTTGGGCGGCCCTGTCACGACCGACCACATCACCCTGGTCCAGCCCCAGCGCGGCGACCGCTCCCGCTGGGTGTCGGGCGTGACGCTCACCTTCGACGGCAAGGATCCGATCCATTTCGCCCTGAACGCCGCGTCGCACGCAGCCCGCGGGCCAGACGCTCACCTTCCCCGCGCAGACGTTCCGCACCCTGCGGGTGACGATCGACGGCACGACCGACGACACCGCGCCCCCGCTGTCGGCGGCCGCGGTCGGCTTCTCCGAGGTCGAGATCCCCGGCGTCCAGGTGCGCCAGGTGCTGCAGATGCCGACCCAAATGCTGTCCTCGCTCGGCGGCGCGTCACAGGCCGACCGGCTCAGCGTCGTCATGACCCGCGACCGCAGCTCCTCGTTCCCCCCGCGCAGCGACCCCGAGACGACGATCGCACGCACCTTCACCCTGCCCACGGCGCGCACGTTCACCCTGTCGGGCAGCGCCAGCCTCTCCGCCCTGATCCCCGACGACGAAATCGACCGCCTGGTCGGCCGAACGCCCGCGGCGGCGACCGGGCTCGAGTCCGCCTACTCGTCGGGGCGGCTCCCCGGTGACCTTCGGGCCGTCGCCTCGGCCACTGTCGACGGCGACAGCACGAGCACGTGGCAGCCGGGTCTGGGCACGTCCTCGCAGCTGGGCACGACGCTCACCTACAACCTGACCCGGCCCCAGACCCTGAGCAAGCTCACCATGCAGGTGGTGGCGGACGGACGCCACTCCGTCCCGACCTCGATGACCATCGCGTCCGGCACGCAGGTGCGCACGATCACGCTGCCGCCGATTGCCGACAGCACGGTGCCCGACGCGGTCACGACGGTGCCGCTGTCGTTCCCCGCGCTGACCGGCCAGACGTTCGTCGTGACCTTCACCGGCGTACGTGACGAGTACGCCGCCAACTACTACTCGGCCGGGCCGCTGGCGCTCCCGCTCGGTATCGCCGAAATCGGCATTCCCGGCGTCAAGGCGGCCCCCACGCCGGTCTTGGTCCCGGGGAACTGCGTCTCCACCCTGCTGACGATCGACGGCCAGCCCATCGACGTGGCCGTGGTGGGGCCGACGCAGCGGGCGCTCGACAACGGCGAACTGCAGCTCGTGCCCTGCGGAGCCGACGCCAAGGGCATTGCGCTGTCGGCCGGCACCCACGTCGTGCAGACCGCCGTGGGGCACAACCCGCCCTGCGCCGGTGCACCCTCGACCTGCACGGGCTGGAACATCGACCAGCTCGTCCTGGACTCGGCCGCCGGCGGTGCGGCCGGCCCCACCGCCACCCCGACCGACGCCGGCACGCCGGTGCTCCCGGCGACACAGCCGGGACCCGCCCCGACGGTGACACAGACGACCTCGCACATCGACAGCCAGACCGCGACGGGTGACCGGCGCCGACGCCCCCTTCGAGCTCGTCCTCGGCCAGAGCGTGAACAAGGGCTGGCAGGCGGTGGCCGAGCCCGGACGCGGCGCGCGCGCCGGCTCGCACGCGGTGGACCTCGGCCCGCCGCAGCTGGTCGACGGCTTCGCCAACGGCTGGCACGTGACGGCGTCCGACCTGGCGGCCGTGGGCGGTTCGAACTTCACCGTGACCTTCACCTGGACGCCCCAGAGCGAAATCTGGGCCGCCCTCGCCCTGTCCGCCGGGACGCTGCTGCTGTGCCTGCTGGTGGGCTTCCTGCCCGTGCGCTGGCGACGCGCCCTGCGGGGGCGCCTGCCCCGGCGGCTGCGCGGGACGGAGGGGCCGGACGCGCCAGAACGACCGGGCGCCCCCTTCGACGCCACGGAGCTGGCCCTGCCCACTTCCGCCGACCGCTCGGCCGGCGCGCGTCCGCGCGGCGTATGGCTGTTCGTCCGGGCCCTGCTCATCGGCGCCGTCACCGGCGCCATCGCCCTCCTGGTGGTGCCTCCGCTGGCCGGTCTGGCCGTGGGTGTCGTCGTGATGGCGGGGCTCCTCGTGCCCTGGCTGCGCGCCGTCGCCACCGTGGGCGGCGTCGCGTTCATCGTCGCCGGCTGCCTCAACGTCGTCCGCGGGCAGCAGGTGCACCACTACATGCCCGGGTCGAACTGGGACGGTTCGTTCGTCAACGCCGGCAACCTGGTGTGGCTGGGCGCCGTCCTGCTGCTGGCCGACGCCGTGATCTCGGCCTTCGGCTGGCGACCCAAGAAGCCCCTGGGCGGCCGGGCCCTGCGCGCCGGCACGGGACCGCTGCCCGGGTCGGCGCCCGACGCGGACGCGGAAGCCATGCCCCGAACCGCGGCCGAGGTCGGGCCGGAGGAGACGTCCGAAGAGTCCGAAGACGAGGCGACGGCCCAGGACATCGAGGAGACCGAGGAGACCGTGGAGTCCGCGGAGCCGTGGAGCCCGAGGAGACGCCCGCTCCGGGCGCCGAACCGCAAGGAACACCCGAGGACGCCCCCGAGGAGGCGCCGGCCGATCCGACAGGCCCGCCCGGAGAAGTGCCCGTGGAGCCCGAGGAGACGCCCGCTCCGGGGCCCGAACCGCAAGGAGTGCCCGAAGAGGCACCCCGGGAGACGCCGCTCCCTCCGGCCGCCGAACCCGAACAGGATCCCGAGGAACCCGAGACCCCCGAGGAGACGCCGGAGCCGGCCGCCGAGCCCCAAGGAGTGCCCGAGGAGGTCCCCGAGCCGACCCCGGCCGATCCGACAGCCCCGCCCGAAGAGGCTCCCGCTCCCCCGGCAACTCCCGGGGAGACACCCCAGGTGATACCCGAGGAACCACCCCCCACCACACCCGGGGAAACGCCCCCGGTCACACCAGATGAAACCCCCGTGCCGGTGGTGACGGGCTGAGCTCCGACCGGGCGGCCCACGGCGGGGAACGTGTGCGCACCGGCCCCGGTCATGCATACCTCCCCCGCCGAACGGGTATGTGAGTGGTGAACCCGGCGGGCATTCGGACGTCCCCTGAAGCGGTCGAGCGCGGCCGGGTTCAGGTTTCACCTCGGCAGGAAATGCCCGGAGGGTTGGCGACGGCGGCGGGCTCAGCGATCAGGCAGGGGTGCCATCTGCCCCGCCAGCGCCTCGAGGGCGCGGCGGGCAGTGGCGTCCCAAGTGAACCAGCGGGCGCGGGCCAGCGCGCCCTTCGACAGGCGGCTGCGCAGCACGTCGTCGCGGAGCACCCGGGCCAGCGCCGGGGCCAGCTCACGCAGGTCCTCGACCAGCAGGCCCGACTCGCCGTCGAGCACGGCGTCACGATGGCCGGCGATGGACGTCGCCACGGCGGGCGTGCCGCATGCCGCCGCCTCGGTCAGCGTCATGCCCCAGCCCTCGCGCTGGGAGCTGCTGGCCACCACCCAGGCCCGCCGGTACCACGACACCAGCTCCTGGTCCTCGACGTGGCCGGGCATGTCGATCCAGTCGTCGGCACCCAACTCGGACCGCAGGGCCTCGAGGGCGCGGCGCTCGATGCCCTCGCCGATGATCACGGCGCGCAACTCCGGTTGGCCGGCCTTCACCTCGGCCAGGGCGCGCAGCAGCTCGTCGAAGCGCTTCACCTTGACCAGCCGCCCGACCGCCACCACCAGCGGGACGGGCGATCGGTGCCCGCCGGGCGTGTACCGCGGGTCCACCCCGGGCGGGGCCACCGAAATGCGGTCCGGGTGCAGGCCCAGCAGCTCGACGATCTCGTCGTGTGACGACTCGGAGAGCGTCACAATGCGGCTGCGCCGGTAGAGGGGCGGGGCCAGGCGCCGCTCCATGGCGTAGCCCATCCGGGCCAGCGTCGGCGGGAGCACCATGCCCCACATTTCGGCGTGCACGTGGTGCAGGAAGACGATGCGCGGGCCCCGGTACCACAGGGGCGACAGGAAGGGCATGCCGTTCCAAATTTCGACGAGGGCGTCGCCGGGCCGGTGCCCCATGCGCAGCCCCTCCCAGGCCGCCCCGGGGAAGACGGCGTAGCGGCCCGACCGGCGCAGGACGCGGTAGCCGTCCCGGGTGAGCGCCGCCGGTGCGCCGGGGACGGCCGAGGTGCGGAAGGTGACGTCCAGGCCGGCCGCCGCCCAGGCCGAGGCCACCATGTGCGCGTGCAGCTCGGAGCCGCCCGCTTCGGGATCGTCCAGGTCACGCCAGGCCACCATGTGGATGCGCCGCAGGCCCACCTCGGCCGCCAGCGCCGCCAGGACCTCGGTGTTGGAGGGTGCCGCCTCTGGTGAACCCGGCTCGGGGGCGGCCGCGAAAGGCCCCCCGTCGTCACCCATCGGGTCAGGTTAGCCCTGCTGGGGACGTCCGGAGTCGGACCCGGTGCACCACCGTGAACCCGGCCACCATCACGGCCAGCACCCCGGCCTGGACGGCCAGGTCGACCAGCGCCGTGGCCCGCGGCGACCCGTGCACGGCCAGGACGGCCACGGTGAGCGCCCCCGCCCCCGCCGCCAGGACCACGGCCACCCAGCGCCGCCCCACGGCCAGCAGGTACATGGTCAGGATGACCGACACGCTGAGCATGATCATGGCCGCCACCAGCGGTGCCAGGGCGTCGGAGGCGGACGTGTAGGCGTGGTGGTAGACGATCTCGAGCAGCTGCTCGGGCGCCAGCAGGACGGTGCCGAGGAGCAGGACCGACGGGATGGCCAGCAGGACGAGCACCACAGCCAGCTGGCGCAGCGCGTGCCCCCCCTGGCGCCAGCGGATGGCCGCCTCGGGCAGGAGGTAGCCGCCGAGCACGATGGCGCCGAAGACGATGGCCTTGCTGGTCACCGACACCGCGGCGTAGGCGCCCGAGTGGCCCGGGTTGTCCCGCCCGACCACCAGGACGTCCACGTTCTGCAGCCACGCCACCATGGAGAGCGAGACCGAGGCCACCACGAGGTCGATGGCCACCGTGCGCCGGGCCGAGCGCTCGCCCGCCAGCACGGGGTCGTGGCGCAGGGCCGCCACCCACCCGGTGGCCGACCACACCCGCTCGCCCCGTTCGTCGGACCAGGCGCGCACGGCGGCGTAGCGGGCGTGCGCGGTGGCCACCACCTCGCCGATGAGGACGCCGACGGCGGCCCCCGACGGCCCGTAACCGGCCGCCACGAACACGAGCACGGCGACCAGGCGGACGCCCATTTCGACCACGAGGTTGAGCGCGAGCGGCCGGTAGGCCCGGTGCGCCTGCAGCAGGCCGCGGTCGAGCGACAGGAGCACGAAGAAGGCGGCGGCGGTGAGGATGGCCGCGATGCCGACGCCACTCTGCTGGTTGAGCAGCACCGCCACACCGTGGCGGCTGGCGAACACGACGACCGCCCACACCAGCACGAGCATGGTGCCCTGCCGGTGCACCCGGCCGGCCCAGCGCCGCACCAGGTGCCCGCTGCCGTCCTCGTGCCACAAGGTGACCCGGCGGACCACGGCCACCACGACGGCCGATCCGGGCATGGAGAGAATGAGATAGAGCCCGGTCAGCTGGTTCAGGACGCCGTAGCTGTGCGGGGTGAGCAGCCGGGCCAGGGCGACGGTGAGGAGGAGGCTGGCCCCGTTGGCGACCACGCCGGCGATGGCCAGCGGTCCCGCCTGGAGCAGCCCCGCCCGCATCGACTCGACGCCCGGGCGCTGCTCCGGGTCGAGCAGCAGCTCGGCCCCCAGGTTGGGGCCGACCGCGTTGGGCGCCAGGGACATGGCCGCGGGCACGCCCTCGACGAGCACTTCGGCCGTCGGCGCCCCGGCGGCCTCCGGGTCCTTCACCCGTGGATCCTTGCCGCCGCCTCGTCTTCCAGGCCGATGCGGCCGATGGCGGGCAGGATCTGGGGCTGCAGCAGCCTGCCGCCGGCCTTGGTGACGTGCACCCCGTCCGCCCAGCGCACGTCGACGCCGTCGATCGTCGTCGTGTAGGCGCCGTCGGGATCGAGCATTTTGTTGAGGTCGAGCACGCTCACGCGGCCCGGGTCGGACCGGGCGACCTGGCGCACCAGCACGTTGTAGGCGCGGGCGCGGGCCGGCGATGTTCTCCGACCAGGGCTGGCCGTCGGGCTGCCGGTCACTCGGGTCGACGTAAGGCATGGTGAACAGCACCACTCTGGCACCAAATTCGTCCACAATGGCGATTGCCTGCTCCAGGTCCGCCTCGACGTGGTCGTCCCACGCCGGCTCGCCGACGTGCACCCAGTTGCCGTCGTAGAGGTGGTCCACCGCCTCCCAGCGGCCGAGCCCGATCGCCACCACCTGCGGGCGGATGCGGTCCACCAGGGAGCGCCACAACCCCGTCCACCCGATGCAGCCCGGCGTCGCCGGGGCGACCACGCCGGCGATGCGCACGTCGAGGCCGGGATCCAGGTCGCAGCCGAGGGTGGTGTGGTTGAGGACGCTCACCCCGTAGTGGGCCTCCGATCCGACGATCAGGCCGGCGCCGAGTGTCATGGCGATGGAATCGCCCACCAGGAGCAGCCGCACGGGGTCGTGCTCCGAAGGCGCCCGACTGCTCCAGAGCGGAGTGCTCGCTCTCGCCCAGCCCCGGCGGCAGCCGCACCGCCACCCGTTCCCCGCCCCCGGACGGGGCGTGGGCGGCGCCGGTCGCGCCGGCCGCGGTGGGGGCGACGGCGATGTGACGGCCGATGTGACGGCCGACGTGAGGGCCGGGGTGAGGGCCGGCGTGAGGGCCGGGACGACGGCCGGTGCGCCCGCGGCCAGCAGCAGCGCGCCGGCTGCAGCCAACAGCGTTCGCCTGCCTCGCCCGTCACGCCCGCCGTCCTCCTCTGCCCGAGTTCGTCGCCCGGCCGAGCCCGGCGGCGCGGCCGCCATCGGCCCAGATGCCGGCAGAAGGCGGGACGGCGTTTCCTGCCGCAGCCGTCCCGCCGGCTGCCGCCAGACCCAGCATCGCGCCCGCCGCGCCGGCGGTGCCGCGGGCACCGGGGTTGTGGCGCCGAGGTTTTTCACTATGTCTTCCCGGTTGTCTCGGGCGTTTTCCCGGCCGACCTGACGCATTCGGACACCGCCAGGGTGGCCCGCACCCGGCCCGAGGGGCCTTCCGCCGCCGTGACGCAGGAGGCCAGCGTCGTGGGCCCTACGGGCCAGGGCCGTTGCAGGTTGAGCTGCACGTGGTCCCACACCCAGGCCCCGGCCTCGATGGTGGGCAGGCGACCGAGCGCAGCGGTGAAGAAGGCGGCGGCGTAGGTGGGATCGTGGCCCTGTTGGAGGGCGGGGGCGACGGTGTCGGTGGCGACCACGACGGTGTCGACCTGCCACACCGACAGCGCGTGGCGTACGGCGGCGAGCTGGGCCCTCGATCCCGTCGGTTCGGGGACGTCGACCCCGAAGCCGAGATCGGCCAGCAAGGTGAACCCCGCCGTCGCCGAACCCTGCCGGTGGGCCACGCCCTGGGGGCCGCCGCCGCCGGCCTGGCTGTAGTTGATGCGGTTGACCGCCTGCCAGGACATGGCCGACTGGATGCCCGAGAAGGGGGCCGGATACGACAGCAGCACGCGCCCCGGCGGCAGCGTCGGCGCCACCTCGGTGTACCAGGCGGGCAGCAGCACCGGCCGCATGGCGAAGGGCAGGTCGGGGCCGAAGGTGGTGGCGATGGGCACCAGGGCCACCGCGGCGACCACGAGCGCGCCGGACGCGCCCCACCAGCCGGGCAACAGCGCGTGGACGCGGTCGACGATCACGGCCAGCATGACGGCGGCGGCCAGGAAGCCGACGGTCATGAAGCGCTGTGGGATCACGTTCTCGATCACGGGCAGGCGGCCGAACAGTTCGGCCGGCACCAGCACCCAGTGCCCGGGGGTGGTGCGCAGCGAGCACCAGGCGCACAGGGCGAGGACGAAGCCGAAGAACCACAGGCGCCGGTCGCGCCAGAACGCGACCAGGCCGCCGGCCAGCACGACCAGCAGCCCCCAGCCGAGATACGCGGCCGAACCCAGCGGCGCCCCCTCGTACCCGCCCAGAGCCAGGTAGATGTCGTTGCCCCCGTGGGGGAACTGGGGCGAGACGTAGCTGCCGAAGTCGAAGCCGCCCACCGAGCCCAGGCCGGGCCAGACCAGGCCGGACAGGTGGGCCGGGCCCTCGAGGGCGAACCACACGGGCCAGGCCAGCAGCACCAGTCCGGTGCCCACCCCGACGGCCAGGCCCCGGACGGCATGGGGGGCCCGCCGCCGCACCTCGGCCGGGTCGGTCAGCCACCCGGCGGCCACCACCACGGCGACGGCGACGACGGCGACGAGGACCACGACGACGAGGAGCTCGGTGGAGAGGAAGAACTGGCCCAGCAGCAGCACCCCGAGGGCCACGCCGGCCCGGCCGGCCCGGTGGCGCTGGCGGACCAGGATGTCGTCGAGCACCGCCACGATGAGCGGGATCAGCATGAGGGCGGCCGTCATCATGTGGGCGAACTGGAGGCTGGTCAGGACGAAGGGGGAGAACCCGTAGAGCAGGCCGCCCAGGAAGGCCGCCGGCGTCCACGGGGCCCAGCGGCGCAGCACCAGGAAGGCGAAGAACGCGGTGAGGGCGGGGGTCACCGTGGCGGCCACGTTGAGCGAGGCCACCGGCCCCCATATCCAGGTGACCGGCACCAGGGGCAGGGACTCCCCCATGACCGACGTCTGCGACAGCAGGTTGACGCCGGTCGGGTGGAACAGCGCCGTCGAGAAGAAGGGGTTGTGCCCGTGGGCCAGGGCGGTGGCCGGCCACTGGAAGAACCACAGGAACAGGGCGGGGTCGCCGCAGCCGCACAGCGTGTGGGTGGTGGCGCCGGCGGTCCAGGCGTGCACCCACAGGACGAAACCCAGGACCAGATAGGCCAGCCCGACGGCGGCGAGCGTCATCCACGGACGCCACCACCGCACCCCGGCCGACGCCCGCAGCGGGGCGGCGTGCTCAGCCAGGATCGAGGGTGCCCGTCGGCTGGGCGTGCCCCGGCTCGTGGGCGTGACCGTGGCCGTGGCCGTGGGGGTGGGTGGGGGCGGCGCCGGGGCAGCACGGGGGCGTCGCGGCCGGTCGAGCCGGACTCGTGGTACTCCTCCTCGACGTTGACCGCCCACACGTCGTGGTCGGCGCCGCCGATGTTCTCCACCGTCAGCAGCGCCGTGTACATGGAGTGGTCCTGGTTGTTGTACTTGTGCATGCCGTTGCGCCCGACCGGGTGGACGTTGGGCGCCTCGGCCTCGATCCACTTGCGGATGGTGGCGACGTTGTCCTTGTAGGCGAAGTCGTAGTACGGGTAGGCCTTGGGCACGCGTACCACGTAGCCGCGCTCGACGTCGCCCTCGGCGGCCAGGCCGAGCTTTATGAGCTCCTTGGTGCCCAGCGCGATCAGGTCGTCGTCGGCCATGTTCCACATGGCGTCACCCTCGAAGACGAAGTACTCGAGGCCGAGGCAGGTGCGCCCGTCCTTGACCAGGTAGGGCGACCAGGAGCCGTAATTCTGGATGCGTCCCACCTCCACGTCGGTGGCGTGGATGTAGATCCAGTTGTCGGGGAAGCTGCGCGACTGCGGGACGACCAGCGCGACGGTGAGGTAGTCGCGGTAGTGCAGATCGTCGGCCGCCGCCAGGACCTCGGCGGGCGGCGGCGGGTCGATGGTGTGCACCAGCTCGCGCATCGGCATCGTCGAAATGACGTGCGCGGCCGGGACGGTGTGGCTCGTGCCGCCCTGCACATAGGTGACCTTGGTGGCGCGGCCGTGCTCGACGTGGATGGTGGTCAGCCGGGCCTGCATCTCGACCGTCCCCCCGGCGGCCTTGACCTTGTCGGCGGCGACCTCCCACATCATGCCGGGGCCGTACTTGGGGTACTGGAACTCCTCTATGAGGGTGGTGATGTCGGTCTGGCCGCGCTTGGGCAGGAAGGCGTTGAAGACGGCCTTGCGCAGGTCGAGGTTCTTGACGCGCTGGGCGGCCCAGTCGGCCGGCATGTCCGAGACGGGCACGCCCCAGACCTTCTCGGTGTAGGTCTTGAAGAAATGGCGGTAGAGCCGCCAGCCGAAGCGCGCCACCAGCCAGCCCTCGTAGTTGTTCTGGTCCTTGGGGGGCCGGATCCGCGCCCAGATGTAGGAGAAGCCGCACAGGACGGCCTCGAGGAGGCCGAGGTTCCTGAGGGCGTTCATGGCGCGCAGGGGGTAGTCGATGAACTTGCCCCGGTAGTAGATGCGGCTCATGCGGGGCCGCAGCATGAAGTCGCCCTCGGGGAGGATTTCGTGCCAGAGGCTCTCGACCTCCGGGACCTTGGTGAAGAAGCGGTGACCGCCCAGGTCGAAGCGCCAGCCGTCCCGCTCGACCGTGCGGCTGATGCCGCCGACCTGGTCGTCGGCCTCGAGCACGAGGGGGTGTTGCCCCTGCTTGGTGAGGAGGTAGGCGGCGGTGAGGCCACCGGGGCCGGCACCCGCAATGACGACGGGGGTTTCCTGCTGCTCGGCCATGTCGAAGGAGCAGGTTAGTGGACCCTCTGGTGTGCTCCGGAGGAGGGTGGTCCCGGGCGGTGGGTCGGGTGGGCCGGCCGAACTGATTGGACGACTGCGTGAAGCCCCCTTTGAACCCGCCTTTTCAAAAACGCTAAACGCGGATGGTTAGCCTTCCCCTAGGCCGGGACGCAGCGCCGGCCGGGCCGCTCTATCGGGTCACGGGACCGAAATGTTGAGGAAGGCCAGCAGGGCGTAGCCGGCCAGACCGGCGGCCAGCAGGGTGAGCACCACCCGCTCCATCTGGGCTTCGGCCAGGAGGAGGGCGGCGGCCAGGCTCAGCGGGAACGCACTGAGGGCGTAGCGCTCGAAAGAGTCGAGGTTCGAGCCCGACACGGCCACGGCCAGGACGGCGGCGGCGAACAGCGTGTAGGGGGCGGGAAGCCGGCGCCAGCAGACGATCAGCATGGCCAGGGCCAGCAGCACCCAGGGCACGTGCAGGGCGGTGCCGACGTGGTGGTGCAGCACGCCCTTGGCGTCGTCGAAGAGGGTGGCGAAGGGATCGGACAGACCGCCGTGGTGCGAGCTCTGCAGCTGCACGCGCAGTGGGGCCCACCAGTCGTGGACCGTGTGCTTGGCCCAGGCGGCGAAGGCCAGCAGGCCCACGAAGGGAGCCAGCACGGCGCCCAGCCCGGCGATCCGCTCGGACCGGCCGAGGCGTGGCCACCAGCGGACGAGCTCGGACAGCACGGCCAGGAACAGCAGCACGCCGATGGGCCGGGTCAGGGCGGCGGCGAAGGCCAATGCGCCGGCGACGGCGAAGTGTGGGCGCGGTTCCGAACGCGCCGGTACCCGGTGGCGTGTTTCCGGGCCGGCGGGCGCTGGGCGGGCGACTCGGCGGCCGACGCGGCGGCTGACTCGGCGGGGAGCGGGTCGTGCCCGTGTGCGACCGGGGTCGGGCGCAGGGCCAGGAAGCAACCCAGGGCGAACACGAGCAGGACGGACTCGGCGTAGCCCATGACGAGTACGAACGCCGCCGGCAGCAGGCTGAGGACCCAGACGGCCCGTCGCGCCACGGCGGGATCGCCCGTCTCGCGCCGGGCCAGGACGTAGAGCATGGCCGTGGCGACCAGGGCCGCTGCGTTCGCCAGCAGCAGGAGCGCCGGTCCGTCGCCCAGCCCGGGCACCCAGGCCAGCGCGTGGGTGAGCAGCGGTACGGCCGGGAAGAAGCGGAGCCCCTGGCTCCCCAGAGGTCCATAGCCCTCGCGGGCGATCGTCTCGTACCAGCCGGCGTCCCAGCCGAGGAGGCCGCTGTGCACGCGCGCCGCGACCGCCGGCGCGGCCGGATGCGTGCGGTCCACCACGAAGTGCGCCAACCCGAGCGCACCGAGGACCACCACCCGGGCCACGACGTAGGGGGGCAGGGACTCGCGCCACGGCTCGGGTAGGCGGCGCCACAGGTCCGACAGCCACGCCATGGCGGCGCCCCGCGTCCCGGGCGTCCCGCCCACTGCGGTCGCCGCCGCGCTCTCGGCCGCGACGGTCACCCCCTCACCGACTCACCCGTTCACCCGTTCACCGGCTTACCGGTCACCGGCTCACCTCTCACCCGCTCGCCTGTCACCGGCTGCCCGGGTCCGCCACCACGAACTCGGTCAGGTTCATCGGCTCGTAGTACAGCGCGGGGTGGTTGACCACGATGTTGCGCGCACCGCCCCCGCTCTGAGTGGCCAGGGTGCTGAGCTCGGCCGCGATCGTCTCGCACTTGATGCCGTACGTCTGGTAGTCGGGCTGCCAGACCAGCCAAATGGTGTGGCCGCCGCTCGCCTTGTGCACGAGGTCGTCGGCGAACGACGCGGGGCTGGCATCCCCCACCGTCTTGGCGTAGTCGACCCAGTCGACGATGGCGGGCCCGGTGCGGCGCGGGAACGTGATCATGTCGTAGCGGGACGTGTCCTGCACCTGGCGGTACACCGAAGGCCCGAGCTGGTCGGGGCAGAAGGCGACGATGTCGCCGGCCTTGGCCTGCGCGTTGATGGCGGCTGCCACCGGGCCGGCCTGGGTGCGCTGCGTGGTGACGTTCTGCGCCGACGACACCAGCCCGGCCAACACGGCCAGGCCCACGATGACGGCCCGCACCTTCGGGTTCAACAAGGTGGTGGTGCCCAGGGCGATGAGGAGCACGAGCGGCAGGAAGACGACGGCCGCGTAGCGCGAGGAGAAGGCGCTTCTGGTCACGATGCCACCGGCGATGGCGGCGAACAGGGTGCCCGCCACGACGAAGCTCATGCCCCGGGAGCGCGGTCGCGTGTGCAGGTCGAGCTCAATGATGCGGCCGGACCGCCCCAGGC
>CAWKJX010000006.1:0-84427 GCA_963850095.1 uncultured Acidimicrobiaceae bacterium | reverse complement strand
GAGCGCCAGCGCCAGCATGGCGAAGTAGATGACCGCCAGGAGCCGGCCCTGGTTGGTGCCCGAGGCCAGGGTCGAACCCTGGTTGTCGGTGAAGCCGGTCACCGCGTTGATCACGGCCGAGAAGTTCGGCGGTGCCGCCCACGGCGTCGACGTGTGCATGGACTGGTACACGAAGCTCGGGAGCCACGGCACGAAGAGGAGGCAACCGACGGCGAGCGCGATCAGCGCGGGCCAGGGCGCATCCTCGGGCCGGCCCCGCCGGCGGTCGCGCACAATGGAGACCACGAGCCAGATGCCGACCATGGCCACCAGGTAGAGCGACCAGTACTGGGTGTAGAGCAACGCCGCCGCCACGACGGCGACGGCGGCCAGGTTGCCCGGGCGCGGCGCCTCGAGCGCCCGCTCCAGCGCCAGGAAACCGAGGCCGGTGAGCAGAATCACGAGGGCGTACATGCGCGCCTCGGTGCCGTAGTAGACGGCAAAGGGCGCGCTGGCCACGAGCACCAACGTCGTCCAGGCCACCGCCGGGCCGCCGAAGCGCCGGCCGCACAGCCACGCCACGGGGAGGGTGATGACGGCGATGACTCCGGAGAGGGAACGCACGGCATCGTTGGACTGGCCGAACAGGCGG
This sequence comes from uncultured Acidimicrobiaceae bacterium, assembly GCA_963850095.1. Taxonomy (GTDB): domain Bacteria; phylum Actinomycetota; class Acidimicrobiia; order Acidimicrobiales; family RAAP-2; genus Bog-473. Next base: position 83,796 of record CAWKJX010000006.1, on the reverse strand, counting down.
ATCCAGAAGTGGAGCAGCACGTAGTAGAGGGGTGGGGCCCCGTCGTGGCGGAGCGCCTCGGGGAGGTCGTGCAGCGGGAGGCGTGCGATGTCGACGGTCAGCGCCTCGTCCAGCCACAGCCCCGAGCGGGTCCAGAAACGCAGGACGAGGCCGACTGCCACCACGAGCCCAACCCCGATGGCCGCGAGCAGGCGCGTGCGGCCGGTGAGAGCGGGAACCTCGTCTGACATGGGGCGCATGGTAGGACAACGGGGTCGCGGTCTAGGATCATGCGCCGCCGGTGGGGGCGCTGAGAACCAAAGGGAACCGAGGCAGCAGGAGGGGGGGAAAGAGGCGTCGTGGTTCGTTACATCGCAAAGCGCCTGGTGCTCCTGCTGATCATCATCCTCTTCGTGTCCGTGGCCTCGTTCTTCCTCGTGCACCTCCTACCCGGGAACCCGGCCACGACGATTCTGGGGCCGAACTCCACGCCCCAGAACGTGGCCACGGTCAACTCACAGCTCGGCCTGAACAAGCCCCTGTACGAGCAGTACTTCATCTGGCTGGGCCACGTGTTCCAGGGCAACCTCGGGCAGTCCTACACGACGCACCAGACCACGGTGACGATCATTCAGCAGTCGTTCCCGATCGACCTCGAGCTGATCATCTTCTCCCAAATCATCGCCTTCGTCATAGCCTTCCCCATGGCCATGCACGCGTCGCGTCGACCCAATCGCCTGTTCGACCAGCTCTCGAACACCACGACGTTCGCCATGCTGGCCCTGCCGGCGTTCGTGATCGCACCCGTGCTGGTGCTGATCTTCGCCGTGCACTGGCACGTGTTCCCGGGTCCGGCGTCCTATGTGCCACTGACGCAGAACTTCTGGTCCAACGTCCATACGATGATCCTGCCGTCCATCGTCCTGGCCCTCGGGTCGATCGTCGTCTACTTCCGGCTCCTGCGCAACGACCTCATCTCCACCCTGCAGGAGGACTTCATCACCATGGCCCGCTCCAAGGGTCTGTCCGACCGGCGCATCATGTGGCGCCACGCGCTGCGGCCATCCTCCATTTCGCTCCTGGCCTCGGCGGGCGTCGTCATCAGCGGCCTCATCGCCGGCACATTCGTGGTCGAGTTGCTCTTGGCCATGCCCGGTCTCGGCTATCAGCTCATCTACAGCGTGAATCAGGACGACTACACGGTGGTGCAGGGCATCACTCTGTTCGTCGCCGTCGCTATCGTCCTCATCAACTTCATCTTCGACTTCCTGTTCACCATCGTCGACCCGAGGATCGCCCGTGAGTAGCGCCACCATCAACACCAGTGAGGCCTTCGCAGACATCCAGGAGGAGATCACTGCCGACGCGGCGGCCGACTACACGAAGAAGAAGCTCGGGGTCCTCTTCTGGATCTGCTGCGGCTGGATCGTGCTCGTCGCCCTCATGGCCACGTTCGCCAGCCTCCTGCCGCTGCCCAACCCCAATCTCGGGAACTACAACAGCGCGCAGAACGCCGGACCGGGCTGGGGCCACCTGCTGGGCACCGACGACCTCTACCGCGACATCTTCAGTCGCCTGGTCTACGGCGCCCGGGTGTCGCTCGTGGTGGGCTTCGGCGGCGCCCTCATCGGCCTGATCCTCGGTGGCATCCCGGCCATGTACTCCGCCTACCGGCGTGGCCGGATCGACACCGCCTTGAACACGACGTCGTACGTGGTGCTGGCCTTCCCGGCCCTGGTGGCCGTCATCGCCATCGTGTCGTTCTGGGGCCATAACCTTTGGAAGATCACGCTGATCATCGGCGTGTTCGGCGCCCCGCTCATCTTCCGCGTGGTGCGGGCATCCACGCTCTCGTATGCCACCCGTGACTTCGTGCTGGCGGCCAAGGCCCTGGGGGCGAGCGACCGGCGGATCCTGGCCCGAGAGCTCCTGCCCAACATCATGCCGACCATCGTCTCGTTCGGCCTGATCGCCGTGGCCTCCATCATCGTCCTGGAGGGCACGCTGGCCTTCCTCGGCCTGTCGGTGCAACCGCCGACCCCCAGCTGGGGCAACATGCTCAACGAGGGCGCCAGCCTTCTCACGGGTGCCAAGGGACAGACCAACCCGTGGCTGGTCATCTTCCCGGCCAGCGCCATGTTCCTGCTCCTCATCAGCTTGAACGTCGTGGCGGACAAGCTGCGCGCCTACTTCGACGTCACAGAGATCAAGCTGTGAGCGCTGTGGGCGAGGCGCCGGCCCTGCTCGAGGTCGAGAACCTCAATGTCTCCTTCGCCACCAGCCGGGGCCAGCTCCAGGCGGTGCAGGACGTGTCGCTCACGCTGACCCAGGGCAAGACGCTGGGCATCGTGGGCGAGTCGGGCTCGGGCAAGACGGTGCTGTCGCGGGCGATCATGGGCCTGCTCCCCCTGTCGTCCACCACCCAGACGGGGTCGGTCCGCCTCCGGGGCCAGGAGATCCTCAACGCGCCGAACGACGTGTTGCGCAAGCTCTGGAGCACGAACATCGCCATGGTCTTCCAGGATCCGATGACGTCGCTCAACCCGGTGCAGCGGATCGGCAACCAAATCGTGGAGCCGCTGCGCATCCACCTGAAGCTGCCCAAGTCCGAGGCCAAGGAGACCGCCCTCTCCCTGCTGATGCAGGTGGGCATCCCCTCCCCCGTCGAGCGCTTCGAGAACTACCCGGCGCAGTTGTCGGGTGGCATGCGCCAGCGCGTCATGATCGCCATCGCGCTGGCCTGCGCCCCCCGCCTCCTCATGGCCGACGAGCCCACCACCGGGCTCGACGTCACCGTGCAGGCGCAGATCCTCGATCTGCTGGGCAAGCTGCAGCACGACCGCGAAATGGCCATGATTCTGGTGACCCACGACCTCGGCGTGGTGGCGACCCGCACCGACGAGATCATCGTCATGTACGCCGGCAACATCGTCGAGCGGGCGCCGACCAACGTGCTGTTCAAGAGCATGGCCATGCCCTACACCGAGGCCCTCATGAACTCCATTCCGCGCCTGGCCAATCCGAGCCACACGCGCCTCACCGCGATCGAGGGGCGGCCGGCGGACCTCCTGCACCCGCCGGCCGGGTGTCCCTTCTCGCCCCGCTGCCCCTACGCGCAGGACCGCTGCCATGCCGAGAAGCCGCCCCTGGTGGAGGCCGAGCCGGGGCACAGCTACGCCTGCTGGTTCCCCCTGCCGGCGGGGACCCGCACCACCGCGGTGACCGCGTGACCGACGCCGCCGTCACGACGACCACGCCTCTCCTCGACGTCGAGGACCTGCACGTCACCTTCCAGAAGGGGAACCAGTCCGTCCAGGCCGTGGCCGGAGTGTCCTTCGGCATACAGAAGGGTGAGACCCTCGGCCTGGTGGGCGAGTCGGGCTGCGGCAAGTCGACCACCGGGCGCGCCATTGTGCAGGTGGAAAAGGCGACGTCGGGCCAGATCCGCTTCGGCGAGACGGAGTTGACGGCGCTGAGCCGCGGCGACCTGCGCACGCTGCGCACCCAGGTGCAGATGATCTTCCAGGACCCGATTTCGTCGCTCAACCCGCGCCGGCGTGTCCGCGACATCGTGGCCGAGCCGCTCAACATCTGGAACATCGGGACCAAGGAGGAGCGCCAGTCCAAGGTCAACGCCATGCTCGACCAGGTCGGCATCGACCCCTTCGTCAACGGCGGCCGCCGGCCGCGGGAGTTCTCCGGCGGCCAGTGCCAGCGCATCAGCATCGCCCGGGCCCTGGTGCTCCGGCCGAAACTGCTGGTCTGTGACGAGATCGTCTCGGCGCTCGACGTCTCCGTCCAGGCCCAGATCCTGAACCTCCTCGAGGACCTCAAGAACGAGTTCGGCCTGACCCTGCTCTTCATCGCCCACGACCTGGCCGTGGTCAAGAACGTGAGCGACCGGGTCGCCGTGATGTACCTCGGCCGCCTGTGCGAAATCGCCCCCTCGGACATTCTGTACCAGGCGCCCGCGCACCACTACACGGCGGCGCTGCTGGCCTCGGCCGTCGAGCCCGATCCCGAGACCACCCGGACCTCGGTGCCGCTCTCGGGTGAGCCGCCCAGCCCGATCAACCCGCCGTCGGGCTGTCGCTTCCGCACCCGCTGCCCGCGGGCCGAAACGCGCTGTGCCGAAGAAGTGCCCGAAATGCGACCCATCGCCTCGGGCCACCAGGTGGCCTGCCACTTCCCCATCGGGAGTTGACGGTCCGCCGGTCCGGTCGTCCCGACGACCACCCCCGCGCCCGGCTCCGCCCGCCCGGGCCCGGGTGGCCCTGGCGGCCGCGCCGCAGTGGCCCGACCTGCTGGAGGAGGGCCCGCTCATCCTCGGCGCCCTCGAGGCGGCCGGCGTCGAAGGTTCGACGGCGGTGTGGAGCGACCCGTCGGTGGACTGGTCCGCGTTCGACCTCGTGGTGGCCAACGGGGTCTGGGACAACATCCACCACGTCGACGCATACCTCGGGTGGGTCGGCGCGTTGGAGCGCAGCGGCGTGCCCGTCGTCAACTCCCCCGCCACCCTGCGCTGGAACCTCGACAAGCGCTACCTGCGCGAGCTCGAGAGGGCCGGGGTGCCCGTGGTCCCGACGGCGTGGGTGGAGCCGGACGGCACCGTCGCCTCCAGACCCGGTCGCGCTCGAGGGCGAGGTGGTCGTCAAGCCCACGATCTCGGGTGGCGGTTTCCGCACCGCACGCTACGAGGCCCACGAGCACGAGCGGGCGCGGCAGCACGTGGCCGAGCTGGTCGGATCCGGTCGCACGGCCATGGTGCAGCCCTACCAGGAGGCGGTCGACGCGGAAGGCGAGGTCGGGCTGATCTTCCTCGGGGGCGCCTTCAGCCATGCCATCCACAAAGGCCCCATGATCCGCCGGGGCGTGGGCGCGGTCGACAGCCTCATCGACAACCAGGTCGTCGCCCCGGTCCGCCCGTCGGCGGCCCAGCTCGAGCTCGGCCGGTTGGCCGTCGGGGCGGCGGAGGGGCTGCTCGGCCCCACCACGTACGCCCGGGTCGACGTGGTCACGACCGCCGGCGGCGCGCCCGCCCTCCTTGAGCTCGAGCTCCTGGACCCGATGCTGTTCTTCGCCATCCATCCCGCTCAGGCGGGACGCTTCGCCGAGGTCATCGCGGCGCGCGTCGGCTGAGAGCGCCCTCCCGGACGGACCCGCTCGGGAGGCGGCTCAGCCGCCCTTGGTCAAAGCCACCGCCGCGTCAGGCTCGAGCACCCGGAAGCTGAAGCTCTCCTCGACGTACAACCGCACGACGTCGGCATTGTGGTCCAGGTAGCCGATGGAGAGATCCTGGCCGCAGTCGAGCACGAAGTCGCCGCCACGGAGGCTGAGCACGACGCCGCCGTGCACGCCGGGCGCCCACACCAGCGGCCCGCCGAGGATCTGGCGCAGGTGGTCGAGCAGCAGGTGCCCCCCGTGCTCGGTGGTCTCGACAATGCCGGTGTAGATCTCAGGCCCGATGGCCAGACCGTACGGACCGCCGATGCCGGCGCGGCGCAGCACGTCCACCGCCTGGGCTACGACCTTCGGGTATTGCTCCATGTCGTCGGAGAACCCGATCGGCGCGTGCGAGCTGCATTCGGTGATGCCGAGCATGCCGGCATCGGCGTAGCCGTGGAACACGGTGGAGTTCTCGCCCAGCGCCAGCTGGCGCACGGCCTCGTCGAGTTCGGGCAGGTCGATGTCGTCCGCGCCCCGGTCGGCGTCGTCGAGCTCCTGGCGCGACACGCTGAACTCCGCCCGCAGCTCCACCAGGGGCAGCACGCGACGCCGCAGTGCGGCCACGCCCTCGGCCGGACCGGAGACCTCGTCGACCCGGCCCAGGTCGGTCGCCGAGTGGCCCCAGCCGTGCGGCCCCTCCAGGTCGACCAGCTTGCGCGCCGCCAGGTGGGTGACGAGCCGGCTCCTGGCCTCGTCTTCGATCTGCGACCATGCGGCCTCGGAGACGGGCGCCAGTTCACGATAGAGATGGTCCATCACTCGCTTCCTTTCAGGCTGCCGATGGCGAGCGAGCCCGCCGGGGCTGCGGCAGCACCCTCAACCTCGGTCTCGTGCTCGACTTCGGTGACCGGCTCGGTGGTGAAGAGATAGGTGCGCAGGTTCCGGTCCAGGGCCGGATCGCGCCGGCGCAACCACTCCAGCGTCATGCAGGCGTGCTCCTTCTCCTCGTCGCGGTTGTGGGCCAGGATGTCAGCCAGGCTCGAGTCCTGGGTCGCCTTCACCCGTTGGTCGTACCAGTCGACCGCCTCGAGCTCCTCGACCAGCGACGTCAACGCCCGGTGGTGGTCGATGGTGCTCTCGTCGAGCAGTTCCGCAGACTCGTGCAATCCCTCGCTTGCCATGGGTGTTCACCGTCTCCCGTCGTCGGTCCGTGCTGCGGCGGATGTCGGACTGACACTATTGCCGACCACGTGCCGTCGTGCGCGGTGGAGCGGCGGGTCGGCGCCCATCTGGGACCGGCACGGAGCACCGCCCCCGTCCGCAGGTCCAGACCGGCAAGGACGGGCGGCTATCCCGGCTACTCGCCGGCTGGGACCTCCGCTGGAGCCGCCTCGGGTGCCGCAGCCTCGACCGGTGGAGCCGCCTCGGGCGCCGCAGCCTCGACCGGTGGAGCCGGCCTCGGGCGCCGCAGCCGCAGCCGCAGGAGCCGCACTTCGTCCCCGACCGTCGCCGCCGCAGGAGCCGCAGCTTCGTCCCCGGCCGCCGCAGCCTCTGCCGCACCAGCCTCGTCCGTCTCGGTCGGCGGCACGACGTGCGTGCCGACCTCCTCGGCGAAGTCGGCCCAGGCGGCCTGCGCCTCGGTCTCGGGGGTGAACTCGCCCTCGGCGTAGTCGAAGCCGATGTAGTTCCCCTCCTCGTCGTAGGCGTGCTCGCCGAAGGCCTCGCGGTACTCCTCGGAGACCTCGCCACCCTCGGCCGCCTGCTTGATCGACAACGAAATCCGTCGCCGCTGCAGGTCGATGTCGATGATCTTGACCCAGAGCTCCTCGCCCGGCGTGACCACCTGCTCGGGCAGGTCGACGTGGTGCACCGCCATCTCCGAAATGTGCACCAGGCCCTCGATGCCGTCGCCCACCTGGACGAAGGCGCCGAACGGCACCAGCTTGGTGATCCGGCCGTAGACGAGTTGGCCCACCGAGTGCGAGTCGGCGAACTCCTGCCACGGGTCGGACTGCGTCGCCTTCAGCGACAGCGAGATGCGCTCCTTGTCCAGGTCGACGTCGAGCACCTCGACCTCGATTTCGTCGCCCACCGACACCACCGACGACGGGTGGTCGACGTGCTTCCAGGACAGCTCGGACACGTGCACCAGGCCGTCCATGCCGCCCAGGTCCACGAAGGCGCCGAAGTTGACCACGGACGACACGGTGCCCTTGCGGCGCTCGCCCGGCTTGAGGTTCTGCAGGAAGTCGCCGCGCTGTTCCTTCTGCGCCTCTTCGAGCCAGGCCCGGCGCGACAGCACCACGTTGTTGCGGTTGCGGTCGAGCTCAATGATCTTGGCCTCGATCTCCTTGCCCACGTAGGGCTGCAGCTCGCGCACCCGGCGCAACTCGACCAGCGACGCCGGCAGGAAACCGCGCAGGCCGATGTCGACGATGAGACCGCCCTTGACCACCTCGATGACCGGGCCGGACACCATTTCGCCGCTGTTCTTCTTCTCTTCAATGGTCGTCCAGGCCCGCTCGTACTGCGCCCGCTTCTTGGACAGGACGAGGCGACCCTCCTTGTCCTCCTTCTGGAGCACGAGGGCCTCGACGTGGTCACCGAGCTGGACGATCTCCTCGGGATCGACGTCGTTGCGGATGGACAGCTCGCGGGCCGGGATGACACCCTCGGACTTGAACCCGATGTCGAGCAGGACCTCGTCGCGGTCGATCTTGACCACGGTGCCCTCGATGACGTCTCCGTCGTCGAACTCGACGATGGAGTCGCCCATCGCCTGCTCGAGATCAGTGTCGCCGATGTCGTCGTCGACGATGGTGCGGGGGGTGTAGTTCCCCTCGGCGTCGAAACTGCCCATCGCTTCGGGCGAGAGGAGGGAGGAACGTGTTGCCGTTGCTTCGGCCATTGGTGATGCTCCTGACTGGGTTGCGACCTGCAACCACAGGACCGCACCGGGGTCGGACTCGTCCGATATAGGGTGCCGCTGCCGGTGCCAGCGGGTCTGTCACCCTACCAGCTGGCCCTCAACCTCCTTTTCGCCCCGGCCCCCGTCGCGCGCCCGGTCGCTCGCCCGGCCTCAGCCCTTGGCCGCCGCCCAGCTCGGTCCCGTCGCCACCGAGACGGTCAAGGGGACCTTGAGGTCGGCCGCGCCGGTCAGGGCGGACTCGGTGAGGCGGTGCACGTCCTGTTCCTCCCCCGGAGCCACCTCGACGATCACCTCGTCGTGCACCTGGAGCACGAGACGGCTCGCCAGCCGCTTCGCCTCGAGGTCGCGGTCGAGCCGCACCAGGGCGAGCTTGAAGATGTCGGCCGCCAGCCCCTGAATCCCGGCGTTCATCGCCTGGCGCTCGGCCGCCTGGCGCACCCGGTAGTTCGACGCGTGCAGATCGGGCAGGGGTCGGATGCGCCCGAACATGGTCACCGTCGCCCCGCGGACCTTCGCCTCGGCCACGGTGCGCTCCATGTACTGCTTCACCAGCGGGAAGGCGCCGAAGTAGCTCTCCATGATGGCGGCCGCCTCTTCGACGGGGACCCCGAGGCGCTGGCTGAGGCCGTAGGCCTCCATCCCGTAGGCCAACCCGTAGGAGACCATTTTGCTGAACTCGCGCTGGGTGTGGGTCACGTCCTCGGGCGCAATGCCGTAGACGGCGGCCGCCACGGTCCGGTGTACGTCGGACCCGTGCGTCAGCGCGTCAATGAGCCCGGGGTCCCCCGACAGGTGCGCAATGCAACGCAGCTCCACCTGGTCGTAGTCGGCGACCAGGAAGCTCCACTCGCCCTGGGGCACGAAGGCCCGGCGGAACTGCTTGCCCATTTCGCTGCGCACCGGGATGTTGTGCAGGTTGGGCCGGTCCGACGAAATGCGGCCGGTGCGGGCGACCGTCTGGCCGAACGACGCGTGGATGCGGCCGTCCGCCTGAACCTCGGCCAACAGGCTCTCGCCGTAGGTCGAGCGCAGCTTCTCCACCTCGCGGTAGTTCAGCAGCGCCTCCACAATCGGGTGCGTGCCCCGCAGGCTCTCGAGCGTCTGGGCGTCCGTCGAGAACCCGGTCTTGGTCTTCTTGCCGGGAGTGAGGCCGATCTCCTCGTAGAGGACCGTGCGCAGCTGCGGTGTGGAGTTCACGTTGAACTCGTGGCCGGCCAGCTTCTGCACCTCGTCCTGGAGCGTGGCGGCAGACGCCGCCAGCGAATCGGCTATCTCCTGCAGCTCGCCCCGGTCGATCCCTATGCCCGCGACCTCCATTTTGGCCAGCACCCGCACCAGCGGGGTCTCGATGTCGTCGTGCAGCCGCACCATGCCCTCCGAGGCGATGCGCTGCTCGAAGCCGGCGGCCATGCTCGGCGACGTCGGCCGCCTCGGCCGCGGCCTCCTGGGCCACGTCATGCGCGGCTTCCCCGGGCTCGACGATGTCGAGGGTCAGCTGGCCCGTCTGCTCGCGCAACTGCTGCAGCGCGTACTCGCCGGTCGAGGCGTCGAGCAGGTAGGCCGCCACCGCCGTGTCCATCTCCAGGCCAGTGAGGTCGATGCCCAGCGGGAGCAGTGAGCGCATGGCTTCCTTGACGTCGTGCCCGACCACCGGGTGGGACAGGAGGCTGTTGAGCTTCTTGGCCACCGAGGCCGCCGACAGCAGCGATCCGGGGACCAGGACGCCGAGCCCGGCTTCGTCTCCTTCGGTGGCGACGAGGACGAGCCCGGCCAGCTCGCTGCGCCCCGGGACCCCGGTCCAGCGGGCCGCCAGCGCGAGCCGCCCGGTGCCGAGCGTGCCCAGCTGCTTGGTCACTTCCGCCGCCGTGACCGGCACGGCCACCTCTCGCAGCTCGAACGTGGGCACCACCGGCTCCGGCGGGGCGGCCCCGGCACCCGTTGGCGCCGGTGCGCCGCGGCCGGCGCCCGGCCGCGCACTCCCTTCGGCCGGCTCTCCCAGCGCTCCGTCTTCGAGCAGCTCTTCGAGGCGCTGCCAGACCGTCCTCATTTCGAACCGGGTGAAGACGTCCTCCGCATCCTCCAGGTTCCACCCGCCGAGGGTCAGCTCGCCGACGTCGACCAGGAGTGGGACGTCGGTGACCAACGGGATGATTTCCGCGTTCGATCGGGCCAGGTGCTCGTTCGCCGTCAGGTTCTCGCGCAGCTTGGGTGTGAGCTCGTCGAGATGCCCGAAGATCCCGTCCAGATCCTCGTAGCTGGTCAGCAGCTTGGCCGCCGTCTTCTCCCCCACCCCGGGCACCCCCGGCAGGTTGTCCGAGGGGTCGCCGCGCAGGGCGGCCAGGAGCACGTACTGGGAGGGCGGCACGCCGCAGCGCTCGAAGATGCCCGCTTCGTCGTACAGCGCGTAGTCGCTCACGCCGCGCTTGTTGTAGAGGACCCGGATGTACGGGTCGCGGATCAGCTGGAAGCTGTCGCGGTCCCCGGTCACGATGACCGTCTCGGTGTCCCGGGCCGCCGCCTCGGTGGCCAGGGTGGCGATGACGTCGTCCGCCTCGTAGCCGGGCACCTCGACCACGGGGATGGCGAGGGCCCCGAGCACCTCGCGGATCATGTCGAACTGCGGAGGCAGCAAGGCCGGCGTCTCCGCCCGCCCCGCCTTGTAGTCCTCGAGCATCTCGTCGCGGAAGGTGTCGCCGGGCGGATCGAAGGCCACCGCCAGGGCAGACGGCCGGTGCTCCCGGATCAGGTACACCAGCATGGAGCTGAACCCGTAGACGGCGTTGGTGACGAGCCCGGTGGTGGTGGCCAGCGAATCGGGCAGCGCGAAATACGCCCGGAAGGCGAGTGACATGCCGTCGAGGAGCAGCAGTGGGCCCGATCGCTCCTTCGTCGTCGCCATGACGACGAAGACTATGGCTTCAGTGTGCCGTCGACGACCCTCTGCGCCACATCCCGCATTTTGGCCCGGGTCTGCATGGCGGTGCGCTGAATGAAGCCGAAAGCCTCCGACTCGGGCAGGTCGTCCCGGTCCATCAGGATCTGCTTGGCCTGGTCGACCAGGCGCCGGGTGGCGATTTTGTCCTCGGCCCCGTCGGAGGAGTGCTCCGCCTCGATCGCCCAGTCCTGCCTCGCCTTGGCCAGGACGTCGGCGATGGCGGGCAGCAGCTCCCGGGATTGGAAGGGCTTGATGAGGTAGGCCGAGACGCCCGAGTCCCTGGCCTCCTCAATGAGGTCCCGCTGGCTGAAGGCGGTCAGCAGCAGCACGGCCACCTGCTGGCGCGACGTGATTTCGCGGGCGGCCCGGATGCCGTCCATCCCGGGCATCTTGATGTCGAGGATGGCCAGGTCGGGCTGGTGCTGCTCGACCAGCTTCACGGCCTCGTCCCCCCGGCCCGTCTCGCCGACGACGTCGTAGCCGGCCCCGACCAGGATCTCCTTGAGATCGAGCCGGACGATGGCCTCGTCCTCGGCAATGACCACCCGGGCCAGGGTGGGGCTTTCGACTTCGCTCATTGCGTCCCCGACGTCACGGCGGCCAGGAGCTCGTCCTGCCTCCGCTCGAGGTCGGCCACCGTCTTCTGCAGCGCCTCACGTGCGCGCACCATGGCGTCGGCATGGCGTGCCGCCTCACCGTGCTCGTGGGTGGCCAACGGGGTCTCCGAGACCAGGGCGCGCACGCGCGCCTCGTCGGCCGACTCGAGGACGACGGTCAGCTGCTCGTCGAGCACGGCCAGATCCTCCCGGGCCCGGACGAGCCGGGCATGTGTGTCGCTGATCCGCCGCTCCAGCTGGGCCCGATGCATGGAGCGTCAAGTGTACGTGGCGGGGAACCAGCGACGGTGCGCATGCAGTTCCTCGAGAACGCCCTGATCAGGTGGGCTGCCGACCCCCGGCTGACCGGGCACCCGGACCCAGCCGTCGACCACCGCCGGATACCCGCACGGGTCCACCTCGAGATACTGGGCCGGGTCGTCGAGATCGCCCACCAGCCCGGCCACCTCGGTGCTGAAGCGCGCCGAGAGCGCCAGGTTGCAGGCCCGGCCCAGCCCGGCTTCGAAGAAACCGCCGACGAAGACCGGCACCCCGGCGCCGGCGCAGGCGGCGTGCGCCGACCGGGCGGCCCGCAGTCCCCCGAGGCGAGCGGGCTTGAGGCAGGCCATGGCGCACGAGCCGTAGCGCATGGCGTCGCGGACCCGGTGCACCGAAGACAGCGACTCGTCCAGGCAGACCGGGAGCGTCATCTGCTCGGCCAACTGTGCCTGGGCCACCAGATCGGCGGGCGGCAGCGGTTGCTCGACGCACAGGACCCCGTACTCGGTCAGGCGCTCGAGGTGGTCCGCGTCACCCGGCGCGTACGAGCCGTTGGCGTCGACCTGCAGGACGACATCGGCGTCCTCCGCCCGCACGGCCCGGACGGGCTCGACGTCCCACCCGGGAGCGATCTTCAGTCGCAGGCGGGTCACGCCGCGGTCGAGGGCGAGGGCGACCGCCCGCAGCAGCGATGCCACCTCGCGATCGGCCGGGATGCCGACGGCCGCGCCGACGGGCAGGGACTCGAACCCGGCCCCGGCCTCCAGAGCCTGGGCCAGGGACGAGCCACCGGCGCGCAGTTCGAGGTCCGTCACCGCCATTTCGAAGCAAGCCGCCAGCTGGCGATCGACCGCTGAGCTGCCGAAGAGCTGCGCCACCGCGGCCGCCGAAGGGAGCTCACCATCACGGGCGGCGCTGGCCCCGTCGAGCCGGGACACGCCCCGCTCACTGGCGGCGCGCTCGACCTCCGCCAACGGTGGGTCGACCGCCGTGCCGTCCGCGAGGGCGGCACACTCCCCCCAACCCTCGCCCGACTGCGCCCACCACGCGCACGAAGAGCAGCGGCCGCACCCGGTGCGTCCCGACGGCCGTGCCGATCTCTTGACGGAAGCCCACGTCGAGGCGCACCAGCTCGACGCCCTCCAACCTCATGCGTTGCGGCTCCCCACCTCTTCACCGTAGATCGCAGCTTGTACGCTCTGGCGTTCACGCCCGGATGGCGGAATGGCAGACGCGGCGGCCTCAAAAGCCGTTGTCCGAAAGGGCGTGCGGGTTCGAGTCCCGCTCCGGGCACCCGTTCGAGTAGTCCGAGGGGATGTCGTCGTTGTCCACTTCGGTGGACGAAGGGATCAGCGGATCAGCCTCGGCCGCCGGGCAGATACTCCGGGTGTTCGCTCAGCACCTTCTGGGCCAGTTCCGCCCCCGCCGAGGCGTCGCCCGAAGCAGTTGTGATGGCCCGTGTGAGGTTCCGGGCATTCGGCGGTATGCCCGGGACGAAGAGCGGAGTGAGCGCGGCGTCGAGCGGGCCGAAGGCCCACATGGTGCTGCCGAAGTCCCCTCGCTGTAAGGACCAGCGACCATCTTCGGTGGAGAACGTCGTTACGAGCGGTTGCGATTCGGTCACGAAGCCAGAGCGTAGGTGGTCAGAAGGTTCGGTCACCGACTCACCCAGGACGGCCTGGCCCAGCGATCACGGTGACTGGACTGCCCACGCGCCGGAAAAGGCGGGCCTGCGAAATCCGGATTCGGGGAACACGGGGCGTCACCAGCCCGACGGGAGTTCGAGTCCCACTCCGGGCGCCGCAGGCAACTTGCATCGAAGCGGGTGCGTCCGAGTGAGGTCAGGTCTTCTGCCACAACAGCACGCCCTGGGTTCGGTGGGGCGGGCCGAGAGCGCGTTCGAAGAGGCGTCGTGCGCAGGGCGCCCCGGGCGCGGAAGGCACCACGACCACGCGCGAAGCATCGACGGCGCGCAGCTGGGACCGGGTCGTCGCCGGGGCGAGCGTGGGCGTATCGCCGACGAAGCATGCGGCGAGGGCGTTCTGGAGTTCACTCTGCTGCGAGTCAAAAGTGGCGCCCGTCGGTGTGCCGAAGACGGCGTACCCGCCCGGCATCCGGAACCGCATGTCCGCCATGGCCTGCCAGACCATGGCGGAGGAGGTGGACGGGGTGGAGTACGGATATACGACGACCGTCGAACCGACCGGGAGGGAACGGGCCCCGCCGGTGAACCACGCCGGCACCGACACGGCGGCGGCCGGGTACGGCCAGGCCGGCACGAGGGGAACCAGCGCGCAGCCCACCACGAGCGTGCAGGCGGCCCAGGCACCCAGTCGGTCACCTCTGGCCGAGCCGTCGGCCAGGCGCGCGTACAGAGCGTCGACGATCAGGACGAGCAGGAGAGCAGCGAAGAGCCACGCGTAACTGAACCACCTCGATGGGATGGCACCGTTCAAGAGCGGCAGGTGGGCCAGCACGATGTAGGGAAGGGGGATACCGGTCAGACGCCCGTCCACGTGCAGTTCCGCACCCAGGGACAGGACGAAGGCGATGCCGGCCATGGCGGCGCAGTAGAGGACGAGGGGCCGACGTCGGAGCAGCCACACTCCAATGGCCAGCACGAGGAGGAGGGGCGCCCCCACGTAGCTGCCGTTCTCGATCGGGCCGGCCACAAAGGTGTCTCCGAGCGCCGCTCCCCTCAGAGCGAAGCGCTGGTTGGACGTCGGCGCGACCGGGCCGAGCAGGTCGGTCGACCTGTCCGTAATCGCTTGGGTCGACTGCACCGAGCCATTGACGTGGTGCGGTCCTTCGAGTGCCGTCCACGCGCCGTAGCCGATGCCGAGGACGATTACGGCGAGCGCGCACGAGCACATCCGGCCCAGCCGCGGCAAGTCCAGCGGGACGTGCCGCCTCATGGCGTAGCCACCGGCGACAGCCACTGCCAGCACGGTCAAGACCACCAAGCTCGCGAACACCTCGGTCGCCACGTAGAACTCCGCGACATAGCAGGCGCCGACCGCCACCCCCGTCGACCAGGGGGAGGCGTGCGGCGAGCGCAGGAACCGGTCGAGGAACAGGATGATCAGCGGCGGGACGGCCTGGAACAGCAAGAACAAATCCGCGTTCCCCACCGCTGCCGTGAATGGGGAGAACCCGTAGAGAAGGCCGCCGACGAAGGCGGCGGGCCACCAACCCACGAACCGCCGCGCCATGAAGAAAAAGGCCGTGGCGGACGAGAAGATGGAAAGGTCCAGCACGACATTGAACGTGGCGATGGGACCGAACAGCAATGTCACGGGGGAAAAGAGGAGGCCCAGCAGCGGCGTGAACCCGTTGTCCATCAGGTTCAGACCCACCGGCGCGTTGAGCCAGTCGTTGACGAAGGGATTCTGTCCGTGCAGGATCGCCCAGGGCGTTTGAGCCAGGAACCAGACCTCCTCGCCCGGATCGTTCTCACCCGATGTCTGCAGCGTGTGTGCGATGCCGTGCGCCCACGAGCTGCTGTTGGCACAGACTGACAAAGCTGCGTACACCGAGCACACGGCGAGCACCGGGAGCCACGTGCGGCTCGCATCCGGTGATCGCGGCGCGTCCTCTTCCCTCGGCACGCCGTCGTCCGCTTCGTGGGTCACCCCGGCGTCGCCGGCTACCGGGATATCGAGGGTGTCAGGGCGGCCCCCCGATCGTGCGTTCACGGGTCGATGCGCATCAGGTCGCGTTCGCGTCGGCGGCGGTTCTATGGCTTCGCGGTCGTGGTCATGGTGGAGCGAATCCACACCATTATGGTTAGGTGATCCGCTCACTACATGGATGGGCAGGGTCGCGGCAGTGCCCGTGTGAGAAGGGTGATCAGTCCCCAGTCGGCCTCGAACCGCGACGGCAACGGGTAGGCACCGGGTGCGCGGGCGGCGCCCGGGGTACACGCCCGAAGCAGACCCGACCCCGACGACGCCAACACCGACCCGACCCGACGCCGACCCGACCCGACCCGACGCCGACACCGACCCCGATGCTCCGGACACTGACCAGCCTCGCCCCGACGGCCGTACAGGCCGTCGCGTGTTTGTAGGGCAGGCCCACCATTGGCGGCTCAGACGAGTCCGGGTCCGGCCCCGTGCCCGCGGTGATCCTCGTGCACCGGACCTACATCTCGAACAGGTAGCCGTGGCGATCGATCGTGAACCAATTCGGACCCGGACCGACGCGTCGTGCCAACACCTCGGCGCCACTCTCCCGACTTCCCGAGTGCAGATCCGAGGGGCGCAGAATCAGACTCGGTGAATAGCAAGCGATTTCACGTCTCATTTGAAACGTGAAGCGAACGGAGCCGGGCAAAAGGGGACCGCCCGTTGCCAAAGTTACCAACGGACAACCTTTGCGCGACGTGCGGGTGAACCATGGCGCCAGATCACGCAGGCACGCCCGGGGACGCGTTAGTAATTCAGAGGGCTACTTCACTGGAGGAATCTCCCCTGCTGAAAGAGCATCACACCAAATGCTTCCGAGCTCTCCGCCGCGGCTCGCTTGTGCTCCTGGCCGGCATGGCAGTGGGCCGGGTCGTGGCGCTCTCTGACGCGTCGTCGTCTCCCTCCACCCCGCAGGCCGGCGCGCCCGTGCTGAACGCGACCCTGGCCGATTCGACGATCGCCGTGTCGGCCTCGACGAACGACGTGTCGGGGTCGTCCGGCGTGAAGCTCGATGCCACGGTGGCCCCGGCCGCCGCCTCTGCCGATGGGGCGTCGGTGACCACGACCTCCGCCGCCGGCGCCAAGCCTGCCGGCGCGGTGACGTGGACGGTGACCAGTACGACAACGGGTCAGACGGTGCCCTGTGCCTCCGAGACGACGGCGCTGCAAAGCAACGGCAACGCCTCGTGCAAAATCGCACCCGATGAGCTGTCGGCTGCAGCCAGCCCCTACACCGCCACGGTCTCGTATGCCGGTGACTCCACCTTCGGCGCCTCGACCCGGACATTGACGCTACCGGTATCGAAGACCGACACGCGGACGCGTCTGACCTTGACACGACCCGACCAGCCGGGCCTGCCCGCGTCGCTCACTGCGACGGTGTCAGGCGTGGAGTCCAACGGGAGCCCGACGGGAACGTTGAACTTCTTCATCAGCGGTCCGACCGGTTCTGTCCCTTGCGACGGAGGCACGAACTCCTTCACCCTGTCGTCCGGTGCTGCGACCTGCCAGCTCGACTTGACCCAGGGATGGCACTACAGGGTGGAGACCTCGTACTCGGGCGACGACAACTTCAACCCGAACTCCTGCTCCGGGGGTGGCACCGATCACGTGCACGGCAGCATTCGTTCAGCATCAGCACCACCACGACGACGATTGCCCCGGACACGACGTCCACCTCCCCGACCGTGCCGTCGACCAGCACGACCACCGGCTCCACGACGCCGACGACGACCCAGCCCACTTCGTCCGGTGGTGAGATGGCAGCGCCAGCGGGTTACACGGCGAGCCAAATGACCGTCGACGACAACTTCTCGGGCACGTCGCTCGACAGTTCCGACTGGACGCCCGCAAGTTGCTCCGGGCGCCGTCTGGAACGACGAGAACCTCCCCGGGGGCGACTCCTCGGCGGGGTCGAACCAGGCGGCGTACTGGACGCCCGGTCAGGCCAGTGTCGACAACGGCTTGACCCTCACGGCGCGTCAGACCGTCCCGTCTGATGACGGCTATTCCCAGGGCTTCAATTGGGTCTCGGGCGCCATCACCTCCAGGTTCACGCTGCCCTCCACCGGGTGGTACGTCCAGATCCGGGCCCAAATGCCCGACACCTCAGACGGCATGTGGCCGGCGCTGTGGTTCCTGCCCTCGAGCTCGGCCCAGGAGTTCGACGGCCTCGAAGGCGGTTGGCCCGGCTCCTCGCCCAATGAGCAAGGACACTCCGACCTTTTCGCCAGCTCGGGCCAGGATCAAGCGGTGTGGCCCACCCCCGGCGGCACCGCCATCACGGCGGGCTACAACACCTACGGATTCCGCTACGTCCCCGGTCAGTCGGTCACCGTCTACTTCAACGGCCAGCAGGTCTACCAGGACGCCGACAGCAACATCTCGTCGGAGGCCTACTACCTGATCATTGAGCTCCAGGTCGCCTCGTCGGCCACTTCGGGGTGGCACACGGCCCTGTCGGGCAACACCCCGAGCCCGTCCAACATGAACATCTCCGAGGTCCAGGTCTACTCGTAGGCCTCGCAGGAACGGATTCTCACCCGAACCCGGCCAAGAGGTCGACCGTCCGATTCCGCCATGACACGGGTCTCGAGCACGTGCGACGCCCCCTCCCGGTCCCCGCCTGCTCCTCTCAGGGCCACTTCCATGATCCGGTTGCAGGATCTGCCCTTCTGCGCACGGCGCCCGTGGCCCACGGCAAACCCGGCCGAGACCCCGATTTGGGGCAGGTCAACGGCCCGGAGAGCCTGGGCGGGGCGGCGGAGCGAAAGTCCCGGCCTCCGCGAGGGTTCTCTCAACGAGGGAAGGAACTTCTTCAGGGGGACGGGTTGGATGCCGAGAATTTGTAAGTTGCAATTCCGGCCAGACGTGCCAGTGTTAACGCCACTCACACGCCGGCCCCCCCTCAGTGCGCGTCCCCGCGTGCCTGCGCCGCCCCGCCTGGTTCACCGTCCATGACACGCATGCTCTCGATCGTCCGACTTGCCCTGGTTCTGACCATGGCCGCCCTGGTCGCGCCCGCAGTCGCGTGGTCCGTATCGGACGGGCCCGCCGGCGCCGTGGCGTCGGTCGACACACCACTGCCGGCCGGGTGGCAGCTCTGCGTGCTCCAGGGGCTCCTGGCACCAGCCACCCAGGCCAATGTGTCGGACCTGGCGGCGTGGCAAGACGCCGAAGGCGGATCCACCAACAACACTGCGGCGTACAACCCGTTCAATACGAGGCGTACCACCAACGCCGCCAATCAGTCCCTGCCGAACGTCATTTCGTCGAACGGGTTCCCCGCATTTGCCAACTGGACTGCAGGCTGTGCCGCCACGGTGGCGACGATCGTCCAGGGCAACATGTCGTCCATCGCCGCGGCCCTCCAGGCGGGGAACGTGTCCCCGCCGGGGGCATTCCTGGCCACCGTCGACCAAAGCCAGTGGTGCGCCCCGTCGAACGGCCAGCCCTGCTATCTGAACGCCATCGTCGGTGCGGCCGGCATCGTCGCCCAGCCGGCGGTCGACACCTCGTCCGCCCTCGCGGTCTTCAGCGACGTCAAGTCGGACCTCCATACCTACGAGGAATCGATCCTGACCACCGCGCTCGACCAGAACCAACTGACCGCACAGAACTGGCAGTTGGTGATCGCCCGATCCGACGTCTCCACATCTCAGGATGCGTTCCTGAGAGTGCAGCGCAACCTGCGCCGCTTCGCCGTCAACCAGTACGAGAGCAGCGGGCTGTTCGAGTCCAGCTCGTTCCTCGGCGGCACCAACGGCCCCACCCCGTTCGCCCCCCCGGATGCCAACGGCGTGGTGGCCCATCAGTACGAGCGTGTCATCGCATCCGCACTCACCGCGCGCTATCAGGCAGCGGAAACCCAGGTCGATGGTTCGCTCCAGCGGCGTGCCGACGCGACCAACGCGGCCGCCCAGGCCGCAGACAAGCTCTTGATCGACGACAACGCCGAAGACCGGTCGCTGGCCCGCCTCGTCTCCGCCGTGGGGACCATGCAAGAAGCGGGCGCCTGCACGGCGGCCACGCTCGTCTCAACTCCGGCTGCCGCAACAACGCCGGCCTCGGGCACCTCGGGCACCTCGAGCGCCTCGAGCACCGCATCCACGACGACCACGACGTCGACGGTCCCGGCCTCGACCACCACCTCGACGACCGTGGCGCCGACGACCACCACGACCACCGCGCCGGTGGTCCGAACGGCCACGGTGCCCACGGTTCCCGACCTGCCCACGAGTGGTCCGACCACGGACACCACCACCACCAGCAGCACGACGACGACGACGGTGCCGGCCTCCACCGGGTCCACGACGACCACCACGACGTCGACGACCATCCCGGCGACGCCGGTCACGGGGCCGCCACCGCCGGTGAACACCACCGCCATCGGGGCGCTCCAGGGTTGCGTCACGACCCTGTCCTCCCCGGCCTCCCCGGCCGCTCCGAGTACCTCGTCGTAGACCGCCGCCGGTAATCGCACCGGTCGTCGCACCAGGTTTCCCGGGGGTAACCAGCGCCGACCTTGACACACGTTCTCGTTTCCCACCAGCGGTGCGAATCGGCGGCCCACGCTTGGGCCGGGGCTGTGCCCGCGTGCCACACTGTGGCCTCCGTTCGCCGTCGATGGGAGTCCTCGGACACGTGTTGGTCTTCACCTTTCCCGGACAAGGGTCACAGCGTGCCGGCATGGGTGAGCCGTGGGTCGACCATCCGTCGTGGGAAGTCGTCGAAGAAGCGTCCGCCGCGGCCGAGCGCGACCTGGCCCGTCTGCTGCTGCACGCACCCATTGAGGAGCTGACCCAGACCGAGAACGCGCAGCTGGCCACCACGGTGCTCAGCCTGGTGGTGCTCGACGCCGTCGAGCGCATCGGGCTCACGCCGGCGGCCTGCGCCGGGCACAGCCTCGGTGAGTACACGGCGCTGGTGGCCAGCGGCGCGCTGGGCTTCGAGCACGGCATTCAGCTCGTCGTCGCCCGCGGCGAGGCCATGGCCCGCGCCGGTGAGGAGGCTCCGGGCACCATGGCCGCCCTCCTCGGCATCGCCGACGACGACGCCGAGGCCGCCTGCATGCGGGCGGAGGGTGACGTGTGGGTGGCCAACTACAACGCGCCGGGCCAGGTGGTGATCGCCGGCACGGTGGAGGCGGTCGAACGGGCGGGCGAGCTGGCCAAGGGGCTCGGGGCCAAGCGCGTCATGCCGATCCAGGTGTCGGGTGCCTTCCACACGCCCCTGATGCAAGGGGCGCGGGGCCCGTTGCGCAAGGCGTTGGCCGAGGTGACCTTCCTCACGCCCGAGGTGCGGGTGGTGGCCAACGTGGACGCGCACGTGCACGACGATCCGGCCGACTGGCCCGGGCTTCTCTCGGCTCAGCTCTGCAGCCCGGTGCGCTGGCGCCAGACGCTCGAGACGTTCGCCGGGCTCGGGCTGACCTCGCACGTCGAACTGGGACCCGGCGGCGTGTTGAGCGGCCTGGCCAAGCGCAGCCTGCCCGAAATCCAGTCGCTGTCCGTCTCCAAGCCCGAGGACCTCGACACGCTGTTGGACACGGTGGGCGCGGCCGGAACCTGGCGCGACGAGCCGGCACTGCACCAGGGCGAGCACCTCTACACGTCCGAACGTGTCGTGGTCAGCCCCAGCAGCGGCATCTTCTATCCCGAGTCGACGCTGCAGGCACCGGGGACGGGTCTGTTGCCCGGCACGGGCGACGGTTCCGACGAGCCGTCGTCGATCGAGGTCGGCGACCTGGTGGGGCGCGTCGGCACCGCTGAGGTGCGCACGCCCTTCGCCGGCGACCTCGTCCGCTGGATGGCGGCCGACGGCGAGCGGGTCCAAGAGGGACAACCTTTGATCTGGCTCCGAGTGCCCGACGCGCGCTGATGGCCGTCGTGCTCGTGACAGGGGGAAACCGCGGCATCGGCGCGGCCTGCGTCGAATGGTTCCTGGCCAACGGTGACCAGGTGTCGACCACCTATCGCTCCGAGGTGCCCGCTTCGCCTCCCGGGGCGGCGGCGGAGCGCTTTCTGCCCGTCCGCTGCGACGTCCGGAACGGCGAAGAAGTGGAGGCCGCCTTCGCCGCCGTGGAAGAGCGATGGGGGCCGGTCGAGGTGCTGGTGGCCAACGCCGGCATCACCAGGGACTCGCTGATGCTGCGCATGAGCGACCAGGCCTTCCTCGACGTCATCGACGCCAACCTCACGGGCTCGTTCCGCGTGGCCAAACGGGCCGTGGCCAAAATGCTGCGCCAGCACACCGGCCGGATCATCTTCGTCTCGTCGGTGGGCGCGTTCATGGGTCTCCCGGGCCAGGCCAACTACGCCGCCTCCAAGGCCGGGCTGGTCGGCATGGCCCGGGCCATCGCCCGCGAGGTCGGCAGCCGCCAGATCACGGTCAACGTCGTGGCTCCCGGCCTGATCGACACCGACATGACGGCCGTGCTCGGAGACGACCGGGTGGCCGCCATGGCCGGCCAGGTGCCGCTCGGGCGCATCGGCAGCGTGCGGGACGTGGCCGCCGTGGTGGGCTTTCTCGCATCCGATGCCGCCGCCTACGTGACCGGGGCCGTCGTGCCGGTCGACGGGGGCCTCGGCATGGGGCTGTAGCGTTCAGGAAACCAAAAGAAGAACGAACCCAAAATAGAACGAACAAGGAAGAAAGAAGGAGCACAGAGAGTGGACAGCGACGCAACGTTCGACAAGTTTCGCGAGTGCGCCGTGGAGGTGCTGCAGGTGCCGGCGGACAAAATCACCAAGGAGGCCAAGTTCGCCGACGATCTCGACGCCGACAGCCTCGACCTGGTGGAGCTGGTCATGGCGCTCGAGGAGGCGTTCGACATCACCGTCGAGGAGACCGAGCTCGAGGACATCACGACCATCGGGCAGGCCTACGACCTGATCTCCTCGAAGCTCTGATGCAGATCGGGACCGGCAGCGATGGCCCCGTCCGGGGACGGCGTGTCGCCGTCACCGGGCTGGGCGCGGTCACCTGTTGCGGGGTCGGGACCGACGCGCTGTGGGACGGGCTGTGCCACCCTTCCGTGGTGGGCGGCCAGGTGCGCGGCTACGAACCGGGCGACTTCTTCGGCCCGAAGGAGGCGCGCCAGCTCGATCGCTTCGCACAGCTCTCCATCGTGTCGGCCGATCAGGCCGTGGCGGCCGCGGGCGACCTCGACGTCGACCCGGCCAAGGCCGGGGTCGTGTTCGCCACCGGTGTCGGCGGCTTCGAGACGCTGGCCGACCAGGTCGGCGTCTTCAACGAACGCGGTGCGTCGCGCGTCTCACCACGGCTGGTGCCCATGATGATGGCCAACGCCGGCGCGGCGGGCATCTCCATGCGCCTGGGCTGGCGCGGCCCGTGCGAGACCATCTGCACGGCCTGCGCCGCCGGGACCCACGCCATCGCGGCGGCCGCCCGCCTGGTCGCCACCGGTCGCTGTGACGTGGTCGTCGGCGGCGGGTCCGAAGCCAGCATGCACCCGGTGGCCATGGCGGCCTTCGCCAACATGACGGCGCTCTCCACGTCGGGGAACTCGCGCCCCTTCGACGCCCGGCGTGACGGCTTCGTCATGACCGAGGGCGCCGCCGCCCTGGTCCTCGAGGACTGGGACCGCGCCGTGGCCCGCGGTGCCACCATTCTTGCCGAGGTGGCCGGGGCGGCCAGCACCTCGGACGCCCATCACATCACCGCCCCCGCTCCGGACGGGGCCGGCGCCGTCGCCTGCATGGAGCTGGCCTTGGCCGACGCCGGGATCGGTCCTTCGGACGTCGGGCACATCAACGCACATGGCACGTCGACGCCGCTGAACGACCTGGCCGAGGCGCGGGCCATCAACAAGGTCTTCGGCGAGACCGGGCCGCTCGTCACTTCGACCAAGGGCGTCACCGGCCACGGCCTGGCGGCGGCCGGCGCCATCGAGGCGGTGGCGGCGGTCCTGACCATTCAGCACGCGACCATCCCACCGACGGCCGGCTACGAGGAGCCCGACCCCGAGATCACGATCCGGATCGTGCACGGGGAACCACAGCCCTGGGAGCCAACCGCCGTGTTGTCGAACTCCTTCGGCTTCGGCGGCCACAACGGCTGCTTGGTCCTGCTGCCTCCAGGCTGAGGGCAGCCGCTAAGGTCGCTCGCTCCCCCGCCGCCGCACGTGGCCGCGGGTGGTCACGGTGAGGGTCCGAGGTCGCTGTCGCTCATGGGAAGACTGCACAGCTGGCTCGGCTCGACCCGCGGGTCCCGTCGGGCCCGGGTGGTGGTGGCGGCCGTCGTGGTGCTGGCCCTGATCGCCGTCGGCACAGCCATCTTCGCCACGCAGTCCACGACCCCGGGTCCACCCTCACCCGCCTCGTCGACCCGGGCCGTCGCGCTGGGTGACTCGGTGCCCTACGGGCACGGCCTGCACAACCCCTACCTCACCCCGCAGTTGGGCCTGCCCGAGGGCTGGGTGTCGCAGGGGCCCTCGGCCCTCGCCTACCCGAGTCGCGTGGCGGCCGCCCTCGGCCTGACCATGTCGGTGCGGGCGACCAACTGCCACCTGACGGGCGACCAGCTGGCCATCAGCGGTGCGGTGGCCGACGCCGCGGACAACACGAGCGCCGACGGGCAGTGCACCCACCCGCCCGAACCGGCGCGCAACCTGGACGACGAGATCGCGGCGGCCGACCTGGCCCGACATCCGGCCCACCTGGTGCTCCTCCAGGACGGGGCCGACGACATCGATTTCGCCGCGTGCCTGGAGCACGAGCTGGCTCGCGTGCCGGTACTGGGCACCAGCCTGGACCTCGGAACTCAGTGCGTCGTCAACGGTGCCGTCACGCCCGCGCTGGCGGCCGAGTTGGCCGGCGTGCGGGCCAGCCTGGCTCGGGCCATAGAGACCGTGGCCCCTCACTCGGTGCGGGTGGCCGTCCTCGACTACTACCAGCCCATCCCGAGCCCGGCCCAGATCAGCGGCGGCGCCTCGGCGCCCGCACTGCACACCAACCTGGTCTGCACCGGGTTGAAGGACAACTCGGGATCGACCTACAGCGCCGCCCAGGTGGTGCTGGGGGCGTTGAACTCCGCCGTCGCCGGCGCGGTGGCCGACGCCCGGTCGGCCCACGTCAAGAACGTCGTGCTGATCGACCTGGCCTCGTCGTTCGAGGGGCACGGCATCTGCACGGCCGACCCGTGGGTGTTCTCGGGCGAGGCGGTGCCCGACACCACGTTGGCCGCGGTCGCCGAGCACGCGCTGGCCGCCAAGGCGTGCACCGGGACGACGGCGCTCCATGGCGCCGCGGCGTGCGCCCCGCTCGTCGCCGAGGCGCAGCAGGCCGAGCAGCAGCTGAAGGCCTACGTGTGGCGCGCCGTGCACCCGACCGGGGCGGGTCAGGCCGCCATCGCGACCGCGGTCCTGGGGCAACTGCACGAGCGCGCCGCCTAGCCGCTGGAGCCGGCCGGCGCCGGCTCAGACCTCGTCGATGGCCCGGCGCAGAGAGGCCACGAAGGCGGCCGCGCCCTCGGGTCCTTCGCCCTCGAGCAGACGGCGCACCAGGGCCGAGCCCACCACGACGCCATCGGCCACCTGGCACACCTCGGCTGCCTGCTCGGGGGTGGAGACACCGACGCCGACACACACCGGCATGTCCGTGCAGCGGCGGATCCGCTCGACCACGCCGGCGGCGTCCACACTGACGTCCCCCCGCTCCCCCGTCACCCCCATGCGCGCCACGGCGTAGACGAAGCCCCGTGCCCGGCCGCAGATCCGTTCGACGCGCTCGGGCGGGCTGGACGGTGCCACCAGCAGGACGGTGTCGATCCCGGCCGCATCGGCCTCCTTGGCCCACGGCTCAATCTCCTCGATCGGCAGGTCCGCCACAATGGCGCCGCTGACGCCGGCGGCGGCCATCGACCGGGCCATACGCTTGTGCCCGGCCCGGAAGACCAGGTTGTAGTACGTCATGACCGCCACCGGCACCGGGACCTCGGCCCGGGCGATGCCGTCGAGCACCTGTTCGGGCACGGTGCCCCGGTTGAGGGCGCACAGCGCCGCCTGCTGGATCACCGGCCCGTCCATCATGGGGTCCGAGAACGGAATACCGACCTCCACGGCGTCGGCTCCGGCCGCCACCACGGCCGCCAGCGCCTGGCCCCAGTCGTCGGTCATGCCCCCCATGAGGTAGGGGATCAGCAGCTTGCGGCCGCGCTCGTGCCCCGCCCGCAGCTCCTTCTCGAGGTCAGGCACGGCCACCGTGCCGGCGGCCGAAGATCTCGCGCACCTGCGCCACGTCCTTGTCCCCCCGCCCCGACAGCGTCACCAGGACGGTGGAGCCCCGGGGCAGGGCGTCCGTGCCGGCACAGCGGGCCACCCACGCCACCGCGTGCGCCGACTCGAGCGCCGGAATGATCCCCTCGGTGTGGCTCAGGAGCCGAAAGGCCTCGAGCACCTCGTCGTCGCCGGCCGTGGAGTACTCGGCTCGGCCGGTCGCGGCCAAATGCGCGTGCTCGGGTCCCAGCCCCGGATAGTCCAGCCCGGCCGAAATGGACTCGGCTTCCTCTATTTGGCCGGCCTCGTCCTGGAGCAGGCGCGAGTACATGCCGTGCAGCACGCCGGGGATGCCGTTGGTGATGGCCGCCCCACCGGCCGCCTCCACGCCGACCAGCCGCGCCGGCGTATCGACGAAACCGGCGAAGGTCCCGGCGGCGTTGGAGCCGCCGCCGATGCAGGCCACCACGACGTCAGGGTCGGCCCCCAGCACCTCGCGGCATTGCAGGCGCGCCTCCTCGCCGACCACGCGCTGGAACTGGCGCACCATGTAGGGGAACGGGTGCGGGCCCATGACCGATCCCAGGCAGTAGTGCGTCGTCTCCACCGTGGCCACCCATTCCCGCATGGCCTCGTTGACCGCGTCCTTCAGCGTGCGGCTGCCCGAGGTGACGGGGCGGACCTCGGCCCCCAACAGCTCCATGCGAAAGACGTTGAGCTCCTGGCGCTTCGTGTCCACCTCGCCCATGAACACCGTGCACTCCAGCCCGAACAGCGCCGCCGCGGTGGCCGACGCCACGCCGTGCTGGCCGGCACCCGTCTCGGCGATCATCCGAGCCTTGCCCATCCGCTTGGTCAGCAGCGCCTGGCCCACCACGTTGTTGAGCTTGTGCGACCCGGTGTGCGCCAGGTCCTCCCGCTTGAGCAGCACCCGCACCCCGAGCTGCTCGGAGAGCCGCGTGCATTCGGTCACCGGCGTCGGCCGGCCGCCGTAGTGGCGCAATATGCCGTCCAGCTCGGCGCGGAAGGCCGGGTCCTCCCAGGCGTCGTCGAACCACTTCTCGAGTTCGAGGCACGCCGGCATGAGGGACTCGGGGACGAAGCGCCCCCCGAAGTCACCGAAGCGGCCGTTCGTCGTCCGGCCGGTCCATCAGGCTCCCGCCGGTCATCCGTCCCTCCAGTCGTAGGGCTCTTCGTCGGTGTCGGCGTCGTCCCCCGACACGTCCCGGGCCGACGCCTCGGCGTGGGCGCGCCGGGCGTTGCCGATGAAGTCGCGCAGCAGCAGCGGGTCCTTGCGGCCGGGCGCGGCCTCGACCCCGGTGGACACGTCCACCCCGGCGGGGCGCAGGCTGCTCACCGCCGGTCCGACGTTGTCGGGCCGCAGGCCGCCCGACATGATCAGGCGGTGGTGGTCGGCCACCCCCTCGGCCAGCCGCCAGTCGAACACCTTCCCTGAGCCCGGGTTCTCCCCGTCCACCAGCAGGAAGTCGGCACCGAATTCCTCGAAGCGCCCGATGGCCCGCTCGCCGGCGCGGAACGCCTTGATCACGGTGCCCACCCGGGCGCGCACCCACTTGGTCTCCTCGGCGGATTCGTGCCCGTGCAGCTGCGCCGCCCCCAGGCCGGCGGCGTGCACGGCCTCGACCACCCGCTGCGGCGCCTCGTCCCGGAACACCCCCACCGTCAGGACGTGCTCGGGCAGTCGCTTGGCGATGTCGCCGGCAAGGTGGATCGAGACCTGGCGCGGCGAGGGGGCGAAAATGAAGCCGACGGCGGAGGCACCCAGGCTGACGGCCAGCAGCGCATCGGGCTCGGAGGTGATGCCGCAGATCTTCACGAAGAGCTCTTCGTCGCTCACCGGGGTCCCACCGCATGCCCGACCAGCTCACGCAACCGGGCCGGCCGGTCCCCGCCGGCCCGCACCAGGGTCTCGCCGACGAGAATGGCGTCGTAGCCCGCCTCGGCCAGTCGTTGGGCATCGGCCCCGTCGCGGATGCCTGATTCCGCCATGGCAATGACGTCGGCCGGGATCCGAGCGGCCAGGGCGCAGGCGCGCACGTGGTCGACCTCGAACGTGCGCAGATCGCGCTGGTTGACCCCGATCAGGCCGGCGCCGGCCGCCAGGGCGCGCTCGAGCTCCTCCTCGTCGTGCACCTCGACCAGCGCCGCCAGTTCGAGGTCCTCGGCCCGCCGGGCGAAGCGGCGCAGCTCCTCGTCGTCGAGGGCGGCGACGATCAGCAGCACGGCGTCCGCCCCCATGAGGCGCGCGTCGAGGACGTCGGCCTCCTGCACGGTGAAGTCCTTGCGCAGCACGGGCAGGTCCGAAGCCTGGCGGGCCGCCGCCAGGTCGTCCTGTGATCCCCCGAAGTAGTCGGCGTCGGTCAGCACGGACAAGCAGGCCGCGCCTCCGGTGACGTACTCCTTGGCCACCAGCTCGGGCTGCAGGCTCGGATCGAGGTCACCCTTGGAGGGCGATCGCCGCTTTATCTCGGCGACGACCGAGAGGCCGTCGGCCCGCAGCGCCCCGGCAAAATCCCGCGGCAGAGGTGCAGCGGCGGCCTGTTCGAGCAGCTCACCGACGGTGCGGCTGTCCGCCGCGGCGCGAGCCCGGTGCGACGCCACTATGTCCGCCAGGTAGGTGGGCATGACACGTCAGCGTAGTGGCAGGCCTTCGGCGCCCCGGGCCGCGTCAGGCGCTCAGCTGCACATCCCGTAAGGGTCGATCGGAGCGTCGGAGAGGCCGATGAGCACCCAAGAGTTCGACGCCTCGTTCATGTAGGCCGCGGCGCACGGGTCCGAAATGGTGATGATCCGCAGTGCGCTGCAGTGCGACGTCGTCGACTCGCACACCGTCGACGCCTGATGGCCCCGCGAGGAGGCCGGGCAGGCGACCCAGAATCCCGGCGCCGCATATGCCGCGATGTACGCCGCCGCCGCCGCGCAGCCGAACGCCGTCGCCTCGCCGGGCGGCGGCAGCTCGTTGACAGCCGTGGGCTGGACGAAGCTCAGCGCGGGCAGTGTGGTCGTGGTGGTCGTGGTCGTGGTCGTCGTCGTCGGGGTGGTGCTGGTGGTCGTGCTCGTGGTGGTTGTCGGCGTGGACGGTGGCGTGGACGTGGTCGCCATGGTGGCCCTGGGCGTCGTATTCATCGCGGCCGTCATCGAGGAGACCGCAGACAGGCCCGCTCGCGCCGTCCGGTGGCTCAACCCGGCCGGCTGGGCTCCGGTGGGGAGGGCGAGGGCGCCGACCGCACACAGGCCGGCACACGTGAGTGCACACAGAGCCGCCATCCGCCGACCATTCCCCCGCACCAACCGCCACCTCGCCGCTTCACTTCATGGGCGACCGTGGCCGCCCGCCCTGACAACCCTTCCCAAGCGGGAAACGGTCGCCAATGCCAGTTGCAGGCGCTCGGGCGCAACGGGAGGTTGGAAGGCACGCCGGACCTTGTTGTCCAGGGCAGGTGTCCAGGGCGGCCAGTCAGGTTGTCCAGGGCGACCAGTCAGGTCGTCCCGGGCCGGTCAGCCCCTACCCCGTCGAACCGGCCGGCCTGGCCGGCGAAATCGAGGCGCTAGCCCCGAATGCGGGCCAGGATCTTGTCGCGGCGCTGACGGGCTTGGCGCGAGAGCTCGGCCGTGGCCCCGGACTCGGGCACCGGCGTCTGGGCCGCCTCCCGCAGCAGGTCGGCCAAACCCGCGTAGAGAATCTCGATGGTGAAATCGTCGACCTCGATGGCAGCCACTTCGGTGCCGTCGTCGGCTACTCTGGATGACCCTGACCATCGGTCAGTCCGCCAGGACCCGCGCCCGGGTCTCGTGACCCTGGCGCTCTATGGCGATGCAGTCGCCGTCGCGGAAGATCCAACCGGCCTCGTGCCACGGCTTGAGTTCGGGCAGCGCCTCGGTCTTCGCCGTGGTCCCCCCCTGCTTCTTGGTGTCCCCACGGCTCATTGGCACAGAGCATGAACCCCGGGCGTGTCATGTCAGGTGGACGACCGGTTGCGATTCTGTTGCGCAAATCCTGGGGCTCCGTTAACGGGGTACTGATTCCGTTATCCCGTGGTCACACTGGCGGGGCGCCGATGCGCCCGGGCGGATACCGCCCGCCGTAGGGTCAGAAAGCGTCCCCGCCCTCGCCCGACGGAGCGTCACCCTCGCCCGCCGGAGACTTTCATCGCTCAACGGGCGAAGAGGTGCCAACCCCACCACATCACGACCAGGACCAGCACCACGCGGCAGGTAGCGCCCGGTGGCCAGCCGCGCCACCACCTCGGTCGGCCGCGCCACGGCCCGGCCGTGGGTGGCCCGGGCCAGCCACCACAACCCCAGCGCGGCCCCGCCCAGCAACCCCCACACGACGTAGAAGGGGGTGCTCGGGTTCACGGCACGCCCTCCGCCGGTCCCGCCGGCGACCCCGCCGCCCCCGCCGCCGCCGCCGCGCCGGCGCCGGCCGCACGCCACCCAGGCGCACGATCAACGCACCCAGGCAGAGCCAGCCGAAGAACAGGGCCGTCTTGAGCAGGTAGAAGCGGTCGACCGCATCGGCCATGGAGCTGAGCGTCGGATGGGCGGCCCGGCTGCCCCGGGCGGCGTAGTCGACCAGCTCCCAGACCACGATCGCCGCCCCCAGCAGGAGCCAGGCCCGATACGGGTGCCGGGCCCCCGCCGGCGCCCGCGGCTCACCACCGGCCGCCAGGGCCACTGCCACACCGCGGCCACCGCCAACACCACAATGGGGACCGCCGTCACCACGTCCGCCGCCACCGTGAAGGGCGTGGTCGCCGCCGCCGCGAAGGAGTAGCCGAGCGCCAACGCCGCCCACGCCAGCGGTACCCACCGCCGCGACTCCCGGTGCCACCGGTCCGGTTCGGCCGCCACGCCTCCGCTCAGGCCCTCAGGCCTCAGCCCGCCACGACGAGAGGCAGCGTCGACACCCGGGCCGGTCGGGACCCGCCGATGCCGTCGCCCGATCGCACCCTGATCGGACCCGGCGTCTCCACGCTGCGGTGCAGGTAGGCCAGCGCCGCCCACGCTCCCAGCTCGGGGCTCCAGGCCGCCGACGTCAGCGTGCCCACGACCTTGTCCTCGAGCGCGCTGTCGTCGGCCGGCGCGTCGCCGGCGTGCAGCGTCATGCCCCCGGACAGCTCGTCGTCTCCCGGCCGACCCGGCGGCGCCACCACGCCGACCAGGCGGCGGGGCACGTTGGAGCCACGGGCGTCGATGCGGGCCACCAGTTCCTGACCCGTGTAGCAGCCCTTGGTGAAGCTGGCCGTGCGCTCGACCAGCCCGGCCTCCGCTGCGATCGTCTTGGTGGTCAGCTCGGCCCCCATGGCCGGGATGCCCGAAGTGATGCGGCACGCCTCGACCGCATCGGGCCCGCAGGCCGTCACGCCCGCGGGCAGGCCGGCGGCCTCCGGCCCGAGCACGACGTCGTCGGGCCCCAGCAGGTCGACCCCGGTCCAGCCGTTCCATTCGAAGGGCAGCGCCAGCACGCCGGCTTCGGCCAGCACGGCCAGCAGGCCCGCCGCCGCCTCGCCCACACCGGCCCCCCGCAGGGACAGGCACCGCCAGGGCAGGTGCTCGAGCTCGACCTTGGACCGCAGCAGGAAGCGGCGCAGCCGCGTCGCCACGGCGTCGCCGTAGCCGCCTTCGACGTCGAGGACGAAGCCCTGGGCGTCGAGGCGCGTCACCCGCAGCAGGGCCGACAGCTTGCCGTCGGGCTCGAGCAGGAGCGTGTCCGCGCAGGCGCCCACCGCCAGCGCCACCACGTCCTGGCTCAGCTGGCCCTGCAGGTAGGACTCGGCGTCGGGGCCCCGCACGGCCACGACGTCGCGCCGCGACCTGAAGGCGCCCGCCCCCCGGCGCAGCGCCGCCGTCTCCGACTCGAGGTCGCTCACGATGCCGACCGCGCCGCACTCATGTGGCGGGCCGCGGTGACCGCCACCAGGAGCGCGCCCGCCTTGTGCGCGCACTCCTCGTCCTCGGACTGCGGGTCGCTGTCGGCCACGATGCCGGCGCCGGCCTGCACGCTGGCCCGCCCGTCGGGCAGGACGACCATGGTGCGGATGGCGATGGCGGTGTCGAGGTTGCCGGAGAAGTCGATGTAGCCGACCACCCCGCCGTACACGCCGCGCTTGGTCGGTTCCAGCTCGTCGATGATCTGCATCGCCCGGACCTTGGGTGCGCCCGAGAGCGTCCCGGCCGGCAGCGTCGCCCGCAGCACGTCAATCGGCCCCTGGCCCTCGGCCAGCTCGCCCGACACCTGCGACGTGATGTGCATTATGTGGCTGTAGCGCTCGATCGTCATGAGCTCGTCCACTTTCTCGGTGCCGAAGCGCACGACGCGGCCCACGTCGTTGCGGGCCAGGTCGACCAGCATGATGTGCTCCGCCAGCTCCTTGGGGTCCTCGGCCAACTCCCCCTCGAGCAGGCGGTCGTGCTGCTCGTTCTCCCCCCGTGGGCGCGACCCGGCGATGGGCCGCGAAATCACGACCTTGTCGCGCAGGCGCACCATGGGCTCGGGCGACGCACCCACCACGGTGACGGCCGGGAAGCGCAGGAAGTAGAGGTACGGGCTCGGGTTGAGCAGGCGCAGGGCCCGGTAGACGTCGAAGGGGTCGGCGTCGAGGGTCAGGTCGTAGCGTTGCGACAGCACGACCTGGAAGATGTCGCCGGCCCGGATGTACTCCTTGGCCGCCTCGATACTCGCCATGTACTGATCCGAGGTCATGCTCCGCGCCGCCTCGGCCTTCTCGAGTCCGGGCGGCGGCGCCGCCATCAGCTCGCCGGACCCCGAACCCTCGCCCGTGCAGTCGAGGGCCAACTGGCGCAGGCGGGCGCACGCGGCGTCGTAGGCCCCCGCCAGCGCGTCCGTGTCGACGACGCCGTCGGGCGCCTCGGGCACCACGACGTTGTCGACCAGCACAATGCGCTGGCGCCAGTGGTCGAAGGCGCAGAACTGGCCAATGACGACCAGCGCCGCATCGGGGTGTCCCTGGTCGTCGGCCGGCACGTCGGGCAGGTGCTCGACCTCGCGCACCACGTCGTAGCCGAGATACCCCACCAGCCCCCCGTGCAGCGGCGGCAGGCCGGCCAGCACGGGCGAGCGGAAGCGGTCCACCAGGTCCTCGACCGCGGCCAGTATGCCGTCCTCCGAGGGCGCCAAGCCGAGCCGGCCCGAGACTTCGACCGTCCGGCCCCGGGCCGTCAACATGGCCAGCGGACGCCGCCCGACGAAGGAGTAGCGGCCCCAGCGCTCCCCGCCTTCCACCGACTCGAAGAGGAAGCCGTCGTCGTCGCCCACCACGTTGGCGAAGCACGCCACCGGGGTCAGCGTGTCCGCCACCACTTCGCAGCGCACCGGCACGATTTCGTGCTCCTTGGCCAGGGCGGCGAACTCGGCCGGGTCGGGCCGGAACGTCAGCCCCGCCGACGCGGCGGCACCGCCGGCTCCGCCGGCACCGCCGGCAGTCACGGCTCCGGTCACCGAATCGGGCACCGGCACCGGCATCGAATCGGGCACCGGCACCCCGGGCCCGGACCCGAGGGTGCGGAAGAAGCAGCTGTGCTCCCCGGTGTGGCACGCGCCGCGGCCGTGCTGGTCCACCAGCACGACGAGCGCGTCACCGTCGCAGTCCAGGCGCACCTCGCGCACGTACTGGCGGTCGCCCGAGGTCTCGCCCTTCTGCCAGTACTCCTGGCGGCTGCGGCTGTAGAACCACGACCGGCCGGTGGCCAGCGTGCGGCGCAGCGCCTCGGCATCCATGTAGGCCATCGTCAACACCGAGCCGTCGGACGCGTCCTGCACGATGGCGGGCACCAGGCCGTCGCCCTTGGCGAAGTCCACCGCGCCCACCAGCTCCTCGTCGACGTCGAGCGCCACCCCCTCGGGAACCGGCGCGCTCGCCCCGGGCGCCGCGCTCAAAGGTAGAGCCCCGTGCCGCTGTCGTTTCTGCTCGATGCGATGGCGTGGATGTCGCGCTCGCGCAAAATCACATATTCCTCGCCGTGCACCTCGACCTCGAAGCGGTCCTCGGGGTTGAACAGGACGGTGTCGCCCACCTTGATGGTGCGCACGTGCGGCCCGACCGCCACCGCCTCGGCCCAGGTCAGGCGCCGGGTGAGCTGCGCCGTGGCCGGGATCAAGATGCCCGCTCGCGAGCGCCGCTCGCCGTCGGTCTGCGAAATCTGCACCATCACCCGGTCGAACAGCACCGTGATGGGCTGCTTGTCCTGGGCCCGCTCGCGAGGCTTGTCGTGGGCCTTGTCGGACGCCTTCGTGCTTGTCGGACGCCTTGTCAGGCGCCTTGTCGTGGCCCTTGTCGTGGCCCTTGTCATGGGCCTTGTCGGACGCCTTCGCAGGCGCCTTCTCGACTGGCTCGGCCTCGCTGGCCCCGTTCTTGGTCGTCGACGTCGGCACCCACTCACGGTACCGCACGAGTTCGTCCGTCCAGGTCAGCGCGACCTTTCGCCCTGGCCTCTCGTCTTCGCCGCCGTCGCCTCGCCGTCGCCTCCGCCCTCAGCCCCCGCCATTGCCCCGGCCATCGCCGGCCCGCTCGCCCCCTCCGATCACGGGCCGCACCGTGACCCCGTGATCCGCCATGTAGGTCTTGGCCTCCGCAATGGTGAACTCGCGCCGGTGGAAGATGGAGGCCGCCAGCACGGCGTCGGCCCCGCCGTCGACGGCCCCGTCCACGAGATCCTGCAGCCGGCCCACCCCGCCCGACGCCACCACCGGAATGTCGACCGCGTCGACCACGGTCCGCGTGAGCGCCAGGTCGAAGCCGTCCTTGGTCCCGTCGCGGTCCATGGAGGTGAGCAGGATTTCGCCGGCGCCGAGGCGGGCGCACTCGGTCGCCCACGCCACCACGTCGAGCCCGGTCGGCCGCCGCCCCCCGTGCGTGTGCACCTCCCACCCCTTGGCCCCCACCCGGGCCCGGGCGTCGATGGCCACAACGGCGCACTGGCCCCCGAACTCGTCCGCGATGTCGCGCACCAGATCCGGCCGGTCCACCGCGGCCGTGTTCACCCCGACTTTGTCCGCGCCGGCTCGGAGGAGGCGGCGTGCATCCTCCGACGTCCGGACCCCGCCGCCCACCGTCAGGGGGATGAAGACCTGTTCCGCCGTGCGGGCCACCACCGTGACCATGGTGTCGCGCCCGTCCGAGGACGCCGTGATGTCGAGGAACGTGACCTCGTCGGCCCCTTCGGCGTCGTAGCGGGCGGCCAGCTCGACCGGGTCGCCCTCGTCGGTCAGGTCGACGAAGCGCACGCCCTTGACCACCCGCCCGCCGGTGACGTCGAGACACGGGACCAGCCTCACGCTGCGCACGCGGCCACCGCCTCCTCCACGCTGAAGCACCCCTCCACGAGCGCCTTGCCGACGATCGCCCCGATCAGGCGGCGGCCGTTCGCCTGCAGCTGCGCCAGTCGGTACAGATCCTGCGTGGCCCCGACACCGCCCGATGCGATCACGGGCAGCTCCGTGTGGAACATCAACGCGGCCAGTCCCTCGACGTTCGGCCCCTCGAGGGTCCCGTCCCGGGCCACCTCGGTCACGACGACGGCCCCGAACGGTTCGCCCGCCCACCGCTCGAGCAACCCCAGCACCGAGCGGCCCGAACCGGACTCCCACCCCTGCGCCTGCGCTTCGGCCACCCCGTCGTCGCCGGTGCGGTAGTCGAGCCCGACGGCGACGCGACCGGGCCACCGCCGGGCGCAGCGGGCAGCCAGGCCAGGATCCTCGAGCGCCGCCGTGCCCAGGACGACGCGCGCGACGCCCGACGCCAGGAGCTCGGCCGCGGCCTCCTCGCTGCGGATGCCACCGCCGGTCTGGACCCGCACCCCCGACTCCGAGGCCAGGCGGACGATCGCGCTCAGCGCCTCGCGCTCGTGCGGCACGCCGGTGCGCGCGGCGTCGAGGTCGACGACGTGGATCCAGCGGGCGCCGCCGTCGATGTAGCGCTGGGCCAGCACCGCCGGGTCGCCGTAGCGCTGCTCGCGGTCGAAGTCACCCTGGGTCAGCCGCACGGCCGCACCGGCGCGCAGGTCGATGGCCGGGAACAGCTCCATCAGGCGCCAGCAGCGGTGCCGGTGCCGGCCCCAGCAGCGGTGCCGGCCCCAGCAGCGGCCCCAGCAGCGGCAGCGGCAACCATGTCGACGAAGTTGCGCAGCAGGGCCAGCCCCGTGCGGCCCGACTTCTCGGGGTGGAACTGCGCCCCCCACAGGTTGCCTCGGCTCACCAGCGCGGCCACGGGGCCGCCGTAGTCGCACACCGCCACCGTCTCGTCCCCGACCGGCGGGGCGAAGGAGTGCACGAAGTAGACCCAGGGGCGCCGCCCGAGGCCGCGCAGGGGCGCCGGCGTCGGCGCCGGCTCCCCCTCATCGTGGTCGCCCCGCACCTCGAGCTGGTTCCACTGCATCTGCGGGTGCTTCACGCCCGGCGGCAACGCGCTCACCGTGCCCGGGAACACGCCGAGCCCTTCGGCCCCCGGGCTCTCGGTCGAGCCCTCGTAGAGCAACTGGAACCCGACGCACACGCCGAAGAAGGGAACGCCGGCACTGAGGGCGGCGCGGGCCGGCTCCTCCAGGCCGCACTCGCGCAGGGCCCGGGCGCAGGCGCCGAACGCGCCGACCCCGGGCAGGACGACGGCGTCCGCCGCCGCGACGTCGGCCGGATCGGTGACGAGCCGGGCCGCCGCGCCGACGTGCTGCAGGGCCTTCTCGGCCGACCGGAGGTTCCCGATGTCGTAGTCGAGGACGGCGATGCGCGGTGCGCCGCCGGCGCCGGCGCCCGTCACAGGCTGCCCTTGGTGGAGGGGACGCCCCCTCCCTCGACGCGCACGGCGTCGCGCAGGCAGCGGGCCACGCCCTTGAAGCTGGCCTCGAGCATGTGGTGCGTGTTCTTGCCGGCGAAGGGGTGGATGTGCAGCGTCACGTTGGCCGCGGTGACGAAGGCGCGCCAGAACTCCTCGGCGAGCTGCGGGTTGAACGGCGGCATACCCAGGCCCGGCGTGTCGGGCGCGAAGTCGAGCCCGTAGGCCAGGTAGGGGCGGCCCGAGAGGTCCAGGGCGACCTGCACGAGCGCCTCGTCGAGGGGCAGCAGCACCGAGGCGAAGCGGCGGACGCCCACCTTGTCGCCCAGCGCCTCGGCCAGGCAGCCGCCCACGACGATGCCGACGTCCTCGACGGTGTGGTGCGCGTCGATGTGCAGATCGCCCTGCGCTTCGACGGTGAGGTCGAACGAGGCGTGCTTGCCGAGCTGCTCGAGCATGTGGTCGAAGAAGGGCAGCCCCGTGCTGACCTCCGTGCGCCCGGTGCCGTCGATGTCGAGCGCCACGGCAATGGTCGTCTCCTTGGTGGCGCGGTCCTTGTGGGCGCGGCGGTTCGCGCCCGGCGTCTGCGTCGTGGCGGTCACAGGCTCTCCGACTGTCACAGGCTCTCCTTCAGTGCGTACAGGAAGCGGTCGTTCTCCTCGGGCGTGCCGACGGTGACGCGCAGGCAGCCCTTGAGGCCCTCCCAGCTGGCGCAGTTGCGGATGAGCACCGAGTGGTCGAGCAGGGACTGCCAGACGTCGTCCGCATTGCGGTGGCGCGGCCGGAAGAGGATGAAGTTGGCGTCCGACGGCCAGCTGTCGACGGGGAGGTCGCCCAGCGCGGCGGACACCCGTCCCCGCTCCTCGGCGATGAGGGCGACCCGGGCCTCCATGTCGGCGACGTGGCGAAGGGCGAGCAGGCCGGCCAGCTGCGTCTGGACCGAGAGGTGATACGGCAGCACGACCGCCTCGCAGGCCTGCACGACCGTGGGGTCGGCCACCAGATAGCCCAGCCGGGCGCCCGCCATGGCCCAGGTCTTGGAGAACGTCCGGGTGACGACGAGGCCGGGGTGGTCGGGGTGGTCGGGGTGGTCGGGGTGGCCGGGGCGGCCGGGGTGGCCGGCCCGCAGCTCGAGGGCGGTCCAGGGCGAGAACTGCCCGTAGGCCTCGTCGACGACGAGGAGGCCCGGTGCGGCTCGGAGGAGGATCTCGACGGTGGCTCGCGGCTCGGCGCGCCCGGTCGGGTTGTTGGGCGAGCACAGGAACGTCACGTGGGGCTGGCGCTGTGCGATGAGGCGGGCGGCGGCGTCGGGGTCGATCACGAAGTCGTCGTCGCGCGAGCCCTCGACGACCTCGGTGGCGGTGATGCGGGCGATGTGCGAGTGCAGCGCGTACGTGGGCTCGAAGAGCAGGGCGCGCCGGCCCGGTCCGCCGAAGGCGAGCAGGAGCGACTGCAGGACCTCGTTGGAGCCGTTGGCGCAGAAGACCTCGGCGGGCGTCACCTGGTGCAGATCCGCGATGGCCTGGCGCAACTCGGTGGCCGGGCGGTCGGGGTAGCGGTGGAACGAGACCTCCTCGATCGCCTCGAGGAGCTCCTGGCGCCAGGCGTCGGGGGGCGCGAAGGGTGATTCGTTCGTGTTGAGGCGCACCTCGGCGTCGACCTGGGGCGAGTGGTAGCCCTCGGCCAGATCGAGGTCGGGGCGGACCGGCGGGATGGCGCTCATGGGGCGGCGGTGTCGGCGGCGGCGGTGTCGGAGGTCAGGTGTCCCGGGGTCTCGAGGGCGGCCAGGCGCCGACGGATGGAGTCGGCGTGCGCCGGCAGGCCCTCGGTCTCGGCCAGCGTGATCACGCTCGGCCCCAGGGTCCGCAGCGCTCCCGGCGTGCCGCGCACGACGTGGATGTGTTTGCGGAAGTCGTCGGCCCGCAGCGCCGAGGCGAAGCGCGCCGTGCGGTTGGTGGGCAGGACGTGGTTGGGCCCGGCGATGTAGTCGCCCAGGCTGGCCGGGGACCAGTCGCCCACGAAGACGGCGCCCGCGTTCTGCACGTCGTCCAACATGGCGTCGGCCTCCTCGTCGGGCACCATGAGCTGCAGGTGCTCGGGCGCGACGGCGTTGGCCACCGCCACCGCCTCGTCGGGCCCGTCCACCAGGCAGGCGATGCCCGCACCGGCCAGCGTGGCCTCCAGGTCGGCCCGGCGGCTCGAGGCATCGACGATGGCGCCGATTTCGGTGACGACGCGCTCGAGCAGATCGGGGTCCCAGGTGACCAGCCAGGCCAGGCCGTCGGGTCCGTGCTCGGCCTGGACGACGACGTCGACGGCGGCGAAGGCCGGGTCCGCGGCCGGGCCGGCGATCACGACGACCTCGGACGGCCCGGCGAAGGCGGAGGCCACCCCGACGACGCCCGAGAGCTGGCGCTTGGCCTCGGCCACGTAGGCGTTGCCCGGGCCGGCGATGACGTCGACGGCCGCGATGGTGGCGGTGCCGTAGGCCAGGGCGGCGATGGCCTGCGCGCCCCCCACCCGGTAGACCTCGTCCACGCCGGCGACCGACGCCGCGGTCAGGGTGGCACCGTCGACATGGCCGTCCGCCCCCGGTGGGACGCAGAGGGCGATGCCGGGGACGCCGGCCACCCGGGCGGGAGCGGCGCACATGAGGACGGTGGAGGGGTATCTTGCCCGGCCGCCGGGCGCGTAGAGGCCGGCGCGCCCGACCGGACGGGTCAAGTGACGCACCGAGACACCGCCGTCGACGTGGTCGCCCGGCGGCGTGCCCTCGGCGGCGTGATAGGCGACGATGCGTTCGAAGGCCAGCTCGAGCGCCCCGAGGAGCGCCGGACCGGCGGCGGCGCGGGCCTCCTTTATCTCCTCGAGTGGGACCCGCAGGCCGTCGGACACGTCGACCCGGTCGAAGGTGGCGGTGGCCCGGACCACGGCGGCGTCGCCCTCGGCTCGGACCTCGCGCAGGATGGCGGCGACGGCATTGTGGACGCCGGCGCCCGGAGCATCCGGGCGCGGCAGGGCGGCGTCGAAAGGCGGCTGCTTGCCGCGGAGGTCCAGGACGCGGAGGGGCACGGGGACACCAGGCTACCGGGGTGCTCCGGCGACCCTTTTCGTCGTCGGAGGCTCAGGTGGCCTGGGCCACGGCCTCCATGAAGGTGGTCACCACGTGCTGGACGCCGATTTCGTTGCGGCCGATCACCATGTGCTCGTGCTGCCCGTCGCGGGCGCCCTGCCCGCAGCCGGGCAGGACGGCGAAGTCCTCGTCCACCACGGCGGCGTGCACCGCCTCGTAGAGCTCCCGATAGCCGTCGCGGGTGGCCTCGTCGGGAGGCGGGCGTGGTGGACATCCAGCCGTGGCGCAGGACGCAGCGGCCGGGTTGGGGGGCGGTGGCGCCGGCGGTGGTGGTGGCGGTGGTGGCGGTGGCGGTGGCGGTGGTGGCGGTGGTGGCGGTGGCGGTGGCGGTGGTGGTGCCGGTGGCGGGGAGGATGTCGAGGATCTCGACGCCGACGGGGCTCATGGCGAGGGTCAAGTTGGGGAAGATCCAGTAGATGAACACCATGTAGGCCAGCGGATCGGTGATGTCGGAGTCGTGGCGGGCGGCGTCGATCCACGGCGATGCGAAGCCGAGCCGGTGGTGGAGCCCGTAGCCGTCGTAGGTGGCGGTGTCGGCCACCGTGTTCTGCCCCACGATGCTGTTCTTGTGCACGTAGGGGAAGTGGTAGTTCTCCGCGAACGCCTCGATGGCGGCCTTCCAGTTGACCTCGGCCTCGATTTCGCGCTCCGTGAGGTACTCGGCGGACCCGAGGTCCCACGCCGCCAGTTCAGCGTCGAGCGGGCCCAGGTGGGCGGCCACGTCGATGGGGAGGCCGGCCGTCAGCACGACCCACACCAGTCCGTGGCGTTCCTCGGTCGGCAGGGCGACCAGGCCGTAATCGTCCTTCTCGAGCTGGTCGAAGCCGGCAGGCCCGGGCAGCCCGGTGAGCCGCCCCGCGCTGTCGTAGGTCCAGGCGTGGTACGGGCAGGTGTGCGCGGCGCGCCGTGCCGCATCCCTGGGCGGGTTTGCCGCCTCGGTGCCGGCAGTAGTTGAGGAAGGCCCGGGCGACGCCGTCGTCGCCGCGGCTGACCAGCACCGAGGTGCCGAGCACCTCGCGCACCACGAAGTCGTGCGGCTGGCGGACCTGCGCCGTGGGCACCAGCGCCAGCGGAGTCCGCCGGCAGAGTTCGAGCTCACGCCCGAAGCGGCCGGGGTCGCGGTAGTAGTCGAGGGGCACCTCGAGGAGGCGCTCGGCCAGGTCGGTGGTCCCCGCGTCGACGTGGGCCAGCAGCCGGAGCACCGGCTCGGGGCCCCACGGTCGGCCCGGGACCGTGTCGGGGTCGGGGTCGGGGTCGGGGTCGGCACCGGGGTCGGGGCCAGTACTCGGCCCGGGGTTGTGGCCGGGTACCGCTACGTCGGTTGTCTCCGCCTCGACGACCATGTGGAACCTCCCGGGCCAGAGGATACCGAGGCGGGCCGGCGGGCCTAGGTGCCGGCAGGCCTGCCGGCCGGCAGACCCGGGTGACCCGGGTGCGCCCGGAGCGCCCGAAACCGGACACCGGTCCCATCGGCCATCATCGCGTCATGTCGTCATCGTCCTCCGCCGCCGAGATCTCCTCCCTGACCTCAACCCTCCAGGAGCTCCACCGGCGGGTGACCGCCCTGTCCGACTCCGCCCTCGAACGGGGCGACGAGGACATGGCTCACGAGCTCATCGCCGTGGAACGGTCACTCGGCGGCGCGCTGCGGAGGCTGCAGCGCTACGAGAAGGCCTCGAAGGGCTGAGCGCCTCACCCAGCTGTCCACCCAGCCGACGCCCGGCGGCCCCGGCCGGCGTCGGCGGGGCCCCCGATGCCCGCCTCGCGAGGTCAGACCGCGTAGAGGACCAGCTCGTGGCCGAGCAGGGAGGCCGCCGTGCGCAGGACGGCCTGGCGCTGGGCCACCACGGCGCAGTTGCGGCGCTCGGCCAACTCCACCACCGCCACCACGGACAGCTCGGAGGTGTCGCAGCGGGCGGCCAGCTCGCCCGAGCGCCGGGCCGCCTCGCCGGTGAACGGCTCTATTTCGGTCCCGTCCAACAGCTCCGCGATGCGATCGCTGCGGGCCTCGGTCCGGTACCCCTCGGCCACGGTGACCGCCGGAATGACCGGGACGATCCCGTTGCTCAGGGCGGCCCGGTGCAGGGCCCACACCATGCGGTCGCCCCGGGCGGCGGCGTGCAGGGCACCCAGCCCGTAGGCCAAGCCCTCACGCCGGTTGTCGGTCACCGCCGCCGGACGCGGGAGGCGACGCCCGATACGCCCGAGCGCAGCCGGGCCAGCAGTGCTTCGCCCGCGGCCACCTCCTCGGCGCTCAGCGAACCGGTCTCACCCTCCCAGGCGGCCACGCCCCGCAGACCCTGGCGGACCCGCAGCTGCCGTTCCGCCGCCGTCGAGAGCCAGGCGCTGAAGGAGACCCCGTCCTCCCTGGCGGCCTGCTCGACCGAAGAGGCCACCCCGTCATCGAGGGAGACCGACCGCTTGGTGACCATGCCCCACCATGGTAGCACCTGGAGTATTACCGGGTTCGGCCGCACAGGAGCGCTCCGGGTGCTCAAACACCAGTGCCGGCCCGAAGGCCGGCACTGGGCGAGTCGGCCAGGAGGCGGATCCCAGCACGGACTCTTTTGGAACCAGGTGGCGGGAACCGGTTCCGGCACAATCGTAGCGCCTGTCTTCCCGCATTTCAGCCCGACAAACGCGAATTGCCTAAAAAGGGGCCGAAAGTCCCATCACGCGCCGATAACCGCAGCGTAGGGGCAGAAGTCGTTGAGCACGCAGACGGCGCAGCGTGGCTTTCGGGCAACGCATGTGTGCCGGCCGTGCAGAATCACGCGCAGGCTGAAGCCCCCACGCTCCTGGGCCGGCACCAGCGCGTTGAGTACGTGCTCGACCTTGACCGCGTCGCTTTGGTCCTTGGTCGCCAGCTCGTCGAGCAACCCCAGGCGCTGGCTGACCCGGAGCACGTGGGTGTCGACCGGGAGCCCCGGCAGCCCGAAATCCACGCTCCGCACCACGTTGCCCGTCTTGCGGCCGACGCCGGGCAGGGTCACCAGATCCTCGAGCTTCTCGGGCACCTGCCCCCCGAACCTGTCCGCCACGGCGGTGGCCATGCCGATCAGGTTCTTGGTCTTGGCGTGGAAGAAGCCGGTCGAGCGGATGATCTCCTCCACGTCCTCGGGGTTGGCCGCGGCGAGCGCGGCCGGGTCGGGATACTTCGCGAAGAGGACCGGGGTCACCATGTTGACCCGCTCGTCCGTGCACTGGGCCGACAGGATGGTCGCGGCCAGGAGCTGGAACGGGTCCTCGTGATCGAGCGCACACAGCTCCTTGGCGGTGCCCGGGTAGAGCACGGCCAGGCGCTCTATCACGAGGCGGGCGCGGCCCTTCGGGCTCCTCGGCTTCGCCACCTGATCACGGTACCGGGTTACCTTGGCCGCCGTGAACGCTCCCGACGGCCTCATCGTGGTCGACCTGGCCCGCCTCGGACAGCCCGAGCGGACTGCGCTGGGCGAGCTGCTGGCACGCGTGGCGTCGGTCGATGGACACCCGCCCCTGCCCGAACCCGAACGCCACGTCGTCGAGGCCGCTAGCACCGCCGGCGCCACCTCGACCCCCGCCGCCGCCGCCCCGAGCCCCGCCGCCCCGGCCCCCGTCCGCGCCGTCCTGTCGCACGTCGGCGGCCGCCTCGTCGGGGCGGCGTTCCTGTTTCCCGCCCGGGACGGCTCGATCGCGTTGCATGTCGTCGTCGACCCCGACCACCGCCCCGGCGGTGGCCTGGCCCTGGCCTTGGTGGAGTTCGCGGTGGCCGAGGCCGGCGACGTCGCCACCGTCCATCTGTGGGCCATGCGGGCCGGGCCCGAGAACGACGACCTGGCCCGCGCCCTGGGCTTCGAGCCCGAGCGCGATCTGCTCCAGATGCGCGTCCCGCTCCCCCTCGCCGCCTCCGTCATCGACGCCACGCGGCACCTGCCGACCCGGGCCTTCGTACCCGGGCGCGACGAGAAGGCATGGGTGGAGACCAACAACCGCGCCTTCGCCGGCCACCCCGAGCAGGGTGGCTGGACCGTGGCCCAGCTGCGCGAGCGCATGGATTCCGACTGGGTCGACCTCGACGGCTTCCTGGTGGCCGACGCGCCCGACGGCGACGGGCTGATCGGGTCGTGCTGGACCAAGGTGCACCGGGCTGCCAAGCCCGTGCTGGGCGAGATTTACGTCATTTCAGTCGATCCGCGTTTTCACGGACAGGGCTGGGGCCGCTCACTCACCGTGGCCGGACTGGTCTCGCTGGCCGGCCGCGGCGTGCCCGTGGGCATGCTCTACGTCGACGCGACCAACGAGTCCGCGGTAGCGCTCTACCGCTCGCTCGGGTTCACGCTCGACCACGTCGACCGGTCCTACCGCCGCGACCCGGCCGCCTGACCCCCCTGACCCGCCTGGCCCGCCTGACCCGCCTGGCCCGAGCGGTCCCTGCAGTCTCGAGCTGGCGGGCGCCGCGACCTGAGCAAGAACACAAGAACATCGCCACACTCTTCGCCCCGGCGACCATTCACCCGTCGATGGGAACTAAGACGACCAACCCCGACAGCGCCGCCGCCGACGCCGCGCTGGCCCCGTTCTCTGACGAGGAGCTCAAGGCGGAGGCCGCCGCCTCGTTCTGCCGCATGACGGCGGAGGCGGGCCACCTCGTCGGACTGACGGCGGAGCTGGCCCGGCGCGAGGCGTTCCTTTCCGACGGGGCCACCTCCATCGAGACCTGGATGGTCGAGCGCACCGGCATGTCGGTGCCGACGGCCCGGGCCTACGCCCAGGTGGGCGAACGCCTCTCGAAATTGCCCCATCTGGCCGCGGCCTTGTCCGAGGGGACGCTCTCGTTCGACAAGGTGCGCGCCGTGGCCGGCCTGGCCAACGCCAAGAACGACGCCATGCTCGCC
This sequence comes from uncultured Acidimicrobiaceae bacterium, assembly GCA_963850095.1. GTDB lineage: Bacteria > Actinomycetota > Acidimicrobiia > Acidimicrobiales > RAAP-2 > Bog-473. Next base: position 39,171 of record CAWKJX010000006.1, on the reverse strand, counting down.
GAGCGGGCCAAAGAACTCTCGGTGCGCCAGATGATCGAGCTGGCCCGTTCGGCCTCTCCTCCGAGCGCGACCGGCGACGCCGAGTCCCACGAGCGCCGCTCGCTGCGCCTCAACGAGACCCTGCGCACCATGACGGCCCAGTTTCCCCAAGCCCTCTTCGCCGAGATGCGCAGCGCGCTCGAGACCCGGGCGGCCGAGGTCCCGAGCGACGGTGTGACCCCCTATGACCAGCGCTTGGCCGACGCCTTCGTATCCCTGGTGCGATCGGGGGCCACCCCGGGGCGCTCGTCCACCGTCTCGCCCTACACCGTGGTCGCCCATGTGCCCCTCGAGGCCCTACGCGCCGACACCGAGAGCACTGGTGCCACGCCCGCCGAGAGCGACCTCTTCGGCGAACTCGAGCGCGGCGGGTTGATCAGCGGCGCAGTGGCGAGAGAACTCCTCTGCGGGGCCCGCTTCATCATCGCCCTCGACGACGCCGAAGGGCACACCATGTACGAGGGGCGAGCCAAACGCCTGGCCAGCGCCGCCCAGCGCCGCGAGATCTGGCGCCGGGACCGATGTTGTCGGTTTCCTGGATGCACCCACGTGCGCTTCGCCATACCCCATCACATCAAGTGGTGGGACCGCGACGGCGGCACCACCGATCTCGACAACTTGGCCCTCATGTGTGCCTTTCACCATGGGCTGGTGCACCGAACCGGCTGGACCATGCGCGGCAACGCGAACGAGGAGCTCACCTTCGTCGGCCCGAGCGGCCGGGAGATGACCTCGCGCCCCTCGCCGTTGTGGGCCCGAGTCACGACGCAGGGCGCCCCATAGCGAACGGTTCGCTCCGTCGAGGCCACCGACGGACGCGACGCGACGGACGCGATAGACGTGACGGAACCACTTGTCGACCCGGGCTCAGCGAGGGGTCAGTTCAACCCCGTCCCGATGGCCCGGCCGATGCCGTAGGTCACCGCGGCCGCCAGCGCCGTTACCGCCAGTTGGCGCAGCGCCGCGACCACGGCCGAACGCTCGGTGAAGCGGGAGAGCACGACCCCCACCACCACGGCAGCCAGGGCGCCCAACAGCACCGAGAGGACGAGCGCCGTGGTGCCCGAGGTGAACAACCACGGTGCCAGCGGCACGAACGCACCGACGGCGAAGGTGATGAAGGAGGCCCCGGCGGCCTGCCACGGTGACCCGAGGCTCTGGGTCGAAATCCCCAGTTCCTCCCGGGCGTGGGTCTCGAGGGCCAGGTCGGGGTCCTGCATGACCTCGTCCACCATGTCGGATGCCACCGCCGGCTCTATCCCGCGCCGCACGTACATGCCCCGCAGCTCGGCCGCTTCACCCCTGGGGTTGTTCCTCAGCGCCCGGCGCTCGACCTCGAGCTCGCGCTCCTGCAGCTCGCGCTGGGCCGTCATGGACAGGTATTCCCCCGAAGCCATGGAGAATGAGCCGGCCACCAGCCCGGCGATGCCGGCCAGGCGCACGATCGACCCTCCCGGGTTGGCTCCCGCCATGCCGAGGACGAGCGCGACGTTGGTGACCAGGCCGTCGCTGATCCCGAAGACTGCCGCCCGCGCCCCACCACCCCGGAGATCTCGATGATGGTGCGGTGGGATGTGGTCGTGCTCGTGCGTGGAGCTCACCACGATCAGCGTAGTGAGCACCCCGACCGGACGCGGGTAGCGTCCCGAGCGGAAAGAGCATCGAACGAGCGAGGAGCGGAACCCCCCATGCCCACCATCATCGACGGCGTCGACGCCTTCCACGACCTGGTCGGCCAGGAGCTCGGCAGCTCGGAGTGGCAGACCATCACCCAGGAGCGGGTCAACCTGTTCGCCGAGGCCACCGACGACCACCAGTGGATCCACGTCGACCCGGAGCGGGCCAAGGAAGGCCCGTTCGGCACCGCGATCGCCCACGGGTATCTCACCTTGTCCCTCGCTCCGGTCCTCCTGAACAAGATCCTCCGGGTCGACAACATGAAGTTCGGCGTGAACTACGGCTGCAACAAGGTGCGGTTCCCCTCACCGGTCCCGGTGGGGGCCGAGTTGCGCATGACCGCCTCGGTGGCGGGGGTCGAGGAAGTCGGGGGTGGCGTGCAAGTGACCTATGACCTCGTGATGGAGGTCAAGGACGCTCCCAAGCCGGCCTGCGTCGCCCAAGTGGTCTACCGGTACTACCGCTGACGCCGGTCATTCCGACCGTGGCCCAGCGAGGGAGCCGCCGGCCCGCACCAAATGGCGTGGCGCCCCTGCCCACCGGCGCCGACAAGACCGTGCAGGTGCGCGCCATGTTCGACACCATTGCGCCGCGCTACGACCTGGTGAACCGCCTCATGACGTTCGGCCTCGACCAGGGTTGGCGCCGCTCCACCGTCACCGCGTTGGCCCTGCCCGACGGGGCGCTGGTGCTCGATCTGGCGTGCGGCACGGGAGACCTCTCCCGCCTCGGGCGCCGCAAGGGCTACCGCATGATCGGCGCCGACCTCAGCGCGGGCATGCTGGCCGCCAACGCGTCGGCCACCCCGCTCGTCGAGGCCGACGGCAGCCATCTTCCATTCGGCGACGCCGCCTTCGACGGCCTCGTCTGCGGTTACGCGCTGCGCAACTTCACCGACCTCGCCGCCACCCTGGCGGAGGCCGCCCGCGTCCTGCGTCCCGGCGGCCGGTTGGCCGTGCTGGAGGTCGACGCCCCGTCGTCACCGCTCCTGCGCGCCGGCTACGACGTGTGGTTCACCCGCGCCGTTCCCGCTCTCGGCGGCGCGCTGTCGGACCGCAAGGCCTACCGCTACCTGCCCCAGTCGGTGGCCTACCTACCCGACAGCGCCGACGCTGCGCCGCCTGCTCCTCGACGCCGGCTTCTCCGCCGTGGGCATCCGGCCCCTGGCCGGCGGCCTCAGCCAGCTCGTCGTCGCCACCCGCGCCGGCGCCCCGGGGCGGTGACCCCCGAACTCCACGCCCGGACCGTCCCGCTCGACTACGGCCCCGACGCGCTCGAGTTCGACGGCAGCCCCACGGTGCTCTTCGATCGTCCGGGGCTCACCCTGGTCGGGTGGGGCACGGCCCAGCTGGTCAGCGCAGCCGACGCTGCCGTCACCCTGGCCGCCATCCCCTGCGACGACGCCGTGCAGCGCCTCGGGTCGGGCGTCGTCGCCCTGGGCGCGCTGCCCTTCGACGACGCCATGGACGGGGAGCTGGTCATCCCCCGCTTCCTCATGGGGATCTCGCGCGACACCGATGGAACGACCCGTCGCTGGGCCACCGCGGTCGGGCCGTCCGACTTACCCCTGCCCGGCACCGACGAGCTCTTCGACGCCGTGCTCTGGCAGTACGGCCGGGCACCCCTCGCCTCTGCCGACCCGGCCGTCGCCGAGCTGTCGGCCCTCATGGACGACGACGGCTACCGCGCCATGGTGGCGTCGGCCGTCGCCCGCCTGGGCACGCCCGGGGCCGCCCTGCGCAAGGTCGTGCTCTCGCGCCAGGTCCACCTCGGCCTGAGCGGCCCGCTGCCCCTCGCCGCCGTCCTGCGCCGACTGCGCGCCGGCGAGCCCAACTGCACCATCTTCTCCATGCCCGTCCCCGACGGGGTGTTCTTCGGCGCCAGCCCGGAACTGCTCGTGGCCCGTCACGGGGAGCGGGTGACCTGTCAACCGCTGGCAGGCACCATCGCCCGTGGGGAGACGGCCCGGGCCGACGCCGACGCTCAGCGCGGCCTGGCCCGATCGGCCAAGAGCCGGTCCGAGCACCGCTACGTCGTCGACGCGGTCGCCGCCGCGCTGGCCCCCTGTTGCGACGAGCTGGCCGTCCCCGAGGCGCCCTCCCTGGTCGCCTTCCGCTCGGTGGCCCACCTGGGCACGCGCATCGAAGGCCGGCTCCATGACGGCGTGGGCGTGCTGAACCTCCTCGAGCGTCTCCACCCCACGCCCGCCGTGGGCGGCACCCCCCGGGCCGAGGCCCTGGCCTTCATCGGCCAGGCGGAGGCGGGCCGGCGCGGCTACTGGGCCGGGCCGGTCGGCTGGGCCGGCGCGTCGGGCGACGGCGAGTGGATGATCGGCATCCGCAGCGCCCAGCTCGACGCCGACGGCTGCGCGGTGTCCCTGCGCGCCGGCGCCGGCATCGTGGCCGACTCGGACCCCGCCGCCGAGGCGGCCGAGACGAACGTCAAGCTGTCCACGGTGCTCGAGGCGGTCCTGCCCGGGACCTCAACGCAACTGCGCTGAGGTCCCCGCTTTCGGATTCGGCTCGCCCGGGGAATCGGGCTGCGCCGACGTGGCCGACTGCGCCGGGGCCCGCTCCGCCGCCGGGGCCCGCTCCGCCACCGGGGTCGCCCCACCGCTGCCCGGTCCTGCACCCGCGCTGCCCGGTGCTGCTCCCGCTCCCGCCCCCCGCCGCGGTTCCGACGCCGCCGCCACGTGCATGGACACGAGGGGAATCTTGACCACCACGGTCGCCCCCGTCCCCGGCGGCGTGGCCAGCACCTCGGCCGTCCCGCCCGAGGCCGTGGCGATGGCGTGGACGATGGCCAGCCCCAGGCCCGTCCCCGCCCCAGAGCGCGACGGGTCGACCTGGTAGAAGCGGTCGAAGACGCGGGGCGCCTCCTCGGGCGCGATGCCGGGCCCGTTGTCCGACACCTCAATGAACCCCATGTGGCCCGATACCCCCGTCGACACCACGACCGCGGTCCCCGGCGGTGTGTGGGCCAACGCGTTGCGCACGAGGTTGTGGGCCACCTGGGCCAGCCGTTCGGCGTCGCCCACCACGATCACCGCGCCGCCCGGCTCGAGCCGCAGGCGATGGCTCGACGCCAATGCGACCGAGTCGCCCACGGCGTCGGCGCAGATGCGATGCAGGTCCACAGGCTCGGCCCGCAGTGGCCGGCCCCGGTCGAGCTCGGCCAGCAACAGCAGATCCTCGACGAGGCCCCCCATGCGGGTCGCCTCCTGCTCGATCCGCTTGACCGCCTTGCGCCGGCTCGCGTCGTCGGCGAACCCGCCCCGTCCGAGCAGCTCGGCGTAGCCGCGGATGGAGGTCAGCGGCGTGCGCAGCTCGTGGGAGGCATCGGCCGCGAATTGGCGCAACCGCTCTTCCGAGGCCGACTTCTCGGCGAAGGCACCCTCGATCTGCTCGAGCATTTTGTTGAGCGCCGTCCCGAGGCGGCCCACCTCGTCGTGCGGGCGCAGGCGCTCCTCGGGCACGCGCCGGGTCAGGTCGCCCGAGGCGATGGCGGCCGCCGTGCCCGCCATCTCACGCAACGGCCGCAGCCCGCGCCGCACCACCACTGCGGTGATGGCGCTCATGGCCACGAGGACGCCCAGACTGGCCAGCAGCTCGATCGTGCGCAACGAGGCCAAAGTGTCGTTGGTCGGGTTGAGCGACAGCGACGTGATGAGCGTCCCCTGCGGCACGGTGACCGCAATCGCCCGGTACTCGCCGTCGGGGTCACCGTGGCTGCCCAGCACCACCGCCTCGGGGTTCGGCTGGAACGTGCCGGCGTAGCGCCCCGCGTGCACCCGGTCGATGTTGGGCACCTGCTGCACCGGAATGTCGGCGGTCAGGACGGGTGAGGGGTCGGGATGGTTGGGCGACCCCGACGGTCGGCGCAGGACGACGTGGTCCGCCGGGTTGAGCACAATGACGTAGACGTCGGTCGACACCCGCCGCGACAGGCTGCTTTCGGAGACGGGCAGGTTCCGGCCTTCGGAGAACGTCAGGTAGTTGAAGGCCAGCGCCTCGTCCTGGGTCAGGGTGGCGTCGGCCCGCCCGTAGAGGAACGACCGGACCGAGGCGTAGACGACGAGGTCGGCGATCAGCAGCCCCACCACCATCGTCAGGGCCATGACGGCGACCAGCCGCCTCTGGAAGGTCATCCTTCCCGGGGCAGTCGAAGGGTGTAGCCGACCCGGCGGATGGTGTGGATGAGCGCCGGCTCCCGGTCGTCGATCTTCTTGCGCAGGTAGCTGATGTAGGTCTCCACGATGTTGGGGTCGCCGTGGAACTCGAATCCCCACACGTTGTCGAGCAGCTCCGACTTCGAAATGACCCGGCGGGCGTTCTCGAGCAGGTAGCGCAGGAGGTTGAACTCGGTCGCCGTCAGCTCGATCGACTGGTCGTCGCGCCACACCTCGTGCGTGTCGACGTTCATGGTCAGATCGGCGAACTGGAGGATCGAGGTGTCGGCGGCGGCCATCTCGCCGGCTCGACGCAGGATCGCCCCCACCCGCGCCATCAGCTCCTCGATGCTGAACGGCTTCGTCACGTAGTCGTCACCCATGCTGAGGCCCTCGACCTTGTCCTGGGTGGTGTCGCGCGCCGTGAGGAAGACGATGGGCATCTGCTCGCCCTGGTTGCGCAGGCGCCGGCAGACCTCGTTGCCGTCGAAGTCGGGCAGCATGACATCGAGCATCACCAGGTTGGGCCGGAACGTGCGCACCTGCTCGAGCGCCTCGGCGCCGGTCGATGCCACGCCGACCTGGTAGCCCTCGAACGACAGCGCCGCCGACAGCAGATCGGCGATGTTGGGCTCGTCGTCGACGACGAGGATGCGGGCCTGGTTTGGGTCGACCGTCATGCCGAGCGCACCGCGTCGCCGCTGCCGGTGCCGGTGCCGGTGCCGGTGCCGGCTGCCGGCGCCGGCCGGTCCTGTCCGACGTGCGCTGGCCGCCGCCACGCCGGCCGCACTGGCGCACTGGCGCGCATTGCCGTTCAGCGACGTCGTCGCCCGGGCGCCTCGGCCACCGTCGCCAACGTCAGCAACGTCAGCAACGTCAGCAACGTCAGCAACGTCAGCCCCGCCGCCCCCGCCGCCCCCGCTGCCCCCGCCGGCCGCACCCGATCGGCGGCCCGATCGCCCCAGCAGCCGGTCGCGCGTCCCGCGCACGAGCCGTCCCATGCCCCACCACGTCACCAGACCGAGCGCCTCCACCACAATGAACGACGACATCTTCGACTGTCCCGCCGCCCGGTCGACGAAGGAGATCGGGACCTCGGTGATCACCGCTCCGTGCTGCTTGGCTCTATAGGTCATTTCGATCTGGAATCCGTACCCCTCCGCCCGGATCCGCTCGAGATCGAGTCCCTGCAGCACCCGGGCCGAGTAGCAGCGGTACCCCGCCGTCGAGTCGTGCACGCCCAGGCCGAGCACGGCCGACGCGTACAGGTTGCCGCCGCGCGACAACAGCTCGCGGTGCCAGGCCCAGTTGGGGATGGAACCGCCCTCGACGTAGCGCGACCCGATGACGACGTCGAAGCCCTGCTCCAACGGCGCCACCAGCGAGGGCAGTGCGGCCGGGTCGTGCGAGAAGTCGGCGTCGATTTCGATGCAGGCGTCGTAGCCCCGCTCGAGTCCCCAGGCGAAACCCGCCCGGTAGGCGCTGCCCAAGCCGGACTTGACCGACCGTTCCAGCAGGTGCACGTCGTCGAGCTCGGCCGCCATCTGCTTCACCAGAGCCGCCGTGCCGTCGGGGCTGCCGTCGTCGACCACCAGGACACCCGCCCCGGGCAGGCAGTCGCGGATCCGCTGCAGCATCCGCTCGATGTTCTCCGACTCGTTGTACGTCGGGATCACCACCAGGGGTCGCATACACAGACATTCTAGGTGAGGCCACCGGCCGGGCTCCGGCGCCCGCCGGCGCGGCGGCCCGGCCCACCCTGCTCCTGGCCTGCGGCCTTCGGTGCTCCCCGCCCCGCCCCCCCCGGGCCGCGGCCGGCGCTACACGTCGACGGACTCGTCCAGCGCCGCCTGCTGCTCGGGTGTCAGCGGCTCCAGGTCGTCCGGGCCCCGGCGCAGCTCCCGCACGATCACCTGGACCGCCCCGCCGAAGGGGATGCCCACCAGCGCGCCGACGAAGGTCCCCAGCCCGCCGGCCACCCGGCCGCCCAGTGTGGCGCCCACCAGGACCGCGATCAGGACCCAGAAGGGGTTGAGGCGCACGGTCCGGCTCATGATGACCGGGTTGAGGACGTGGTTCTCCAGCTGCTGGTAGGCCAGGAAGACGATCAGCATGACGATTCCCGCCGGCACCGAGTGGATGGCGGCGATGATGACCACCGGCACCCCCGCCAGCAGCCCGCCGACGAGCGGCAGCAGGTCGACCAGGGCCACGAAGACGCCGAGGAGCACCGCGAAGGGCACGCCGAGGATGGCCAGCGTGATGCCCGTTATCAGCCCGGCGATCACCGACGTCAGCCCGTTCCCCAGCATGTAGCCGGTCACCGACCGGATGGTCTCGTCGACCACCCGCCGCAGCCGCTCCCCCGTCGCGGGCTGGAACACCGACAGGAAGCCCTCCCACATGCGCGGCGCCTCGAGCATGGTGAAGAACGTCAGGATGGCCGTCGTCACCAGGGCGATGAGGGTCGACGCGGCGGCGGCGCCCACCGACAGCGCCGTGGCCGGCTTGAGCACCTTGGTGATCTGCGAGGTCAGCTTGGTCGAGTCTTCGGAGAGGTACTTCTCCAGGTGGAACTTGAAGACCAGCCGACCCAGCGGGCCGTGCCCCTTCTTGGCCTCGCGGATGAGCGAGGGCACCTGGTTGCCGAAGTGCACCGCCGCCGTCACCAGCGGTTCGGCGAAGAGGTAGACGAGCCCGGCGAAGGCCAGCACCCCGAGCAAGAACACCAGCAGGACGGCCCCGCCGTGGGACATCTTGAGCCGGCGCCTCAGGAAGCGGGTGGCCGGTGTGAAAAGCAGCGTGATGAAGAAGGCGATGACCACGTACAGGACGATGGTCCGCAGCACCCACAGGCCCACGATCAGGGCGGCGTTCACGTCCACCAGCAGGATGACGACGGCCACCGACGTCACGATGGTGCCCAGCGGGATGCCCCGCCGCTCGGCACTCCCCGAGAGCTTGGACCGCCAGGTATCGGGGCGCTCCCTGGGCATGGGACCAGCTTGGCAGCTGGGGCCTCACCAACCGCGGCTTTCAAGAGCCGCAACCGGGCCCTTGACGCGTGCAAGCATGAGGGCGATGGAGCAGGTGGACCAGGGGGAGCAGGAGGAGCAGGGGGAACCCCTGGAGGAAGGCCTGGAGGAACCCCAGGAACAACCCCTGGACGCCCAGGAACGATCCCTGGACGAACCCCTGGCATCGAACGCCCCAGGGGCAACCACTGGACGAACCCCAGGAGCAACCCCCGCCGACCGCAGCGCGGGTCAGGCGCCGGTGGATGCCGCGCAACGTGAAGATCACGCTGATGATCCTGTTCCTGTTCTTCGTGGGCGAGTACATCCTGCTGCCCGAGTTGGCCAGCGCACGCAAGGAGTTCCACCAGCTCAGCCACCTGAATTTTCTCTGGCTGGTCCTCGGCGCCCTGCTCGAGGTCGGCGCCCTGGTGGCCTACGCCGAGCTGACCCGCACCGTCCTCTCACCCGGCGCCCCGACTCGGTTCCGCATCTTCCGGATCAACATGTGGGCCCTGTCCATCAGCCACGTCCTGCCCGGGGGCACCGTGCCCGGAACGGCCGCCAGCTACCGGCTGCTGACCGAACCCGACGTGGCCGGGGGCAGCGTGTCGGGCAGCACCGCCGCCTTCGGCCTGGCCACCCAGGGCATCGGTTCGGCCGTGGTGCTCAACGTGATCTTCTGGCTGTCGTTGCTGATCTCCATCCCGCTGCAGGGCTACAACCCGCTCTACGGCTTCGCCGCCATCCTCGGCGTGCTCCTCCTGGCTATCTTCGCCACCCTCGTCTTCCTCCTCACCCGGGGGGAGAAGCAGGCCGCCACCTTCATCAAGTGGATCGCCGATCGACTGCCCTTCATTAAGGCGGACACGCTGACTGCGCTGGTGCAGAAGGTGGCCGACCGCATGAAGATCCTCTTCTCCAACACCGAGCTGCTGACGCGGGCCTGCATATGGGCCGCGGCCAACTGGCTGCTCGACGCCATGTCGCTCTGGGTCTTCCTGCTCGCGTTCGGGGCCAAAATCGATCCGGTCGACGTGCTGGTCGCCTACGGACTGGCCAACATCCTCGCCGTCATTCCTCTGACCCCCGGCGGCCTCGGCGTCATTGAGCTGACCATCGTCGCCGTGCTGACCCGGTTCCACGTGCCGGGCGACGTGGCGGCGGCCGGCGTGCTGAGCTGGCGCCTGGTCAACTTCTGGCTGCCCATCCCGTTCGGCGGTGCGGCGTACTTCTCGCTGCGCCTCGGTCGCTCCCGGGCCCACGCGCGGGCAGGCGGCGCCAACCCGGTCACCTCCTGAGCACGACGACACCCGTGGGTTCGGCCCGTCCCTCCATCACGGCGCGCTGGGTGGCCGCCCACCGCACGCGACTGGCCCGCACGCGCCCGTCCACCCCGAGCGGGGACGTCGCCGGCGAACAGGCGCTCGACCGCGCCGTGAGCGGCGTGTTCGCCGTGCCGATCGGGCGGCCCACCGGCATGGCCGAGCGCACGCGCTTCGTCGACAACGAAGTGGCCGGGGCCCTCGGGCGCGGGGTGGACCAGGTCGTGCTGGTGGGTGCCGGATACGACGGCCGTCCCCTGCGCTTCGCCGGCGAGACGACCACGTGGTTCGAGGTGGACCGCCCGGCCACGCAGGCCGACAAGCAACGCCGTCTGGCCGCACTCGGCCTCGTACCCCGCGGCGTCCACCTACGTCGGCATCGACCTCATGCGGGACGACCTGGACCAGGCGCTCGAGGCCGCCGGCCACGACGCCTCACGGCCCTCGGTGTTCGTGTGCGAGGGCCTCTTCACCTACCTGACCCTCGAGGTGGTGGCCTCGGTGTGCCAGGCGCTCCGCGACCGGGCGCCGGCCGGCAGCGTCCTGGTCACCACCTTTCTCGTGGTGCCCGACGCCGGCGCCCGTGGCCAGGCCCTCCGGGCCGTGGTCGACCAGCTCCTGCGGGTGATCGGCGAGAGGCGGCGGAGCGAGTACTACGAGGGCGACGCCGAGAAGCTCATGGTGGTCACCGGGTGGCGGGTGGCCCGCTCCTCCTCGCCGCCCCCGGGCTGGCTCGGCCAGGGCTCGCACTTCCTGGCCCTGGCGGCCGAACCCGGCGCCGCCGCGCTGACGTGTGGGGGCGTTGCAGCGCCGGCGTCAGGCGTCACCCGTACAGCCGTCGGCGTCAGGCGCAACCAGCCGTCAGGTGTCGCCCGTCAGCCGTCGCCTCGCCCCTCAGGCGCTGGCGCCCGAGGCCGCCATGGCCCGCCGGCTGCGGCCCACCAGGGGCCGCTGCACCGGGGCGCGCCGGCGGCACACACGCACACCCGCGCCCACGACGAGCACTATGAAGAGCAGCACGTAGGAGTCCGAGACCGGAATCAGCCAGCCCCGGCCGGCGAAGGTCACGCCGGGGCCGTGGGGCACCCACCAGCTCGGCGCGGCCCAGAAGAGCACGGCGGCCCCGAGCGCCAACCACTCGCCGTAGCGGGGGCGGTCCTCCGCCAGGGCGAGCCAGGCCACCAGGAGCACGACCCAAATGAAATGGTGCGACCACGACACCGGGTTGGCCAGCGACTCGGTCGCCTCGATCACCAGGAACCCGAGCACGGCCGACGAGCGCCGGTAGGCCAGGGCGCCGACAGCCAGGCCGACGGCCGCCGCGGTGATGGCGATCAGGAAGGTGGTCGGCGTGGTCACCGTGTGGCCCAGCCCGCGCTCAATGGCGCCCAGCAGGCCCTGGTTGCCGATCCACGACAGCATCCCGGCCCGTTGCGGGTCGCGGATGTAGTGCGTCCAGTAGGCCCACGAGTTGGAGGGGGCGGCCAGCGTCGCCACCACTGCGGCCCCGCAGAACGCCCCGGTGGCCCACAGCGCCGCCCGCACCTGCCTGGTCAGCAACAGGTACGGCACGAGGATGATGGGCGTCAGCTTTATGGCCGCCGCCAGGCCCACCAGGATGCCCCGCGGAATCGGCAGGTCCAGGCACATGTCGGCCACCACCATCACGGCCAGGATGATGTTGACCTGTCCGAGCAGGAACGTCTGGCGCACCGGGTCGAACAGCAGCACGGGCACCAGCAGGACGAGCGCCCACCACAGAATGGTCCGCCGGTCGAGCGAGGCGCACACGGCGCGCAGCGACACCATCATGAGCGCGAGGACGCCGGCCAGGTTCACCCACGAGAACGCCACCTCGGCCACCCGCAGGGGCGAATGGGCGAAGGGCTCGAAGAGCAGGGCCGAGAACGGCGGGTACGTGAAGCCGAGATGGTCGATCGGCAGCGTGACCGTGAACAGGCTGGCCGAACGCGCGTGGGCCCCCCCGAGCAGGTAGGTGCTCAGGTCGATCTGCTCGTGCGCCAGGGCCAACACCGTGACGCCGATGACCGCCACGACGCCGGAGAACACGGGCCATCCCCAACCCCGGCCCCCTGCGATGGCGCGCATGCGCACGGCCAACGAACCGGTCGCCATGGTGCCGAATGGTACCGGCCCTCCAGGGTGTCCCCGCGTCTTTGCCGACCGCTCGGCCCCGTCCCCGCCGCCCCGCCGTTGAACGGGGCCGTCCTAGGCAGGGGGTCTGGCCTCTTCGCCCTCCCCGACCCGCAGCTCCGTGTCGAGGCGCCGGCGGGCCCGCTCCCGCGCCAGCTCCTTGAGACGCTCCTGGGACGAGACGCCGTGTCGGTTCTGCACCCGGCGCCACCGGCGGTCCGAGCCCAGCTCCCAGGCGTTGGTCTCGTCGGCGAAGACGAGGTCGAGCACCTCGAAGAGCCGGGCCTGCAACTCGGGGTCGTGCACCGGCACGACCACCTCGATGCGCCGATCGAGGTTGCGGCCCATCAGGTCGGCCGAGCCGAGGTAGATCTTGAGCGGCAACCCCGGTCCGGCCGCCGGGTCGGCCGGCGCGCCACCGAAGCGGTAGATCCTCGAATGCTCGAGGAAGCTGCCCACGATGGAACGGACGCGGATGTTCTCGGAGAGCTCGGGGATGCCGGGGCGGAGCCGGCACAGGCCGCGCACGGCCAGGTCGATCTGCACGCCGGCCCCCGAGGCGCGGTAGAGGGCGTCGATCATGTCGGCGTCGGTCAGGCCGTTGAGCTTCATGACGATGCGGCCGGACGGGCCGGCATCGGCCTGCTCCTCGATCATGGCGTGGATGCGCTTGCGCACCGTGACCGGCGACACGAGGATCTGGCGGTAGTCGGCGTGGCGCGAGAAGCCGGTCAGGTAATTGAACAGCTCCCCCACGTCGGCGCCGATGGCCGGGTCGGAGGTGAGCAGGCCGAGGTCCTCGTAGATCCTCGCCGTCTTCGAGTTGTAGTTGCCCGTCCCGACGTGGCAGTAGTGGCGCACCCCGTCGTCCTCGCGCCGCAGCACCAGGGCCGTCTTCGAGTGGGTCTTGAGGCCGACGATGCCGTAGACCACGTGGACGCCGACTTCTTCGAGCGCGTGGCCCAGCCGATGTTGGCCTCCTCGTCGAAGCGCGCCTTGAGCTCGACGATGGCCGCCACCTGCTTGCCGTTCTCGGCCGCCGCAATGAGCGCCTGGACGATCGGGCTGTCGCCGCCGGTGCGGTAGAGCGTCTGCTTTATGCCGAGCACGGCCGGGTCCTCGGCCGCCTGGGCCACGAACGCCTCGACCGAGGTGGCGAAGGAGTCGTAGGGGTGGTGCACGAGCACGTCGCGCTCGCGCAGCATGGCGAAGAACTCGGCCGGCTCGTGCGCCACCTGGGCCAGCCGCGGCGATGTCATGGGCGTCCAGGTCTCGCCGTGCAGGTCGGGGCGGTCGAGCGCGTAGACGCCCCACAGCCCGCTCAGGTCGATGGGGGCGCCCACCCGGAAGACGCCGTCGTGGCCCACCTCGAGCTCGGTGGCCAGCAGGTTCACCAGGTCCTGCCCGGTGTCGGCCTCGACCTCGAGCCGCAGGGCCTTGCCGAAGCGGCGCCGGCGCAGCTCCATTTCGATGGCGACCAGGAGGTCGTCGGCCTCGTCCTCCTCGAGGGCCAGGTCGGCGTTGCGGGTGACCCGGAAGGCGTGGTGGTGCCCGATGTTCATGCCGGGGAACAGCGTGTCGAGGTGGGCCGAAATGACCTGTTCGAGCGGCACGAAGCGCTCGCCGTCGGGCATGACGACGAAGCGGTCCATGGTCGGGGGGACCTTGACCCGGGCGATGCGGCGCTCGCCGGTGCCGGGGTCCTGCACCTCGACCACCAGGTTGAGCGACAGGTTCGAGATGTACGGGAACGGGTGCCCCGGGTCGACCGCCAGCGGCGTGAGGACGGGGTAGATCTCGCGTCGGAAGACCTCGACCAGGTACTCACGGTCGTCGTCATCGAGGCTGGACCAGCTCGAGAGGCGGATGCCGGCGTCGGCCAGGGCGGGGGCGATGCGGTCGAGGAAGATGTGGTCCTGGCGCCGGACGAGCTCCTCGACCCGGCCCCTGATCATGGTGAGCTGCTCGCCCGGGCGCAGGCCGTCGACCGAGCGCGTGCGCACGCCCGCGGCCACCTGGTCCTCGAGGGCGGCCACGCGGATTTGGTAGAACTCGTCGAGCAGCTCGGAGAAGATGGCCAGGAACTTGGCCCGCTCGAGCAGCGGCTGGCCGTCGTCCTCGGCCAGGTCGAGCAGGCGGGCACCGAAGTCGAGCCGGGACTGCTCACGGTTGGTGAAGCGCTGGTAGCCGAAGGCCTCGATCTGCTGGTAGGTCGGCGGGGTGGGGTGCACGGGCCGCTCGTGGTGCTCGGGGTGCTCGTGGTGTTCGGGGTGCTCGGGGTGCTCGGGTGTCCCGTGGGCCGCCGTGGCCGATTCCGGCGCACCGGCCCGGTCGGCTACCCCGACGACCACCCCGGCGTGGACAGGGTCTGCGCCGCCATGCTCGACAAGGCCGCCATGCTCGACAAGGCCGCCATGCTCGGCAAGGCCGTCATTACCGGCCTCGGCGCCAAGGCCGCCATTTTCGCTGCCGCCGCCCTCGCCGGAACCCTCGGATTGCAGGTCAACGGGCTGCGCCCGGGGTTGCGGTGGCGGCTGGGTCTGGGTCATCGGAGAGGGTCGTCGACCGGCGAATAACTGCCGGGTGTCGCCGACAATCCTACCCCCCACCACTACGATTCGCCCGGTGCTGACCGGAGCAAGACGCTCGACGCTCACCCGGTCCGCGTCCGGAGCCCGACGCTCGCCGTTGCCTCCCTACAGCTTCGGTCCCAAGCCAAAACGACGCACCGAATTGGGACTCCTCGTCTTCGGCTCGCTGCTGATCGTGGCGCTCTACGTCATTGCCGAGCTCGGGGCGAAGTCGAAGATCCCGGCCAACATCGGGCCGTTCCTCGGCATCGTCTTGGGCCTGGCCCTCGTCGCCCACATGGCAAACCGCTGGCTGGTCCCCGACGCCAACGCGGTGATCCTCCCGTTGGCCGCGCTGCTCAACGGCATCGGCTACGTGGTGATCGCCCGCTGGAACCCGCCCTATGCCCGCGAACAGGCCGGGTGGGCCGCGTTGGGGGTGGGGCTCTACGTGGTGACGCTGCTCGTCGTCCGCTTCTCGCGCGACCTGGAGCGCTATCGCTACCTGTTGTTGCTCGTGGCCGGCCTGTTGCTGGTGGCGCCGCTGTTCTTCAGCCCCATCAACGGCGCCAAGCTCTGGGTGCACGTCGGCAGCCTTGAGTTCCAGCCGATCGAATTCTCCAAAATCCTCCTCTGCATCTTCTTCGCCTCCTACTTCGCCGAGAACAAGGAGATGCTGGCCATCCCGACGGCCCGGCTCGGCAACCGCCTCATCCTCGACCCCCGGCCCCTCATCCCGCTGCTGGTGGCCTGGGGCGCCGCCATGGTGGTGATCGGCCTCGAGGGCGACATCGGCTTCGCCGCCCTGCTCTTCACCCTTTTCATCGCCATGTTGTGGATCACCACGGGGCGCTTCGGCTACCTGTTGTTCGGGGCCGTGCTCTTCGCCGGCGGTGCCTACGTCTCGGCCCGGTACTTCGGCCAGGTGCATCTCCGCGTCGACGAGTGGCTCAACCCCTGGCAGAGCGCCACCAACGCCAACTCCGGCGCGGCGCAGCTGCGCTTGGGGCAGTACGGCTTCGCCTCGGGGGGCGTCGGCGGCACGGGCCTGGGCTTCGACATCCAGGCGGGGAACATCCCCTACCTGACCACCGACATGATTTTCGCCGCCATCGGCACCGAAATGGGCCTCGTCGGCGCGGCGGCCGTCGTGTTCGCCTACGTGCTCATCGTCGGGTCCGGGTTCCGCATCGCCCAGACCGCCCGCTCCGACTTCTCGCGGCTGATGGCGGCCGGGTTCACGCTGATCATCGGGTTCCAGGCCTTCTTCATCATGGCCGGCGTGGTGCGGCTGCTGCCCTTCACCGGGATCACGCTGCCGTTCGTGGCCTACGGCGGGTCCTCGCTGCTGGCCAACTACATCCTCATCGCCCTGCTGCTACGGATATCCGACGAGGGCGCCAAGGCGCAGCGGACGATGTTGGCCGCCGGCCAGGCCGGCGCTCCGGGCGAGAAACCGATGGTCCCGGCGGGCTGACGACGCGGCTGGCGGCGGCGGCGGCCGGCTCTCGGCGGCGGCGTCGGCCGGCGTCCGGCTCTCGGCGACGTCGGCTCGGCACGTCGGCTTGGCTACGTGCGACGGCGAGGTGCATCGGTTCAGCGCGCCACCTCGGCGTCCGCCTCGGTCTGCGTCGTGCCACGCGTGGCCAGGGCGGAGCCGACCAGGATGAGCGGGAAGCCCACCGCGATGCCCACCGTGAAGGGCTCGCTCAACACGATCACGCCGAGCAACACGGCCACGGCCGGGTTGACGTAGGTGATGATGGTCGAGCGCGCCGGTCCGACCTCGTTGATGAGCTCGAACATCAGCACGAAGGCGAGCGCCGTGCACACGAACGCCAGGGTGGCGACGGCCGCCCACTCCTCCGCCCCGACGTGCGCCGGCCATTGCCTCAAGGCCGGCGTGGCGTAGACGAGCGCGACCACGGCCACCGAGAAGCCCATCACCCCGATGTTGGGCGCGTCGGACAGGCGGCGGTTGATGATGAGCGGACCGAAGGTGTAGCCGACGGCGGGGACGATCATTTCGGCCACCGCTCTCATGTCCGTCCCGTGCACGTCGATGCCGACGAGTGCCGCCACGCCGGCGAAGCCGACGAGCAACCCGGTCAGGCGCCGGCGGTCGAGGCGGTCCGTGCCAGGGCTGACGATCGGGTAGATCACGGCCGCCAGCAGCGGCACCGACGCGATCAGCAGGCCGGCCGTCGAGCTGGCCAGATGCTCCTCGGCGGAGGACAGGAAGAACCACGGAAGGACCATCTCGACCACGGCGAACACGATCAGCCAGCGCCAGTAGCCCAGCGCCCGGCGCAACTCGCCGCGCCGCGCCGCAATGGGCAGGAGTAGCAGCGCGGCCGGCAGCGTGCGGGCGAAGACCAGGGCCGGAGGTGAGAAGTCGCGCACGGCAATGCGGATGAGCAGATACGGGATGCCCCAGATCACCGACATGGCGACGAAGAGGATCCAGCCGCGCCGTGACATGGCCCTTGTCCTACCCGAGCGGGCGGCGGGAGGGGGCCGGGGCCTCGGTCGGGGCCGCCGATCGGGGGCCCGGAGCTCGAGGCGGGACCTCGGAGCTCGAGCTCTCCTGCTGTCCGCCCGCGGGCGAAATCAGGGCGTCGAGCCGCCCGCCACCTCGTAGGACCACAGCTCCGAGGAGACCGACACCGGCCCGCCGTGGGGCGAGGGCCGGTCGGCACCGGCGTGGCCGTGCGCGAAGGCGGGCGAGGAGACCCAGGCGTTGAAGGCGTCCTCGTCGCGCCAACGGGTGACGACGAGCCACTGCCGGCGATCGTCAGTGGGGCGGAGGAGCTCGAAGCCCTCGAACCCGTCCTGGTCGTCCACCGCCCCGGCCCGGGCGGCGAAGCGCCGCGCCAGCTCGTCGCCGGCATCCTCGGGGACGGTGATGGCATTGATCTTGATCACGGTCGGTCCTGCACCTGCAGTCATGGCACCTCACCAGGGATAAGAGAGCTGGCGTTGATCTTGTCAGATCCACCCTGCTCCGGCATCCGGCCGGTCGGACCCCGAGCAACCGACACTCCGGGCGATCGGTCACCCCATACCGGCGGCGAACGGGAATGGTCCGGCCACACGCAGTTCAGCGATCAGCGATCAGCGATCAGCGATCAATGGCCACGAACCAACCCGTGAAAGCCCTCTACGGGCTAGACATGTTGCCGAGCGAACGCCTGCAGAGGCGACGCTCTCTACGGAGGAGACCGCATGCCAAAGATGGTTGTGACCCACAACGTGGTTGATGTCGACAGATGGTTGAAGGCCAAGTCGGAACGTGCTGACGCGATCGTGAATCTGGGAGGCGTCAACGTGGTGGATTACGTCGCACAGGACGGAAGCAACGTCGTTGCCATTTCGAGCGACGTCAACGATGTCGACACGATGCTGAAGGCGCTTTCCTCGCCGCCAGCCGAGATGGCCGCAACGATGGAGAGCCACGGAGTCCTCCCACCAATGACCGTCTACGTCGAACGGTAACTACGTTCCACGACGTCGCGAACCCGCTCCCGCCCGGGGGGCAGACGAAACGGACGCCCCCGGTCCCACCGGTCCCACCGAACCGCGGGCTGGCCCCCGGACTTCAGCCCGAGAAGTGCGGGAGTGTGACCCACGATGGCCGCCCTGGCTCGTGGTAGACGGCCTGCTCGGCGGCCTGCAGGGTGGTGGCCGTGGCCGGCGGCTCCCCGGTGCCGAGATTGCGGGCGTAGACGGGGTGGGCGCCGCTCGAGACCTGGACCCGCAACCGGTGACCGGGGCCGAAGACGTGACCGATGGGCCACAGGGCCACCGCCGCCGTGAACGTTCCGTCGGGGTTCCGGCGGATGGATGCCGGGTCGAAGCGCTGCAGCCCGTCGCACACGTTGACGGACCGGCCGTCGGGTGACACGTCGCAGATCCGGACGAAGAAGTCGGTGTGGTCGAGGCTCGAACACACATGCAGCTCCGCCTCCACCGGGCCGACGAGCTCGAGTGGCTCGGCGAGCTCGTCGGAGGTATAGACGAGGACGTCGGGACGCGCCTCGAGCGGTCGGTTGTCCACGGTGCCCCCGGTGAGCATGCCGATGCCGCCCATCGACGGCGTCGGGTCCGCCGGGTCGTAGCGGTAGCGGTCGGGCTCCGACGCCGACTCCGGCGCCGCCGGCGCCAGACCGCCGCCGGCCTGGAGGTACCAGCGGGTCGGCTCGGCGCGAGGGGGCCAATCGGGCAGGTCGCGCCAACGGCCGCCGCCTTCGCCCTGCACGTGGATCTTCACCGGGGTGGGGCCGAGAATCCCCTCCCGGCCGAGCAACCAGGTGTCGAACCAGTCCAGTGGGGCGTCGGTCATACCGCCCTCGCCGCCCCCGCCCAGGTGTCCGCCCGCGCCGATGCGCAGATGCACGGGCGCAGGCGAGGCGCGCAGGACGGCATAGTCCTCGACCACGCCCGGCAGCGGGTAGTCGTGCCAGCCGTCGACGAGCAGCGTCGGCACCGTCCATTCCGCCAGCAGGGGCCGGAAGTTCACCGGATCCCAGAAGCCGTCCCCGGCGCTCCCATGAGCGAGTTGATCCCGGTAGAGCGGCAGGTCCACGCCGGTGAGCCGCTGAATCACATCACCGAGTGGCAGGTGGTCGAATCCCGCCTTCAGCTCGGCCATGCGCCGCTCAATGCCCTCGGGCGAAATGTCGGTCGTGGGGACGGCGTCGGCCTGCTGGTTGAACTGGGTGGCGCCGGCGTCCCAGGGGATGATCACCTCGAGGGCCAGCGAGCCCCCCGGGTACCACGAGTAGGCCCGCACGGAGGTCGACAGGGCCACGGCCATGGCCTTGAGGTGCGGCGGTTTGGTGGAGGCCAGGGCCCACTGGGTGAAGCCCATGTAGCTGGCGCCGAACGAGCCCATGCGGCCGTCGAACCACGGCTGCGATGCGATCCAGTCCGCCGTGTCCCGCCCGTCGCCTGCTTCGGCGAAGTAGCTGTGCGTTCCCCCCGAGCCGTCCGTGCCGCGGCACGCTTGCAGGACGTAGCGGTAGCCGCGGGCGGCGAACTCCGGGCCCATGGCCGAGGCGAAGTTGGCCCTGCCGTACGGCGTGCGCTCCAAGATGGTGGGGGCGTCGTCGATGCCTACGGGGTGGTACACGTCGGCCAGCAGCACCGTGCCATCGGTCACCGTGACCTTGACATCCCGCTCGACGTCGACCTCGTTGGTGCGCTCCCGCATGCCGACCCCCTTCGCG
The DNA here is from genome assembly GCA_963850095.1 of uncultured Acidimicrobiaceae bacterium. Lineage (GTDB taxonomy): Bacteria > Actinomycetota > Acidimicrobiia > Acidimicrobiales > RAAP-2 > Bog-473. The sequence goes on along the minus strand of CAWKJX010000006.1, from coordinate 18,996 downwards.
ACCGGCCCTGCGGCCGCCGGCGACGTCCAGACCCTATGTCAAGTCTCGAGGTCTCGAAGTCTCGAGGTCTCGAAGTCCCGAAGTCTCGTTTGGCCCCACGCCGTCCACGCCCGAACGCACGGCCGAACGCACGGCCGAACGCACGGCCGCACTCTCGATGCCGGTCACATGGCTCCCGATTGGATCAGGCGTACCCGCCGTCGTCGACGGGCGCGACGTCACCGACCGTCTCGAGGAGGCGCTCGTCGACGAGGATGGGTGAGGACACCGGCATGCGCAGCGCCAAGATGAGCCCGTCCGACGGCCGGCAGTCCACCCGCTCTCGGCCCGAGGGGGTCATCAGGTCGAGTTGGGCCAGGAGGTTGCCCTCCTCCCGGCCGGTCAGGCGCACCGCGATCACGTCGATGCGGGCCCGCTGGAGCACGTGCATGAACAGCTCGTGCGTCATGGGACGCCGGCCCTCCATGCGGCGCAACGCCGACGCCATGGCGGTGCCCTCGGTCAGCCCGACCGGGAAGACGAGCACCCGGTTCGGCGGCTCGGACTCGACCAGGGTGACGGCCGGGAATTGCGCGGGCAACTCCAGGGCGACGTCGTCGACGTCCATGACCCGAAAGGTGGCTCCGAGCGGCGTGAACGACTGGGCCGGTGCCTCCCAGGCCTCGGACTGCGTTTCGGCTTCGGGGTCCGGCTCCGCCGGGGGCTGGGCCGCCGCCTCGGAGTCCGACCAGGTCGGCGCGGCGGCCTCAGCCGCGGCTTCAGACGGGGCCGCAGACGGGGCATGAGCTGGGGCCGGGGGCTCGGCGTCAACCGGGGAGTTGGCCGGGGGCTCGGGCTCGGGCTCGGGCTCGGGGAGTTCGGACACGGGCTCGGCCTCGGATTCGGCCTCGGGTTCGGACAGCGCCCCGGGTTCGAGCCCGGGGGCGGCGTCGGTCACCGGACGTATCTCCGCCGGGCGCCCACGCTCAGGGTCAGGCCGATGGCGGCGTAGAAGACCAGGACGGCGGTGCCGCCGTAGCTGACGAAGGGGAGCGGAATGCCGGTGATCGGCATGATGCCCATCGTCATTCCGGCGTTCTGGAAGACGCTGAAGGCGAAGAAGGCGAAGAGGCCGGCGCAGATGAGGCGTCCGAAGACGTCGCGGGCGACCACGGCCGCGCGCAGAATGCGCCAGGCGATGACGCCGAGGATGGCGAGGACCCCGACGGATCCGAAGAACCCGAGCTGCTCGGCCACCGCGGTGAAGATGAAGTCGGTCTGCTGCTCGGGGACGTAGCCCAGGTTCGTCTGCGCGCCGTGCCCGATGCCCGAGCCGAACAGGCCACCCGAGCCGATGGCGTCCTTGGCCTGTTGCGTGTTGTAGATGGTGGTCTGGACGTAGGGATTGGTGCTGTGCTGGTTCGGATTGAGGAAGGTGGTGAGGCGGGCCAGCTGGTAGGTGTGCAGGAAGCCACCCTCGATGGCGATGAAGGCGACGAACACGGTGCCGATGAGCAGGAGCACCAAAATGCGGATCGGCAGTCCGGCGACGGCCAGCATCACGATGAGCACGATCACCATGATCATGGCCGTGCCCAGGTCGGGCTGGAGCAGGACGAGCACGATGGGGATGCCGGCCATGATCAGCAGCCGGAAGACGTCGCGCCAGGCCAGCCCCTCCTCCTCTCGCCGGGCACAGTAGGAGGCGATGGCCAGGATGAGGGCCAGAACGGCGAACTCGGAGGGTTGGAGCTGGAGCGGCCCCACGCTGAACCAGCGGGCCGCCCCCTGCGCGCTGCTGCCCACGACGAACACACCGAGCAGGGCGAGAATGATCAACCAGTACAACAGCGTGGTCAGGGGTTCGAGGCGGCGGTAGTCGAACACGGCCACCACCACCATGACGATCAGGCCCAGCACGACGAAGAGCCCCTGCTTCTTCAGGAAGGTCTTGGGGTCGTCCCCCGCCGCCAGCAGCGACCCGCGGGTGGCCGTGTAGACCATGACCACCCCGATGGCCGACACCAGCAGCGTTGCTGCGGCCAGCACGAAGTCGAACGGGGGGACGCTGCGTCGAGAGGCAACGCTTGTTCGGGCGAGTGTGGTCATATCGGCTGAATCGGGGCCAGAATACCGGGCATGGCCCTCCCCCCTCTGGCGCCGCTCCCTGCCCTGGTCGGCGCGTCCGACCTGGTCGGCGCGTCCGGCCAGGTCGATCAGGGTGGTGGCTGGCTCTACCACCTGCTGACCAAGCTCGGCGTGAGCCCGGACACCGCCTCGACCGTGACCGACCTCATTGTGCGGCCGCTGGAGATTCTGCTGGTCGTGCTCGTCGCTCTGGTGGTGGCCCGCTACGGCTCCAAGGTGATCCGCCGGGTGCTGACCCGGGTGGCGAACCAGGCGGCGGAGCGCCGGGGCTCGGACCATGCGGCGGCCCGGGTGACGACCATGTCCGGCGTGGTGGCCAACCTGTGGCGCTTCTTCGTGTTCGTGATCGCAGGAGCCGTTGTGCTCGGGATGCTCGGCATCAACCTGACGCCGCTGTTGGCGTCGGCCACGATCATCGCGGTGACGTTGGGCTTCGGCGCCCAGCTGATCGTGCGCGACTACTTCTCGGGCTTCCTGATGACGATGGAGGACCAGTACAACGTCGGTGACTCCGTCGTCGTGGGTGGCGTGACCGGCGTGGTGGAGGACGTGACCATGCGCCTGACCCGGTTCCGGGCACTGGACGGCACCATCTTCATTGTCCCCAACGGCGACATCCGCATGATCGGGAACCTGTCGCGGGGGTGGGCCCGCGCCGTGGTCGACCTGACCCTGCCGGGCGCGACGGCCGCGGACCTGGACCAGGTGCGCTCGGTCATAGGGGCGGCGGCCCACCGGGTGGCCACGTCGGCCGAGTTCGCCCCGCACTGCACGGAGCCGCCGAAGCTGGTCGGGCTGCAGGACGCGGACTCGGCGACCATTACGGTGCGCGTCATCTTGTTAACGGTGCCGTCCCAGCGCGACGCGCTGACCCGCGCGCTGCGCGAGGAGGCGGTGGCCGCGTTGGCGAGGGCGGAGTTGTGGCCGGCACCGACGGAGGTGGCCCCGACTTCGCCGGCCTGACGGGGCGGACCGGGCGGGCCCGGGAACCTGGCGCGGCCGGTCTTCACGGCTCCGGGGCGCGGCCGGGTCTCGTCGCCCTCATGGTCACCCGGGGCTGTGGTTCGTCGTCTCCGACGCCACTTCCCACATGGTGTGCACGGGAGGTTCCTGTCCCGTCCAGAGCGCGAGCTGCGCCGCCGCCTGGTGGATGAGCATGCCGAGGCCGTCGAGGGTCGTGGCGCCGGAGTTGGCCGCCTCCACCAGCCAGGGGGTCGGCCGGGGCACGTAGACGAGATCGGCCGCCACCTGACCCTCATGGAGCAGTCCGGGTGGCACCAGCCACTGCCGTGCCGGCTCCAGGTCGTCGCGCCGAGTATCGGTGCCGCTCATACCGACGGGCGTGGCGTTGACGACGAGGTCGGCCGCACGGACGGCTTCGTCCAGGGCTTCCAGCTCGGCCACGGCCACCGTGGCGCCCGCCGACCCGGCCAGAGCCGCCGCCTCCCGGGCCCGTTCGGGCGTCCGGTTGACCACCGTCACCTGGCTCGCCCCGGCGCCGGCCAGGGCCAGCACGACCGCCCGCGCCCCGCCGCCCGCTCCGGCGACCACACAGCGGCGACCGGCCGGGTCGAAGCCGGCGCCGCGGGCGAGCGACGCCACGAAGCCCTCGCCGTCGGTGTTGGTGCCGAAGAGCACACCGTCGCGCTGCACAACGCAGTTGACCGCATTGAGTCGCCGGGCGACGTCGCTGCACTCGTCGACCAGGGCGGCCACGTCCGCCTTGTGCGGCATGGTCACCGACAGGCCGGACACGTCGGCGCGTCGCATGTCCGCCAGTGCCGCCGCCGCCTGTCCCGGCGGCACCTCGAAGGCGAACGAGCACCACGCGTCGCCCAACCCGAGGGCGTCGAAGGCCGTCGTGTGCAGCAGCGGCGAGAGCGAGTGCGCCACCGGGCTCCCGATGACGCCGACGATGTGGATGGGGGCGGGCACCGCGTGGCGGGCCTCGGCCATCGTCAGCAGCGGCAACGGGCGCTCGTCCGGCGGCGGCGGCGGCGGCGGGGCCGTTGGACCCGGTGGCTCAGGGCAGGCCACGGGCCTGCGCCAGTTTCTCGTTGGCCTCCTGCTCGGCGAAGGTGTCCGAGAAGGCCATGACACCGTTCTTCTGCACCAGCACGAAGAAGAGCCAGGCGCCCGGTGGTGGGTGGACGGCCGCGTGCAGCGCATCCTCCGACGGCATGCAGATCGGCGTCGGCGTCAGGCCTGTGTTGAGGTAGGTGTTGTAGGGCGACTGGATCTGCAGGTCCTTCGACGTGACCGGCCCGCCGTCCTGTCCGATGGCATAGAGCACGGTCGAGTCCATCTGCAGCGGCATGCTGTTGGCCAGGCGGTTGTAGATCACCCGGGCCGTGTCGGGCATGTTGACGGGGATGTAGCCCTCCTTCTCCACGATGGAGGCCGCAATGATGACCTGGTAGGGCGTCAGACCCAGTGCGCCGGCCGAGGCCGTGCTCAACCCGGCCGCCTCGGCGTCGTGATCGAAACGCTGCACCATGTCACGCACGATCGTGATGTCGCTCTCGCCGGGAAGGATCAGGTAGGTGCCGGTCCCGAGCATCCCTTCGAGGTCGTTCGACCCGGAAGGCGAGAACGCCGAATGCACGGCCCCACTCGAGGCCGCCGTCCGGAAGCCCCCCTCGGCATGGTCGGGCACGCTGTCGACCTGGGCTCCCACCTCGTTGAGGGTGTAGCCGGGCAGCACGTCGACCGGGAAGATGTTGGGGCCGGCGGCCAGGATGGCGCGTACCTCCGAAAAGGTCTGGTTCTGGTGCAGTGCGTAGCTGCCCGGGAGGGCCGTGGGAGCGCCGTGGAAGAAGTCCGAGAACCGGAAGGCCCACGAGCTCCCGATGACGCCGTTCTCGCTGAGGGTGTCGATGACGGCGTCGGAGGATTCTCCGTTGTGGACGGTGATCACAACCTGGCGACCGGGCGGCCCGAGCGCATGTGACTCGAGCTCGTACCAGAGCGTGAAACCCAGGGCGAGCACCAGCAGCGCCCCGGCCAGCCCCGCCACGATGCGACGGCGCCGGCGCACCCGGACCGACCGCACCCTCTTTCGTTCGGCCCGGGTCGGCTCGGCCGGCTGCTCGGCGTCGAGCGCCCCTTCGTCGTTGGGCGCGGCGGCCTGGGCCTGGTCGAACACGTCGGACGCGTCGGACGCGTCGTCGATGCGGGTTCCCTCGGGCGGCGTCTGCTGGTCGTCGTCCTCCGGCCGGCCGTCGCCTCGGCCATCGCCCCCGTCGCCCCCCCAGGTGCCGCTCACGGGCGTTCCAGCCAGGACTGGAGCAGCACCATGGCGGCGGCACTGTCGACCACCTGACGGGCGGCCCGCCCGCTGCGCCCGGCCGCCCGCAGGTTCCGCTGGGCTTCGACCGTCGTCAACCGCTCGTCCGCCGTTTCGACGGCGACGCCCAGCGGCTCGAGCAGCGTCCGCAACGCCTCACTCTCCTCCAGGGCCGCCTGTGCCGCCGGACCGGCGTGGCCCGAGAGGCTGAGGGGCAGTCCGACGACCACCATTTCGGCCTCGACCTCGCGCACCGCGTCCACCACGGCCGCCCGGTCACGGGCCGCGTCGCCGCTGCGCGCGATCGTCCCCCACGGACTGGCCAGCGTGCGCCTCGAGTCGCAGTAGGCCACGCCGATGCGCCGCGACCCCAGATCGAGGGCGGCCACCCGCCCCGTGCCCCGCCCGGGACGCTCATGCTCGATGCTCATGCTCATGCTCATGCTCATGCTCGCGCCTCACCCTCGCCCTCGCCCTCGTGGTCGCCCGCACGCTCACGGGCGGGTTGGCGCTCACCAGCAGGTTCGCGCCCGCGCGCCGTCGCCGTGGGGTCCGGCCCGCCGTCGCTCACGCGGACAGGAGCCGCTGCGCCTCGGCCAAGGCCGCCTCGAGCTGCGAGGGGTCCTTCCCACCGGCCAGCGCCACCTCGGGCGACCCGCCCCCGCCGCCGCCCACCATGCGACCGAGCGTGCGCACCAGCTGCACCGCGTCGGGCTCTCCACCGGTGGCGGCCGCGATGGCCACCTTCGCACCGTCGGGCGAGCCTCCCAGCACGACCGCCCGCACGCCGTCGTGGCGCAGCACCGCCTGGGCCAAGGAGCGCAACGCGTCGCCCTCCACGTTGTCGCGCCGGGCCACCACCACCCCGCCGTCGGCCGCCGCCCCGGCCGCCAGGGTGCCGGCCTCGGCGTCGCTCGACTGCTGGCGCAGCTTGGACAGTTCCTTCTCGGCCTCGCGTTGGCGCTCCATGACGCGCCCGATCGCGGCCACCAACTCGTCGGGTTCGGTGCGCAGCAGCTCGGCCGCCGCCTGCACCAGGCGTTCGCGCTCGACCGCCCGGGCCAGCGACGCCTTTCCGGTCACGGCGAAGATGCGCCGCGTGTTCGACCCGATCGATCCCTCCGACAGCAGCGTGATCGGCCCGATCTGCCCCAGCGAGTCCACGTGGGTGCCGCCGCAGAATTCGAGCGACGAGGGCCCCGCCTGCACGACGCGCACGGCCGCGCCGTACTTGTCACCGAAGAAGGCGATGGCGCCCATCTTCTCGGCGTCTTCCCGCGTCGTCTCGGTCGTGTCGACGCCGACGTCGGTCAGGACCGCCGCGTTGGCCAGCGCGAACACCTCGTCCAGCTCCTCGCGGGTGGGCTGGGCGTGATGCGAGAAGTCGAAGCGCAGGTAGTCGGGCGCCACGAGCGAGCCCTGCTGGCGGACGTGGTCGCCCAGCACGTTGCGCAGCGCCGAGTGCAGCAGGTGCGTCGCCGTGTGGTTGCGCCGGATGGCCTCGCGCCGGTCGGCGTCGATGGTGGCCAGCGCGTCCTGCCCGGCGCGCATGTCGCCGTCGAGCCGCGCCTTGTGCACAATGAGGCCCGGCACGGCGTAGAGCGTGTCGGACACCTCGGCGATCCCCGACTCGGTGACGATGGTCCCGGTGTCGCCGAGCTGGCCGCCGCCCTCGGCGTAGAAGGGCGTGCGGTCCAAGAAGACCTCGACGGTGTCGTCGTCGTCGCCCTCCATCCCCTGGAGCACGGCGATCACCCGAGCCGGCACCTCGTAGTTCTCGGGCCCGCGGCCGACGAACGCCGTCTGCCCTTCCGCCTCGAGCAAGGCGCGGTAGGCGGTCGCGTCGCCCGCCCGCGACGCTTTGGCCGCCGCCCGGGCCCGCTCGCGCTGTTCGGCCATGGCGGCGTCGAAGCCGGCCCGGTCCACCTCGACCCCGGCGTCACGCGCCAACTCCTCGGTCAGCTCCACCGGGAAGCCGTGGGTGTCGTGCAGGGTGAAGGCCACGTCGCCCGGCAGCACCTTGGCTCCGGTGGCGAACGCCTCCTCGAGCCGGCCCAGGCCGGCCCGCAGGGTGCGGTCGAACGCGGCCTCCTCGCGGGCCACCACGTTGAGGATGAGGTCGTGCTGGGCCACCAGCACCGGCCAGGCCTCCCCCAGCACCCCGGTGGCCGCCTCCACCAGGGTGGGGCCGATCGGCTTCTCGACACCGAGCCGCCGCGCCGCCATGACGGCCCGGCGCACGACGCGCCGCAGCACGTAGCCCCGGCCCTCGTTGGCCGGCAGCACGCCGTCGGCCACCAGCATCGTCATGGCCCGGCCGTGGTCGGCCAGCACCCGCAACGACACGTCCGTGCGCTCGTCGGTGCCGTAGCCGGTGCCGATGACGGAGGCCGCCGCGTCGATGATCGGCAGGAACAGGTCGGTGTCGAACGTCGAGTCCTTACCCTGGAGGACGGGCAAAATGCGCTCCAGGCCGGCCCCGGTGTCGATGTTCTTGCGGGGCAGGTCGCTCAGCGTCCCCTGGGCATCGCGGTTGTACTGCATGAAGACCAGGTTCCAGACCTCGACGAAGCGGTCCTCGGCGCCGAACTTGGGACCGCCGTCGTCGCCGTAGGCCGGACCCTTGTCGATGAAGATCTCGGAGTCGGGACCACAGGGACCCGTGTCGCCCATGGCCCAGAAATTGTCCTCGTCGCCCATGCGCTGGACGCGCTCGGGCCGCAGGCCGACCTTGTCGACCCACAGCTGTTCGGCCTCGTCGTCGCTCTCGTGCACGGTCACCCACAGCCGATCGCCGTCGAAGCCGAAGACCTCGGTGAGGAGCTCCCACGCCATGGGGATGGCCTCCTCCTTGAAGTAGTCACCGAAGGAGAAGTTGCCGAGCATTTCGAAGAACGTGTTGTGGTAAGTGTCGGTGCCGATGATGTCGATGTCCGGCGTACGGAAGCACTTCTGAATGGAGGTGGCCCGGGGCCACGGCGCCGGCTCGTCGCCGAGGAAATAGGGCTTGAACGGCACCATGCCCGCGATGGTGAACAGGACCGTTGGGTCGTGCGGAATGAGGCTGGCGGAGGGGACGATCTGGTGTCCTCGCTCGGCGAAGAAGCGCGTGAAGGCCGCCCTCAGTCCGTTGGCGTCCATCGCCCGAGTTTACCGGCGGAAAACGCCGATCTGGGCCGGGGGCGGACGGTCGGCGGGCGGCCGGCGAGCGGGGGGCGGCCGGCGGGCGGGGGGTCGGCCGGGCGGGGGTCGGCCGGCGGGCGGGGGGTCGGCCGGCGGGCGAGGGGTCAGGGTCCGGCGAACGGGGGGTCGGCGGGCGAGGCGGGCGGCGGGGGGTCAGTGGCCGGCGGTCAGGCCGACGCCATCCCCACGATCGGCTTGTTCAGCTTGATGCTCCCGGTCGAGCCGTAGAACTGCGCATCCCCGTAGTTGAAGATGCCGCCGTCGGAGGCCACCATCCAGTAGCCCCCGAAGTCCGGCGAGGCGGCCAGGCCCACCACGGGTTCGTTGAGCTTCAGTGAGCCGGCCGAGCCGAAGAACCCGGCCGAGCCGTAATTGAAGATGCCGCCGTCGGCGGCGACGAGCCAGTAGCCCGCACCCCCGGGCCCGGCGGCCATGCCCACCACGGGCGAGTTCAGGTGCAAAGAGCCGGCCGAGCCCTGGAACGACGCGTCGCCGTAGTTGAAGATGCCGCCGTCGGAGGCCACCAGCCAGTAGCCCAGTCCGTCCGCCGTCGAGGCCATGCCCACGATGGGCTTGTTCAGGTGGAGGGAGCCGGTGGAGCCGTAGAAGCCGGCGTCGCCGTAGTTGAAGATGCCGCCGTCGGAGGCCACCAGCCAGTACCCCTGGCCGTCGGGAGTCGAGGCGATGCCCACGATCGGCTTGTTCAGGTGCAGGGAGCCGGTGGAGCCGTAGAAGCCGGCGTCGCCGTAGTTGAAGATGCCGCCGTCGGAGGCCACCAGCCAATACCCGTTCGTGCTCGGGGTGACGGCCATGCTCACGATGGGCGCGTTGAGGGCCTGCCCGCCCCGGGAGCCGTAGAAGCCGGCGGTGCCGAAGTCGAACACGCCCCCGTCGGAGGCCACGAAGCGGTATCCCTGCCCGCAATCGAGGTCGCCGCCGAACCCGAACTCGTCGGCCGGCGACGTGGGCGAAATGCCCTGCGAGTTCTCTACGACGACATTCACGCACAGGGGACCGATGGCGTTGGGCGGAATGACCGTGAGCGACGTCTCGGACTCCGAGACGATTTGCCCGTTGCCGGCCGAGCCGAAGGTGACCGACGTGGCGTTGGCCAAGCCGCCGCCCGAGACCGTGATGGCGCCGGCATTGCTGACCGGGCCCGTGTTCGGCGAGACGGCGGACACCGAGGGGCACCCGTCGGCGCCCTGCAGCGCAATGGCCAGGTTCTGGTCCACCGGGGAACCGAGCCCGCTGGCGCCGGTGCCCGCCGGGAAGTCCCCGCCGTTGGTGTCGGTGAAGTCGTTCTCACCCGAGGTGATGGCCGTGTAGTTGCTGCTGCCCGCCGCCGCGTAGAGCGCGGGCCCGACGCGTCCGAGTGACGCGAAGCAACCCTGATCGGTGTCGGCGAAGAGCCCGGCGTTGGTGGGTGCCGCCACGCTGGTGCCGCCGAACGCGGTCCAACTGCCGGAGAAGTAGGCCACGACGCCACCGGAGGAGGGGTCGGACGGATACACGATGTCGGGCACCGACCGGCATCCGGTAGTCGGCTGGCGGACACGGATCGGGGCTGGTGACGATGGGCTGACCCGGGATGCGGGGCCACATCTCGGAGAACCCACCGCCACCGGCACCCCGGCTGCTGCCGTCGAAGATGGAGTTGGCGCAGAGGGGGGCCGGCAGGGCGGGCGGGCCCTGGCAGTCGTTCCACACCGTCTGCGCCGAGGCCGTGGCGCTGTTCAAGGTGGTGCCGCCGGCGCTCACCACATTGGGCTGCGCGCCGGGTCGTCGACGGCCAACGGCGACGGGTCATGGTTGTCGGGGAAGCAGTCCTCGGACCCGGCGTCTCCCGAGGCGGCGATCATGGTCTGACCCTGCATGGCCATCTGGGAGAAGATCTCGTTCTCCTCCCCTATGTCGGGCTGCCGACGAAGGACTCACAGTTGCCCCAGCTGGTGGTCACGACACGGGCGGCGTCGTCGCTGGCGATCTTCTGGAACAGGTCGATGGCGGCGACGTCGCTGTTGTTGGGCGCCTCGTAGACGATCAGCGACGAGGCGGGAGCGTTGTAGGCGGCCAGCTCGACATCGAGCGCGGCCTCGCCACTGCCTGAGGGCGAACCTCCGATGGGGCCGTCCACCACCTCGTTGCGGATGGGGTTGGACAGTCCGTAGCAGGACTGGAAGGCCTGGACGTCGCTCCCGAGGTACTGCTCGAACTCGACGAGGGCGATGGTCTGGCCGATGCCGGTGCGGCCCTGGGCGAAGAGCTGGCTCAGTCCGAAGACGTTCGACAACTGGGTCGAGGTATAGATGCCGCTCCTCGTCGTGGCCTGGGCGGCGGGGCAGGCCTGGGGTGTCTGGGCGTGCGCCGACTCGGTCTGGTGCGGCTGCTGCTGCGGCGCGCCGGCGGGCGGCCCGGACGGCGCCGGGGCGTTGGCGGCGCTGGAGGAGGGGGAGAGAGTCGAGGAGGAAGAGCCCGAAGCGGTCGAGGAGCTGGAGGTCGAGGAGCTGGACGTCGGGGAGCCCGGGGGAACGGCCGGCCCGGATCCCGCCGGGACGGGTGAGCGCTTGAGCATGGAGTGCTCGTCGAAGAGGCCGTTGAGCCCGACCACGCCGCTGACGACGCCCGCCAGCGAGGCCGGGACGCCGAGCGACGACGTATTGACCACGGCCCGGGCCTGGTTGGGCCCCTGCACACTCTCGAGCGACGTCCCGAAGGCCGCCGACACCGCCGACGCCGTGCCGGTCACGGGCAGCAGGTTGCTGTCGGGCTCGAGATCACCCACGTCGAGTCCCTCGTTGCGCAGCACCGACGTCACCTGGGCCACCTCGGCCGACGACGGGCCGTACGCCGCCGCGAATTGGGCCGGCGTGACGTAATGGCGGTAGTCGGGAGATCCCGGCGTCGAGACGGCGTCCACCGCCTGGGCCAGCGCGGCCGGATCCTGCCCCGCCAGCGCCACGTTCAGCTTGAGCACCTGGCCCGACGGAGCCGTGCCGAGCTGCGTCACGCCGGCCGGAATGTGCGGCACCGCCTGGGGCAACGCGACGCGTGGCGCGGGCGTCGAGGCTCCGGCGCTCGAAAGCACCGGCGACACCGACGCCGGCGACGCTGCCGAGCACGAATCCCACACCGAGGGCAACGGACAGCAGACCGCCGCCTCGGTGTCCACCCATCACGAATCGGCCTCCCTGTCTCGACCTGTACCGCCCCCGCCCCCGCCCCCTTCGGCACCGTGCGGAGTCGGCTGGTAGTACACCCGTCCCTCGAGCGCCTCAGGACGATACTGCTGCTCGACCACCCCGGAGGGGTCGTCATGCGGATAGACGTACCCGTCGCCGTGCCCCAGGGACGCCGCGCCCTTGTAGTGGGCGTCGCGCAGATGGGTGGGCACCTCCTGGGCCAACCCCGAGCGGACGTCGGCTTGGGCCAGACCGAGCGCACGCACCACGGCGTTCGACTTGGGTGCCCGGGCCAGGTAGATGACGGCCTCGGCCAGGTTCAGTGCCGCCTCGGGCAGTCCGACGTACTCGACCGCCCGCGCCGCCGCCTCGGCCACCAGCAAGGCCTGGGGGTCGGCCAGCCCGATGTCCTCGCTGGCCAAGATGACCATGCGCCGGGCCAGGAAGCGGGGGTCCTCACCACCCTCGATCATCCGGGCCATCCAGTAGAGGCCGGCGTCGGCATCGGACCCCCTCACACTCTTGATGAGCGCGCTGATCTGGTCGTAGTGCTCGTCGGCGCCCTGGTGGAACAGTCGCCCGTCGCGGGCCCGTGCCATGTCCGTCCATGGTCAGGACGATGGGCGCTCCGGGGTCCCTTCCGGTGGCGGACGACTCCGCCGGCGGCGCCGGACTGGGCGGCGGCGCCGGACTGGGCGGCGGCCCGGGCCAGTGCCACCGCCACCTCGACCGTGGTCAGCGCGGCCCGGGCGTCGCCCTCGCACGCCGCCACCACGGCATCGACCGCGTCGGCCTCGGCATCGGCCCCCTCGAGCTCGAGGCCGCGCCGCACCAGCGTGCGCAGGTCGTCCGGCGACAAGGCGTGCAGCCGCCACAACGAGGTCCGGCTCAACAAGGGCGGGTTGACCTCGAAGAAGGGGTTCTCCGTGGTGGCCCCGATGAGCACGACCAGCCCGTCCTCGACCGCGGGCAGCAGCACGTCCTGCTGGGACTTGCTGAAGCGGTGCACCTCGTCGATGAAGAGCATGGTCCCCTGGCCGTGCTCGCCCAGGCGCTGCTCGGCACCGGCCAGCGCCTCGCGCACGTCCTTCACGCCGGCGGCGGTGGCGCTCAGCGTGACGAGGTGCTTGGCCGTGGTGTCGGCCAAGAGCCGGGCGAGGGTCGTTTTTCCTGTCCCGGCCGGTCCCCAGAGGATGGAGGAGGGGACCCGGTCGGACTCCGCCAGCAGGCGCAGGGGGGCGCCGGGGGCGACCAGGTGGTCCTGGCCCACGACCTCCCCGAGGGTCCGGGGGCGCAGGCGGGCGGCGAGGGGCGCCTGGCCGCGCAGGCGGCGGTCGGCGGCGTCGTCGAAGAGGCTCACGCCGGGGTCCGGTCAGGTCCTGGGGATCGGGCGTGGCGGGAGGGGGTAGCGGGCGTCGGCTGCATGGGGGGCAAGCCTTCGGGTTCGGGTCCGGAGTCGGAAGCGTTGTGTTCCGGTCTCGGGCTCGACTCGGCCGGGGAAGCTCGTAGGCATGGAGACGGGACTGGAGAAGGGACTGGAGAAGGGACTCTCGCCCGGGCCGACTCCGCCGGCGGATGCAAACCGTTCAACTCGGTGAGGGGTTGGGCGCTTCGTCCTCGCCCGACGAGCCGGGCGGCGCGCCGGCGGTGCCGGCGGCATTGGCGGCAGTGGCGGCATTGCGGCGCCGGCAGCGGCGATCGTCGGCGGAACGACCACCCGGATGCCCAGTTCGGCCAACGCCTCGGCGGGCAGGGGCTTCGGCGCCCCCGTCAGCGGGTCGGCACCCGACTGCGTCTTCGGGTAGGCGATGACCTCTCGGATGTTCTCCTCCCCGGCCAGAATCGCCGCCAGGCGATCGACCCCGAAGGCGAACCCGGCGTGCGGCGGCGCCCCGTAGCGGAAGGCGCCCAAGAGGAACCCGAACCGCGCCTCTGCCTCTTCGGGCCCGATGCCCAGCGCGGCGAAGACCCGGGCCTGCATGTCGCTGCGGTGGATACGCACCGACCCCGACCCGAGCTCCCAGCCGTTGAGCACCAGGTCGTAGGCCTGGGAGCGCACGGCCAGCGGTTCGGACTCGAGCAGATCGAGGTCCTCGGGGTAGGGCATGGTGAACGGGTGGTGTGCCGCCTGCAGGTGGCCGTCGGCGCCGACACCCTCGAACATCGGGAAGTCGACCACCCACACGTAGTGATGCGGGCCCTGGGCGACCGGCGGCGAGCCGAGCATCGTGCGCAACGTCCCCAGCACCTCGCAGGCGGTGCGGTACTGGTCCGAGACCATCAGCACGAGGTCGCCGGGTCGCGCCCCGGTCCGCTCCGAAATGGCCACGCGCTCGTCCTCGGACAGGTGGCGCGCCAACGGCCCGTCCAGCTGCGCTGCCCCTGGCGCCGCCGGCGCTGCCGCCGGCGCCGCCGTCACCGCCCCGTCGCCCGTCACCCGGAACCAGGCCAGGCCGGCCGCCCCGGCGCTCTTGGCCCGGTCCGTCAGCTCATCGAGGCGCGAGCGTGGGAACGCAGCGCCCTCGGGGACGACGAGTGCCTTGACCGTCGGCGACGAGAACGCCTTGACCTCGGTCTTCTCGAAGGCCGCCGTGAGGTCGACCAGTTCCATGCCGAAGCGCAGGTCGGGCTTGTCGGTGCCGTAGCGGTCGAGCGGCGTCGGCCCAGGTCATGCGCTGAATCGGTGGCGGTCGTCGTCCCGTGGCCGCCTCCGCCGCACTGAGTACCGCCTCGGACACGTAGCCCATGACGTCGTCCTGGCTGGCGAAGGAGCACTCCATGTCGAGCTGCATGAACTCGAACTGGCGGTCTGCTCGCAGGTCCTCGTCGCGCAGGCAGCGCGCAATCTGGAAGTACCGGTCGAAGCCGCCCACCATGAGCAGCTGCTTGGCCAGCTGCGGGCTCTGCGGCAGGGCGTAGAACGACCCGTGGTGCAGGCGGGCCGGCACCGAGAACTCGCGCGAGCCCTCGGGCGTGGGCGCCCACAGCAGAGGCGTCTCGATTTCGACGAAGCCCTGCCGGACCATGGCCGCCCGGATGGCGGCGTTCACCCGCCCGCGCAGGCGGAGGTTGTACTGCATGCGTGACCGGCGCAGGTCGACGTAGCGGTACTTGAGGCGCACCGGCTCGTCCGACTCGGCCCGGTCGTCGACGGAGAAGGGCGGTGGCTCGGACTCGTTGAGCACCTCGATGGTGCAGTCGCCGATTTCGATGTCACCCGTGGCCAGGCCGGGGTTCACCGTGCCCTCCGGGCGGCCGCGCACCATTCCGGTGACGGCGATCACCCACTCGCTGCGCACGTCGACCGTGCCGTCGATGACGCACTGCACGATTCCCGAGTGGTCGCGCAGGTCCACGAAGGCCAGGTGCTCGCCGTGTTCGCGGCGCCGGGCCACCCACCCACAGAGCCGGACCTCGGTGCCGATGTCGGCCGCGCGCAGGACACCGCACAGGTGGGTGCGCATGGCCGTGGGCTCGTTGGCCGGGACGGGCTGGTCGGCCGGGACGGGCTGGTCGGTCCGGACGGGCTGGTCGGTCCGGTCGTTGGTCGTCGTTCGTCATCGAGCCGCTGCATTCTCTACGAAGGCGGTCAGCTCGGCCACCACGGACTCCCGCGGGATGCTGCGCTGCTCGGTCTCGCGGCGCAGCGGCCGGAACCCCACGGTCCCTGCCGCCAGCTCCTGCGGCCCGACCACCAGCGCCACCAGCGCGCCCGAACGGTCGGCCGACTTGATCTGGGACTTCATGGAGCGCCCGTCGAAGGCGCGGTCCGCCCGCAGGCCGGCCCGCCGGAGCTCGGCCGTCAGCGCCACCGCCGCCTCGCCACCCGCCGTGTCGATGACGTAGGCGTGGAGCGGTGACGTCGCCACGGCGGCGGCGGTCGACCACACCTCCTCGGCGTCACAGGCCAGGAGCACCCGCTCAATCCCGATGCCGAACCCGATGCCCGGCGTCTCGTCACCCCCCAGCATCTCCACCAGGCCGTCGTAGCGGCCGCCGCCGCCGATGCCGTTCTGCGCCGCATCGAGCGCGTCGGCCGCGAACTCGAAGGTCGTGCGGGTGTAGTAGTCGAAGCCCCGCACCAGGCGATGGTCGATGACGTAGCCGACGCCCAGCTGGTCGAGCCCGGCGCGGACCCGGCCGAAGTGCGCCCGGCAGGGGTCGCACAGGTGGTCCAGGAAGCGCGGCGCGTCCACGGTGGCGGCGCGGCACTCGGGTGTCTTGCAGTCGAGGACCCGCAGGGGGTTCTCGAGGTGGCGCAGGCGGTGGGCCGGGCACAGCTGGTCGGCCCTATCGGTCAGGAACGTGCCCAGCAGCGCCACGTAGCCCGGCTTGCACACGGCGTCGCCCATGGAGTGCAGCTTGAGCGTCACCTGACGCAGGCCCAACCCGGCAAAGAAGTCGTGCGCCAACGACACCACCTCGACGTCCACGTCGGCGTCGGCCACGCCGAGCACCTCCACCCCGAGCTGGTAGTGCTGGCGGTAGCGGCCCTGCTGGGGGTTCTCGTGGCGGAACGACGGGGCCACGTACCAGGCCTTCCAGGGCGGGACCGGGTGGTGCTGCACGAAGGCGCGCACAATGGGCGCGGTGCCCTCGGGGCGCAGCGCCATCATTTGGCCGTCGCGGTCCTCGAAGACGTACATCTCCTTGCCGACGACCTCACTCCCCTCCCCGATGCCACGCAGGAAGACGCCGGCGTGCTCGAGGACCGGCGTCAGTGCCAACCCGTACGCGGCGCCCTCGACCAGGGCGGCGAAGCGGGCGACCGTCGCCTCCCAGCGGCGGGACTCGGGCCACAGGACGTCGTGCATGCCCTTGGGCGTGCGGGCGACCACGCCGACCACGCTGGCCGTACCGGCCGCGCCGGCCACGCCGCCGGGCGCGGACGAGCCCGGGCTCATGGGTGGCACCTCACGGTCGGGGGGTCAGACTTTCTTGCCAGGCAGCTGACGATAGGCGTCGAAGACGCCGTCCAAGTGCTTCAGCGCGCTGATCAACGAGTGCAGGTGGGTCGGGTCCGCCAGCTCGACGTCGAAGGACATGCGGCTGACGCGGTCCGCCGTCGTCGCCGTGCGGGCCGCCACAATGTTCAGGTGGTGCTCCGACACCACGCGGGACACGTCGGCCAGCAGGCGGGAGCGGTCGAAGGCCTGCACCTCAATGGTGGCCACGAAGACACCCTCGCTGGCCCGGTCCCACTCGACCTCAATGAGCCGCTCGCGTGACTGGTCCGCCAGGGCCGACGCGTTCGAGCAGTCGGCCCTGTGCACCGAGACGCCGCGGCCCTGGGTCACGAAGCCGATGATCTGGTCGCCCGGCACCGGAGTGCAGCACCGGGCCAGATGGATCATGACGTCGTCCAGCCCCTCGACGTAGACGCCGGCCCCGGAGTGCCGGCCGGCGGGACGCGCCCGGGTCGGCCCGACGAGCGCCGTCGTCGGCAGCTGGTTCTCGGCCTCGCCGCCGCCGCGCAGCACCTTGGTCAGGCGCTGGACGATCGACTGCGCCGACACCTGGTTCTCGCCGATCGACGCGTACAGAGCGTCCAGGTCGGCCAGGTTCATCGACTCGGCCACCTCGATCAGCGCGGCGGAGCCCAACAGCTTGTGCAGGGGCAGCCCGTCGCGCCGCAGCGCCCGGGCCAGCTCCTCCCGGCCGTTCTCTATGGCGTCCTCCCGGCGCTCCCGCGAGAACCACTGGCGGATTTTGTTGCGGGCCCGGGTCGACGCCACGATCTGCAGCCAGTCCCGCGACGGGCCGGCCGTCGGCGACTTCGAGGTGAAGATCTCCACCGTGTCGGCCGACGAGAGCTGGGTCTCCAACGGCACCAGCCGGCCGTTCACCCGGGCCCCGATGCAGCGGTGCCCCACCTCGGTGTGGATGGCGTAGGCGAAGTCCACCGGCGTGGACCGGGCCGGCAGGGCGATCACCTTGCCCTTGGGCGTGAAGACGTAGACCTCGTCCTGCTCCAGGTCGAGCTTCAGGGCCTCCAGGAACTCGATGGGGTCGTCGGTCTGGCGGTCCACGTCGGCGATGCGCTGCAGCCAGGCCATTTCCGAGGAGTGGTCCTCCTTGGACTTGTAGCCCCAGTGCGCCGCGATGCCGTACTCGGCCCGGTGGTGCATTTCCGACGTCCGGATCTGCACCTCGACCGGCTTGCCGTCCAGGCCGATCACCGTCGTGTGCAGCGACTGGTACATGTTGAACTTGGGCGTGTTGATGTAGTCCTTGAAGCGCCCGTGCACCGGCGCCCAAATGGCGTGGATCGCCCCCAGCGCCGCCCAGCAGTCCTTCTCTGACTCGACCACGACCCGGATGGCCACCAGGTCGTTGATGTCGTCGAACTCCTTGCCCCGCACGACCATCTTCTCGTAGATGGACCACAGGTGCTTGGGCCGCCCCGTGACGTCCGCCTTGACGCCCATGTCGTCCAACCGGGCCCGCACGTGCACCAGCACCCGCTCGAGATACTCCTCACGCTGCGGCGCCCGCGCCGCCACCATCTGCTCGATTTCCGCGTAGCGCTTCGGGTGCAGCGTGGCGAAGGCCAGGTCTTCGAGCTGCCAGCGCACCTGTTGCACGCCGAGGCGGTGGGCCAGCGGCGCGTACACGTCGAAGGTCTCCTGGGCCGTGCGCCGCTGCTTCCATTCGGGCATGACCGCCAGCGTCCGCATGTTGTGCAGCCGGTCGGCCAGCTTGATCAGCAGCACCCGCCAGTCGTTCGCCATGGCGACCAGCATTTTGCGGATGGTCGCCGCCTGTTGCGCCTCCTTGGAGTTGAACTGCAGCCGGTCCAGCTTGGTCACGCCGTCGACCACCCGGGCCACCCCGTCGCCGAAGTCCGACCCGATCGACTCGAGCGTCAGGCCGGTGTCCTCGACCGCGTCGTGCAGCAGGGCGGCCGCCACCGTCTGGGCGTCCAGCCCCAGCTCGGCCACGATGGTCGCCACGGCCACCGGGTGCGTGATGTACGGCTCACCCGACCGGCGGAACTGGCCCTCGTGGGCCCGCTGGGCCACCCGCCCCGCCTCGACGATCATGGCCGTGTCGTCGTCGGGCCGGTGCCGGGCGAACTCGGCCAGCAGGGGCGTCAACAGCTCACCCAGTGCCAAATTCTGCTCCTGCGCCGCCCCCGCGGGCGGAGCGTCAGCGGGAGTCACCCGGGTGAGGGACACGATCTGTCCAGGCTACCCGCCTGGGCAAACGCGATCGGCG